>NZ_FMWU01000043.1 GCF_900103195.1 Methylobacterium sp. UNC378MF | reverse complement strand
TCGTCGGCGGTGACGGCGTCGAGGTAGCTTGGGCGGCCCTGGCGCTTGAGGTGGGCGACCACGGTCTCGACCTCGCTGTCCGAGCAGAACGGCCCGTGCACGCGCGTCGTGCGCCCGCCGCCGGCCATGAACAGCATGTCGCCCTGACCCAGAAGCTGCTCGGCGCCCATCTCGCCCAGGATCGTGCGGCTATCGATCTTGCTCGTCACCTGGAAGCTGATCCGGGTCGGGAAGTTCGCCTTGATCGTGCCGGTGATCACGTCCACCGACGGCCGCTGGGTCGCCATGATCAGGTGGATGCCCGCCGCCCGCGCCATCTGCGCCAGACGCTGGATCGCCCCCTCGATGTCCTTGCCGGCCACCATCATCAGGTCGGCCATCTCATCGACCACGATCACGATGTAGGGCAGCGGCGCCAGGTCCATCGCCTCGTCCTCGTACACCGCCTCGCCGGTGTGGCGGTCGAAGCCGGTCTGGACGGTGCGGGTGATGGTCTCGCCGTTCTCGGGGGCCTCGTTGATGCGGGCGTTGTAGCCGTCGATGTTCCGGACGGCGATCTTGGCCATCTTCTTGTAGCGCTCCTCCATCTCGCGCACGGCCCATTTGAGGGCGATCACCGCCTTCTTCGGGTCGGTGACGACGGGGGAGAGCAGGTGCGGGATGCCGTCGTACACGGACAGCTCCAGCATCTTGGGGTCGACCATGATCAGGCGGCACTCCTCCGGCTTCAGCCGGTAGAGCAGCGACAGGATCATCGTGTTGATCGCCACCGACTTGCCCGAGCCGGTGGTACCGGCGACCAGCAGGTGCGGCATGCGCGCGAGGTCGGCGATGATCGGCTCGCCGCCGATGTTCTTGCCGAGGCACAAAGCCAGCTTGTGCTTGCTCTCGGCGAAATCCGTGGAAGCCAGGAGCTCGCGCAGATACACCGTCTCGCGCTTGGCGTTCGGCAGCTCGATGCCGATGGCGTTCCGGCCGGGCACGACGGCGACGCGGGCCGAGACCGCCGACATCGACCGGGCGATGTCGTCGGCGAGCGCGATCACGCGGCTGGACTTGGTGCCGGGGGCGGGCTCGAGCTCGTAGAGGGTCACGACCGGGCCCGGCCGCACCGCCAGGATGTCGCCGCGCACGCCGAAATCGCCGAGCGTCGCCTCGAGGAGCGTGGCGTTCTGCTCCAGGGCGTCCGCCGAGATCAGGCTCGCCTGGGACGGGCCGCGGGGGGCCGCCAGCAGGTCGAGGGCGGGCAGGGCGTAATCCTCCGGACGGACGGGCGGCGCGGGCGCGCGGCGGGCCGGCACGGGCGCGGCGGCCGGCGGGGCGACCCGGGACGCGGTCGGTTCGGACCGCGGCGGAACCGGGCGTTGGGGTGCCTCGAACGCCTCCAGCTCGTCCTCCACATCGGCCTGCGGCGGCGCGATGCGTCGGGCGCTCGTGGCCGGAAGGACGTCCTCGGACGCGTCGAAGACAGGCTCGCGCCGGCTCACCCCCGGCTGCCGCCCCTCGGGCAGATGGTCGGCCCAGGGAAGGTCCGCATCCGTGAAGGCACGCCGGGCCGCCAGGGCCGGCGACGCGCCGTCGATCGGTTCGGCCCGGCCCGCGCGCCACGTCGCGATCCGGTCGGCCGCAGCGAGGCGGAGGCCCATCAGCCCCTGCGCCAGGGCGCCGACACTGACGAGGCCGAGGCTCGGCTCGTCGGAATCCTCGCGCTCGTCGCGGCCCGAATCCCGGCTCCGCGCCGGCGCACGCCGGACCGGATAGGGATCGTCGTGCAGGGATTCCTCCTCGACGGCGCCGAACCGGCAGGCGCCGGTCAGGCTGAGGATCGCCACCGCGGCGTAGCCGAAGCCGACGAGGTGGGCCGCTGCCGAGGAAACCGCCCCGACGATCACCCGCGCCATCGAGAGCAGGCCGTCACCGGCCACGCCGCCGAGGCCGGTGGGCAGCGGCCAGCGGGTCGTCGGTGGGAGCGCGCTCGCCACCGCACTGGCGGCGCAGAAGCCGATGATCCAGAGCGCGATGCGCAGCCCGCCCTCGGGGAGATTGCGCTCCCGCATCAGCCGCACGCCCCAGAGGGCCGGCGGCAGGACGAAGGCCAGCGAACCGAGGCCGAGGATCTGCATGGCGAGATCGGCCACCACGGCGCCCGGCTGGCCGAGCACGTTATGGGCGGCATGGTTGGTGGCGTGGTTGAGGCTCGGATCGTCGATCGACCACGTGGCCAGCGCCACGGTCAGCGCGACCGCGCCGGTGAACAACACGAAACCGCCGAGTTCCGTCAGGCGCTTGCCCAGGAAGGGACGAACGCTGTCGACGAAAGTTTCGTAGGGCGATGCGGGACGGCGAAGCGAGCGCATGCGGGACCGGACGCGAAACGGGAACTTACCCCCGAGGCTAGGCATGACCGCCTTAACGAGCCGCTAAGGTTGAGGAAGCCTGACCGGCCGGCATTTCCAGGCCCACGCGATCCTGCCCGGGAGGATGCAAAAGCCGTCCCGCTGTGGCACAGGAGCGGCCATGAATATCGACGGCCAGCCCTACCGCACGATCTTCCCGGACCCGGACGGCGTCAGCGTCCAGGTGATCGACCAGACCCGCCTGCCCTTCGCGTTCGAGCTGAAGCGCCTCGCCACGCTGGAGGACGCCGTGGTGGCGATCCGCACGATGATCGTGCGGGGCGCGCCCCTGATCGGCGTCACGGCGGCCTACGGGCTGGCGCTGGCCATGCGGGCAGATGCCTCCCACGACGGGATCGACCGCGCAGTGGCGACGCTCGCGGCGACGCGTCCGACCGCGATCAACCTGCGCTGGGCGCTGGACCGAGTCTCTACCAACCTGCGACCGGTCGCGCCGGACGAGCGCTTCGCCCGTGCCTTCGCGGAAGCCGGCCGCATCGCCGAGGAGGACGTGGCGAGCTGCCGCTCGATCGGCGCCCATGGCGGCCAGATCATCGCCGACCTGCACACGGCCAGGGGCGGCGACAGGCCGATCACGGTGCTGACCCATTGCAACGCCGGCTGGCTCGCCACGGTGGATTGGGGCACGGCGCTGGCGCCGATCTACGCCGCCCATGAGCGGGGCGTGCCGGTGCACGTGCTGGTCGACGAGACCCGGCCGCGCAGCCAGGGCGCGGCGCTGACCGCCTTCGAGCTGAACGGCCACGGCGTGCCCCACACGGTGATCGCCGACAATGCCGGCGGCCACCTGATGCAGCACGGCCAGGTCGATCTCTGCATCGTCGGCTCGGACCGGACCACGGCGTCGGGCGACGTCTGCAACAAGATCGGCACCTACCTGAAGGCGCTCGCCGCCCGCGATACCGGCGTGCCGTTCTACGCGGCGCTGCCGTTCTCGACGATCGACTGGACGCTCGACGACGGCGTCAGGGAGATCCCGATCGAGGAGCGCGACGGGCGCGAGGTCACCCACATGACCGGGCGGCTCGCCGATGGCGGCTTCGCCACGATCGAGGTCGTCTCCCCCGGCAGCCCCGTGGCCAACCCGGCCTTCGACGTGACGCCGGCCCGGCTGATGACCGGGATCATCACCGAGCGCGGCGTCTGCGACGCGAGCCGCGAGGGCCTGTACGGCCTCTACCCGGAGCGCCGGAACGCGGCGTGAGGGTCCGGTTCGGCGCTGTTCCGCCCCTCCGACCCGCACCCTCATCCTGAGGTGCCGGAGCGCAGCGGAGGCCTCGAAGGAGGGCTCCAGCCAGCCGCGCGATCCCTGGAGGCCGCCTTCGAGGCCCGCTGGCGCGGGCACCTCAGGATGAGGGGTGGATCGGAGGGGGCCGCGCGATCCGGCCGCCTCAGCGCACGCCGGGCCGGCCCGATTCCGCGAGTTGCTGCGCCCGGACGCCCTGGCGCTCGAACATCCAGCCCGGATACTCAGCCGGGAGCGCGCTCACCGCGTCGAGGGCGTCGAGTTCCGCGCCGGTGAGGCTGAGTTCCGTCGCCGCGATGTTATCCTCCAGCTGATCGAGGCGCTTGGCCCCGACGATGACGGTGGTCACCGCCTTGCGGTGCAGGAGCCACGCGAGGGCCACCTGGGCCACCGACACGCCGCGCGCCTCCGCGACGACGCGCATGGCGTCGATGCAGGCCTCGGCCCGGGGACGGTCGACCGGCGGGAAATCGAAGCTCGCGCGCCGGCCCTCGCCGGAGCCGCCGGAATACTTGCCGCTGAGCAGGCCGCCGGCCAGCGGGCTCCAGACCAGGAGGCCGAGCCCCTCCGAGCGCAGCATCGGGACGATCTCCCGCTCCAGGTCGCGGCCGGCGATGGAATAGTAGGCCTGCAGGGTCTCGAAGCGGGCGAGCCCGGCCCGCGCGCTGATCCCCAGCGCCTTCATGATCTGCCACGCCGCCCAGTTCGAGACGCCGACGTAGCGGACGTGGCCGTGCTGCACGAGGATGTCCAGCGCCCGCACCTGCTCCTCGATCGGCGTCGCCGGGTCGAAGCCGTGGATCTGGTAGAGGTCGATATGGTCGAGCTGGAGCCGCTTCAGGCTCGCCTTGCAGGCGTCGATCAGGTGCAGGCGCGAGGCACCCTTGGCGTTGGCGCCCGGGCCGGTCGGACCGTAGCCCTTGGTGGCGACGACGACGCTGTCGCGCGGGACCTTGAGGTCGCGCAGGGCCTGGCCGGTGATCTGCTCCGAGAGCCCCTCGGCATAGACGTCGGCGGTGTCGATGAAGTTGATCCCGGCCTCGAGCGCCCGCCCGACGAGGCGCCCGGCCTCGGCCTGATCGAGGGCGCCGATCTGGCGCCACATCCCGGCCCCGCCCCCGAAGGTCATGGTGCCGAGGCAGAGTTCGGAGACGAACAGCCCCGTGTTGCCGAGCTTCTTCTGGTACATGCCTGCCTGATCCCGTCCGTATCCCTGGCGACAACGCGCGGCACCGGGCCCGGTGCGCTCAGGGCTCCCAGCGGTGGAAGACCGCACTGTCGAAGGCGAAGACCGGCTCGCCGCGCTGGTTGACCCCGGTGTTGCGGGCAAACGCCAGCCCCCAGCCCGGCCGCGAGGCCGAGGCGCGCTTGTCGGTGAGCCTGGCGCTGAACCGCACCGTGTCGCCCGCGTAGACGGGCTTGAGCCAGCGTAAGGCCTTGAAGCCGGGGGAGGGGCCCGCCTCGGGCACGGGTCCGCGCGCGGCCGTGTAGGCGGCGTCGCGGGCGCGGGTGGTGAGCATGCGGTTCATGTAGGCGGCGGCCGTGTGCCAGCCGGAGGCGCAGAGGCCGCCGAAATGGCTGCGCTTGGCCGCTTCGGGGTCGAGGTGGAAGGCCTGCGGGTCGTAGGCCTGCGCGAACGCGATGATCCCCTCGGCGGTGAAGGGGTAGGCGCCCAGCTCGCGCACGGCGCCGATCTCGGCATCCCGCAGGAACGGCAGGATCTCGGCATCCTCCGGCTCGGTGACCGGCCCCGGCACGCCGGTCTCCACCGGCCGCGGGGGCAGGGGATCGGTGCCGCGGCGGGCCAGCATGAAGGTGAAGCGCTGGGTCAGCACCGTCTCAGCCCGCTGGTTGCCGAGGGCGACCTCGGCGGTCAGGAAGCCGAGGCCCGGCTTCGAGGCCGAATCGCGCAGGCCCGCGACCCGGAAGGTCAGCGTCAGGGCGTCCCCCGGCAGGACCGGCGCGAGCCAGCGCAATTCGTCGATGCCCGGCGCGCCGAGCGACGAGCCGCCCTTGAACGGCCCCTGCTGGAGCAGCCGCATGCCCAGGGCCGCCGTGTGCCAGCCGGATCCGATCAGCCGGCCCGCGAAGGTCGTCTCCGCCGCCGACTCGTCGAGATGGAAGGGCTGGAAGTCGAAATCCTTCGCGAAGCCGACGATGTCGTCGCGGGTCACCGTCAGCGGCTCCCCGACGATCACGTCGCCGACGGAAAAATCCTCGAGCGCGGGATCGGGCATGGCGGGCTCGTCTCGTTGGTCAGCGGGGCAGGGGATCGGGATAGCCCGTCTTTGCGAACGGAGCGAAGCAATCCAGCGGCGCCATGGTCACCGGGGTCGCGCCGTCCTGGGTCGCTTCGCTGCGCTCGCGATGACAGGGGTGCCCGACCTCAGTTGGCGAAGCGGAAGTGCAGCACGTCGCCGTCCTGCACCACGTACTCCTTGCCCTCCAGCCGGAGCTTGCCGGCGTCCCGGGCCCCGGCCTCGCCGTTGAGCGTCGTGTAGTCCTTGAACGCGATGGTCTCGGCCCGGATGAAGCCCTTCTCGAAATCCGAGTGGATCACTCCGGCCGCCCCGGGGGCGCGGGTGCCCTTGGTGATCGTCCAGGCGCGGGCCTCCTTGGGGCCGACCGTGAAGTAGGTCACGAGGCCCAGGAGATCGTAGCCGGCGCGGATCACCCGGTTCAGGCCCGGCTCGGCGAGCCCCACCGCCTCCAGGAACTCCGCCTGATCGGCCTCAGGCATGACGGCGATCTCGCTCTCGATCTTGGCCGAGACCACCACCGCCACGGCGCCCTCTTCCTTGGCGCGGGCGACGACCGCGTCCGAGTAGGCGTTGCCCTTGTCGGCGTCGCCCTCGTCGACGTTGCAGACGTAGAGGACGGGCTTGGCCGTCATCAGGCCGAGCGACTGGAACAGCTTCTCCTCGTCGGGCTTGCGCTCCACGAGGCGGGCGGGCTTGCCGTCGCGCAGGAGCGGGAGCGCCCGGTTGACGAGGTCGAGGGTCTCCTTGGCCTCCTTGTCGGCGCCCTTGGCCTTCTTCTCCAGCGCCTGGGCGCGGCGCTCCAGGCTGTCGAGGTCGGCGAGCATCAGCTCGGTCTCGATCGTCTCGATGTCGGCGGCCGGATCGACCTTGCCCTCGACGTGGGTGACGTCGCCGTCCGTGAAGCAGCGGACCACGTGGGCGATGGCGTCGACCTCGCGGATATTGGCCAGGAACTGGTTGCCGAGGCCCTCGCCCTTGGAGGCGCCGCGCACGAGGCCGGCGATGTCCACGAAGGTCAGCCGCGTCGGGATGATCTCCTTCGAGGAGGCGATCCGGGCGAGGTCATTCAGCCGCGGATCGGGCACCGCCACCTCGCCGACATTCGGCTCGATGGTGCAGAACGGGTAGTTGGCCGCCTGGGCGGCCGCCGTCTGCGTCAGCGCGTTGAAGAGGGTCGACTTGCCGACGTTCGGCAGGCCGACGATGCCGCATTTGAAGCCCATGGGTCAGTTCCGTCGCAGCGCGTCGTCGGGCGACGCGCGGAATGGGTTGATGAGAATCGGGCCCGCGAACACGCCGCACGCCCTGTCCTCGCTCGAGCACGCGCGGCACCGACGCGCCGGGCCGCGGCTGCCGGGAGGCAATCGAACCGCCGACGGCCGGGCGCGGCGCGCACCGCCTTCATCGGACCCTCTCGCCCGCCCCGATATCCCGTCCCCGTGGGGGCGTGTCAATTTCTGGCGCCCAGCGTCTTCACGTCGTCCCAGCCGCGGCCAGCCATGGCGAGGTGGACCTTGTTCTGGAAACTCGCGTCCTCGCCCGCGGCCAGCAGGGCGGCGTGGTCGGCCACCGCCCGGCAGAGATCCTCGACCCAGGGCAGCTCGGCCTTGCCGAAATCGTTGAGCACGTAGGCATGGACCAGCGCCTTGTCGCCGGGATGGCCGATGCCGAGCCGCACCCGGCGGTAGTCGTTGCCGCATTGCGCGGTGATCGAGCGCAGGCCGTTATGGCCGGCATTGCCGCCGCCGAGCTTCACCCGGAGCTTGGCGGGGGCGAGGTCGAGCTCATCGTGCAGCACGATCACGTCGGCCAGCGGGATCTTGTAGAAGCGCTGCGCCTCCGAGACCGCGCGGCCGGACTCGTTCATGAAGGTCGAGGGCTTCAGGAGGATCGCCCGCTCGGTGCCGAGCACCACCTCGGCGGCCTCGCCCTGGAAGCGATGGCGGAACGGGCTCGCCCGGTGCTGGCGGGCGATCGCGTCGACGGCGAGGAAGCCGATATTGTGCCGGTTGCCCGCGTAGCGCGCGCCCGGGTTTCCGAGGCCGACGATCAGCCGCATGGTCTGCATCCCTTTCAGGCCGCGGTCTGTGCCACGCTTCGGCGCGGGACGCATCCCCGGCCGTGCCCGGGCCGGTCTCCTGAACCTGCGCCGCGTCTCCCCGTGCGCCAGCGCACGGCAGCGGGCGAACCCGGGGCAGAGTATCCCCGTTGAGAGGTCACATTCGGCCAAGCAAAGCCGGAGCGATCAAGACCGCCGCCCAGCACAGCGCGACGACGATCTTCCTCACTCGACACGGTTGACCGGATGACTTCCCGTTGAAGTCATACGAAGACGCTAGGAGATCACCATGAGTGTCCGCATGCTCGCTGCCGCCGCCCTGGTCGCCGCGGTCGCCACGCCCGCCCTCGCGCAGGGCCTGGATTCGAAGCACTCGCCGTACCCGGCCTCCGCCTATTCGGGCTGGGTCGGCAACGCGCCCGTCCTTTACCAGAATGCTGCCGGTCCCGCGCGGGCGGCCGCCTACCGCTACAGCGGCCCGCATGCCGGCGGCCCGGCCAACGCCCTGCCGCGGTTCTGACGGGGGACCGGTCCCGCGGGAAGGCCGCGGGACCGGCCGTCGCCCGGGGCCCGGCAGGCCCGTCCGTCAGGATGGCAGGACGGGCCGGCCGGCGCGCGCGTCGGTCCCGCGCCCGGTCTCCGGGGCCCCGCCATCGACCATCGTCGCGGCCCGGATCTCCCCGGGACGCAGGGTTCCGACCAGAAGATCGACCTGACTGACGAGGCGCACGAGCGATTGCCCGCGATCCAGCGCCGGCCGCTCGGGCACGGGCCTGTCCGCGCCCAGGGCCGCGAGGGTCGCGGTGATCCAGTCCCGCCACGGCTCCGCCTCGGGGGCGGCCGCCTCCGGGGCGTGCCGCAGGACGATGAGCCGGGCGCTGATCCGGCGCAGGGTCGCGTCGGCCACCAGGGCGGATTCCACCTCCGGGTGGCTGCCGGCCCGGGGCTGCTGCAGGGCGCGGGAGAGCGCCGCCTCCAGATCGTTGAGGGCGAGGCCGGCCTCGCGGCTCTGCGCCGCGATCGCGGTCTCGCGGCCCTCGCCGGGCGGCGCGCGGAGCACCGCCTCGGCGAGGCCGGCCTGGGCCTTGAGCGCCCGGCGCAGTTCCTGCCGGACCTGGTCGGGCTCCCAGATCGGCCAGAGCACCAGGCAGCTCGCCACCGCGATCACGCCGCCCAGCACCGTGAAGCCGCCCCGCATGGCGACGATCTCCCAGGAGCTGTGGCCGGGCTCCAGCAATTCGACGAGCAGCACCACGAGGGGCGTCAGGCAGGTGACGAAGAAGCCGTAGGAGATCTGGCGCGCCGCGAAGCCGACGATGCTGAGCACCAGGATCAGCCCGGCCTCCGCCAGCGGGCTCGTGGCGTAGTAGGCGAGCACGGCGCCCACGAGGCCGCCCAGCACCGTGCCGCCGATCCGCTCCAGCGCCCGCTGCCACGTCGCCGCGTAGAAGGGCTGCATGGTGAGCACCACGGTCATCACCAGCCAGTGCGTGAAGGCGCCCGCGTAGGTCAGGGTGGCGGCGAGCGCCGGCGCCGCGACCGCGCTCGCCCGCAGGGCGTGCCGCAGGTTGGGCGAGGCCAGGGTGAAGTTCTGCGCCAGCGGCCCGACATAGCGGGTCCAGCGATCGAGGCGGCCGCCCTCCGTGACCGTGCCGCCGGGGCGATAGCCCTCCGGCGTCGACAGCTTGGCGCCGATCCGCACGCGCCCGACGATCCTGTCGGCGAGGCGGGCGAGGGTCGGGTCCTCCGTCAGGCCCTCGGCCACCCGGGCGATGGAGTGTTCCAGGCGGGTGAAGTCGAGGTTGACGTCGTCGCGAATCGCCCGGGCAATGGTTACCAGCAGGGGGCGCAGGCGCCGCAGGAAGACCTTGGCGAGCGCCCGGCGGCGCGCGTCGGGGCGGCTGTCGATCAATTCGCCCACCGCGATCAGCGCGGCGAAGATCTGCTCGGCGCTCTCCAGGCGCAGCAGGGCCTGGGCGGTGCGGTCCGAGACCCGCTCGCGGGAACGGGCGAGATCGAGGATCATGGTCCGCGCGGTCTCGATGCTCGCCCGCACGCCGCGCCGATGGCCGCGGGCGTGGCCGTCGAAGGCAGCGGTGTCGGGTTCGGGCAGGGCGACGAGCCGCTCGAGGTCGCCGCAGAGCCGGGCGAGATTGTGCCAGACCTCGGCCACCGCCCGGTGGGCCGGCCGGTACGGGTGCAGCCGCCAGATGACCAGGGCCAGGAAGGTCGCCCAGAGGCCGCCGGCCGCGAACATTACCGCGGTGACGGCCGCCTGCTCGCCGTTGAGCGGCCGGTCGAGGGCGATGCACAGCACCACCACGAGCACGTTGCCGGCCGACTGGGCCTGCACACTCCAGACGCGCGCATACGAGCAGGCGAAGATCAGCGCGCAGGCGACCGGGACGACCAGCGGCAGGCCGAGGGGCTGGATCAGGCCGAGGCCGGCCCAGAGCAGGCCGCCGAGGACCGAAAAGGCGGTGAGGACGCGCAGGCGCGCGCGCATCGGGCCGCCGTTGTCGCAGAAGCAGGCGAGGTTGGCGGCGAGCGCCATCGTCAGCAGCGGCGACCACTGGATCCAGATGTTGAGGAGGATGACGACGCCGAACGCGAAGGCGGCGCGCACGCCCTCCACGAGCCGCACGTTCCGGAGGTCGAGGCCCGTGGGCAGGCGCCGCAGGTCGCCGCCCGGCCGGCTCAGGCTACCCCGGCCGGCGGCGAGGCGGCGCCGGAGACGTTCGGGGGGTGATGCTGTCGGACTCGGCGCGGTCAAGCTCGGTCTCCCGACAGGGGCGCGGTGCCCCGGCATGAACCGCGCTCCGGCCTGACCGGATCCGTGGCGTCGCGCAACCCCGGCCCGCGGCCGGGCGGATCACGAGGTGCGGCCGGAACATAGCCGCAGGACATCCTCAGCTCGATCCGTGACGCCGCGACACTCTTCGCCCCGTGCGCTTGACCCTTGGACGAGCCCGTGGCTTCTGGAACCGCCTGGTCCCGACTCCGTAGCTCAGCTGGATAGAGCAGCCGCCTTCTAAGCGGCAGGTCGTAGGTTCGAGCCCTACCGGGGTCGCCAGCAATCACAATGATGTGGCACGGTTTTCCGATCAGCATTCCGGCCAGCGGGCGGCGGCTCATTCCGACAAATCGCCCCGCTTTGTTCGAGTGACGCGCCACTTGCGCGTACCGGCGATGATCTGGCGCTGCGTCCTTTTCACGTAGCCCAGCGCCCGGATCATGTCCCTGGTAACGTGGCGCCCGTACGTGAGGTCGCCGGACCGGGCGAGCCAAGGCACCCCGGAGGCCTTGTGCCCCGAGCGCCGACGATGAGCAGACCACCGATCCGCCCGCGCTTGATGGCCCCACCGGCTCGTGAACGATGAGGAGCTCGTCGAAGAGGCGGTCGACCACGTCGGTGGTGATGTTCTTCAGCGACAGTGATCCGGACCGTCTGCCATCCCGCGGGGTGTAGCCGGCGACGAGCGAGAACCCGAGATCGCGGTCGCTGCGCTGGCTACGGCTGAGCTTGCTCTACGTCTCCGGCGGCTTGTAGGTCGCTGCGAGCCAGTCGAAGAACCCCTCAGTCGTCAGATGGAGGCCGCTTGCAAACAGTGCCGTCAACTCTGCGGGCGGCCCGCAACGACAACGGCGCAGCAACCCGTACGGTCACTGCGCCGCTTGATCGGGCCGTCTAGGGGCAAAGAGGGCCGCGAGAGGGTTGGTATGCTTAGGGCCCCATTTTCAGAGGTGCGCCTGAGCCCATTCGAAGAGATGTGGCTCGGGGGCGACAGGGATCGGCCATCAGTTGTGGACAGCGCGAAGCGCCCCCGATCCGTCAAGGTTCACGGGCGAAGGTGATAACCCTCTTCCGATCCGGCTCTGCCATGTTCGCCAGTCCTCATGCCTTCGTCCTGTACCATCGCGAGCGCCTTGCCGTGCTCCTCTCCTCGGCCCTGTTTCTGGCGGGCGCGCTGCCGTTGTTCTGGGCGACCGTCTGATCCTCCTGGTGACTATGGATATAATTCAAGACCGATATAAAATCAGTCATCAAGCCGTATTATTTATTTCGCCGCCTGGGTAAACACGTATAGAATTGAGATGAAAAAGGTCACACTCTCTCTGGCAGTTGGCTATTTTACTTTGGCGGCTATTTCGCCGCTGAGCGCTGAAGCAATCCCCGACAAACCAGAGGCGCCTCCTCGGGCTGGGCAGACAGTGTCCGAGTTTCAAAAATCAGTGAGATCTAGCCTTGCTGAACAGGGCGATCAGATGGGTTTTGGCCTGCAGCTCTGTCCTTTAAGGCCGTCGTTCTATCCAAGCGGCGAAACGTACTTGGCACGAGCTTTCTCGCAGCGCGCCGACACTGTCATTACGCTCATCGGTGTGGATCAGGGACGCGTGACACACTGGCAGGAGTTCGACCTACCTGACCTTGATGGCTGGATCACGCATTATGTAACGCGCTGCCAAGGCGCGACACTGAAAGTCGGACAGGGCCGCAGCGCCCAATTGTATAAGTGGACCGGAGCGGGTTTTCTGAAAGTAAAATGAATACGATTCCCCTATTCTTCCTTTGAACAAAGAAACACCCCAGAAGCGGAAGCTCCCAGGGTGGTGGCGAAAGGCTGCTGCGCGGGCTGCGGACGGCCGCATGGGCAGATGGGTCCAAGATGGGTCCACCACCTCGGCGACGGCCGCTGACGGGACGCAGCAGGCCGCTGGCGCGGCGGCTGGGTCAGGCGGATCCGGGCCTCACCCGCGGCCGACACCCATGGGCAGGCACGCCGAACGCGGGTCGTTCCGGCTGCGGCCCACCTGGATCACGACACCGCGAACAACGTGGACGCCAACCTCGCGGCTTTCTGCCGGCGCTGCCACACGATCCACGATCGGCCGGAGCATCGGAGGCGGCGGTGGCACGCACGCTGTTCCGGAGGAAGGCACTTGGGACCCGTTCGGGGGCTTACGCCGGAGCGGATCTCGAGAACGGCGAAGGCCGGGGCAACCTCCCCGGCCTCCGGAGCGAGCATTTGAAGAACCGCGGATCAGATCCCGCTACCGGTCCCCGGGTAAGACCGCACCCCCCTCCGAACGTCGTTCGCTCCGGGAAGGCCCGTCCCCATCGGAGCCGTTTTGTCGGCATCAGACGCTGTCACAGGGGTCCAACCTTCCTGGGTCCAAGCGGCAGCCTTCTGGTCCAGATCGACCGAGCCGTGCTGCTCCAAGATATCCATCACCATCGGCCCACGTGCTTGGTCAGCCCTCACCGTGACCAGCGTGCCGCCGCGGCGCACGCCTTCGCCATAGGCATGCGCATCCTTCTCGCTGACACCTGCGCCGGTGAGGCCACCCGCCAGACCACCCGCGGCTGCGCCAACGCCGGCTCCCGTCAGGGTAGCGACGAGCCAGCCGGCGGCGACGACGGGGCCAACTCCGGGGATCGCTATCAAGCCGAGACCGGCCAGCAGTCCGGCCGCGCCGCCTACCACGGTGCCGAGCGTAGCGCCCGTGCCAGTACCGTCCTTGGCCTTGTCCTTCGTGTCGGCGCTCACATGAGCGCCATCACGCCCGAGTAAACCAGCATGCCGATCACCCTCGTTGTTGCTGACGATGCTGATGTCGCCGTGCGCAATGCCGCCGGCCTCGAGTTTTCCGACGGCAATGCTTGCATCCTCGTAGCGATCGAACAGTGCAGTAATGGTTTGCTGAGCCATAGGGTGTCTCCTTGAGCGGGGGTGAGAGGATCACTGCGCCGCGACGTTGCCTTTGAAATCGAGGCCGACTGCAACTGACTTCCCGTCGCGCATCGCCGTGCCGCGCCAGATGCCCTCTTCATCCTTCTTGAGGTCCTTGACGTCCTTGAAGCCGGCCTTGTCGAGGCGGGAGCGGACCTCACCCTCGGTGAAGCTGTTGGCACCCTTCTCCAGCTTGACGTTTTTGAGAGCGCCGGCCGCGCCCCCGTCCGGGGAGACCTTGTCGGTATTCGGACGCGTGACGCTCTCCTGGCCACCAGATTGCTGACTCGTCTTGGCGTCGGGGGACGCCGGTGAGCCCGTCGTCGTGGTCTGAGCATAGGCGCTCGACCCGAAAAGGGCCCCGAGCAAAGCGAGAGCGACAGGGATACGCATGGCAGGCTCCAAATTCGTTTGGACTCAGCCAATCCCTTGAGCAAACATCCGTTCCATTTTAGAACGTGATATTTATTCTCAGTGGACGTTCCGGTAGATTTCCGAAACGTCGCAATTTACTGCCACGCGATTGAAAGACATACGAATTACCTACCGGCGAAGCTTGGAAGGTGCGACTCAAAATGAGGCGCCGGCAGGCGTGCGTATGTCGCTGATTCAGCCTTGAGCGGCCAATGCATTTCGCCCGAGGGCGCCGTCAAAGGTGGTAGGCTATGATGCAGGAACCGCCGCGCCCCGCTGCGCTTATCCGAGCGGTTAGCAAAGGAGGCCAGCGATGAAGGTGTTTCAGATCCGGCACGAGGTGACGGGAGCCATCCTCTGGACCGGCGCGGCTTCGGACCCGATCGCTGCCCTCGATGCCATGGCGCATCAGGCAGGGTACTACGACCACAGCGACATCCCCGACCACCTGCGGGCTGGCGGCATCCAAGTCGAGGAGATCCGGGTCTAACCCCCGAGTTGCAGAGCGGCCTGCGCAACGCCAGCCGGAACGATCACCGCGCCGTCAGGTGCCGGTGCTCGACCCTCTGTCCAGCACGCGCGATCCGGCGTGCAGCTCGGCACGGTAGGTATGGGCATCGTCACGTGTCTTATCGTCACGGGCTTGGCAGAGGTCGGCCGCCGGAGCTTAGCGGGCCCGGGCGGCAAGCTCCGTCTCCACATCCTCGGCGATCACCTGCTGCTCGTCTCGGAAGGTGAATACCCGCGATGGCAGGCGCTTCAGGTCGCTGGCCTCCACGAGCGGCATCTCCTGGGGGATCGTTGCGCGTCAACCGGCACCGTGACCGCCCTTGGCGTTGTCGGGCCTGGGAAGATCCGGCCGGTTGTCGTAGCCGCCGCTCTCGGGACCGTCGCCAGGATCAGGATCTGGGCTGCCCGGTGAGTGTGGGCCGCTGCCACCGGCTTCCGGCGTGAGGTTCTTGTTCTCCCGCTTTTGCGGGGCAGCCGGTACCGTCCCGAAGGCTTCGCGCGCTGCGTCTACGTCCTGACCCATGCTGCCCTCTCAATAGTCTTACGACGGCAAGGCGCGGGCGCGGGGCTGGTTCCTGGCTTGGCGGGCGCCTTCTTCAGGCGCAGTCGGCGACCGAACTTTGCGACACCTCGACCGTTCCTGTGCCGCAGCGGAAGGACGGACAATCACATGCCCCGCACCACAATGGCCCTCGCCGGTGCCTTGAGCATCGTCCTGGCCGGCCCCGCCGAGGCTCAGGTGATCACCGGGGGTGCAGGCAACACCGGCGTGCCACCGCCGGCGGCCGTTGGCGCCCGGGATCTGGGACCCAGCCCGATCACACGGGGCAACGAGGCGAACCCCGGCAACTCGCCCATACCCGGCACGACACCGGGCGTGAACATCGGCGGCACACCCACCAGCGGACCGCCCGGGACGGGAGGCGCATCGGGCGGACCGTCGCTCGGTCGATAGGCCGCTCGGCCCCGCCCCGATCGGATCACAGGGCGGGGGAGCGTCCGATCTCACCAGCGTGGGCCGCTACGCAACTTGGCCCGGCCGCATGAGGCGCCGATCCGATTAGTGAGCCGTCACCCGGGCAGGCTTTGCCCTGTGCGGGAATAGGCCACGCAAGAGCCGGAAAGGCAGCCGCACGAGCCTGTAGAGGGCGTGCGCGGCCATAACGGCGAGGACGGTGAGAAGCGCCAAGATGGTGTTCAACATGCGGTGCACTCTCTGACGGAGTGAAGTCAGCGGTCCGCCACCGCCACTGCGTCCAGGAGGCGCGCCGAACACGGCAAGATCGTGAAGCGCACGAAAATGGCCGCAACCAGGGAGGCGCCACCGGGTTGGAAGCCAGACTCCTGGCGCAGCCAGCATACCTTTGGATCCAGCCATGCCGACCGAACTGCATGATAAGGCCCACATCGACGTCTTCGACCGCGCCGCTCGCGAGAATTGGGCGCTCCGTTTCGGGGTGACAGAGGAGCGTCTGCGCAAGGCCGTGCGCATGGTCGGCTCCCGCGCCACCAGTGTCGCGGCCTATCTTGGCCAGCCTGGCCGCTGACGTGGCGCGCGAGCCGATGAGCCGCGACCTCTATGTCAGTTCGAACGGCGATCGCTGGCTTCTGCTGCGGGATCCATCCGACGGTCGCAGCTTCGTCCGCCACGAGGCCAACGCGGCCTCCGGTGGTTCTGTCACCGACATCGCCTTGGCGGCCTTTCTCGCCGCTGATCGCGGCGGCCCTGAGCATCAAGCCCTGTGGACCCTGATCGGCGAACTCGTCGATGACGCTGTTACGCCACCGTCTGCGACAGCATAGGCTGCGCCGCCGCTTTGAGAAGTGCATCTACGTCGACGAGAAGCGCGGCTGCGATCTCGGACAGAGCCGCGCGCTCGATGGCGGCGATGCCGTCGTGATCTGCTACGTCGACCGCCACGCGAAACACCCCCTCGCGTTGCTCCACAGGCCGACCAGCGATCGCCGCGACCCGTCGCAAGTTCTCCGCACGTCCAGCCCGGGTGCGAGCCCTACCGATCGCCTCGTGTAGCGCCTCATCCAACATCAGGACGTCGTAGCCTTTCTCTAGGATCGGGCTGGCGAGGACGCCGGTGACGGCTGTCTCCAATTCATCGCCCGCGACCTCGCCGTCGGCTACGATGACGTTGGCGGCCGCAGAGACGCCGGCCTGCATCAGCGCATCGTCGCCAGCATAGGCTGTCACCGTCTGACGGAAGCGGGCGAGCAGGTCTTGTATGAAGGGCATGCTGATGGACTATCGAGAGAGGGGCCGAGCAACTTTCTATCGGCACCAAGGGGCGGCACCGCACCAGCGCATACGCGTGACCGAACCGGTGACGGCAGGATCCCCGACGAGGTGATGATCCCCCTCCATCTTCGGTCTATTCGCCTCGACCAGCATGGCCGCGGAGAAACAGCACAGCATCAGGGCCGCGATCCATAGCAGGGCCCTGAATGTGCGGAGGGGACGCTTCGACATACGCGCCATCGTGGTGCTGTAGCGTTAGCGAACCCTTGCGCTTGACTCTGGAGGAAGCCCGATCCCGGCTTCTATCCGGGAGCCACGAACGGGTTGGGTTCGGTCGGCGCGAGGTTCTTCGTGTAGCAGGTCGCCAGCGTCCGCGATTGGAGAAAAGCCGAACAACACGGTCGAGCTCGGAGAGGATCCAGGGCGATGGGCCGGCGCTCTGCGATGTCCAGTTCCCCGTCACGCCGATCCTCACACGACCGCCTGACACAGGCTTCACGGACAAGGAGCGGAGAACGGATCCGCACCAGCCTGTCATCGCAGCTCCGCCCGCAACAGCGCCGTATGGTGTCGCGAACGCCTCAGGCATATCAGCAGGGGGAAGCGCTGCCACAGCAAGGACGCAGGCAGAAAAAAGGCCGCCCTCTTGGAGCGGCCCGAAGTCTTGGGAGGAAACGCCCTTGGGAAGGGCTGCAGAACCACGACGCCATCGTGATCCCGCATGGCCGACTTAAGCGCCGGCGGTGCAGCGCACAACTGCCGTTAAGCTTGGCCACGTGCATAAGTGACGCTAAGCTTACGCTCACGTGCGCTTCCACACCATGGCTCAGGCGCTCGTTCCATCGCCGGGCATCGCCTTCAGCGAGGTGTAGTCGCGTCGCACCGTCAGCGTGAAAGGGCGTCGGCTAGGCCACCCGCATGCTGACCTGAGTACCGATAGGCGGGCGCCGTCGGCGCCAGCCTCCGAAAACCCGGTGCGCAGATGCGGTGAGGCGTAGGTTGGGTGGACGTTGCACCGCGTCGGTAAGGTGGCCTTGACGGATCGTTCGTCGTTTAGCCGCTCAGCCGATATCGAGAGGTATTCTGTGCGGGGTCCATGGCGTCGCCACGCCCTTATCGTGATGGCAGGGCTGTTGGCGTCGCCAGTGGCGCCTGCATGGGCCGCGCCGACGCGCCGCACCGCGGACCGTGACGCTGCCGATCTCGAACAGGCATTCAGCCGCGATCTTTGCACCCGCGACGACCGCGCGCTGCGCGAGTTCACCAAAGCCCTCGGCAAGAAGCCAGTTATCGTCTCGCGATAGGGTTCGGCATCGTCAGATAGACCAGCGTCGCTGGCCGAATCGGCCGAGCTTCCTGCCTTCCTCGGCCAAGGCCGGCTGTCTGCCATCGCCCGGCGATCTGGTGCCAACCGGCGCCTGGAGAGGCGCTACTTGCTGCCGCGCTGGGCGACAACAGCTGGGATGGTGCGCAACATGATGGTGAGATCCCGGCGCAGGCTCCAGCGGGTGGCGTAGTCGAGATCCAGCGCCACGCGCTCGGCATAGGTCGTGTCGGAGCGGCCCGAGACCTGCCACAAGCCGGTGACGCCTGGCGGGACGGAGAAGCAGGTGGCGAACGCGTGACCGTAGCGAGCGACCTCGGCGGTTACGATCGGCCGCGGCCCGACGAGGCTCATCTCCCCGCGCAGCACGTTCCAGAGCTGCGGCAGCTCGTCGAGGGAGGTCTTGCGCAGGACGTGGCCGATCCGCGTGATGCGCGGATCGTCGCTGAGCTTGTGGGTGGCCGCCCATTCGGCACGGGCCTGCGGATCAGCGGCCAAGTGCGCTGCCAGCACCGCATCGCCGTCCGGAACCATGGACCGGAACTTCAGGCAGCCGAAGCGCCGCCCGTCACGACCGATACGCATGTGGCGGAAGACCGGCGTCTTGCGGTCTGTCGCCCAGATCATGAGGGCGATGAGCAGGAACAGCGGCAGAAGCAGGAACAGCGCGGTGAGCGCCACGCTGACGTCCAGACTGCGCTTGGCCACCCAGGCTGGTGATGAGGTTGCCCACATGTTGAGCCTCACCTCTGAGGAGCAACCGATCGTCGAAGGCACAGCGTCTCCGCTGATGTCTGGCATCCGGCTGAGCCTCCGATTGCGATGCGGCATGGCGCCGCCGAGGCACAACGAGCGCCATCCACACGAACGGGCGAAACGGCCCATCAACCAAAACCGATCCATAATGAATTCAGATTTACTGCCCGTCCGCTCCCTGAATTGTGCCTATTTCCGATTTCATCGGCCTCAACTATTACTACTTAAGGTAGATTTTGCAGACCGATAGGCTCGAACGGTTGCTTTGCAGGACGGCTGCGGTCTGCGGGTCGTTGAGATCCCTGGGGCTGCCGTGGGTCGGCCGCGGCCTCAGCCGTCCAATTCGGGTCCTGCAGGGGCGAAGTGATCGCGGGCGCCATCGCGCTGTCCAAACGGTCAGTTCCGGCTTTTGAGATGATCTTGGCCGCAACAAACCGCGGGTTCGGCAGTTGGGCCCTGAACGTGATCGTCATTCAGAGTGAAGACATGCTCGGATTAATTCTCCCAGCACTGATCATCGGTCCTGCAACCACCGCGTTTCTGTGGTCGCATCATCCGATGCTGGCATTGGCGGCGGCTCCCTTGGGTGCCAGCGCAGCCGTGTTCGGGCTCGCTGCCTGGATAGCGGCGCGGCAGAAAGCGCCCGCTCGACGGTTCCATGGGCGCACTCGCGCGCGCGCGCGTTTCGGATCGGAATGGCACGCCGTTGCACACGCATAGGCCTGCCCTGATCTGCACGATGGTCGAGTCACAAACCCGATCACCTCTCGCGTCCTACGAGGTTAAGCGGCGAGACGCCGGCTCCCGCGATGACGCTCCCGCCGCCACGCCACGGCAGGATGTCCGCAGCAGGCACTCGGCCCCCGGTTCAACCACCGCCTTCGTCAACACGATCTCGGGCGCCTCGGCCTCGCGGTCCTGATCTTGTTCCGGGCATCCGAGCAACCCGCAATCCCTGCCTCTCAGGAGCCGCCAGCGACGGCTCTGCATCGCCGTTGTCCTCACGGTCCCCGTATCGCCGTCCATGCGGTCGAGCACGGCGAGGATGCAGTCTGCCGGATCGAGGGCGGTCCGTGCCGCCTCCTTAACGCGGCGTGCTGGGCGGACGTACGCGCATTGTTACGGCGCGCGGGATCTCTTGAGCCGTGCAGAAGAGCTATGGCTGGGCCAATGCCGGTCCATGACCTGGGTCATCGTCTCTCTCCGTCCGGGCAGAACAACTGGACCGGAACATCGCCGTCTGGACGTCGGTTACGGCTGCTCAACAGGGAGAGAAACCGATGGTCGATATCGCGCAGATCCAAGAGCATGCCGACGTGGTTGGCTCGGACGGGAAACACGTCGGGACCGTTGATCACATCGACAAAGGCGAGATCAAATTGACGAAGAAGGACGCCGCGGCGGGCGGCCTGCACCATTTCATCCCCGTCGATTTCGTGCGAGCCATCGAGGGCGGCAAGGTTCATCTCGACCGCCCGGCGGATGAGGTGATGCGCGAGTGGTCGACGTCCTAGAACGTTCGCGCCGACGGTCTACGCAAGCTTTAGAAATCAGCCGGGCGGCCATATCACCACGGCTCGCCCGGCTCCGGCGTATTCTGACGACGGATCGTTACCGGCGACCGTGGATGGCCAGGGCGAGCAGATAGCCGATCGCGCCGGCCAGGATGGCAAGACCCAGCGGCGACTCCTGCGCGTGCGGTCGAAGTGCCTCGCTACCCTGCCGGTACAAGCGTTGTGCATCCGGGTAGCGCTCGCGGGCACGGTCGAACGCGTCGCCGGCGAACTCCCGCGCTTGGTCAGCGGCATCGCTGAGCGTGTCCTTGGCCTGCCCGTACAGGTTCTGCACCGAGCCTTTCAGCTCCGTGGTCTTTCCTTCGGCTTGCGTCTGCCTGTCCCCGATTAGTTCGCCGGCCGCCCCCTTGACCTTGCCACCGAGTTCCTTCGCGGCGCCGGTGATCCGATCCTCGTCCATGGACGTCCTCCTCAGTACTAGATCTGGCTAAGCTGCCGCGCCTACAACGCGGATCCAGCCTCTTTCGTCTCAATGATAGATCCTGCCATCTCGACAGCGCAGTGGAACGGTATTGAAGGCCTGCGGTTTTCCTGATCCCGAGCGCCTTACAGGAGCAGCTTGATGCAAAACGGTGCTCAGGATCAGCGTTCGAGCGCTGCCGACCAAGAATTTCACACAGCCCAGAGCTTTGCCGACACGCTGCGCGATCAGACACAGGGCTACGTCGAGAACCGTAAGGCCGATGCGGCACGATTGGTATCGGATGTCGGCGACGCCCTTCGCGATACCGGCTCCAACTTCGACGGGCTGCCGCAGCTAAAGGAATTCTTCGATCAGGCCGCGCTCGGCGTCGACGAGTTGGCCGAGAGCATCTCGCGCCGATCCTTCAGCGAGATGTACGACGAAGTACATGCAGCCATTCGCCGTCGTCCCGCCTTAGCAACTGCGGCGGCCGTCCTGGCTGGCTTCGCGCTGTTCCGCGCTCTGAATTCCCAGAAGGTTCGGCCAATCCCACGCTCGCATGCGGTCGTTCCGGTCGATGTCCTCCCGACACAGGACCTCTAGGAGAGCGAAATGGCCGAGCCAAGACTGCGCAGCATCCCGACCCTCGTGGGTGATGCGGTCCGCGAGCTGCGGGATCTCGTAGGCGGCGAGATCGCCCTGTTCCGCACCGAGATGGCGCAGGGCGTTCACCGGCTCAGCCTCGGCCTCAGCCTGTTGCTGGTGGCGGCCGTATTCGCCATCACGGGCCTTTTCACGCTGCTCCTCGCCCTTGTGAAAGGCATCGCTGTCCTCGTGCAATCGGACGCGTTGGCAGCGCTGATCGTGGGCGGCGTCTTTCTCTTGCTTGCGGTCGGTCTTGGGATGTTCGGACGCAGCAAGACGTCGATATCCACACTGGAGCCGACCCGTACGGGGCGGCAGGTCAAAGAAGACGTGCAGGTTCTCACGGATCGGATGGACACATGAGTGACTCGCCGGACAAGCTGGAGCGGGACGTCGAGGCGAGCCGCGGGCGGCTGGACCGGACGCTGGCCGATCTGCAGGCTCGCTTCAACCAGCCAGGGATCCCACGCGATTTCGTCGAGCTGAAACGATCAGGACAGGCTGCAAGCGAGACCGTCGAGCGCCTTGCTGCCGATGTGCGGGCTAATCCCGTGCCGGCTCTGCTGATCGCAGCCGGCTTTGGCCTGCTTGTCTACGAGGCCTTCCGAACGGCTGCGGAGCGACGACGTCTGGCAGTTGTTTCTGCAGGATCCATCGTTGCCACGCCCGATCGTCACCTTTCCGAGAACCATCCGGGCCGGATGAACGAGCGGCTCGACGAGGCGCTGGAGGAGAGCTTCCCAGGCAGCGATCCGGTCTCGGTCCGGATCACGAAGTAAGCCCCCTCGAAAGGGGAATGCCGGATGCATCGGCCGCGGGTTGAGGCCCTCAGCATGGACCACGGCTCGGCGACGACGCGTCCGATAAGCTGATCCTGGAGATAAGCAGCGTGATCGCCGTCAGCCAGATAGTTCTTGGTCGAACCGAGCGACGGCTTCGGCGGGTACGTCCAGCGCCTCAGCCAGCATCTTGAGGAACTGCCGCTCTTGTAGAGTGTCCGGCTCAATCGCGAGACGAGCGGCGGCGTAAATCCGGGCCGCCTGCTCCGGAGTGCGCACCCCGGAGGCGAGGTCATCGATATCGGCCGGCTCAGCCAGCTCCTTGTCCAGCCATGCACGACCAGCGGCGCCGATTTGGGCAGCCGCAATGGCATTGTGGAGACGCTCCCGCTCTCCAGCATCCATCAGCCCATCTGCCATCGTGGCGGCGACCATGGCCCGTAACATGACGCGGGCGTCGTCTTCGCTGACCTCCGAATGATCGAAGGGGCTGGGCGGTGCAGCGGACGGCTTCGCCTCCTGAAAGGGGGAGGGCCCGTCTGGCACAGGCGCCCGCCCAGGAAGCGCCTTGAGAGCGAGTCCGACGATCAAGGCGATGCCACCCAGAGCAGCTGTGGCGGCGATCGTGCCCCCCTGCCGATCGCGGACCAGCGCGTCGACCATTTGCTTTGCTTCGGCCACGGATGCCTCCTGCTGCTGGACGGATTTTGTCCTGCAACGGTTTAGGCACCAGGGCGGTTCATGGGGCGATCGACAGAATGCCAAGCCCAAAGTGAGCTGATGCTGACGATGCAATCCCACGAAGGTCGCGACACAACGGATTCGGTCGAGGGGCATCAGGGGCTCGCTATGGGCGAAGCTGTGGCCCTTGCCTTCGAGGAGGGTGGCGGCGTGCTGAACAGCCTCAGCCGTGACGCGCTCGCCCACGATCTCGCGGAGATTCTCAAGCCACTTCTGAGCACGTGCACGAATGCCGAGTGGATCGAGGCCATCAACGCCCGCCTGGACCGGCTGGAAAGCGATACCGATACGCCAGGACCGCGGCTGGTGCGGTTTGAGGCGAACGGCGCCGCGGAAATGACGACGCCGCTGCAGTAGGGCCCTTGGCAATAGGCGCCTACAGCGCTCACACCACTACGAACTGCGCGGGTCGGCACACCGAGCGGTGATTGATGCGGGTCTGGCCGTCGGCTGGTTTCTCGTTAAAACAGCGCCTCCGAACCTGGTATACCAGAGTACGCGGAGCCGCCGATGCCGTCAGAAACCGTCCCGGTGCTGCTGGCCGCGATGTTCACCATCGGGTGCATCACGATCCACAAGGCGGAGCGGTATGCCGAGCCGCTGAGCGACGCGCTCACCGTGCTATTCGTCACCGGCGCAGCGCTCGCGATCATAGCGGCCGTGGCGCGCATGAGTGGCGTAAGCGACGTCTTGGCTCACAGCTTTCACGAGCCATTGAAGCTCGGCGACCCGCTGCCGGAAGCTCCCCAGCCATGACGTTGCCCTGCAGGGCGGCTGCGGCAGTTCCTCAGTGATCCAAGTGCCGCGCTCATCATCGATGCGCTGCGAAGCCTTGTCAGCACCTCGTGGCGGAGCTCGATAGTGCCGGTGAGCCGATCTCGGCGAAGAAGGCCGCAGTCGGCTCAAGAGCGCCGTGGGTCGCGGCGCCCGCCTTGATGGCGAGGACGTTCTGCTTCGCCGGTGGGACCTGCGCCGCCACATGCAGCGTTGCTCCCAGACACGGAGAGCGTCCGATGTCCGACAAGCCACAGACCGCGAACACGCAGGATTTCGCCGACACCGAGTACGACGCGGAGCGCTGGGCCCGCGTGGGTGCCGAGCAACGATCCACGCCTCCGGTCAGCCCCAAAGCACCATCGGACCCGGCAGAGGGCCCAGATGTCGGCTTGGCGCAGAAGGGGACAGGTGAGGACGCGGTCGTCAAGCGCGAGACCGACATTTGAGGGCAAACCATAGGTTGCGGTTTGGAGGAGCAGCGGTTGCCCTCCATGAGCCACGCTCGAGAGCTACCTGCGGAAGGAACGCACCATGAAGCACCTGTTCATCAGCGCGCTGATCTCGGCGGGGCTGCTTACCATACCAAGCCTGCCGACCTCTGCGCAGAGCATCGATGTTGGACCGGGTGGTGTGAGGGTCGATCCGCGATCACCGAGGGAGCGGGATCGTGACGAAATCCGCAGGGAGGAGCGTCGTGAGGAGTTCCGCGATGGGCGGCGCGACCCGCTCCGCCGTGAGGAACGCCTCCGTCGCGAGGACGACGATGATGATGATTGATCCGCATTGACGGTCATCATCACCGTATGGGCGGTGCGATGCGAGCCCCGGCGTTCTCGCATGTTCGGCCAGGATGCAGCGAACGGCCAAGCCAGTCAGGTTGCTGAACGAACAGACCAGAACCCGTTCAGCGCACCTGGCACACGCTCCCTTCATCCGGTCCGGCAAGCTCGGTCCGACGGATCTAGAGGTTTGAGTATGGTGCGCACCAAGATGCTTGGAATGGCCGCGATCACCGCGGCAGGGCTTGCCACCGCTACAGCAGCGAACGCGACACCCTTTGGGTATGGCCCACCCGACAGTGGAGTGCTGATCGAGCGCGTTGCGGGTGGCTGCGGCCCAGGCTTTCACCCGAACCCGTGGGGGCGCTGCCGTCCCAATGATCGTGGCTGGGGCTATGGCGGTCCACGCGGCTACGACGGCGACCGGCCCAGGTACGGGTATGGCCGGGGCTACGATCGCGGCTATGGCGGTTACGACGGCCCGCGGCGGTTCTACGGCGGCTATTGATCTCGGCTACGGGCCAGGACCGTCAGGAAGCGTGGCCTGCGACCCCAGCTGGCCAGATATTGAGCCGATCAGGCCAGGACCTCACAAGCGCACGCTCCCCTGTGCAACGAAGATCGGACCTCTTGAGGGATCATCCATACTCCGGGTGTTCCAGGACACGTCGAGCCTGGAAGCTTGGGCATACATCGGGACCACACCGCGACGACAGTCGCGAACCTGATGGAGACGACGATGACCTGGACGAACCGCATCACCGTAGCCGCGACTCTGATCGGCGGCGCCATCGCGCTGGTGACCTACGCACAGGCTCTGAGCCTGCCGGCGCATTTCGCCTGAGCAAGACCGGCCGGAAGAGCATCCTGTGCAGCCCTTCCGGCCCTAACCTCCAGCGCAACAATCGAGGCACTCTTCGCGGTAATCAGCTCGACCATAAGGCCGCCTCAGAACAGCCGAGATGACGAGGAGGCCCGCGATGACCCAGCCCATCACCCTGACGAGCCGCGCCGTCGACGCCGTCCTGACGGCCGCCTTGGCGTTCAGCCTGATCGTGCACGCGCAGTTCATCATCCTGCGGCCGCACCTTGTGTGAGGGTCTGCGAAGCCGAAGAATGCCAAGCTTTCCCGTCGCGGGCGCGCATGCGTGAGGCATGGTGTAGAGGGGCAACGTGTAGATGCTGACCGCACCGCGACGAGGCGAATACGTCGGCACTGAAGGATGTGAGCGTGACGGAGCCGGTCGCCGACATGCGCCGGCAGCCGCATTCCCTAGCGGTTCCCGTGCTTCATCGGGCCGCCCGTGCAGGTGCATTGTAGAGGCTTAGACCTCCTCCGGGCGCCCCGGCATCACGCTCGCAGGCAGCAAGGCGTAGTCGATCAATTCCTTGGCGGTCGCTCCTGCGACGCCACTGGGGTCCTCGCTGCCGACCATCTTCAGGTTGTCGGCCAGCATCCTGATGACGGTATCCCGCTGCGTCGCGTCCATCAGAGAAATCACGGTTCCCAGTGTCACCTGCAGAACCTCGGTTCTGACCGTCAGGTCGCGAAGTTCTTGCAGCAGTAGGTTTTCGAGTGAGGAGGACACAGGCAGCTCCACCGATGCAGATCACCCCAATGTAGTGCGCCCACCGGGCCTCACCTGTACCGACGCCTACTCCCTTCGGAGGTAGGAGGCCGGCGAGCCGTGCGGTGCTCACCGCAACTGAGCTGTTCAGGGACGCGGCGCTTGTCCGACGTGCGGCCGAGATGGGGTATGCAGTCTGAGGACATCAGCACACCTCCGGCGGGCGGCGAATTCGGTCGCGGCCCGTTCCGCGGCGCGCAGCATGGCGGGTCCGGCGAAGGGGGCGACGGCGTGGCCTTTCACGTCATCGGGCAGGGTCGCGACCACCCCAAGGCCGATGGCGGAGCCGAGCATGACGACGTGGATCAGCCCGGCCACCTCATCGGTACAGCGTGTGAAGCTGACCGTGACTGGCCCACCGAGCCGTAGACGGCGATCTCCTCGTCGTGGGCCAGCGGGACCGATTTCAGGGCCGGATCAGGGAAGGTGATGACGTTTGACGTGACGGCTTCTCAGGCAAGGGGGCGGCAGGCGCCCGCCAGGATGTGTCGGTGCCGGGAACCGAAGGCAGAGGAACGGTGCGCGGCACAGAGGGCGGCGGCTCAAGCCCGTGGCTGATGCGGCAAAACCCCACAGAGAGTCCGGCAGCCACTTCTCAACAGGCTCGGCCGATGGCCCTTTGCCGTTCCGACGAGACGAAATTTGTCCATCCTTTCTGTGTGGGGCGAACCGCGAACCTGTCGGAATGCAGGCCGCTCTGCCTCAGCACTCCGTTGCCATCCAAGCGGCAGGTCGGAGGCTCGAGCCCTACCGGGGTCTCCGGATTGTTCCCCACCGCCTCGATGAGGGGAGGGGTTTTTATTGCCGCCCCTACACGGGTGCGACCTGCGGCGGAGTACGAGTCGCCTCCTCTCGGTCCGACAGGCCCCGCTTCCAGCGCGCGCGCAGGACGGCGGGCCGGAGGCCATGCCGCTCCTCCAGGAAGTCAGCGCCCGTGATCCGGTCCGTGCGGAAGTGCCGGAACGCCCCGCGCAGCTCGCACCAGCCGGCCACCATCCGGGCCTGATCGAAGAACCCGACGATCACCGGCCAGATCACGCGCTGGCTCGGATCCCCGCGCGCATCGCGGTAGTGGATGCGGATCTTGCGGCCCTCGCGGATCCAGGCCCTGGCCCGCGCAACGTCGATCCCGTCCACGGCCTGCGCCAAGGCCGGCGGCGTGCCGATCGACGGATCGGCGATGAGCGGACGCAGGCGCTCGGGGACGACCGCGGTGATCTTGGCGATGAGGTCGCGCGCGGCCTTGGCGAGGACCGGCTCGCCCCGGCCCGCGACCCATTGCGCGCCGAGGACGGCCGCCTCGATCTCGTCGGGCGTGAGCATCAGCGGCGGCATGTCGAAGGTCCCGCCGAGCACGTAGCCGAGCCCGGCCTCGCCCAGGATGGGCACGCGCTGGCCGACGAGATCGGCCACGTCGCGATAGACCGTGCGGACCGACACCTCCAGCTCACGGGCGATCTCGGCGGCCGTCACCGGCCGCGGCGAGCGCCGCAGGATCTGGATGATCTGAAACAGTCTGTCCGCGCGACGCATGGTTCGACTCCTGCTGACAGGATGCTGTCAGCAGGGTGGCCCTACAAGTCACCCCGTCACGGCCATCCCGCGTGCCGTGACGAAGGAACCGAGCATGATCACCCTGTATCACGCCCCGCAATCGCGCTCCTCGCGCATGATCTGGCTGCTGGAAGAGCTGGGCGCTCCCTACGTCATCGTGCCGGTCTCGATCTTCCGGCCGATGACGGGCGAGGGTGTGCCGGATGCCGCCAACCCGCATCCCGACAAGCGCGTCCCGGCCATCCTGCATGACGGCGTGCTGGTCGCGGAATCCCAGGCCATCGTGCTCTACCTGGCGGAGGCATTCCCGGAGGCAGGGCTGGCGCCGGCGATCGGTGCCCCCGATCGCGGCGCGTACCTCACTTGGCTGTCGTGGTCCGTTGCCGAGTTCGAGCCGGCCCTGTTTGCCGGCATGACGGGTGAACTCGCAGGATCGCCGCAGAAGCGCCGCAACCACGAGGCGGTGGTGCGCCGCCTGAATACCGCCCTGGTGCGAGGCCCCTACGTCATGGGCGAGCGGTTCTCGGGCGCCGACATCCTGATCAGCAGCGCGCTGGGCTTCGGCCGTGCGGCCTTCCCGCCAAGCGAGGCCTTCGACGCCTATCTGGAACGCTGCCGGACACGCCCGGCCGCCATTCGCGGGGCGGCAAGGGACGGCGCGTCCGGAGCGCAGACCGCCTAGGGCGCACCCCACGGGGAGGCCGGTTCGGCGGAAGCGCGATCGGAGGCAGCCTCAACAGGCCGGCGCTCGGCCCGTGTTCAGCCGCAGCCCAGGCCGTGCAGGCAATTGCAGGGCTGACAGGCCCGAACGGGCCTGTCTCCCGCAGGTGCTTCAGGACACGCCGTGCCTGAAAGCTAGAGCATACATCGGGACCACACCGCGAATGCAATCGCGAACCTGATGGAGACGACGATGACCTGGATGAACCGCATCACCCTTGCCGCGACCCTGATCGCTGCCGCCATCGCGCTGGCGACCTACGCGCAGGCCCTCAGCCTGCCGGCGCATTTCGCGTAAGCCCGACCGGCGGGAAGGCCGCCGCCCAGCCGCACGGTGGCGGCCGAGACGGCTTCTGCCTCGCGCCTGAGCATCGCTGAACCACCTCCGAACAGTTCCGCGGCGCAACGTGACTCTTCGCACTGCACGCGTCCGGCCAATCCGGCATCGTCATTGCAGATGGTCTTGCCGGGCCTCGCTGGAGGCCCACCGCCAAGTCAAAGGAGTGCACGACATGGTCCTGAAGGGCTTCTCCTACGCGATGATCGGCGCCTTCCTGGGCGGCCTCGCGATGACGGTGACGGGTTCGGCCGGCGTGCTGATGGGCTTCTGAGGCAAGAAGCTTGGCGGCGGCTCGAGAGGCTGCCGCATCGAGAGAGCGAGTTGACGGCGGGGTTCCGGTCCCGCCGTTTTTCTGTTCCGGGCTCCGGCCTCGCACGGCGGCGCGCGACCGGTCCTGCAAGGCGCAACGCGCCCCTCATGTCCGTCTGGGGCAAGCCGGAAGTCGGCCGGTCGCACCGGGCGGATCGGACCTCCGGGTTCGATCCTCACTCGCGGTCGCGGCGCGACCGACCCGGCAATCTCCGTCAGGCCGCCTCCTTCCGGGTGACAAGCAGGGCCCAGATCGTCGCCGGGATCCACCCGATGATCGTCAGGTGGAGGATGATGCAGAGGATGCCCTGAAACACCTTTCCGCGCAGGAACATGGCCAGCCATGGCGCGAGAAAGCAGATGAGGATCATGATCATGGGGGGCGACGAATCTCCGGATGCGTGAGCGAACACGCACCGCGCCGGCGGGTTCCGGACCGTCGGGTTTGCCCTGCGGCAAAGGCCGCTTTCAGGCGGCGAACCGCGCCTTGAGACGCGAGGCCCGGCCGGAACCGTCGATGCACTCGATCCCGCCGCCCGCGTTCAGCGTGTGGAGTGCGCTGCCGGGCCACGCCGGGCCGGGTTCGATCCGGCTGAGAACGGTCTGGGCGAACCCGTCCAGGTCGAGCCGGTCGATCCGCGCCAACGACAGGGCGCGGCCG
The DNA here is from genome assembly GCF_900103195.1 of Methylobacterium sp. UNC378MF. Classification (GTDB taxonomy): domain Bacteria; phylum Pseudomonadota; class Alphaproteobacteria; order Rhizobiales; family Beijerinckiaceae; genus Methylobacterium. The sequence goes on along the minus strand of NZ_FMWU01000043.1, from coordinate 1,956 downwards.
TAACCGTGGGCGCAATCCTGGACCGGCCGAATCAGGGCCCCGTCGCGCGCGACGATCCGGCCTGCGGGTCGCGCGAAGGATGGGTCGACCAGGACGGGATTGGCCGGATGCGGCGTGTACGGCCCCCGGAAATCGGGGGCCGACCAGAGATGCAGCGCGTCGTGGTGGCAGCCCGATCCCGGCGGGGCGCCGGGGGGCGCATCGCGCACGGTGGCAAACATCCACCAGCGCCCGTCCTGCTCGACGAGGGTCGCGTCGCTGGCCACCACGCCGGAGAGAAGCGTCGCCTCCTTCACCCAGCCCCCGGGGTAGCGTGTCGCCCGGTAGAGGTCGACCGTGCCGGCCGCGGAACTCTCCGGCACCATCCAGATGGCGCCCGCCTGCGCGAACACGAACGGGTAGGAGAGATGGTACGGCTCCTCCAGCACCGGGACGGGCGGCCCCTCGGGCCCGTCCGGTCCGAGGCGGACGGCCGAGATGATCGCCTTGCCGGTCGCGTGCGGAAATTCCTCCACGAAGACATGGGTCGTCCCGGCGACGGCGAGGGGGAACGGGTCCGCATAGAAGCGCCGTCCATCATCGGGCAGGACCTGCCAGCCCCCCTCGGGATGGCGGCCCAGGTCGATGAGGTCGGGTCCGCGGAGGAACCGCCATCCGGTGCGCCAGTGCGGCGCGTGATAGCACAGCCGGTACAGGCGGCCGACGAGGCTCCGGGCGACGAGCCGCGCCGGTCGCGAGGCCAGGATCCGCGCCGAAGGCGCGGGCAGTGTGGCCCGTGCGGGCGGCACCGCAGCCCGGGCGCGGCCGGCCAACCGGTCCCGCAGCGCGGCAAGAACGATCGTGATCGTGCGCGCCAGCGCATCCTCGAACGACAGCGCTATGGAGCCACGGTAATCCGCCCCGAGGCGGCCCGAAGCGATTACGGCGTCCCCTTCGAGCAGGTCGAGGCGCGGCACGCGGCCGGCGAGCAGGCTCGCGAGCAGCCCGGTCTCGCCGAGGCCGCCATCATAGGCCACACGCCAGACCGGGTCGGGGGCGGTCGCGTCGCCGCACAGATCGAGCACGAGGTCCGGGGCCGCGGAATGGGTCCAGGCCGCCAAGTCCGTCTGCGGCACCGGCAGTGACCCGTTCGGCGCCAGCCGGAAGATCAGGGCTTCCAACCGGAACAGCAGGTCGGCCTGAACCGGCCAATCCTCCGGGCCGGATGCGACCTCGACACTCACGGCCTCGATGCCGGGCATGCTGGAGAGCCGGTTCAACAAACTGATGTGCCAGCGGCGCGGGTTCGCGCCGTCGAGGCGAACTCTCACATGCATGGCGCCCGGGTTCCCGTCGACGGGTCGGTCAAGACGACGACTGTCAGTCCCATCTATTGTCCCGGCGGTAACGGGATTCATAACTTCAGGCCGGGCCCGGGACATGCCGCCGATCGGCCGCCTCATCGCGTCCAGCGTACCGAAATCCGGTCTGGGGGCAGCGCAGTATCGCCGCGAAGGCCTGCGGCGATGTCACGGCCCGGTGCAAGGTGCTTGCGCGGCCTGGCACAGTCCGCCTGTGGCCTGACCGCCACAGGCGAGCGCCGACCGTACGGCCCGATGCAACCAAAACGCCGCCGCGCTGTTGTCGCGCCCTGTTCCGTAGAACGCGATGTATTTCCAAATTTCAGCGCGTCTTGAGAAATGGTTTACTATGGCATCGCCGGCCTTCGACGGGCGGTGTGTCCATAAAACTACAGCCATTTTGCTCGGCGATCGGTAGCCATACTGCCAGATCACACCTTCGGGGAACCGACATGACCAAGCTCCTGGCCTCCCTGGCCGCCTTCACCGCCCTGACCGGCGCCGCTTCGGCCGCCGACCTTCCGCGCCGCGCCGCCCCCCCGCCGGTCTTCACCCCCGTCCCGGTCTTCACCTGGACCGGCGCCTATTTCGGTATCAACGCCGGCTACGCCTTCGA
>NZ_FMWU01000034.1 GCF_900103195.1 Methylobacterium sp. UNC378MF | reverse complement strand
CGGTGAGGTAGTAGCCGGGGGCGACGGCGCCGGAGACGAAGGCGTTGTTCCGGTTGCGGCCGAAGTCGAGGTACTGGGCGTCGGCCTCGAAGCCGATCACGACACCCGAGCCCGGGGTGAACTGGTAGTTGTAGCCGATCTGGCCACCGCCGGAGAAGCCGTCCTGGCTGCGGTTGCGGAAGGAGGCGACGGTGCCGGGGGCGCCGTAGGGGCCGGGCACCGCGAAGGTGTTGCCGGTGTTGCGGTCGCTGGCGTCGAAGGCGTAGCCGGCGTTGATACCGAAATAGGCGCCGGTCCAGGTGAAGACCGGGACGGGGGTGAAGACCGGCGGCGGAGCGGCGCGGCGCGGAAGGTCGGCGGCGAAGGCAGAGCCGGCGAAGGCGACGCCCGCGAGGGCGGTGGTGACGCGGAGCAGGGATTTCATGATCTGGTCCTCACTGGTGGTCCGCGCCGCCCGTGGGCCGGACAGCGGCGTAACCGGATCTGGTTGTGTTCCAGCGGTTCCAGGGCTGCTTTTCGCTCCGCGGTGTCGCCGACCGCTCACGCGGCCCCTTATGGCAACCCGCCGTTTTTCCCCGGCACCTTGACCCCCCAACGCGGTCGAATGGCCAAGGTTCATTTACGGCTACGCTTTTTTCCGGGTCCCGCCTCGACAAAGTGTCGCACCCCCTGTCCCGACGGGAACCGCGGCGTCAGGGCACGAGCGTCACGGCGGAGATGAGACGGCCGTAATCGCTCTCGCCGCGATGCGTGGTCCGCCGATAGCTGTAGAATCGTTCGGGATCCGCGTAGGTGCAGAGGTTGAGCGCTTTGGCTTCGCCCACCTCGGCTTCGACGAGCCGGGCCAGGATGAAACCCGGCAGGTCGAACTGCGCGTGTCCCGGCCGCGTGCCGGGTCCGAGGAAGCGCTCCAGGCCGGGGGCCTCGCTCCGGAACCGCGCGATGAAATCCGGGCCGACCTCGTAGGAAGCCTGCCCGATCGTCGGGCCGAGCACGGCGACGATCCGGCTCCGTCGCGCGCCGAGCGCCTCCATGGCCGTCACCGTTGCGCCGATCACGCCTGTGAGGGCGCCCTTCCAACCGGCATGGGCGGCGCCGACCACCCCGTTCTCGGGATCCGCGAAGAGGATCGGTCCGCAATCCGCCGTGGCGATGCCGAGCGCGAGGCCTGGCACCCGCGTGACCATGGCGTCGGCCTTCGGTCGCTCGGGACCGGCAAAGGGCACCTCGACGGTGACCACGTCGGCCGAGTGGACCTGATACAGGCTCACGAGCCGATCCGGCATCAGGCCGAGCTGGGCGCACATCCGCGCCCGGTTCTCGGCGACCCGCTCCGGCGCATCCTGGGAACCGAGACCGCCGTTGAGAGTCGCGTAGAGGCCCTCCGAAACCCCGCCGACGCGGGTGAAGAAGGCGTGGCGCACGCCCGCATGCGCCGAGAGTTCCGGCGCCTCGATGAACATCCCTGCGGTCACGGTCGGCCTCTCGCTTGCCCCTGGGGCGCCCCGATACCGCAAGGGCCGTCCCTTGACGATGTCGTTCAAGCGTCAGATTCTTGCTGCATTGCAGTATGGAGCCGATCCGGCTCCGCCTTGAGAAGGATCGCAATGTCACGAGGGATCGAAACCGACGCCCTGCCTGAGACGCCCGAGGCCGAAGAGCCCCGGATCCCGACTGCGGCCGCCCATCCCGTCACGGGCGAGCCCGCTGCCTTCGACCCGAACGACCCCAACCCGCCGGCGCCGCCGACACCGCGGCCGTCCAGCCAGACCGATTCCGGCTTCGGTTCCTTCGGCTGACCGATTCCCGCCCCGCGCGGGGCCGAGAGCCGGCCCGGCGACTCAGGGCGCCGCAAATCCCGGGAGCGGCCCTAGCGACGGGCCGCTCACCGCCAGCACCTTGAACAGACTGCCCATGCCGCTCCGGCCCGGATCCGTGAGGCGGCTGACGGCCGCGTCGATCGCGGCGGATTGCGCCGGATCGGCCCGGGCCTTCAGACGTCCGGCACGGGTGAAGAGGCCGATTGCGGCCAGGAAATCGCCCTGGTCGACCGGCCCGTGGCGCGCGGCGCCCTCGGCCTCCGCGGCCTTGGCGAGGGCGGCGAAATCGACATGATGCGTCAGATCCGCCTCGCCGGGCGCGGCCAGCGGATCGGTGAAGCGGTGCCCCGACAGCGCCTGGAGCGTATCGCCGAAGCCGGGGCGAACATGGCCGTAATCGATGGCCAGAAGGGCACCTCCTTCGGCGCACAGCCGCCGGGCCAAGCTGCGCATCAGCGCGAGCCCGGCCGTCGGCACGCTCATCAGCGCGCCATCCGGGCCATCCGCCTCGAGGCCGGGGATCGGCTCCGGCGACAGGCCGAAGGCGAGAGCGCCGTCCCGAGCGAGGCCGACCTGCCGCTCGTGCCAGCCGGTCGGACGGCGCTCGAACTGGCGCACCGGCAGGCAATCGAAGAATTCGTTGGCCAGGATGAGCGCCGGACCCGGAGGCAGCGATTCGATGCCCGCGTGCCACACCGCACCGGTCCCGGCGAGGGTGCGTTCCTGCGCTTCCCGCAGCACCGGGCTGGTCTCGACCAGATGCGGCGCCACGCGTACCTCCGGGAGCGCCGCCCGCAATGCCCGCAGCGCGTCCGCCATCAGCGTGCCGCGGCCGGGTCCCAGCTCCACCAGGACGAGCGGATCCGGTCCTCCCATCAGCCCGTGGACGTAGGCGCTCCAGGCGCCGATCAGCTCCCCGAACATCTGGCTGATCTCGGGCGCGGTGGTGAAGTCACCCTGGGCGCCCAGAGGATCGCGGGTGCGGTAGTAGCCGTGGATCGGATGGCCAAGGCAGAGGGCCATGTAGCGGTCGACGCCGATCGGCCCGTTCTGGCGGATCAGCGCCGCGATCTCGGCTCCCAGCGGCGTCACGCCTCGACGGCCGCCTTGCCGTCCGCCGCGGCGGCCGGCGACTCGACCGGGTGGCGGGGCCGTGTCCGGCCGCTTCCGGCCAGCACGATGTAGGTGAGGCCGACGATCATCATGGGCACGCAGAGCAGCATGCCCATGGTGACGCCGCCGCCCATCGGACCGAGATGGTCACCGAACAGGAAGCCGAGCTGGCGATCCGGCTCGCGGAAGAACTCGCAGAAGGTCCGGGCGAGGGCGTAGCCGAGGACGAAGATACCGCCGAGGAGCCCGGGCTTGCGGAAGCCGAACCGGCGGACGCTCACGGCCATCACGATGAACAGCAGCAGGCCTTCGGTCGCCGCCTCGTAGAGCTGGCTCGGGTGGCGCGGCAAGGGGCCGCCGCTCGGAAACACGATGGCGTAGGGGAAGTCGGGCGCCACGCGGCCCCAGAGCTCGCCGTTCACGAAATTGGCGATCCGCCCGAAGAACAGGCCGATCGGCACGACCACGGCGCCGATATCGAGGAGCGTGTAGCCGTTGAGGCTCTTGCCGCGGGCGAACAGCAGGAAGGCCAGGATCGCCCCGATGAAGCCGCCATGGAACGACATGCCGCCGTTGCGGATCGCCAGGATCTCCATCGGATCGGAGATGTACATGGGGAGATTGTAGAACAGCACGTAGCCGATCCGGCCGCCGAGCACGACGCCGAGTGCCACCCAGACGACGAGATCGTCGATATCCGCGACCTGCGGGCGTTTCACCACACCCCAGAGGCTGTCGGCCATGACGAGGCGGCGCGCATAGTACCAGCCGCCGATCAGGCCGGCGATATAGGCGAGCGCGTACCATTTGATCGTGATCGGACCGATCGCGAGCGCCACCGGATCGATGGCCGGAAAGGGCAGGGCGAGGAACGGCATCTATCTCACCTCCGGGGCGGCCGGATTGGACACCGGAGGGGCGACGCGTCAAGCCCGGGGCAGCCCGTCGGAACGGAGGCCCTGGTCCCGCACGAACAGGAAGCCGTGTCCGTCCGGCCCGGCGCAATAGATCACCGTGCCATCGGCCGAGGCCTGCGGAGCCAGTCCGGTCTCGCGGATGCGTCGCGACAAGCCCTGCATATCGGCCGCGGAGAAGACGTAGCGGGTCGCGGACCGGTCACCCGGGCCGACTGAAAGCCGGCGCTTTGTGGCAGGCACGCGGTAATGCAGCAGTTCCACGTGAGGCGCGGGCTCTGGAGGCTCCAGGGCGATCACATCGACCTGCGGATCGTCGACACCGTCGAGGCGCGCCTGCTCCGGACCCTGATTCAGGCCGCGCGCCGCCAGCGTCAGTCCGAGAGGGCCGATCAGGAAGGCAAGGGCGGCGTCAAGATCGGCGACGGTGATCGCCGAGTGATCGATACCCAGAAACAGGCCCGGTGCATCGCGCCAACGGGCAGCCGGCACACCGTCCGGAAAGAAGATCAGCTCCAGCGGATGACCGTCGGGGTCGCGGAACTTGAAGGCGGTCACACCGCCCGTGGAGGCGGGCAGGCGCTGGGCACCGCCGCGACTGATGGGGGACGGGGCAAGCCGCGACAGCTGTGCCATCGCGGCCTCCATGTCGCGGACCGGGATCGCGAGATGCTGGAAGAACGGGTCCGTCGCCGCGGGATCGCCCGGGTAGGGTGCGCCGGGCGGATCCACCGCCAGGAAGGTCACGGTCTGCCCGCCGAGGCGCATGCGCAGCTGCGTGGCGCGCCGGTCCGCCAGCCCCATCGCGTCCGCCTGCCAGGCGGGCACGGGTTCAGGCGGGGCGACCCGCGCGAAGCCCAGTCCTTCCCGGTAGAAGGCCTCGGTGACGGCGAGGTCCGCGACGGTGCGGCCGAACCCGACGAGGGCCTGCACGCCGCTCACAGGAGCGGTGCCCCCCGCACGTTCACGTAGATCGCGTAGAGCGCCTGCGAGGCGCACAGGAACAGGCGGCTGTTGTTGCGGCCGCCGAAGGTGAGGTTGGCGACCGTCGCGGGCACGAGGATCTTGCCGACCAGCTCGCCGCCTGGGTCGATGCAGTGGACGCCGTCCCCGGCGCTCGACCAGACATTGCCGTGCTCGTCGCACCGGATGCCGTCGGCGTTGCCCGGCGCGATCGTGCAGAACACCGCGCCGCCGGACAGGCTGCCGTCGTCGGCCACGTCGAACACGCGCACGTGCTGGAGGGGGTCGGTGTCGAATTGCAGCCCGGTCTCGACGATGTAGAGCCTGCGCTCGTCGGGCGAGAAGCAGAGCCCGTTCGGTCCCTGGAAATCGTCGGCCACCACCCGGAGCGAGCCGTCGCGGGGGTCGAAGCGGTAGACGGCGGCGGGCAGCTCGGATTCCTGCTTGCCGCCCTCGTAGTCGGTCTGGATTCCGTAGGGCGGATCCGAGAACCAGATCGTCCCGTCCGACTTGCAGACGATGTCGTTGGGCGAGTTCAGCCTCCGCCCCTGGTAGCGCTCGACCAGGCCGGTGATACGGCCGTCGAGTTCGGTGCGGTGGATGCGCCGGCCGCGATGCGAGCAGGACAGCATCCGTCCCTGCCGGTCGCGGGCGTGGCCGTTCTCGAAGTCGCCCGCCTCCCGGTAGACGCTGAGGCCGGCCGAGTCCGACCAGCGCATCACTCGGTTGTTGGGCAGGTCCGAGAACAGCAGCTCGTCGCGGTCGCCGAACCAGACCGGACCTTCCGTCCAGCGGAAACCCTCGGCGAGCTTCTGCAGCGGCGCGTTCGGCAGGACGTAGCCCTTGAAGCGCGGCTGCGTGAGTTCGAAACCGTCCATCGGCCGACGCCTACTTGAAGCGCCCGGGCCGGTTCACCGTCGGCTCGACCCGCAGGCCGGTCACGATCATCGTGCAGGGCTCGTCGCCGACCGTGCCGGAGAGATGGCCCTTCTTGCCGTCGCGCACCTTCGTGTTCTGGTCCTCGCCCATCATCAGCTCGCCCGGACCCATCTCGACCCGGTGGCCGTCCATGGTCTCGACGAACCAGCGGCCCGAGAGGATGGCGATCCATTGCGGCCGCGGGTTCTCGTGCCACTCGCCGACCCAGCCCACCGGCAGGACCGTGAAGGTCACGACCGAGGGCGCCGGATCCATCTTGTCGTTCCATTGGGGCGCAGTCTCAGGGTTGATCCCCTCGAACTTGAAGCGCTCGAGGTGGAACAGCGCCTGGCGGCTCACCCCCTCCGCGTCGGTGTAGACGTGCCAGTAGGGCATCTTCGGAGGGGTCGGCTCGCTCATCGTCGCTCCTGCCGCGGCGGGACACTCGTCCTCCCACAACGGCCGGGCTTGGCGATGGTTCGCACGCGGATGCTCGGCGATCAGGACGGCCGACACACTGTTCCGAGACCTGAACCGCGGGCGCCCCGCGCCGTCACATCTGCTCGGGGATCCGATCCGTCTGCGCGAGATTCGAGAACCGGGTGATGTTGGCGTCGAACTGCAGCTCCACCGTCCCGGTCGGACCGTGACGCTGCTTGCCGATGATCACCTCGGCCTTGCCGTGGACGCGCTGCATCTCGGCTTCCCAGGCGAAGAACTCCTCCGTGCCTTCGCGGGGCTTCTTGTTGCCGACGTAATATTCCTCGCGGAACACGAACATCACCACGTCGGCGTCCTGCTCGATCGAGCCCGATTCGCGCAGGTCCGAGAGCTGCGGTCGCTTGTCGTCGCGGCTCTCGACCTGACGGGAGAGCTGGGACAGGCCGATGATCGGCACAGCCAACTCCTTGGCCAAAGCCTTCATCCCGGTTGTGATCTCGGTCATCTCCTGCACGCGGTTGTCGCTGCGCTTGCCGGAGCCCGAGAGGAGCTGGAGATAGTCGACGATCAGCAGGTCGAGGCCCTTCTGCCGCTTCAGGCGTCGGGCGCGGGCGGCGAGCTGCGCGATCGAGATGCCGCCGGTCTGGTCGATGTAGAACGGGATCGTCTGCATGTCCCGGGCGGCGTCGGTGATCTTGTAGAAGTCCTCCGGGCGAATGTCGCCGCGGCGGATCTTGTAGGAGGGGACGCCCGATTGCTCGGCGATGATACGGGTCGCGAGCTGCTCGGCCGACATTTCGAGGGAGAAGAAGCCCACGATGCCGCCATTGACCGTCTTGGTGACGCCGTCGGGCTGCTTCTCGCCGCGATAGGCCTTGGCGATGTTGAAGGCGATGTTGGTCACCAGCGAGGTCTTGCCCATGGCCGGGCGCCCCGCGAGGATGATCAGATCGGAGGGCTGAAGGCCGCCCAGCTTGTTGTCGAGGTCGGACAGGCCGGTGGCGATGCCCGAGAGCTTGCCGTCGCGCTGGTAGGCCTTGGCGGCCATGTCGACCGCGGCGGTGAGCGCGTCCGAGAATTTCTGGAAGCCGCCGTCGTAGCGCCCGGCCTCGGCCAGTTCGTAGAGCCGCCGCTCGGTGTGCTCGATCTGGTCCCGGGGCGATTCCTCCACGGGTGCCTCGTAGGCGCCGTTCACCAGATCCTCGCCGATGGTGATCAGCCGGCGGCGGATGGCGAGGTCGTAGATCGTGCGGCCGTACTCGCCGGCGTTGATCACCGTGGTGGCGTCGGCGGCCAGCCGGGCGAGGTACTGCATCACCGTCTGGCCGCCGAAATCGGCGTCGCCCAGATAGGTCTTCATGGTGATGGGCGTGGCGAGCTTGCCGGCCTTGATCAGCGACGCCGCCACCGTGAAGATCTGCTGGTGGGCATCCTCCATGAAGTGCTCGGGCAGCAGGAAGTCCGACACCCGGTAATAGGCGTCGTTGTTCACCAGGATGGCGCCCAGCAGCGCCTGCTCGGCGTCGATGTTGTGCGGGGCGACGCGGTACTCGGCCTGCACGGTCTCGAGCTTGGCCGTGAGCGCATTGGGCAGGGCCATCGGCGGACGACTCCGTATCAGGCGCCGCGGCGGGCGCGCCAGGATCACACCGCACGACCTTGGCCCCGGTATGGTTACCGAAGCCTAGCCGACGGCCGGTTCTCCCGGGCCGGGGCGCGGAAAAGCGGACGCCCGCCGACTCTCGCGAGGGGCGGGCGTCCATGCTGGAACAAAACTGGAACGTGTCAAGTCTCGGGGCCGCTCGTCCCCAGTGTTCACCGGTATACAGGGTTGGGGACTGTGCCGAGCGGACTTGCGCCCCGGCGTGCCATGCGCGGGATCCCGGGTCGCGTTCCGCCGGCGCTGCGAGCCCGGACCGCGGGAGCGAAGCTGAGCCTGGTCCGGGACCTGGCCAGTTCATGGTTCGCAGGTCCGACCGGCCGCGAAGCCGGTCGGACCATCGGCGACATGTCAGCCGCGGTCGTCGGCACCCTCGCCGGCATCGGCGAGCGCCATGCCGACCTCGAGGCCGAGGTCGTCGAGGTTGAACGCCTCGCGCTCGGTGACCGACTCGCCGCGGGCCTGACGCTCGGCCTCCTCGGGGCTGCGGGCGACGTTGACGGTGATCTCGACCTCAACCTCGGGGTGCAGCACCACCGGGACCGTGTGCAGGCCCAGCGTCTTGATCGGCTGGTTCAGGGTGAACTGGCCGCGGTCGACCGTGAAGCCCTCCTTCGCGACGACCTCGGCGAGGTCGCGGGTCGAGACGGAGCCGTAGAGCACGCCGGTCTCGCCCGACTGGCGGATCAGGATGAAGCTCTGGCCGTTCAGCTTCTCGGCCACCGCCTCGGCGTCCTTCTTGCGGTCGAGGTTGCGGGCCTCGAGCTGGGCGCGCTGGGACTCGAAATGCTTCTTGTTGGCTTCCGTCGCGCGCAGGGCCTTGCCGCGGGCGAGCAGGAAGTTGCGGGCGAAGCCCGGACGGACGTTCACGGTCTCGCCCATCTGGCCGAGCTTGGCCACGCGCTCGAGCAGGATCACTTCCATGGTCTTTCTCCTTCAGGTGGTCGGCCGTTTGAGGCCGGGGTCTCACGGCGCCGGATTGTCCTTGGGACGTCGGCGGTCGAGGGCTGTGTCGGCAAGGCCGAACAGGGTGAGGGCGACCAGGGCGATGCCCTGGGTCACGAACAGGATCAGGTACATGCCGAACAGCATCAGCCCGCGCCCCGGCCGGCCGCGCGAACGGTCGTGGAAGGCGGCGAGCCCCTGAAGCGCGAAGGCCGCACTGAACGCGCCGAGGAGCGCGACGCCGAACACGCCGACATAGCCCGGGGCGAAGCACATCGCGACGGCCGCCGCGACCGCCACGAGCGCCGTGCGCGGCATGGCGGTGGAGGGGATGTCGGGCCAGGGCCGTGGCAGGCGGCCGGAGATCTTCACGATCCGGGCGGACGCCCAGAGGTAGAAGGCCAGCAGCAGGGCGAGGCCGTTCGCCGCGAAGGCCGGGACCACCCGGGCGAGGGCATCCGCGACCTCGGCCCGCGTGACATCGGCCGGATCGGTGCCGGCCTGCGGCGCCGGATCGGGTGCGGCCGCGCCATCCTGGCCGGCATCGGCCGCCGGCGCGTCGGCCGGTCGGGCGTCGGCGGCCGGGCGGGCGGCGGGCAGTCGCGTCTGGACCAGGGTCTGGGCCAGGCCGCGCAGCTGCGCGTCGAAGGCGGCGTGGTTCGGCGAGGACAGGACCGCGATGGCGATGAAGGCGAGGGCGGCCGTGGCGGCGATCCATCCGAGCAGGCGGCCGGTCGGGTACCATTCGAGGCCGGCGGGCGTCTCGCGTCCGAGGAGCGTGAGATAGGCGAGCCACCAGGCGGGCAGCGCGATATAGGCCGCGAAGGCCAGCCCCATGAAGGGGGCGATCGCCAGCATCAGCGCGAGACTGCCGGCGGCAGCGGCCGCGAGCGCGGCCTTGTGGCTCCAGCCGAGACCGACGATCAGGATCGGCAGCGGCGCCACGAGGTAGAGCAGGATCGCCAGCGGCGTCGCCTTCAGCAGCACCCCGAACAGGAGTGCCGAGACGAGGCCCGCGCCGATACCGATGCCGATATGCTGTGCCATGAAATCCGCTGTCCCGCTGCCTCTGCGGCAGGGTTAGAGGCGACCATGCGCCCCAACGATCGGGCGGCGCGAGCCGCCCTCTGCGAGGACCGGCCCGGGCAGATGCCGGGCCGGCGGGTTTCGAGAGCCTACTTGATCACGTAGGGCAGCAGGCCGAGGAAGCGGGCGCGCTTGATCGCCTGGGCGAGCTCGCGCTGCTTCTTGGCCGAGACCGCGGTGATCCGCGACGGCACGATCTTGCCGCGCTCGGACACGTAGCGGGACAGGAGCTTGACGTCCTTGTAGTCGATCTTCGGCGCGTTGGCGCCGGAGAACGGGCAGGTCTTGCGACGACGGAAGAAGGGACGGCGTCCGCCGCCCGCACCAGCACCGAAAGCCATGGGTTAGCCCTCCCCGCCGAAGCTGCGCTCGCCGCGATCACCGCGATCGCCGCGGTCACCCCGGTCGCCGCCGAAGCCGCCACCACCGAAGCCCTCGTCATCGCGACGACGGCCGCGCTCGCGATCCTTGCGGTCGTCGCGGTCGCGCTTCTGCATCATGGCGGACGGCTCGGAATCGAGCTCCTCGACCCGGATGGTCATGAAGCGCAGCACGTCCTCGGAGATCTGCATCTGGCGCTCCATCTCGGCGATGGCGGCCGGCGGGGCGTCGATGTTGAGGAGCGCGAAATGCGCCTTGCGGTTCTTCTTGATCCGGTAGGCGAGGGACTTCACGCCCCACATCTCGATCTTCTCGAGACGGCCACCGTTCTGCTCGATCACACCCTTGTAGGTGTCGATCATCGTCTCGACCTGCTGGGACGTCACGTCCTGGCGGGCCAAGAGCACATGCTCGTAGAGAGGCATCGTCGGGCCTTTCATCGTCAAAAGGAGCCCGGCCGCCGGATGGCGGTTGATTCGGGCCGGTTCATCTCGCGATACGGTCGGCGCCAAGCCCTTCGAGCCGATTTTCAGGCCCGAGCGGTTGATCGAAGGCGGAGACACCGGACGACGGGATCTGGGAGAGCCCTGTGCCGCAAGCGGCACCGTCCGTTCAGCCCCCGGCCGGAGCGAACGCGAGGGGCGGCGCATAGTCGGTTTTTTCAGAGCTGGCAAGGTCGCCGCGCCCGTCGTCGAAGCGCGCGGCCGTCCTGTGTCGGTGTTCGATGCCCGATGACGCAGCGTCGTCCAGGGCATCGGAGGCAAGCCCGGAATCCAGAACCATTGTCGGCGCAAGATCTTGCGCGTCGGGATGTCTGGATCCCGCCGTCCACTGCGCAGCCGCAGGACGACAGAGCGGGGCGGCGGCGATGCATGCGCGGATCGGCATATCCGCCCGCTTCGGAGCCGAACCCTGGCCGATGCGGAGGCGGGCGCGCCCGGTCGCGCCGCGCCGCCGGGGGCTGTCCCGCACCGCCGAAGCTTGCCGCTCGGGCCGTTCGATGACACAAGCGCGGCGCGGCCGGGGACCCCCAGCCGCACCGGTTTTGGTAATCCTCCAGATCTGTAATGGCAGAGGCCCCAGCTTCCGGCCCGTCCGAGGTCGGTCCCGTGCTGATCACCGGCGCGAGCGGCTTCCTCGGCTCCGCCCTGGTCGACGTCTTCCGCCGGGCCGGCTTCCCGGTGCGCATCCTCGTGCGCGCGTCGAGCCCCCGCCGGAACCTGACCTGGACCGATGTCGAGATCGCCGAGGGCGACATGCGCGATCCGGCCGCCGTGGCGGCGGCCATGCGCGGGCAGCGCTACCTGATCCATGCCGCGGCCGATTACCGGCTCTGGGCACCGGACATGGAGGAGATCGTCCGCACCAACCGCGACGGCACGCGCCTCATGATGCGCGCGGCCCTGGAGGCCGGTGTCGAGCGGGTCGTCTACACGTCGAGCGTCGCGACGATCAAGCCGCCGGCCGACGGCGTGACGCCCTCCGACGAGACCATGCCGCTGACGCCCGAGACCGCGATCGGTGCCTACAAGCGCAGCAAGGTCGTGGCCGAGCGGGTGGTCGAGGAGATGGTCGCCCGCGACGGGCTGCAGGCGGTGATCGTCAACCCGTCGACGCCGATCGGCCCGCGCGACGTCAAGCCGACGCCCACCGGGCGGATCATCCAAGAGGCCGCGCTCGGCAAGATGCCGGCCTTCGTCGATACCGGCCTCAACCTCGCCCACGTGGATGACGTGGCTTACGGTCACCTCCTGGCGCTCCGCAAGGGGCGGATCGGCGAGCGCTACATCCTCGGCGGCGAGGACGTGTTCCTGTCGCAGATGCTCGCCGACATCGCCGGCATGGTCGGGCGCAAGCCACCGACCGTGAGCCTGCCGCGGGCCGCCGTCTACCCGGTGGCGTTCTTCGCGCAGCTCGCCGCGCGGGTCACCGGCAAGCAGCCCTTCGCGACGATCGACGGCATCCGCATGTCGCGCTACCGGATGTTCTTCTCGGACCGGAAGGCGCGCGCCGAGCTCGGCTACACGGCGCGGCCCTATCGCGAGGGGCTGTCCGACGCGATCACGTGGTTCCGAGAAGCGGGCTACCTCGCATGAGCACCCCCGAATCCGCCACCGCGACGCGCTCCGGCAAGGGGCATCAGGACGAGAACTTCCCCGTCGCCTCGCACCTGATCCACCGGCGCCATCGGGGTGCGATCCTGGCATTCTACAACTTCGTCCGCGCCGGCGACGACGTGGCCGACCATGCCGCGCTGTCGCCCGAGCGCAAGATCGCGCTCCTCGATCAGCTGGCGGATGCGCTCACCGGCGCCGGCCCGTCCGATCCCGAGGCGGAGCCGCTGAAGCGCGAGCTCGCCGGCCGGGGCCTGCCGCCGCGGCACGCCCTGGAACTCCTCGACGCGTTCCGCATGGACGCGCACAAGAGCCGCTACGCGGATTGGGACGAGCTGATCCATTACTGCCGCTACTCGGCCATGCCGGTGGGGCGCTTCGTTCTCGACGTGCACGGCGAGGATCCGGCGCGGGTTTACAGGGCCTCCGACGCGATCTGTGCGGCGCTCCAGGTGATCAATCACCTTCAGGATTGCGGCAAGGATTACGCCGCCCTCGACCGGGTCTACCTCCCGCAGGATTGCCTCGACCGCCACGGCGCCACCGTGGCGATGCTGGGTGAGGCCAAGGCGCCGCCCCAGCTCCGGGCCGTCATCCGTGAGCTGGCGCAGAGATGCCTGGACCTGCTCGACGAGGGCGCGGTCCTGCCGGACCTGATCGACGACCTGCGCCTGTCGCTGGAGATCGCCGCGATCCACCGGCTCGCCGTGGTGCTGAGCCGTGGCCTGCTGGAGCGCGACCCGCTCTCGGAGAAGGTCCACCACGGCAAGGCCGCCTTCGCCCTGACGGCGCTGGGCGGCGTCGCCGCCACCCTGGCGCGTCGGCCCTTCCGCGGGCGGACCGTCCGGGCCGCGGCTCAAGGAATCCGCTCGTGACTGCCACCGCCTCGCCCGCCCAGGACCAAGAGAGCGCCGCTCCGGCCCTGCCCGCCGCCGGCTCTTCCTTCTACACGGCGATGCGCCTGCTGCCGAAGGAGCGTCGGGAGGCGATGTACGCCGTCTACGCCTTCTGCCGCGCCGTCGACGACGTCGCCGACGACGGCGGGACCCGGGCCGTCCGGCAGGTCGAGCTCGACCGCTGGCGGGCCGATATCGATGCGCTCTATGCCGGCCGCCCGGCCCCGCGCGTGCGCGACCTCGTGGAGCCCGTGCGCCGCTTCGGCCTGAAGCGCGAGGATTTCCAGGCGGTCATCGACGGCATGGCCATGGACGCCGTCGCGGACATCGTCGCGCCCGACGCCGAGACCCTCGACCTCTATTGCGACCGGGTCGCGAGCGCGGTCGGCCGGCTGTCGGTGCGGATCTTCGGCATGCCGGAGGCGGACGGCATCCGGCTGGCGTGGCAC
Organism: Methylobacterium sp. UNC378MF; assembly: GCF_900103195.1. Lineage (GTDB taxonomy): Bacteria > Pseudomonadota > Alphaproteobacteria > Rhizobiales > Beijerinckiaceae > Methylobacterium. The sequence goes on along the minus strand of NZ_FMWU01000034.1, from coordinate 47,542 downwards.
CAGGGCCGCGCACTCCAACTCACCAACATCCTGCGCGACATCGACGAGGATGCCGAGCGCGGCCGCCTCTACCTGCCGCGCGAGAAGCTCCAGGCGATCGGCCTCACCGACCCGACGCCGGTCCAGGCGATCAGCCACCCGCGCATCGGCGAGGTCTGCATCTCCCTCGCCCGCGAGGCTGAGGACCATTATCAGGCGACCTGGGAGATCATCCGGCGCAGCCCCCGCAAGGCGACCAAGGCCGCCCGGCTGATGGCGGCGGCCTATCACCTCTACCTGAAGGCGGTTCTCGAACGCGGCTGGGCAATGCCCCGCGCCCGGGTGAAGCCCGGCAAACTCGCGCTGCTGGGCGTCGTCCTCCGGCACGGCCTGATCTGATGGGCACCGTTCACGTCGTCGGCGCCGGCCTGGCCGGCCTCTCCGCGGCCGTCGCTCTCGCGGAATCCGGGGCCCGGGTTGTTCTGCACGAGGCCGCCAAGCAGGCCGGCGGCCGCTGCCGCTCGTATTACGATCCGGCCCTCGGCCTGACGATCGACAACGGCAACCACCTGCTGCTGTCCGGCAATGCCGATTCCCTGAGCTTCCTCAGGACCATCGGCGCGCCGGCCGACGCCCTGGTCGGTCCGGACGTGGCGGAGTTCGATTTCGCCGACCTGAAGACCGGCGAGCGCTGGCGGCTGCGCCCCAATGCCGGGCGGCTGCCCTGGTGGGTGATGAGCCCGGCGCGCCGCGTCCCCGGGACCCGGGCGCGGGACTACCTGGCGCCCCTCGGCATCCTGCGCGCGGCTTCCGGCAAGGCCGAAGGTGCGGGCGGGACCATCGGCGCCCACATGGCCTGCGAAGGCACGCTCTACCGGCGCCTCTGGCATCCGGTTCTGCTGGCCGCCCTCAACACCGAGCCCCGCGACAGCGATGTCGGGCTGGCGGCGCGGATCCTGCGCGAGACCCTGGGCGCCGGCGGGAAGGCCTGCCGGCCGCTCGTCGCCGTCGAAGGCCTGTCCTACGCCTTCGTCGACCCGGCGATTCGCTATCTCACGGCCCGCGGCTGCGAAATCCGCCTCGGCCGTCGCCTGCGCGCGCTCGAGTTCGCCGACGGCCGGGTCGGGCAGCTCGTCTTCTCCGACGGCGCCGAGAGCCTCGGCCCGGAGGACGGCGTCGTGCTGGCGCTGCCGCCCTGGGTAGCCCGGGAAGTGTTGCCCGGTCTCCTCGCCCCGACGGAATTCCGCTCCATCGTGAACGCGCATTTCGCGATGGTGCCGAAGCCCGGAAGCCCCCTCGTCCTCGGCGTGGTCAACAGCCTGACAGAGTGGCTTTTCGCCTATCCGGACCGGTATTCGGTGACGATCAGCGGCGCCGATCGGCTTCTCGACGTACCTCGCGAAGACCTCGCCCGGCAGATCTGGGCCGAGATCACACAGTTGTGCAACCTTGCACCGGACCTGCCCAGCTGGCAGATCGTAAAGGAGAAGCGTGCAACCTTTGCGGCGACCCCGGCGGAAGCCGCGCGGCGCGCGAAGGCTGAAACCGCCTACGAAAATCTCGTCCTGGCAGGCGACTGGACCGCGACCGGCCTGCCGTCGACGATCGAGGGAGCGATCCGCTCGGGTCAGACGGCCGCACGTTCCTTGCGTGCGGGATCTGCCGTGCGTGCCGGAACCTGGGCGCGCGGCGCAGCTTGAGGCATGGCGTCCGCCGCGAGGCGGTCGTTCGAGGCGAGGACTATGAGAGAGGCCGTAAGCAAAGTCGAGGCGCTGCAGCGCTCGAAGACGCAGGGGATCTCGCTCGAGGATGTCGAGCGCGGCGTGGCCCAGGCGACGCGCGCGCTGACCGCCCTGGCGCATGACGACGGGCATATCTGCTTCGAGCTCGAGGCGGATGCGACGATTCCGTCCGAGTACATCCTGTTCCACCATTTCCGCGGCACGCAGGTCCCCGGCGACCTCGAGGCCAAGATCGGCAACTACCTCCGGCGCACCCAGGGCCGGCATGGCGGCTGGGCCCTCGTCCACGAGGGGCCGTTCGACATGAGCTGCACGGTCAAGGCGTATTTCGCCCTCAAGATGATCGGCGACGATATCGAGGCGCCGCACATGCGCCGGGCGCGCGAGGGCATCCTGTCCCGCGGCGGCGCGGCCAATGCCAACGTGTTCACCCGCTTCATGCTGGCCCTCTACGGCGAGGTGCCCTGGCGTGCCGTGCCGGTGATGCCCGTCGAGGTGATGTTCCTGCCGAAGTGGTTCCCGTTCCACCTCGACAAGATCAGCTATTGGGCCCGCACCACCGTGGTGCCGCTGTTCGTGCTCCAGGCGACCAAGCCCCGGGCCCGAAACCCGCGCGGCGTCAGCGTGCAGGAGCTGTTCGTGACGCCGCCCGAGAGCGTGCGCTCCTGGCCCGGTTCCCCGCATGCCACGTGGCCGTGGACGCCGATCTTCGGCTTCATCGACCGGGTGCTGCAGCGGGTCGAGAACCACATGCCGCGCAAGCGCCGGCAGCGCGCCATGGAGAAGGCCCGCGCCTGGGTCAGCGAGCGCCTGAACGGCGAGGATGGCCTGGGGGCGATCTTCCCCGCCATGGTCAATTCGGTGCTGATGTACGAGGTGATGGGCTACCGGCCCGATCATCCGCAGGTCCGCGTCGCCTGCGACGCCATCGAGAAGCTTGTCGTCGAGAAAGCCGACGAGGCCTATGTCCAGCCCTGCGTCTCGCCGGTCTGGGACACGGCGCTCGCGAGCCACGCGCTGCTCGAGGCCGGCGGCCCCGAGGCCGAGGCCCAGGCCCGCGCCGGGCTCGACTGGCTGAAGCCCCGTCAGGTGCTCGACATCGTGGGTGACTGGGCGGCCCGCAAGCCGAAGGTCCGGCCGGGCGGCTGGGCGTTCCAGTACGCCAACGCCCATTACCCCGACCTCGACGACACCGCCGTGGTGGTGATGGCGATGGACCGGGCCATGCACCAGCACGGGCTGGTCGCCGGCATGCCGGACTACAAGGCCTCGATCGCCCGCGCCCGCGAATGGGTCGAGGGGCTGCAGTCGGAGGATGGCGGCTGGGCGGCGTTCGACGCCGACAACAACCACATGTATCTCAACCACATCCCGTTCTCGGATCACGGCGCGCTGCTCGATCCGCCGACCGCGGACGTGACCGCCCGCGTGGTCGGGATGCTGGCCCAGCTCGGCGAGACCCGGGAGACCTCCCGGGCGCTGGACCGCGGCGTCAACTACCTCCTGAACGACCAGGAGGAGGACGGCTCCTGGTACGGCCGCTGGGGCATGAACTTCATCTATGGCACGTGGTCGGTGCTCTGCGCCCTCAACGCCGCGGGTGTCGATTCCGCCGATCCCCGCATCCAGCGGGCCGTGAACTGGCTGATCCGCATCCAGAACCCGGATGGCGGCTGGGGCGAGGATGCCTCCTCGTACAAGATCGACCCGGCCTTCGAGGCGGGCTCGTCCACGGCCTCGCAGACCGCCTGGGCGCTGCTCGCGCTGATGGCGGCCGGTGCGGTCGACGACCCAGCCGTGACCCGGGGCATCAACTTCCTGACCCGCACGCAGGGTGCGGACGGGTTCTGGAAAGAGGAGCGCTACACCGCCACCGGCTTCCCGCGGGTGTTCTACCTGCGCTACCACGGCTACCCGAAGTTCTTCCCCCTCTGGGCCATGGCCCGCTACCGCAACCTGAAGCGTGGCAACAGCCGGCGCGTCCAGTTCGGCATGTGACGTCCTGTGACGTTCTGGGGCCGGTCCGCAGGGCCGGCTCCGCCCCGCCGGATCGCAGCGCGCTCGACCGTCCCGAACGCCGCTTCGCGAGCCCCGGTACCCGACACGTGGCTATCTCAGACAGCGATCCTGCGGGACCGGACAAGCCGCTCCCGGCGCCGGATCCGCCCGCGACTCCGCCCCGGCGATCGCGCCTGCTTGCGGACCTCGCCGGACTGGTCCACCAGCGCGCCATGATCGATCCCGCTGCACCCGTCCTGGCCGTCACCGGCCTCGCCCGCGAGCGTCGCATGGCGGCAGGGGAGGGGGTCGAGGCGGTGGGAGCCGGCGGCAATCCCCACCGGCTCCGTCAGATCCTCGAGGCCCGCGTGCCGCCCGCCTGCCGGGCGGTGATCAGCTTCGGGATCGCGGGCGGCCTCGATCCGTCGCTCAAGCCCGGCGACGTCGTGGTCGGCACCGGCGTGGTGAGCGAGGAGGGCCGTCGCGCCGCCGATCTCGACCTGTCGGCGACGCTCCTCAACCTCCTGTCCGGCGTCGGGCCGCGGGTGATCCCGGCGGATCTGGCGGGCGTCGACACCGCGGTGCTCGCGGTCGACGGCAAGACGGACCTGCGGACCACCACCGGCGCCGCGGCGGTCGACATGGAATCGCACGTGGCCGCGTCCTTCGCGGGCCGGCACGGCCTGCCCTTCGCGGCCGTGCGCGTGATCTGCGATCCGGCCGACCAGGCCCTGCCGGCCTTCGCGGCTTCGGCGCTCACGCCGGACGGCGAGCCCGACATCGCCGCGGTGTTCTTCGCCTTCGCGCGGGGCCGGGCGCGGCTGGGAGACCTGATGCGCCTCGCCCGGGATTCGAATGCCGCCTTCGCGGCGCTCGGACGGTGTCGGGCCCGGCTCGGGCCGGGTTTGGGGATCCCGGTTCCGGAGTGCTGAGACGCCGCCGCGTTCGCACAGGCGGTCCGTGTCCGCCCACAAAAACGCCGGCCTGTTCGGCCGGCGCCAGTCGGAGGTCACCACGAGACGGCGCGGGGAGGGGCCCCGCGCCGGGAGGAGCCAGCCTCAGCCGGCCTTGTTGAGCGAGACCGCCACGAACCGGGTCTGGCCCTTACCGCTCTTCACCCGCATCAGCACGGCCTTGCGTCCGCTCGACTCGGCCGCCCGGATCTGCGTCGCGACATCCGCCGGACGGGACACGCTCTGGCCGCCGACGTCGAGGATCACGTCGCCCGCCTCGATGCCCTTGGCGGCCGCCGGTCCGTCCGGATCGACCTGCACCACCGCGACGCCCTGATCCGATAGGCCGACATCGCCGGCCGGTGCGAGCTGCAGGCCGAGCCGCGGCTGACCGTTGCTGGAATCCTCGTCACGGCTTGCCACCTTGGTACCGTCGGACGGCATCGCGCCCAGCGTCACCGTCGCGGTGTCGGACTTGCCGCCGCGCAGGTAGCTCAGCTCGACCTTGGCGCCGGGCTTCAGACCGGCGATCTTGCGCGACAGCTCGCGGGCGCTGTCCACCGTGTCGCCGTTGACCTTCTCGATCACGTCGCCCGCCTTCAGGCCGGCCTTGGCCGCCGGAGTGCCGTTCTCGGCGTGGTCGACGAGAGCGCCCTTGGCCTTGTCGAGGCCGAGACCCTCGGCGATGTCCTGGGTCACGGGCTGGATCTGGACGCCCAGATAGCCGCGGGCGACCTTGCCGTCGGTGCGGAGCTGGTCGACCACCGCCTGCACGGTCTCGGCGGGGATGGCGAAGGCGAGGCCGACGCTGCCGCCCGAGGGAGACGCGATGGCGGTGTTCACGCCGACGACCTCGCCGTTGACGTTGAAGGTCGGCCCGCCTGAATTGCCCTTGTTGATCGGGGCATCGATCTGCAGAAAGTCGTCGTAGGGGCCGGCGCCGATGTCGCGGCCGCGGGCCGAGACGATGCCGGCGGTGACGGTGCCGCCGAGGCCGAACGGGTTACCGATCGCCACCACCCAGTCGCCGACTTGCGGCGCGGCCTTGCCGAACTGCACGTAGGGGAAGTTCGAGCCCTCGGTGATCTTCAGCAGGGCGACGTCGGTCTTGGAATCCTTGCCGATGACCTTCGCGTCGAGGGTGCGGCCGTCGTCGAGCGTCACCTGCACGGTCTTCGCATGGTCGACGACGTGGTTGTTGGTGACCACATAGCCGTCAGCCGAGATGATGAAGCCGGAGCCGACCGCGCCGCGCGGGCCCTGGTGCTGGGGCTGCATGCCGCCGGGACCATTCTGGCCGAAGCGCTTGAAGAACTCACGCAGCTGCGGCGGTACGTTCTGGAGGTTGCGACCCTGGCTCGGACCGTCCTCGTCGTCGCTGCTCGCCGAGTCGTCGAGCTTCACCTTCACCGAGACGACACCCGGCTTGACCTTGTTGACGATGCCGGCGAACGAGCCCGGCGGATGCTCGGGGGCCTCGATCGGCGACTTGGGGAGAGCCTGCGCATAGGCCGGGGTGGCAGTCGGCAGGTATCCGCTGCCGATGGCGCCGCCGGCGATCAGCGCGGCGGCGGCCACGGAGGCGAGGGCACGGCGCGAGGTGCGGGCTGAGGGACGGGTCTCGGTCATGGGGATCTGAAACCTCTCGGGACTGATCGGGACGACGCCGGCTCACGCGGCGGTCGATGGGATCTGTCTAGGGAATGGCCCCTGACCCAGGAGTGGCGGTCACATTACGGTTCGGACAGGTGGCCGGATGGTCGCCGAGCGCCATCGCGGTTCTGACGGCCGCCTTCCGTCGACCGGCCGCGTCCGCCCTCTGCGACGTGGGAAAGGCCCAGGCTTGTGCCGTCCGGCACCGCGCTTCCCCAGAGTCTGCCTACAATCCCGCTCAGTTCGGCAGGCCGGCGCAAATCCCGGTGCTGCCAGAGGCCAATGTCTGGGTGGAGGGGGTGCGATGAAGACGCTGTTGGCGGCCGCCATCTTCTTCGGGTCGACTGTCGGCGCGATGGCGGTCGAGTCCTACACGGACTACCGTGACTACTTTGACGCAAATTCCATCGTAACAGATCACGCAGCGCGCGGCGTTTCCAGGAAGATGTACGACATCGATACGCGCCGCTACGATGACGGGCGTGCGGACCGTGCGGTGACCAACCTGAAGCCCGGGCATTGGAACCAGGCGGGAGGGTATGTCCCGCCGGACTATTCTACGCATCCCCACGGCGCGTCGCGGGAAGGCTTCTGGAGCCCGATCGACACGTCGTCCGCGAGCTGGGGGACCCCCAAGGCCTTCACCGGTACCCTCGGTACCCGCCGGTGATCTCGGCTTCCCGGACAGGAGACATCGACGCCGGCGCGACCGCCGTCAGCGGCTGCGCCCCGATCCGGCCCCCGTGTGACCGCCCGACGCCGGGCGCGCCCCGACGGTGATGGCACACCCACCCGCATCCTGAGGAGCCTTGCTCCGGCACCTCAGGATCGGGGCGCAGCTTCAGAGGTGCCGTGAACCGGCGCTCAGTCCCCGCTGAGCCGGGCCAGGGCCTCCTCGATCTTCACCAGCCGCGCCGCCTCGCTCTCGCGACGCTCCCGGTTCTCCTCGATGATCTCCTCGGGCGCACGGGACACGAAGTCGGCGTTGCCGAGCTTGGCGTCGATCTTCTTGATCTCGCCCTGCGCCTTGCCCTGCTCCTTCTTCAGGCGCGCGACCTCGGCGGCGAGGTCGACCACGCCCTCCAGCGGCAGCGCGGCGACGCTGCCGCGCACCAGGAGCTGGACCGAGTTCTTCGGCGGCGTGTCCGCGAAGGTGATCTCCGACAGCCGGGCGAGGCGCAGGAGCGTGTCATGCCACGCCTCGACCCGCGCGCGGACCTCAGGTGCGGCGCCGACCATCACCAGCGGGATCTGCGCCGCGGCGGGGACATTGGTCTCAGACCGCGCCGAGCGGATCTGGCTGACCAGATCGACCACGAACCCGACCTCGGCCTCCGCGGCCGCGTCGGCGAGGCCGCCGAGTTCCGGCCAGGAGGCCAGGGTCAGCAGGCCGCGCTCCGGCCGGTCGGCGCCCTTGATCGCCCACAGCTCCTCCGTGAGGAAGGGCATGAACGGATGCAACAGCTTGGCGACCTGATCGATCAGGAACGCCACGCTCGCCTGCGTCTCCGCCTTGATCATGGGATCGACGCTCTCACCCTGGAGCACGGGCTTGGCGAGTTCGAGATACCAGTCGCAGAAGATGTTCCAGACGAAGCGGTAGGCGGCCGCAGCCGCGTCGTTGAAGCGGAAGGCCTCGAGGGCGCCCGTGACCTCTTCGACCGCGCGGGCCGCCTCGGTCAGAGCCCAGCGATTGATCGCCCCGGTGGCCGAACGCGGATCGAAGGCCGGATCGAGGCCGCAGCCGTTCAGCTCGGCGAAGCGGGCGGCGTTCCAGAGCTTGGTCGCGAAGTTGCGGTAACCCTGGACGCGATCGGTGGACAGCTTGATGTCGCGGCCCTGGACGGCGAGCGCGCAGAGGGTGAAGCGCAGGGCGTCTGCGCCGACCTGATCGATCAGCTCGAGCGGGTCGACGACGTTGCCCTTCGACTTCGACATCTTCGCGCCCGACGCGTCCCGCACCAGGGTGTGCAGGTAGACCGTGTCGAAGGGCGCCCGGTCGGTGAGGTGCAGGCCCATCATCATCATTCGGGCGACCCAGAAGAACAGGATGTCCTTGCCGGTCACCAGGGTGTTGGTCGGATAGTAGCGGGCGAGCTCCGGGGTCGCGTCCGGCCAGCCGAGGGTCGAGAACGGCCAGAGCGCCGAGGAGAACCACGTGTCGAGGACGTCCTCGTCGCGGGTGAGCGTGACCGGCCGGCCGTGCTGCGCCGCGGCCGCGGCCAGCGCCTCTTCCTCGCTCTCGGCGACGAAGATGCCGCCCGCCTCGTCGTACCAGACCGGGATCTGGTGGCCCCACCAGAGCTGGCGCGAGATACACCACGGCTCGATGTTGGTGAGCCACTGGAAGAAGATCTTCTCGTAGTTCTCGGGCACGAACTTGGTCTGCCCGTCGCGCACCGCCTGGAGGGCGCGCTCCGCGAGCGGCTTGACGTTCACGTACCACTGATCGGTCAGGTAGGGCTCGATGACCACGCCCGAGCGGTCGCCGTGCGGGACCGCGTGCGTGTTCGGCTCGATCGCGCGCAGGCGCCCGCGCGCCTCCATCAGCGCGACGACCTCCTTGCGGGCCTGCGCCCGGTCGAGCCCGTGGAGCGCCAGGGCCTCCGCCTCGGGCGCGACGCCGTCGAGGAAATCGGCATTGCCGTCGAGCAGCATCCGGCCCTCGGGGTCGAGGACGTTGATCAGGCCGAGTCCGTGGCGGCGGCCGACGTCGAAGTCGTTGAAGTCGTGGGCGGGGGTGATCTTGACCGCGCCCGTGCCCTTCTCGGGATCCGAGTAGGTGTCGGCCACGATCGGGATCAGGCGGCCGACCAGCGGCAGGCGCACGCGCTTGCCGACGAGTGCCGTGTAGCGCTCGTCCTCGGGATGGACCGCAACGCCGGTATCGCCCAGCATCGTCTCGGGGCGCGTGGTCGCGACCGTGATGACGGTGCCGGTCTCGGTGCCCGCCTCGTCCACCACCGGGTAGTCGAAGTGCCAGAGATGGCCCTTCGTCTCGATCTGCTGGACCTCCAGGTCCGAGATCGCGGTCTGGAACTTCGGATCCCAGTTCACCAGCCGCTTGTCGCGGTAGATCAGGCCCTGCCGGTGCAGGTCGACGAAGGTCTTCAGGACGGCCCGGCTCAGGCCCTCGTCCATGGTGAAGCGCTCGCGGGACCAGTCGCAGGAGGCACCCAGACGCTTCAGCTGATTGACGATCGCACCGCCGGATTCCGCCTTCCAGGCCCAGACCTTCTCGACGAAGGCCGCGCGGCCGATCTCGCGGCGGCCGGGCTCCTGGCGCTCCATCATCCGCCGCTCGACCACCATCTGGGTGGCGATGCCGGCATGGTCTGTGCCGGGCTGCCAGAGCACGTCCTTGCCGCGCATGCGCTCGAAGCGGCAGAGGATGTCCTGCAGCGTGTTGTTGAGGGCATGCCCCATGTGGAGCGAGCCCGTCACGTTCGGCGGCGGGATCACGATGCAGTAGGGCGGAGCCCCGGCGCGTTCGGGGCGGCCGGCACGGAAGGCGTCCGCCTCGACCCAGGCGGCGGAGATCCGCGCCTCGACGGAGGCGGGCTCGAAGGTCTTGTCCATCATCGCGGGTACGGGCCGGCGCTTGTCCAAACGGGATTGGCCCCGCTTTCGACCGTCACGCCGCTCCCGTCAACACGCGGACGGCGACCCGCGGCCGCCGTACCCAGGCTGCCGGCTCAGCGCCCGCGTGAGACCCGCTCGATCTCGGCGCGCACCAGCCGCTCGACTACGGCCGGAAGGTTGTCGTCGAGCCAGGTTTTCAGCATCGGCCGGAGCATCTCCTTGACGAGATCCTCCAGCGTCCGGGCGTTCTGCGTCAGCACCGTATGGGCCAGCAGGTTGAACGCGCCGCTGACGCTGGCATCGGTCGCCGGGGAGACCAGCGCCTCCGGCCCCGGCTCCGGCGCGCGCACGACCTGGAGCACGGGCTCCGGGGGCGGGGGCGGCGGGGCAGGCGGCTCCGGGATCGGTTCGGGCTCCGGCTCCGGCTCCGGCGCGGCTGTGACCGGGTCCTCGAAGTCGATCGCATCGAAATCGAGCAGGTCCGGAGCAGGTTCCGGCTCCGGCTCCGGCTCCACGATGCGCGGGCGCATCACAGGCTCGGCGGCCTCCGCGAGGTCGAGCACGTCCTCGGGCTCCGGGGCAGGGGCCGGAACATCGGCCGGCTTGGCCGCCTGATCGTCGGCGATGATCCTCCGGATCGAGGCGAGGATCTCTTCCATCGAAGGCTCGTGCGCCTTATCGGCAGCCTTGTCCTGGAGTTTCGTGTCCGGGATCTTGGGGCTTGCTGCACTCATAGGCAGGCGCACTCGGGCATGGGAGACTGGAAAGCGATCCGAATGGATCGATGTTCAATCAGTATTCCATGCCGTTTCATGGCGGCAAGCGCGCCCGCAACACACTCCCCGTGGAAAAGCCCTCAGCGACCGTCCGGCGTGCGCAGGCCGAACCACAGGTCCTTGACTTGATCGTAGTGGACCTTGGCGCTGTAATATTCGACCGGGAGCGCCGTGAAGCGGGCGGTCAGTTGTCCGATCGCCTGAACCACGCCGTATGAGAAGATCACGCGGTCACGCTGGGCGACGATGAGGCTCACGCGGGAGTTCAGCAGTTCCTGCTGCGCGTTGAGCACGTCGAGGGTCGTGCGCTGGCCGACGCGGGCCTCCTCGCGCACGCCGTTCAGCGCCACCTCGTTGGCCTGGACCTGGGCCTGGGCGGCGATGACCTGCGCCTTGGCGGCCTCCAGCCGGCCCCAGAAATCGACGATCTGGGCGCGGACCTGATCCCGGATCTGGTCGACCTGGATTCGGGCCTGGCCCACCGATTCCTTGGCCTGCCGGATCTGCGCGTAGGTCTGGCCGCCCTCATAGATCGGGATGGAGAGCCGGCCGCCGACGAAGCCAACGAAGAAGCTCTGATTCGGGCCGTTCTGATCGTAGAGCTGGCTGAGGGAGCCCTGCAGGCTGAGCTGCGGAGCGAGCTGACCTTCCAGCACCTTCACCTGGGCTTCGTACGAATCGACATTGTGGACGGCCGAAACGACCTGCGGATGCTCGCTCAGGCCGATGGCGATGGCCGCGTCGAGATTGCGCGGCACGAACCGGTCCAGCGGCCGACCCGGCGCGAGCTGGCGCGGCTCGACGCCGATATTCTGCCGGTAGACGCCGATGCTCGTGCGCAGGTTGGACTCGGCGGTGCTCACCTGCGAGCGCGCGCCGGCCAGCCGCGCCTCGGCCTGCGCGACGTCGGTGCGGGTCACCTCACCGACGTTGAACCGGTCCCGCGTCTGGCGGAGTTGTTCTTCCAGAACTTCGACGTTGTTCCGGTTCAGCTCCAGCGTGGCCGTGTTGCTGAGCACGTTCATGTATGCCTGAACGGCGTTGTAGAGCACGGTCAGCTCGGTGAAGCGCAGGCTCTCGCGCTGGCTGTAGACCTGCGACTCGGCCCGGCGGACCTGATTGTCGGTCTGGAAGCCGTTGAAGATCGTCTGCGTGACGTTCAGGCTGGCAGAGCTGGGCAGGTAGGTGGTGCGCGTCGTCCGCTTGGAGGTGATCACCTGGCTGGCGATGTCGGACGTGGCGCCCTCGGACAGGCCCCCACCGCCCGCTCCGGACCCGGATGTTCCGGTACCCGTGGTCCCGACGCTCGTGGTCCCGACGCCCGTGGTTCCGATACCCGTGGTCCCAACCCCCGTCGTCCCGACGCCGGTTGTCGCGCCGCCTGCCGTTCCAAGGCCGCCGCCTGTCGTTCCGAGGGAAGAGGCGCCGCTGGTGGCCGCCGTGCTGGCGGTGCCCGCGGACGCGACGCTGCTGGAGGAGCGCGTTTGAAGGTACTGGACGCCGATCGCGGCGTTGACGCTGACGGTCGGCCGGTAGCCGGACTGCGCGATCGCCACGTTCTCGTCGATCGCGCGCACCCCGGCGCGACCGGCATTCAAGGATGGGTTGCCCTGATAGGCCTTCGCGAGGGCGCTCTCCAGGGTCTCGGCGGAGGCCGGCATGGCTGCCAGCATCGCGAGCCCGGACACCATCCCGGCCAGGCGGAACGTCGGACAACTTGCTGGTGGACGTCGTGTCACGATGAACAAGCCCTTGCGGTCTCTTTCGGTCCGGATGTCCGAGACGAAAACGGCCAAGGTACGGCGTTTCGCCCGTCTCCGATCAAGCCCGCCCCACCGTCACGCTTAGCGCAAACCGGACGTCTTGGCTCGCCTCGGCGTGGGTGCGGCGTCGAAATGTGCCGCGTTGGGGCATTAAGGTGACACACCCTGCGATCGCTGTGCGGCGCGTACGCGTATTGAACTGTCTAGTTTTATAAATGCGTCGCATCAGAGACTATCGCCTGCTTGCGAGGACGGAAGAATGTGATCGAGGCGTCGGACTGGCGCGCGACGACCGACGCCCTCACGCGGCCGCTGGATCGGGCGTCGCGCCCGCCGGGCCGGCTTGCTCTTAGTACCGATCCATCCCCCCGCCGCCCGCATCCGGCTCGAGATCTTGTGGGTTGTAGGGGGCGGGATCAGGCTCAGGGTCACGGGGCGGGCGCGCCGCCGGGCGGTGCCTGGGCACCGATCCCGTCAAGGCGGGCGGAGGCTTCGGTTTCGGCGCTGCGACCGGGGGCGTTTGCTGCCCCCGGGGCCCGGGTGGCCCGGGCGGCCCGGCCGGGCCCGTGGCACCCATCAGCCCCGGCGCGCCGATCAGGCCGGCAGGCCCACGCGGGCCGGCTGGACCCGGCGGGCCCGGCGGTCCGGCGAGGCCTTGCTCGCCGGCGGGGCCCTGCGGCCCGGGTGGTCCGGGCGGTCCCATCGCGCCCCGCTCGCCGGGCGGCCCGGCCTCGCCGCGCGGACCCATCTCGCCGCGCGGCCCGGCCGGCCCGGCCGGGCCGACGAGGCCGGGAGCCTGCTGGCCGCATTCGCCGACGACGATGCTGCGAGTCTGTTTCGGCGTCCGCAGCGTCGCGATGCAGCTGGCCGGATGGTAGACGACGCGGAACTCGAAATAGCCTCGGTTGTCGGTCCGCTGCGGGAACTGGCCGTCCAGCGTGATCTCCACGCCTGGATCGTCGGCGTAGCCGATGATCCAGAGGTCGCCGCCGGTGATCTTGGCGGCCTCGATACGCATGTCGGCCGCCTGGGTCGGCACCGGACAGGCGGCCGACAGGGCCAGAATCGACCAGAGCGCAGTGCGCTTGCGCCGCAGGCGATTGACAGATCTCATGGCGGGTCACGCAGTCTTTTCGTCAGTCAGAATGCCATACTCCGCAAACTAAGCAATAAATTGCTGAGAAAGTTGGGTGTGGAAAAACGCGGCTGGCCGACCGGCGTAGTCCGAATTGGGTATTCGGCCACCCCGCGATGAGGCCTGTAGCGTGCCGACGCCGGGCCGGTTCGGGCCGTCGCAGGCCGCGCGGGATCGAGGAGCGGTGCGCTCAATTCGGATGGGCCCGACGGACCAGCGCGGATGTCCGCGCCGCGATCGATCCCGGCGATCCGGCGGCCGGCGCCTTGCGAGCGCCTCGGGGCCGCGCGTCGGATTCGCTGTGGAGGGTTCGACCGTGGACGAGAACGATCCGGCCTGGGACACGGATCCGCTCTGGTACGACCGGACGGAGTCCGGACCGAAGCCGGGGTTCATCCTCGAAGCTCTGGCTTGGTTGTTCCTGCTGACGATCGCCGGCTGCTTGGCCCTCGTCCTGGCCCTGGTGTGGCTCTACCGGCTGCCGGACCGCCTGTGGTACGCGGCGGCGCGCAGGCTCCTGGGTCGCGGGCCGGCGGATCTGGAGCGCTTCTGAGCGGGTCGAGCGGCCCCGAGTTCCCTTCGCAAAACCGTCTCTTCAGGCCGCCGCGATGCGCGTGGTGAGCAGGGTCGCCTCCAGGGCTTCCACCGGCATCGGGCGCCCGAGGTGGTAGCCCTGCAGAAACGGGCACCCCATCGCCTGCAGAATGTGCAGGTCCTCGGCCGATTCGACCCCTTCCGCCACCACGTCGAGACCCAGCAGACGGCCGAGACCGAGGACGGCGAGGACGAGCCCGCGCTTGTCGTCGCTCGATCCGAGCCCGGTGACGAAGCTCCGGTCGATCTTGATCCGGTCCGCCTTGAGCTGCCGCAGCGATGAGAGGGACGAGTAGCCGATGCCGAAATCGTCCAGGGCGACCCGGATGCCGGCGCGGGACAGAGCCTGCAGTTTGCTCTGGACCACACCGATATCGAGGGCGGTTTCCTCGGTGATCTCGATCTCCAGCATCGTGGGCGGCAGGCCGAGAAGCGTCAGACGCTCGATGACGATCTCGTCCACCGGTACCTGCGCCATCTCCCGCGGTGAGACGTTCATCGCCACGCGCACGCCCTGCAGGCCGCGGCGATGCAGGATCTCCAGCATCGCGGTGACCCGCTCGAGGATGTAGCGGAACAGTGATTCGGTGAGGCCCGCCATCCCGGCGGCGGCGATCAGGTCCGGCGGGGCGATCCAGCCGAGGCGCGGATGCTCCCATCGGACCAGCGCCTCCAGCCCGACCAGGATGCGGCCATCCGCGGCGTAGATCGGCTGAAACCAGACCTTCGGGGCATTCTCGACCAGGGCCTGCGACAGGTCGCGCTCCAGATCGCGCCGCATCTGCAGCCGCTCGCGCAGGCCGTGGTCGAACACCCGGAAGCGGTTCCGGCCGGTCGCCTTCGCGGCATAGAGCGCCTCGTCGGCGCAGCTCAGCATCTCGGTCAGGCCGGGCTCCGGACCGTCATGAACGCCGATGCTGACACCGAGCCGGCCCGCGTCGAAACCCTCGAACGGCTGTGCCACCGTGGTGATCAGAGTCGCCGCCATGACGCTGTGGGGCACGCCGGACGTGGCGGGATCGTACAGCACGGCGAATTCGTCGCCGCCGAGCCGGGCCGCAAGGCTGTTCTCCGGCAGCGCACCGCTCAGCCGACGGGCGACCTCCACGAGCACGCGGTCGCCCGCCTTGTGTCCGTAGACATCGTTGACGAACTTGAAACCGTCCAGGTCGAGCATCAGCAGGCTGAGCGTGCCGGTGTGAAGCCGATGCTCGGTCGCCTGCAGAAGGCCCGCGCGGTTCAGAAGGCCGGTCAGGTCGTCATGCGTGGCGCGCCACCGCATCTCATCGACGAGGGCGCTGGCGCTGGCATGCGCCTCGGCGCGCGATCGGGCGAGGGCGTGGGCCTCGTTCTTGAGCCGGCTCGCGTCGCGAAACACGGCCTCGCTCCGGAACGCGGTGTGCGTCAGGGCCAAGAAGTAGAGGATGACGCAGGCTGCGAGGCAGTTCCGGTCGAAGTCACCGGTCAGGACAAGGCAGACGGCGACCGACAGCAACGGCATCACGATGAAGCTGAGCGGGATGCGGGCATACGCGGTCCCGTGCGTCACCGCGCCAGCGGTCACGCCGCAGGTGATCGCGAGATAGAACAGGGCCTGCGCGGAGGTGTAGCCCTCGCAGAGCAGCGGCTGGCAGGCCCAGACCACGCCGGACAGGAACGCCGCAGCCGTGAAGGCGCGCAGCCGCCTGTCGATGGAGCGTCCGGCATGTGCGGCGAGGCTCGGCGTCATGTCCGCGGTCAGCGCCAGGCCGAGGCAGGGGATCCGGCACAAGGTGATTCGCAGGAGATTGACGCTGGTCGATGCCGCAAACCAGACGGCCCCCGCGGTCGCATGCCCGCTGTGATAGGCGACCAGTAGACTCGCCAGTCCGAGAAGCATGTTGACCGGGATGGCGGCCAGCACGCTCCCGCGCATGGCATCCAGCTGGTCCCGCCGGATCAGCGCGTCCCTTCTCGGAACCGCAGGGTCGAGAGATTCGCCGGGACCGGGCGGTTCCGGCTCAGATCTCTCCTGGTCCCGAACGATCATCGTACGTCCACTCGAAGCTGAGGGACTCATGACAGGGAATCGTAAGATAACGTTGAACGATCAGCGAAAACGGCATGCCGTCGTGAACGCTCCGGGCGTCGGCCGGGGCAGGACGACAGGTCGCAAGACATTCCGGCCGCGTCCGGGCGCACCATATCGTCGACCGGGCCGTCTTCGGGCCCCGGATCCTCCATGGCCCTGACTCGCGATCTTCTCGATATCCGGACGATCTACCATGAACCTGCGGTCGGCGACTTCCCGCTCGGCCGGGAGATCCTGACGCGCTTTGCCGAAGCCGAGCGCATCGTCGTGCCGTCGCACTGGAACATCCCGGAACTCCACGGCAATGCGGGATCGGTGGAGGACTGGGTGCGGATCAAGCGTTCGACCCTGGTCCTCGGCGTGAAGAAGGGCCTCGCCATGCGGCCCAACGGCCGCAGCGCCCATTTCATCGCGCCCTCGACCTCCAACGGCTGCGCCATGGCCTGCGCCTATTGCTACGTGCCCCGCCGCAAGGGCTTCTCCAATCCGATCTCGCTATTCGTGAACGTCGAGCAGGCCTGCGCGGCGATCACCCGGCATGCCGGACGCCAGGGGCGCCTGTCGGAGCCGGATCCGATCGATCCGGAATACTGGGTCTACGACATCGGCGAGAACGGCGACCTCTCGGTGGACGCCGCGGTGAGTGACGGCGTGCGCAGCCTGGTCGCGCTGTTCCGCGCTCTGCCCAACGCCAAGGCCTCCTTCGCCACCAAGGCCGTGAACCGCGATCTCCTCGCCTACGACCCGCAGGGCAAGACGCGCATCCGCTTCTCGCTCATGCCCGCGCGGATCGCCCGGATCGTGGACGTGCGCACGGCCCCGATCCCGGAGCGGATCGCCGCCATCGACGACTTCGTGGCCGCCGGTTACGAGGTCCACGTCAATTTCTCGCCCGTGATCCTCTACGAGGGCTGGGAGGAGGACTGGCGGGCGCTGTTCGCCGAGATCGACGCCACGCTGTCGGACGCCGCCAAGGCGCAGCTCAAGTGCGAGATCATCATGCTGACCCACAATGCGGATCTGCATGCGGTCAATCTCGGCTGGCACCCGAAGGCCGAGGACCTGCTCTGGCGCCCGGACATCCAGGAGACGAAGGTTTCGGAAGGCGGCGGCCTCAACCTGCGCTACCGGTCCGGCTGGAAGGGCCGATGGCTTGCCCGGTTCAAGGCGCTCCTCGCGGAATCGATGCCCTATTGCACGGTGCGCTACGCATTCTGAGCGCCTCTCGCTGAACTTCCCGTTGCGCCCGGCGTTGCCGCGCCAGCGCAGGGGGGATCAGGCCATGGCGACGCACGAGGATCATATCCGCGAGGCGGTCGCCCTTGCCGCGGCCAATGTGGAGGCCGGCGGTGCCCCGTATGGCGCTGTGATCGTGCAGGACGGCGCCGTGCTGGTCCGCGCGGCCAATCGGGTGCACGCCACCAACGATCCGAGCGCCCATGCCGAGATGGTCGCGCTGCGTGAGGCGAGCCGGCTGCTCGGCCGCCGCGACCTCGGCGACTGCGTGATGTATGCGAGCGGGCGCCCGTGCCCGATGTGTCACGCCGCGATGCGGCTCGCCGGCTTCACGGAAGGCTATTTCGCCTTCTCGGCCGAGGAAGCCGCAGAACATGGCGCCGGCAGCGCCACGATCTATGCGGAACTTTGCCAGCCGCTCGATGCGCAGCCGATGCGGATCAGCCAGATACGGCCAGAAGGCGATTCCCCTTACGCTGCCTGGAAGGCGCGCCGCAGGGCGTGAGCCGGCTCCGCCGGTCTCAATGCGTCCACGGCGCCGTGCGGTTGAACTTGAAGTTATCCGAGTAGGACAGGCCCTTGCGATGGACCGGCTTGGCCGGCTGCTCGACGCGGAAGGCGATGCCCTCGCGCTTCGCGTAGGCCACGGCCTCCTCCTCGGTGTCGAATTCCAGGCGCACCTGCTGAAGCATGTCGGAGGATCCGTTCCAACCCATCAGCGGATCGATCTCGCGCGGGCTGGTCCGGTCGAACTCCAGGATCCACTGCTTGGTGCGGGCGAGGCCCGACTGCGTGGCATCCCGAGACGGACGGAAGATGCGGGCGCTCGGCATCGGATTCGACAAGCTCCTGATCGAATGGTCGGGGCGATAGGATTCGAACCTACGACCCCCTGGTCCCAAACCAGGTGCGCTACCAGACTGCGCCACACCCCGACTGCCACACGGCCTCAATGCCGTAGCGGTTCCGCCGTTCCCCTGCAAGACGCGTCGCCGGTTCCGCGCGCCGAGGTGCCGTCACCCGCGGCAACCCGCATCGCACGGGCAAGAATCCCCCGACTTGTCAGACAAATCGCCGCGCTGTACCGTTTGAAACGGGACGAGGGCCGGGCCTGCCTGCTGACGAACCGGCGCCTGCCACTACTGGGGGGCGGAGGATGGCGCGTTTCGGATCGCCGCGCCGGAAGGTTCCGGTCCTCGTCACCGCCGCGACATGCTTCGGGCCTCAGGGTCGCTCTTGCCGGCCCGGCCCGAAACCGTGACGATCGCGGCGAGCGACATGGACCTTCCCGTGTGGACACCGAGCCCGCGCTATCCCGACCCGGCCGTCGAGATCCTCGACGACACCTTTGCCCGCTACCGGGTGTTCAACGCGGCGGTCGAGCGCCTCGCCACCGGATTCCGCTGGTGTGAGGGACCGGTCTGGTTCGGCGACGGCCGCTACCTGCTCTGGAGCGATATCCCGAACGACCGCATCCTGCGCTGGGACGAGGAGAGCGGGGCGGTCGGCCTCTACCGGAAGCCGTCGGGCTTCGCGAACGGCAACACCCGGGACCGGCAGGGGCGGCTCGTCACCTGCGAGCACGGGGGCCGTCGAGTCACCCGGACCGAGCATGACGGCGCGATCACCGTTCTGGCGGACATGTTCGAGGGCCGCCGGCTCAATTCGCCGAACGACGTCGTGACCGCCGCCGACGGGGCGGTCTGGTTCACCGATCCGCCCTTCGGGATCGGCGGCTTCTACGAGGGCGCGCGCGCCGAACCCGAACTCCCGCAGAACGTCTATCGGCTCGATCCGGTCAGTGGCGTGCTGGAGGCGGTGGCCTCCGATCTCGCCGGTCCCAACGGCCTGTGCTTCTCCCCCGACGGCCGCGTGCTCTACCTGGTGGAATCGCGAGGGCGGCCGACCCGGCGGATCGTTGCCTACGACGTGGTCGGCGGCCGCGCTCTCCGGGATCGGCGGGTGCTGATCGACGCCGGGCCGGGCACGCCGGACGGTCTCCGCTGCGATGTCGACGGCAATCTCTGGTGCGGCTGGGGCATGGGCGACGACGCCCTGGACGGCGTCATGGTGTTCAACCCCGAGGGCCGGGCGATCGGCCGAATCCGCCTGCCGGAGCGCTGCGCCAACCTCTGCTTCGGGGGCCGGCATCGCAACCGTCTGTTCATGGCGGCGAGCCAGTCGCTCTATGCGGTCTACGTCGACGTCCAGGGCTGCGCCGGCGGATGAGGCCGAGAGAAGCCGGCCCGACCGTGCCGTCGGCGGCATGCTTGACCGGAGCGCCACGGCGGCCCACTTCCCGTCCGCCGGGGGCATAGCGGGACACCAGCCGATGATCGAACTCCACTACTGGCCGACGCCAAACGGCCATAAGATCACGATGTTTCTCGAGGAAACGGGGCTGCCCTACCGAATCCATCCTGTGAATATTGGTAAGGGCGAGCAGTTCAATCCGGATTTTCTCAGGATCGCCCCCAACAACCGCATGCCGGCGATCGTCGACGACGAGCCGGCGGGTGGCGGCGCGCCGGTCTCGCTGTTCGAGTCGGGGGCGATCCTGCTCTATCTCGCCGAGAAGACCGGGCGCTTCATCCCGGGCGACCTGCGCGGTCGGGCGGAGGTGCTGCAATGGCTGTTCTGGCAGATGGGCGGTCTCGGGCCGATGCTCGGCCAGAACCACCATTTCTCGCAATATGCGCCCGAGAAGATCGATTACGCGATCAAGCGCTACGTCAATGAGACCAACCGGCTCTACGGCGTGCTCGACCGGCGGCTGGCCGACCGCGCCTTCGTCGCCGGCGCGGATTACTCCATCGCCGACATGGCCTGCTATCCCTGGATCGTGCCGTACGAGAAGCAGGGCCAGAACCTCGACGAGCACCCGAACCTGAAGCGCTGGTTCACGGCGATCGCCGAGCGGCCCGCCACGAAGGCAGCCTATGCCCGCGCGCCGGAGGTCAATCCGGATTTCGGCAAGACCATGAGCGAGGACGCCAAGAAGGTGATGTTCGGCCAGACCGCCACCAATACGAAGCGCTGAGCTGGTCATGACCGAGCCCGTGCCTGCGCTGCCGCTGGAGGTGCTCCACCGCGGCTGGAACACCTTCGGCATCGCCACGCTGACGCTGCAGGATGGCAGCACCGTGCGGCGCGCGCTGGAGGATCACGGGCAGGCGGCCTGCGTGCTGCCCTACGATCCCGAGCGGCGCATGGCGCTGCTCGTGCGGCAGGCGCGGGTCGGGCCGGCCTTCTGGGGCGAATCGGCGGAGTTCGACGAAGCCCCGGCCGGTGGCCTCGACGGGGGCGCGCCGGAGGCGACGGCGATCCGGGAGGCGATGGAGGAAGCGGGCGTGCGCCTGCGACGGCTGGAGCCGGTGGCCCACGCCTACAGCATGCCGAGCGTCTCCTCCGAACGTCTCTGGCTCTACCTCGCGCCCTACGAATCGGCCGACCGGGTTGGGTCCGGTGGAGGGCTTCACGCTGAGGGCGAGCAGGTGCTTGTCGTGGAAGTGCCGCTGGCCGCGCTGGCCGATCAGGCCCGCACCAGCCGCCTGCCCGACCTCAAGACCCTGGTCTTGGTTCAGGCCCTGATGCTCCGCGCCCCCGCCTTGTTCGCCGCATGACGATCTCGCCCGCCACGCCCGAATCCGATGTCTTCGCGCAGATGCTCGCCTTCGCCGAGGAGGCGGCGCCGCTGGCCCTCGCCATGCGGGCGACCGGCCTTGCGATGAGCAACAAGGGCCCGGATCTCGGCCAGGCCCTGACCGAGGCCGATCTCGCCGTCAGCCGGTTGCTGCACGCGCGGTTCGGCCCCGACCTGATCGAGGAGGAGACGGCGGAGGATCTCGGGCATGCGGCGGCCCGGGCGATGCTTGCCCGCGAGACCTGGACCTTCGTGGGCGACCCGATCGACGGCACCCGGCCCTTCGCGGGCGGCCTGTCAGGCTGGGGCGTGATGGTGGCGGCCTGCCGCGCCGGCTGGCCCCGGGCCTGCGTGATGAGCCTTCCGGCCTGGAACGAGGATCGCTCGGAGCCGGCCCGGAGCGTACCCGCGGAGGCGACGGAGGGCATCCTTCTGGCGGCGAGCGCGGGCCGCGCCTTCTGGGCGCCGACACGCGGCGGCCGCATGGTTGCGGCGTTGCGGCCGCTCGAGCGGTCGGAGCGCCGGACCGGCCATGTCGGCTGGCTGTCGGTCACGGCGCAGCGCTATATCCTGGATTACGGCCGCGGCTGGTTCCCCTGGAGCGAGGGCGGCGCGATCTCGGACGCCGCGCTCCTGGCCACTGGACGCCTCGACGCGACCTTGAGCAACAACCGCTTGTGGGACCTTGGCCCGATCCTGCCCCTGTTCGAGGCGCTCGGCTTCCGCCTGTTCCACTGGCCCGACCTCGGCGACCCGCCGGCCGCCTTCGCCGACCTGTTCGACGCGGAGCTGTCGGCCCATGACGACCTCTGGCTGATCTGTCGGGATCGAAATCAGGCGGCCGATCTGGCGCGGGCGATCCGGCGCGTCGAGCGCCTTGATTGAGGTCCGGACTCAGCCAGAACTAACGGAAACCGTATGACAGCCCTCGCTTCAGAGGCATGAAAAGAGGGGCGGCGCACCACGATGTGGCGCGCCGCCCCTTCTCGTCGTCGCCGACGAACCGCTCAGTTCAGCGTCGCGTTGACCGGCCGGCGCTCGGTGCCGACCGTAACGTCGCCGATCATCAGGCCCATCGGGCCGACCCTGACCGGCACCGTCTCGCCGTCGTGGACCTTGCCGGACAGGACCAGCTCGGCCAGGGGATCCTGGACGTTCTTCTGGATCACCCGCTTCAGCGGCCGCGCCCCGTAGGCCGGGTCGTAGCCCTTGTCGGCGAGCCAGTTCTTGGCCTCCTCGTCGACCTCCAGGGTGATCTTGCGATCGTCCAGCAGCTTCTGCAGGCGCCCGAGCTGGATCTCCACGATCGCCCCCATCTCCGACCGCGCGAGGCGGTGGAACAGGATGATCTCGTCGACCCGGTTCAGGAATTCCGGCCGGAAGTGCCCCCGCACCACGCCCATCACCTCGTCGCGGACCGCGTCGGTGTCCTGGCCCGCGGGCTGGTTCACCAGATACTCGGCCCCGAGATTCGAGGTCATGATCAAGAGCGTGTTGCGGAAGTCGACCGTCCGCCCCTGCCCGTCGGTGAGCCGCCCGTCGTCGAGAACCTGCAACAGCACGTTGAACACGTCCGGATGCGCCTTCTCGACCTCGTCGAACAGCACAACCTGGTAGGGCCGCCGCCGCACGGCCTCGGTCAGCGCGCCGCCCTCCTCGTAGCCGACATAGCCCGGAGGTGCGCCGATCAGCCGGGCGACCGCATGCTTCTCCATGTACTCGGACATGTCGATGCGCACGAGCGCCGTGTCGTCGTCGAACAGGAAGCCGGCCAGAGCCTTGGTCAGCTCGGTCTTGCCGACACCGGTCGGGCCCAGGAACATGAACGAGCCGATCGGCCGGTTCGGATCCTGCAGCCCGGCCCGGGCGCGCCGGACCGCGGTCGAGACCGCCTCCACCGCCTCGCGCTGGCCGACGACGCGCTTGGACAGCGCCTCCTCCATGGCCAGTAGCTTCTCGCGCTCGCCCTCCAGCATCTTGTCCACCGGCACCCCGGTCCAGCGGGAGACCACCCCGGCGATGTGGGCGGGCGTCACCGCCTCCTCCATCATCGTATCGCGCCCGTTCTCCGCCTTCGCCTCGATCTCGGCGAGCTGCTTCTCCAGCCCGGGGATCACCCCGTAGGCCAGCTCGCCCGCGCGCTGGTACTGGCCCTGGCGCTGCGCCGCCGCCAGCTCGTTGCGGGCCTCGTCGAGCTTCTTCTTGAGGCCGGCGGCCGTGCCGAGCTTGTCCTTCTCGGCCTTCCAGCGGGCGGTGATCGCCGCCGAGCGCTCCTCCAGGTCGCCGAGCTCCTTCTCCAGCCGGACCAGCCGGTCGCGGGAGGCGGAATCGGTCTCCTTCTTGAGCGCCTCGGCCTCGATCTTCAGCCGGACGATCTCGCGGTCGATGTTGTCGAGCTCCTCGGGCTTGGAATCGACCTGCATGCGCAGGCGCGAGCCGGCCTCGTCGACGAGGTCGATCGCCTTGTCGGGCAGGAACCGGTCGGTGATGTACCGGTTCGACAGCGTCGCGGCCGCCACCAGGGCCGCATCCTGGATGCGCACGCCGTGGTGCTGCTCGTACTTCTCCTTCAACCCGCGCAGGATCGAGACCGTGTCCTCCACGGTCGGCTCCGACACGAAGACCGGCTGGAAGCGCCGCGCGAGCGCCGCGTCCTTCTCGACGTGCTTGCGGTACTCGTCGAGCGTGGTCGCGCCGACGCAGTGCAGCTCGCCCCGGGCGAGCGCGGGCTTGAGCAGGTTCGAGGCGTCCATCGCCCCGTCGGCCTTGCCGGCGCCGACCAGCGTGTGCATCTCGTCGATGAACAGGATGATCCCGCCCTCGGCCGCCGTGACCTCGGAGAGCACGCCCTTCAGCCGCTCCTCGAACTCGCCACGATACTTCGCGCCGGCGATCAGCGCGCCCATGTCGAGGGCGAGCAGGCTTTTGTCCCGCAGGGATTCGGGCACGTCGCCGTTGACGATGCGCAGGGCCAGACCCTCGACGATCGCGGTCTTGCCGACGCCGGGCTCGCCGATGAGGACCGGGTTGTTCTTGGTGCGCCGGGACAGGACCTGGATGGTCCGCCGGATCTCCTCGTCGCGGCCGATCACCGGGTCGAGCTTGCCCTCCCGGGCGGCCTCGGTGAGGTCGCGGGCATACTTCTTCAGCGCGTCGTAGGCGTTCTCGGCCGAGGCGTTGTCGGCGGTGCGGCCCTTGCGCAGCGCGTTGATGGCGGCGTTCAGCGAGGCGGGGGTGACGCCCGCCGCCTGGAGCGCGCGGCCGGCTTCGGAATCCTTCTCGACGGCGAGCGCGAGGAGCAACCGCTCCACCGTGACGTAGGAATCGCCCGCCTTCTCGGCGGCCTTCTCGGCGGTGTCGAACAGGCGCATCAACTCGCGCGTGGCCTGCGGGGCGGCGGCGTTGCCGGAGACCTTCGGCTGCTTGGCGAGCCACTGCTCGGTCTGGGCCAGGGCCACGCGCGACTGTCCGCCGGCGCGGTCGATCAGGCCGGCGCACAGGCCCTCCGGATCGTCGAGCAGCACCTTGAGCAGGTGACCCGGCTGAAGCTGGGGATGTCCCTCGCGCATCGCGAGGTTCTGAGCCGCCTGCACGAAGCCGCGAGCGCGCTCGGTGTATTTTTCAAAGTTCATGCACAACCCTCCCGTACCGGCATCCGCCGCCCGATGAGAGGCGCGGCGCCACCGAAACGTCGCCCTCCGGCTATCCGCCGCGCGAGGGCCCCGGCGCCGTGGTGGCCGCCGGTAGACCCGATGTGGTGTTGCAATTGGGCACCACAAGGGGCGGTGAAGCTCTTGCGCGACGGATCAATTCAGGGCCACGCTCCGCGCATGACCGCATTGATTCATGTCAGCGCCCTGTATCGCTATCCGGTGAAGGGCCTGAGCCCCGAACCCGTCGAGCGGGCGGAGCTGGAGACCAGCGGCTTCTTCCCGGGCGACCGGCTCTATGCCATCGAGAACGGCCCCTCGGGCTTCAACGAGGTCGCGCCTCGGCACCAGCCCAAGACCAAGTACCTGATGCTCATGCGCGACGAGGCCCTGGCCCGGTTGCGCACCCGCTACGACGATGCCACGGCGACGCTCACCGTGGAGGGCTCCGGCGAGGCGCAGGCCTTCCGCCTCGACACCGAGGCCGGGCGCGCGGGCCTGGCGGATCTGATGCGGCTCTTCGTCCCCGAGAGCCTGCGCGGCGAGCCGAAGGTCCTCGCCGCCCCGCCGCAATACCGCTTCACGGATTCGCCGACCGGCTACGTGTCGGTGATCAACCGCGCGAGCGTGGCGGCGGTCGAGGATTACATCGGCAGGCCCGTGGATCCCCTGCGCTTCCGCGGCAACCTGCTGGTCGAGGGGCTCGCGCCCTTCGCCGAGTTGGACATGGTCGGGCAGGTGGTCGAGGCGCCGAGCGGGCTGCGGCTCAAGATCACCAAGCGGACCGTGCGCTGCGCGGCCACCAACGTCGACCCGGTCAGCGGCATGCGCGACTGCGACATCCCCTGGACCCTCGACGCGCGCCTCGGTCATCGCGACCTCGGCGTCTACGCCGAGGTGATCGCCGGCGGCGCGCTGCTGAAAGGCGATGCGCTGCGGGTGGTGTGACACGCGCTCGCGGCGACCGTCCAACCCGATCCCCTCATCGTGCGGTGCGGCGCAGCCGCCTCGGAGGCGGTCTCCAGGGACGACCCGTGAACCGGAGGCCTCCTTCGAAGCCTCCGTCGCGCTTCGGCACCTCAGGATGAGGTCATGGATGGTGGTCTGACGACAGCGCCGTCAGAGCCGCGACACGTAGGCAGCCAGATCCGCGATGTCGCCCTCGCTGAGCCCCTGCGCGACCTCGTTCATGGCCGGGTCGTAGCCCGGCCGGGCGTTCGACTTGTAGCCGGCGAGCGCCTTGGCGAGATAATCCTCCCGCTGCGCCCGGATCCGCGGAATCGCGTCGCGGCCGGCAAGGTCGGAGCCGTGGCAGGAATTGCACTGGTGCTTGGCGACGAGCCCCTGGGCCCGCTCGGCCAGGGCCGGATCGGCGGCCGGTCCGGACCGGCTGGGCGGCGGCAGGGTCGCCACCGCATCGGCATAGGCCCGCAGATCGTCGTCGGAGAACCCGGCGGCGACGTCGTTCATGGGAGGCGCCTCGCGCTGCTTCTCCCGGAATTGGAAGAGCTGCGTGACCACGTAGTCCGGGAGCTGACCGCCGAGGGAGGGCACCCCCTCGGTTCCGGAGGTGCCGGCCCCGTGGCAGCCGATGCAGGGCGCGAGGCGCTCCTGCATCGCGGCATCGGGCGCGGCGAGCGCCGCACCCGCCAGCACCGTGCCGAGGATGGGTCCCAATCCCCGGATCGCCCGTGACGATCGGCGCATCACTTGCCGTAGCTGACGCGGTAGATCGCGCCGTTGTAATCGTCCGAGACGAGCAGCGATCCGTCCTTGGCGACGAGAACATCGACCGGACGGCCGGCATACTTGTTGTCCTGGAGGAAGCCGGTCAGGAACGGCTCGACCGAGGCGATCTTGCCGTCCGATCCGGGTTTGGCCACGACCACGTCGCCGCCGAGCTTGGCGGTGCGGTTCCAGGACCCGTGCCGCGCGACGAAGATCGCATCCCGGTAGGCGTCCGGAAACTGCGTGCCGGTGTAGAACCGCAGGCCGAGCGACGCCGTGTGGGGGCCGAGGAGCGCCGCCGGCGCGGTGAATTCCGCGCAGGAATGGCCCCAGCCGTATTCCGGATCGGTGAAGGTGCCCTGGTGGCAGAACGGGTAGCCGAAATGCTGCTTGCCCGGCTCGGTGACGACGTTCAGCTCGTCGTTCGGGATGTCCTCCGACACCCAGTCTCGGCCGTTGTCGGTGAACCAGAGCTGCTTGGTCTTCGGGTTCCAGTCGAAGCCGACCGTGTTGCGCACGCCGCGGGCGATGACCTCGGCGTTCTTGCCATCGAGGTCGATCCGGCGGATCTGCGCGTGCGTGTCCGGCGGCATCAGGATGTTGCCCGGTGCCCCGATCGGCACGTAGAGCTTGTTGTCGGGCCCGATGGCGATGAACTTCCAGCCATGCGCCTCGTCCTTGGGGAGGTCGTCGTAGACCAGGGTCGGCTTCGCCGCGCCGTCGAGGTGGTTGGCGATGTCGTCGTAGCGCCAGATCTTCGAGAGTTCCGCGACGTAGAGCGCGCCGTCATGGAAGGCGACGCCGTTCGGCCGGTGCAGGCCCGACGCAATGGTCTTGACCACGCGCTTCCCGTCCTGGCCCGCCTCCGGCAGCACCGCGTAGACCTTGCCCACGGTCCGGGTGCCGACATACAGCGTCCCGTCCGGCGCTTGGGTCATCTCGCGGGCATTGGCGAGGCCGCTGGCATAGACCTCGACGTGGAAGCCTTCCGGCACCTTGAGCTTGTCCAGCGGCAGCTTGGCCGGGGCGGTCGCGAGCGGCGGCCCCGCGACGGGCGCGAGCTTCGCGGCCGCACCACCTTCGGGGCGGCCGTAGAGGGCGTCACCGCGTTCGACCGCCTTCACGCTCGCCGGCGGCGCCGCGGATGCGGGGGTCTCCTGTGCGTGCGCGACGTAAGATCCCACCGTCCCGAGGCCCAGGCAGGCGAGGGCGACGGCGAGGGAACCGGCGACGGTCGGTGTGCGGATCGGCGTCATGGTGTCTCCCGATGCGAACCGGTGCTCGGCCGGCCGCTTATGCTGAACTCATTATTCACCGATCCGCGCCAATGGCGCGACCCGTCGGATGAACGCGAGCGCGACAGCGCGCAGCCGACGTAACACGACGCCGAGTGACGGCTTTGGCGAGCGATCGAGGGGCTGAAAGCCGTCTGTCGACACCGTGCCGGAAGCGTCGCATTTCGCTCCGTCGTCAGCCGGAATGGCGATGGGCCGGGAGCCAACCCGACGTTCGACACGTACCCTCGCCTTGCGTTTTGGCCGACGATCTCCGAAAACGCCCCCCGTCCGGGAAGCTTAGGCTTGGCCGGGGATGCCGGCCGCGGGCCGGAGCCCGGCCGATGCGGCGTTCCGATCCGTTTCGAGGACACGGTTCGATGATCGATTACGCGCAGGCGCGGCGGATGATGGTCGACTGCCAGTTGCGGACCTTCGACGTGAACGACAACACGGTGCTCGACGCCTTCGACACCGTAAAGCGCGAGGCCTTCGTGCCCAAGGGCCGTGAGGCCTTCGCGTATATCGACCAGACCCTGAATTTCGGCGACGGAGCCGGAGAGACCCGCTGCCTCCCGGCGCCGATGGTGCTGGCGCGGATGGTCCAGGCCCTCCGGGTTCGGCCGGGTGTCGCCGCCCTCGACGTCGCCAGCGGCACCGGCTACGCGGCGGCGATCATGGCGCATCTCGGCGCGCAGGTCACCGCCCTCGAATCGGTCCCCGATCTCGCCGCCGAGGCTCGCGCCCGCCTCGGCGCCACCGCCCAGGTGGTGGAGGGCCCGATCGCCTCCGGCGCGCCCAAGCAGGCGCCCTTCGACGTGATCCTGATCAACGGTCGCGTCGAGGTCCGGCCGCAGGCCCTCCTGGAGCAGCTCAAGGATGACGGCCGTCTCGTCTGTGTGATGGGCCCGCACCGCAACGCCAAGGTGACGCTGTTCGTGCGCGCCGGCGATGCCTTCGGCGCGCGCCCGCTGTTCGACGCCTCGCTGCCCGGTCTCGAGGCCTTCGCGGCGGAAGCCGGCTTCGCGTTCTGAGGACCCGTCCCGCTCACCCCAATCGATAATCCGACAGGCGGGCGCGTCGCGCACTCCGGCGGTACGCCATCACCGAGTCCGGCCACAGCGTCGTGTTGCGTCCGCTCGCGTCGAGGTACCAGCTCCGGCAGCCGCCGGCCTGCCAGATGCTGTCGGCCATCCGGCTGCGGATCCGGTCGAGGAAGCGCGCCTGCGCCTCCGGCCGCACCTCGATGGCCCGGTTGCCCGTCCGCAAGGTCTGCAGGCAGTCGAGCACGTGCTGCACCTGGATCTCGATCATCGACACGACCGAGTTGTGGCCGAGGCCGGAATTGGGCCCGAGCAGCATGAAGTAGTTGGGAAACCCGGCGACCGTGATGCCCTGATAGGCCCCCATCCCATTGGACCAAGCTTGCGTCAGCCGCAGGCCGTCGCGGCCGACGAGGTGCATCCGCGCGAAAGTCGCGGTGACGTCGAACCCGGTGGCGTAGACGATCACGTCAAGGTCGTGGCTCCGTCCGGCTTCCGTGGTGAGGCCGGTCTCGGTGATCCGGGCGATGCCGTCCGTTTCCAGGGTGACGTTCGGACGCTGGAGCGTCGGATAATAGTCGTCGGAGATCAGGACGCGCTTGCAGCCGAGCCGGTAATCGGGCGTGAGCTTCGCCCGCAGGTCCTTGTCCGTCACGGCTTTCGCGAGATGCCGGCGGGCGAGCGCCTCGGCCTGTCCCGTGAGCTTCGAGACCTTGGTGAAGCCCAGGAAGGCGCGCACCTCGTGCAGCCAGAACAGCCGGGCCCGTTCGAGCCGACGGGCCAGGGGCAGGCGCCGGTAGCGCGCCTTCGCGCCTTCGGGAATGGCGTGATCGTGCTTGGGCATGATCCAGGGCGGCGTGCGCTGGAACAGCGTGAGCTGTGCGGCGACCTTGGCGAGTTCGGGCACGACCTGAATCGCGCTCGCCCCCGTGCCGATGACGCCGACGCGCTTGCCGGTAAGGTCGACGGAATGGTCCCAGGCCGCCGTGTGGAAGGCCGCGCCCGCGAAGGCGTCACGGCCCGGTATGTCCGGGTAGGCCGGGTGGTGCAGGCCGCCCATGCCCGAGACGATCGCCCGCGTCAGGATCGGCCCGCGGTCCGTTTCCACCTGCCAGAGGCCGCGCGTCTCGTCCCAGGTCGCACCCCTGAACGTCGTCCCGAGCCGGATCAGAGGCATCAGCCCGTTCCGCTCGGCGGTCTCCCGCAGGTAGGCCAGGATCTCCGGTTGCGGCGCGTACATCCGGCTCCAATCGGCTTTCGGAGCGAAGGACAGCGAGTAGAGGTGCGAGGGAATATCGCAGGCCGCCCCCGGATAGGTGTTGTCGTGCCACGTGCCGCCGATTCCGTCGGCCTTCTCGATCACCTGCAGCGGACCGATACCCGCCTGCCGGCAGCGGATTGCCATC
Source organism: Methylobacterium sp. UNC378MF (assembly GCF_900103195.1). Lineage (GTDB taxonomy): Bacteria > Pseudomonadota > Alphaproteobacteria > Rhizobiales > Beijerinckiaceae > Methylobacterium. The sequence goes on along the minus strand of NZ_FMWU01000034.1, from coordinate 17,316 downwards.
GCGAGCCCCGAGAAGCCGGCGCCGACGATCAGGACGGCCAGGATCTCGGAGGCGGGCTCGGTCATCGCAGGGGGCTCCCGGACGGGGCGTGTGGTGCGTGCGCGTTCAGGAAGGCCGCGGCCTCGTCGAGGGACGTCCGCGCCTCCGGCAGCATGCTGGCCGCGAATTGCCAGGCGTGGGACACGACCGGGAAGAGCTTGAGCTCGGTCTCGACGCCGGCCGCCCGGGCCCGCTCGGCCATGCGAACGGAATCGTCGCGCAGGACCTCGCGGGCGCCGACATGGAACAGCAGCGGCGGGAAGCCGGTCGGGTCGCCGTAGATCGGCGAGATCCGTGGGTCGGCCGGATCGGCATCGCCCAGATACATCGGCCGGATCGCCGCAAGCGCCTGCGGATCGAACATGGCGTCGCGCCATGCATTGGTGACCCGCGACCCGCCCTCCGACACGAAATCCGTGGCGGGGGAGAACAGGGCCGCCGCCCAGGGCATCGGCAGGCGCCGGGTGCGGGCCTCAGCCATCAGAACGAGGGCGAGGTTGCCGCCAGCCGATTCGCCGGCCACGCAGGCCGCCCCGTCCGCGCTGAACGCCGCCCAGACCGCCGCCACATCGTCGACCGCGGCGGGGAACGGGTGCTCGGGGGCGAGGCGGTAATCGGGCGCGAAGATCGTGAAGCCGCGGCTCGCCAGCGCACCCGTGACGGGGCGGTGCGTCCGGGGTGAGCAGGCGATGAAGCCGCCGCCATGGATGTAGAGCATCCGTCGGCCGGGACCCGCCTTCGGTCGGATCCACTCGCCTTTGACGCCGCCGACGAGGCCCGGCTCGTAGGTCACGCCCTTGGGATCCGGGAAGGCCGGCGCCTCGAAGATCCGGCGGAACGCGGCCGCGTCGCGGGCGCGGGACAAAGGGCCCCGGACGCGGCTGCGGACCATGTAGGCCCCGAGATACGCGCGCAGACTTGCCATCAGAGGGTCCCGCCGGACAGGCGCACGATCGTCTTCCAATAGCTGACCGGCATCAGCCGCTGGATCAGAGCGGCGTTCTTGGCGTCCTTGCCGACGACGATCCGGGGGGATCGAGTCTCGATTCCGCGGATGATCGCGGCGGCGGCATCCGCGGGCGCGAGCGTCAGCAGCTTGCCGAACGCCTCCCGCGCCTTCTCGTCTTCCACGGCCGCGCGCTTGGCCGCCTCGGGATCGCTCGGGGGCCGCCGGCCGCGGGCGTTGCGCGAGATCGCGGTGGCCACGCCGCCCGGATGGACCACCGTCACCCCGAGGCCGGTGCCGGCATATTCGTGCCGGAGGGCCTCGGAGAAGCCGCGCACCCCGAACTTGCTCGTGCAATAGGCGACCTGGCCGGGCGGCGCGATCAGCCCGAACAGGCTCGACAGGTTGACGATCTGGGCCGCTGGGCGGGCGCGCAGCATCGGCAGGAAGGCGTGGCACATCCGCACGACGGCACGGAGGTTGATGTCGAGCAGCCACTCGAAATCGTCGAGATGCGTCTCGTCGAACCGGCCGCCGAGGGCGACGCCGGCATTGTTGATCAGGAGGTCGAGGTGCCCGAACCGCTCCGCCACCCAGTCCGGCAGGAGGCGGATCGCTTCGGCATCGGTGAGATCGAGGACCCGCCTCTCGACCGCAACGCCGCGGATCTTCGCGGCGGTGGCCGCCAAGCCGGTCTCGTCCCGGTCCAGCAGGAGAAGGTTGCAGCCCTTCGCGGCGAGGCCCTCGGCGAGGGCCGCGCCGATGCCGCTGGCCGCGCCGGTGATCAGGGCAACCGCCCCCGCGAGCTGGAACCGCTGTGCCAAACCGCGCCCCCCGGTGTCGCCGACCTGGATCGGACGTCCATCGGGGGATAGTCCCGGCCGGCCGGATTGTCTAGGGTGAACACCCTAGACGGGGACGGGGTCATGAAGCGGGGCGCGGGCCGCAGGATCGAGTTCGGTGCGGAGGTCGGCCCGCGGACCGGTGGTGCGGCGCCGAGCCCGGACACGCGCACGCGGATTCTCGCAGTAAGCCTCGCGCTGTTCAACGCCCGCGGACTCGGCCATGTCACCACGGCGGAGATCGCGGCGGCGGCGGGGATCCGCGAGGGCAATCTGCAGTACCATTTCCCACGCAAGAGCGGCCTGGTCGAGGCCGTGTTCGGGGCCTTCGAGGCCGAGGCCCTGGCGGTCGCGGGCCGGATGCCTGCCGACCCCGCGGCGCCGGAGGCGCTGCTCGCCTACCAGCGGGCGTGGTTCGATCTGATCTGGCGCTATTGCTGCATCTACCGCGACGGCATCGCCATGGTGGAGATCGCCCCGGCTCTGCGTCCGCGGGTCCATGCGCTCCGGGCCGAGACCCAGGCGCTGGCCCGCGGCGTCTTCCAGGCGGCCGTGCGGGCAGGGCGGCTTCATATCGGCCCGGACGCCCTCGGGCGGCTCATCGACAATGCCTGGATCGTGTCCAGCCACTGGATGAGCCACCGCCTCCAGGGGGGTACGACCCTGACCGAGGCCGACCGCGACTGGGGCTTCGCGCAGGTCCGCGACCTGTTCGCGCCCTATCTCGCGCCCGACCGCCCGGACTGACGGCCTCTGGCCCGAACCTTCCATACGCTCCGGCCAAGCTCGGACCCGAAGGACGCGATGCTCGACCGCCTGATCCATGCCGGCCTCAGCCTTCTGGTGCTGCTCGCCGTCGCCCTCCTGTTCTCGACGAACCGGCGGGCGATCAGCCCCCGCGTCATCCTCACCGGTCTGGCGCTGCAGGTGGGCCTCGGCGCAGCGGTGCTGTTCCTTCCTGCCGGACGGGCGGCGCTGGCGGCCGCCGCCGACGGCGTCGTGGCGGTGCTGTCCTACGGTGACCGCGGTACGGCCTTCCTGTTCGGTGGCCTCGTCGAGCCGAAGATGTTCGAACTGTTCGGGGGCTCGGGCTTCATCCTGGCGCTGCGGGTCCTGCCGCAGATCCTCTACGTCTCCGCGCTCATCGGCGTGCTCTACCATCTCGGCGTGATGCAGGTGCTCGCCCGAGGGCTCGGCGCGGTGCTCCGGCGGATTCTCGGCACCTCGCCGATCGAGTCGTTCTCGGCGGTCATCACCATCGCGATCGGCCAGAGCGAGATCGCCGTGGCCCTGCGCCCGTTCCTCGCCCTGCTCACCGGCGCCGAATTGTTCGCCGTCATGTCGAGCGGCGCAGCGTCCACGGCGGGATCGATCCTGGCGGGCTACGCGGCCCTCGGCGTGCCGATGACCTATTTGCTCGCGGCCTCGGTGATGGCGATCCCGGGGGGACTCGTCTACGCCAAGATCCTGATGCCCTCCACGGAGCCGACCCGGATCGCCACCACGCGGGTGGAGTTCGGCGAGACGCGTGCGGCCAACATCATCGAGGCGGCGGCCGACGGCACCCAGAAGGGGCTGGCGGTCGCGGTCTCGGTGGGGGCGATGCTGATCGCCTTCGTCGGGCTGATCGCTCTGGCGGACGGCCTGTTCGGCGCACTGGGCGGATGGTTCGGGTATCCCGCCGCCTCGTTCGTGGCCGTGCTCGGCTGGGCGCTCGCCCCGCTGGCGTGGCTGCTCGGGGTCCCCTGGGACCAGGCGACCCTGGTGGGCGGCGCGATCGGCCAGAAGCTCGCCTTCAACGAGTTCCTGGCCTATGCCAACCTGTCGCCGGTCCTGAAGGCCGGCACCCTGGAGCCGCGCGCGCAGGCCATCGTCTGCTTCGCCCTGTGCGGCTTCGCCAATTTCGCCTCGATTGCGATCCAGCTCGCGAGCTTCTCCAGCCTCGTCCCCGAGCGGCGCTCCGAGGTCGCCCGTTACGGCCTGCGGGCGATCCTGGCGGGGACGCTGTCGAACCTTACGAGCGCAGCGATCGCGGGGCTGTTCGTCGCCTGAGGGATCCGCTGCGCTTCCGTGCCACCAACGGGAGCGCCTTCGGACGCGCGTGCTTCGGCACCGGCAGGAAGCGGTCGAGGATCGATCCGATCCATACGACGGCGGGGCGCAGCAGCGCCCCGGCGTCGACGCGACCGGAATCATGCCAGAGGGGCGTGAGGAAGGCGGCGTCCAGGCGCTCCACGCAGCGCGGCGCTGGCGCGCCGGTGATCGGGCAGAGTGGACTTGCCGGATCGGTCGCAGGTGCTGCGTCCGCCAGACCTGTCCTCGTTCGCTCCGCGGCCCCGGATGGCGCTATGGCGGTTCAGCGACACAGGTTCGGTGCAGCACATCGGGCTGCGGTGCGGCTTATCCCGAGAACGCAAAAGAAAAGCGCCGCTTCGGAAGAAGCGGCGCTCGAACAAGCCGTGTCGACGTCTCAGTTGAACGTGTCGATCTCAGCCGACTCGTAGCTGGTGACTTCCATGCCGACGCAGATCTCGGAGACGACGGGAGCGGACCAAGCCATGATTTCCTCCAGGTAGATTGAAGCGATGGATAAAGCGGTCGCTGAGGCCGGAGCGAAGCGCTCCGGACGGTGCGCGACTTAGTTGAACGTGTCGATCTCAGCCGACTCGTAGCTGGTGACTTCCATGCCGACGCAGATCTCGGACACGATCGGGGCGGACCAGGCCATGGCGTTTCTCCTCGCGGTTGGTGAGATCCATATAGGCAATATCTTGGACGCAATACAAGCGAGCACAACACTTATATTTCTCATATGGAGCCCGGGAGCGGGCCGGGTCGCACGCCGCCGTGGCCGTGTGGCCACCCGGCGGGGCGCCGTTCAGCATCGGCTGCGCACAGGCGCGCTTTCGGCTTGACGGGCCCTTTGCGCGGGCGCACGACGCACCCGCGCGACGTTGTCATGGACGAGGCCGCGCTCCCATTCCAGCAGCGACCCGCGAAGCGACGTGCCCGACCGATCGTGCCTGCCGTGCCCAGCCACGCGCCGTCATCCCGCCTGAGCCGCTGAAAGGCCTGGCCGCGGGGCGATCGACGCGGCGGCCGGCCACGGCCCTGACCTAGGATGACCGGCGACGCGTCGCCTCGTAACCCACGAGGCGAGGCCATGAACGAGATCGCGCCCTTCGACACGCGAGTCGATCCCTCCGTCTTGGCCGCACGCCTGTCAGACGAACGGGCGCCCGACATCGTCGAGGCCCTGAACGAGGAAGCGCCCGAGGTCGCCGCCGCCATCCTGCTCGGACTTCCGATGGAGCGGGCGGTCGAGGTGCTGGACCAGCCCGAACTCGACTGCGCCGCCGACATCATCGAGATGCTGCCCCGGGACCGGGTTGCCGCCTACCTGTCGGGCATGTCAGCCGACCGGGTCACGGACGTATTCCGCGAGATCGAGGAGCCCGGCCGCTCCGACCTGCGCGCCCGCCTCGATGCCGAGACCCGCGGCGCCGTCGACCGGCTCTCGGCTTATGGCGAGGAGACGGTGGGCTCGCTGATGACGACCGAGTTCGTCACCGTTCCGGGCACCTGGACGGTGGGCCAGACCCTGGAGCACATCCGCCACGTCGAGAAGACCCGCGAGACGATCTACGCGATCTTCGTGCTCGACCCGCGCACCCGCGCGCTCACCAAGGCGGTGCCGCTGCGCCGGCTGATTTCCGGGGATCCCGCCGACAACGTGCTCAGCGTCGCGCCGGGGCGGCGGCCGCTCGCCGTGTCGCCGACCGCGAGCCGCGAGGAGGCGGCCCGGCTGATCTCCAAGTACGACCTTCTGGCGCTGCCGGTGGTCGACGCGGTCGGCCACGTCATCGGCATCGTCACCGTCGACGACATGATCGACGCGATGATCGAGAAGCAGACGCAGGACGTGCAGCGCTTCGGCGGCATGGAAGCGTTGCCCGAGCCCTACATGGATATCGGCTTCTTCACGATGATCCGGAAGCGCGCCGGCTGGCTCTGCGCGCTGTTCCTGTCGGAGATGCTCACGGCCTCGGCCATGCAGGGCTTCGAGGGGGAGCTGGAAAAGGCGATCGTCCTGACGCTGTTCATCCCGCTGATCATGAGTTCGGGCGGCAATTCCGGCTCGCAGGCGACCTCGCTGCTGATCCGGGCGCTGGCGCTCCACCAGATCCGCCTGCGCGACTGGTGGCGGGTGGCCTTGCGCGAATTGCCGACCGGAATCTTCCTCGGCGCGATCCTCGGCGTGATCGCGGTGATCCGGATCGTGGCGTGGCAGAAGCTCGGCCTCTACGATTACGGCGAGCACTGGCCGCTGGTCGCCGCCACGGTGGGCGCGGCGCTCGTCGGGATCGTGACGTTCGGCTCGCTCGCCGGCTCGATGCTGCCGTTCCTGCTCCAGCGGATCGGCTTCGATCCGGCCACCGCCTCGGCGCCGTTCGTGGCGACGCTGGTCGACGTCACCGGGCTCGTCATCTATTTCTCAGTGGCGCTGCTGATCCTGCGCGGGACGCTGCTGTAGCGCGGCGCCGCTCTACCCCGCCACAGCCTCGACCAGCCGCTTGCGCTGCACCTTGCCGTTGGCCGTCCTCGGCAGCGCGTCGAGAAATCTGATCTCCCGCGGCCGCTTGTAGGCGGCGAGCCGTTCGGCGCACCACGCGAGCAGCGCCGCCGCGTCGGGCTCGGCATCGGGTTGGAGCACCACGAAACCGCAGATCACCGTGACGTCGGCGCGCACCGGCAACTCGGCCACGCCGACCTCCGCCACGGAGGGATGGGCCGCGAGCACCACCTCCACCTCGTTGGGCGAGACGCGGTAGCCCATCGCCTTCATCAGGTCGTTGTTGCGGCCCTCGAACCAGAGGTAGCCGTCCTCGTCGAGCCGGGCGAGGTCGCCGCCGGTGAACCAGTCGCCGCGCAGGACCTCGGCCTCCTCCTCGGGTCGGTTCCAGTAGCCGAGCATCAGGGCGGGCTCCGAGCGGTGGACGGCGAGCAGGCCGGTCTCGCCCACCGCCAAGGGCACGGGCTCGCCCGCGACGGGCAGGATCGCCACCCGCCGGCCGGGCTGCGGCTTGCCGGGCGAGCCCGGCCGCACCGGGATGGTCGGGCCGCTGGAGATGTAGGTCGAGATCTCGCTCATCCCGAGGGCCTCGTAGAGCGGTTTGCCCGTCGCATGCGTCCAGGCGTCGAGCAGCTCCACCGGCAGCGGCTCGCCCGCCGTGCAGCCGTGGCGCAGGCTCGACAGGTCGTGCGCGCCCAGATCGCCGTATTTGAGGATCTGCCGGTAGAGGGTCGGGACGGCGGCGAACAGGGTGGCGCGGTACTCGGCGATCAGCCGCGGCCAGACGGCGGGGTCGCGCGGGCCGTTATAGAGCACCGCGGTGGCGCCCACCGACCACGGATCGCTCACGCCGACACCCAGCGTGTAGGTCCAGTTCATGGTGCCGGCATGCAGCATCACGTCGGTTTCGGTGAGCCCGAGCCAGTGGTCGAGCATCGGCCGGCGGCCGTAGGCGGCGCGGTGGGCGTGCAGCACACCCTTCGGCCGGCTGGTCGTGCCCGAGGTGTAGATCAGCATCGCCGGGTCGTCCGCGGCCGTGTCGGCGTAGTCGGGCAGCTTTGGGCCGGCCTTCAGGGCGGCGATGGCGGCGGTGTCGAGGAGGAGGCGGTCGCCCAGGGGCTCGGGCGCGAGAGCACAGCCGCTGCCGACCACCACGGCGGCCGCGCCGGAATTCTCCATGAGGAACGCCGCCTCGCCCTCGGTCAGCTGCGGCGAGGAGGGCAGGGCCACGAGGCCGGCGGCCAAGGCGCCGAAATAGACCAGGACGTAATCGGCCTCGTTACCCATCCGGATCATCACCCGGTCGCCGCGCCTCAGGCCGAGCCCGAGCAGGCCCGCCGCGATGGCGCGCACCGATTGCTCGACCGCGCCGAAGCTGAGACGATCGGCCGTGCCGTCCCCGATGAGGAGGAGGGCCGTCTTGTCGGGCCGCAGACGCGCGTTCTCGGCGAGGCAGTACCGCGCGGCGTTGAACCGCGCGGGCGGATGGCGGTCGTCGGACAGGCTGTCGGGCACCGGGCACTCCCCGCTTTCGGGCTTTTGGCCGGGTGTCCCGCCTGGGCGTGGTTCCGTCAACCTTGGGTGACGTGCTGCCGCGAGCGCGGCTCCGGATTCACGTCCGCCGCTGCGCCTGACTCTCCTGCTCTTCGAAACCCTTCAGCATCTTGTCGAGCGTCAGCGGGTATTCGCGAACGCGGATCCCGGTGGCGTTGTAGATCGCATTGGCGAGTGAAGCGCCGGCACCGCAGATGCCGAGTTCGCCGAGGCCCTTGCTCTTTAGCGGGTTCGCCTTGTCGTCGAGCTCTGGCAGGAACACCGCGTCGATCTCCGGGAGATCGGCGTGGACCGGCACGTGGTACTCGGCCATGTCGTGGTTGACGAAGTAGCTGTAGCGCGGATCGACCACCGCATCCTCCATCAGCGCCGCGCCGACGCCGAAGGTCATGCCGCCGATCGCCTGGCTGCGGGCGGTCTTGGCGTTGAGGATGCGCCCGCCGGTGAAGACCCCGAGCATCCGGCGCAGTCGGATCTCGCCGGTATCGGCGTCGACGCCGACCTCCGCGAAGTGGGCGCCGTAGGAATACTGGGAGAATTTCTGCTTCATCTCACCGGGCTTGATCTCGCCCGCCGCCTCCAGGCCCGAGCCGGCGAGGTCGGTGAGTGCCTCGGTGCGATTGCCGGACGTGACCGCGCCGTCGCGGAACGTGGCGCCGTCGGGATTGAGGTCGCCTGCCTTGAGCAGGGCCTGACGCAGGTTATCGCAGGCGACATACAGGGCCGAGCCCGCCGAGGCGGCGCCGAACGAGCCGCCGGAGCCCGCCGCGAAGGGAAAATCGGTGTCGCCCATCTCGACCCGGACGCGCTCGGGGGGAAGACCCAGCATCTCGCCGGCGATCTGCGTGAGAATCGTATAGGTGCCGGTGCCGGGATCGGTCATCGCCATCCGCACGACCAGCACGCCGTCCGGTCCGATCCGCACCTTGGCGGATGAGGGCATCAGCGGGTTGAGGCGGGCGGCGGCCGACATGCCCATGCCGACCAACCAGTTGCCCTCGCGCCGGCTGCCCGCCGCCTGCCGCTTGTCCCAGCCGAACAGGCGTGCGCCCTCGCGCATGCAGGGCAAGAGCTGGCGGGTGGAGAACGGCACCTTCTTCTCGGGATCCTCGGCCGGCTCGTTGCGCACACGCAGCTCGATCGGATCGACCTTCAACTGCTCGGCCAGCTCGTCCATGGCGCATTCGAAGGCGAGCTGACCCACCGCCTCGCCGGGGGCACGCATCGACGAGGCGATGGGCATGTTGAGGTTCACGAGCCGGTGGCGCGTCACGCGGTTCTGCGCCGCGTAGAGCGAGCGGGTGACGTTGGCGGAGGTCTCGAAGAAGCCGTCACCCTCGGCGGTGTCGGACCAGGATTCGTGGCTGATCGCCGAGAGGCGCCCCTCCGTGTCGGCACCGAGCCGGATCCGCTGGATCGTGTCGGTGCGGTGGGTCGCGACGTGGAATTCCTGCTGCCGGGTCAGCGCCACCTTCACGGGGCGCTGGATGACCTTCGAGGCCAGGATCGCGAGGGTCGCCTCCGGCTGGACCTGCAACTTCGCGCCGAAGCCGCCGCCGATATAGGGGCTGACGATCCGCACCTTCTCGGGCGGCAGCTTCAGGACGGAGCCCAGGGCCTTCTGCCCCCGGTTCGGCATCTGGTTGGACGTGTGCAGCACGACGCCGTCGCCCTCCCACGACGCGATGGTGGCGTGCGGCTCCATCTGCACGTGGATCTGGTTCGGCGTGACGTATTCCACGTCCAGCTTCACCGGTGCGGCCGCGAAGGCGGCGTCGAAGTCGCCGAGCTTCGAATCCGGCGGCGAGTTGACCGGCTTCGGCTCATAGGCCGCCGCGAGGTTGTCCTTGAGCACGCCCTTGGGCGTGCCGGCATCGTACCGGACCTTGACCAGCATGGCGGCCGCCCGGGCCTGCTCGAAGGTCTCGGCCACCACGAAGGCGACGGGCTGCCCGTAGAACCTGACCTCGGTCCCCTGGAGCTGCGGCCAGACCTGCTCCTTCTTCTCGCCTTGCTCGGGCACGTTCTCATGGGTCAGGACCAGGATCGTGCCCGGCGCCTTGCGGGCGGCCTCCGCGTCGATCGACCGGATCGTCCCGGAGGCGATCGTCGCCGGCACGATGAAGCCGTAGGCGGGGTTCTTCAGCGCCCGGGTCTCGTAGGCGTAGGGCGCGTGGCCCGTGACCTTGAGCTTGCCTTCGACCCGGTTCAGCGGCTTGCCGACGAGCCCGTCGGGCCGGTCGTCGAGGGGCGTCCGGCCGATCGGCTGGTTCATCTCCATGGGGACGGTCCTTCGGCGTTCTTACGCGCGGGTCGCCTGCGCCACGACGGCGCGCAGGGTCCGCCGGGTCAGCGGGATCTTGAAGTCGTTGCTGCCGTAGCCGCGGGCGCCCTTCAGCACCGCGTCGGCAGCGGAATCCGCCGAGCCGGTCTGCACCAGGGCGGTCTCGGCCTCGGCGACCCGCCAGGGCTTGTGCGCCAGACCGCCGAAGGCGAGGCGCGCCGCGGTCGGCTTACCGGTCTCGCCACCAGCGATCACGGCGGCCACCGACACGGTGGCGAAGGCGTAGGAGGCCCGGTCGCGGACCTTGCGGTAGATATGCGTGCCGGCCACCGGCTTCGGCAGCGTGACGGCGGTGATGATCTCGCCCTTGCGGAGATCCGTCTCGATCTGCGGGGTGTCGCCCGGCAGCTTGTGGAAATCGGCGATCGAGATGGTCCGCGTCTGCCCGTCCGGGTTCATCGTCTCGACGGTGGCGTCCAGCGCCCGCATGGCGACGGCCATGTCGGACGGGTTGGTGGCGATGCAGGCCTCGCTCGCGCCGACCACCGCCATGATCCGGTTGAACCCGCCGATGGCCGAGCAGCCGGAGCCCGGCTCGCGCTTGTTGCAGGGCATCGCCGTGTCATAGAAGTAGTAGCACCGCGTCCGCTGGAGCAGGTTGCCGGCGGTGGTCGCCTTGTTGCGCAGTTGGCCCGAGGCACCGGCCAGCAATGCTTTCGCCAGCACGGCATAGTCCTTCCGGATGCGCGGATCGGCGGCGAGATCGGAATTGCGCACGAGCGCGCCGACGCGCAGGCCACCCGCCTGCGTCGCCTCGACCTTGTCGAGGGGCAGCCTGTTGACGTCGATCAGCGTGGCCGGGGTCTCGATCTGAAGCTTCATCAGGTCGAGGAGGTTGGTGCCGCCGGCGATGAACTTGGCGTTCGGCCGCTCGGCCGCGAGCCTGGCGGCGTCCTGGACCGTTGCCGGACGCTCGTAGGTGAAAGCCTTCATGTCCGCCCCCTCAGAGGTTGCTGGCGGCGGTGTCGCGGATTGCCGCGACGATGTTGGGGTAGGCGCTGCAGCGGCAGATGTTGCCGCTCATCCGCTCGCGGATCTCGGCGTCGCTGAGCGTCGGGGTCGACGCGACATCCTCGGTGACGTGGCTCGGCCATCCGGCCTTGGCCTCGCTCAGCATGCCGACCGACGAGCAGATCTGGCCCGGCGTGCAGTAGCCGCACTGGAAACCGTCATGCTCCAGGAAGGCCGCCTGCATCGGGTGGAGCTTCTCGCCGTCCGCGAGCCCCTCGATCGTGGTGACCTGATCGCCCTCGTGCATCGCCGCAAGCGTCAGACAGGAATTGATCCGCCTTCCGTCCACCAGCACCGTGCAGGCGCCGCACTGGCCGTGATCGCAGCCCTTCTTCGTGCCGGTGAGCGCCAGATGCTCGCGCAGCGCGTCGAGCAGCGTCGTGCGCGTGTCGAGGACGAGATCGTGCGGCTGGCCGTTGATCGTGAGCCGCACCGGCATGGTCTGCGGGGCCGGGTCGCCTGAGGCCGCCGCCGCGGGCGCAGGCCGGAAGCCCAGGGCGCTGAGCGCCCCAGCCGCGGCGCAGCCCTCCACCACGGCCCGCCGCGTCAAGGCGAACGGCTTCTTCGGAGTCGCGTCTGTCATGCTGCTATCCCGCCCATGCGCAACGCATCACGGCGCGACGCAGTCTGGAATCCGGTGTGCCAACGTCCAGTTCGATGGATTAGATCCGGTCCAGACTGCGCCCGTTCACCGCGGCTTCGCTGATGTGCGCGCTGGACAGAGGCAGTTCGTCATCGCGAGCAACGCGAAGCGATCCAGGGCAGCGCGACATCGGTGACCGTGGCGCCGCTGGATTGCTTCGCGTTGCTCGCACAGACGGCGGCGCCTCGGAACGCGTCCCGTTGCGGGCGTTTGGGTTGATCGGACAATGTCACCGGAGCTTTCCTCATGGCCGTCCCGACCTTGCCGCTCAACGACGGGCGCCGCATCCCACAGATCGGCTACGGCTGCTGGCAACTCTCGGACGAGCAGGCGCCGGACCTGGTCGGCCGGGCACTCAAGGCCGGCTACCGCCTGATCGACACCGCTTCCGTCTACGGCAACGAGGCCGGCGTCGGCCGCGGCATCCGCGACGCGCAGGTGCCCCGGGACGCGATCTTCCTCACCACGAAGCTCTGGAACGATCGTCAGGGCCGCGACGAAACACGGCGCGCCTTCGACGAGAGCCTGCAGCGACTCGGCCTGTCCTATGTCGATCTCTACCTGATCCACTGGCCGTGCCCGCAGCGGCGCCTGTTCGTCGAGACCTGGAAGACGCTGATCCAGCTGCGCGAGGAGGGGCGGGCGAAGTCGATCGGCGTCTCGAACTTCACGCCCGAGCACATCGCCACCCTCGTCGGCGAGACCGGGGTGGCGCCCGCGGTGAACCAGATCGAGCTGCACCCGCGCTTCCAGCGTAAGGCGCCGCGCGCCGACGATTCCCGTCACGGCATCGTGACCGAATCCTGGAGTCCCCTGGGACAGGGCAAGGAGCTGAATGACCCGGTGATCGGTGCAATCGCCAAAGCCCACGGCAAGAGCCCCGCCCAGGTAGTGCTGCGCTGGCAGGTGCAGATCGGCTGCGTGGCCATCCCGAAGACCGCCCGGCCCGAGCGCATCCTCGAGAACATCGACCTGTTCGATTTCGAGCTCGGCGCCGACGAGATGGAGAACATCGCTGCTCTTGACCGGCCCGACGGCCGGATCGGGCCCGACCCCGCCACCTTCTGCTGACCGGTCGGCCTTCGGCGGCGCAGCATAACATCGCACCGCAAAAGATTTATGCTCACAGCTAGCATATCTAGACAGGCGTCCCCGGGCCTCATAAGTTAGACGGCACAATGCTCAAACTGAGCATAATGGAGGACGCCATGGCGGCGACCGTTGCACCCGTCTCCCGTACGCCCATCCCGGGCCTGCCGCTTCCGGACCTCTACGCGCGTGTCAGCCGGCACGTTCCCGCGATCGAGTGGCCGGCACTGGCGCCGGACATCGAGGCGATCCTGCGCCTGAAGCGCGAGCGCAACGCCGTGATCCTGGCGCACAACTATCAAGCGCCCGAGATCTTCCACACGGTGGCCGACATCGTCGGCGACAGCCTCGCGCTCGCCCGCGAGGCGGTGAACGTCGATGCCGACGTGATCGTGCTGGCGGGCGTCCACTTCATGGCCGAGACGGCGAAGCTCCTGAACCCGAGCAAGACCGTGCTGATCCCCGACATGGGTGCGGGCTGCTCGCTGGCCGACTCGATTACCGCCGCGGACGTGCGCGGCCTGCGCGCCAAGTACCCGGGCGTGCCGATCGTGACCTACGTGAACACCTCGGCGGCCGTGAAGGCCGAGTCGGACCTGTGCTGCACGTCCGGGAACGCCGTCGCGGTGGTGAAGTCGCTGAACGCCCCCCGCGTGCTGATGATCCCGGACGAGTTCCTGGCGCAGAATGTCCAGGCCGAGATCCCCGAGGTCGAGATCCTGACCTGGGCCGGCCACTGCGAGGTCCACGAGCGCTTCACGCCGGCCGATATCCGCGACGTCCGCGACAGCTACCCCGGCGTCACCGTCATCGCGCACCCGGAATGCCCGCCGGACGTGGTGGCCGAGTCGGACTTCTCCGGCTCCACCGCGATGATGATGGACTTCGTCGTCGAGAAGCGGCCGAAGCAGGTGGTGCTCGTCACCGAATGCTCGATGGCCGACAACATCGCGGCCCAGAATCCCGATATCGAGTTCATCAAGCCCTGCAACATGTGCCCGCACATGAAGCGGATGAGCCTGCGCAACATCCGCCGGTCGCTCGAGACGATGACCCACGAGGTCACGGTCGATCCGGCGCTCGCCGACCGCGCCCGGGCGGCGGTGGAGCGCATGCTCCAGGTGCGCACGCGATGAACGCCTTTGCCCGGAACACTGCGGACCGCGTCGTCGTGGTCGGCGGCGGCGTCGCGGGTCTCAGCGTCGCGCTGCGCCTCGCCCCCCGCCCGGTGACGCTCGTCACCGCATCCCCCCTCGGTCTCGGAACCGCCACCGGCTGGGCGCAGGGCGGTATCGCCGCCGCGGTCGGCGCTGACGACGCGGCCGAGCTGCACGCCGCCGACACGGAGGCGGCCGGCGCCGGGCTGACCGAGCCCGACGTCGCGCTCCGCGTTGCCCAGGAGGGCCCCGCGCTGATCGACTGGCTGGTGCGGATCGGCGTGCCGTTCGACCGGGCCGACGACGGCGCTCTCGCGCTCGGGCTCGAAGCCGCGCATGGCCGCCGCCGCATCGTCCGCTCCGGCGGTGATGCCACCGGCGCGCGCGTCCTCGAAGGGCTGGTCAGGGCCGTGCTGGCCGCACCCTCCGTCGAGATCGTCACGGCGCGCGCCTGCGACCTGCTCCGGGACTCGAACGGGGCTGTGGCGGGCGTCGTCGCCGAGCGCGACGGCGCCCTGTTCCGCATCCCGGCCCGCGCCGTGGTGCTGGCCACCGGCGGCGTCGGCGCCCTGTACGCGGCGACCACGAACCCGCCGGGCGCGGTCGGACGCGGGCTGGCGCTCGCCGCCCGGGCCGGGGCGGTGATGCGCGACATGGAATTCGTGCAGTTCCACCCCACCGCCATCGCGGCCGGCGCCGACCCGATGCCGCTCGCCACCGAGGCCCTGCGCGGCGAGGGCGCCCGCCTGATCGACGAGACCGGCGCGCCCGTGATGGCCGGAATCCGCGGCGGCGACCTCGCCCCCCGCGACGTGGTCGCCCGCGGCATCTTCCAGGCGCTGCAGCGGGGCCGTACCGTCTATCTCGACGCGCGGGGTGCGCTCGGCGCCGCGATGCCGACGCGCTTCCCGACGGTGGCGGGTCTCTGCGCCGCTGCGGGGATCGACCCGGCCGTGCAGCCGATCCCGGTCCGCCCGGCGGCGCATTACCACATGGGCGGCGTGAAGGTGGACGCGCACGGCGCCACCTCGGTGCCGGGCCTCTACGCCTGCGGCGAGGTCTCCTCCACGGGCCTGCACGGCGCCAACCGGCTCGCCAGCAACTCGCTGCTGGAGGGGCTCGCCTATGCGCGCTTCATCGCCGACGGGCTCGACGCGCCGCCGCCGGCGGCCATCGTGCCCCAGGCCGTGAAGGCCCGCAGCTCCGGCGACCTGCCGGCGATCCGCACCCTGATGGAGCGCCAAGTCGGCGTCGTCCGCGATGCCGCCGGTCTCGCGGTGGCGGTGGCCGCGCTCGCGCCCGAGGCGGAGGCGTGCGACGCGGCCCTGGTGGCGCTGATGATCGCCCGCGGCGCGCTGGAGCGCCGGGAGAGCCGCGGCGCCCATTGGCGCAGCGACCATCCGCATCTCGTGGCCGCGACCCACACCGAGACCACGCTGGCCGATCTCCGGGCGGCGGAGCGCGGCCGGGCGGCCGCCGAGGAGGCCCTGACGCCATGACCCGATCGGTCCTCTCAGACGAGATCCTGCCCCTGCCGCGGCTCCTGGTCGAGCCGGTGGTGCGCGCCGCCCTGCTGGAGGATCTCGGCCGGGCGGGCGACATCACCACCGACGCCATCGTGCCCCCGGGCGCGCGGATGCGCGGCGTGATCGCCTCCCGCCAGGACGGCGTCATCTCGGGCACCGACGCCGCCGCCATCGCGTTCGCGCTGGTCGATCCGGCGGTGAGCGTCACCGTCGAGCGCGGCGACGGCGCGCGCGTCGCTCCGGGCGACGTGGTGCTGCGCCTCGAAGGCCCGGCCCGGGCGATCCTCACCGCCGAGCGCGTGGCCCTGAACCTGCTCTGCCGCATGTCGGGCGTCGCCACCGCCACGCACGGCCTCGTCGAGGCGGCCCGCCCGCACGGCAAGGCCTCGATCGTCTGCACCCGAAAGACCACGCCGGGCCTGCGCGCCCTGGAGAAGCACGCCGTGCGGGCCGGGGGCGGCTCGAACCACCGCTTCGGCCTCGACGACGCGGTGCTGATCAAGGACAACCACGTGGCGGTGGCCGGTGGGATCGTGCCGGCGATCGCGCGCGCCCGGGCCAGGGCCGGCCATCTCGTGAAGATCGAGTGCGAGGTCGACAGCCTGGAGCAGCTGGACGAGGCCCTCTCGGTCGGGATCGACGCCGTGCTCCTCGACAACATGACTCCCGACCAGCTCACCCGCGCGGTGGCGATGATCGACGGCCGCGCGCTCTCCGAGGCCTCGGGCCGGATCACCCGCGAGACGGTGGGCGCGGTCGCGGCGTCGGGCGTCGACCTGATCTCCTGCGGCTGGATCACCCACTCGGCCGCGATCATCGACCTGGGGTTGGACGCCGCCTGACCGGCGGGCGCCGGGCTCACCGGCGCCTGCCGTCGTTTCACTGTCATCACGTTCGGGTGACAGGTCTTCGTCGTGGTCGCATCGGAGAAGTCCTGAGTCTATCGCCGCGCGACTGACTTGCTAGGGTTTCGCGGGACCGCGAATCCACCGATCGGATCTGCCCGTGAGCCAAGCCCTGCATTCCACGGCTGCCCCGGCGGTCGATCTTCCGGCGGCTCCGGTGGCGCGCAAGCCCGGTGCGGTCCGCCACGGGCCCGGCGGGGCGCTGATGCTCGGCGCGCTGGGTGTTGTGTACGGCGACATTGGCACGAGCCCGCTCTACGCGTTCAAGGAGGCTGTGAAGGCGGCCACGGCCGGCGGCGCGGCCGTGCCGGCGGCGGCCACGGGGGCGGTCTCGCTGATCCTGTGGTCGCTGATCCTGATCGTGTCGCTGAAATACGCGGTGCTGATCCTGCGCGCGGACAATCGCGGGGAGGGCGGCATCGTCGCCATGCTGGCGCTGCTCGGCGCGCGGCATGCCCGGCCGGGCACGTGGAAGGCGCTGCTGCTGGTGGTCGGGCTGGTGGGGGCGGCGCTGCTGTACGGCGACGGGGCGATCACGCCGGCGATCTCGGTGCTGTCGGCGATCGAGGGCCTGAAGGTCGACGCGCCGGCGCTCGGGCCGTTCGTCGTGCCGATCACGCTGGTGATCCTGGTCGGCCTGTTCCTGGTCCAGCACAAGGGCGTGGCTGCCATCGGCCGGGTGTTCGG
>NZ_FMWU01000006.1 GCF_900103195.1 Methylobacterium sp. UNC378MF | reverse complement strand
GTCTTGTGCCAGGGCAGGATCGCGTTGGTCTTGTTGTCCAGCACCAGGTCGCCCCGGTCGGTGACGAGCGTCAGCACCGCGTGGCCCTCGCCCTTCTCGTCGATCACCACGGTCATGCGCATCGCCCGCCGCGGCAGGCCGGCCTCGACCAGCAGGTGCCGCTTGAGCAGCTGGAAGTCCTCGCAATCGCCGATGCCGTCCTCGGCCAGGTCCCAGCGATCGGCCACGTGCAGGTGGTCCTGGTCGGTCATCGGCTCGACCGCCTTGTTGACCCGCCGGTTCACCGACACGATCGTCGCCCAGGTCGCCGGCGTCAGGCTGATCCGGGCCGGCTCGCTCCGGTCGACCGCGCACTCGGCCGCGTAAGACTGGCAGAACGTCACCCAGGCGACGATCGGCTTGGCGTCGCCCTGCACCCGGGCTCCGGCCTCGGTGGGCAGGCTCGCCAGCGTCTGCGCCTGAACCGGGGCGGCGACGCCCGCGATGCCGAGGGCTGCAAAGGCGGCGAGGGCCGCGAGACGGCTCCGGGCGAGCCGACGCGAGGCGGGTCCCTTGACCAGTCCCTGCATCATGGAAACCGCGAACCGCATCGCCGGGACCCAACCGT
Organism: Methylobacterium sp. UNC378MF; assembly: GCF_900103195.1. Lineage (GTDB taxonomy): Bacteria > Pseudomonadota > Alphaproteobacteria > Rhizobiales > Beijerinckiaceae > Methylobacterium. The sequence continues at coordinate 251,005 of NZ_FMWU01000006.1, read as the reverse complement.
TAAGCTCTCGTTAACGAAAGCTCTCACGCCGGAGGGCCGGCGGCAATGCGCCGATTAACAAAAGGTTAATGCTGTGCGCAACGCGGATAAGCGTCCTTCCGTCGGGTTCTCGCGGTACTCATCGGCCATGCGCGAAAACGTGAAGGCGCAGCAAGGCGTTCTCCGCCGCGCTTCGTCGTTATCCCCGCGCCGCGCCAGCAAGAAGAAGCCTGTGGGCGGCAGGAGGACGACGCATGCGGTGCTTCGCGAAGAGGGCTGCCGGTATCATCCTGGTCGGACTTGCAGCGGAAACCCTCGGGATGCTCCCGGCCTCCGCCGCGGCTCCGACGGCCAGCCCGCCCGCGGCCGACCTGAAGAGCGAGGGCCCGACGCAGCCGGCCCAGCTCAAGGACGGCCAGTACACCGACAAGAACGGCGACCCGACCTACCACGTCACGGAGGGCGGCAAGAAGGTCGACTGGTACACCATGTCCGGCTACGTACGGTACAATGCGAACTGCATCGTGTGCCACGGCCCGGACGGGATGGGCTCGACCTACGCGCCGTCGCTGGTCGACGCCCTCAAGGGCATGGACTACGCGCACTTCGCCGGCATCGTCGTGGGCGGCAGGAAGGACGTGAGCGCCTCGCAGGAGCTGGTCATGCCCGCCTTCGGCGATAACAAGAACGTCATGTGCTACCTGCCGGACATATACACGTATCTCCGGGCCCGCTCGGACGGGGCGCTCGGCCGCAACCGGCCGCCCGAGCACGAGCCCAAGCCCGCGGCCTTCGAGAAGGCCGAGGATGCCTGCATGAAGTGAGCGCTCACCCTCCGGTCCGGCGTCGAGAGTGACCCAGACCGGGGGTAACAGGCCCCGTTGCACCGCTCGGTTGCGCACGACATACTCCGCGCAAGACGCTGAAGAGCGGGCACCAAGCCTGCCGAGGGGGTCGCAGGGGGTGGAACGTGGCTCAAGGATCGGGAGTGCGCCGCCATCTCTGCGGCATCTGGACGGCCTGGACAGACGCGGCCGGGGCCGCCGACGCGGCCGCTGAGGTCGCCCGTGCAGTCGGCGACTCCGACCTGTCCCAGATCGTCGCGTTCTTCTCCGCGGATTATGATGCCGAGATCCTGGCCCGCGCGCTGGAGACCCGGTTCCCCGGCGTGCCGGTTGCGGGCTGCTCGATGTCGGGCGGCATCGCGCCGGCCGGCGGCCTCGACCGCGGGCTCGTCGTGATCGCGTTCCCGGCCGAGCGTTTCCGGATCGTCTCCACGATCCTCGACGCCATCGACCACCTCGACGTGGAGCGGACCGCCTCCGCGGTCCGGGCGCTGCGCCGGACGCTCGACCCGCTGGACCGAGGCCGCGAGGTTGACGCGATCGCCTCCGGACACCGCTTCGCCCTGTCGCTGATCGACGGGCTCGCCAATGCCGAGGAGACTGTCGTCTCGGCGATCGCCTGGGCGCTCGACGGCATTCCGATCGTCGGCGGCTCGGCCGGCGACGACCTGCGCTTCCGCGACGCCGTCCTCCTCCACGGCGGGAGGATCCACCGCAAGGCGGCGGTCCTGATCCTCGTCGAGACCGACTTCTCGGTGGAGATCTTCAAGAGCGACAATTTCGAGCCGACCCGAACGAAGTTCGTGGTCACCGCCTCGGACGGCGAGCGCCGCACCGTGCAGGAACTCAACGCCGAGCCTGCGGCCCGGGAATACGCGACGGCGATCGGCCTCGACCCCGAGGGCCTGTCGCCGATGAGCTTCGCCGCCTACCCGCTCGCCGTGAAGGTCGGCGGCGAATATTTCTGCCGCTCGATCCGGCGGGTGAACGAGGACGGATCGCTCAGCTTCTTCTGCGCGGTCGATGAGGGCGTGGTGCTCACGCTCGCCGAGCCGCGCGACATCGTCGCCTCGACCCGGGCGGAACTCGCGCGTCTCGACGCGGTGCTCGGCGGCGTCGACCTGATCATCGGCTTCGAATGCGTGCTCCGTCGCCTCGACGCCGAGAGCCGGCAGGTGCGCCATGGCATCGTCGACCTCTATCGCCGCTACAACGTCGTCGGCTTCGAGACCTTCGGCGAGCAGTACCGGGCGATGCACCTGAACCAGACCTTCACGGGCATCGCCATCGGCAAGGCCCTGGCCGGGAATGCGCCGGGTGCCGACGATGCCCCGGTCGCGTCGTGACCCTGCACCCGAACGGTCTCGAGACCGACGCCTCCCTGCACCGGCGGATCGAGAAGCTCGAGCGCATCAACGCCGCGCTGATGTCCCATGTCGAGCGCTCCATGGACCAGCGGGGCAGTGCCTACTCGCTGTTCCAGACGGCGATCATGCTCGAGGGCCGGGTCCGCACCCGCACCGAGGAATTGACCGGGCTGATGCACCGCCTGGAGCGCTCCAACGAGGCGCTGGCCGCCGCCAAGGAGGAGGCCGAGACCGCCAACCGCTCCAAGACCCGGTTCCTCGCGGCAGCGAGCCACGACCTGCTTCAGCCGGTCAACGCCGCCCGCCTGTCCATCTCGGCGCTGGCCGATCTCGACGTGCCGCCGGAGGCACGCGCCATCGCGGGCCAGGTGGAACGCGGCCTGCAGACCATCGAGGATCTGATCAAGACGCTGCTCGACATCTCCAAGCTCGATGCCGGGATCGTACGGCCGCAGATCCAGCCGGTGTTTCTGCCCGACCTGCTGGCGGAGCTGGCGGAGAGCTTCAAGCCCTTCGCACAGCGCAAGGGCCTGCGGCTGTCGCTGCGCTGCCCGGACGTCACCGTCGCGAGCGACGTCGTGCTCCTGCAGCGGATCCTCCAGAACCTCGTCTCCAATGCCGTCCGCTACACGCATGCCGGCGGGATCGTCCTGGCGGCCCGGCGTCGGTCCGGCGGCATCCGGATCGAGGTGACCGATACCGGCTGTGGCATCGCCGCGGAGGAATGCGACCTCGTCTTCGACGAGTTCTTCCGCGGCGGAGCCCGGACCGGAAGCGGCGAGGACCCGGGCCTCGGCCTCGGCCTGTCGATCGTCCGCCGCATGGCCCAGGCCCTCGACCATCCCCTGCGGCTGCGCTCCCGAATCGGCCACGGGACCCGGGTCGCCCTGACGCTGCCCTTGAGCACGATCCCGGCCGCCGTCGCCCCCCCGGCCCCGGTGGCGACGCGGCTCTCGGGCGCGCACGTCCTCGTCGTGGAGAACGACGTCTCCACGGCCGACGCCCTCGCGCGCCTGCTTCAGAATTGGGATGCCCGGGTCTCGACCTTCCGCGACCTCGCGGGGGTGCGGGCCGCCGTCGAAGCCGGCGCCGCGCGGCCGGACATCCTGGTGCTCGATTACCATCTCGACGACGGCGCCTGCGGCCTCGACGTGGCCGCCTATCTCCGGGCGCTGCGGCCCGATCCACTCCCGGTCATCGTCACCACCGCCGACCATTCGGCGGCGGTCGAGGACCGGGTCACGGCCGCCGGCGCGGAACTCGTCCACAAACCGATCAAGCCGGCCCAGCTCCGCTCGCTGCTCACCTACATGCTGGCCTGAGCGGCATGCGGGGTTCCGGCGGAACGCGATCCTGCGCCGGGCACGGGATCCGCCACCGGGCGGCACGGCCCCTCCCTCCACACCGCCGCGATCCGACGCGAACAAACCCGCCCGCGTCGTGACATAGGACACACCGCGCCTCTCGACGGGCCTCGCCGCCTGGGCGAGAGGAAACGGCATCCGCAGCGCGTCCCGCGGTCGGATTTTCCCACCCATCGACGTCACGGGCCCGCCGGGACGCCGCAGGAGCGCGCGAGAATGGCGCAGGTCCCGCACGGCCCAGGCGCAACGCCAGGCCTCCCCCAAGGCATTCCCGAAGGCGTTCCACGAGGATCTGTCCCACGAGGACCCTCTCAGGACGGCCTGCCGCCGCGCGAGCGGGTCCTTGCCATGGCGGCGATCGGGCTTGCCATGACCATGGCGGTCCTGGACGGGGCCATCGTCAACGTCGCGTTGCCGATCATGGCGAAGGATCTGGCGGTCCGGCCGGCCGACGCGATCTTCGTGGTCAACGCCTATCAGATCGCCGTCACGGCGAGCCTCCTGCCCTTCGCGGCCCTTGGCGACATCTTCGGCTTCCGCAAAGTCTATCTGCCGGGGTTGGCGGTCTTCGTGGCCGCCTCTCTGGCCTGCGCGCTGGCGCCGAGCCTGCCGCTGCTGATCGTGGCCCGGATCGTCCAGGGACTCGGCGCCGCGGCGATCATGAGCGTCAATATCGGCTTCGTGCGCTTCATCTATCCGCACCGGATGATCGGCCAGGGAGTCGCCAATGTCGCGCTGGTGGTGGCGGTGGCCTCGGCCGCCGGCCCGACCGTCGCGGCGGCGATCCTGTCGGCGGCGACCTGGCCGTGGCTGTTCCTCGTCAACATCCCCGTAGGCCTCCTGGCCCTGGCGGTAGCGTCCCGGACCCTGCCGGTGACGCCGGCCAGCGGGCGCCCCTTCGATCTCGTGAGCGCGGTGCTCAACGCCCTGACCTTCGGCCTGCTGATCATCGGGATCGACGGCCTCGGCGATCCGGAGGCGCGGGACACCGCCGTCATCGAACTCGCGGCGGCCCTCGTGATCGGCGCGGTGTTCGTTCGGCGCCAGATCCGGCTGGCCGCCCCGCTCCTCCCGGTGGACCTGCTGCGGATCCCCGCCTTCGCCCTGTCGATGGCCACTTCCGTCGCGTCGTTCTGCGCCCAGATGGTCTCCTACGTGGCGCTGCCTTTCTACTTCCAGGACGTGCTGCACCTCACCAGCACTCAGACCGGCTTCCTGCTCACGCCCTGGCCGATCGCGGTCGCCGCGATGGCGCCGGTCTCCGGCCGCCTCGCCGACCGCTATCCGCCCGGCATCCTCGGCGGGATCGGGCTCGCGATGATGGCCGCCGGCCTCGTCAGCGTGACCCTCCTGCCCGCTTCTCCCGCCACCTTCGACATCGTCTGGCGGCTGACCCTGTGCGGCCTCGGCTTCGGCCTGTTCCAGTCGCCCAACAACAAGGTCATCGTCACCTCGGCACCGCGCGAACGGGCTGGAGGGGCGAGCGGGATGCAGTCGACGGCGCGGCTGACCGGCCAGTCGCTGGGTGCGGCCCTGGTGGCGGTGGTCTTCGGCCTGACGCACGGCCTGGGGGCCGAGCGGGCCGTAACCCTGTCGCTTTCCTGCGCGGTGGCGCTCTCGGTGATCGGCGGCTGCGCCAGCGTCCTGCGGCGGAGTCGGAGCGGCTAGACCGATCCCGTATGCCACCGCGGGCACCGGTCCGCGTTGACGCGACGAGTCATGTGCTGGAGCGTCCCATGGATCTCGATCTCACCGGCCGGAAGGCCCTGGTCACCGGCTCGACCGGCGGCATCGGCTACGCCATCGCCAGGGAACTCTGCGATCTCGGCGCCGAGGTCGGCATCAACGGCCGCACGCCCGAGCGCGTCGAGGCAGCGCTGGCGAAGCTGCGGGGCGAGGCGAGAGCCGGCCGCGCCTTCGCGGCGCCCGGCGATGTCGCCACAGCCGAAGGCGTTGCCGCCCTGGTCGAGGCGCTGCCCGCCGTGGACATCTTGGTGAACAACACCGGGATCTTCGAGCCGAAGCCGTTCTTCGAGATCCCGGATTCCGACTGGCAGCGCTTCTTCGACGTCAACGTGATGAGCGGCGTGCGCCTGTCCCGATCCTACACACCCGGCATGGTGGAGCGGGGCTGGGGGCGGGTGATCTTCATCTCCAGCGAGTCCGGCATCAACACGCCGACCGAGATGGTCCATTACGGGATGACCAAGACCGCGCAGCTCGCCGTCTCCCGCGGGCTGGCGCAGACGGTGGCGGGCAGCGGCGTGACGGTCAACAGCGTCCTGCCCGGCCCGACCCTCTCGGAAGGCGTCGGCGAGTTCATGAAGCAGATGGCCGGCGGTGCGGCCGATGCCGATCTCGAGGCGATGGGCCGCAAGTTCGTCGCGGAGCACCGGCCCTCCTCGCTGATCCAGCGCCTGGCGCGGGTGGAGGAGGTGGCCAATCTCGTGGCCTATCTCTGCAGCCCGGCCGCAAGCGCCACCACCGGCGCCGCCCTGCGTGTCGACGGCGGTGTCCTGCAGGGCCTGGCCTAGCGCCCGAGCAGGTGCGGGCGCAGCCCGACGGTTTCGGACGCGGTCGTTCCACGGTCGTTCGGCCTGAAAACGCGCGACCACGAGGGTACGATCTCCGGGCGGCAACGCACGGGGAAGCCCGGAATCCAGACCCGCCGGACCTTGCCCGGCACAGGCGGATCGCCCGTTGCAGCCGGATAGATCTGCGGCTCTGGATTCCGGGCCCTCGCCCGCGGCGTGCCACGCCGTGTCGGCCGGTCTTCCGGCACGACGGGAGCGTCACGATGGCTCCTAGAGCCGTCGGCCCGGACGAAAAGCCGGACTTGGCTCTAGGACGCGATCAAGCCTTCAGGTGGGCAGCGAGATGCTTGTTCATCTCGAACATCGAGCACTTGTCCTTGCCGAAGACCTTCTTGAGCTTGTCGTCGGCAACGATCTCGCGCTTGTTCTGCGGGTTCTGAAGGTTGTTCTTCTTGATGTAGTCCCAAACCTTGCTGACCACTTCGCCGCGCGGCAGCGGGCTGGTCCCGACGATGGCGCCGAGCTCAGCCGACGGCTTCAGCGGCTGCTGCAGAGCATTCGGCTTGGTGCCGGCCGCCTTCGCGGCGGCAGGCTTCGCAGCCTTGGCCGGAGCAGCCTTCTCCGCAGTCTTGGTGGTCTTGGCCGCCTTCGGCGCAGCCTTCTCGGTCTTTGTGGCCATAAACTTCCTCCGGTTCTCGGGCCGCAGGCCGGGGCGTGATCGCCCCACGGCCGAGCCAGCATAGCAGCAACTAAGCGGTGCTGCCGCCGTTCCAAGGGGAAATTGCCTTTGCGGCCCCCTCATCCACAAGGCACGCACGGAAATCCCCTGTGGGATCGCCGGATCGACGCCGCCGTGAAGATTATTCACCCGGATGCTGGGCGCGAAACCTGCTCTTAACAATCCTGCGCGCGAAGTACAGACATGTTCGCCCCGGCCCTCACGCTCGCGCTCCTGCTCGCCACCGGACTGATCACGGGCCTCGGGCTCGTGATCCGGGCCGAGGCGGCCGCCCCCAGCATCGCGTCGGGCCGCGGCCTGATCTGAGCGGGCCGGTATTGCCGCGCCGGGCCGCCGGGTGCATCAGCCCGACCGCATGATCGACCCTATCTCCCTCGCAAGCCTGGAGAGCACCGCCCACGTGGTTCAGGTGGCGCTGAGCCCGGTCTTCCTCCTGTCGGGCATCGCGACGCTGCTCAACGTCTTCGGCGCCCGGCTCGCGCGGGTGGCCGATCAGGCCGACCATGTCTCCGGATTGCTGGCCGGCGCCGGCGATGCGGAGCGCATCCGCCTCGGACGGCGCCTGGACCGGCTTCACCGGCGATCGCTGGCGCTGGATGCCGCGGTGTTCCTGGCCGCGCTCGGCGGCGTGGCGACCTGCGGCTCGGTGCTGACCCTGTTCGTCGGAGCCCTGCGCGACAGCACGGTCGCGAGCCTGCTGTTCGGCCTGTTCGGCGCCGCGATCCTATGCACGCTGTGCGCCCTGGTGGCCTTCGGGTTCGAGATGCTCCTGGCGAACCGCTCGGTGCGCGACCGGATCAAGCAGAGGCGCGCAAGCGCCGGGATGCCGCCCGACCGCTGAGCGATCGGTGCGGGCCCGGACAAGCCGGCCCGTCTGCGGAACCCGTCCCGGCCCACGGGCTTAGTGAGCCGAGGGACCGCCACGCGGGCACGACCCCGCGCGAACCGGGAGAGACCATGCCGACGGACCTGCCCAATGAACGCGCCCTGAGGAAGCCCGGCACGCTGGAACTCGATCCCACCGGCGAGGGTGTCGCCATCGACGAGACCCCGCGGCTGATCGCGTCCAACAAGGTCGAGGGCACCGCCGTCTACGATCGCACCGGCCGCCATCTCGGCGCCGTCCACAACTTCATGGTGGACAAGGTCTCCGGGCAGGTCGCCTACGCGGTCCTGGCCTTCGGAGGCTTCCTCGGATTGGGCGAGACGCATCACCCGTTGCCCTGGAAGGCCCTGACCTACAGCACGGAACTCGGCGGCTACGTGGTCGATATCGATCCCGGGTTGCTCGCAGGAGCTCCGAGCCACGGGGCGGGCGAGGACGGTTTCGCCGATCCGAGCTATCGCGCCCGGATCGAGACCTTCTACGGATCGCGCGCCCCCACCGCCTGAGCCGAGGCGGGGAGCTCAGCCGGTCGGCTCAGAACTTCCCGCCGAGGCCAACGCTGCCGCCGGGCGACAGCATCGGGCCCATCGAGCCGCTGCCGCCGCTGCCGCCGACCGCCGCGTTGCCACCGTCGAGATCCTCGCGGCGGATCCGGCGCTCGCCGCTATCGGCGCTCCGGGTCGCGCCGCCGGCGGTTCTGGGGATTGCGAGCTGCTTCGTCGGTGCGGTCTGGAGCGGCTGCCCGTCGGCATCGACCGCGGCATTGCGCGGCTCACGGTTCGGCAGGGATCCGCGCAGCGACGGCGGGAGGCCGACCTCCGTCGCCGGCATCACGCCGCCGCCTCCGCCGAGCGCCTGACATCCGGACACGAGGCCGGCCAGGGCTGCGCCGAGCGCGAGGCCGCGCGCTGCCGCGCATCTCGACGTGGGGAGGGTCGACATCGTGTGGTCCTCGAAAGTGGCCGCGGTGCCGTCCGCGGCCCGCATGGGCTTATGCGCGGTTGTCTACGCTGGGGATGCGGCGAAAACCAGACAGCGCGCTCGCGCAGCGGGGGATCGTCCCGGGATCCGCCGCGGCAGCGCTGCGCGGGCGCGTGGCTCGAGGCTTGCTGCCCGGCCCTCGCGGTCCATAACTTCGCCCAGGTCCTGCGGCACGACGCCATCCGCAGGCAGGGTCCCGCCGGTGGGCGGGCCCGGGACCGGCCGATACGGTCGCGGACGCGCCGGCGCGCCGGTGCAGCCCGGCCTTTCCTCAGAGGACGCAGCGTGTTCAGAACCAACCGGATGATCGCGGCCGTGACGCTGGCCCTCTGGGCGTCGGGAGCTGCGGCGCAGGCCCAGGTCAGCGGCAGCGGCAGCGGCAGCGAGGGTGCGTCCGGCCAAGCCGCGCCGCAAAGCCCGGCCGTGCCTCCGGCACCGCCTCCCACGAATGCTCCCCCCGCTGCAGTGCCGGCCCCATCGGCGACCGTCACTCCGCCCGCGCCCGCGGCGCAGGCTCCGCAACAGGGCACGCCCGCCACGGTCCTCGACACCCAGGATTACGAGAGCCTGCTCGGCCGCAGCGTCCGCAGCGCCGGCGGCGACGAACTGGGCCGGGTCATCGACATCATCATCGACAAGGACGGCCACCCGCGCGCGGCCATCATCGATTTCGGCGGCTTCCTCGGGGTCGGGACCCGCAAGATCGCCGTGGACTGGCGCGCCCTGCGCTTCACGCCCGATGGCGCCAAGGAGCGCAAGCTGTCGGTCGCGCTGACCCGCAACCAGGTCCGGGTCTCGCCGGAATACAAGGCCGGCGAGCCGATCGTGGTGCTCGGCCCCGCCAGCCCGGCCGCCCCCGCGGCCGAGGGCGAGCCGGCGGCCACGCCGGCCGTGCCGACGCCCGCCGCTCCGGCGCCGGGTTCGTCCGCCTCGCCGCAACCGGCCCCCGCGGCGGCTCCGGCCTCGACCGCGCCCGCCCTTCCCGTGGAGAAGGCACCGGACAAGTGACGGTGGCCCGGTTGAAGGCCAGAACCGCCGCCTCCCCCCGCGAGCGCGACGTGCCCCGGCAGGACATCCGCTCCCGTCCCGTCCGCCTGAAGGATCAGGCTGCCGAGGCCGCGCGCGCGCCGGCGTCTCAAGCCGCCCATGGCGGACGCGCGATCTCGGCGGCGAGCCGTTACGGCCTCGATGCCTTCGCGTTCTTCGTGGCCAACCTGCAGACCGGGTTCGGTCCGTTCCTGGCGGTGTACTTCTCGCAGGCCAAGTGGACCCAGTCCGATATCGGCTTCGCCCTGACGGTGGGGAGCCTCGTCGCGCTGCTGGGCCAGGTGCCGGGCGGCGCCTTCGTCGACGTCGCGCGTTCGAAGCGCTTCGCCGCCGCCGTGGCGGTGATCGGGATCGCCGGCAGCGCCTTCGCGCTGGCGGTCTGGCCGAGCTTCCTGGTCGTGCTCCTGGCCATGGCCCTGCACTCGGCAGCGAGCTGCGTGCTGACGCCCGCCATCGCGGCGATCAGCATCGGCCTCGTCGGGCGCGCCCAGGCCGGGGAGCGCCTCGGCCGCAACGCGAGCTTCGCGGCCCTCGGCAATGCCCTCGGCGCGGCCGGGATGGGCGCCATCGGCTATTACCTGTCGAACGGCGCCGTCTTCTACCTCACCGCCGCGCTCGGGATCCCGACGGTGATCGCACTGGCGCGCATCCGCGCCCAGGACATCGATCCCAGCGTGCTCAAGGAGCCTGCGGCCGCCCAGGCGGCGCCGTCGTCCGGGCAGGACGGCATCCGGGCGCTGCTGACCAACCGCGGCCTCCTGTGTTTCGCGGCCTGCATGGTGCTGTTCTTCCTCGCCAACGCCGCGATGCTGCCCCTGGTCGGCAGCGTCCTGACCCTGCGGGCGAGCGAGACCGCCACCGCGCTGGTCGCCGCCTGCATCATGGTCCCGCAGGCGGTGCTGGCGGTCAGCGCCCCGGCGGTCGGCCGGGCGGCCGAGCGATTCGGCCGCTACCCCGTTCTGCTGTTCGGGTTCGGTGCCCTGCCGGTCCGCGGTCTGCTGCTCGCCTACACGACCAACCCCTACGGCCTCGTCGCCATCCAGGTCCTCGACGGAATCTCGGCTTCGGTGCTCGGCGTCATGGTGCCGCTGATCGTGTCGGATCTCACCCGCGGCACCGGCCGCTTCAACCTCGCCCTCGGTGCGGTCGGCACCGCGATGGGCATGGGCGCCGCCCTCTCGACCTCGCTCGCCGGCATCATGGCCGACCATCTCGGGAGCCACAGCGCCTTCCTGGGCCTCGCGATCGTGGGTTTCGCGGCCTTCATGCTGGTCGCGCTGATCATGCCGGAGACGCGCCAGACGCCGCGCCCGGCCTGACCCCGGCCGCGGCACCGGATTCGCTAGGGTGTTTCCACGCCGCTCAAGCGGCGTTCAGGTTCTGCGGATAAAAGCGCGCGGGAGGTGCGGGTCGGTGAAACATATGGCAACGCTCTCGCGTTGCCGCTGCGGGTTCGACTGCGCCCGCGCTGCACTTCGCCTCAGCCCGTAAGCCAAAGCCGCGCGAATACGGAATGGTCACCGCGATGGAAGAGCTGCACCGATACGCCGACAGGCCCTTCGCCTTCGTCGGACGGTATCTCCGGCGCCGCTGGCTGCCGCACCTGATCATCCTGGTCTCGGTGCTCGGTGCCGTCGGCTTCTCGGTCTCCACGGATTATGCGCTCAAGGGCGTCGTCGACGCACTGACGAAGGGTCCCGGCCCGGGGAACACCGTGATCTGGAGCGCGCTCGCGGTCCTCATCGCCTTCATCGCCGCCGACAACATGCTGTGGCGCGTGGCAGCGCTGACGGGTGCGTTCACCTTCGTGGGCATCACCGGCGACATCCGCCGCGACCTGTTCCGGCACCTGACCGGCCATTCCCCGACCTTCTTCTCCGACCGGCAGCCGGGCACGCTGGCGTCGCGCATCACGGCGACCTCGAACGCGATCTTCACGGTCGAGAACATGTTCGTGTTCAACGTGATGCCGCCGACCGTCGCGGCCTTCGGGTCGATCGCCTACATCGCCACCGTCAACCTCACCATGGCGGGCATCCTGGCGGGCGTGTTCGCCGCCGTGGTCGTGCTGATGTTCAAGATGGCCGCGGCCGGCAAGCCGCTGCACCACGATTTCGCCGCCAAGGCCGCCTCCGTCGACGGCGAGATGGTCGACCTTGTCGGCAACATGTCGCTCGTGCGCGCCTTCTCGGCGTTCAAGCGTGAGGGCCAGCGCTTCGAGGGCACCATCGCCACCGAGATGCGCGCCCGTCGCTCGTCCCTGCTCTATCTCGAGAAGCTGCGCATCGTGCACGCGGTGCTGACCGTGCTCGCGGTGTTCGGCCTGCTCTACTGGGCAATCCAGATGTGGGAAGCCGGCCAGGCGACGAATGGGCAGGTCGTGCTGGTCTGCACGCTCGGCATCCGCATCCTCGCCGCCACCCGCGACCTCGCGGTCGCGCTGGTCGACGCAACGCAGCACACGGCCCGTCTCTCCGAGGCGCTGCACACCCTGCTCCAGCCCCACGACCTCGTGGATCATCCGGAGGCGCAGCCGCTGACCGGCCAGGGCGCCAAGATCGAGTTCGAGCACGTCGCCTTCAACTATCCGGACGGGCGCCCCGTCTTCACGGATTTCGACCTCGTCATCGAGCCCGGCCAGCGCGTCGGCCTCGTGGGCCGGTCCGGCGGCGGCAAGTCGACCCTGTTCTCGCTGATCCAGCGCTTCTACGATGTGCAGGGCGGGGCGATCCGCATCAACGGCCAGAACATCGAGCGGGTCACGCAGGAATCCCTGCGCGAGGCGATCACGGTCGTCCCGCAGGACGTCTCGATGTTCCACCGGTCCCTGCGGGAGAACATCCGCTACGGCCGGCCCGACGCCACCGACGAGGAGGTCTGGCAGGCGGCCGAGGCCGCGCACTGCACCGACTTCATCAAGGCGCTGCCGGAGGGATTCGACACGATCGTGGGCGACCGCGGCGTGAAGCTCTCGGGCGGCCAGCGCCAGCGCATCGCCATCGCCCGGGCCATCCTGAAGAACTCGCCGATCCTGCTCCTCGACGAGGCCACCTCGGCGCTGGACGCGGAATCCGAGCAGGCGATCCGTCACGCCCTCGCCAACCTGATGAAGGGCCGGACCGTCATCGCGATCGCGCACCGCCTCTCGACGCTGCAGGATTTCGACCGGATCGTCGTGCTGGACGGCGGCCGCATCGCGCAGGACGGCTCGCCCGACAAGCTGACCCATCTCGACGGTTTCTTCCGGGAACTGATGAAGAAGGAATCCATGGGCACGGCCCTCGCCGCCGCGTGATAATCCCGTTCGTCGAGTGGACGCACCGCAGCCGCCTTTGCGAGCGCAGCGTAGCAATCCAGTTGCGCCACGCTTGCTGAGGTCGCGCCGCTCTGGGTCGCTGCGCTCGCGATGACGGTGCGGATCAGGTGACCGCCCGACGGCCGACGCTCGCCGGCTGATCTTCGCGTCAGCACGGCCGCTCCGGTTCTCAGTCCTTGTCCGCGCTGCTAAATGACCCACGGCCGGACCGGACCTTGCATCGCCTGAGACGTCGCGAACCGGCCCGGTTCCGACGCAACGCGACGCCCGAGCCCGACCGTGCCCGACCTTGCCCTCGTCATCCGGGAGATCTCCGAGGAGATGGCCCAGCGCCCCGACCGAGGGGCGGTCGCGGACTACATCCCCGAGCTCGCCCGGGTCGATCCCAATCAGTTCGGCATGGCGGTGATCGACGCCGAGGGACAGGTCTTCACAGGGGGCGACAGCGAGACGCCGTTCTCGATCCAGAGCGTGTCGAAGGTGTTCACGCTCACCCTCGCCCTCGGCATGGTCGGCGACCGCCTGTGGAAGCGCGTCGGCCGCGAGCCCTCGGGCAACCCGTTCAATTCCATCGTTCAGCTGGAGCGGGAGCGCGGCGTGCCGCGCAACCCGTTCATCAACGCGGGCGCGATCGCGGTCACCGACGTGATCCTCTCGGGTCACGCGCCCCGCGAGGCGCTGGGCGAGATCCTGCGCTTCCTGCAGTTCCTGGCCCAGGATTCCAGCATCATCATCGACGAGACGGTGGCGGCCTCGGAGAAGCGCACGGGCTTCCGCAACACCGCGCTCGCCAACTACATGAAGTCCTTCGGCGTCATCGACAATCCGGTCGACTACACGCTCGGCGTCTACTTCCATCACTGCGCCATCGCGATGAACTGTCGCCAGCTCGCCTGCGCCGGCCGGTTCCTGGCGCATAACGGCGTCAACCCCTCGACCGGCCATTCGGTGGTCTCGGCGGAGCGCGCGCGCCGCATCAACGCGATCATGCTGACCTGCGGCCACTATGACGGCTCGGGCGAGTTCGCCTATCGCGTGGGCCTGCCGGGCAAGAGCGGCGTCGGCGGCAGCATCCTGGCGATCGCACCCGGCAAGGCCTCGATCGCCGTCTGGTCGCCCGGTCTCGACGCGGCAGGCAATTCCCATCTCGGCCGCATCGCCCTGGAGCGGCTGACCCAGCGCATGGGCTGGTCCGTCTTCGGAGCTTGAGCGGCCCGTCGCGCGGCCCCTTGCGCAGCGCCCGCTTCCGCGGCACTGCGCCGGCAGGACGCGGAAGCGTCGCAGCAGGACGCAGGATGATGGCGACGACGACAGCGGCCCGGGTCGTCGATGACGCCCTCGACGCCGGCGCCATCCTGGCGCGCCTCGACCGTCTGCCCGCCACGCGCACGATATGGCGCCTGGTGGCGCTGCTCGGCCTCGGCTTCTTCTTCGAACTCTACGATCTCCTGTTCACCGGCTATGTCGCGCCGGGCCTCGTCAAGGCCGGGATCCTGACGCCGACGACCCCCGGCCTGTTCGGGGCGAGCGGCGTGGCGAGCTTCGTGGCCGCGCTCTTCACCGGCCTGTTCATCGGCACCCTCCTGTGCGGCTGGCTCGCCGACCGGTTCGGACGGCGGGCGATCTTCACGTGGTCGCTCCTGGCCTACACGGCCGCCAACGTGGTGATGGCCTGCCAGAGCGACGCCTTCGGCCTCAACCTCTGGCGGCTCGTCGCGGGCATCGGCCTTGGCCTGGAGATGGTGACGATCGGCAGCTACCTCTCCGAGCTGGTCCCGAAGGCGATCCGCGGCCGGGCCTTCGCCCTCTGCCAGGGCATCGGCTTCACCGCCGTGCCGGTCGTGGCGTTCCTGTCCTACCTGCTGATCCCGGCCGCCCCCTTCGGCATCGACGGCTGGCGCTGGGTGGTGCTGATCGGCGCCTCGGCGGCGATCGTGGTCTGGTGGATGCGGGCGGGCCTGCCCGAGAGTCCGCGCTGGCTCGTCGAGCACGGGCGCCTGGCGGAAGCCGACGCGGTCCTGCGGCAGCTCGAAGCGCGGATCGCGGCCGAGCATGGCGGCGCGCTTCCCGCACCGGCCGCGCCGGAGCCCGTGCAGCCGCGCGGCGCGTTCCGCGATCTGTGGGTCCAGCCCTATCGGCGTCGGGCCCTGATGATGGCGGGGTTCAACGTCTTCCAGACGGTGGGCTTCTACGGCTTCGCCAATTGGGTGCCGACCCTGCTGGTGGCCCAGGGCATCACGGTGACGTCGAGCCTCGCCTACACGGCTTTGATCGCGCTGGCCGCCCCGATCGGCCCGCTGATCGGGCTTGCCATCGCCGACCGGTTCGAACGCAAGCACGTCATCGTGGCCGCCGCGCTCGTCTATATCGGCTGCGGCCTGGCCTTCGCGCAGACACGGGACGTCACACTCATCGTGATGCTCGGCATCGGCCTGACGCTGGCGTCCAACGTGATGTCGTACAGCTTCCACGCCTATCAGGCCGAGCTGTTCCCCACCGGCATCCGCGCCCGGGCGGTCGGCTTCGTCTATTCGTGGAGCCGCTTCTCGGCGATCTTCACGGGCTTCGTCATCGCCTTCGTCCTGCGGGAAGCCGGGACACCGGGCGTGTTCCTGTTCATCTCGGCGGCGATGCTGGCCGCAGGCTCGCTCGTCGGGCTCCTCGGCCCGCGGACGCGGGACGTCGCGCTGGAGAAGATCGCGGGGTGAGCCGCCGCGCAGGGCGGCCCGATCGAGATCCGCGTCGCGATCCAGGGGACGCCGGGTTCGACGCCACTCGGCTTCAGCCTGCGCGTGTCCGAGCTGTTCGCCGACCGTCCGCCCGCCGGCGGCGGAGCTTGATCCGATCCGAGGCGGATGCCACAGCGGCGCGAACGCGAATCAGGACGCCCGGATGACTGCACCCCTCGATCTCCTCGTGCTCGGCAACGCGATCGTCGACGTGATCGCCCGTACGGACGATGCCTTCCTGTCGGCGCAGGGCGTCGCCAAGGGCGCGATGCAGCTCATCGACGAGCCGCGGGCCGAGGCGCTGTTCCAGGCCATGGGGCCGGCCACGATCGTGTCGGGCGGCTCGGGTGCCAACACGGCGGTCGGTGCGGCGCTGCTCGGGGCGAAGACAGGCTTCGTCGGCAAGGTCCGGAACGACGAACTCGGCGGGCTGTTCAGCCACGATCTCAAGGCGACCGGCGTCGGCTTCACCGTCCCGGCCGCCGCCGAGGGACCGGCCACCGCACGATGCTTCGTGCTGGTGACGCCGGATGGCGAGCGCACGATGAGCACCTATCTCGGCGCCTGCCAGGGGCTCACGCCCGACGATGTCGACAAGGCGCTCGTGACCGCGGCCCGCGTCGTCTATCTCGAGGGTTACCTCTGGGATCCGCCGGCCGCCAAGGACGCGTTCCGCAAGGCGGCTCAGATCGCCCACCAAGCCGGCAACGCCGTCGCGCTGACACTCTCGGACGCGTTCTGCGTCGGCCGCTACCGCGAGGAGTTCCTCGGCCTCCTGCGGGACGGCAGCATCGACATCCTGTTCGCCAATATCGGCGAACTGCAGAGCCTCTACGAGACCGACGATCCCGAAGCCGCGGTGGCGGCTCTGCGCGCCGAACGCAACCTCCGCGGCCGGCACCTGCTCGGCCTCGTCACGCGCTCAGCCGAGGGGGCTCTGGTGGTGCAGGGCGGCGAGGTTCGCGCCGTCGAGGCGAGCCCGGTTCAGACGGTGGTCGACACGACCGGCGCCGGAGACCTGTTCGCGGCCGGCTTCCTGGCCGGCCATGCCCGCGGGCTCGACAATGTCACCAGCGCACGCCTCGGCACGCTCGCGGCCGCCGAGGTGATCCAGCATATCGGCGCCCGCCCGCAGGCGGACCTGGTCGGCTTGGCGAAGGCGCGCGGGCTCCTCTGAGGCGCCGCGGCGGGCGCGCGGGATCGTGCGTCCGCACCGGCCCCGCGCTCAGGCCGCGCGCACCGTCGCGAGGAAGCGTGCCACCTCGTCTCTGAGCGTCCCGGACCGGAGCGACAGTTCCGAGGCGGCCGAAAGAACCTGATCCGCCGCCGTTCCGGTCCCCTTCGCCGCCTCGGCGACGCCCGTGATGGTGCTGGTGACGTCACCCGCCCCCTGCGCGGCCTGGGAGACGTTGCGGACGATCTCCTGCGTCGCGGCGCCCTGCTGCTCGACCGCGGCGGCGATCCGGGTCGCCACCGCGCTGAGTTCCTGGACCCGATCGCCGATGCGGGCCATCGCGGAGACGGCGTCGCCGGTGGAAGCCTGGATCCGCGCGACGTGGCCGCCGATCTCGTCGGTTGCGCGCGCGGTCTGACCGGCCAGCTCCTTCACCTCCGCCGCCACGACGGCGAAGCCGCGGCCCGCCGCCCCGGCCCGGGCCGCCTCGATCGTCGCGTTCAGCGCCAGGAGGTTCGTCTGCTCGGCAATGGACGAGATCAGAGTCACGACATGACCGATCTGGATAGCCGCCCCGTTGAGATCCTGAACCAAGTCAGCGGTGGCCTGCGCGTCCGCAACCGCCGACTGGGTGAGCGCGGTCGAACTTGAGACCTGGCGGCCGATTTCCTGAACGGACACGCCGAGTTCCTCGGCCGCCGCCGCCGCGACGTTGACGTTTGCGGCGGCCAGTTCGGCCGCGCTCGCCACCCGGCTGGAGCGGTCGGCGGTGGCGGAGGCCGCCTCGTTCATGTCCGAAGCCGTGTCCTGCAGCACGGCGGCGGCGGCCGAGACCGTGCCGATGATCCCGCCGACCGTGCCCTCGAAGGCGTCGGCGATCGCGTGCATGCCGCTCCGGCGTTGCGCCTCTGCTGCGGCGCGGGCCTGCGCGGCTTCCGCCTCGAGCGTACGCGCCCGGATCAGGCCATCCTTGAAGACCTGGACGGAGGCCGCCATGACCCCGATCTCGTCCCGGCGCTCAGAGCCGCTGACCGCCACGTCGAGGTCGTTGGCGGCGAGCCGGCCCATGATGTCGGCCAGGGACCGGATCGGGCAGGCGAGCCGGCGCCAGACCCACCAGACCGCCGCGCCGGTCAGGATCGATCCGATGACCGACAGCGCGATGGTGACGGACCAAGCCGTCCGGAACGCCGCCTCGGCGCGCTGCACCGAAGCGTTCGTGCCCTCGGCATCCACCTTCGCCAGATCCGCCAAGGCCTCGAAGGTCGCCACCAGCGGCGGCCGCGCCGGCGCGATCGCGTCGCGGGCCGCATTTCTGTCGCCACGCTTGAGGGCGTCGACGATCGCCTCGCGCGCAGAGCGATAATCCTGCCAACGACTCTCGAACGCCTCCCACAACGCCCCCTCCCGGGGCGTCGCCGCGAGGCTCCGGTAGTGCCGGAAAGCCTCCGGGATGGTCACACCCATCTCGACGAACTCGGCATCGAGATCCCTGTTCTCGCCGGCATCGACGGCAACCACCTTGCGGATCGTCGTCGTGTGGTAGCGGAGCACCAGGAATTGGATCGCGTTGAGGCTGTCACTCTTGCGCAGCCAGATGTCGCGAGTCTCCACGGCAGCCGCATTGGTCGCCTGAATCTGCATGAGTCCGACGGCCGAACCCATCAGAAACAGCACAAAGCCAATCAGAGATGGTAATATCAGTCTCAGCGCTACGCTTTTATCTAATTTCATCGCGAATACCATGAATGGCGACAACGCCGCATCATGGCACATCGGGAGGAAAGGCGGGGACTCCCGCCTGATTTTCTTCAGAACGACCTTGCGCCGCAGATCATCGCCCTGCGCATGACTCGCCCTCCCGCGTCGACGCGCGACAGCCCTCCGCCGATCCGGTGAAACGCGGATTTGCGCTCGCGATCAGGGCCGAAGGAGAACTTTCCCCATCGCCGCACGGCGGGTGAGGAGGCCGAAGGCCTCCGGGAATTCCGCCAGCGGGTGGACGCCGTGCACCTGCGCGGTGAGCTTGCCCTCGGCCACCCAGCCGAGGAGCCGGCGCTGGTCGGCCCGGTGCGCCTCCGGCTCCCGGTCCAGGAAGGCGCCCCAATGGACGCCCTGCACGTCGAGTTCCTTCAGGAGCATCAGGTTCAGCGGCAGCCGCGGGATGGCGCCGGCGGCGAAGCCGATGACGAGGAAGCGCCCGCGCCAGCCGAGCGCCCGCAGGGCCGGCTCCGCGTAGGCGTCGCCGACCGCATCGTAGACCACGTCGATTGCGCCGCCCGAGATCCGGCGCAGCTCGTCCTTGAGCGTCGCGGGATCGTAGACCAGCCCCGCCTCGGCCCCGTGGGCGCGGGCGACGGCGAGTTTCTCCTCCGAGGAGGCGCAGGCGATCACCCGGGCTCCCATCAGACGCCCGAGCTCGACCGCGGCGAGCCCGACGCCCCCGGAGGCGCCGAGCACCGCCAGCCACTCGCCGGGCTGCAGGCGCGCGCGGTTCGCGAGGGCGTGGAGCGAGGTTCCGTAGGTAATGGTCAGGCCCGCCGCCTGCTCGTCCGGGACCCCGTCCGGCACCGGCGTGAGCCGGGCGGCGTCGAGGGCGATCAATTCGGCGCAGCAGCCGTGCCCGGCATGGACGATCACCCGGTCGCCCACCGCCACGCCCGAGGCCCCCTCCCCCAACGCCTCGACCACGCCGACGCCCTCGCCGCCGGGCGAGAATGGCAGCGGCGGCTTCACCTGGTAGCGCCCGGCGACGATCAGCGTATCGAAGAAGTTCAGGGCCGCGAGCCGCATCCGCACCAGGGCCTGACCGGGACCCGGAACCGGATCGGGGCGCTCCACGATTTCCAGATGTTCCGGCCCGTCGAGCCTCGTGCACAGCAGCGCCCGCATGGCGTTCCTCCTCTCCGGCGTTTCTCAGCCGATGAGGCCCTAACCGGCCGTGCGGTCAAGCCATCCCGATCATCTCGCGGATGCGCGCCTCCGGACCTCGGTGACCAGCATGCGCACCGTCGGCTCGTCGTCGACCACCAGCACGGTTTCGCCCGGGCCGGCCCGCGGCGGCGCGCCGGGGACGGCATGCGCCTCCTCGTCCACGCGCGCCGCGATGGCGGGGCAGGTAGAGGCAGACCGTTGTGCCCTTGCCGAGTTCCGAACGGATCCGCACCGGGCCGCCCGATCGCGGCGCGAAGCCGTAGATCATCGACAGGCCGAGACCGGTGCCCTGCCCCAGCGGCTTCATGGTGAAGAACGGTTCGAACGCAAGGAGACCTCCCGGAATCATGCGGCCCGCTGGAGGGCTCCTTCGAGGCGGCTTCGCCGCACCTCAGGATGAGGGGGATGGATTGGATCGGCGTATGTTCTGTGCGGCAGGATGTCCGTTGCAACCGCCCCTCAATGCGCCTCCTGCCAATTCCCCGCGGCATTGGCCTCTACCACCAGCGGCACCTTCAGCGTCAGCGCCGGCGCCGGCGCCTCCTCCATCACGCCGCGGATGATCGGAATCGCCGCCTCCACCTCGTCCTCCGACGCCTCGAACACCAGTTCGTCGTGGACCTGCAGCAGCATGCGGGCGCCGAGCTTCTTCGCCGCGAGCGCCGTCTCCATCCGGGTCATGGCCCGGCGGATGATGTCGGCGGCCGAGCCCTGGATCGGCGCGTTGATCGCCTGCCGCTCGACGCTGGCGCGCTCGGACGGGTTGTTGGAGCGGATCTGCGGGTAGTGGCAGACCCGGCCGAACAGGGTGGTCACGTAGCCCTTGTCGCGGCAGCTTCGCTTGGTCGTGTCGATGTAGTCGCGGATCCCCGGGAACTGCTCGAAATACTGCTTGATGAACGCCGAAGCCTCCTCGCGGCCGATGCCGAGCCGGTCGGCGAGCCCGAAGGCCGAGATGCCGTAGATGATGCCGAAATTGATGGTCTTGGCCCGGCGCCGCAGGTCGGGCGTCATGTCCTTGAGCGGCACGCCGAACATCGCCGAGGCGGTCGCCGCGTGGATGTCGATCCCGTCCTCGAACGCCTTCCGGAGTTCCGGGATGTCGGCCATGTGGGCGAGCAGCCGCAGCTCGATCTGCGAGTAATCCGCCGAGATCAGCCGGTTGCCGGGCGCGGCCACGAAGGCGCGGCGGATGCGCCGCCCCTCCTCGGTGCGGATCGGGATGTTCTGCAGGTTCGGCTCGGAGGAGGACAGCCGCCCCGTGGTGGTGGCCGCCAGCGAGAACGAGGTATGGACCCGCGCGGTCTCGCGGTCGGCATGGGTCTGAAGCGAATCCGTGTAGGTGGATTTCAGCTTCGAGAGCTGCCGCCACTCCAGGATCTTTTTCGGGAGCTCGTGCCCGGCCTGGGCGAGTTCCTCGAGAAGCGTAGCCGGTGTCGCCCACTGGCCGGAGGGTGTCTTCTTGGCGCCCGGCAGGCCCATTTTCCCGAAGAGGATGTCGCCGATCTGCTTCGGCGAGCCGACGGAAAACTTCTCCCCGGCATCCGCCTGGATCTCCTCCTCCAGGCGGACGAGGATCTGCGAGAAATCGCCCGAGAGCCGGCTCAGCATCTCGCGGTCGACCCGGATGCCGCGCTGCTCCATCCGGGCGATCACCGGCAGGAGCGGCCGCTCCAGGGTTTCGTAGACGGCGACCCGGTGCTCGGCCACGAGACGCGGCTTCATCATCCGCCACAGGCGCAAGGTGACGTCCGCGTCCTCGGCCGCATAGGCGGTCGCCTTGTCGATGGCGACCCGGTCGAAGCTGACCTTGTTGCGGCCGGTGCCGGCCACGTCCGAGAAGGTGATCGGCTGGTGGCCGAGATGCCGGCGGGCCAGCTCGTCCATGCCGTGCCCGCCCTTGCCGGCGTCGAGCACGTAGGAGATCAGCATCGTGTCGTCGAACGGCGCGATCTCGATGCCGTAGCGGGCGAGCACGACCCAATCGTATTTCAGGTTCTGGCCGACCTTGAGGACGCCCGGATGCTCCAGGAGCGGCTTCAGCCGGGCGATGGCCTCCTTCAGGGGGATCTGACCCGGCACCGGCTCGGCCACGTCGGAGGGCGCGGCGCCCTCGCCGAACAGGTCGGTGGCGTCGGCCTGCACCTTGGCGGCCTGCACGTGGGCCAGCGGGATGTAACAGGCCCGGCCGGTGGCCACTGCCAGCGAGACGCCGACGAGGCCGGCCTTGTGGGCGTCAAGCGCATCGGTCTCGGTGTCGACCGCGATCACCCCGGCCTCTTCGGCCTCGGCGATCCAGGCGTCGAGCTGCTCCAGGGACGCGACCGTCTCGTAGGCGGCGGTGTCGAAGGGCGCGACCGCCTCCGCGGCGCGGGCCGCGACCACGTTGCCGGGGGTCGCCTCGACGGGCGCCCGGGGCTTGGCCGGCGCGTCCGGCAGGTCGAGATCGGCGAAGGGGTCGATCTCGCCGCCCTCCGGGGGCGCGGCGCCGGGTGGGCGTTCGGCCCCGGCCGCCGCGGTCTCGGGATCCGGCGGCACGGAATCGCCGAAGAACGGCACGGCCTCGCTGCCCCCCGCGCCGTTGGCGTAGCCGTGCGGCCGGGCGCCGGGCAGGAGCCGCGGATCGGGCTTCACCGCTTCCGGGTCGACGTGCAGCATCTGGGCGATGCGGCGGGTCAGCGTGTTGAACTCCATCGCCTTCAGGAAGCCGACGAGCTTTTCCGGGTCGGGCTTGGGCACGCCGAGTTCGTCGAGGGCGACCGGGACCGGCACGTCCTCCATCAGCGCCACGAGCTTTCGCGACAGCTTGGCCTGGTCGACATTGGCCAGCAGGGTCTCGCGGCGCTTGGGCTGCTTGATCTCGCCTGCCCGCTCCAGCAGCGCGTCGAGGCTGCCGAACTCCTTGATCAGCGCCGCCGCGGTCTTCAGGCCGATGCCCGGCACGCCCGGCACGTTGTCGGACGTGTCGCCGATCAGCGCGAGGGCGTCGCCGATCTGGTTCGGCTGCAGGCCCTCCCACTTGGCGACGATGGCGTCGACATCGAGGTTGCGCTCGGGCCGGTAGCCGGCCTTGCCCTTGGCGCCGGATTCGAAATCGTAGAACCGCACCTGCGGCCCGACGAGCTGCATCAGGTCCTTGTCGGAGGAGACGATGATCACGCCCGCGCCCCGCGCCTCGGCCTGGCGGGTGTAGGTGGCGATGAGATCGTCGGCCTCGTAGCGCTCCAGTTCCACGGCGTGCAGGCCGAAGGCGCGCACGGCGTCGCGCATCAGCGGCATCTGGCGCTTGAGGTCGTCGGGGGCGTCGGGGCGGTGCCCCTTGTAGTCCGGGAACATCTCCTTGCGGAACGAGCCCTCGGACTTGTCGAAGACGATGCCGAGATGGGTCGGCATCGTGCCGGCCGCGCCCTCCTGCAGGAACTGGGCGATCTTGGTGCAGAACAGCCGCACGGCGCCGGTGGGCAGGCCGTCCGACGGCCGGGAATTGTACTTCTGATCCTGGTTGATCGACTGGAAATAGGCCCGGAAGATGAAGGACGAGCCGTCGACCAGGATCACCTGATCGCCGGGTCCGACGGGCTTGGTCTCGGGGCTCGCGTCAGTCATGGGCTCTGGCGGCTCGGGGCGATCAGGGGTCGGGCGCGCGGTCCAGCTCGGCGCGGCAAGCCGCGACGAGGACGGGCGGCTCGTGGTGGACGGTGAGCCAGACGATGTCCAGCCTCACCCGTCCCGTGTCGTGCCGGCAGCCGATCGACACCGCATAGAGAGCGGCCGCGTCCGCATCGTATCAGCACCGCCGAACAAGCGGCCGGCTCAAGCTCACGCCGCAAGCTCGCGCCCCAGCGCCTCCACCCGGCGCAGGTCGTCGACGAAGGCCGCGTAGGCCTCCTCCTTCGCCTCGTCGGGCAGGCGCAGCAGATAGGACGGGTGGACCGTGATGAAGCCCTGAAAGCGGTTGTCGTGCTGATCGAAGCGGAACGGACCCCGCGCGCGGGTGATCGGGATTGCCTTGCCGGTCAGCGCCAGCACGGCGGTCGCGCCGAGTGCAACCACGAGCTTGGGGGCTACGAACTCCAGTTCCCGATCAAGCCACCAGCGGTAATGGCTGACCTCGCCGGCCGTCGGCTTCTGGTGGATGCGCCGCTTGCCGCGCTCCTCGAACTTGAAATGCTTGACCGCGTTCGTGAGGTAGCTCGCACCCCGGTCGATCCCGGCCTCCGCCATGGCGCGGGAGAGGAGCTGTCCGGCGGGCCCGACGAAGGGCCGGCCCTGCCGGTCCTCCTGGTCGCCGGGCTGCTCGCCCACGAAGGCGATTGTGGCGCCGACCGGCCCCTCACCGAGGACAGCCTGCGTGGCGCCCGGCACCAGCGGCTCGGTCCGGCGGATGATGGCGTTCAGTTCGTCCAGGGTCTTGGGATCCTGGTCGGCCATGGCGGCGACGGCGCGGGCGGGGTCGCGGCGTGTGGGCATGGTCGGCTCCCTCTCGATCATCGCTTCCGTGCGGCCCGCCGCGGCCCGGACCAGGGCGGGAATCGCGGCGGTCTCCGGCATGTTGCGCCAGTACTTCTTGGGCATCTCCGCCCGCATGGCCTTGAGGTTGGTCCGGGCCGGGTTGAAGGTGCTCTCGTAATAGGTCTGCCAGCCGGCCTCGAACCCGTCGCCCTCGGGGAGTTGCGCGCGATCGCCGGGGGGGCCGAAGGTCAGGGCCTCGGTGTCCCAATGGGCCGAGCCGTCCGGCGTCAGGATCGACCAGCGCATCCCGCGGAAGCGGTTGACGAAGAAGGGGGCGGCCGCCTCCAGGATGTGGTGATCCGGCTCGAACCACGCGACGTAATGCTCGCCGCCGCTATCCTCGGCCCGGCGGAAGCGCAGGAAGGCGTGCATCTTGTGCAGGTCGCGCCCGATCGCCTTCGCCATCCGGTGGAGGCGGTGAACCAGGGGGTCGCTCCCGACCTCCATCAGGTGCCGCTCGCCGTGGCAGACCCGCCAGACCAGGGCGTAGAGCAGGCCGTAGCGCTCCGGATCGCGGTGGGGGATCACCTGCGGGATCAGCGCGGCGACGGGCTTGGGTAAGGCGAGCGGTGCGGCGGGGGGGTGCTCCGCGCCCGTTCCGAACAGGCCGGGCGAGTCCGTCACCGACCACGTCACCGCTTCAGGCGAGACGTTTTGCGCAACGAGGCTTCGGACGGCGGCGCGAAAGCCGGCGAGATCAGCGCCCGGACGCAGGAGAACGGCACGCGGCCCACGCGGATCCCCTCCCCCCTCCGAGGGGAGAGTGCGGGGCGCGCTTCCGGTCCGCATCAGAACAGGCTCAATTGCTGCGCCGGCTCCACGAGCCGCGTGCGCAGATCGAGCCGATCCGTCAGCCCCACCGGCCGGTGATCCGCCGCGACGAGGAACGGCCGCGCCCGCTTCAGGCCCGAGGTCAGCCGGGCGACGTCGTCGAGGCGCAGCGTCGCGTGGCGGCGCGCCTTGATGATCTTGTCGACCGCCCGCGCGCCGAGCCCCGGCACCCGCAGCAGCCATTCCCGGTCGGCCTTGTTCACGTCCACGGGGAACTTGTCCCGGTGCTTCAGCGCCCAGGCGAGCTTCGGGTCGATGTCGAGGGCCAGCATCCCGCCCTCGGAGGCGTCGGCGACCTCGTCGGGGGTGAATTCATAGTACCGCAGCAGCCAGTCGGCCTGGTACAGCCGGTGCTCGCGCTGGAGCGGCGGCGGCTTGGGCGGCAGGATCGCCGAGCCGTCCGGGATCGGGCTGAAGGCCGAGTAGTAGACCCGCTTCAGGCCGACGCTGCCGTAGAGGAGCGCGCTCTTGCGAATCAGCGCCTCGTCGGTCGTGGCATCCGCCCCGACGATCACCTGGGTCGAGTGGCCGGCCGGCGAGAAGCGGCGCTTCTCGGCCTTCGCCTGCACGATGCGCTCGCCGATCTGCGCCATGGCCCCCTGGATCGCGGCACCGTCCTTCTCGGGCGCGAGCCGCTCCAGGCTCGCCTCGGTGGGCAGCTCGACATTGATCGAGAGCCGGTCGGCGTAGAGGCCCGCCTCCTCGATCAGCCAGGGGCTCGCCTCCGGGATCGACTTGAGGTGAATGTAGCCGGCGAAGCCGTGGTCGCGCCGCAGCGACTTCGCCACCCGGGTCAGCAGCTCCATCGTGTGGTCCGGCGACTTGATGATGCCGGAGGAGAGGAACAGGCCCTCGATGTAGTTCCGCCGGTAGAAGTTGAGAGTGAGGTTCACGACCTCCTCGACGGTAAACTTCGCCCGCCGCACGTTCGAGGAGCGCCGGTTCACGCAGTAGGCGCAGTCGAACAGGCACCAGTTGGTCAGCAGGATCTTGAGCAGCGAGACGCATCGCCCGTCCGGCGTGTAGGCGTGGCAGATCCCGGCACCGGTGGTGGAGCCGAGACCGTCCTTTCCGGCCGCCCGCTTCGGCGCGGCCGAGGAGGCGCAGGAGGCATCGTACTTCGCGGCATCGGCCAGGATGCGCAGCTTCTTGGCGAGGGTCTCGTCCATCGAACAGACAATGAACAACACGGTCGAAGGTGCAAGGCCGCTCTGCCCTTCGCCCCGGGCCGCGATGCCGCACCCGTCATGCCGGCGGGTCGGGTTCCCCGTCTGGCTCCACGTCGACCACGCGGCGCGCGAGGGCGTAGGGGAAACCCGCCCGTGCCAGCGCCGCGAGGTCGCGCTCGCGGTAGGCGTCCCGCTGGTCCGGCCGGCGATGCGGCCCGAGGCGCCGCCGCTTGGCATAGGCCTGTGCGGCCTGCTCCTCGATCGCCTCCGCCTCCCCGTCGGCCGTGGCCTCGCGCTCGGCCAGCATCGCGGCTTCGACCACATCGCGCGGCACGCCCTTGGCGGCGAGTTTGGCCGAGACGCCGCGGCTCGACGTGCCGCGGCGGCGCAGGGTGGCGAGCCGGGTATCGGCGAAGCGCGCATCGTCCACGAGGCCGGCCGACACCGCCCGCGCCACCGTCGCGGTGACGAGATCCGTGAAACGATCCGGATCCTCGCCCCGAGCGCGGGCCCGCTTCTGGACGCGGCGCGCCAGGGTCCGGCGCAGCATCTCGGTCGAGGCGCTGTAGCGTTCCAGATAATGAAGCGCGGCGCGCTCGAGCCAGGCCGGGCTCACCGGCCCGGGCGGCTTGATCGCCCGGTCGCGACGTTCTGGCGCGGATCCTGCAACGATTGGAGGTTTCACCGGTTCTTCACGATCTCGACAGGTTTGCGTTCCATGACTCGGCGATGGAACGTGCGCAACGCGACAGGCTCGGCCATGGCCCGAACCACCGTTCTCCGTCCGGCAATCCGCAGGCTCGAAGCCGGCGGAGGCTGCATGTCGCGGCGGCTGTCCTGATGCGCCGCGAATGGCTCCTGGTCCTCGTGGCCCTGGGGCTGGCCGCGGTCGCGGCCGCGATCGTCTACCTCTCACGCCCGAACACCCTGACGGTGGCAGTCGGCCCGCAGGACGGGCCCGAGGCCGCGCTGATCGAAGCCTATGCCAGCGCCCTCGACCGGGCGCGCGAGGATGTTCGCCTCAAGGTCGTGCGCTACGGCGACGTCCGCGACAGCGCCCTGGCGCTCCAGCGGAACAAGGCCGACCTCGCCGTCGTGCGACCGGACGTGTTCCTGCCCGAGAACGGTCTGACCCTGGCGATCCTGCACGACGAGGCGCTGGTCATCGCGGCGCCCGAGGCGGCCGATATCGACGACGTCCCCGCCCTGGCACGCAAGCGGCTCGGCATCGTCGTCCGGCACAGCGCCGACCTGCCGTTCCTCACGAACCTGCTCTCCTTCTACGACCTTGTGCCGGATAGCGCCGGCGAGGATGCGCCGGAGGCCGACCGGGCCGCCGAGGCGGAGCCGGGCCATGTCGTGGTGGTGCCGCTGAAGGTCGGCGATGTCACGGCCGCGCTCACCGAGAAGCGGGTCGACGCGGTCGCGGTGATCGCCAGTCCCGCCTCCAAATCCGCGGCCGCGGTGGTCCGCGCCGTCGAGCTGGGCTCGCCGGAGCGCAAGATCGGCTTCGTCTCGATCCCGGACGGCGACGCGATCCTGCAGCGCTTTCCCGAACTGCAATCGGTGACCATTCCGGCCGGCACCTTCGGCGGTCGCCCGAAGCGCCCCGACGAGGAGGTCAAGACTGTCGGCGCCTCGTACCGCCTGATGGCGCGGGGCACGGTCAGCCGCGTCGCGGTCGCCTCGGCGACGCAGCACCTGTTCGAGTGGCGCTCGCGGCTCGCCTCGGCGGCGCCGGTGGCCAAGCTGATGAAGGCGCCGGACTTCGACACGACGGTGGCGGCGACCTCGGCGCGCCTGCCGAACCATCCCGGCGCAGTCGATTATTTCGAGCGCGAGCAGCAGACCTTCCTCGATCGCTACGAGGATTACATCTACCTGTTCGCCTTCTTCGGCGGCACGATCGGCTCCGGCTTGGCCTGGCTGGGCCAGCGCCTTGCCCGCAAGCGCCGGGAGCGCGTCGACTTCGTCCTCGACCGGCTGCTCGACATCATGCGCGAGGTGCGCGCGGCGACCAGCACGACCGAACTGGACGCGATCGCGATCGAGACCGACGGCCTCGTGGCCGACGTGGTCTGCTATGCCCGCGAGCGCAGCATCGATGCCCGCACGGTCAGCGCGCTGATTCTGGCGGTGGACGGCGTCCACGCGGCCATCGCGGATGCCAGGCGGCAGGCGAACGACGTCGAACCCCGCACGGCGACCCGCAACCGCACGGCGCGGCTCCTGGCGCTCGACCTGCCGGCCGCGGAATAGCGACGGGTGCCGCATGGCTGGCGGCGTAGGGATATCATGCTAACGGGAGCCATGTTCGATCCCGTCGCCGCCCTCGATACGGTCCTGGAGAATCTCGACCGCGAAGCTCGCGAGCCTACCAAGCTCCGGGCCGCACTGGTGCCGCAGCTGCGCCGGGTGATCGAGGAAGGCCATCGCGCCGCGGAGGCGCAGCTCCTCGAAGACCGCAACGGGCTGCGCTGCGCACAGACCCTGTCGAACCTCACCGACGCGGTGGTCCGGGCGATCCACGATGCCGTGGTCTGGCGGCTCTATCCCAATGACAACCCGTCGACCGGCGAGCAGCTCGCGGTGGTCGCCACCGGCGGCTACGGCCGGGGCACGATGGCGCCGGGCTCGGACATCGATCTGCTGTTCCTGCTCCCCTACAAGCAGACCGCGTGGTCGGAGAGCGTCGTCGAGGGGATGCTCTACGTCCTGTGGGACCTGAAGCTGAAGGTCGGCCACGCCACGCGCTCGGTCGAGGAATGCCTGCGCGAGGCGCGGGCCGACATGACGATCCGCACGGCCCTGCTGGAGGCGCGCTACCTGTTCGGCACCCGCATCCTCTACGAGGAGCTGGTGACGCGCTTCGATGCCGAGCTGGTGGTCGGCTCCGCCGCCGAGTTCGTGGAGGCGAAGCTGCGCGAGCGCGACCTGCGCGTCTCGAAGGCCGGGTCCTCGCGCTACCTCGTCGAGCCGAACGTCAAGGACGGCAAGGGCGGCCTGCGCGACCTGAACACGCTGTTCTGGATCGCCAAATATACCTACCGGGTGCGTGATCAGGCCGAACTCGTCAGCGCCGGCCTGTTCACCCCGGAGGAGTACGCGCTGTTCGAGCGCTGCGAGGAGTTCCTGTGGCGGGTGCGCTGCCACATGCACTTCGTGACGAAGCGGGCGGAGGAGCGCCTCTCCTTCGGCCTGCAGCCGCGGATCGCCGAGCGCTTCGGCTACGAGGCCCGCGGCGGCCTCTCCGGCGTCGAGCGCTTCATGAAGGCCTATTTCCGGTTCGCCAAGGATGTCGGCGACCTCACCGCCATCGTCTGCGCGGAGCTGGAGGCGCGGCACGCCAAGCGCACCCCGGTGCTCGACCGCTGGATCGGCCGGTTCCGCGACCGGTTCCGGGCGACCGCCATGGAGGCGGAGGATTTCTGGATCGACCACGGCCGGGTGAACCTGCGCGCCGAGGACGCGTTCGAGCGCGACCCGGTCAACCTGATCCGGCTGTTCTGGCTCGCCGACCGGCACAACCTCGCGATCCATCCGGACGCCAAGCGGCTGGCCAGCCGGTCCCTGCGCCTCGTCAACCCGACGCTGCGCGTGGATCCGGAGGCGAATCGCCTGTTCCTCGAGATCCTCACCTCGCGCAACGCGCCGGAGGAGGCGCTGCGCGAGATGAACGAGGCCGGCGTGCTCGGCCGGTTCATCCCGGATTTCGGCCGCATCGTCGCGATGATGCAGTTCAACATGTACCACCACTTCACGGTGGACGAGCACCTGCTGCGCACGGTCGGCGTGCTGGCCGATATCGAATCCGGCCGGGCGCAGGAGACCTACCCGCTGGTCTCGCGGCTCGTGCACACGATCCACAACCGCACGGCGCTCTACGTGGCGATCCTGCTGCACGACATCGCCAAGGGTCGGCCGGAGGATCACTCGATCGCCGGCGCCGCCATCGCCGAGAAGCTCTGCCCGCGCTTCGGCCTGAACCAGGCCGAGACCGAGACCGTCCGCTGGCTCGTGGAACACCACCTGCTGATGTCGATGACCGCGCAGAGCCGCGACCTCTCGGATGGCAAGACGATCGAGCGTTTCGCCGCGAGCGTGCAGAGCCTGGAGCGGCTGAAGCTCCTGACCATCCTGACGGTGGCCGACATCACCGCCGTCGGCCCCGGGGTCTGGACCGCCTGGAAGGGTACGCTGGTCCGGACCCTGTACGACGAGACCGAGGTCTACCTGTCGGGCGGCCATTCCGAGATCGCCCGGACCGACCGGGTGCGCCTCGTGCAGATGGGCCTGCGGGAGCAGCTGCCCGGCTGGGGCGCAGAGGAGTTCGACGCCTACGCGGCCCGGCACAGCCAGGCCTACTGGCTCAAGGTCGACGGCACGCGCCAGCTCAAGAACGCGATCTTCCTGCGCGACGTCGTGCGCGACGGGCGGACCAGCGCCACCGACGTGGCGCTCGACCCCGTCCGCGGCGTGACCGAAATCACTGTCTACTCGCCCGACCATCCCCGCCTGCTCGCCATCGTCACCGGCGCCTGCGCGGCGGCCGGCAGCAACATCGTCGACGCGCAGATCTTCACCACGACCGACGGGTTCGCCCTCGACACCATCTTCATCTCCCGCGCCTTCGAGCGGGACGAGGACGAGCTGCGCCGGACCAAGCGCATCACCGCGGCGATCGAGCGGGCGCTGAAAGGCGAGATCCGCATCGCCGACCTCGTCGCCGACAAGCACCCGCCGACGAGCACCCGCGCCAAGACCTTCCCGGTGCCGCCGGACGTCATCATCGACAACGCTCTGTCGAGCCGCGAGACCGTGGTGGAGATCACCGGTCTCGACCGGCCGGGCCTGCTCTACGAATTGACCACCGCCTTCAGCCGGCTGTCGCTCAACATCACGTCGGCGCATGTGGCGACCTTCGGCGAACGGGCCGTGGACGTCTTCTACGTGACCGACCTCACCGGCACGCGGGTGACGCAGCCCGACCGGCAGGCCGCGATCCGCAGCACCGTGATGGATGTGTTCGCGCACGACGTCGCCACGCTCAAGGCCGAGGGTCTGGAGGCGCTGGTGGCGGCGCCGCCGCCGCGCGAGGCGTGAGCGTACGGGTTGATTTCGCGGCCCCTTGGCCAGATATCAGCGCCGATTCCGATCATACCCCACCCCATCCCGCCCACGACTGAAACGTGATGACGAGCAACGACATGACCCAGGATGACCAGCGCCAGACCACGGTCGAAGCCGGTGCCGGCGCGGCCCAGGATCCCGCGCCCGCGGGTCAGGGCACCGGGTCGGCCTCCGTCGATCCGGTCGCGGAGGCCCTGGCCCTGCTCACGGCCGAGCGCGATGAGCTCAAGGACCGGACGCTGCGCACCCTCGCCGAGATGGAGAACCTGCGCCGCCGGACGGAGCGCGAGGTCGCCGACGCGCGCGCCTACGCGGTGACCAATTTCGCGCGGGACGTGCTCAACGTCGCCGACAACATCCGTCGTGCCCTCGACAGCGTCCCGGCCGACGCCAAGGCCACGGCCGACGGCGCCCTGAAGGGCCTGATCGACGGGATCGAGCTCACCGAGCGCGACCTCGCCAAGACCCTCGAGCGCCACGGCGTGAAGATCGTCGAGCCCCAGGGCCAGAAGTTCGACCCGAATCGCCATCAGGCGATGTTCGAGGTGCCGAACGCGGAGGTTCCCGCGGGCACCGTCGTGCAGGTCGTGCAGGCGGGCTACGTCATCGGCGAGCGCGTCCTGCGCCCGGCCCTCGTGGGGGTCGCCAAGGGCGGCCCGAAGCCGGCCGCCAACCCGGCCGACGCCGCCTGATCGAACGCGCGGCGCAGCCTACTGACAGGGCAGCGCCGCGGCGAAATCCGAGATGAACTGCGCCGTCTGGCGGGTCTGGTCCGATGCGCGCGGATCGTGGGCGACCATCCCCGCCTCGACCCGGAGGCGGCCGTTGCAGGCGCAGGTCGGCAACAGGCCCGAGTCCGGCTCCGGCGAGCAGGCATCGTGATGCGCGCAGGCGCGGTCCAGCGCGTCGATGGGCGGGTATCCGGGGCCGCGATTGCCGGGACCGCAGAAATTTCCGTAAATCAGGATGGCGCCGCGCCCGGTCGGCCCGGGCGGGACGATCTCCTGGGCCCGCACCGGAACGGCACAGGCCGCGAGCCCGAAGGCGAGCAAGGCGGTCGGGAGGGAGGTCGGGCTGGGTATGCGCACGGCCGATCCTGTCGGAGAGAAACCCTGATCCCGCGTGGCGGCATCCGCGCGGTATTCGGCCTCTGCGACTCTCACCGGCCGTAAGCAGGTTCGCGCGGCCGACAGATTCGCGAAGCCGAACGCCCCGCATTGCGACCCAGCCTGCCCACTCCGTCAAGCTATCTATTCATGAGTATTGTTCAAAATCGGTAATTCAAACCGGCGCGAACCAGCGCGAAACCGGAATCCTGTTTGCCGGCACCATAATAGGCCGGAACACTGGCATTGTAGTAGGTAGAGGCGACCGATCCGCGGCCCAGATGGAGGTAGAGGGCCTCCACCTTCGCGGAGAGCTTCTCGGTGAGCGCGTACTCGACGCCGCCGCCGGCCGCGTAACCGGTCCGGTCGGTGGACGGCAGGGTGTAGGGGTAGGATCCCGCATAGGCCGAACGCGAGCCGCCGCCATAGGCGAGGCCGCCGGTGCCGTAGACGAGGACGCGGTCGAACGCGTAGCCGAGTCGCGCGCGGACCGTCCCGAAATAGTCGAGGGCCGGCCGGACGCTGTAATACGGCGCGGTGCCGAGATAGGTGGCATCCGCCTTGGCAAAGGCCGTACCTTGGATGTCGGTCTCCAAGCCGACCACGACGCCGGCGCCCGGTGTGACCTGATAATTGTAGCCGATCTGGCCGCCGCCGGCGAAGCCGCCGGACCGGCCGCCGCCCGTCACGGCACCGTAGGTCGGGTCGGTGAACCCGCCGCTCGCGGTGGGGAACGCATATCCGGCATTCACGCCGGCATAGAAGCCGGTCCAGGTGAAGACCGGTAGCGGCGGGAGCGGCGGCGGCGGCGCGCGGCGGGGCAGATCCGCCGCCTCGGCGGCGAGCGCGAAGCAGCCGGCCGCGGCACCCGCGAGGGCTGCGTGGAACGATCGCGTCATGGATGTCTCTTTGTGGAGGGCGGCGAAGCCGCGAGGATCAGAGGGCCAGGAGGAGCAGGCCGACGACGGTCACGGCCAGGATCAGGCAGAGCGCGAGGTCGAGGACGGCCGCTCCGCCGCAGGTCGGAGCCGGACGCCGGCTGCCGAAATCGGACAGGACCATCATGACCGCATGTCCCGGCTGGCGGCCATCCGCGCCGCTGTCCGCAGGGTTCGAAGGGCACGCCTGGGCGCGGCGGTACCTGTGGGTACCGCCGCCCCGCCAGAGGGGTTGGCGGGAGCGGCGGCCTGCGTCGTCTTCGGTGCGAGGGCGCGGTGGACCGTGTCCGCACCAGCGACTCCGAGGACGGGCAGCGTGAGCGCGGCGATGACGCCGATCAGGCGCCGGAGCCGCGGAAGAGAGACAGCCCGCTGCGGACGGTGTTCGCGGGCGGTGGTCGTCGTCAAAGGCGGCAGGGTCGCCGTTATCAGAGGGCGTGCTCGGACATTCATGACCCCTGCTCCTCACTTCGCGTGGGAAATTTGACCACGCATCTGGTCTACGTGTGCAAAAATCCCACGTCAACACGGAAAGCGCGCTTCGGTGTGTGCCGTCGCACGCGGTGGGATTGTATCCCACGGCACAAGGCGCCACGATGAGGCCATGTCCGAAACTGCCGATACCCCACGGGAGGGCGCCAGCCTGCACGCGCCTCTGGCGCGGCTGCTGCGCCCGCTCGTCCGCCTGCTCGTGGCACGCGGCATCACGTTTCCCGCGCTTACGGACCTTCTGCGCGAGCTCTACGTGAACGTCGCCGAGTACGATTTCGCCCTGACCGGCAAGGAGCAGACGGATAGCCGCGTCTCCCTGCTCACCGGCATCCACCGCAAGGAGGTCCGGCGCCTGCGCGGCGCGGGTGCCCCTGTCAGCGCCGTCCCGGCCGTCGTCTCGCGCACCAGCCGGATCATCGCCCGCTGGATCGCCGACCCGGCCTTCACCGATCCGCAGGGCCAGCCCCTGAAGCTGCCGCGCACCGCGGAGGGCAGCGCGCCCTCGTTCGAATCCCTGGTCGCGGGCGTGACCCGGGATCTGCGGCCCCGCGCCGTCCTCGACGAGTGGCTCGACCGCGGGCTGGCCTTCACCGACCCACAGGACCGGATCGTGCTGGCGGAGGCCGCCTACGTGCCCCGCGGCGACGGTGCCGAGGGGCCGCAGCTCTACTATTTCGGCCGCAACCTGCACGACCACATCGCGGCCGCCGTCGCCAATATCGTCGGCGATGCGCCGCGCTTCCTGGAGCGGGCGGTCCATTACGATGGGCTGTCGAAGGACCTCGCGACCAAGCTCGAGGCACGCGCCCGCGAGATCGCCATGGAGGCCCTGCAGCAGGCCAACCGGGAAGCGCACGCCGCCTGCCAGACTGATCCCGGCGGCACGCATCGCTGGAATTTCGGCCTCTACATCTACACGGAAGCGGCGCCACCGGCGCAGCCCGCGGACGAGCGGTGAGAGGCCAGCCCGTGCGCGCCTTGCCCAACCGCCGGTTCGTCCTGCGCCTGCTCGCGGGGGCCGCGACCCTGCTGCCGAGCGCCGTCCGCTCGCAGGACGCGCCGCGCGATCAGGGCATCGGCGGCACCGGCATGATGCGGACCGACGACCCCCGCGACGGGTCACTCGGCGAGGGCGACCGCGGCATCGGCGGGACCGGCGTGATCGGCACGATCCGCCGCTTCGGCTCGATCATCGTCAACGACCTGCGCATCGCCTACCCGCCAGAGGTGGAGGTGCGCATCGACGGCGCCCCCGCGAAGGCCGCCGACCTCAAGATCGGTCAGGTGGTCCACGTGGTCGCGCGGCCCGAGGGGGCCGGCCTCGCCACGCGGCGGATCGACGTGACCAGCGAGGTGGTCGGGCCCGTGGAATCCGTCGCGCCGGGTCGGCTGGTGGTGCTCGGGCAGCGGGTCTCGACCGCGGGTCTCGAGGGCGTCTGGAAGCCGGGGGTGCGGGTCGCGGTGAGCGGGCTGCGCCGGCCGGACGGCGTGATCGTGGCCAGCCTGATCGAGCCGCGGGAGGCCGGGCCGGACCGCGTCGCCGGACCGGTGCGGCGCGGTGCGGACGGGCCGAGGATCGGCGGCCTGCGTCTCACGGGAGCGGATGCCCTGCCAGCGGGCAAACGCGCCCTGGTGACGGGCTCGGCGGCGAACGACGTCCTCACCGTGACCAACGCCGCGAAGGTGGGCCTGCCGTTCCCGCCGGGCCTGAAGCAGGTCTCGATCGAGGCCTATATCGGCCGGACCGGCTCCGGATTCGATGTCGGCGCGGGCTACGCCGTGGCGGGTCGTGCGGGCGCGCAGGTTCCACGCGCCGGGAGCGTGCGGGCGGTGCTGACCGCGGCGATCGCGCGGGACGGCGACCTCACGGTGGAGCGGCTGCGCATCGAGAAGCGCATCGCGCCCGACGCACCGCAACCGGATCCCCCACGGTTCGAGCGGGAGCGCGATCGGCTGGACCTGCGCAACCTGCCCGACGAGCTGCCCGGCCGGTTCGGTCCCGAGCCCGGCGGCCGGCAGGGCGGCCCGGGCGGCATCGGGGCGCCGCGTAGTCCGGCGATCGACACCCGCCCCGGAGGCGCGGTCGTTCCCGGCACGGAAGCGCCGGGCGGATTCGGCGCACCCCGCGGCGGCTTCGGCGGTGCCCCGCCGACTGGGCCCGGGGCATTCCCGGTCGGACCCGGGGGCTTCGGCGGTCCGAGCGGCGGCCCTGGCCCGGGCCCGGGCGGTCCCGGTGGCGGCGGCTTCGGCGGAGGTGGCTTGGGCGGAGGTGGCTTGGGCGGCCCGGGCGGAGGACGGCGCTAGACGGACCACCGTCCGCGCGAGCGCGCGCTGGCGGGCCTCAGCCCTCGGTCTCCCGGTCGAGCAGCGCCCGCTTGCGCGCGACGCCCCAGCGATAGCCCGACAGGGCGCCGTCTGATCGTACGACCCGGTGGCACGGGATCGCCACCGCGACCGGATTCGCCCCGCAGGCCTGGGCGACCGCACGGGTCGCCGTCGGCAGGCCGATGGCGCGGGCGATCTCCGCGTAGGTCGCCGTCGATCCGACCGGGATCTTCCGCAGCGCTTCCCAGACCCGCTGCTGGAAGGCCGTGCCGCGGATGTCGAGCGGCAGAGAGAGGCCGCTCCCGGGCGCCTCCACGAGACCGATGACTTGCGCCATCCAGCCCTCGAAGGCCGGGTCGCCCCCCTCGATGGCCGCGGCGGGAAAGCGATCCTCGAGATCGCGCAAGAGCGGCTCGGGCGCGTCCCCGAGCAGGATCGCGCAGACGCCCGCATCGGTGGCGGCGACCAGGATCGCACCCAGGGTGCAGGCACCGATGCCGAACCGGATGCGCAGGCCTGCGCCGCCCGTCCGGTAGGCGGCGGGCGCCATGCCGAGACGGGGCGCACCACCCGCGTAGAAGCGGCTCGCCGCGCCGTAGCCGGCCTCGTAGAGCACCTCGGTCACCGAAGCGGCGCCGGGCAGCCGCCGCGCCACCAGCGCGGCGCGATGGGCGGCCGCGTAGGCCTTGGGCGTCACGCCGGTGGCGGCCTTGAACAGCCGGTGGAAATGGTAGGCGCTCAGGCCGGCGGCGCCGGCGAGTTCGGCGAGGGACGGCATCGTCTCGGCGGCCTCGATCAGGCGGCAGGCGCGGGCGATCGCCGCGGCCCGCCGCTCGGCGAGGGCGGGTTCGTCCGGACGGCAGCGCCGGCACGGCCGGAAGCCCGCCGCCTCCGCCTCGGCGCAGGTCCGGTGAAAGCTGACATTCTCGGGCCGGGCCGCCCGCGAGGCGCAGCTCGGGCGGCAATACACCCCGGTGGTGCGGACCGCGTACACGAAGGTGCCGTCCGCCCGCGCGTCGCGGGCGGCGAGGGCCGCCCAGCGCTCGGTATCGCCGGCCTCTGTCCTGGTTCCGGTACTCATGGCGGCGGCACTATGCGGCTTGGCGTGAGCGTTGAGGAGGGGCATGACGGGGCCTGCCGGGCGGTGGATGACGCGTGCAGCACTCTGTCCGTCCGCCGCCGCACCGGCATCCCGCTCCTTGCTGCCGAATCCGTCATCCTCGGCGTCGGCCGGCGCGGGCGACCCGCCTCACGAGTGCGCCATGATTTCGAGCACGCCCGACCACATCCATGTCGGCCAGGACGGATGGCTGTTCCTGAAGACCGGGACCAATGACGTGCTCGGCCAGTACGAGCGGCCGGAGGAGACGACGGAGCTGATCTGGCAGTGGCGCAGCCTCGTGTCGACGCGGGAGCGGCGCCTGCGCGCCCAGGGTATCCTGTACCGCCACGTCGTCGCCCCGGAGAAGCTGATGATCTACGATCACCGGCTCGACGGGCTCACCATCCGGCCGAGCGCGTCGCCGGCCTACC
The DNA here is from genome assembly GCF_900103195.1 of Methylobacterium sp. UNC378MF. Classification (GTDB taxonomy): domain Bacteria; phylum Pseudomonadota; class Alphaproteobacteria; order Rhizobiales; family Beijerinckiaceae; genus Methylobacterium. The sequence goes on along the minus strand of NZ_FMWU01000006.1, from coordinate 213,074 downwards.
GGCTCCTCCACAGCGAGCCCATGCCGGGCCGCCTCCTCGGTCCGATCGGGCTGTACGCGGCCTGGCGCCGCCGGAAACGCTGGCGGCAGACCTGCATCGACCTGGTGACGCCGATGCGGGCGCAGCGCGACACGGCCGACCTCTATTGCCGGACCGACACGCATTGGTCCTCCGACGGCTGCTTCCTGGCCTACGCGGAGATCTGCCGGGCGCTGGGCGCCGCGCCGCGGCAGGATCTGCGCGAACGGCCGTCCTACGAGACCGACCATGACGGCGATCTGGGGAGCGCCTTCGATCCGCCCCGGCGGGCGCGCTCCCGCACCGTCCTGATGCAGCAGGACGCGGTGCGGACCTATGGCAGCCCGATCGTCGAGGCCCGGGAGAGGGCCGGCCTGCTGCACACGCTGCATGTCGGCGCGCACGTGGTCTACGGCAACGCCAAGGCCAACGACCCGCGCCGCCTGGTGCTGTTCGGCGATTCGTTCGCGCACGTCATGCCGTACATGCTGACGATCATGCTGGCGGAAACCTTCCGCGAGGTGCACTTCATCTGGAGCACCTCGCTCGACTGGGCCTATATCGAGCGCGTCCAGCCCGACATCGTCCTGACCGAGGTGGCCGAGCGCTTCATGGTGCAGCTGCCCGACGACACCTTCTCGGTGGAGCGCTACGCGCAGGAGCGGTTCGGCGCCGAACTCGCGGCCGCCGGCGCCTGAGATTTCCGGATCACTCGGCGGCTGGCCCGGCAGGCCGGGACCGCGCAGCGGGTCCCGTGATCCAGAGCCTCACCGGATGCCCGAACCGGCTCTGTCCGAGGTTCAGGATTCCGGGCTCGCCCGCGGCGTCCCGGAACGACGGGGCGGCTGTCGCGCGGGATGACACACCCGGAGATTGCGCGCGTGCATCCGTCGGCGTGAGCCGCGCCTGTGAGGCCGCCTCTTACGCCTGCAGCTTGGCGACAAGTGCATCCGACAGGGCGAAATTCACGTAGACATGCTGGACGTCGTCCTGGTCCTCGATCACCTCGACGAGCCGGATGAGCTTCTCACCGGTCTCGTCATCGACGTCGATCGTGTTCTGCGCCTTCCAGATCAGCCCGGTGCGGCTCGGCTCGCCGAAGCGCCCCTCGAGGGCCTTGGCGACCTCGCCATACGAATCCTGGGCGCAGACGACCTCGTGCCCGTCCTCGCCGGAGCTGACATCGTCGGCGCCGGCCTCAATGGCAGCCTCCAGCATCGTGTCGGCATCGGCCACGGAGGCGGGATAGGCGATCACGCCGACGCGGTCGAACATGAACGCCACGGCCCCGGTCTCGGCGAGGCTCCCGCCCGACTTGGTGAAGGCCGAGCGCACGTCCGAGGCGGTACGGTTGCGGTTGTCGGTCTGCGCCTCGACGATCAGCGCGGCGCCGCCGGGGCCGTAGCCCTCGTAGCGGATGTCCTCGTAGTTCTCGCCGTCGGCGCCGGCGGCCTTCTTGATGGCGCGCTCGATATTGTCCTTGGGCATATTCTCGGCGCGGGCCGCCAGAATAGCCGCCCGCAGGCGCGGATTCATCGCCGGATCGGGCGTGCCGAGCTTGGCCGCCACGGTGATCTCGCGAGCGAGCTTGCCGAACACCTTCGAGCGGACCGCGTCCACCCGGCCCTTCCGGTGCATGATGTTCTTGAACTGCGAATGGCCTGCCATGACGGTTCAGACTTTTGTTCGTTGGCGCGGGCGGGCGTCCGGGACCCCGCCGTCGCGGCTGTGAGGTCGCGCCGTATATAGGCCGCCGTCTTCCGACGAAGCAACGCAGCCGCCGCCAATCTGCGAGCGCTGGCGGGCATGGCGGCGCCGGCCTCCCAATCTCGTGAGCGCGGAAAGAACGGCGGCCTCGGGCGTTGGCGCTGGTCTTCACGCGCAGCTGGAAGCCTGATGTCGAGCCGCAACGGACGCAGTACGGTCATGATCACGGGCGCGAGCGCCGGCGTCGGCCGCGCCGTAGCGCATGAATTCGCCCGACATGGCTGGAATGTCGGGCTGATCGCCCGGGGCGAGGCTGGGCTGAGGGGCACGATCCGCGACGTCGAGCAGGTCGGTGGCCGGGCGCTGGCCTTCGCAATCGACGTCGCCGACGCGGACGCCGTCGCGCAGGCTGCCGATGACCTGGCCGAGACGTTCGGCCGCATAGATGTCTGGGTCAACAACGCGATGGTGACGATCTACGCCCCCGTGCAGGAGACGAGCCCGGAGGAGTTCCGCCGCGCCACCGAGGTAACCTATCTCGGTCAGGTGCACGGGACGCTCGCCGCCCTGAGGCATATGGTGCCGCGCGACCAGGGCACCGTCGTGCATATCGGCTCAGCGCTCGCCTACCGCTCGATCCCGCTCCAAGCCAGCTACTGCGCCGCCAAGGCCGCAGTGCGCGGCTTCGTCGATTCCCTGCGCAGCGAGTTGATTCACGATGGCAGCCGGGTGCGGCTGACGATGGTGCAGCTGCCGGCTGTGAACACCCCTCAGTTCGACTGGGCGCGCTCGCGGCTGCCGCGCAAGCTCGAGCCGGTTCCGCCGATCTACCAGCCGGAGGCGATCGCCCGGCACGTCTTCCGGGCGGCCCACGGCGCGCCGCGGGAATTGTGGATCGGCGCCTCGGCTTGGAAGGCGATCATCGGAAACATGCTGATCCCGGGCTGGATCGACGGCTACCTCGCCCGGCATGGCTATCGCGGGGAGATGACCGACGTGAAGGCGCAGAAGAACCGCCCCAACAACCTCTACGACCCGGTGGACACCGATCCCGGGGCGCACGGCCGGTTCGACGCCCGCGCGACCGGCCACGTTGCGGCGGCCGACCCGCGCTGGCTCAAGTTCGGGATCGTGGCGGCGGTCGGCATCGTTGCCGGCACGATGCTGTTCGCCACCGAGGCGCAGGGGCGGGCGGCGGGGCGCCAGGACCGCCGGCTCGACCGTGCGCGGCGCTGACCGGCTGGGACGGGCGGCGTCGGTCGGAGTCCATGCGTCGCGCGGTGGCGCGGCCTTCGAGACCGGGCGCGCCCCTCACGCCGAGCGGACGGTGGCGAGGACGCGCCGGACCTCGTCGGACAGTTGGTCGGCCTGACGGGACAGGTCCGAGGCGGAGACGAGGACCCGGTCGCGGAGGCGCGTGCCCGGTCGATCGCGGTATCGATGACTGCGACTGCCGCATCGGCGATGGCCGTCAGGCCGATGACGGCCTTGGCATATCATTCCGCGACGGCGATCGAAGAAGGGCGCCCCGTCAGGAGCGCGTCGAGGGCGGCCCGACGCATGTCGGCGAGTTGCCCGGCTCTTCCAGGGCGTCGTGCCACCGGAGAAGACCGGCGAGATCCACGATCCCGCCCGGCCATTCCAGACCGGCGAGGTGCCGATGCGGCCGCCCCGGCTCGCCGAGGTCCGAGACCGCAGAGAAGGCACCGTCGAGGCGATGGCTATCGGTGTAGCGGCTCCGGGTTGCCAGGACCGGCAGGCCGGCGGCCCGGGCGGAGCTAATGCCGGCGGCAGAATCCTCGAAGGCCACAGCCTCCGAGGCCGCGACGTTCAGGCCGGCGAGGGCCAGGAGGAACACGTCGGGGGCGGGCTTCTTGCGGTTCGCCTCGTCGCCCGCCGCGATTACATCGAAGGGGGCGGCATCCGGCGGGAAATTGGCAGCCAGGAGCCGGTCCACGTTCGGTCGGCTGGTTGTGGTGGCCACCGCGATGCGGAGCCCGGCCGCCCGGGCCTCAGCGATCAGCCGGGCGACCCCGGGGCGCAAGGGCAGACCGCTTTCCGCAACCTGCGCCCCGTATGCGGCGGTTTTGCGTGCGTGGATTTCCGGGGCCAGCGCATGGAGCGCGTTGGCCTCGTACGGATGTTGCGTGTCGATGTAGTGGGCGAGCCGCTCCTTGCCGCCCATCACGGTGAGCAAGTTGGCGTAGAGCGCCTCGTCCCAGTGCCAGGGCAGGCCGAGTTCCGCGAAGGCGCGGTTGAACGCCTGCCGGTGCAGATCCTCCGTCTCGGCGAGGGTCCCGTCGACGTCGAAGATCAGCGCCCTCAGCACGACAGGTCGCGACCGGAGGCGCCCTCCGCGCCTTCACGAATCGCCGCGATGCGCTCTGCGTAGGCGTCCGGGCCGCCGCTGAACACGGCATTGCCGGCCACGAAGGTGTCGGCACCGGCGCGGCTCGCAGCCTTCACGGTTTCAGGGTCGATCCCCCCATCCACCTGGATGCGGATGTCCCGACCCGCAACCATGGCGCGCACCCGCGCCACCGATTCCATCGCATTCTTGATGAAGCTCTGGCCGCCGAAGCCGGGATTGACCGTCATGATCAGCACGAGATCCACGAGGTCGAGCAACGGCTCGACCATGACGGCCGGCGTGCCCGGGTTGATCGCCACGCCGGCGCGCTTGCCGAGGTCGCGGATGGTCTGGAGCGAGCGGTGGATATGCGGCCCGGCCTCGGCATGGACCGTGATCCCATCGGCCCCCGCCTGCGCGAAGGCCGCCAGGTACGGATCGGCCGGCGCGATCATCAGGTGCACGTCGAAGTACTTCTGCGTGTGCGGGCGCAGGGCTTTCACGACGGGGGGCCCGAAGGTGATGTTGGGCACGAAATGGCCGTCCATGACGTCGAGATGGATCCAGTCGGCCCCGGCCGCATCGACGGCGCGGGTCTCCTCGGCGAGCTTCGAGAAGTCGGCGGACAGGATCGACGGGGCGATGACGGGTGCGAGCATGGGAGGCTTTCGGGATTGGCTCAGGCCAGTCGGCGGCGGCGCTCGACGAGCTGCATGATCATCGGCGTCAGGATCAGCTGCATGGCGAGATCCAGCTTTCCGCCCGGGATCACGATGGAATTGGCCCGGCTCATGAAACTGTCATGGATCATGGAGACGAGGTACGAGAAATCGATCCCCTTCGGGTCCTTGAAGCGGATCACCACCATCGATTCGTCGGCGGTGGGTATCCAGCGGGCGATGAACGGATTCGAGGTGTCGACCGTCGGCACCCGTTGGAAGTTGATGTCGGTGAACGAGAATTGCGGGCAGATGGTCTGCACGTAGTCAGGCATGCGCCGCAGGATCACGTCGGTCACCGCCTCGGTGGAGTAGCCGCGAAACGAGCGGTCCCGGTGCAGCTTCTGGATCCATTCGAGGTTGATCACCGGCACGACGCCGATCTTCAGGTCGGCGTAACGGGCGATGTCGACATCCTGATCGGCCACGCAGCCGTGCAGGCCCTCATAGAACAGGAGGTCGGAATCGGACGGGAACGCCTCCCAGTCCGAGAAGCTTCCCTCAGGGATGCCGTAGGCCTGGGCGTCGTGCTGGTCATGAGCGTAGTGGCGGGTGCGGCCGGCCCCGGTCTCGGCATAGCTGCGGAATACCGCCTCCAGTTCGGGCAGGAGGTTGGCGCGCGGTGCGAAGTGGGACAACGTCGGCTCGTTCGCCATCATCGCCCGCATCGTGTCGCGGTCGAAGGCGTGGAAGCCATCACCCTCGATGAAGACCGCCCGCACGTCCTCGCGGCGGAAGATCTGCTCGAAGGTGTTGCGCACCGACGTGGTGCCGGCCCCGGAGGAGCCGGTCACCGAGATGATGGGGTGCCGCGCCGACATTCCGTCCGGACTTCGCGTTGCGCCTCAGGACCGCATCAGGCCGCGCTGGCCGAAAAGCGGCGAGCGGCCGGCATCGGGCTTCCCGCCCGCATAGTAGGTCGCGACACAAGCCACCTCCTCGGTCGAGCCGCAGACCAGCGGTGCCCGCTCGTGGATGCCGGTGGCCACGAGGTCGAGGATCCGCGTCTCACCGTCGGTGGCGGTCCCGCCCGCCTGCTCAACCAGCATGGCCACGGGCGCGACCTCGTAGAGCAGCCGCAGGCGGCCACGGGCGTAGTTCTTCCGGGCATCGCCCGGGTAGAGGAACACACCGCCGCGGGTCAGCACGCGCTGGATGTCGGCCACCAGGGAGGCCAGCCAGCGCATGTTGTAGTCCTTGTCGCGCGGGCCCTCGGTGCCGCGCTGGCAATCCTCGATATAGGCCTTCACAGGGGCGTCCCAGTGCCGGGCATTCGAGGCGTTGATGGCAAATTCCTTGGTCGAGGCCGGCACAGACATGGCCTGACTCGTCAGCTTGAACCGACCCTCGGCGCGGTCGAGCACGTAGGATTGGGTGCCCTCCCCGAGCGTCAGGATCAGCGCAGTGGCCGGGCCGTACGTCACGAAGCCCGCGGCGATCTGCGCCGAGCCGGGCGTCGTGAACGAGGCGAGCGGATTCGCCGGATCCTTGATCGACGGCCGGATCCCGAAGATCATGCCCACGGCCATGTTCACGCCGATGTTGGAGGAGCCGTCGAGCGGGTCGATGGCGACCGCAAGCGGCGCGTCCGGGTTCAGCCGCATCACCTCTTCGGCTTCCTCGGAGGCGACCTCGGCGACCGGAGCGCTCCGCAGGGCTGCGGTCACGCTCTCGTGAGCGATGACATCGAGGGCCTTCTGGACGTCACCGTCGCTGTTGTGCTCGCCCGCGGCCGCGAGGTCGCCGCCGAGCGCACCGCGCCCGATCCGTTCGCTGATCTCCACAGCCGAGCGCGCCACGGCCGCGATCACCGCGGCGGCATCCTTCAGGGCCGGGCTGGCGTCCACGGCCTGCGCCAGGCAGGCCTCGAGGGGGGTCCCGATCGCCGCTGAAATTGCCATCGGCCTACTCCTCCTACTCGGATCCCGCCCGCCGGGATCGCGCGGTGCGCGCCGGCTCTGTAGCGGCCGCTTGGCTGCCAGGATAGCGGTCTCTGTCTCCGGATCGACAGGAACCCGCGGCCGGGCCTTCAAGATTTCTGTGCGATCTTGTGCCATAGGACGAAAAAAACGAGACCTCCGCCGAGAAATCCGCCATGCGCAACCTCTCCCTCAAGCAGCTCCAGGCGGTCGCTGCGGTGGCCCGCCTCGGCACCATGACCCGGGCGGCGCAGGAACTGAACGTCACCTCGGCGGCCCTCTACGCGCGGATCCGTCAGCTGGAGGAGGAGGCCGGGCTGCTACTGTTCGACCGGACGCCCGGCGGCCTTAAGCCGACCGACGCCGGACGCGAGATGCTCTGGGCGATCGACAGCATTAACACCGTGCTCGAGACCTGCACCGACCGCCTGCGCACCCTGCGCGGCGCTGAGGGCGGGCGCGTGGCGCTGGGCGTCGTCTCGACCGCGAAATATTTCGCGCCGCAGGTGATCGCGGGCTTCGTCAAGAAGCACCCAGGCGTCGAGATCAGCCTTTCGGTGCGCAACCGCGGCCAGACCGTGGAGGCGCTCCGCGGCTACGAGATCGATTTCGCGCTGATGGGCCGCCCGCCCCGGGATTTTCCCATCGAGGCCGCAACCTTCGGTCCGCACCCGATCGTACTGATCGCCCCGCCGACCCATCCTCTGGCGGGCAAGACCGGGCTGAACCGCGAGGATCTCGCCGATCAGCCGTTCTTCCTGCGGGAAGAGGGCTCGGGCACCCGCATGGTGTTCGAGGAGTTCATGAGCGGGGTGCTGGTGAAGCGGGCACCGCTCGACATCGATACCGGCTCGAACGAGACCATCAAGCAGGCGGTGATGGCCGGGCTCGGCATCGCGCTTCTCTCGGTGCATTCGGTGGCGGCCGAGTTGGAAACCGGCCGCCTCGTCCTCCTCAACGTCAAGGGTCTGCCGATCCGGCGCGACTGGTACGCGGTCCGGCGCGCCGACAAAGTGCTGGGTCCGGCCGCCTCCGCGGTCTGGTCCTACCTGATGTCGGAGGGCGCCCGCAGCCTGCCGGGAGTCGCGCAGAGCGGTCTGGCACTCGCGGGAGCCAAGGCGTGAGCGCGGCGGGCATCGTCGTCGCGGGCGCAGGCCAGGCGGGCTTTCAGCTCGCCGCCTCCCTGCGCGAGGGCGGCTTCAAGGACCCGATCACCCTCGTCGGTGACGAGACCGTCCTGCCGTACCAGCGTCCGCCTCTGTCGAAGGCCTATCTCGCCGGCAAGACCGACCAAGAAGGCCTGTTCCTGCGCCCGCACGGCTTCTTCGCCGAGCATGCCATCACGCACCGGCCGGGGCTCCGCGCCGTCGCGATCGATCGGGCGGCGCGCCGCCTGCAGCTCTCGGACGGCGCAAGTCTTCCCTACGACCACCTCGTGCTCGCCACCGGCGCCCGCAATCGGCCGCTGCCCGTCTCGGGCGCCGATCTGGAGGGCGTGCGCCAGCTGCGCGGCCTCGCGGATGCCCACGCGCTGAGGGCGGACATCGAAGCGGCTCGCACAGTCGTGGTAGTGGGCGCGGGATTCATCGGGCTCGAATTTGCCGCCGTCGCGGCCGCGCGCGGACTCGCGGTGACGGTGATCGAGGCAGCCGAGCGTCCGATGGCGCGGGCCGTCTCGGCCGAGATGGGGGACTTCTTCCGTGGCGCCCAGGAGGCCCTGGGCGTCCGCTTCGCGTTCGGGGCGGGCGTGACGGCGATCCTCGGGCGCGACGGCCAGGCCGCCGGCGTCGCCCTGGCGGATGGCCGGGAACTCGCCGCCGATCTCGTCCTGGTCGGGATCGGCGTGCTGCCGAACCGAGAGCTCGCCGCGGAGGCGGGTCTGCCGGCCGAGGGCGGCGTGGAGGTCGACGCGTTCCTGTCCACGCCGGACGCCGCCATTTCGGCGATCGGCGATTGTGCCCGCTTCCCCACCCCGTTCGCCCACGGGTTGACGCCGGACGGAACGGTGCGGATCGAATCCGTGCAGAACGCCATCGACCAGGGGCGCTGCCTCGCGGCTCGGCTCACCGGCAAGCCCGCTGCCTACGGCGCCCTACCGTGGTTCTGGAGCGATCAGGGTCCGCACAAGCTGCAGATCGCCGGATTGTCGGGACCCGGTGATGCCAGCGTGATCCGCGGCTCCGGCGACGCCTTCTCGGTCTTCCGCTTCCGCGAGGGGTGCCTATGCGCGGTGGAATCCGTCGATCGGGCAGGCGACCACATGATCGCCCGGCGCCTGCTGACCGCCGGGACACCGCTCACGCCCGATCAGGCGGCCGATCCGGGCTTCGACCTCAAGGCGCTGGCCCTGCAGCGGCCCTGACCTCAGCCCGGGAACGCGACCGGCGCCGGCTTCTGCCGCAGGGCGATGGCGGTGCCGATCCCGAGCGCCAGGATGGTGACGGCGCATCCCAGAAGCGCCCCGAGCTGGCCGAGCCGGAGCAGCGCCTGCCCGATCACCGCGACGCCGAGCGCCTGCCCACAGAAGAACGAGAAGGCGTGGAGCGCCACCGCGGAGGCGCGGGCCGTCGGCGCGACCTCGGTCACCTGGGTCTGATAGGTGTTGTGCAGCATGTAGAATCCGAGACCCATGGCGGTGAGCGCCGCGCAATCGACCTGCCAGGAGCCGGCGAGCCCGACCACGGTGAGCGAGGCGCCGCAGATCAGGCCGCCGCCGATCAGCATCCGCGGCAGGCCGAGCAGCCGCACCAGCAGCCCGACAAGCGCCGAGTAGGCCAGGCCGCCGACCGCGAACCCCGCCAGAACGAGTCCGGCCTCGCGCGGTCCGCCCTCCCCGCGGGCCTCGATCAGCGGGGCGAGATGCGGGAACACGCCGAAGATCGCGATGGCTTCGATGAACACTGCCGAGAACAGCACCCGCGCCCGCGGGTTTCGCAGGATCGTCCGGTAGCGCGTCACCGCCACGCCGAAGGCCGGGCGGCGGGCGGCGGGGCGGCCGGTCCGGTCGAAGCCGAACACGGTCGCCGCGCAGGCGAAGGCCGCCACGGCCGCGGTGACCGCGAAGACGCCGCGCCAGCCGATCGCTGCCTCGATCAGACCCGCGAAGGTCGAGCCCGAGAGCTGGCCGAGGATCACCGCCACCAAGAATCGCCCGATCGCCACTTGGCGGCTCTCCATCGGGACGCGGTCGCCCAGCAGCGCCAGCGAGAGAGGGATGCAGCCGCCGGCTGCCGCGCCTGCCAGCATGCGCAGGCCGAACAGGCTGCCGATATCCGGCGCGACGCTACACAGGGTCAGCGCGACGGCGAGCACCGCGAGGCAGGTGCTCATCACCCGCTCCTTGCCGAGCGCATCACCGATCGGGCCGAGCACCGGCTGGATGAAAGCGTAGGGCAGTGCGAAGGCGGTAGAGAGGAGCGCCACCGTGTGCGCATCGCTCGCTAGATCCCGGGCGAGCACGCCGACAAGGGGCTCGACCGAGCGCAGTGCGAAGGTGCTGCCGAAGCCCGCGCAGGCCAGCACGACGATCAGGCGCGGAATCGACGTGGTCGGCGCCGCGGAAAGCGTCGCCGCGGGTGTGAGGGCCGGCTCTGTGCTGTCGGTCATGGGGACGCTTCGCGACGCGGTCTAAACCAGACTCGCGGCATCGCATCTCCCCAGCCGGAGCGGAACCCCGCGGCGCGACAGATCAGTGTGCGTAGAACGCCGGATCCGAATTGTCGGTCGGATGCGCGAATGTCCAGCGTAGAGCCGAGGACAGCGGCACGTTGTAGGTCAGGCCGCGCGGCGGTACAGGCTTCAGGAACCAGCGATCGTAGAGCGTCACGATCTCGGGGCTCCGGTAGAGTTCGGCGGTCGCCCGGTCTACCACCGCCTTGAAGGCCGCATCGTCCCGACGCAGCATGATCCCGTAGGGCTCCGGGTTCGACATCGTCTCCTGACTGACGACGTAGGCGGCCGGGTCCTTGGATTGGGCGGCCACGACGCTGAGCTGCACATCGTCCATCACGAACGCCGCAGCGCGGCCGGTCTCGACGAGCAGGAAGCCCTCCGGAACGTCCTTGGCGGCGACCACCGTGATGCCGAGCCTGCGCTCGTTGTTGGCCTTGATCAGCATCAGGATGTTGGTCGAACCGGCCACCGAGGAGACCATCTTGCCGCGCAGATCGTCCAGGCTGGAGATGTGCTGATCCTTCCGCGAAACGAAGCGGGTCGCCGTCAGGAAGTGGGTGTTGGTGAAGTCCACCTGCTTCTTGCGGTCGGCGTTGTTGGTCGTCGTGCCACATTCGAGGTCGACGGTCCCGTTGGTGATGAGCGGGATCCGCGACGAGGAATTGACGAACTCCATCGCAACGTCGAGCCCGGGCCTCTTGAGCTCGCGCTTCACGGCGTCGGCGATCTTCAGGCAGATGTCGACCGCGAAGTCTACGACCTTCTGGTTCTGATCCAGGTAGCTGAATGGGGGCGCAGTGTCGCGCACGCCGAGGACCAGCCTGTTGCTGTCCTGGATCTTCTTGAGGGTTCCGGTGAGTTCGGCGGCCCCGGCGGGCGCGCCGAGAAGGAGCGCGGCGAGAAAAGGAGCGATCAGGCGCATGGGCTGACGGGTTCCGGGCGCGCGATGGAGCCGTCCGGCGCGACCGGCCGGCGGCGGGACGCCGGCCGCGCGTGCTGGCTCCCGGATCGAGCCCAGCAAGAGTCCGGCCGGACTCAGCCCGATGCGGCCGCCTGGTGTGCTTCCGCGAGCTGTGCGTCCTCAGCCGCCACCTTCCGGGAGGCCGGACGGGACCGGATGCGCTCCACATAGGCTGTCAGGACAGGCGTGGGCTCGACGAGGCCGAAGCCCGTCGTCCAGCCAAGGGCGCCGCCCCACAGGATGTCGGCGGCGCTGAAGCGCGCGCCGAGCAGATACGGCCCTGGCGTCAGCGCTTCGGTTACACGGGCGATGACGCTGTCGTAATCGGCGTAGGCCGATAAGGCGCGCGGTCCCGGCTCCCGCTTCAGGTGCCGGTCGATCACCGCTGGCTCAAAGCAGGAGCCATAGAACACCATCCAGCGCAGGTAGGCGGCCCTGGCAGGCTCAGTCAGCGCCGGTGCAAGCCCGGCCTCGGGGAACAGGTCGGCAAGGTAGAGGTAGACGGCCGCCTGTTCGGTCACCAGGGCGTCGCCGTGGCGGATCGCCGGCACCTTTGCCATCGGGTTGATCGCGCGATAGGCGTCCTGGAGGTGCTCGCCGGCGCGCATGTTGAGCGCGTGCAGCCGGTAGGGGACGCCGAGTTCCTCGAGCAGCACGCGCACACCCGACGATCGGGTATTGGGCGAATGATAGAACTCAATGTCAGCCATTTTTGCAGCCCTGCCGCGTTCGAGGATTGTCGTTTCCGGCGCGCACACGCTCTTACCGGCCGAAGGTCCGGTCAACCGCGAACCGTGCGCCACTTCTCCCGGGACCGGAATCGCGGCAGGAGCGTTGGGCGATTGTGCGTTGCCGCGCGTTGGGCTTCCGTCCGGCACGCCGCAAGCCGGGGGTTCGAATTCTGATGGCGAAGATTCTGCTGGTCGAGGACCATGAAGAGATTTGGGACTTCCTCTCGCGCCGCCTCAAGCGACGCGGCTACGAGGTAATCCTGGCTCATGACGGAGAGGCCGGCGTCCACCAGGCCCGATCGGGTCAGCCCGACGTCATCCTCCTCGATATGAATCTGCCGATCCTCGACGGCTGGTCGGTCGCCCGGACGCTGAAATCGGGCTCCGACACGAGGGCGATCCCGATCATTGCGCTCACCGCCCACGCCATGTCGGGCGACCGCGACAAGGCGATCCAGGCGGGCTGCGACGATTATCATCCGAAGCCCGTCGATTTCTCGAAGCTGCTCAGCCAGATCAGCGCGGCCCTGGGCGAGACCGCACAGGCGATCTGACCCAACTGCGGACGCGCCAAACGCGGCCCCGAGACCTGATGTGAGTGGAGCGTGTCCGTGAGCGAGGATCCCGTCACTGCCCAGCGCCTGCGGCAGGGCCTGCCGGTCTTCGTGGCGTTGGCCTCGATCCTGCTCGTCGTCGCCACGATGGCGGCGCTTTATCTCGGGCGCGAGATCCTCGTGCCGGTGACGCTCGCGATCCTCTTGAGCTTCGTGCTGGTACCGGCGGTCCGGATGCTCCGGCGGCTGCGCGTGCCGCGCGCGCCGGCGGTGCTCCTCGTGGTGGTGATCGTCTTCGGTGCCCTGTTCGGCATCGGCAGCCTGATTGCCAGCGAGGCGTCCCAGCTCGCATCCGACCTGCCGCGCTACACCCAGGTGATGCGGACCAAGATCAAGGACTTGCGCGGGGCGACGGCCGGGACCGGCACGCTGTCGCGGATCGTCGACATGGTGCAGGACCTCAGCGCCACGCTGCAGCCGCCGCCGGCGGCAGAGGTCCGCGGCGAGCCGGGATCGCGCACGCATCCCCTCACCGTCGAACTGACACCGGCCCGCGCCAGCGTCGTCGACACGCTTCAGACCGTCGTGGGCCCGATCCTGCACCCGCTCGCCACGACGGGCCTGATCCTGATCTTCACGATCTTCATCCTGCTCCAGCGCGAGGATCTGCGGAACCGGGCGATCCGGCTCGCCGGCGGCTCGGGCGACCTGCGCCGCACCACGGCGGCGATCGATGACGCCACAAGTCGGCTCAGCCGGTTCTTCCTGGCGCAGCTCGCCCTCAACATCGCCTTCGGCCTCGTTATCGGCCTCGGCCTCTGGGTGATCGGCGTCCCGAGCCCGACCCTGTTCGGCGTTCTCGCGGCGATTCTGCGGTTTGTGCCTTACATCGGTGCAGCGATCAGCGCGCTCCTGCCGCTGATCCTCGCCGCCGCCGTCGATCCCGGCTGGAGCATGGTGATCGCCACCGCGGCGCTGTTCCTGGTTGTGGAGCCGATCTGCGGCCACGTCATCGAGCCGCTGCTCTACGGTCATTCCACCGGCCTCTCGCCGGTCGCCGTCATCCTGGCGGCGACGATCTGGACGTTCCTGTGGGGGCCGATCGGCCTCGTTCTGGCCACGCCGCTCACCGTCTGCCTCGTGGTGCTCGGCCGGCACGTGGAACGCCTCTGGTATCTCGACGTGCTGCTGGGCGATCAGCCCGCCCTGTCGCCACCGGAAATCTTCTACCAGCGCATGCTGGCCGGCGATCCCGTCGAGGCGATCGACCAGGGCTGGCAATTCCTCAAGGAACGTGCCCTCGTCACGTACTACGACGAAGTCGCCCTCGCCGGTCTGTTGCTGGCACAGGAGGATCTATCGCGCGGCACCCTCGACCGGGAGCGGCAGGAGGAGGTCGGCGCGGCGATCCGCACGGTGGTGGACCGCCTCGGGACCGCGCCGGTCGCGCGGCGGTCGCGGCGCGGATCAGGCCGTGGCCCCGACACCGAGACCGCAGCGGCGCTGGCCGCCATCGGTCCCGACCGGCAGGTGGCCGGTATCGTCATCGAGCGCGAGGATCTCGCGCCCAACTGGCGCGGCGAGACGCCGGTCCTGTGCGTGTCGAGCCGCGGTCCTTTCGACGAGGCGGCGACGCTGATGCTGAGCCAGATCCTCGCGCGCCACGGGCTGTCCTCGCAGATCCTGTCCATGGCGGCGATCCGCGCCGGGGAGCGGCCCGAGAACCTGGAGGGTCTCGCGTTGATCTGCTTCTCTTATCTGGAGCCGGTGAGCCTGTCGCAGATCCGGTTCACCGTCCGGCAGGCCCGCGCCGCGGTGCCGGGGATCCGCATCCTGGTGGGCTTCTGGCGCGAGCGCGATCCGGCGACCCTGGAGCGGCTGCGCCGGGCGACATCGGCGGATTTCCTGGTCACGTCGCTGAACGAGGCTCTGTCGGCCGTGTTGGGCGCCTGTCGCGAATCCGCGCCGACCCGGCTCGTCCCGGCACCCGTGGGCATGCGCACCGACGCCGCACAGCCGGCCGCAGCATGAGGCGCCGACGCAGGACCGCTGGGGACACACCGTCGACATCCGCCGCCCGGCCGCTAATCTCGCTCACCCACTTCGTGATCGGCCACGCGCAGACTGATTTCCCGGCCTGGAAGGTGACAACCGCCTCGCATGTCTGAGACGCCAGAAACCCCGCCCTCCGGACCGAGTCCCCCGATCCGGGACGGCGCCCCGAGCGACCTCACCGACCGCAAGAGCGACATCTTCTTCGCGGCCGTGGAGACGACGCGGATGCCGATGATCGTCACCGATCCGCGACAACCCGACAACCCGATCATCTTCGCTAACCGGGCGTTTCTGGCGATGACCGGCTACACGCCGGAAGAGCTGATCGGGCGCAACTGCCGCTTTCTCCAGGGTCCCGATACCGACCGCGAGAGCGTCGCGCAGGTCCGCGCGGCGATTGCCGAGAAGCGCGAATTCGCCACCGAGATCCTGAACTACCGCAAGAACGGTTCGACCTTCTGGAACGCCCTGTTCGTCTCGCCGGTCTACAATGCCGACGGCGAACTCGTGTACTATTTCGGCTCGCAGCTCGACGTCTCGCGCCGCCGCGACGCCGAGGAGGCTTTGGGTCAGGCCCAGAAGATGGAGGCGCTGGGCCAGCTCACCGGCGGCATCGCGCACGATTTCAACAACCTGCTTCAGGTGATCGTCGGCTACGTCGACATCCTTGCGGCCGGCCTGGAGAAGCCTGACGCCGACCGCGCCCGGCTCGGCCGCGCCACCGAGAATATCCGGCAGGCCGCCGATCGCGCGACGACGCTGACACAGCAATTGCTGGCCTTTGCCCGCAAGCAGCGGCTGGACGGACGTGCGGTCAACCTCAACACCTTGATCGAGGGGATGGGCGAGATGGTCGCCCGCTCCGTGGGCGAGGCCGTGAAGGTCGAACTCGATCTTGCGGAGGACCTCTGGAACTGCCGGGTCGACCCGACCCAGGCCGAGGTCGCGATTCTGAACGTGCTCATCAACGCCCGCGACGCGATGCCGGAGGGCGGCACCGTTCGGATCTCCACCGAGAACAGCGAGATCGCCTCGCGCGGCCGGGAGATCGGGCCGCTGCGCGACGGCCGCTACGTCAGCATCGCCATCACGGACACGGGCACCGGCATCCCGCCGGCCGTGCTCGCCCGGGTGATGGACCCGTTCTTCACCACCAAGGAAGAGGGCAAGGGCACGGGCCTCGGCCTGTCGATGGTCTACGGCTTCGCCAAGCAATCTGGAGGCGCGGCACAGATCGAGTCGACCGTGGGCGCGGGCACGACGGTCCGTCTCTCGTTTCCGGCGACCGACGGCGACGTCAACGCTCCCGTGAAGGTCTCGCTGCGATCTGTGGACCGCCAAGGCACCGAGACGATCCTCATCGTCGACGACCGCGAGGACGTGGCCGAGCTTGCCCGCACCATCCTGCGGGACTTCGGCTACACGACGCTGGTGGCGTGCAATGCACGCGAGGCGCTTGAGATCTTGGATTCGAGCGAGAAGGTCGATCTGCTCTTCACCGACCTGATCATGCCGGGGGGCATGAACGGGGTTCTTCTGGCCCGCGAGGCCCGGCGCCGCCAACCCAAGCTCAAGGTCCTGCTCGCAACAGGCTACGCGGAGGCGAGCCTGGAGCGAACCGATATTGGCGGCTCGGAGTTTGATCTCCTCAACAAGCCCTACCGGCGCACGGAGCTGGTTCGCCGCGTGCGCGCCATCCTCGACGGTCCGACCGGGGTGGGCTGAGCTTCGGGAGCCGGACCATGTCCCAGGGCGAAAAGTCCAAGTACACTGACAAGCAGAAGCGCAAGGCCGAGCACATCGCCGAGTCTTACGAATCCCGCGGTGTGCCGGAGAAGGAAGCGGAGGCCCGGGCCTGGGCCACCGTGAACAAGGACGATGGGGGCGGCAAGAAGCCGGGCGGGTCGGGACGAGGCAAGACCACTGGCCATCCGGCCGCCCACAAGGGGGGCGAGACCGGCGGTAGGGCGTCGGCCGGACGAACGGCAGCGGAGCGCTCAGCCTCCGCCAAGAAGGCGGCCGCGACCCGCAAGGCCAACGCGGCTGCGCGGGCCTGACAGCAGATCGCAACCGGATCCGTCGTCCGTCTGTGCGAAGCGAGGCAATCCGGCGCAGCGCGGAATGACGGCGCGCGTGAAGCGGACAGGCTCAGCCCTTCTGCTCGGCGAGCTTGACCAGCGTGTGCAGCAACCGGTTCGCCGGCGTCGGGATGCCGAGTACCGCGCCCTTGCGCACCACGTAGCCGTTGAGGTGATCGATCTCGCTGGGCCGGCCGCGGGCGAGGTCCTGGGCGGTGGACGAGCGCTGCCCGGCCATGGTGACGCCGAGCTCCAGCACGCGGTCGAGGATGTCGGCGGGCACCGACACACCGGCGGCCCCCGCGACGGCGACGGATTCCTGAACCACGTCCGTAATGGCCGCGACCACCCCCTCGGCCTGGACCAGACGGCCGTAGGGCATCTGCGTCAGGGCCGAGAGCGCATTGTAGGCGCAGTTGATGATCAGCTTCGCCCAGAGCGCGTCGACGGCACGCGCCGACACGGTGGCCCGGATGCCGGCGGCCATGAACGCGGCGGCAATCCGGTCGCTCGTCTCCGACGCGCCGAGGATCAGGTCGCCCCGCCCATTGTGCCGGACGCGGCCCGGACCCGCCATCGCGGTGGCGACGTAGACCGCCACCGGCACGACCGGCCGCGCCAGCACGGCGGCGAGTCGGTCGGCGTTGTCGACGCCATTCTGGAAGCTGAGGATCGTCGCGGCAGGATCGAGATGGGGTGCGATCATCACACCCGCCGCTTCGGTGTCCCCCGACTTCACGCAGACCAGTACGAGATCGGCGCCGGAGACGCCGTCGCCCGCAATCGTTGCCCGCACCGGGACAGAGGCCGTCCCATCCCCGCTCTCGAGCACCAGACCGCCCGAGTTGACCGCCTCGACCAGAGCGGGGCGACCGATCAGCGTTACCGAATGCCCAGCCTGCGCCAGAAGGAACCCGTAATAGCTGCCGACTGCGCCGGCCCCCACGACAGCGACCTGCATCACGGCGCCCTCACCGCGCCGCAGCCGCAGCGCGCTCGGGGTGGAACGGGGCCGCCCCGGGGGTACCTGCGCGGACATGATCGAGGAGCGCCTGGGCCGGATGTCGCAGCCGAACGCCGTCGATGAGCTTGGCCTGCGACCGACAGGAATAGCCGTCCGCCAGGAGGGTACAACCGGGAGCCTCCGCAACGTGACGCGCCCAGCTCAGACCGTAGATCGCCTCGGAGGAGGCGCGGTGGCGCGCCTCGTGCCCGTAGGTCCCCGCCATGCCGCAGCAGCCGGCGGCCGGCACCTCGAGCCGCAGGCCGAGATGAGCGAACACGGCCTGCCAGTCCCGCACCGCGCCCGGCGCGTTGGTGCGCTCGGTGCAGTGGGGCAGCAGCCGCATCATCTCACCGCCCTGTCGCGGCGCGATCCGGTCGAGCTGGGTCGCCAGCCATTCCTGCAGAAGGTGGACCTTCGGAAGATCGCCGCCCAGCGCCTGCGCGTACTCGGACCGGTAGGTCAGCGTCATCGACGGATCGATCCCAACGAGCGGCACGCCGTGCCGGGCGAGATCCCGCAGCATCGTGGCGTTGGATCGGGCGACGGCAGCGAACCGCGCCAGGAAGCCGTGCACATGCAGCGGCTTGCCGTTTGGCCGGTAGGGCAACAGCCAGGGCTTGAAGCCAAGGGCGATCAGCAGCGCGCAGCTGTCGGCCACGACCTCCGCGTCGAAATGGCTGGTGAAGGCGTCCTGGACCACGAGAACCGCAGTCTCGCGCTCGCGCGAATCCAACCGGGCGAGCGCCTCGTGGGACGCGACAGCGACGCCGAGATCCGCCAGACGTGTCTTGAGATCGACGGGTGCCAGGGTCGGAAGCGCCACTAGCCCGGCCCGGGTCAGGATCAGCCGAGTCAGCGGATTGGTGAGGATCGCGTTGCTCAGGCGCGGCGCCCGCGCCGCCAGCGGCAGCAGCGGCTCCAGCGCCGCCACGAGATGGTCCTTCAGCGGCCGCGCGTAGCGGGTGTGATAGAGCGCCAGGAACTTGGCCCGGAAGGTCGGCACGTCGACCTTGATCGGGCAGGACCCCGTGCAGGACTTGCAGGCGAGGCAGCCATCCATCGCCTCCTTGACGGCATGGGAGAAGTCGTCATCCTCGGATCGACCCCGGAGGCCGCTCCGCAGGGTCGCCGCCACGTCGCTCAGCCATCCGGCGCGCTGCCGCGCCAGCTCGGCGGCCGGGTCGAGTCCGGCCTCTGCCGCGCGGCGCAGCCACTCGCGCATCAGTGAGGCGCGGCCCTTGGGCGAGTGGCGCCGCTCGCGCGTCACCTTCCAGGACGGGCACATGGCCTCGTCCGCGTCGAAGCTGAAGCACGCGCCGTTGCCGTTGCAGTGGAGCGCCGCGTCGAAATCCTGCCGGACCGGCGCCGGGATGGTGCGGTCCCGCTCGCCCCGGCGCGGCACGCCGTCGATCCGGGTCAGGCCAGCGCCCCTGGCCGAGGCGATCTTGCCCGGATTCATCCGGTCGCCCGGGTCGAAGGCGCGCTTGATCGCCTCCAGCGCCGGCATCAGCGGCCCGAACGTCTTCGGCACGAATTCCGATCGGAAGCCCTTGCCGTGCTCGCCCCAGAGCAGCCCGCCATACTTGGCGGTCAGGGCGACCACCCCCTCCGTGACCTCGCGGATCAGGGCGTTCTGGGCCGGGTCCTTCAGGTCGATGGCCGGCCGGACGTGCAGCACGCCGGCATCGACGTGGCCGAACATGCCGTAGCGCAGCCCCTTGCCGTCGAGGAGCGCGCGAAACTCGGCGATGTAATCGGCGAGCCGCTCCGGAGGGACTGCCGTATCCTCCACGAACGGGATCGGGCGCGCATCGCCCTTGGCGGCGCCGAGGAGCCCCACCGCCTTCTTGCGCATGGTCCAGAGCCGCTCGATCGCATCGCCCCGGGCGATGGTGAAGCCGAGACGCTTCGTGTCGGTGCCGCGCTCGGCCTCCAGCATCCCGGTGAGCCGCGCGAGGGCCGCCTCCACGATCGCGGCGTCGTCGCCGACAAACTCCACGAGGTTGATGCCGTCCACTGGCCGCCCGGCCGGATCGTCGGGGAAGAAGGCTCGCACCTCGGCCCAGATCGGATCCTTGCGGGCCAGCGCCAGGACCGTGGAATCGATCGTCTCCACCGAGGCGGCGCCGAACGGCAGCAGTGCCTGCGCGTCGCGGAGCGCCGCGTCGAAATCGATGTAGGAGAGCGCGACAAGCACCGCGGCCTTCGGGATCGGCAACACGTTGAGCCGCGCCTCGGCGATCAGCGCCAGCGTGCCTTCGGAGCCGCAGATCACGCTCTTGAGGTCGAACCGTCCCGATGCATCGCGCAGATGGGCGAGATCGTAGCCGGTAAGACAGCGGTTGAGCTTAGGAAAGCGTTCGGCGATGAGCGCGGCGTTCTCGGTGACGACGGCGTCGACGGTGCGGTGGATCTCGCCGACGCGGTCATTGCGCCCCTTGGCGGCTGCCAGGCCGCTCTCATCCAGGGGCTCGGCGGTCCAGATCGTGCCGTCGGTGAGCACGCAGGTCAGAGCCAGGACATGGTCCCGCGTCTTGCCGTAGAGGCACGAGCCCTGCCCGCAGGCATCGGTGGAGATCATGCCGCCGAGGGTGGCGCGGTTCGAGGTCGAGAGTTCGGGCGCGAAGAACAGGCCGTGCTTGGCGAGTTCCCGGTTGAGCTGGTCCTTCACCACCCCCGGCTCGACACGGACCGTACGGCTGGCGACGTCAATCTCGAGGATGCGGTTCATATGCCGGGACGTGTCGACCACGAGGCCGTGGCCGAGCGACTGGCCGTTGGTGCCGGTCGCCCCGCCCCGCGGACGGATCACGATCTCGCAGAAGCGCGGGTCCCCGAGGAGCTTGGCGATGCGGACGAGGTCGTCGCGGCTGCGCGGGAAGGCCACGGCCCCCGGTTCCACCTGGTAGATCGAATTGTCGGTGGCGAAGACCGTGCGGTCGGCATCCGAGAGCGTCAGGTCGCCCTCGAAGCCGCGCAGGCGCAACTCGGCGCAGGCCGCGGCATAGAGCGGCACAGCCTCGGTGTGGCGGGTCAGGACCGGGATCATCCGTGCCTTCTACACCTGGCGGATCGCGAGGGAAGATCGGCGGCTCCGCCGCGCCGCCACACGTGCTGGCATCGCGCTTGCCCTGCCGGGGGTACCGCAAGGAATGGGTGCGCATGAACGCGAGTGTGGAACAGGTCAGGGGCGCGCTGGCCGAGCTGATCAAGGCAGCCCTGATTTCGAACGATGGTCGAAGTCTCGCCTTCCGGGAGACCGCGCGCGGCAGGCTCGCGGCGCTCGCGGCCGATCCGCCGCACCCTTCGAGCCTGCGCATGGACGGTGCCTGGACGCTGGCGATCCGCGATGCGGAGACCCCCGAGCTGGCGCCGCAGGAAGGGCAAGTGAATCTGACCCTGCCGCGTGGCTGCCCGTTCACCCTCGCGGAGATCCTGGCACCCGGCTTTGACGTGGACGCGGCGGTAGACCACATCCGGAAGATCGCCTCCACGGGCTGACGTGCCTGTTGAGGACGGACGGCGCGGCGTTGCCGCAGGGGGCTGGGACACCCATCTTGGGGCGACAGGATCGAAGCCTCGATTCTACGCCCGCGCGCGGGCGTACCGTCCGAAGAACTGTCTGGCATTCACCGTTTGGCACGACGCAGCACCGCCCCGGCAGCCGAGCCTGCCGCTCCTCCGCCCTTCCCCACCCGTGAGCAGATCCTCGCCTTCGTCGCCGAGTCGAAGGAGCGCGTCGGCAAGCGCGAGA
Source organism: Methylobacterium sp. UNC378MF (assembly GCF_900103195.1). GTDB lineage: Bacteria > Pseudomonadota > Alphaproteobacteria > Rhizobiales > Beijerinckiaceae > Methylobacterium. The sequence goes on along the minus strand of NZ_FMWU01000006.1, from coordinate 191,550 downwards.
TCGCCCAGGCCTTCGGCATCAAGGGCGCCGCCAAGATCGACCTGAAACGCATCCTCAAGGAGATCGAGGAGGAGGGCGCCCTCGATCGCGGGCGCGGCGGACTCGCTCCCGCCGGGCATCTGCCGCCGGTCGTTCTGGCCGACATCCGCTCCCGGGACCGGCACGGCGATGCCCTGGCCGTCCCGGTGGAGTGGACCGGCGCGGGCAAGCCGCCCTCCATCGCGCTGACGCAGCCCCGCGGCCCGCGCAAAGGCAACCGCCCGGCGGCGGGCATCGGCGACCGCGCCCTTGTGCGCGTCGAGCGCGACGCCGAGGGCGGCTATACCGGCCGGGTCATCAAGGTCATCGGCAAGAATCGCGCGGAGATCATCGGCGTCTACCGGGCCGGCGCGCAGGGCGGCCGAATCGTGCCTGTCGAGAAGCGCTCCCAAGGTCGCGAGATCCTGATACCGCCCGGCGAGGAGGGTCAGGCCCGCGATGGCGACCTCGTCAGCGTCTCCCTGGAGCGCGAGACCCGCTTCGGTCTGCCGCGAGGCCGCGTCCGGGAGCGCCTCGGCTCGCTCGGCTCCGAGAAGGCGGTAAGCCTGATCGCCCTGCACCTGCACAACATCCCGCATGTCTTCTCGGATGCGACCCTGGTGGAGGCCGAGACTGCCGAGCCCGCGAGCCTACAAGGCCGGGAGGATTGGCGGGACCGGCCGCTCCTGACCATCGACCCGCTCGACGCCAAGGATCACGACGATGCCGTCATGGCCGAGTCCGATCCCGATCCGGCCAATCCCGGTGGCTTCATCCTCACCGTCGCCATCGCCGACGTCGCCGCCTACGTGCGGGCTGGCTCAAGCCTCGACCGCGAAGCACTGGAGCGGGGCAACTCCGTCTACTTCCCTGACCGCGTCGTGCCGATGCTGCCGGAGCGGATCTCGAACGACCTCTGCTCGCTCCGCGAGGCCGAGGACCGGCCAGCGCTCGCAGTCCGCATGGTCATCGCCGCGGACGGCGAGAAGCGCCGCCACGGCTTCCACCGGGTGATGATGCGCTCCCGCGCGAAGCTCGCCTACGCACAGGCGCAAGCGGCCATCGATGGCCAGCCGGATGCCGTGACGGAGCCACTGCTGGAGGTGGCGCTGCGCCCCCTCTGGGCCGCCTACGCGGCCCTGCGCGCGGCGCGCGACCGACGCGGGCCGTTGGCCCTCGACTTGCCCGAGCGCAAGGTCCTGCTCAGCCCGGAGGGTGCGGTCGACCGGGTGATCGTGCCGCAGCGCCTCGACGCGCACCGGCTGATTGAGGAATTCATGATCACGGCGAACGTCGCCGCCGCCGAGACCCTGGAGCAGGCCCGCCAGCCCCTGATCTACCGGATCCACGACGAGCCCGCTTTGGAGAAGATGCGGGCGCTCGGCGAGGTCCTGGCCTCGGTCGGGATCAAGCTGCCGAAGGAAGGCGCACTGCGACCCGCCCTGTTCAACCGTATCCTGGCCACAGCAGCCGAGACCGAGCACGGCGTCTTCCTCAACGAGGTGATCCTGCGCAGCCAGGCCCAGGCCGTCTACGCCGCCGAGAATCTCGGGCATTTCGGCCTGAACCTGCGCCGCTACGCGCACTTCACCTCGCCGATCCGCCGCTACGCGGACCTGATCGTCCATCGGGCGCTCATCACCGCCTGTAAGCTGGGCGCGGACGGGCTCGCGCCCGAGATTTCGACGGGTGAACTGGCGCAGATCGGCGAGCAGATCTCGGCGGCCGAGCGCCGCGCCATGGCCGCCGAGCGTGAGACCATCGACCGGCTGATCGCCCACCACCTCGCCGATCGGATCGGGGCAACCTTCGAGGGTCAGATCGCCGGCGTCACCCGCGCCGGCCTGTTCATCAAGCTCGATGAGACAGGCGCGGACGGCTTCGTGCCGGTCTCGCAGCTCGGCGCCGACTATTTCCGCCACGAGGAAGGCCGCCATGCCCTGGTGGGCGAGCGGACCGGGGAGACGTTCCGCCTCGGCGACCGGGTCGAGGTGCGCCTTGTCGAGGCTTCGCCGGTGGCGGGCGCGCTGCGCTTCGAGCTGCTCAGCGAGGGACGGACCCGTTCCGGCGCCCGAAATGCCGGGCCGGGCAAGAAGCCGGGCGGACGTCCCTTCAAGGCCGCGCCGCCCGGACGCCCTGTCGGCATCCGCAACACCGGGTCGCGCCACCGCGGCTCGCGCCGCTGAGCCGGGCGGTGTACAGCCAGCGCATGGCCGCCGACGCGATTCCCGAGCGCACACGCCTCATTCCCGCCATGGCAAGGGGCTTCATCGGCCGCTGCCCGCATTGCGGTCAGGGCCGGATCTTCGGCCGCTTCCTCAAGGTGCGACCGGAATGCGACGCGTGCGGCCTGGAGCTGCACCACCACCGCGCCGACGATCTGCCGCCCTACGTGGTGATCTTCATCGTTGCCCACATCGTCGGTTATTTGATCCTGGAGACCGAGAGCGCCTACGAGGTTCCCCTCTGGGTCGAGATGGGCGTCTGGCCAGTCTTCACGCTCCTTTTCGCGCTGGTTCTGCTCCAGCCCGTGAAGGGCGCTGTCGTCGGGCTGCAATACGCGCTTGGCATGCACGGCTTCGCCACGCTACCGCGGAGCCGCCCTGCCCCGGGACCGGAGGAGACACGCCTTGCCGCTGCCGCAGCAGGAGCCCCAGATCGCCACAGCTCCTGAACGCAAGTCCGCGACGGCGCGTCTGCGGCCGCGGGATGCCGCGACCCTGATCGTAATCGACCGGCGCGGGCGTGGCGGCCCGAAGGTCCTGATGGGCCGGCGCAACCCGAACCTCGCCTTCATGCCGGGCAAGTTCGTCTTCCCGGGTGGCCGGATCGAACTCGGCGACCGCCACATGCCGGTGGCTGGGGCTCTTCCCGACTACGCGGAGGCGGCGCTGACGCGGCAGGTCACCCGGCCGCCGCACCATCTCGGCCGGGCGCTTGCGCTCGCCGCGATCCGCGAAACTTACGAGGAGACCGGCCTGCTCCTCGGTACGAACGAGCACGGCGCCCCCGAGGACGTCCCGGCGGGATGGGAGGGCTTCGCCCGGCACGGTGTGCTGCCGGATCTCGAGGCGCTGCACCTCGTCGCCCGGGCGATCACGCCGCCCAAGCGGGTGCGCCGCTTCGATACGCGCTTCTTCGCGATCGACCGCCGGATGGTGGCGGCCGAGGAGCCGGGGCGCATCGCCGCCGACGCCGAGTTCACCGAACTGGCCTGGGTCCGGCTCGACGCCGCGCGCAAGCTCGACCTGCCGTACATAACCCGCGCCATCCTGGACGACCTGGAGGCGCAGATCGCCGCTGGCTTCGCCCCGCACCGGATGATCCCGTTCCACTACGAACGCTACGGACGCCGCGAGCGGGTGGCCTTGTGAGCCATAAGGAGAAGCTGGGACGGGAGGCGCCGAACGGGATCAGCTCAGAGGATGTGGCAGCCATCGCGGCGGCCGTGACCTGCGTCACCGTGGTCGGCATCGGGCTGAGCCTGTCGATCCCGCTTCTGTCGATCGAGCTGGAGCGACGCGGCGCGTCGAGCACGCTGATCGGTCTCAACACTGCGGTGGCAGGCATCGCCAGCATCTGCACGGTGCCGTTCGTGCCGCGGCTCGCGGCGCGGATCGGCGTCGCCCCGCTGCTCGGCTTGGCGCTCCTCGTCGGCGCAATCAGCCTCGCGCTGTTCCCGCTCCTGCCGGGCATCGCGCTGTGGTTTCCCCTGCGCTTCGTCTTCTCGATGACGCTCGGGGCGCTGTTCGTCCTGTCCGAGTACTGGATCAACGCCGCCGCTCCGCCCGAACGGCGCGGTCTGGTGATGGGCATCTATGCGACCGTCCTGGCGGCGGGTTTCGCGGTCGGGCCGCTTCTGCTGGCGCTGGTCGGGACCGAGGGGCCGGCGCCCTACGCGACGGGTGCGGTCCTGATGCTGGCCGGCGGCTTGCCGATCATGCTGGCCCGCGGGCTGTCGCCAACCATCGAGACGGGCTCTGGCCGCGGCATACTCGGCTACGTCCGGCTCGCCCCCGGCGCACTGGCGGCGGCCCTGACCTACGGGGCGGTGGAGACCGGCATCTTCGCCATCCTGCCCCTCTACGGCCTGCGCCTCGGCTACGACGCGCAGGGCGCGGCCGGCCTCGTCAGCCTGATCGCGCTGGGCAACGTGCTGTTCCAGATCCCGTTCGGCTGGCTCGCCGACCGCCTCGACCGGTTCACGGTGCTGCTCGGCGCAGGGCTCGCGGGCGCTGTGGGCTCGGCCCTGATCCCGCTCGCGGCCGGCACCCCGATGGCATTCGGCCTGCTCCTCCTCGTCTGGGGCGGCCTCGCCGGCACGCTCTATACGGTCGGCCTCGCAATGCTGGGCGACCGCACGCCGCCGAATGATCTCGCGGGCGCCAACGCGGCCTTCGTGGTGCTCTACAATGTCGGGCTGATGCTGGGGCCGCCGCTGATCGGCGGCGGGCTCGACGTCGCACCGCCGCACGGCTTCGCCCTGGCGCTGCTCGCCCTGTTCCTGGCCTTCGTCGGATGGCTCGCCGCGATGGAGCGATCGGTCCCGCGCTCTTGACCTGCCGGGCCCGATCGGGCATTCACCCGCCCGTATTCGGCCGGGTTCTCCCGGCCATTTGCGTTTCGCTCACGCGGAATGCCGCACCCTGCAGGAGCGCCGCGCCATGGCCAAGGCCGTCACCGTCAAGATCAAGCTCGTCTCCACCGCCGACACGGGCTACTTCTACGTCACCAAGAAGAACTCCCGCACGCAGACCGAGAAGCTGACGATGCGCAAGTACGACCCGGTCGCGCGCAAGCACGTCGAGTTCAAGGAAACCAAGATCAAGTAAGGCGGGCGGGCCGCATCGCGGCTCGATTGCCGACCTGTGAAGCCGCTCCGGAGACGGGGCGGCTTTTTCATGAGCCGTCACTGTCTTTGCGGACCGAGACATTCCGGTCGCGCGCCCGTCAGACGGGCGTCGATGCCGCGAGGTCCGGATCGAGCGTGCGCGCCAGCGACCGCGCGATGGCCACGAGGGCGGTCACCATCGGGGTGGACGGCTCCCGTCTTGGAGCGACGAGGCCGATCGTGTGCTCCAAGTCCGGCGCGGTGATCGGGATGGTGCGCACGCCCTCCATGGAGCCCAGCGCATCGACCAGGATCTCGGGCATGATCGAGGCCCAGCGCAGGGTGCGCACATGGGTCAGCAGCACGATCATCGAGTTCGACTCGAGGGTCGCGGCAGGGTCCGCACCGGCTTCCCGGATCTGCTGGTCGATGATCCGCCGATTCTGCATGTTCGGCGTCAGCAGGCAGAGCGGCAGACTGCCCGTCTCGGCCCAGGTGACGCTCTCCCGATGATCGAAGGGGCCGCCGATTGCCGTCACGAGGCGGTAGCGCTCCCGGTAGAGCGGTACGGAGATCACCCGTCCGAGGGGCTCGTTGTCGAGGTAGGTCAGGCCGGCATCCGCCTCCAAGTTCTCGATCAGCGAGAAGATGTCGGCTGAGGTGGCGGATTCGACCGTGAGCCGCACGTCCGGGTGCCGCTCGCGGTAGGGCGTCGTGAGGTTCACGATCATCGGCAGCGCCGTGGGGATGGCAGCGATGCGCAGGTGGCCGGTCAGGCCCCGGCGCAGGCCAGTGACCTCCTCGTGCATGGCCCGAGCGTCGGCCACGATGCGCCGCGCCCATTCGAGGACCCGCTCGCCCTCGGGGGTGAAGCCCTGGAAGCGGGAGCCGCGCAGGACGAGCTGCACGCCGAAGCGGTTCTCCAGCTGCTTCACGCCGGCCGAGAGGGTCTGCTGGGTCACGCCGCAGGCTTCGGCGGCGTGCCCGAAATGCTGCTCGCGGGCGAGCGCGAGCAGGAAGTCCAGCTTGTCGATCACGACGAAGGCATCCCGGCACGGCGAGGCGCCCGAAACCTAGCGACCCGCCGTGCCCGCCACAACCGAGCGCGCCCGCTCAGCGGAACAGGATGAACGCCTTCGACAAGGTGATGCCGATACCCCAGACGATCGGGATGCCGACCACCGCCCAGGCCAGGGCGGCGCCGAGGCTGAAGCCGCCGCGGCCGATGCCGAAGGAGCCGGACGGGCCGGAGGCCGTGGCACCCGCGCGGACGTCCAGGGAGGCCCGCTCGGAATCGGACATGAACCAGCTTTGGGCCAGCGGCCGCACCAGCAGGTTGCAGAGGAACCCGACCGCCAGGAAGCTCGCGAGCACGTACATGGTCCGGCCGTAGAGATCGGCCCCCTGCACGCCGGCGGCGACCTGCGCCTCGCGGATCTTGGTGATGACGAAGGGCCCGACGATGCCGGCCATCGACCACGCGGTCAGCAACCGCCCGTGGATCGCGCCCACGAACTGCGTGCCGAACACGTCGGCAAGGTAGGCCGGCACCGTCGCGAAGCCGCCGCCATACATCGACAGGATCACGCAGAAGATGGCGACGAACAAAGCCTGCGAGCCGATGCCGGCGGCCCAGGGCGCCGCCGCGTAGAGCAGGCCGCCCAGGGCGAAGAAGATCGCGTAGGTGCCCTTCCGCCCGATCCGGTCCGACATGGAGGCCCAGAAGAACCGACCCAGGATGTTGAACAGGGAGAGGAGGCCGACGAAGCCGGCCGCGATGGCCGCGACCTGCGCCTTCTGGCCGGCGTCCAAGGCGGAGAAGCCGGTGCCCGGCAGGCCGATCAGCTCGCCGCCGAAGATCTCCTGGAGCATCGGCGAGGCCAGGGCCAGCACGCCGATGCCGGCGGACACGTTGAGGAACAGGACGAGCCAGATCATCCAGAACTGGAAGGTCTTGTGCGCGTCGCGCAGGTGGACGTGCCCCGAGGCGATCATGGCGCTCTTGGCGCTCGGGGTCGTCCAGCCGTCCGGGCGCCAGCCCGCCGGCGGCACGCGATATCCGAAGGCGCCGCCCAGCATGAAGATCAGGTAGCCGACGCCCATCACGGCGAGCGTCTGCCAGACGCCGACGGAATCGGGCCCCCGGAAGGTCTTGATCATGCCGTCGGCCAGCGGCGAGCCGATCATCGCGCCGCCGCCGAAGCCCATGATCGCCATGCCGGTGGCCATGCCGCGGCGATCCGGGAACCACTTGATCAGCGTCGAGACCGGCGAGATGTAGCCGAGGCCGAGCCCGACGCCGCCGATCAGGCCCATGCCGAGCCAGACCAGCCAGAGCTGGTGAATGTAGACGCCGAAGGCGCCGATCAGAAAGCCGCCCCCCCAGCACAGGGCGGCCACGATGCCGGCCTTGCGCGGGCCTGCGCGCTCCAGCCAGCCGCCGAACAAGGCGGCTGACAGGCCGAGCACGACGATGCCGATCGAGAATACCGTGACGAGGTCGCTGACACGCCAATCGCAGGTAGTGGTGAACAGGGCCGTCATCACGCCCATATCGGGACAGGCGGCGGGAGCCGGCTTGCCCACGGAGAGCGCCCGGGTCAGCGGCAGCCAGAACACCGACAGGCCGTAGGCCATCCCGATGCAAAGATGGATCGCCAAAGCCGCCGGCGGCACCAGCCAGCGGTTGAAGCCTGGCTTCGCGACGATCCGTTCGCGTGACAACAGACCTGGCGTCCGCTCAGGCGCGATCGCACCCGCCACTCCAGCACCCATGATGGACTCCTCCGCGGCAGCCTCGTTCGCGGGCCGCTCGGCGCCGGAAGATGCGCGATTTGTGTGCAGGGTGCCAGCGCGCGATACGCTGAGATCACGATTTTAATCCGCTCCGACGCCAGCTGTATGCATAATCTGCGTAGAGCGGCCGTCCGGTGCGATCCGGGAACGGATCCGCCGCGTCATCCTGACAGGCTGAGCGGTTTCCGCGACGCGGATGCAGGGCGCCGGGCAAGCCGGCCCCCTGCCCGGCAGCTGGTCTCACATCGGCGGAGTCAGGCCGTCCTTGCCGACAGCGACGAGCTTGCCGTCGGCCTTGGCACCATCCCTGGCGACTACGGCGAAGACCTTGGAGCCGGGCGACAGGATGGCCTTGTCGGCGGGCTCGAAGGCGACGATCGGCGCCGAGGACGGCACCACGATCTCCTTGGATCCCTCCTTGCCGTAGCTCACCGTCAGGGTGCGCTCGCCGCCGGCGGCCGCCTTGTCGGCCTTCACGGTGCCGTTGGTCATCGCGCTCTTCACCTTCGGGGCGTTCGACGTTTCGGCCTTCACCGTGCCGTTGGTCATGGCGCTCTTCACCTTGGCGCCGGCGCCCGCCGTGTGGTCGGTGATCGAGTCCCAGCCGTAATGGCCCTCGCCGGTGCCGCGCATCGATTCGGGGAAGAGCACGACCTCCAGCGCGGTCATCGGACTCTCGCCCTTGGTGGCGGTGCCGATGAAGACGCCGTCCTTGATCGCGTCGAGGCTCGATGGGACCACCCAGGCGAACTTCGCCCCCGCGACATCCACCGTCTCGGTCTTGCCGTCGTCAGTCTTGATCGTGAGCGTGGTGCCGTCGGCCTTGTCGACGGTTCCGCGGATGCGCTCGACCTGCGCGGCGAACGCTGCGCTCGACAGAAGGGCTGTCAGGCCGGCAGCAACGAGGGTCTTGCTGAGGTGCTTCATCGGGATCCCATTGGCTTCGGGATCCGGGTTATGGGGCGACCCGTGCGCAAAACAAGGTTGCGCACAAGCGAAATGCCGTGATCCAGGATACAAAGGAGGCGGCGCCCGCTGGGCGCCGCCTCGTAATGTCCGGGCTTCACCCGCACCACTTTTCTCCGCCGTCGGTCCGGCACGCCGCAGGCGAGCCGGGAATCCGTCAACTCCGACGGTGCGAGCCCTCGACGCGTCGGCCGGCCTGGATCCCGGGCTCCGCTGCGCGGCCCCGGGATCGCGGAGTGGGTGCGATCTCCTTCGCGAGACGAACCGATCCGGTCAGGCCGCGAGCGAGCGCAGCACGTAGGGCAGGATGCCGCCGTTGCGGAAGTATTCCAGCTCGTCGAGCGTATCGATCCGGCAGGTCAGCGGGACCTGCTTCACCGAGCCGTCGGCGGACTTGATCTCCGCGGTCAGCGTCTGGCGCGGCTTCAGCTCGCCCGCGAGACCCTTGATCGTGACGGTCTCGTCACCCTTCAGGCCCAGCGACTGCCAGCTCGTTTCGCCCTGGAAGACCAGCGGCACCACGCCCATGCCGACGAGGTTCGAACGGTGGATGCGCTCGAAGCTCTCGGCCACCACGGCGCGGACGCCGAGCAGCTTCGTGCCCTTCGCCGCCCAATCGCGCGACGAGCCGGTGCCGTATTCCTTGCCGGCGAAGATCACCAGCGGCGTGCCCTGTTCGGCATATTTCATCGCCGCGTCGTAGATGAACATCTTCTCGCCGGACGGCTGGAAATGCGTCCACCCGCCCTCGACCACGCCGCCGGAGGCGTCCTTCACCATCTGGTTCTTGATGCGGATATTGGCGAAGGTGCCCCGCATCATCACCTCGTGGTTGCCGCGCCGCGTGCCGTACTGGTTGAAGTCCTGCACACGCACTTGGTGCGACTGCAGGTACTCACCGGCCGGCGAGGCCGCGCGGATGTTGCCCGCCGGCGAGATGTGGTCGGTGGTGATCGAGTCGAGGAACAGGCCGAGGATGCGTGCGCCCTCGATGTCCTCGACCGGCTTCGGGGTCTTCTCCATGCCGACGAAGTAGGGCGGGTTCTGCACGTAGGTGGAGCCCGGGTTCCACGCGAAGGTCTCGGCCTCGGTGACCTCGACGTCCTTCCAGTTCTGGTCGCCGCCGAACACGTCCGCGTAGCGGGACTTGAACAGGGCCGAGGTGATGTTCTCCTCGATGAACTGCTGGACCTCGGCCGAGGACGGCCAGATGTCCTTGAGGTAGACGGGCTTGCCGTCCGACCCCTGGCCCAGCGGCTCCGTGGTGATGTCGATCTGGAGCGAGCCGGCGAGCGCGTAGGCGACCACGAGCGGCGGCGAGGCGAGGTAGTTCGCCCGCACGTCCGGGTTCACGCGGCCCTCGAAGTTGCGGTTTCCCGAGAGCACGGCCGCGGCGACGATGTCGTTGTCGTTGATCGACTTGGAGATCGCCTCCGGCAGCGGGCCGGAATTGCCGATGCAGGTGGTGCAGCCGAAGCCCACGAGGTTGAAGCCGAGCGCATCCAGCGGCTCCTGCAGGCCGGATTTTTCGAGATATTCGCCGACCACTTGCGATCCCGGCGCGAGCGAGGTCTTCACCCACGGCTTGGAGCGCAAGCCCTTGGCGACGGCGTTGCGGGCAAGGAGCCCTGCGCCGATCATGACCGACGGGTTCGACGTGTTGGTGCAGCTCGTGATCGCGGCGATCACCACGTCGCCGTGCCCGAGGTCGAAGTTGGTGCCCTCGACCGGGTAGCGGCGCGCGAGGTCGGCGGCCTTCTTGAACTCGGTCTCCATCGAGGCGGCGAAGCCCGGCTTGGCGCCGTCGAGGAGCACCCGGTCCTGCGGGCGCTTCGGACCGGCCAGCGACGGCCGGACCTCGCTCATGTCGAGTTCCAGCGTGTCGGTGAAGACCGGGTCGGGCGTGCTGGCGTCGCGCCACATGCCCTGCGCCTTCGCGTAGGCCTCGACCAGGGCGATCCGGTCATCGGAGCGGCCGGTGACCTTCAGGAAGTCGATGGTCTTCTGGTCGACCGGGAAGAAGCCGCAGGTCGCGCCGTACTCGGGGGCCATGTTGGAGATCGTGGCCCGGTCGGCGACCGCCATGTCGTCTAGGCCGGGGCCGTAGAACTCCACGAACTTGCCGACCACGCCCTTCTTGCGCAGCATCTGGGTGACGGTGAGCACGAGGTCGGTGGCGGTGGTGCCCTCGGGCAGCTTGCCCGACAGCTTGAAGCCCACGACCTCGGGGATCAGCATCGACAGCGGCTGGCCGAGCATCGCCGCCTCGGCCTCGATGCCGCCGACGCCCCAGCCCAGCACGGCCATGCCGTTGACCATGGTGGTGTGCGAATCGGTACCGACGAGCGAGTCGGGATAGGCGACGTCGGAGCCGTTCTCGGACTTCGTCCAGACGGTCTGGGCGAGGTATTCCAGATTCACCTGGTGGCAGATGCCGGTGCCCGGCGGCACCACCGAGAAGTTGTCGAAGGCCGACTGGCCCCACTTCAGGAAGGTGTAGCGCTCGCCGTTGCGCTCGTATTCGAGGGCGACGTTGTCGGCGAGCGCCCTGGGGGTGCCGAACTCGTCGACGATCACCGAGTGGTCGATGACGAGGTCCACCGGGACGAGCGGGTTGATCTTCTGCGGGTCGCCGCCCAGAGCCACCATGGCGTCGCGCATGGCGGCGAGGTCGACCACCGCCGGGACGCCGGTGAAGTCCTGCATCAGCACGCGGGAGGGGCGGAACGCGATCTCGACCTCGGCCTTGCCCTTCTGGTCGAGCCAGCCGACGGCGGCCTCGATATCGGCCTTCTTGACCGAGCGGTCGTCCTCGTAGCGCAGCAGGTTCTCCAGAATCACCTTCATGGAGAAGGGCAGCGCGGCCGCCGAGGCGAGGCCGTTCTTCTCGGCCGCGGGGATGGAATAGTAGGTGTAGGTCTTGCCGCCGGCTTCGAGAGTCTGGCGGGCCTTGAAGCTGTCGAGTGAGGGCACGGCTGGTTCTATCCTCGCTGCGGGTTGTCGAACACGCGCAGGCAAGACCTGCGCTACGAGATCTGTGTTCGGCCTGTGTAGCGCCCGACGGGCGCGCGCCGCCCCGGGAGTGCCCGGGCAGGAGACGATGCGCGGGGGCGATTTGGACGCCCGTGATGCCGCGCGGCGCAGCCAGGGAGGGATATAGAACTTTTCGAATCTGGCCGCTACCGGGTCGCGATGACAGGTGCGTTTTCCTGTCGGAGTCGCGGCTGCGGATGCGCGACGGCGGTCGGCGTGCCTGCCGGTGCGAGCGTCACGGTGCATCGTCATCCCGGGGCCGCGCAGCGGAACCCGGGATCGAGACCCGCCGACGCGTCAAGGGCGGGCGCCGTTGGTGTTGATGGATTCCGGGCTCGCCTTCTGCGTCCCGGACTGACGGGGTCGCCGGCCGTCCCCGCTTCCAGCGCGGCTCAGCCCCGAAGCACCGGACCGGTGAGCCGTGACGTCACCCCTGCCCCGGCGCCCCCGCGCCGGACAGCGTCTTGAAGCGGTCCGGCTGTGCCGCGAGCCTGCGCAGCGCGGCGACGTTGGCGGCGGCTTCCGTGGCGCTCATGTCCCGGCGCAGGACGGACTCGGCATCGGCGAAGCGGCCCTTGAGGCCGAGAACCAGGGCGAGGTTGGCCCGCACCCGTGCGTCGGCACCGGGCTGGTCGGCGGCGAGCCGCAGGGTCTGCTCGGCGAGGTCGAGGTTGCGCGACAGCGCGTAGGACAGGCCGAGGTTGGACAGGAGCGAGGGCTCGTTCGGCCGGATCTTGAGGGCGGCCTCGTAGAAGCTCTGCGCGCGGGCCTGCTCGCCGAGCTGGGCGGAGGCCGAGCCCTGCGCCGAGAGGATGCGCCAATCGGGATTGGCCGGCGTATGGGCGTTGGCGAGCACGTCGATCGCCTCACGGAACCGGCCTGCCTCGACCAGTGACTTGCCGTAGGCGCCGAGCAGGGCCCGGTCGCGCGGGTTGCGCAGGGCCGCCTGCTGCAGCACCGCCGAGGCCTGGCTGATCTGATCGGTGACCCGCAGGGCGCGGGCATAGGCCATCGCCGTGCGGCCGTCGGTGGGGTCGGCGTTGAAGCGCTCGGCCAGCCGGTCGATGTCCTGCCGCGAAGGCGTCGCGGCGGCAGCAGCGGCGCCGCCGAGCGAGCCGGTCGTCTCCGGGGAGCGGGTGTTGCAGCCGGCAAGCCCCAGCGCGACGACGGCGGCCACCAGGGCGGCGCGGCGTCCGGCTTTGGCCGGGGATCGTGTGACCCGGATCAGGGCCGTCATCATGGTACGCTCCGCCGGCATCTGGCCCGGACGCGGGCACGTGCTTCCCGCCCCCGGCCGGGCGGTGATAGAGCATTAACCCTAACCAGCGGTTAAGCCGCCGGTGCGGGCGGCACGCGAGAGGCACATGATCCAGGCCGAGATTCCGGCGACGACCCTCGGGCTCCTGCCCGGCGGGACGCAGGCCGTAGCGGTGACCCTGGTCACGAGTGGCGGCTGGGCCGAGGTCGAATCGAGCCTGGAGCCAACCCAGCGCAGCTTCGCCCGGGCCACCGGTTTCGAACCGAAGGCGGGCAGCCTCGCGCTCCTGCCCGGCCCGGACGGCAGCCTCGCGCGGGTGCTGTTCGGCCTCGGCGACCCGGAGGCCGCGGCCTACGACCGGCTGCTCGTCGGCAAGCTGCCGGGCCTGCTGCCGGAGGGCGTCTTCCGCCTGGACAACGCCCCCGAGCCCGCCGAGGCGGCGCTCGCCTGGCTGATGGGCAGCTACCGCTTCGGCCGCTATCGGTCCGGCGGCGGAACCAAGGCCCGGCTCGCGGCGCCCACCGGCATCGACGCGGACGAGGTGGAGCGGATTGCCGCCGCGGTGGCGATGGGCCGCGATCTCGTCAACACGCCGGCCAACGATCTCGGGCCTGCCGAGATCGAGGCGGCCGTCCGGGCGCTCGGCGACCGTCACGGCGCCGCCGTCACCGTCACGCAGGGCGAGGCGCTCGCCACGGAGTACCCCCTGATCCACGCGGTGGGCGTCGCCTCGCCCCGGGCGCCGCGGCTGATCGATCTGAGCTGGGGACCGGCGGACGCGCCGCGCGTGACCCTGGTCGGCAAGGGCGTCGCGTTCGACACCGGCGGCCTCGACATCAAGCCGTCGGCCGCGATGCTGCTGATGAAGAAGGACATGGGCGGCGCCGCCGCGGCGCTTGCCGCCGCCGCCATGGTCATGGGCGCCGGGCTCCGGCTGCGCCTGCGCCTGCTGATCCCGGCCGTCGAGAACGCGGTCGCCGGCAACGCCTTCCGCCCCGGCGACGTGCTGCCGAGCCGGGCCGGGCTCAGCGTCGAGATCGGCAACACCGACGCGGAGGGCCGCCTGATCCTGGCCGACGCGCTCGCCCGCGCGGACGCGGAATCCCCCGACCTGATCCTCGATTTCTCGACGCTGACTGGCGCGGCGCGGGTGGCCCTCGGGCCGGACCTGCCGGCCTTCTTCACCGCGGACGACGCGCTGGCCGAAGCGGTGGCGCGGGCCGGCCGGGCGGCGATCGATCCGGTCTGGCGCATGCCGCTGCACGCGCCCTACGCGAGCCTCCTCGAGTCCAAGGTCGCGGACCTCAACAACGTCTCGGGCGGGCCGTTCGCGGGCGCGATCACCGCGGCCCTGTTCCTGCGCCGCTTCGCACCGAACACGAAGGCGCACGGCCATTTCGACCTCTACGGCTGGAACCCCTCCACCAAGCCCGGCCGGCCGGAGGGCGGCGAGGTCCAGACCGCGCGGCTGACCTACGCGCTGCTCAAGGCCCGCTACGGCGGCTGATCAAGCCCAGCTCGCCTGCCGCTGCAGAATTCCGGACCCGGCGCACGGCGCCAGGGTCCGGAGGGTCCCGAGGCCGGACCGTAGGACCGCGCGGATCGCCGCCAGGATCAGCAGCAGGGCGGCCGATCAGCGGCGCGCCGGCGAAGATCCACAGGAAGCGGGGCTCCGGCAGCACGAACGGCCCCCGCCACGAGGCCGCCGCCCGGCCGGGCCGCCGAAGGAGAGGGCCGCAGCCCGGAGCCAGACCGGGACGGCCGCGGCGAAGCTCCGGAGGGCGGCGCGCTCAGGCCGTGTGCGGCAGTCCTGTCTCGATCAGCCGCGCCCACAGGGAAGCCCCGTACGGCGCGGCCGCGTCGTTGAAGTCGTAATGCGGGTGGTGGAGCGAGGCACTGTCGCCGTTGCCGATGAACATGTAGGCGCCGGGGCGGCGGCCGAGCATGTAGGAGAAGTCCTCCGCGGTCATCATCGGCGCCACCGCCCGGTCGACGTTCTCACCACCGACCAGCGCCTCGGCGACGCCGGCCATGAAGTCGGTCTCGGCCGGATGGTTCTCGGTGACCGGATAGCTCGACCCGTACTCGACGCGGCCCTGCGCGCCGAATCCGCCGGCGATCTCGGCCACGAGGGTTTCGATCCGCTCCTTGATCTGGCTCCGCACGGCCTGGGACAGCGTGCGCATCGTGCCCCGCATGGTGACGGTCTGCGGCAGGACGTTGAAGGCCTCGCCGGCCTCCAGCGCGCAGACCGAAACCACCGCCGACTGCACCGGGTCGAGGTTGCGCGACACGATGCTCTGCAGGGCGATGATCACGTGGCTGGCCACCAGCACGCTGTCGATGGCGTTCTGCGGCAGGGCCGCGTGTCCGCCCCGGCCCTCGATGGTCACCGTGAAGCGGTCGGTCGAGGCCATGATCGGCCCTGGCCGGATCGCGAAGGTGCCGACCGCCATCCCGGGGATGTTGTGCATCCCATAGACCGACTCGACCCCGAACCGCTCCATCAGACCGTCCTCGACCATGGCTTCGCCGCCGCCGCCGCCCTCCTCGGCGGGCTGGAAGATCAGCACGGCCGCCCCGTCGAAGTCGCGGGTCTCGGCGAGGTACTTGGCGGCGCCGAGGAGCATGGTGGTGTGCCCGTCATGGCCGCAGGCGTGCATCTTGCCCGGCACGGTCGACCGATAGGGCAGATCGCGCACCTCCTGGATCGGTAGGGCATCCATGTCGGCGCGCAGGCCGATGGCGCGGTTGGAGGCGCGGCCCTTGCCGCGAATCACGCCGACCACCCCGGTGCGGCCGATGCCGGTGATCACCTCGTCGCAGCCGAAGGACCGGAGCGTCTCGGCCACGAAGCCGGCGGTGCGGTCGACGTCGTAGAGCAGCTCGGGATGGGCGTGCAGGTCGTGCCGCCACGCCGCCATCGTGTCGGTGAAGGCGCGGATCCGTTCGAGGACGGGCATCGGGTCGGGGCTTTCGTGGCCTTTGCGGGTGGGCCGGACCAGCAAAGCCGGGGCCAGAGCCGTCGTCAACGGCCGCGCTCGGTACACGCGGTGCGCCCGTAAGTCCGTCCGGACAGCCCGCAGATCCCGGCGGCTCAGTGCGCCTTGCCGGTCAGCCAGAGCATGCCGAGGCCGAGGGCGAGCCCGGCGAGCGGAACGCCGAGGAGGCTCGCGAACTGAAGCGTCGTCATGGATCCAGGCTCCCGAGGCGAGATCGGGCTACCCAATGTAGGGCGCCGCTCGTCAACGAGCAAACACCGAGCAGCAGCAGCAGCGCGCCGGCGAGAAAGCCGTGCTGCTCGGTGGCCACGCCCGGTGCCGATGAAGGGGGCGAAACCGCCGACAGCGAAGACCGCGATCGGGAGACCGTTGATGGAGGTGGCGGTGAGCTTCGCGCGCTCGTTGCCGACGAGCTTGCCCCGGAGATCCGCGTCCGCTCCACTCACCCCGCCCCCCGCCCCGTCATGCCGCGCGCGCGCCGCTGCGGTGCGGGAGGATGGTCGCCCGCGGCGAGGTCGTCCAGGATCGGGCAGTCCGGCCGCGCGTCGCCGCAGCAGGCCTCCGCCAGATGCTCCAGCGTCCGGGCCATCCCCTCCATCTCGGCGATGCGGCGGCGCAGATTCGCGATCTGCTCCTGCGCGATGGCCTTAACCCCGGCGCTCGGCCGGGCGCGGTCGCGCCAGAGCGCCAGGAGATCCGCGATCGCGTTCACGCTGAAGCCGAGGTCGCGGGCGCGGCGGATGAAGCGCAAAGTGTGCAGGTCCGCCTCGCCGTAGTGGCGATAGCCGGCCTCGGACCGGGCGGCCGGCGGCAGCAGGCCGGTCGCCTCGTACCAGCGGATCATCTTGGCCGAGACGCCGGTGCGGCGCGCCGCCTCGCCGATCGTCAGGCTCGCCGCGCTCATGCCGACCGCGCGGCGAGCGTCGGCGCCTCGGCCGCCGCGGGCCGCCCGCCGGCCCGGCGTAGCCGCAGGGCGTTGCCGAGGACGAACACGCTCGAGAACGCCATGGCGCCCGCGGCCAGGATCGGCGAGAGGGCCGGGCCGCCGAACGGCACCAGCACGCCGGCCGCCACCGGGATCAGGGCGGCGTTGTAGGCGAAGGCCCAGAACAGGTTCTGGCGGATATTGGCCATCACCGCCCGCGACAGGGCCAGGGCCTCGACCAGAGCGTCCAGATCGCCCGACATCAACACAACGTCGGCGCTCTCGACGGCGATGTCGGTGCCGGTTCCGATCGCCAGCCCGACATCGGCCTCGGCCAGGGCCGGCGCGTCGTTGATGCCGTCGCCTACGAAGGCCACCGGCCCGTGCGCGGCCCGGAACCGCTGGACGGCCTCGATCTTCCCGCCGGGCAGAACCCCGGCGGCCACCGCGTCGATGCCGAGGCTCCGCGCCACGCCCGCCGCAGTGACGGGATCGTCGCCCGTGACCATCGCCACCGCGAGACCCTGCGCCTTCAGGGCCGCCACCGCCGCGCGGGCGCCCGCCTTCACGGGATCGGCCACCGCGAGGATCGCGGCGTGGCGGCCGTCGAGCACGAGGTGGACCGGGCTCCGCCCCGCACTCGCCAACGCCTCGGCGCGGGCAGCGAGACCCGGATCCAGGGCGACGCCGAGGCGTCCCAGGTAGCGCGGCGCGCCGAGTGCAACGGTCCGATCCGCGACCCGGCCGGCGACGCCGAAGCCCGCCACCGCCTCGAAGCTGTCGGGCTCGGCCGTGGCGAGGCCGCGGTCGCGGGCGGCCGCCACGACGGCGCCGGCCAGCGGGTGCTCGGAGCGGGTCTCCAGCGCGGCGGCGAGGGCCAGCGCCTCGTCCTCCGTGACATTGGCGGCGGGGACGATCTCGGTCAGCCGGGGGCGCCCCTCGGTCAGGGTGCCGGTCTTGTCGAGGGCCACGACCCGCACGTCGCGCAGGCCCTGCAGCGCCGCGCCGTCGCGGAACAGCACGCCGCGCGCCGCCGCGCGCCCAGTGCCGACCATGATGGCGGTGGGCGTCGCCAGCCCCATGGCGCAGGGGCAGGCGATGATCAGCACCGCCACGGCATTCACCAGGGCCGGACCCAGCGCCGGGGCCGGCGCCAGGATCAGCCAGGCCAGGAAGGTCGCCGCGGCGATCCCGATCACCACCGGCACGAACCATCCGGTGATGCGGTCGACCAGCGCCTGAATCGGCAGCTTACCGCCCTGGGCGCGCTCCACCATGGCGGCGATCTGCGCCACCACGGTAGCGCCGCCCACGGCCTCGACCCGCAGATCGAGGCTGCCGCGGCCGTTGAGCGTCCCGCCGACCACGGAATCGCCCGGCCCCTTGCGCACCGGAGCCGGCTCGCCCGTGACCATGCTCTCGTCGACGTGGCTGGTGCCGGAGACCACGGCCCCATCGGCCGCCACCCGCTCCCCCGGCCGCACCCGGACGACATCGCCGATGCGCAGGACGTCGAGGGGGACCTCGGCTTCAGCGCCGCCGCGGACGACCCGGGCCGTCTTCGGCGTCAGATCCATCAGGCGGGCGATCGCCTGCCCGGTGCGCCCCTTGGCGCGGGCTTCCAGGGTCCGGCCGAGGAGGATCAGCGTGACGATCAGGACGCTCGCCTCGAAATAGAGGTGCGCCGCCCCCGCCGGCAGGAGATCGGGCGCCAGGGTCGAGACCAGCGAGTACAGGTAGGCGGCGCCGGCCCCGAGGGCGACCAGGGCGTTCATGTCGGGATGGCCGCGCAGCAGACCCGGAACGCCGCGCAGGAAGAAGCGCCGCCCCGGGCCGGCGAGGACCAGGGTGGCCAGCACGGCCTGGACCAGGGCCGCCACCGGACCCCCATGCAGCGCGGGCAGAAGGTGGCCGCCCATGTCGAGGACGACCACGGGCGCCGACAGCAGGGCGGCGACGATCAGGTCGCGGCGCAGGGCGCGGCCCTCTTCCGCCTGCCGGGCCGACGGGTCGACCGCGTGGCCGGCCTCGACCGGTCGGGCCTCGTAGCCCGCCGATTCGACGGCCGCCGTCAGTGCGTCCATCGACACCACGCCCTCGGGATGGCGGATCGTGGCCCGCCCCGCGGCGAGGTTGACGCTGGCCCCGGTCACCCCCGGCACGGCGGCCAGCGCCCGCTCGACGCGGCCCACGCAGCTCGCGCAGGACATGCCCTCGATGGTGAGGAGGCTCTGCGTCTCGGGGACGGGGTAGCCGGCCTCCGCCAGCGCCGCCGCGACGTCGCCCGGGCTCGTGTCCCCGTCGAGGACGAGGCTGGCGCGGTTGGTGGCGAGGTTCACCGCGACATCCCGGGCACCGGGCAGCGCCGCGAGGGCACGCTCGACGCGGCCGACGCAGGAGGCGCAGGACATGCCCTCGACGGGCAAGGTCAGGGCGACGGATTTCGACATGGCGGTGATCCGGTTCGAAGCATCCACGCCCGCTCAGATGGGGCTTCCCATGATGGGAAGGTCAAGGGCACGGGTTGGCAGACCGGATGGATCCGACACACGGTGAGGCGCGGTCCGTTGTCGAATCGCCGGTGCCCGGCCAAGGTCCTCGCACGCATGATCGACGAGGATCCGGATGACCGAACCGCTGACGATCTACGGCGACCCGGGCTCCGGGAACTGCCTCAAGGTCAAGTGGGTCGCGGCCCATCTCGGCATCCCAGCGGTCTGGCGCGATGTGGACGTCCCGGGCGGCGGGACGCGCAGGCCCGAGTTCCTGACCCTGAACCCCGCCGGGCGGGTGCCAGTCGTCGTCCTGCCCGACGGCGCCGTGCTTTCGGAATCGAACGCGATCATCCTCTACCTCGCGGAGGGCTCCGCGCTGGTGCCCGCGGAGCCGCTGCCCCGCGCCCGCATGCTGCAGTGGATGTTCTGGGAGCAGTACAGCCACGAGCCCTACATCGCGGTCCGCCGCTACCAACTCCACTACCTCGGGCGGGCGCCGGAGGATCTCGACCCGAAGCTCGCCGAGCGCGGCACCGACGCCCTGCGGCTGATGGAGGCCACCCTCGCGCGCTCGGCCTTCATGGCGGGCGAGACCCTGACCCTCGCCGACGTGGCGCTCGTCGCCTACACGCGCATGGCCCATGAGGGCGGCTTCGACCTAGCAGGCTTCCCGGCGATCCGCGCCTGGGTCGGGCGCGTCGAAGGCGAGCTCGGGATCGGGCCCTATGCCGGGCCGGCCTGATCGGCCGCGGGCTGCGGCGGCGCGGCGCCGTATTCCGGCAGGCTGACCCGCACGGTCGTCCCCTCCCCCGGGGCGCTCTCGATGGCGAGGCGTCCGCGATGGCGGTTGAGGCTGTGCTTGACGATGGCGAGCCCGAGGCCCGTGCCGCCGCGGGCCCGGCTCGACGCGACGTCGACCCGGTAGAAGCGCTCGGTCAGACGCGGGATGTGCTCGGGCGGGATGCCCGGCCCGTCATCGGCCACCGACAGGACGATCCGGCGCCCGAGCCGCGGATCATCCTCCCGGGCGAGCCCGACGCTGATCCGGCCCCCGCCGTATTTCACGGCGTTCTCGATCAGGTTCTCGATCACCCGGGCGAGTTCGTCGGCGTCGCCCGGGACGGCGTAGGGGCCGGCCCCCTCCTCCAGCTGGATCGTGGCGCCCCGCGCCTTGGCGGGCGGCCCCTGGGCATCGACCATCTGGCGGGCGAGGGATCCGAGATCGACCACGGCCGTGGGCGCGACGTGCTCGCGCAGCTCGATCCGCGACAGCGACAGCAGATCGTCGATCAGCCGTGTCATGCGCAGGGCCTGGACGCGCATGATCTCCAGGAAGCGCTCCCGGGCCTGCGCGTCGTCGCGGGCCGGCCCCTGCAGGGTCTCGATGAAGCCGATCAGGGTGGCGAGCGGCGTGCGCAGCTCGTGGCTCGCGTTGGCGACGAAATCGACCCGCATCGCCTCCAGGCGCCGGGCCGCCGTGAGGTCGCGCAGGAACAGCAGCGCGCTGACGCCCGAGCCGTCGGGCATCGGCAGGGCGCCGATCTGGACGTCGAAGGTGCGCTCCAGCGGCACCCGGGTCGACAGCGCGACGCGGCGCGGGAGGCCGGAACTGAGCACCGCCTCAATCCCGTCGAGGACCTCCGGATCGCGGAGCGCGAAGGACAGGGGCCGGGCCTGGTGCAAGGCCGGCAGGAGCGCGCGGGCGGCGGGATTCGCCTCCACAACCAGGGTCCGGCGGTCCACCAGGATCACCGGATCCGGCACGTGGGCGAGCAACGCCTCGGCGACACCATGGCGTTGCGCGGTGGCGGCCGGACGCGGCACCGGGGCCTCGCGGCCGCGCCCGCCGAGCCAGCCGCCCAGGCAGACGGCGCCGAGCCCGATCAGGATCAGCGGCAGATCGAGCCGCCCGGCCAGGGCGGTGGCGAGCCCCAGCAGGCCTGCCGCGATCGCGGCGCCGGTCCAGGCGGGAGAGCTGCGCAGGCGGGCGGACATGGCAGGCGCGTTCGGCGGATCAGCGGCGCTCGGTCTCGTCATGCCATGCCCGGCCGGACGGCCCCGCCGTCCCCTCCGGCGGGCCGGGATCGCGCGCGCCGCCCGCGCGCTTCACGATCTCGTAGAGGCCGAGCATCGCCAGGGCGGTGACGAAGGGTACGACGTAGTAGCAGCCCCGGAACAGGAGCAGCGAGGTCAGCACCTCGTTGCGCGGCAGGCTCGACAGGGCGAGCAGCACCGTCGCCTCGAACACGCCGATGCCGCCCGGGGCGTTCGACGCGATGCCCAGCATGGCGGCGAGCACGTAGATCGCCAGGAAGGTCGTGAAGCCCAGCGTCGTCTCCTGCGGCAGCAGGACGTAGAGCACCGCCGCCGCCGCGCAGACATCGCCGATCCCGACGATCATCTGCCCGATCGAGACCGAGGCCCCGGGCAGTTCCAGGCGCCACTGCTTCACCGTGATGCTGCGCTTCTTGGCCGAGACCCAGGCGAGGTAACCGAGCACCAGGGCGAGCGCCGCGAGTCCGACGCCCTGGTTGATCCGGATCGACGTGAAGGCGAGCCCGGCGAGCTGGCCCGCCTCGATGATCAGGCTGAGGCCCAGCACCACGCCCATCCCGAGCCAGAAGGTGAAGCCGGCGATGACGGTGAGCGCCGCGATCTTGGGCGTGGACAGGCCCTGCCGGGCGTAGATCCAGTAGCGGATCGTGCCGGCGGTAAGCAGCGGAAAGCCCAGGGTGAAGCTCACCGCGTAGCTGGTGAACGAGGCGAGCGCGGTGATCCGGTAGGGCACCTTGATCTTGAGCTGGCGCAGGGCCAGCGCGTCGTAGCCGGTAAGGAACAGGTAGCTGACGCCGACGAACAGGAAGGCGAGGCCGAGCTGCTCGGCCGTGGCCGCCGCGATCGCCGAGCGCACCTCCGCCCAGCTCACGCTCTGGACGAGCTTCCACAGCACGCCGAGGGAGACGGCGACCAGCACGATGCTGGCGGCGGTGCCGATCCAGGCGAAGCGGTTGCGCCGGCCCTTCCGCTTCGCGTTCTCGGCCGCGTCGTGCTGGACCGGCTCAGCCGGTTCAGCCGGCTTCCGGTGCTGTCCCTGAAAATTCATGCCGTTCGGCGTCCGCCCTTCCGGCTGCGCGGCCCGGCCGAAGGCCGTCAGCCCGTGCCGGAATCTCCCGGACCGCGGCCCGTCGCCCCGCATGTAGGCCGAACAGGCGCCCAAGGCCAGGGAAGGTCCGGCCGTGACAGGCCTTCTATCCTCAGCCGGCCGCGTCGGCGAGGATCGCGGCCGCCTCTGCAAGGCCGCGCCGGATCCGGGCCGGCACCTCCGGCGCGGTGCAGACATAGGTCGGGCTCGGATGCGGGATCCGGATCACCGGCAGGCCGGGACGGAGCGTCGCGAGCGCCGGTGCGGCCTCACCGGCGAAGCGGCCGGCGAGCACCGCCACCGCGAGGCGCGGCAGCAGGTCGAGGAGCGGCGCGAGATAGGGCCCGGCGGCCGCGATTTCGGTCCGGCGGGGCGCCCGGTTGAGCGCGCCCGCCTGATGGATCAACCAGGGGACGGCGTTCCAGATCAGCGTGTCGGCCCGGGCAATGCCGGTTTCGGCCAGGAAGCGGAACAGGTTGGCGGCGGTGCCGTTCGCGCTGTCGCGGGTGACGAATCCGGTGCGCAGCACGGCCGGCCCAGGCGTCTCCAAGAGGAGCAGCATCCGCGCGCCGACGCCGCCATCGAGGGGATCGGGGACCGGGACCGGCGCGCCGCGCTCCGCAGAGATCCGTTCGCCGAGCGCCCGGATCGGCGCGATATGCTCTGCCCCGATCATCGCGCGGCGGGCCGCGAGCGCGTCCGGGTCGGCCAGGGATTTCGGCGCCTGGGGCTCAGCCGACATCGAGGCCGGGGATCGCCGCGCCGAGCCGGCCGGAGAGGCGGAAGCGCTCGATGCCCTCCTCGCGGGCGAGCCGCGCATCGAGGCCGGCCACGCCGCCGAACTGGAAGCCGATCTGGCTGGCATAGGCCGCACACGCCGCCCGCTTCCTGGCCTGGGCGTCCGGACCGAGCCGCATCGCCGGCTCGGCAAGCGCCGTGAACAGCTCGGCCAGCGGCGCTTTCGGTACGGTGTCGCGCACCGTGTACGGGAAGTCGCGCCACCACAGGATCGGCTCCGGCGGATCGAGGCTCCGGAGCGCCCGGACCGTCTGAACATGGTCGACATGGCCGCCGATCGCCTGCGGCGCGAGAAGGAGGTCAGGGCTTTCGACGCCGATCAGCTCCGCGATGGCCGGCGCGAGATCGGCCGCGATGCCGTCGTCGGGGCGGGTGTCGGAGAACAGGTCCGGCGCCGAGCCGTAGCCCCGATGCGGCGCTTCCCGGAACGGCAGGTGGACGGGCGGCGCGATCCCGAGTTCGGCGGCGGCCCGGATGTCCTCATCGCGGCGCAGCGCCATGTAGTCGATCCCGGCGGGCAGCCCCTTGTCGAGCTGGCAAGCCAGCGCGAAGCCGCTGGGCTCGGCGACACTGCCGGTGAACAGGGTCGCCATCACGACGCGCCAGCCATCCGCGGCGAGGCTCGCCAGGAGGCCGCCGCAGGAAAAGGCGGCATCATCGAGATGGGGTGACAGGGCGAGGGCAATCGGCACGGTTCAGGGCCTATCGGCTGGGGGATGTCCAACCGTCGCGCTCATCCCGAGGTGCCGGAGCGCAGCGGAAGCACCTCAGGATGAGGGCGCGAATCGGATATCTGTCGGGCGCCTTCAGAGCAGATGCGGCTCGGCGCGGAACCGGCAGCTGGGATCGTAGGGCAGGTCCGTCGCGAAGTCGGCAGCCGGCCTTTCGTGGCGCACGCGGGCGTAGACGTCCATGATCTGCCGCCCGACCGCGTGCCAGGAATAGACCCGCCGGCACTCCTCCAGCCCGGCCGTCGCGATGCGGCGGCGCAGACCCTCGTCCGTGATGATCCGGGTCAACGCGGCCGCCTGCGCCGGCACATCGCCGGGATCGACCAGCAATCCGTTCTCGCCGTCGCGTAGGCAGTCCGAGACGCCGACGGCGTGGCAGGAGACCGTGGCGAGGCCGGCCGCCAGCGCCTCAAGGATCGTGTTGGAGAACCCTTCCGCGTAGGTCGGCGAGACGAACACGTCGGCGCGTCGGTAGAGTTCGGGCACGGAGCCGTATTCGGCATAGCCCGTGAAGGCGATCTCGCGCTCCGAGAAGGCCAGCTCGGCAGCGAGCGCCTGGGCCGGCTCGACGTCGGGCCCGATCCCCGAGATCGTGGCCGCGAAAGGCGTACCCTGCGCGCGCAGGATCGCCAGGGCGTCGATGAAGTCGAGCACGCCTTTCCGGCGGTCGACCCGGCCGTGATAGAACAGCCGCACCGGCCCGGCATGGGGTGCCGGCAAGCCGTCGGGCGTCTGTTGCGCGAACCGGTCCGTGTCGACCGCGCCGGGCACGATGGTGAAGCGCGCGGGATCCGATCCGAGCCGCCCGCAGACCTCGTCCACGAAGGAGGCGCCGCCGATCAGCAGCGCGTTGGCGTGGGCCAGGACCTCGCACATGGCGACCCGATGGGTCTCGCAGCAGGATCCGACCCAGTGGCCGTCGCCGCCCTGGATCGAGACGACGCTCGGAACCCCGAGCTTGCGCGCGGCGAGCAGCACCGCCCAACCGGTCGGGTATCCGTATTGCGCGTGCAGGATGTCGAAGGGCTTTTCGGCGTGCTCCCGGCAGATCGCGTCCACCATCGTGGCGATGTCGCGCTCGAAATCGCCGGAGGTCTGCTCGCCCAGCTGCTCCAGGCCGATCACCCGCACCCCCGGGACGGGCGGTGGGGGCCCGCCCCCGTAGACGCGAGTGCCGAAGGCGTCGCCGCGATACTGCGAGATCATCGTGACGTCGTGACCGGCATCGGCCAGCTCGCGCAGCAGGTTCTGCGCATAGACGCTCATGCCCGATATGGCGGGGAAGTAGCGGCGGCTGAGGAAGAGGATTCTCATGCTGGCACGCGGTCCGGGGCGCGGGCGGGACGGAATTCCCTCCCCCTTGCGGGGAGGGGTAGGGGTGGGGGTGGTGCAGAAGGCACCGTAGCGCCCCATCCTGCACCACCCCCACCTCCGGCTCCTCCCCGCAAGGGGGAGGAGAGATGGGCCGCCACTCTCACTGCCATTGCCGCCGTGTCTCCTGCCCGCCGCCCAACACCGGGCCGGGCCGGCGGCAGCCGCGGAGGTAGTCCAGCGCCTGCGGGATCATCACGTCGGCCCGGTGGCTCTCGCGGGACAGCTCGACGCAGATCAGCTTGCCGAAGCCGATCTCCTCCAGGGCCTCCAGCACACCCGGCACGTCCATGTCGCCCTCCCCGAAAGGAAGGTGGATGTGGCTGCCGCGCTTCATGTCCTCGATCGCCACGGTGCCGATCCGGCCGGCGAATTCCCGCACCGCCACCGCAGGGTCCCGCTCCCCCGTGACGAGGCAGTGGCCGGTGTCGAGGGCGAGCTTCAGCCCCGGCACGTCGAGGGCGGCATAATCGTCGAGCGTCTCGATCAGCATGCCGGGCTCGGGCTCCAGGCAGGGCACGATGCCGGCTTCGGCGGCAAAACCTGCGACCTCGTGCAGTCCCTCTTCCAGCCAGCGCCGGGCCTCGCCATGATCGACGCCGGGCTTCGGCACGCCGGCCCAGAACGAGACCGCCTCGGCGGAGAGCATGGCACCGATCGCGATCGCCCGCTTGAGGAAGCCGACCCGCCGGGCCCGGCCCGCGGCATCCGCCGTCACCAAGGTCGGTTCGTGCTTCGCGTTGGGATCGAGCAGAAAGCGGGCCCCCGTCTCGATGACGCAGGTCAGCTCCAGCTTCTCGAGCAGGCTCGCCACCCGGCCGGCCTCGGCGGCCCAGTTCTCGGAGAAGGGATCGAGGTGGTGGATGTCGAGGGTGAGTGCGACTCCGTCGTAGCCGGCCGCCTTGATCAGGTGGATCGCGTCGTCGAGTCGGTGGTTGGCCGCGCCATTGGTGTTGTAGGCGAACCGGAGCGTCACGCCGCCCTCCCCTTGCGCTGAGCGAGCCGGAATGGCGCGTGATGCGATTCCGGTTCGCGGTACAGCGGATAGTGCCGACCGACGATCGTCTCGGCCAGGGCCACGTCGAACAGCGGCTGGCCGCCGAAGCGCTCGAGGGCCTCCGGCGTGAGGCGCACCGGGCGCAAGGTCTCGCTCTCGGTGCCGAATCGGATCAGCGGATGATCGCGGTCGAGGAGCTTCTTCGTGTTGCGCTCGCCGATCCGGTAATAGCTCATGGTCTCGACTTCGAGCCCCGGCACGATCGCCTTGACCACGCCGACCCCGCCGCCGGGCGGCGTGCAATCGACGTAGAGGACGTCGAACCCGGACTGCGTGAGCCGGTCGCAGGCGATCTTGCCCCGTGCATGGCCGTCGGCGGCCGGAGTGGAGGGTAGCTCCGCGAAGCGCTTGGTGCTCCGCTCGGAATAGACCGTGTCGGCGAGAACGCCGCGGAGGTCGGCCGCCGGCATCTCGATCCATTCGAGCATCGCCTGCAGGGCGCGGCTCTCCTCGAGGTCCAGGCTGGGGAGCGCCTTCTGAATAAAGGCATCGATGTAGCCCGGCGGCGTCACCGTGGCGGCCAGGTCGAGGGGCCCGTGCCCGAAGGTCTTGCGCACCCGCGCGGCCTGGAACTCCAGGAGCGCCTTGCGCAGGGCCCGCTCCCGGTCCGGGTCGCAGGCCTCGCCGCAGGCCGACAGCGCGATCGGCGCCGGCGTGCGCGCCGGATCCTCGTCGTAGCCGACGACGTAGAGGTTGGTCAGGCCGAACTGGTCGGTGGCGAATTTCGGCAGGGCGCGGATGCCCAGATCCTTCAGCCGGGTCAGCATCGCGGCGTTCTCCGGGCCGATGCCGTCGAGGTCGAGCATCACGCCCTGGTCCAGTGCCCGGAACAGCAGGCCGTTCCCGTCCCGCTGCAGCAGCTCCAGCACGCCGTGTCCCAGCGCGAAGGGCACGTCCGGCCCGGCGCCGAGGCCGTTGGTGATCAGGTTGGTGAAGGGCCGGTAGCCCTCCGACAGCTCGAAATAGTCGGTGGCGGCGACGTCGAGCGGCATCAGCACGATCTCGCCCGTGGCGTGCCGGACGCTGGGCGTCCATTCGAGGACCGTGTCGCGGCCGACCGGGGAGCCGGCCGGCAGGCACAGCGTCAGCGGGTCGGCGACGGATTTTTGGCCGTAGACGCGCGCGAGATCGGTGTAGCTCGCCCGCTCCTTGGCCCGGGGCAGGACCGCGAGTGAGGGCATCAGGTTCTCGGCGATCTCCGCGACCGCGCCGATCAGCGCCTCCTCGTCGGTGGCACCGTAGCCGATGCCCGACGGCATCGCGCCGACGAAGTACGGGTCGTCGAGGAAAAGGGCCACGAACCAGACCGGGATACCGGTGCGGTCGAGGGGCGCCAGCGGGAAGCCGACGACGCGCCCCTCCGGCAGGACGTCGAGATAGGCGCGCACAGGATCGGGCAGGGTCTCGGGCAGCCCCTCGATCGGCCGCTTGGCGCCGAAGCGGTAGGGGCGCGGCGCCTTGATCCGCTCGTGGCGAGCGCGGTCATCCTGGTCGTGGAAGGCGTCTGCGTTGCTCACGTCGTGTTCCCGTCTTCCTCGAACCGTGCGCCACGCCTCATCCCATCCATCCCCCTCATCCTGAGGTGCCGGAGCGCCGCGAAGGCCTCGAAGGAGGATCCCAGCCGGCCGTGCGATCCCTGGAGCCCTCCTTCGAGGCCCGCTGGCGCGGGCACCTCAGGATGAGGGCTGGGACGGTATGGATCGGGTCGAGGCTCGGCGTTCGCTGATCCTGTCCAATGCTCGCTACCCCTGCCCGTAGGCGCGGGCGACGAGCCGCATCGTGTGAAGGTCTCGTGCCGCCGACCACGCCGCCCGCTCCTCGGGCCGACGCAGGGCCGAGCCGAAGGCCCGCACCTGCTCGGTGAAGGGCGAACTCTCGGGATCGAAGGCGAGCGGGTCCGGGCGACCACTGGCACCGTCGATGAACACCAGCGCACCGCCGGCCGTCTGGCCCATCGTGTTCTCGGCCACCAGCATGCCCTTCGTGCCGACCACCTCCAGGCGGCGGCGGGGCAGCGCGTCGGGGCAATTGTAGGCGACGTGCAGGCTCGCCAGCGCGCCGCCAGCGGTGCGGCCGATCAGAAGGGCGCCGTCATCGACGGCGTAATCCTGGGCCCGGGTCTGGGTCAGGGCCGCGATGGTGGTGATCGGCTCGCCGATCAGGAACTCCACGAGGTCGAGTCCGTGCGGCGCGAGGTCCATCAGCGCGCCGCCGCCAGCCTGGGCGGCATCGATCCGCCAGTTCGGCTGGCCGGCCTCTGACCAGTCGCGCCCGAGCCAGCAGGCATAGACGATCCGCACCGCCGTCACGATGCCGAGCCGCCCGGTCTCGACCTGCGCGCGGATCGCCCGGTGGGCCGGATGGTGCCGCTGGTCGAAGGCCGTGCCGTAGAAAATATTGTGGGCCTCGACGGCGCGGACGATGGCCTCGGCGTCCACGAGCGTCGCCGCCATCGGCTTCTCGCAGAGCACCGCCTTGCCGGCGGCCGCCAGGGCCTCGACCGCGCCGCGGTGAAGGTGGTTCGGCGTCGCCACGTAGACCGCCTCGACGTCCGGCTCGGTGATCAGGCCGGCGAGGTCGGCATGGCTGCGGGCGCCCGCGCCTTCGGCGGCGGCGCGGCTGTCCGGGTTCGGATCGCAGACCGCGACCAACCGATGCCCAGCCGCGCGGATGCCGGGCTCCATGTAGTCGCGGGCGACCCAGCCATAGCCGACGATGCCCCAGCCGACCCCGTCCATCACCAGCGCTCCGGCAGGTCGACGAATTCGCGCACGCGCACGCGCTGCGTCTCCGGCGCGTCGAGGCTGCCCTCGAAGGTCACGGTTTCGGGGCCGGGCGAGCGCATCGGGTAGGTGGCGCGGGGGGCGTATTCCGCCTCGTAGCGCTCCGACGGCCAGCGAACGCTGTATCCGTCGGCTTCGGGCACGTAGAGCGGGTTGAGCCGCAGCACCGTTCCGGGCCTCGGCAGGGTCAGGCCGTCGACCACCGCACGGGGCGCCGGTCGCATGCCGGGACCGCACACCACCGAGAAGGCTTCGCAGGTCCGGAGGGACCCGGGCTCCTGCGGGACCGGCGCCCGCGCCGCGACAAGCGCCCGGGTCAGATCCGCGTCGTCGTAGACCAGGGCGTCGGGAAACAGCTCGGCGATCTCCTCGGCCGTCACCGCGCGACCGGCGGAGAAGCCCGGGCAGTCGCGGTTGTGGATGTGGCTGAGCGCCAGCCAGCCATCGTCGCCGGCATTCTGACGGAGGCAATCGAGAAGGGCGGCCTTGTCGTCGAGGAAGTAGAAGGCGTCGTTGCACGCGACGAGGTCGACGGGTGCCCCCGGGATCGGCCAATGCGGCGAGCCCGCATCGAAGCAGACGAGCTGCGCCTTCTCGGCGACGACCCAGTGGCGCGCGACCCAGAGCTTGGCGAAGACCACGTCCGCGCCGGCGACCTTGCAGCCGCGCCGCTGCAGCTCTCGCAGGTAATGGCCGATGCCGCAGGCGAATTCGAAGACGCAGATGGGCTCGTTCCAGTGCGCCTCCAGCAGCGACAGCCCGGCCAAGTAGGTCGGGTCGCTCCAGCGGTGCAGGAAATAGTCGCCGACCCGGCCCCAGCCGAGGCGTTCGACCGCATCGCGCAGCGTCGCCGTGCGCCGGTCCTTGATCAGCCGGATGATCCCGGCGGGATCGGCGGGCGGCCCGTTCCACCAATCGTCCTGATCGACCAAGAGGGCGGCGAGCGCCTCGTCGGGCTCACCCGCGTCGAGATGGGCCAGCACCCGCTCGATCAAGGCCTCGCGGCCGACGCGCAGGTACGGGATCCCGTCGATCACGGGCCAGCGCGCGCCGGTCACCGCATCGCGCAGGGCATGCGGGCCGTCGGCCTTCAGCGGGTTGCCGGTATCCGGCGATGTGAGTTCGAACGGGATCATGGCTCTCGGGACCGCCCGGGCAGATGGGCGGATGGATCCGGCGATCAAGGGATGCGCATGTCGGCGAGGACACGGTCGTGGAAACCCTTCACCGGGCCGGCATGGACCAGCTCCCACTCGTCGAGCACCATCCCCATCGTGGTCGAGGCCCCGCGCAGGTGCTGGGCGATCTGCAAGACCCGATCGATACAATCCGCGGCGTGGAAGGCGCGGCCTTCCGCGGTTGCATCGTCGGGCAGGACCGCCCGGGCGCGCTCGACCTGACCACGCAGGGGCTCTGAGAGCTCGGCCAGCGCCCAGGCGGTTGTTGTAGCCATGATCGGCCCGAGATGGTCGCCGAGCAGCATCTCGCCGGTAAACCCCGCATCCGGCATCGCGGCGTTGTGGAAGTGGTGCGCCATCGCGGCCAGGAACACGGTGCCGGGGTCGGCCCGGTAGAAGGGGCTGAGGCAGACGCCGTAGGCGGCCACGATCAGGCAATGCTCGGCGTGGTTCTCGGGCGGCTCCAGCAGGATGCGGGCGCGGCCGGGACAGGTGACGCCCGCCCGCGGCTGCTGCGCCAGGGCGCCGACGAAACCCGGCAGCGGTCCGGGATTGCCCGCCGGACGTGGCGCGAGCCGCGCGCGCAGGCGGGCCCGCAGATCCAGATCGAGGTCTCCGGTTACGGCATCGAAGCCCGCGACCAGCACCGCGGAAGCCGCCTCCTCGGAGAGCCCAGCCGCGGTCAGGAAGGCGGCGTCGAGGTCGCAGAGGCGTGTCGCCGCGAGGGTCGTTGCCGTGATGTCGAGGGCGACATCCTCCGGCGGGGTCCCGCCGGTGAGGAGGCCCCAGCCCTGCGCGAACAGGCGCTCGGCGATCGACCCGGTACGGCCCGCAGAGCGGACGCGCTTGAGGTCGTTCATCTCGACCAGAAGGTCGCGCAAGGCCTCGGGCGCGGCGGCGCCGGATTGCGACGGGTGGTTCTCGCTGGGCATCGTTTCTTTCAGACCGCGTACAGCAGTTCGGGTGAGGCCTTCACCAGACGCTCCACGAACCCTTCCGGCTCTCCAACATACGAAGGTCGAAGCGCGTCCCCTCCCCCTTGTGGGGAGGGGTCAGGGGGTGGGGTGGTGCAGGCGGCACCGGATCGCTCAATCCTGCATCACCCCCACCTCCAACTCCTCCCCGCAAGGGGAGGAGCCGTGCGCGGCGGCGCGCTCGGTCCGTTCAGTGCACGCCCAGCCAGTCGTGGAGCATCTTCTCCTGCTTGCCGAAGGCGTGCTCCGGCCCGTGGCCGTTCTTGACCATCGGGGCCTTGAAGAAGGTCGAGAGCTGCTCCTGCACGCCGCCGTCGCCGCGCTTGTTGGCGAGGTCGAGGACGCGGGCGATCTCGATGACCAGCGGCGCCGCCAGGATCGAGTCCTTGCAGAGGAAGTTCACCTTGATCTGCATCCGCTGGCCCATGAAGCCGGTGACGTCGATGTTGTCCCAGGCTTCCTTGTCGTCGCCGCGCGGGCGGTAATAGTGGATGTGCACGAGATGGTCCTCGACCGGGTAGCCGAGGATCGAATCGAGCACCGTGCCCTTGGTGTTGAGCTTCGACTGGAGTGAATTCGGATCGTTCAGGGCGAGGCCGTCGCGGTTGCCCAGGATGTTCGTCGAGAACCAGCCGTCGACGTGGAGGGCGCGGGCCTTGAAGGCGGGGGCCAGCACCGTCTTCATCATGGTCTGCCCGGTCTTGCCGTCCTTGCCGGCCACCGGGACGTTCAGCTCCTTGGCGAGGTCCAGGAGCGCCGGAACGTCCGCGGCCACGCTCGGGGTGAAGTTGGCATAGGGGATGCCGCTCTTGATCGCCGCGTAGGCGTAGAGCATCGCGGGCGAGATCGCCTCGTCGCTCGAATCCAGCCCCTTCTCGAAGGCGGCGGTCGAGTTCAGGGTCGGGTCGTTCAGGTCGGGCCAGCGCTCCGTGGAGGCGAGGTTCACCACGACCACGTCGTCGAGGTTGCTCTCCTTCTGGAAGCGGCGGAGATCGTTCGCGATCACCGAGACCGCCTCGCGGTGGTCCTTGGCGACGATGCGGTTCTGGCCGTCGATGTTCTTGCAGAACTTGGCACTGCCCACCGCCGGCCAGGGGGTGATCCCCTTCAGGACCTGGGCGCCGTTCTCGATATCGTCCTTCGAGAGCACGCCGTGGCCGCTCGCAGCCGAGGCGAGGTCGTCGCCGTTCAGGTCCCAGCCGCCGAAGACGAGATCCTTGTAATCGGCCAGGCCCGCCACGGAGAGGCCGGCGAGCGGCAGCCCGTCGAGCCGGTTCGAGCCGGATTTGATCATCTCGATGCCGGCGATGGCGGTGGTGGCGACGGCGCCCCCCATGCCAACGAACGCGACACCGACGCGGCGACCGGACTGCATGCTCATCGGAAAACGATGTCCTTGTACGGACGCGGGCGGCGTCTTGGGACGGAAGGTTCGACCCCACCGGGGCCGTTCCTAACTGGCTCGGCAGTGCCGCGTTCCAAGCCGAATGCGACAACATTGCCCCGCCGTCGCCCGAGGCGCGGCCGGATCGCGGCGTTAACGCAGCCCTAAGAGGCAGGGTTAACTCTTCCTTGACCGTGCCACGCTTGGATCACGGGGCCGTCCCATTCTGGTCACGGCCGGCGTCGATAGGGCCGCCGCTTCCGAAAAAACCCGGCCGTCAGAGCCGGGCGGATGCAAGGACCAATCTGAAGAGGACCAATGATGGGGGTTTTCCCGGAGCCGGCGCGTCGCGCCGACGACGTGAGCCGACTCGTGCCGCAGACCCTGAACGGCACCGGGCGTTTCGAGGATGAAGCCGTGGCGTGGCTGCCGCGGGCCGGCCGCGGGACAGGGCGCCGGTCACTTCGCCGCACCGGCCTGGGCCGGATCTCCGGGACGCTGGCGCTCGGGCTCGTCGCCGGGTTCGGCCTGCCGCAGGCGGCCTTCGCGCCGGCCTATTTCGCGCCTTCCGCCCAGGCCCACGACCGGGTCGATACCAGCCCCCGCGCCGCTCAGGCGCTGGCGCGGCCGGATTCCGAGGCAAGCGCGTCCGCCGCTGCGCCGGATGCAGACGCCTGGAACGGCCTGCCGGTGCCGGAGCAGGAGCCCGCCACCACGGCCCTGATCCAGGACGACCTCGCGGCGCTGCCGCGGGTGACGCAGGAACAGGGTCGGGACGCGGTCAAGTTCGGCGAGCGCAGCGTGCCGCGCACGGTCGTCGACACAATCGTCAAGGCGTCCGACGAGGCCGGCGTTGACCCCGTCTACATGATGGCGCTGGCCGACAAGGAATCGAGCTTCGACACGGTTGCGAAGGCGGCGACCTCCTCGGCGCAGGGCCTGTTCCAGTTCGTCGCCCGCACGTGGCTGGAAATGATCCGCGATTACGGCGCCCGCTACGGGCTCGCCGAGGAAGCCGCAGCCGTGAAGGGCCGGGGCGCGGCGATGACCGTGACGGGCAGCATGCGCGCCCGGGTGCTCGGCCTGCGCAATGATCCGCGCGTGGCCGCCCTGATGGCGGCCGAGCTGGTCAAGCGCGACCGCGAGCGGATCGAGGCCCGGGTCGGGCGCGCGCTCACCACGACCGAGCTGTACCTCGCCCATTTTCTCGGCACCGCGAGCGCCGGGCGCTTCCTGTCGCTCTCCTCCGAGAAGCCCGACGAGGTCGCGGGACGCGAGTTCCGCACCGCGGCCCGAGCCAATCGCAGCCTGTTCACCGAGAAGGCGGGCGGCAAGCGCCGCAGCCTGACCGTGGCCGAGCTGCACGACCGGATCGACGGCATGATCGACCGGCGGCTGACCCGCTACCAGGGTGTCGCGGCGGTTGCCGAGGCGCTGGTCAAGGCGCCCACCCAGACCGACGTCGCCGCCGGCGAGGAGACGGCTCCGGTGGCGGGCAACCGCCGCGTCGAGGTGACGGAGGCGCTGCCGCCGGACGGGGTTTGAGGACCTTGTCGGACCGGCGGCTTTCCTGAGCGGATCGGAACACCGCTTCGACGCGTCGGGGCGTCCGATCGGCGGCTCGCACCGCCTCGTCTCTCCCTGGCATTTCCCAGGCGCGGCTCCGTCATCCGGCGCCGCACCGACGGAACCCGGGATCCGGAGAGGCCCCGGGCGACAGATCCTTGCGCGATCGGCGGGCCTGGATTCCGGGCTCGCCCGCGGCGCCCCGGAAAGACGGAGCGGGTCGGGAGCGAGGCGTCGAAGTTCGGAACCGGCTCTCGCCCGCCCCTCCAACGCTCCGCCGTCGAGCGGCCTCACACTACGCGTTTTAAGTCCCCGTTAACCATAACAAGACCAATACTTTGGGAGAACGACTTCTCTTTGAGACGCTTCGCGCCGATGCCCCGCTTCTTCATCGACCTTCACGACGGTTCACAGCCGATCCACGATGAGGTCGGCTTCGACCTGCCGGACCTGCCTGCGGCCAGGGCCAAAGTCACCCGGATCATGTCGGCGATCGCCCGCGACATGCTGCCGGATGTCGAGCGTCAGGATTACGTCGCCTGCGTCCGCGACGGAGTCGGCAAGATCGTCTACCGGGCACGCCTCTCCCTCGCTGCCGAGATGGTCGATTGAGCCGGGGCGGCCTCGCACGGGCCTGAGGCTCACCGCCGCTCCACCGGCGTGCTTGACCGGCCCCCGGTTCGGGCCATCTCGGATCCATGAAACGGCGCAGCCTGCTCACGGTCGCGAGTGCGGCCACGGTCATGACGCTCGG
This sequence comes from Methylobacterium sp. UNC378MF, assembly GCF_900103195.1. GTDB lineage: Bacteria > Pseudomonadota > Alphaproteobacteria > Rhizobiales > Beijerinckiaceae > Methylobacterium. The sequence goes on along the minus strand of NZ_FMWU01000006.1, from coordinate 156,488 downwards.
CGGTGTCGGCTATGCCGCGCATCGGCGCGGCAAGAACCCTTATTATCGCGGCCCGACCTCCGACCATTTCGACGGGCTGCGGTTCTTCCTGCCGGAGCAGGCGACCGACAAGTCGCTGCCGGACGTATTGCGCTGGCAGGCCAAGCGGCAGCGCGAGCCCTGGCCGAAGAGCTTCCCGAGCCCCTTTCCGGCCGACCGGCCGCCCGAGCGCGTCGCAGGCCTGCGGGTCGTGCTGATCGGCCACGCGAGCTATCTCGTGCAGGTCGCCGGCCGCAACATCCTGATTGATCCGGTCTTCGCCAAGCGCGCGAGCCCGGTCCGCTTTGCCGGTCCGAAGCGCGTCAATCCGCCCGGGATCGCCTTCGCCGACCTGCCGCCCATCGATGCGGTTCTGGTCACCCACAACCATTACGACCATCTGGACGGCCCGAGCCTCGCCCGGATCTGGCAGGCGCACCAGCCGCTGATCGTGGCGCCGCTGGGCAACGACACGATCCTGCGCGGCTACGACGATACGATGCATGTCGAGATTCGCGACTGGGGGCAGTCGGTCGATCTCGGCGACGGCCTGCAGGTCCACCTGACTCCCGCGAACCACTGGTCGGCGCGGGGCGTCAACGACCGGCGGATGGCCCTGTGGTGCGCCTTCGTGATCACCTCGTCCTGCGGCGTGCACTACCATGTCGGCGATACCGGCTTCGGCGACGGCACGCTGTTCTCCGAAATCCGCGTCCGCTTCGGGCCACCGCGCCTCGCCACGCTGCCGATCGGCGCCTACGAGCCGCGCTGGTTCATGCGGGCGCAGCACGTCAACCCGGCCGAGGCGGTGAAGGCCTTTACATTGCTCGGCGCCGAGCAGGCACTCGGCCATCACTGGGGCACGTTCCAGCTCACCGACGAGGGCATCGAGCGGCCCGCGGAGGCGCTGGCGGTCGCCCTCGGCGGCTCCGGCATCCCGCTGGAGCGGTTCCTTCCCCTCAGACCCGGGCAGGTCTGGGAGGTCTGACCGCTCTCGGCGAGGCATTGGGCATGATGCGTGCATCATTCTGCATGCAGCATGGGGACACGGCCCGGACAGCGCCGCCGCGCGCCTGAAGGCGGGTGCCGCTCCATGCGGCGCCCGCCTTCAGCCGAGAGACACGATGGACCCGATCAAGCCGACACGCCGATCCCTGATGGCCGGGGGCGTCGCCCTCGCCGCGTTCGGGGCGGCGGGCCGGGCCGGCGCGCAGGGCGCGGCCCCCGGCAGCCTGACCTACGGCATCTCCATGACCGACCTGCCGCTCACCACCGGCCAGCCGGACCGGGGTGCCGGCGGCTACCAGTTCACCGGACTGACCCTTTACGACCCCCTGGTCGCCTGGGAACTCGACGTCGCGGACCGGCCGGGCAGGATGGTACCCGGACTCGCCACCGCCTGGGAGGCCGATCCCGCCGATCCCAAGATCTGGACCTTCCACCTGCGGGAGGGGGTGACCTTCCACGACGGTTCGGCCTTCGATGCCGACGCGGTGATCTGGAACTTCGACAAGGTACTGAACAAGGAGGCGCCGCATTTCGACCAGCGGCAGGCGGCCCAGGTCCGTCCGCGCCTGCCCGGGGTCGCGAGCTATCGGAAGCTCGACGCCAAGACCGTGCAGGTGGTCACGAAGGCGCCCGACAGCCTGTTCCCCTACCAGATGCTCTGGTTCCTGATCTCCTCTCCGGCGCAGTACGAGAAGGTCGGCCGGGACTGGGCGAAATTCGCCTTCGAACCCTCGGGGACCGGGCCGTTCCGGATGGGCCAGCTGGTGCCGCGGGTGCGCCTCGAATTGCTGCCGAATGTCGGCTACTGGAATCCGAAGCGGGTTCCGAAGCTCGCGAAGCTGACCCTCACCTGCGTGCCCGAGGATCTCGCCCGGGTGAACGCGCTCCTGTCGGGCAGCGTCGACCTGATCGAGGCGCCCGCGCCCGATGCCGTCCCGCGCCTGAAGGCCGCCGGGATGCGGGTGGTGGGCAACGACACGCCCCATGTCTGGAACTACCACTTGTCGATGCTGGAGGGCTCGCCCTGGCGCGACCTGCGCCTGCGCAAGGCCGCCAATCTCGCCATCGACCGCGCGGGTGTCGTCGAGTTGATGGGCGGCCTCGCCCAGCCCGCTGTCGGGCAGGTGCAGGAATCGAGCCCGTGGTTCGGCAAACCGGGCTTCAAGATCACGACCGACGTCGATCGGGCGCGCAAGCTCGTCGAGGAGGCCGGGTATTCGGTCAAGAACCCGGTGAAGGCGACGGTCCTGATCCCGACCGGGGGGACGGGGCAGATGCTGTCGCTACCGATCAACGAGTTCGTCCAGCAGAGCTGGGCGGAGGTCGGGATCCAGGTCACGTTCAAGACCGTCGAACTGGAGGTGGCTTACACCGCATGGCGACAGGGCGCCGCGGATCCGAGCCTCAAGGGGGTCAGCGTCGGGAACATCGCCTACGTCACGTCGGACCCGTTCTACGCGATCCTGCGCTTCTACGATTCGAAGCAGATCGCTCCGAACGGCGTGAACTGGAGCCACTACCGCAACCCCGAGGTCGACGCCCTCTGCGACAAGGTGAAGGCGAGCCTGGACGTCGATGAGCAGAACAGGCTGCTGGCGCGCATCCATGAGATCGTCGTCGACGATGCCGTACAGGTTTGGGTGGTCCACGACACCAATCCGCACGCACTGTCTTCGCGGGTGAAAAATTACGTCCAGGCGCAGCACTGGTTTCAGGACCTCGCGACGCTCGCCTGATCCGGGCAGACCTGTCTCCGGTTGGGGAATGGCGCGAGACGACACGCGCTTCGCCCCCCCGGCGATTATGCGCCTTCTTGGGGACCGGCTCATGCCGGCCCCCTTTTTCTATCGCGTGCCCCGGGAGACGACCGGATCCGCCCACGGGATCCGATTTCGCACTTGCAGCACGGTGAGTCGGAGACTAGGAAGATCGGGCATCATTTTTCGGGAGAGTTTGGCAATGACCCTTCGTTTCATCAGTGGCTTCGCGGCGGTGACGCTCGCGGTGTGCGGCCTTTCTGCTCCGGCCGCGCTGGCCAAGCCGGTGAGCGGAGCGAGCGCCGTCAAGATGATCGACACCGACAATGACGGCACCGTCGATCTGAAGGAAGTGGAAGCCGTGGCTTCGGCGACCTTCGACCGTCTCGAGAAGGATGCGGACGGCACCCTCGACGCCCGTGAGCTGAAGGGCCGCCTCAGCAAGGCTGGCGTGAAGCAGGCCGATCCGGACAGCGACGGCACCCTCGACAAGAAGGAATATCTCGCGGCGGTCGGAGAGCGCTTCAAGCTGGCCGATCCGGACAACGACGGCACCCTCGACGCCAAGGAGCTGAACTCCAAGGCCGGCAAGGCCCTTCTCGCCCTCATCAAGTAAATCGGACTGGACGTTCCTGAGGAACGTCGATGAGAAGGGCCCCCGCGCAGCCGGCCGCGGGGGGCCTTCTGCGTTCAAGCCGGGCCTTGCCATCGACCGGCGCCTTGCGGCTCTGTGCACCGGCCTGGACACGAGATTGGCAGCCTCGGCGACGCTGCCGCCGACGCGAGGCGAGTCAGCGTCCCGGCTCCGCGCCGCGCGCGGTGCGGTCGAGGAAAGCCCGGAGGTAGCTGCCGACGGCCTCGGCACGTTCCACGGCCAGCAGATGCGCGGCGCGTGGCAGGATGACGAGCTCGGCCTGGGCGATGCCGCCGCATATCTCCTCGGCCATGGCCGGCGGCGTCGAGGGGTCGTCGCGGCCCGCGATCACCAGGGTCGGCGCGGCGATGGCGGAGAGCGCGGGCCGGAGATCCATGCGCCCGATCGCCCCGCAACACACGGCGTAGCCGGCCGGATCGCACGCCACGAAGCGTTCGCGGACTGCCTGGACCGCGGCCGGGTCGCGCCGCACGAAATCCGGCGTGAACCAGCGCCCGAGCGTCGCCTCCACGACGGAGGCCGTTCCGTGGGCGCGGACGGTCGCAGCCCGTTCGTCCCAGCTCTGCATGCTCGGCATGTAGGCGGCCGTCGCCATCAGGGTGGCGCTGAGGACCCTTTCGGGATCGGCACTCGCCAGCGCCTGCACGGTCATCCCGCCGAGCGACAATCCGACCAGATGGGCACGGTCGATCCCGAGGGCGTCGAGCAGACCCGCGAGGTCCTGGGCGAGATCCGCCACCGCTATGGGCTCGTCGCGGGTGTCAGACGCGCCATGGCCCCGCGTGTCGTAGCGCAGGGTCCGGAACCGTCCTGCGAGCGCCGGTATCAGCGCGTCCCACATCTCCAGGGTCGCACCGAGCGAGTTCGAGAAGGCGACCACGGGGGAATCGTCGGGTCCTTCGAGGAGGTAGCGAAATCCGATCCCCGCGACTGTGATCTGAGGCATGCGGCGGTCTCCGGTCTGGCGTGTTCGAGAATGTCATGCCGGCAGGTCGCGACCATCGCTGGCCGGCACGTCGAAGGGCTCGGTGATGCCTGGGCCGTCGCGGTCTCCCGGACGGCTTCGGCTCTCAGGCGCGGCCCAGGCATATCAGGTCCCGACCGCGCTCGTGCAGGTCGTCCGATACGGTCTCTGCGGCATGATCCATGGCGGACGCCGCCCCGTCGGATTCGCTCCGGCACGGATCCCGTTGCCGCGCGTGATCCGGCACGCGGTGCCGTCGTCAACATGGGTCAATGCGCCAATGGGCGAAATACCCGACGAGAGCGGCTGCAAGGCAGGAGGAGATGAGCGATGCACGAGCCTTCGATGGGCGACGCCGCGATCCGTCCGGCGGAATTCTGGGACACGGTGGCCGGGCTGGTGACCGCCAAGGTCGAGCCGGTGATCGGCCGGAGTGACAAGCAGCGGGGCCCGGTGATCGACTACTTGCGCGACCTGGAAGCCCTGGCGCGGCGACAATGCGGCAACCGCGACACGGTCCAGATCATCGCCTCCGGCCGGCGGCTTCTCGGGGACCGCAGCCAGGTCAAGCCGTCGGACGGTCCCTCAATCCGAGCCTGAGATCACCCTTCCGGAAGTGGGGCGCACCGTTGCGCGACGGTCCGCTGCCGGAGCCGTCCCCGCGAACGCGGCCAAGCCATGCAGTGGCTCTCCGTGACGGACGTCGCGCGGCCCTGAGTTGCTTCGCTGCGCGCGCGAGGACGCGGATGCGTCCGGTGTCCGGCAGCCATCCGTCAGCGCTGGACGCCCGTCCGCGACCGGACCAGGACGATCGCCCCCGCCACCGCCCAGGCCGCACAGGTCGGCGCTACCCATTGCTGCAGGTTCGGCAGCGACCACCCGTACAGGAACTCGGCGCCGAGATGCGCCTGCACGGCATCCCAGCCGGCATGCTTGATGTCGTGTTCCCGCTGCCCGGCCTCGCGACCGTAATAGTAGGTCGAGACCACCAGCGCGGCGATGCCTTCCGGGCGGGGGCTGCGCAGCAGGATCAGCGCGGCAGCCATCCCGGCGGTCTCGAGGATCGCCGTCAGGGCGTGGCTCATTGCCGGGTTCGCGACCATGAAGGCGACGAGCGTTGCGAGCATGGGCCGCGCTTACATCAATCCGGACACGGCGTCTGCGACGGCCTGCATCCAGGAGCGGCAAGGCGCCGTTGATGGAGTGAAACCGGAGCATCGGAGCCACGCCATGTCGGACGTCTACCAACTCGGCCGCTTCGTCGCCGCGCAGGAGGGTGTCTACGAGCGGGCGCTGGCGGAACTGCGGGCCGGTGCGAAGCGCAGCCACTGGATGTGGTTCGTCTTTCCGCAGGTCGCCGGGCTCGGCGCGAGCCCGATGGCGCAACGCTACGCCATCGGTTCCTTGGAAGAGGCCGAAGCCTATCTGGCGCATCCGGTGCTGGGCGAGCGCCTGCGCGCCTGCACGGCGGCCGTGAACGCGATTGCCGGGCGCTCGGCCCACGCGATCTTCGGCTCGCCGGACGATCTGAAATTCCGCTCCAGCATGACGCTGTTCGCCCGTGCCGCCCCCGGGGAGCCGCTCTTCGCCGACGCGCTGGCGCGCTACTTCGACGGCGCACCCGACCCGCGGACGCTGGCGAAGCTCGGGGAGGGCTAGCGCCTCACCGGCCCCACAGGCCGACGCGCTCGGCGCGGGCCTGCTCCTCCGCGCCCAGGAGGTCCGGCGGCGCGTCCTCCGAGGCCCGCGCGCCGCCGGCCGCCAGGATCAGCCCGGCGAGGTCGTCGCCCTCGATGCGGCAGCGGGCCGTGGCCCCATCGGAGAGTCCGGTGCAAACCACCTCGCGGCGGCGCAGGTAGCTGGCGAGCTGGCGGGCGAGGTGGCCGCGCTCGCCGACGACGCCGAGGAGGCGCACGACCCGCCCGCGCAGGTTGAGGGTGCCGGTGTCGATCACCTCCGGCACGCCGCGGACCTCGCCGCCCGCGACCGGCTCGGCCGCGGGGGCAGGCGCGGGCGCCCGCGCCGGCTCGGCCCGCTCCGCCGAGGGCCGGAGCTTGCCCTTCGCGAGCTTCTCCGTGGCCCGCTGGATGAAGTCGTGGAAGATTCCGGCCGGCATCTCGCCGCCGAACATGCGGTTCATCGAGCTGTCGTCGTCGTTCCCGACCCAGATCCCGACCACGAGGTCGGGGGTCATGCCGACGAACCATGCGTCGCGGAAATCCTGGCTCGTGCCGGTCTTGCCGCCGATGATCTGGCCCGGCACCCGCGCGGCACGGCCGGTGCCGGATTCCACCACCGCCTGCAGCGAGTCGAGCATCATGGTGCGCGGCTCCTGGGCCAGCATCGCGCCCGGGGCCGGGTCGGTTCGGACGTAGAGCGGCTGCGGCGCCGCCCCGCGGATCGCCTGGATCCCGTAGGCCTGGAGCGGGGTGCGCCCGGACAGGACCGAGCCGTAGGCGCGGGCCATTTCCAGAAGGCTCACGGCGCCCGAGCCGAGGACGAGGCTCGGCACGTTGGGCAGGTCCGACTGGATCCCGAGCTTGCGCGCGGTGGCGATCACGGCCGGAATGCCGACATCCTGCCCGAGCTGGGCCGCCACGGTGTTGATCGAGAGCGCGAAGGCGGTCCGCAGGGGCACCGGCCCGCGGTAGCGCCCGTCGTCGTTCTCCGGGTCCCAATCGCCGATCTGGACCGGGCGGTCGACCATCACGGATTCCGGCGTGTAGCCCTTCTCGTAGGCCGTCAGGTAGACGAGGAGCTTGAACAGGGAGCCGGGCTGGCGCTTGGCCTGGACGGCGCGGTTGAACTGGCTGTCCTCGTAGTCGCGGCCGCCGACCATGGCGAGGATCGCGCCCTCCTTCGACAGCACCACCATGGCGGCCTGGCCGACCTTGCGGCGGGCACCGTCCTTGTCGAGGCGGCGGGCGACGACGCCCTCGGCGAGGCTCTGCAGGTCGAGGTTGAGGGTCGAGCGCACCGTCATGTCGCCGTCGGTGCCGGCGAGGCGCTTCACGTCGCCCGCGATCATGTCGAGGAAGTAGTTGGTGCCGGGCGGCGCCTCGGGTGGCGACTTCAGGGTCACGCTCTGCTTGCGCGCGGCGTCGGCTTCGGCTTGCGTGATCGCGCCGGTCTCGACCATGGCCTGGAGCACCACGTCGGCGCGCTCCTTGGCGCCGCCGAGGTTGCGCGTCGGGGCGAGCTGCGAGGGCGCCCGCACCAGCCCGGCCAGCATCGCCGATTCCGGCAGATTCAGGGCCTTGGCGGGCTTGCCGAAATAGCGCCGCGCCGCCGCGTCCGCTCCGTAGGCGCCGGCGCCGAAATAGGCGGAGTCGAGGTAGCCGAGCAGGATCGCGTCCTTGCTCATCATCGACTCGACCCGCAGCGCCAGGAAGGCCTCCTGCACCTTGCGCCAGAGCGATTTCTCCTGGTTGAGGGAGATCAGCCGGACATATTGCTGGGTGATCGTCGAGCCACCCTCGCGCACGCCACCGCCGCGGAGATTACGCCACACGGCCCGGGCAAGGCCGCGCAGGTCGATGCCCCAGTGGCTGTAGAAGCGCCGGTCCTCGATCGCCACGATCGCCTGGGCGAGGTGCGGCGGCAGGTCGGCGGCCGTGAGCTTCTGGCCGCGGAAGCTGCCGCGGGTGGCGAAGACCCGGCCGTCATCGGCCTCCACGGTGATCGCCCGCTGGCCGGTCTCCACCACGGCGCCGCCGAGCGGCGGCAGAGTCACGAAGGCCGCGAACAGGTACACGGCCAGCGCCAGGACCGGCAGCAGGATCAGCCCGGCCGCGGCGAGCCGGGCCGGGTGCCGGCGGCCCAAGATCGGCCGCATCCACCGGTTCAGGCCCCGATCCTCCGGCCGCGGAATGGCCGTGTCGGCGGGACGATCCATCCGGGTGGTGCGAGCCCGCGCCGCCGAGCGCGCGGACAAGGCCCGGCCACGACGCGCGAGGCCGAGGCCGGCCGCGGCGATCAGCGTCCGGAGATGGCGGGACAGGTCGCGCGCCGCGCGCCCGGCCTCGCGGGCGGCGAGGCGCGGGTCTGGGGCCTCAGGGGCGGAATCCGGCTTCGGCGGTCTCGGCCCGTCGGCGGGGGCGCGCTCCGGCGCGTCGGGCGTCATCGTGATGCAGATTCCGAGACCGGCCGATCCGGTCGACCGAGCCTTCTAAGCCGCATCGGCTCCCATGTCCCACGCATGCGCGAACGGAGGCCGGCCGGCCCGTCGATCGCGCCGCGACCGTGTGGATCGGGCCACGAGCCCGATCCGGCTTGCCGGTCGGCTCAGCGGCCGAGCGGCGGCGTCGGCCCCGAGGCCGCCCCGTGCCGGCTGCGCAGCTGGAAAGCCAGGATCAGCAGCAGCACGCCGAAGGCGAAGGTGTAGGAGCCGATCCACCACGTCAGGACCAGGGCCGACATGCCCGGATTGATGAGCAGCGCGAGGCCGAACAGGATCGAGACGACCCCGCCGAGGACCAGCCACCACCGCCCGTAATGGACGTGCAGGCGGAAGGCGGCCGCGATCATCAGGCCGCCGGTCACCAGCGCCCACGCGGCGAGCAGCATTACGAACGCCCAGACGGCCGCGGCCGGCACCAGCGCCGCGGCGACACCCACGATGATGTCGACGAGACCTTCGAGCAACAGGAAGCCCCAGCGCTCATGGCGCTGCGCGGCCCGGACCGCGCCCACGATGGCAAAGACGCCGTCAACGAGCATGTAGGCGGCGAAGAACAGCACCAGGGAGAGCACGAAGGCGCCCGGGGCAACGAACGCGATCACGCCGAACAGGATCGCGATGACGCCGCGCAGGGCCACGAGCCACCAGTTGCGCGCGAGCGCCGCGCTCATCGCATCGAGGCGGGCGACGCCGACGAGGGGGATACCCGTGGGCGAGCTCGTCGGACCGGATCCGGAGCTGCGCGGCGTTGGGGATGGGCTGCTTGTCATGGCGAACTCCTGAAGCCTCTCGGCCGAAAACCGCGAAGGTTCCGGGCGCAGAACGTCGCAGTGCGGCATGCGTTCCTATACGGGCAGATCTGCGCAGGGAACCTTGAGACTGCGGCCGGCTTTTGCTGCCTGAGGCGGGCGATGCGACAAGCCCGGTCACCCCAGGGTGGCCGGCCCATCGGGCGACGACTTCCCATGTTTGACGATCAGCGGCACTCCTCCGAGGACGAGGCGCGCCTGCGGCCGGCCGAAAGCCGGGCGGCCGTGGGCGAACGCGATGTCCTGGATCTCGGCCGGACCTATCCGTCCGCGGCTGGCGAGACCGCGCGCAAGCCCGGTGCGGAGGACGCGGCAAACGAGCCCGAGGCGCAGGACGGCGCAGCCGGCGACGAGGCGGAGGGATCCGACAATGCCGGTGACGGCGCACGGCGCCCGAACGTCCTGCGGCGCCACCCGCTCGCGTTCCTCCTCGGCGGCCTCGCGGTCGTCGCGCTGTGCGTCGGGGTGTTTTTCTACTGGCTGCTGTACATGCACCCCTACGAGAGCACCGACGACGCCTTCGTGGATGCACGCAGCATCTCGGTCCAGCCGAAGGTCGGCGGCTATCTCGTCGACGTGCCTGTGACCGACAACCAGCATGTCGAGGCCGGCCAGATCCTGTTCCAGATCTTCCAGCGCGATTATCAGATCGCCCTCGATCAGGCGAAGGCGCAGGTCGAGGCCGACGAGGCCGGTATCAAGAACATCGACGCGCAGATCCAGGCGCAATACGCCAACATCGACGTGTCCAAGGCGCAGGTCGCCACCGCCGAGGCGGCGCTGAAATTCGCCCAGGAGGATGCGGCCCGCTACAAGGACCTCGCCGAGCGCGGCTCCGGCTCGGTCCAGCAATCGCAATCGGCAACCTCGACGCTGCAGCAGCGGCAGGCTGCCGTGCAGAGCGCCAATGCCAGCGTGGTCGCCGCGCAGAAGCAGGTCGGCTCGCTTCAGGCGCAGAAGGCCTCGACCCAGGCACAGCTCGGCCGTGACCGAGCGCAGGTGGAGCAAGCCGAGCTGAATCTCGGCTACACGACCCTTCGCGCCGTGCAGCCCGGGCGCATCGTGCGACTCACCGGCGGCGTCGGCCAGCTCGCCCAGGCCGGCCAGAGCCTGGCGATGTTCGTGCCCGACGACATCTGGGTGACGGCGAACTTCAAGGAGACGCAGATTTCCGACATGCGGCCGGACCAGCCGGTCGATCTCGAGATCGACGCCTATCCGGGTCGCAGGATCCACGGCACGGTGGCCTCCGTGCAGCCGGGTTCGGGTACGGCCTTCAGCCTCCTGCCGGCGCAGAACGCCACCGGCAACTACGTGAAGGTGACCCAGCGCATCCCGGTAAAGATCGTCGTCAAGGACTGGCCGACGGATGTGTCGATCGGCCCGGGCATGTCGATCGTCCCGACCGTCACGGTGCGGTGAGCGCCGTGGCCGGCCAAGCGAGCGCCCCGGCGCGCGGCCGCAAGCCGCGGGGCGGAAAACCCAGCGCCGGCAAATCCGAGGCCGGCAAGGCACCGGGGGGCCACAATCCGTGGCTCATCGCCGGCGTGGTGGCGCTGGCGACCTTCATGGAGGTGCTCGACACCACCATCGCCAACGTGGCCCTGCGCTACATCTCGGGCGGTCTGGCGGTCGGCCCCGACGAGGCGGCCTGGGTGGTGACGAGCTACCTCGTCGCCAACGCGATCACGCTGACGGCGTCGAGCTTCCTGGCCAAGCGCTACGGCCGCAAGGCGTTCTTCATGTGGTCGGTGGCCCTGTTCACCGTCTCGTCGATCCTGTGCGGCTTCGCCTGGAGCCTGGAATCCCTGCTGCTGTTCCGGGTGATGCAGGGGCTCGGCGGCGGCGGCATGGCGCCGCTCGCGCAGTCGATCCTGGCGGATTCCTTCCCGCCAGCGAAGCGGGGCCAGGCCTTCGCGCTCTACGGGGTCGCCATCGTGGTGGCGCCGGTGATCGGCCCGACGCTCGGTGGCTGGCTCTCCGACAACGCCTCCTGGCACTGGTGCTTCCTGATCAACGGGCCGGTGGGCGTCATCGCCCTCGGGCTGATGTACTGGCTGATCGAGGACAGCGAGGCGGCCAAGAAGGATCGCCGCGCCCTGGTCCGCAAGGGCATCCGGTTCGACATCGTCGGCTTCGTGCTGGTCGCCCTGTTCCTCGGCTCGCTGGAGGTGATCCTCGACGAGGGCCAGCGGAAGGACTGGTTCGGCACCTCGACGCTGATGAACGTCTCCGGCGTGCTGATGGTCGTTTCGTTCATCGCCATGATCCCCTGGCTGCTGAACAAGGAGAATCCGGCCGTCGATCTCCGCCTCATCGGTAACCGTCAGTTCGGCTCGTGCTTCCTGGTAATGATGTTCACTGGGGCGATCCTGATCGCCACCACGCAGTTCATCCCGCAGATCACGCAGGAATATTACGGCTACACCGCCACCCTGTCGGGCCTCGTCCTCGGCCCGGGCGGCATCGTCACGGTGGTGATGATGTTCCTCACCGGTCGGATCTCGTCCTACGTTCAGCCGAAATGGCTGATCGCCACCGGCATGACCATCGTGGCGCTCGGCATGTACGACCTGACGCGGATCGACGGCAGCACGACCTTCGCGTTCTTCGCATGGTCGCGGGTCTATATCGGCATCGGCCTGCCGATGGTGTTCCTGTCGATCACCTCGGCCTCGTACGAGGGGATCCGTAAGGACCAGACCGACCAGGCCTCGGCGCTGATCAACGTCGCCCGCAACGTCGGCGGCTCGATGGGGGTCTCGCTGGCGCAGAACATCCTGGCCTACCGGAGCCAGTTCCATCAGAGCCGCTTGGTGGAGAGCGTCAACCCGGCCTCGCCGGCCTACCAGGAGACCATGCGGCAGGCGACGCAGTACTTCTCCGAGCACGGCTATGCCGGTGTCGAGGCCCAGAGTCAGGCCACCGCGTGGATCGGGAGCGTGCTCAGCACGCAGGTGGCCTACTGGGCCTATATCGACGTGTTCTGGGTACTCGGCCTCGTCGCCGCCTGCGCGGTCCCGCTGGCCCTGAGCCTGAAGAGCGTCAAGCTCGGCGGCGGGGCGCCGGCCGGGGGGCATTGAGGGCGGCCGCGACAGAGGCACAGCCCGGACGCCGGACGCGCCGCCGGCGCGAGGACCGGCCGCCGTCCCTAGCCCGGATCGTCGGCGGGCTTCTCGCCCGGTGCCGCGAACAGGTCCTCCGGCGCGACCACGGTGACGCGGCGCTGCGCCACGTCGAGGACCGGCACGAAGGCCTTCGTGAAGGGCAGGAGCGCCGTGGCGCCGCCGTTCGGCGGTCGCAGTTCCAGGAGATCGCCGCCGCCGTAATTCGGCACGGCCACGATCGTCCCGATGAGGGTTCCGGCCTCGTCCACCGCCGCGGCGCCGATCAGGTCGGCGGCGTAGACCTCGTCGTCGTCCTCGGGCGCGTCCAGACGGTCGCGGGGAACGTACAGGGCGACGCGGTTGAGCGCCTCCGCGGCGCTGCGGCCCGAGACGCCCTTCACCCGGGCGATCAGCATGTCGGGGGACGGGCCGGGGGCGGGACGCACGTCGGCGAGCGTCAGCGTCCGGCCGTCGGCCGTCTGAAGGTTTCCGTAGCCGGCGATCGCCTGCGGATCACCGGTGTAGGATTTGAGCCGGACCTCGCCGTTGAGGCCGTGCGCCCGCCCGAACTCGCCCAGCAGGACGAGGTTCGAATCGGGCGGAACGGGCAGCGGCGCCGGCTTGGGGGCCGGCGCCTTGGGCGAGGTCGCCACATCGGGGGCGATCTTGCCGATCGCCGAGCTCGTGCGGCCCCGGCGGCCGCCGTCGCGGGAGGTGGGACCTGCGGGGCGGCGCGCCATGACCGGAGCGCCTTACGCGGCGGCGTCCTCGGCGGGGGCGGCGGCCTTCTCGGCGCGCTTGGCGGCGCGCTCCTTGGCCTTCTCGCCCGGCTCGCCCTTCTGCGGGTTGCTGCGGGTCGGGCGCTTGGCGAGGCCCGCCTGGTCGAGGAAGCGCAGGACGCGGTCGGTCGGCTGCGCGCCCTTGGCGAGCCAGCTCTGGATCTTCTCGTTGTCGAGCACGATGCGGGCCGGATCGTCCTTGGCCTTCATCGGGTCGTAGGCGCCGACCTTGTCGATGAAGCGGCCGTCGCGCGGGGCGCGGGCGTCGGCGACGACGATACGGTAGTACGGGCGCTTCTTGGCGCCGCCACGGGTGAGACGGATTTTGAGGGCCATGGTCTGACTACTTTCGCTGTTGCTCGATCTGGGACTCGTGGTCCGCCTTGATCGACTGGTGGTGCCGAATGACTTCCTTGACCACGAAGGCCAGAAACTTCTCGGCGAAGTCGGGGTCGAGCTTGGCCTCGACCGCGAGCTTGCGGAGCCGGGCGACCTGACGGGCCTCCCGGTCCGGATCGGAAGGGGGGATCCCCTTTCGGGCCTTGAGCTCGCCGACCCGCTGCGTGCAGCGGAACCGCTCGGCGAGGAGATGGATCAGCGCCGCATCGAAATTGTCGATGCTGTCGCGCAGGCGTGCGAGTTCGGGATCGACGGCCTGCGCCGCGAGCACGTTCATTTCTTCTTCCCCGGCATGAACCCGCCGAGACCCGGCAGCTTCGGGCCGCCGAGGCCGGGAAGACCCGGGAGTTTCGGCATCCCGCCGCCCCCGCCCAGGCCCGGCGGCATCGGCGGCAGCTTGCCGCCGAACTGCTTCTCGAGCTGGGCGATCTGCTCCGGCGTCGGCTCCGGCATGCCGGGCGGCAGGCCGGGCATGCCGCCCATACCACCCATCCCGCCGCCGCCCAGGCCGAACATCGAGCCGAGCGCCTGCCCGATCCCGCGCTTGCCCTGGCCCATCGCCTTCATCATGTCGGCCATGGTCCGGTGCATCTTCAGGAGCTTGTTGATCTCCGAGACGTCGACCCCCGAGCCCGCCGCGACGCGCTTCTTGCGGCTGTTCTTGAGGAGGTCGGGGTTCTTGCGCTCCTGCGGGGTCATCGACGAGATGATCGCCCGCTGGCGCTTGAACATCTTCTCGTCGAGGTTGGCGCCCTCGACCTGCTTCTTGATCGCGCCCATGCCGGGCAGCATGCCCATCAGGCCGCCGATGCCGCCCATCTTCTCCATCTGGGCGAGCTGCATGGACAAGTCCTCGAGATCGAACTTGCCCTTGCGCATCTTCTCCGCGGTGCGGAGCGCCTGCTCGTGGTCGATGGTCTCCGCGGCCTTCTCGACCAGCGAGACGATGTCGCCCATGCCGAGGATGCGGTTGGCGACGCGGGCCGGGTGGAATTCCTCCAGCGCGTCGACCTTCTCGCCGACGCCGACGAGCTTGATCGGCTTGCCGGTGACGGCGCGCATCGACAAAGCCGCGCCACCACGGGAATCGCCGTCCATCCGGGTCAGCACGATGCCGGTGACGCCGAGCCGCTCGTCGAAGGCGCGGGCGGTATTGACCGCGTCCTGGCCGGTGAGCGCGTCGGCGACCAGCAGCACCTCGTGGGGCTTCGTCGCGGCCTTCACCTCGGCGGCCTCGGCCATCAGGCCCTCGTCCACCGTGGTGCGGCCGGCAGTGTCGAGCATCACCACGTCGAAGCCGCCGAGGCGGGCGGCGTCCATGGCGCGCTTGGCGATCTGCACCGCCGACTGGCCGGCGACGATCGGCAGGGACTCGACGCCGACCTGCTTCGCCAGGACCGCGAGCTGCTCCATGGCGGCCGGGCGGCGCGTGTCGAGGGAGGCGAGCAGCACCTTGCGCTTCTCGCGGTCGGAGAGCCGCCGGGCGATCTTGGCGGTGGTGGTGGTCTTACCCGAACCCTGCAGGCCGACCATCAGGATCGGCACCGGGGCGGGGGCGTTGAGATCGACGGTTTCGGCGTCGGTGCCGAGCATCGCCACGAGCTCGTCGTTGACGATCTTCACGACCATCTGGCCGGGGGTAACCGACTTGAGCACGACGGCGCCGACGGCCTTTTCCTTCACCTTGTCGGTGAAGCCGCGCACCACTTCCAGGGCGACGTCGGCCTCCAGCAGGGCGCGGCGCACCTCGCGCATGGCGGCGGTGACGTCGGCTTCCGTCAGGGCGCCCCGCCGGGTGAGCCCCGAGAGGATGCCGGAGAGGCGGTCGGACAGGCCTTCGAACATGCTCTGGACCCGCGGTTACTGTTCGAGACCGGCGCGCTCGACGCGGCGCGCCTGGAGGGCGGCCTCGAAGCTGCGCAGGGCGCTCGCAAACTTGTCCCGGCAATCCGGGTTGCAGAAGCCGACCACGGCGCCGTTGTAGAGCGTCAGCGAGTCGGCCGAGATCGGCTTGCCCGACCACGGGCAGGTCTCGTTGATCGCGTCCTCGATCTTCAACGCTTCTTGATCTCGCGTCATGCGGGTGCCTCGGCCGGCGGATCCCGTCGCGGCGGATCGGCCCAACACCCATCGCGCCCGAGGGCGCGGACGCGCTGTCGGGCGTTGACCTCCGGTCTCGCGGGACCGGTCGGCTTGGCATCGGTCGATCTGCAACGGATCGGGAGGGCGGGGCGTAGCCGCACGCGGCCGGAAAGTCAATTTTTACGCCTCTTCCGAGCTAACCCGGTGGGATCCGCCCCCCGATAGCGCAGGCCGAACCGCGTTAACCTTTACCGATCGTTAAGCATGTTGAGCTTGTCTTCGGGCCATATTCGCTCAGGACGCCCGCCGATGTCGGAACCCGCCCGCTCTCTCTCGCCGACCGAGTCCGGCAGCTTTCCCGCAACCGGTCCGCTCCGCGACTGGCTGACCGCGATGAAGGCCCAAGCGCCGATGGAGACGCGCAGCGACGTGCGGCCGGTGGAGGCCCAGCCGGAGCCGAAGCGGGCTCGCGGCGGCGAGGCGGCCTGGTCGCCCCGCGTCGTGCCAAGCCCCGAGGCGCCGCGGGCGACGGCGGAGGATCCCGATATCGCCGAGCTGATGGCCGAGAACCTGATGCTCAAGGCCAAGCTCCGGGTGGAGGCGGAGCGTCAGGACGAATTGCAGGCCATTCTGGCCGACGAGATCCGGACCCTGCGCGAACATATCCGCGACGAGATCGGCTCGCTGGAGGATCTGCGGAACGAGCAGGAAGAGGTCCGCAGCGAGCGCGAAGAGTTTCGCAGCGAGCGGGAGCGCTTCCGGATCGAGCGCGAGGAGCTGCGCGCCGAGCGCGACCGGGCCATGGCGGAACGCGACGCGCTGCGGTCGGAGCGCCTGACCCTGGCAGGCGAGCGCGACAGCCTGCGCGAGGAGCGCGACCTGTGGCGCGCTCGAACCGAGGCGCTGGCCCAGCCGCTGTTCCAGGCCCAGCGGCGCTGACGGCGCGACCTGCCCCATCCCTGAAAAGCCGAAGGGCCACCCGAGAGGGTGGCCCTTCCATTGCCGAACCGTGATGTCCGGCGGAACTGTCCCGAGATCGGGTCTCTGACGCGTCTTAGAGCGACGCGCCGGAGGCGACGGTCCAGGTCCGATGAGCCGAGACACACGGCTGATGACAATGAGACACTGGATCACCTCCTTTCGTTGGTTGCGGATGAGGCGAAGTTAGGTGGCCGGGCCCGGCTTGTGAAGCCCCTCGCCTGCGCCCCTTTGTCCACCCCGGCCCGATCCCTTGCCGGCGCTTCCCCGCCCCGGCGGCCGGGCGTATGACGGATCCTCCGAGGTCAGCCCGAACCGCCTTGAACGCGCCCTTCGCCAATCCGTCCCGCCCTGCCGACGAGGCCGCGCTCGATCCCGACGCGATGCGCCAGCCGCTCGGCAACGCGTGGTACTGCGTCGGGCAGTCCCGCAGCCTCGGTAAAGCGGGCAGCCGGACCGGCCTGCGGGCCGTTGAGTTGAACGGCGAGCAGATCGTGCTCGGCCGCGCCCCCGACGGCACGCCGTTCGCGCTGCGCGACCGCTGCCCCCATCGCGGCATGGCCCTGTCGAAGGGGCGCTTCGACGGCGGCACCCTGATGTGCCCGTTCCACGGTTGGCGCTTCGGCACCGACGGGCGTTGCCGCGACGTCCCGACCCTGTCGGAGCACGACGCCGCCGATTTCTCGCGCATCCAGGTCCAGCGCTTCCCCATCCGCGAGAGCGCCGGCTTCCTCTGGGTGAACCCGCATCTCGGCCCCGCCGCCGGCACGGTGCCGGAGGTGCCGACGCTGGATTTCGAGCCGGCCGGGTCGCTCGTCGTCGAACTCGTGGTCGAGGCCTCCTTCGACCTGACGACGCTGAGCCTCGTCGATCCCGGGCACGTCGCCTTCGTCCACGATACGTGGTGGTTCCGACCCTCGAAGCAGCTCCGCGAGAAGGTGAAGACCTTCCAGCCGGTTCCCCACGGCTTCGTGATGACGAGCCACGCGACCACGACGAGTTCGCCGGTCTACCGCCTGCTCGGCGGCATCCCGGAGGTCGAGATCGAGTTCCGCCTGCCGGGCGTGCGGCTGGAGCGCATTCGCGCGGGGGAGAAGCGGGTGGCGAACTACACCTTCGCGACGCCGCTGACGCCGGACCGGACGCTACTCACCAACGCCCTCTACTGGAGCATGCCGCCCCTGAACCTGCTCAAGCCGGTCGCGCGCCCGCTGATGCGGCAGTTCCTGACCCAGGACCAGCAGGTGCTCCAGCACGCGCAGGACGGGCTCGACCGCAAGCCCACCATGGTGCTGTTCGGCCAGGGCGACCTGCCCTCGCAATGGTATTTCCGGCTCAAGCGCGAGGCCCTGGAATCGGCCCGCGACGGGCGCCCGTTCGTCAACCCGCTGGAACGCCGCGAGCTGCGCTGGCGCTCCTGAGGCGCCGCTACCGCCCCGTCGCGTCGTCGCGGCAGGGACGGATCGTCTCCGGCCTCGGGCGGGCGTCCGGCGCGGGCGCCGCGAACACTGCCAGGTAGGCCCCGTCCGCAAGCGGCTGGAAGCCGGTCTCCCGGTAGCCCGCGGCGGCGAGCTCGCAGCGCAGGAGCGCCGGCGGCGTGCCGTGCCGCGACGGGATGGCGTTGGCATCCACGATCCCGACCCGGCCACCCGGGCGCATCGCGGCGGCCAGGTTGTGGAGCAGGCCGAAGGGCTGGGTGATCTCGTGGTACATGTGGACGAGGATCGCCGCGTCGACCGAGGCCGGGGGCAGGCGCGGGTCGTGGGGCTCGCCGCGCACGACCGTCACGTTCCTGAGCGGCATCACCCGCGTCTCCAGGGCTGACAGGTAGGACGGCGTCACGTCCTCGGCGAGCACGCGGCCCCGCGGCCCGACCCGAGGGCTCAGCCGCACCGCGTAGTAGCCGCTGCCGGCGCCGATATCCGCCACCGTCTCGCCGGGGGCGATGCCCATCCCTATGGCGACCTGCTCGAACTCGCCGGCTTTGTCGCGCTCGGCCTCCGAGGACCAGCGCGGCGCGACGATCTCGGCCACGGGCCGGTGAGGCCTGGGGAAGGCGCTGGCGGGCGCGCCCGGAGGCGCCAGGGGCTCGGCGGCGAGGGCCGGGCCGAGCACGGCGACGGCGACGGCGAGGAGAGCGAGGGCGCGGATCATGGCCGTCAACACGCCGGGCGCCCCGGCGGTGCCGAGCCCGTTGACCGTGCCGCACCCCGCGCGCCATCAAGCGCCATGACGCGCGCGGACACGCCCTGGCGGGCCACGATCCTGACCCTCTACCCGGAGATGTTCCCGGGCCCGCTGGGTGTCTCCCTGTCGGGCGATGCCCTGGCGCGGGGCGACTGGACTCTGGAGGCCCGCAACATCCGCGAGCACGGGCTCGGCCGCCACCGCTCGGTGGACGACACGCCGGCCGGCGGCGGGGCCGGGATGGTGCTGCGCTGCGACGTGCTCGGCGCCGCCATCGACGCCGCGACCGGCGCGGAGGATGCGCGCCCGCGCCTTCTGATGTCGCCGCGCGGCCGGCCGCTCACCCAGGCCCGCGTCCGCGACCTCGCCGCGGGACCGGGGGCCCTGATCGTCTGCGGCCGCTTCGAGGGCGTCGACGAGCGCGTGATCGCCGGGCGCGGCCTGGAGGAGGTCTCGATCGGCGACTACGTGCTGTCGGGCGGCGAGATCGCCGCCCTGGTGGTGCTGGATGCCTGCGTGCGGCTCCTGCCCGGCGTGATGGGCAAGATGGAATCCGGCGTCGAGGAGAGCTTCGAGGGCGGGCTCCTCGAGTACCCGCACTACACGCGCCCCCGCGAGTGGGAGGGCCGCGCGATCCCGGACGTCCTCTCCGGCGGCAACCACGCCGCCATCGCCCGCTGGCGGCGGGCGGAGGCGGAGCGGATCACCGCCGAGCGGCGCCCGGATTTGCGCGACGGGGGCGTCCCCGGTCAGGCCGGCTCGAGGTCGATCACCGGGCCGTCGCGGTCGTAATCCAGCGGGTCGAGTTGCAGCGGCTGCGGCACGAGCCGCGGTGTCCGGCTCGCCAGCAGCAGGCGGGGTATTAAGGCCCCAATAACCAAGAGTAGAACGGACCAGACCGCCAATATCGCGGCGCTGTGGAAAGACATCGGCGCACCTCAAACGCTACGCGGCACCTCATTAAGGCTAACGAGCCCCGCTTAATCGACTGTTCCCCGCCGCCCGCGGCACTGTCCCGGCCAGGGGCAGCGCCGCGAAGACTGCTGGCGGGACAGGCGCTTGCAAGCCGGCCGGTTTCGGCGCATGCGCGAGCCGGGACGCGCCTCCCCGCGGGAGAGCGTCCCTCTGCAAGGATGGATCCGCCATGACCAGCCGCCCCACGCAGCGCCCGCGCGTGCCCCATTTCTCCTCCGGCCCCTGCGCCAAGCGCCCCGGCTGGACCCCGGCCGCCCTGGCCGACGCCGCCCTCGGCCGGTCGCACCGCTCTCCCGTCGGCAAGGCCAAGCTCGGCCGGGCCATCGACCTGACCCGCGCGGTCCTGCAGGTGCCCGCCGACTATCGGATCGGCATCGTGCCGGCCTCCGACACCGGCGCCGTCGAGATGGCGATGTGGACGTTGCTCGGGCCGAAGCCCGTCGAGGTCGCCGCCTGGGAGGCGTTCGGCAAGGAGTGGGTCACGGACGCGCTGAAGCAGCTCAAGATCGCGCCCCGCATCCACCAGACCCCCTACGGGATCCTGCCGGACCTCGCGGCGATCGACACGCGGCGCAGCGACGTGGTCTTCACCTGGAACGGCACCGCGGCCGGCGTGAAGGTGCCGGACGGCGACTGGATTGCGGCCGACCGCGAGGGCCTGACGATCTGCGACGCCACCTCGGCGGCCTTCGCGCAGGCCCTGCCCTGGGACAAGCTCGATGTCGTGACCTTCTCCTGGCAGAAGGTCATGGGCGGCGAGGCGGCGCACGGCATGCTGATCCTCTCGCCCCGCGCCGTGGCGCGGCTGGAGAGCCACACGCCGTCCTGGCCCCTGCCGAAGATCTTCCGCCTCACCAAGGACGGCAAGCTGATCGAGGGCATCTTCAAGGGCGACACGATCAACACGCCCTCGATGCTGGCCGTCGAAGACTATCTCGACACCCTGGACTGGGCCGAGCGGATCGGCGGCCTGAAGGCGCTGCACGCGCGGGCCGATGCCAACGCCAAGGTCATCTACGACTGGGTGGCGCGCACGCCCTGGATCGCACCGCTGGCCGTCGATCCCGCCACCTACTCGAACACGGGCGTCTGCCTCGTGATCGCCGATCCGGACGTGCTCGCCCGCGGCGACGCAGCGGTCTCGGCCTTCGCGGCGGGGATCGTCGAGCGCCTCGACCGGGAGGGCGTCGCCCTCGACATCGGCGCCTATCGCGACGCGCCGGCGGGCCTCCGGATCTGGTGCGGCGCCACCGTGGAGACCGCCGATCTCGAGGCCCTGACGCCCTGGCTCGACTGGGCCTTCGCGGAGGAGAAGGCGGCGCTGACGCGGGCGGCGTAGAAGCTCGGGGGTCGATGCCCGGTCGCAGTCCCGCATCGCCTTTGCGAGCGGAGCGAAGCGATCCGGGCTTTCGCGCCATTTCCAACCGTAACGCTGCCCTGAGTCGCTTCGCTGCGCTCGCGATGACGGCCTAATGAAAAAAACCCCGGCCCTTTCGGAGCCGGGGTTTTCTTGTGCGTGGACGCGGCCCCGCGGGGCCGCGCCGTCCGTCTCAGTAGTTGTAGGCGCGCTCGCCGTGATCGGCGATGTCGAGACCCTCGCGCTCCTCCTCCTGCGTGACACGCAGGCCGATCGTCACGTCGACGAGCTTGTAGAGGATCGCCGAGCCGATGCCCGACCACAGGAGCGTCAGGCCGACCGCCTCGGCCTGGATGATGAGCTGGCTCATCATGTCGTAGGCACCGACCGCCAGCTCGCCCGGCTTCGAGGTATAGTCGGGGATGCCGACGCCGCCGAGGTTCGGGTCGACCAGGATGCCGGTCGCCAGCGCGCCCAGGATGCCGCCGATGCAGTGAACGCCGAAGACGTCCAGCGAGTCGTCGTAGCCGAGCGCGTTCTTCACGGTGGAGCACATCACGAAGCAGACCACGCCGGCGACGAGGCCGAGCACGATCGACCCCATCGGGCCGGCGAAGCCGGAGGCCGGGGTGACGGCGACGAGGCCGGCGACCGCGCCCGACAGCATGCCGAGCAGCGACGGCTTGCCCTTGAGGGCCCACTCGGCGAACAGCCACGCCACCGCGGCGCCGCAGGTCGCCACGAAGGTGTTGAGCATGGCGAGCGCGGCGGTGCCGTTGGACTCGAGGTTCGAGCCGGCGTTGAAGCCGAACCAGCCGACCCACAGCAGCGAGGCGCCGATCATGGTCATGGTCAGGGAGTGCGGGGCGAGCAGGTCGCGGCCGTAACCGATGCGCTTGCCCATGATCAGGCAGCCGACGAAGCCGGCGATGCCCGCGTTGATGTGGACCACGGTGCCGCCCGCGAAGTCGAGCGCGCCCTTCTGGAAGAGGAAGCCGGCATCCTTGTTGACCGCGTCCAGCGCCGCCTGGGCGGTCGCCTTCGAGGCGTCGTCGGTGGCGGCGGCCAGCGCCTTGGCGGCGTTGCCGACGGCGTCCGGGCCGCCCCAGTACCAGACCATGTGGGCCATCGGGAAGTAGATGACCGTGACCCAGAGGATCGTGAACACCACCAGCGCGGAGAACTTCATCCGCTCGGCGAAGGCGCCGACGATCAGCGCGGGCGTGATCATGGCGAACGTCATCTGGAAGCACAGATAGGCGTATTCCGGGATCACGACGCCGTTCGAAAAGGTGGCCACCGTCGAATTCGCGTCGATGCCCTTCAGGAACGCCTTCGAGAAGCCGCCGACGAAGTCATTCAGGCCGCCGCCGTTGGTGAAGGCGAGGCTGTAGCCGTAGAACACCCAGAGCAGCCCGACGATCGACACGATCGCGAAGACCTGGGTGAGCACCGACAGCATGTTCTTGGTGCGCACGAGGCCGCCGTAGAACAGGGCCAGGCCCGGGACGCTCATCATCAGCACCAGGGCCGACGAGATCATCATCCAGGCCGTATCGCCCTTGTTGGGGATCGGCGAGGGTGGCGGCGAGGCGGCTTCCGGGGTCGGCGTCTGTGCGAGGGATGGCTCGATCAGGAGGGCGGCGATTGCCGCACCTCCCAAGCCGAGCATGAGGGCATGACGAAGTTTCATGGGCACGTGGCTCCCGGTCTTAGATCCGTGTTGTGTCAGGCGGTCTTGAAATCGGCGGGCCCGGGCGCTCCGGGCCGCGGATCAGAGGGCGTCGGCGTCGGTCTCGCCGGTCCGGATGCGCACCGCCTTTTCCAGCGGCATCACGAAGATCTTCCCGTCGCCGATCTGGCCGGTACGGGCGGCCCCGGCGATGGCGTCGATCACGCTGGATGTCAGGTCGGAGGCGACGGCGACCTCGATCTTCAGCTTGGGTAGGAAGCTGACCGCGTATTCCGCGCCGCGGTAGATCTCGGTGTGGCCCTTCTGGCGGCCATAGCCCTTCACCTCTGTCACCGTCAGGCCGTGGACGCCGATTCCGGTGAGCGCGTCGCGCACCTCCTCGAGCTTGAACGGCTTGATGATGGCCATCACGATTTTCATGGGCGACGCCCCCTTCGAAGTCCTTGGGAACCGTTGCCGTCACCCGACATGCAGGACGGCCCGGACCGTCCGCAAGCTCGGGATGACCCGCGGTCGAACGCCGCCATTCAAGGACTATGCCAGCCAAGCACGCCGCGGAACGTTTTTGTCCTTCGCCATTCTGCCTACGGATTAGCCGGCAGCGACCAGAACCAGGGCAACCTCTTGGGCCAAGCCGCACACCAATAATGCAAATTGCCCAATTCTGTGCATACCACCCCGTTGCAACTGCGCAACACACGCACGAGATTGTCGTTTAATCCCGCGTGGGACGGATCAATCCCTCCTGCGCGACCGAGGCCACGAGGTTGCCGGCCCGATCGAAAATCTGGCCCCGAGCGAAACCGCGCGCGCCGCCGGCAACCGGGCTGTCCTGCGCGTAGAGAAGCCAATCGTCGATTCTGACGGGTCGGTGGAACCAGAGTGCGTGGTCGAGGCTCGCCGCCTGGATTGTCGGATCGAACACGGAGCGCGCGTGCGGGATCAGCGAGACGTCGAGCAGGGTCATGTCGGAGGCGTAGGCCAATACCGCCCGATGGAGCGCCGGATCGTCCGGCAGCGTCGAAGCCGCTCGCAACCAGACATTGAAGATCGGCGTGGGTGCCCGGCCGCCCGCGCCAGCGGGCAGGTAGCGGTTCAGATCGACCGGCCGCAGTGCGATCGGACGCTCCCGGCCGAAATACGCGGCGATCGCCTCCGGCATGCCGGTGCCGCCGGCCGCCGCCAGGGCCTTGCCGTCGAGGAGCCCCTCCGGTCCGGCCACCGTCGGCATCGTGGGCTGGTGGGTCAATCCCTCTTCCACGACCTGATAGGAGACCGTCGTGGCGAAGATCGCGCGCCCGTGCTGGATCGCCTTGACCCGGCGGGTCGTGAAGCTCCGTCCGTCCCGGATGCGCTCGACCTCGTAGACGATGGGCGTGCGGGGATCGCCCGGCAGCATGAAGTAGGCGTGCAGCGAATGCGCCGGGCGGTCGTCCGGCACCGTCCGGGTCGCGGCGACCAGCGCCTGCGCGACCACCTGCCCGCCGAAGACCCGCCGCCAGCCCGTCTTCGGGTTCTGGCCCCGGAACAGGTCGACCTCCAGCCGCTCGAGATCAAGGATGGCGATCAGCTCGGCGACGGCATCCGTCATCGCGTCGGTGTTGGCGTCGGTCATGGCCCGCGGGGTTTCCGTTCGTTGCCCGCATGCGACATAGGCTTTTCGAACGTACCAATCCACGCGCCCCGCATGCGGGAGCCAAGGAGATCCGCCACGATGACGGTCGAGACGCCCCGACCCGGCAGCCGCCGCCTCCTGATGGCCGGCGGCGGACTGCCCAGCCTCGCCCTCGCCCTCGCCCTGAAGCAGGCCCACGGGCCGGCGCTGGCCGTCACGGTGATCGATCCGGGCGGCGCGGATCCCGCGCGGCATCGCGGTCGCGCCTACACACTCGCGGCGGGCGGCCGGCGGATGCTGGACCGACTCGGCCTGTGGGCCCGCACCGCCGACGCGGCCGAGCCGATCACCGAGATGGTGATCAGCGACAGCCGTCTTGCCGACCCGGTGCGGCCGGTCTTCCTGACCTTCGGCCGCGAGGCGGACGAGGAGCGCGGTGACGGCGAGCCCTTCGCCCACATGATCGAGGCCGAACCGCTGGCCGTGGCCCTGGCCGAGGCCTGCCGGGCGGCCGGGGTGGCGATCGAGACCGCGGGGGTGGTGCGCGCCCTGCCGGAGGGTTCCGCGATCCGGGCGACGCTGACGACCGGCGAGTCCCTGCGGGGCGATCTGCTGGTGGCCGCCGACGGAGCGCGATCGCGGCTGCGCGAGGCGGCGCGGATCGGCTGGGTCGGCTGGTCCTACCCGCAGGTCGGCATCGTGGCGACGATCGGCCATGCCCGGCCGCACGGGGGCCGCGCCTTCGAGCATTTCCTGCCCGCGGGCCCCTTCGCGATCCTGCCGCTGCGGGACGGCGGCTCTCTGGGGCACCGTTCCTCCATCGTCTGGACCGAGCGGTCGGTTGATGCCGAAGCCCTGCTCTCCGGCGAGCCCGACGAGGTGCTGGCCGAGATCGAGCGCCGGTTCACCCTGGATCTCGGCGCGCTCGCCCTTGAGCACGGTCCGAGCCGGCATCCCCTCGCCTTCGGCATCGCCCGGGCCTTCCGCGCCGAGCGCCTCGCCCTGCTGGGCGACGCTGCCCACGTGATCCATCCGATCGCCGGCCAGGGCCTCAATCTCGCGCTCGCGGATGCCGCGGCGCTGGCCGAGGCCGTGACCGGTGCGCTGCGTCTCGGCCTCGATCCCGGCGGCCCCGACGTGCTGCGCGCTTATGAACGCGCCCGGCGCTTCGACAGCTTCGCCATGGCGGCAACGACCGACGGGCTGAATCGCCTGTTCTCGAACGACGCCCTGCCGCTGCGGCTCGCCCGTGACCTCGGCCTCGGGATCGTGGACCGGCTGCCGGGGCTCAAGCGCTTCTTCATCGGCGAGGCCGCGGCCGCGCGTGGATCGCGACCGCGGCTGATGCGGGGCGAAGCACTCTGAGGAGACCTCGTCCCGCCGGGTGCGGTCTTCAGGCCTGGTCCGGAGCTGGGCCGGGCCCCGAGACCCGTGGGCGCCCCGCGTTCCGGAATCGTATCGGCCCGAGCGCCAGAACCGCCCAGTTCGCCGGTACGGCAGCGATCAACCGGTCGCCGACACCGTCGGCGGCCTTGCGGACGGACCGGATCGGCCTGCGCAAGAAGTACGCCGCGATCATGTGCAGCGGCAGACCGACGGCGGCCAACAGCGCCAGAAAAATCCACCTGTCCCATCCCGGCAGCTGCGGCGACAGGATGAGAAAAGCGCCGCTTACGATGTAGAGTTCGAAACTCGCCCGGCCTACGTATGCCGCCATCGCACGCGGCATCCCGCGCAGGTGGCCGACCACCATCAGCATGAACCAGCATCCCGCCACGGCCGCGACCGCGAACAGCGTCGCGTCACCGTACAGACCGGTTGCGACATGGACTAAGTTACTCGGCGCGCACAGCAGGAGAACGGCAAGACTGCACAAGCCGAGCAAGACGGACACGTCGAAGACGCGTCGCCCGAACCGCCGCCCCGCGACATAGAACGGCAGAGCGCCGACCAGCGAGTAGATCTGCCAGAACCTGAATGCTTGCTCGCTGCAGAGCCAGGACACGGCAAGGGCGCCAGCCAGAACAAGCCAATATCCGTAGGGCCGGGCCGCCGCGAGCGCCGCCGCGTAGATCACCCGTACCAGCCCCAGGACGATCAGGAACCAGAGCACGCCCAAGCCGAGCCCGTCGCCGCGCAGATGGTTCAGCAGCGCGGCCTCCAGCGACAGCGTGCCATTAAGAAGCTGGGGCATGAGCGCAATGGCGCTGAACGCCAGCGCTGTCAGCAGGAGCTTCAGGGCAGAGAGGCCCGACGCCCCGAAATCCTCGTACCCCTTGATGTTATCGGCCACGCCGCAGAGCAAGAAGAAGAACGGCATGTGGAAGGCGTAGATGATGCGCCAGACATCGAAGGCCGGACCTTGAGAGATCCAGGATTGATCGAGAAAGAGCGGCTGCAGGAGGTGTCCATAGACCACCAGCAGCATGGCGAGACCGCGCGCGGCATCGAGTTCTCTGTCGCGGTGGTGGGCCATCGGATCGGCTCGCGTCGTCGAAGATCTGATGATGCCCCGCCAAGCTTTAGCAAGCCGTATCACCAGATTGCCAAATCGAACCTGAAATCGGCTTTCGATCGTCGTCACGCTGAGGGATGCATTGGAAAGCCGCGCGCGTAGCTCAGCCGGCAACGAGCGCGCGGGCCCGGCGCACCCAGCGCAGGGACGCTTCGATCAGGGTGGGGCTGCGATGCTTGAGGATCGCGGATTTCAGCAGCGTCCTGGGCACCTCCCAGAGTTGGACGGACCCGACCGGGAAATGCGCCACGTCGCCCGGTGTCAGGTGATGGCGCCGGCCATCCGCCTCTGTGATGAAGACCTCGCCGTCGAGGATGGTGATGATCTCGTCGGCGTGGTGGGTCCAGCGGAACGTGCTCGCCGTGGTGCGCCACAGGTAGACCTGCGCGCTCCCGTCATGGGTCTGCGAGACCTCCGCGACCTCGGTGACCGGATCGCCCGAAATCACCCAGTTCGCCGGGATCGGCGCAAGGCTGTAGGCGGCCCCGCCGGGCCGGATCGCCGTGCTCGCGACAGGACGACCCTGCTCGTGCAGCCGGATTTCCGCGTAGAGGCCTACGATGGCCAGGCCGACGAGAAGGGCAGCGGCGAGGGAAAACTTCTTCACGCTCAGCTCCGCACCTCGGCGCACAGGGCCCGGTCCGGCGAAGACGACACGGGCCGCGCCTCGCCCTCAGGGCCTAGCGGCTCGGGCCATCCTGTTCCAGCAGGTCGCTCAGATCTTCGCGTGTTGTCCTTAATCCGGCCCGCGGCGGCCGCTCAGGCCGCGTCGGCCCGACGCTCCGTGATCCAGCGCGTCGCGTCGGCCCGCGGGGCGACGACGTCGGTGTCGATGCGCAGCTGCGGGCTGTAGGCCGGATCCTCCGCGATGACGTCGCCCCAGCGACGCAGGAAGCGCGCGATCTGCGAGCCCGGCGCGAAGCTGGTCTGCCGCGAGGCGCTCTCGTGATGCGCCATCTCGGCGAAGGGCGTGTAGACGATGCGGTAGCCGAGCTGCCGCATCTTGAGGCACAGGTCGACGTCGTTGAAGTCGAGGGCGAAGCCCTCATCGAAGCCGTTCACGGCCTCCAGCACCGCCTTGCGGGTGGCGAAGAGCGCCCCGGTCACCGCCGAGCAGTCCCGCTGCGTCAGGGCCCAATCGCCGTAGGTCGGCTCGGCCGCGTCCCGGTTGTACCAGGGATGGGCGAAGACGTCGAAGATGCCGCCGGTCATGCCGGCATGCTGGATCTTGCCCGTGGGGAACAGCAGCCGGCCGCCGACGCCGCCGACGCCGCGGTCCAGCGCGAAGGTCAGGAGCGCCTCGATCCAGCCGGGCCGGCGCACGACCAAGTCGTCGTTCATCAGGATGACGAGGTCGGTCTCGGCCGCGCGCCAGAGCGTGTTCATCTTGGCCGCGTAGTTGAACCGCTCGCCCGGTGCCCGAGTCGTCAGCAGGCGGGTCACGGCGAAGCGGTCGGAGCGGCCGCGATAGATCGCGTCGTCGACCACGTCGTCGCCGATCAGCACGCGGATCCTGTCGGCCGGGTAGGTGCTGCGGCCGAGACTGTCGAGCAGGTTGATCACGTGGGGCTTGGCGCCCTCCACGGCGCGGCCCTGATCGTCCTTCGGGCGGCTCTGGTTGGTCGGCACGACCAGGGTCACGGCCGGCCGCGCGTCGAAGCTCCGGCGGATCTCCAGCGTGTCCGGGGTCAGTCCGGGGGCCGCGCGCAGCGGCATGCCGGACGTGTCGAACCACCGGTCGAGAGCGTGGGCGCGCGCCGTGCGCGTCGCCTTCGGGCGTTCCAGCGGCGAGGCGATCAGGGTCTGGGGGATCCGGTCGATGCCGATCCCCGCGGAGATCGCGCCGAGCAGGAACCGGAACCAGGCGGCGCTGCCGTGGCGCAGGCCGAAATCCGGGCTCAGGCCGGCCAGGGCCGAGATGCGGACGAGCAGCGGGAAGCCGATATAGTCGTCGGCCATGAGGAGCGCCGGATTGAAGGCCGGCTTGCAGTGGACGCTGCGCACCTGGCCGGCGCTGTCCACCACGGCGTCGTCGCCGTAGAAGATGCCGATATCGGGCCGCTCCGCCAATGCGCGCGTCAGGTGCGCCGCGAGGTCGGGGCGCAGCTCGGAGGCCGCGGGGGCGACGAAGATCGCCCGGCAGGCGGGGAGCTGGCCGGCCGCGACCTGGCCGAGCCGGCGCTCGTCGAGGGGGCGGAGCTGCGCGTCGAGGGGCAGCGGCAGGATCGCGTCCGGCCAGGGGAGCGTGCCCCACGAGGCCGACGGGGCCGGGACCGGCTTCTTCTTCAACACGGGTCGCGTCTCCGGGGAATCAGGACCGTTCGGCCGCCAGGAGGCGGGTCAGGCTCGCCTCCATGGCTCTCGCCACCGCGCCGATGGACAGCCGCTCGCGGATCCGGGCCCTTGCGGCGCCGCCGATCCGGGCCGCGTCGCCGCCGGTCACCGCCCGGGCCGCGTCGTTGAGGGCCCGGGTGAGGTCCGCCTCGTCCACCTGGCCCCACTCGGCGCCGCGGAGATAAGGGCCGTAGGTCTGGTCGAGCGCCGTGACCTCCGCCTTCACGGGGAAGCCGCAGGCGGCGTCGAGGAAGTCGCGGCAGCCGCCGTAATCGGTGGCGACCACGACCTTGCCCATCTCCATCGCCTCGGCGATCGTG
Source organism: Methylobacterium sp. UNC378MF (assembly GCF_900103195.1). GTDB lineage: Bacteria > Pseudomonadota > Alphaproteobacteria > Rhizobiales > Beijerinckiaceae > Methylobacterium. Next base: position 126,756 of record NZ_FMWU01000006.1, on the reverse strand, counting down.
AGGCCGAAGCCCTCCGAGGAGTGCGACGAGGCGTAGACCGCGCAGAGATCGAACAGCGCGCCCAGCTCGTTCTGGGACAGCGGCTGGTCGATCACCACCACGTCGCCGGACGTGCCCACGAGGTCGAGGAGCTTCTTGCCCTCCTCCGGCAGGTCGAAGACGTGCTTGGTCTTGAGCACGAGCTGCCAGCCCGCCTGTCCCAGCCCGGCCGCCCGGAAGGCGCGGATCAGCGCGTGCGGGTTCTTGCGAGCGAGGTAGCTGGACCCGTCGAAGGCGTAGAGGATCACCCGCTTGGACGGGTCGATCGCGAAGGCCTTGCGCAGGTTCGCCTTGGCGGCGGCGCTCACCGGCTCGCCGGCCTCGTTCTCGACCACGTAGGGCACGACGTCGACCGGGATGTCGGTGATCTGCCGAAAGATCGCCGCGCAGAACTCCGTGGGTGCCCAGATCGCGTCGAGACCGTCGACGGTGGGCAGCCAGCCGCCGGGCACGTGGGAGGTCTCCCAGACGAACAGCCCGATCTTCAGCCGCGCCTCCGCGGCGATCGCCCGTTGCCGGTCGCTCATCAGCGAGTGCCAGCTGTCGCCGTTGAAATGCACCAGGGCGACGTCGGCGGGGCCCGAGAAGGTCCGGGCCTGCCACGCGGGCGCCACCCGGGCGTGGACGTGGAACGGCCGCTCCATCGGGTGAACGTTCAGCGCGAAAGGGGTCCGATGCAGGGCGCGGGCGTAGCTGCGGGCCGCCACGCCGAGGCCGTTGGCGTAGTTCATCGGCGAGACGTAGGCGACGCGCAGCGGCCGCTCCGGCGCCTGGGGCCTGCGCAGGTCCGCCCAGACCCGCGGCCCCGGATACGTGTAGGTCACGTCGAGCCGGTCGAGGTCGAAGCCGCGCTCGGCGATCGCCTCCCGCACCGCCGCCCCGCCGATCGCGGCGTGCTCGCCCAGCAGCGAGCGCTTCACGAACGGGAAGCCCTGGCTGAGCATGTTCTCCCAGTCGAACAGGGTGCGGTTGTTGCGCGGGTCGTTGACCAGCGACATGTGCTTGTTCTGGGCCGAGAACAGGCTGCGCATGCCGAGCCCGGCCGCACGCATCCGCTGCGAGAAGGTCAGCTCGTACTCGGTGATGACCGAGTTCTTGTCCGGCCAGTTCGCCACCGACAGGAGGAAGTGGTTGAACGCGTAGGACGACAGGCAGCGCCGCTTCAGGGCCAGGAAGAAGCTCTGGAGGTGGTGGCTGTAGTAGAAATTGTCGGCCAGCCCGATCACCGCCTCCGGGAAGGCGTCAATCTTCGCGAGCAGGCCGGCGAAGTCGTCACGGTCGAGGGGCCCGACGAGGCTGTCGTTGGCGAGGTAGAGCGTCTCGGAATCGAGGAGGTCGGTGTCCTCCAGGAGGACATGCGCCCAGGCCGCGAAGTCGAAGCCGCTGTTCTCGCGCAGGTAGACGGAGGCGCAGAGATCCAGGATCGCCTGGGGCACGGCGTTCTTGTGCTGGTCGGCGGCGATGATCAGGACGAGGTCGGTCCCGTTCTCCGCGAAGGCCCGCAGGTAGGGTTCGACATGGCCGCGGATCCGTCCCTCGGGGCAGTGGGTGATGAACAGGGCCGTGCGGCCGTGCCGGCGCGGTTCGCGCTTCAGGCAGGAGAGGCGCGCGTCCGAGGCTTCCGGCACCGCGGCCCCGGGGACGCGGCGGGTCAGGCGGCCCGCTTCCAGGCCGGTCGTGACGTAGTCGACCAGCGGGTTGAGGCCGAGCGCCGCGACCTTCGGGTAGCGGGCGCGGTACCAGGGCGCGTCGAAGCGCGGCGACGGGCTCGTCGTGCGGCCCCCGTCGGCGAGGAAATGCGCCAGGGGGTTCTGCCCGGCCGCGTCGTCGCGCAAGTAGGTCTCGGTGTACCAGCGCGTGTCGAACCAGGGTCCCGGATCAAGGCCCTCGGCGGCGCCGTGCTCCAGGTAGTGGACCAGCGGGTTGAGGCTGTCGGCCCGCACCGCGGCGGATTGGGCCGCATACCAGTCGGGATCGAACAGCGGGTGCGGCGCGTAGCGGCGGTAGCCGCCGGCCATCACGTAGTGCTCCAGCGGCTCGAGCCCGCTGGTCTCGGCCTCGGGGCAGCGCTCCCGGTAGAACGCGGCGTCGAACAGGCCCGACCGGCGGATCAGGTCGACGTGCCGCGACAGGCCGGCGAACTCCTCCGGGTTGCGCAGGTAGCCCTGCTTCCGGCCGGTCTCGAAGAAGTGGCTGAGGGCGTTGCCGCCGGCCGCGCGGGCATCCGGGTAGCGTGACAGGTACCAGGCCGTGTCGAACAGCGGCGACGGGTCGGTGTCGCTCCGCGAGAGGAAATCGGAGAACGCCCGGGCGCGGTGCTCGGCGCCGCCGAGGTAGCGCGCCGCGTACCAGTCCGGGTCGAACAGCGGGTTGGGGCGGATGCCCGACGCGGCGCCGCGGTCGAGGTAGTGGAGCAGCGGGTTGATGCCCTCGGCCCGGAGGCCCGGGACGGAATCGAGGTAGAGATCGCCGTGGAACAGCGGGTGCGGCCAGCGCCCCTCCCGCCCGCCATGGACCGCGTAGTGCACCGCCGGATCGATCCCCTCGCCGACCACGTCGGGGTAGCGCCTGGCGTACCAGGCCGGATCAAACAGGCCGGATTCCTTGACGGCGCGGACGAGGTCGGCCTGACGAGGCTCGCTGCGGCGGCGGCCCTTGAGGCGCCGGGTCAGCGGGCGCGCGAGGGATTGCGCCGCGCCGGCGAGGCCGGCCTTCTCCGACGATCCGACGACGAACACATCTCGAAGGCGCATGGTCAGGTCCGGATACGCGGGAAGCCCGCAAAGCTGCCCACGCCGCGATCCGCGAGAGACATCAGAGGGTTCGGCCGGTCCGGCGGTCGCGCGTGAGGATCGCCCCGGCTTGGGCGCCTTCCTAAAGGTCCGGGTCGCCGACGCCAAGACCTGCGCCCGGGGGCGGCCCGGATCCCGGCATCCGGGCAAAACCGCGCGGAACAGGCGTGCGGCGATCCCGACCTTGCCAGCCCGGCACCAGAAGCCCCACACTTGCGGGATTGGCCGGCGGGTCCCGCGGGACCCGGGCAGGAGATGGATATCGGCATGACGCAGGGGATCAGCCCGGCCACCGCCCTGGACGACGGCATCGTGGCGACGGCGGAGAGCTGCCTCGCCGCGGTCGGCGCGGCGCGCGAGGCGATCCACGGGGTGATCTTCGGCCAGGAGGAGGTCGTCGATCTCGCACTCGTGACCATCCTGGCCGGTGGCCACGGCCTGCTGGTCGGCCTGCCGGGGCTCGCCAAGACCAAGCTGGTCGAGACCCTCGGCACGGTGCTCGGCCTCGACGCGCGGCGCGTGCAGTTCACCCCGGACCTGATGCCCTCCGACATCCTCGGCACCGAGATCCTAGAGGAGGATGCCGACCGCCGCCGCGCCTTCCGGTTCGTGCAGGGGCCGGTCTTCACCCAGCTCCTGATGGCCGACGAGATCAACCGGGCGAGCCCGCGCACGCAGTCGGCCCTGCTCCAGGCCATGCAGGAGGGGCACGTCTCGGTGGCGGGCGCCCGCCACGACCTGCCCCGGCCGTTCCACGTGCTGGCGACCCAGAACCCGATCGAGCAGGAGGGCACCTACCCGCTGCCGGAGGCGCAGCTCGACCGGTTCCTCCTGGAGATCGACGTCGGGTACCCCGACCGCGCCGCCGAGCGCCGGATCCTGATCGAGACCACCGGCGTGGACGAGGTGCGCCCGCGCGCCGTCATGTCCACCGAGCAGCTGCTCACCGCCCAGCGCCTTGTCCGCCGACTGCCGGTGGGCGAGGCGGTGGTCGAGGCGATCCTCGACCTCGTCCGTGCCGCGCGGCCGGACAGCGGCGACGCGATCGTGAAGGACAAGCTCCTCTGGGGTCCCGGCCCCCGCGCCAGCCAGGCGCTGACGCTCGCCGCCCGCGCCCGGGCGCTGATCGAAGGCCGGGTCGCGCCCTCCGTGGCCGACGTGAAGGCGCTGGCCGAGCCGGTGCTCAAGCACCGCATGGCGCTGAGCTATGCCGCCCGCGCCGACGGCGAGACCATCGAGGGACTGATCGCCAAGCTCGCGGAGAAGCTCTGACTTTGGTTGCGACGAACGCCCTCGACGCGGGCAGGCGCGTACCCGGCCGGCGCGAGAGCGAGGGCGCGACCGCCCTGTCGGACAAGATGCCCCGCCTCGTCCTGGAGGCGCGGCGGGTGTCGAGCCTGCTGGCCCACGGCCTCCACGGCCGCCGCCGGGCGGGTCCCGGCGAGAGCTTCTGGCAGTTCCGCCCCTTCGTCACCGGCGAGGCCGCGGCGCGCGTCGACTGGCGCCGCTCGGCCCGGGACGACCGGCTCTACGTCCGCGAGCGCGAATGGGAGGCAGCCCACAACATCTGGCTGTGGATCGACCGCTCGGCTTCCATGGGCTTCGCGTCGGACCTGGCATCGGCCCCGAAGGTCGAGCGCGCGATCATCCTGGGGCTGGGGCTCGCCGACGCCTTCGTGGAAGGCGGCGAGCGGGTGGGCCTTCTCGGGCTGACCCGGGCGACCGCGTCCCGGGGGATCGTCGAGCGGCTGGCGCAGGCGCTCGTGGCGGACAGAGCCGGCCTGACTCAGGACCTGCCGCCCCGGGCGAGCCCCGCCCGCTTCGACGAGGTGGTGCTGATCGGCGACTTCCTGACCGCCCCTGACCGGATCGCGGCCTCGGTGCAGAGCCTCGCCGGCCGCGGCAGCCGCGGCCACCTGCTGATGGTAGTCGATCCGATCGAGGAGACTTTCCCGTTCACCGGACAGGCCGTGCTGCACGACCTCGAGGGCAGCCTCAGCCTCGACATCGGCGACGCCGACGCCTGGGGCGCGCGCTACCGCGCCCGGATCGCCGAGCACCGGGCCGCCCTGGCGTCCATCGCCCGCGGACAGGGCTGGACGCTGACCATCCACCGCACCGACCGGCCGGCCAGCGAGGCGGCCCTGCGGCTCGCCACGCTGATCGCCGCCCGCGGCACGGAGTGAGGCCGCCATGCTGGGTCTGACCTTCGCGGCACCGCTGGCCCTCGCCGCCCTGATCGGCTTGCCGGCCCTGTGGTTCCTGCTGCGGGTGACCCCGCCGCGCCCGCGCCGGATCAACTTCCCGCCGCTGAAGCTCGTCGCCGACCTGATCCCGCAGCGGCAGACCCCGGCGCGCACGCCGCCCTGGCTGCTGATCCTCCGGCTCCTGATCGCCGCCGCCCTGATCCTCGCGGTCGCGGGCCCGGTCTGGAACGCCGGGGGCGTCGGAGCCGGGGGCGGCCGCAGCGCGCTCCTCGTGCTCCTCGACAACGGCTTCCCCGCCGCGCACGACTGGCGCGACCGCCTGCGCGTCGCCACCGACGCGGTCGAGGGCGCCGCCCGGGACGGGCGCCCAGTGGCGGTGATCGGCCTCGCCGACGCCCCCGCCGCCTTCGAGGCGAAGACGCCCGCCGCCGCCCTGGAGCGCCTGCGCGCCCTCGCGCCGCGCCCGATCCTCCCCGCCCGCGACGCGCATCTCGCGGCGATCGAGACCTTCCTCGACAAGAACCGCGGCGCCGGCCTCGTCTGGATCAGCGACGGCGTGGCCGGCGCGAACGACACGCGCTTCGCGAAGGGCCTCGCCGGCCTGGCGGGCGACACGGGCGCGGCCCTCACGGTGCTGCGGGCCGACAGGCCGCCGGCCCTCGCCCTCACCGCCACCGAGAACGCCGGCAAGCTCGTGACGCACGCCCTGCGGGCGGCGCCGAACGGACGCGACGCCGGGTTGATCCGGGCGCTGGACCAGAAGGGCCTGCCGCTGGCCGAGCGCGACTTCGCCTTCGCGGCCGACGCCACCGAGGCGGACGCGACCTTCGAGATGCCGGTGGAGCTGCGCAACAGCATCAGCCGGCTGGAGATCGCGGGCGAGCGCTCGGCCGGCGCCGTGGTGCTGCAGGACGAGCGCGGCAAGCGCCGCCGGGTCGGCCTCGTGTTCGGCGGCACCCTCGACCAGGCCCAGCCCCTGCTGGCCCCGACCTACTACCTGTCCCGCGCGCTCCAGCCCTTCGCGGACGTGCAGGAGCCGCGGGGCGCCAAGGGGATCGCGGACTCGATCAACCAGCTCCTCGACAATCAGGTCTCGGTGCTCGTGCTCGCCGATGTCGGCGCGCTCGACGAGAAGACCACCGCCCGGGTCGAGAGCTTCGTGAAGGAGGGCGGGATGCTGCTGCGCTTCGCCGGCCCGCGGCTCGCCGCCGGCAACGATCCGCTTGTGCCGGTGCGGCTGCGCCGGGGCGGCCGGACGCTCGGCGGCACGCTCTCCTGGGACAGCCCCAAGACCCTGGCGCCCTTCCCGCCCGAGAGCCCCTTCGCGGGCCTGACGCCGCCGCCCGATATCGGCGTGCGCCGCCAGATCCTGGCCGAGCCGGACGGCGACCTGCCGAACCGGACCTGGGCGTCGCTCCAGGACGGCACGCCGATCGTGACCGCGCAGAAGCGTGGCCAGGGCACGATCGTGCTGTTCCACGTCACCGCCGACACGACGTGGTCGAACCTGCCGCTGTCCGGGTTGTTCATCGACATGCTCCGGCGCGTCGTGGCGCTGGCCGGCGCCTCGGCGCCGGTCCAGGGGGATGCGACGCGGGCCGCCGCCCCGGTGCTCGCGCCGCGGGTGACCCTGGACGGGTTCGGCGCACTGGGCTCGCCGCCGGCCTCGGCCACCGCGGTCTCGGCCGACTACGCCGACCGGGCGAACCTCGAGCATCCACCGGGCTTCTACGGTCCGCCGGACGGAGGCATCAGCGTGAACGCCCTGAAACCGGATGACCGGCTGAAGCCCCTCGACACCGCCGCGCTCGACGGCGCCCGGTTCGGGTCGCTCGCCGGGGCCGAGACCCTGGATCTGCGGCCGAGCCTGTTCACGCTGGCGCTGCTGCTGCTGGCCCTCGACACCCTGGCGGGCCTGTGGCTCGGCGGCTTCCTGCGCCGCGCCGGTCTGGCGGCCCGCCTGCGCGGCCGGCCGGCCGTGCTGGCCCTCGTTGGGCTGCTCCTGCTCGCCGCCCTGCCGGTGCGACCGGCCCATGCGGAGGAGCCGCCGGCCAACCGGCCGAACGGCATCGAATCGGCGCTGGTCACGCGCCTCGCGTACGTGATCACGGGCGACGCCGCCATCGACGAGGCGAGCCGCACCGGTCTCACCGGCCTGACCCAGATGCTCGCCGCGCGTACCGCCCTGGAGCCGGGCGAGCCTGCCGGCATCGATCCGGCGAAGGACGAGCTGGCCTTCTACCCACTGATCTACTGGCCGATCGCCCCGAACCGGCCGCAGCCCTCGGACGTCGCGATCCGCAAGATCGACGCGTTCATGCGCAACGGCGGCTCGGTCCTGTTCGACACCCGCGACGGCCTCACGGCGCGGCCCGGCGGCCCGCCCACCCCGGAAGGTGCGTATCTTCGGAAGATGCTGGCGACGCTCGAGGTGCCGGAGCTGGAGCCGGTGCCCCTCGACCACGTGCTCACGAAGGCGTTCTACCTCGTGGACAGCTTCCCGGGCCGCTACGCCACCGGCCAGACCTGGGTGGAGGCGCTGCCGCCCGCCGCCGAGGGCGCCGAGCGCCGCCCGGCCCGCGCGGGCGACGGGGTGAGCCCGATCATCATCACGGGCAACGACCTCGCCGCCGCCTGGGCGGTGGGCCGCCGGGGCGAGCCGCTCTACCCGGTCGTCGGCGGCGACCAGCGCCAACGCGAGATGGCGTTCCGCGGCGGCGTCAACATCGTGATGTACACGCTGACCGGCAACTACAAGGCGGATCAGGTTCATGTGCCGGCGCTGCTGGAGCGGCTGGGACAGTGATGGGTTCGGACACTCGGCTCGAGACCGCATCCTCTCTTCCCTCTGCGCGTCTGCAGATCCGAAGCGGGGGCGCAGCGATGCGGCGGCAGGACAGGGCGCGGGTCCCCTCTCCCGTGCGGGAGAGGGACAGGGTCAGGGGTGAGACCTGTCCGGACGTTGCGCGTCCAGTCAGTGCGTCGCTGGCGCGCTCGGAACGGAAGCATCGTATCCCTCACCCCAACCCTCTCCCGCACGGGAGAGGGAGCTCGTTGCGCATCCCGGAACCGCTGCGTGAACCTGGCGGTGCACGGAATGAAGCGAGGCGTCGCCTCACGGATCCGGAGTGCTCTGCCCCATGCTGAGCCTCAGCTTCACCCCCCTCCTGCCCTGGCCGGCGATCGCCATCCTCGGCGCGATCGTCGCCGTCCTGGCGGTGTTCGCCGTCCTGGCGCGCGGCCGGACGGCGCTGCTGCGCGTCCTCGTCCTCGCCCTGGTGCTGGCAGCGCTCACCAACCCGGCGCTGGTGCGCGAGGACCGGGAGCCCGTGAAGGACGTGGCCGCCATCGTGGTCGACCGATCCGGGTCCCAGCAGCTCGGCGACCGGCCGCAGATGACCGACGCGGTCCGCGCCGAGTTGCAGCGCCGGTTCGGTGCGCTCACCGATATCGAGCCCCGTTTCATCGACGTGCCGGATTCCAAGGACGGCGACGACGGCACCAAACTGTTCACCGCCCTGAGCCAGGCGCTCGCCGACGTGCCGCCGGAACGCCTCGCCGGGATCGTGATGCTCACCGACGGCGTGGTGCACGACGTCCCCGCCTCCCTGGCCCAGCTCGGCATCAAGGCGCCGCTCCACGTCCTCGTCACCGGGCACCCGGACGAGCGCGACCGGCAGATCAAGCTCCTGGAGGCGCCGCGCTTCGGCATCGTCGGCAAGGATCTGACGATCCGCGCCGAGGTCATGGAGCGCGGCGGCACCGGCCACGCCGTGGTCACGGTGCGCCGCGACGGCGAGGAGATCGGCCGGCGGGACGTCGCCACCGACAAGCCGTTCGCCCTCAACCTGCGCATCGAGCACGGCGGCCCGAACGTGGTGGAGATCGAGGTCGAGCCGCTGCCGGGCGAGCTCACCACGGTCAACAACCGGGCGGTCCTGCCGATTGAGGGCATCCGCGAGAAGCTCCGGGTGCTGCTCGTGTCCGGCGAGCCGCACCAGGGCGAGCGCACGTGGCGCAACCTCCTGAAGTCGGACGCCAACGTCGACCTCGTCCACTTCACGATCCTGCGCCCGCCGGAGAAGCAGGACGGCACGCCGATCTCGGAACTCTCCCTGATCGCCTTCCCGACGCGCGAGCTGTTCGTCCAGAAGATCAAGGATTTCGACCTGATCATCTTCGACCGCTACGCCAACCAGAGCGTGCTGCCGCAGGCCTATTTCGACAACATCGTCCGCTACGTGCGCGAAGGCGGCGCCCTGCTGATCGCGGCGGGTCCGGAATTCGCCGGACCGGCCAGCCTCGCGCGCACGCGGCTGGCCGGCATCCTGCCCGGCGACCCCGACGGACGGGTCGTCGAGAAGCCCTACAAGGCGACGCCGACACAGATCGGCCAGCGGCATCCGGTGACCCGCGCCCTGCCGGGCTCGGACGCGAACCCGCCGGCCTGGGGCGACTGGCTGCGCATCATCGAGGCCCGGACCCGGCCCGGCATCCAGCCGATCCTGTCGGGCGCCGAGGGGCTGCCGCTGCTCGCCCTTTCGCGCGAGGACAAGGGTCGCGTCGCCCTGCTCCTGTCCGATCACGCCTGGCTCTGGGCGCGAGGCTACCAAGAGGGCGGCCCCTATCTCGACCTGCTCCGCCGCCTCGGCCACTGGCTGATGAAGGAGCCGGCCCTTGAGGAGGAGGCGCTGCGCGCCCAGACCACCGGGCGCGGCCGCGAGGTACGGGTCGAGCGCCAGACCATGGCGGACCAGGTCGAGCCGGTCACCGTGACGGGCCCGACCGGGAAGGTGACGACGCTGACGCTCAAGCCCCATGAGCCCGGCCTGTTCACAGCGACCTTCGACGCGGAGACTCTGGGCCTGCACACCCTGCGCTCGGGCAACCTCGTGGCCTTCGTCAGCGTCGGGCCGGCCAACCCGCGCGAACTTGCCGACGTGTTCAGCGGTACCGAAAGGCTGAAGGCCGTCGCCGACGGCTCGGGCGGGTCGGTGCGCCGGGTCGCCGGGACCGGCGGCGGGATCGACGTGCCGCGGCTGGCGCTGGTGCGTGGCGGACGTCTGGCGGGCGGCGACTGGATCGGCTTCCGGCCGAGCGACAGCGCCAACATCCGCGGCGTCGAGGTCTACCCGCTGGCGCTGGGTCTCGCGGCGCTTGCGGCCCTGGCGGCGGCGGTGCTGGCCATGTGGCTGGTGGAGGGCCGACGCGGCCGAGCGGCGTGAATTTTTTCACGACACACGCTCCTCGTCTGCGCGGGAGGGAAAACCCGCGCCTCGCTTGGCACCGCAGCGCGTGTGCATGCGCGCTCGACGGCCGGTGTACACCCGGCCTATGAGCCTCACTGAATACCCGCGCCCGGCGCGGGCCCGACACAACGGAGACAGCCTGCCCGTGACAGCGCAGACCGTGACTGGACGCCTCCTCGCCGCGACGCTCCTCGTCGCCTGCCTCCAGCTCGCCCCGGCCCGTGCGCAGGAACCGGCCGCGATGCCGTCGACGCCGCCTGCCTTGCCGGCCACCCTGCCGGCCGCAAACGGTCAGTGGACCCACGCGATCACGCTGATGGGCCAGCCGAAATACGGCCCCGACTTCAAGCATTTCGACTACGCCGACCCGGCCGCCCCCAAGGGCGGGATGGTGCGCTTCGGGGCTCAGGGCGGGTTCGACAATTTCAACATCGTCGTCGCCGGCCTGAAGGGCGACCTCGAGAACGGCATCCAGCAGATCTACGATCCGCTGATGACCGAGTCGTCGGACGAGCCGTTCACCTCCTACGGCCTGCTCGCCGAGGCGGTGCGGATCGCCCCCGATCTCGGCTCGGTCTCGTACCGGCTGCGCGAGAACGCCCGCTGGCACGACGGCAAGCCGATCACGCCCGAGGACGTGGTCTGGTCCTTCGACGTGCTGAAGGCCAACAGCCCGTTCTACGCCGCCTACTACCAAACCGTCGCCAAGGCTGAGGTGACCGGGCCGCGCGAGGTGACCTTCACCTTCACCGAGACCGGCAACCGCGAGCTGCCGCAGGTGATCGGGCAGCTGCGCGTCCTGCCCAAGCACTGGTGGACCGCCAAGGACGCCAACGGCAAGCCGCGCAGCGTCACCGAGACGACCCTGGAGCCGCCGCTGGGCTCGGGCCCCTACCGCCTCGCGAAGTTCGAGCCGGGCCGCACGACCACCTACACCCGCGTGCCCGACTACTGGGGCAAGGACCTGCCGGTGAATGCCGGCCGCTACAACTTCGACACCGAGCGCTACGAGTATTTCCGCGACGGCACCGTGCTGGTCGAGGCGCTGAAGGGCGACCTCTACGATTTCCGCGTCGAGAACATCGCCCGCAATTGGGCGACCGCCTACGAGGATTTCCCGGCCGTGAAGGAGGGCCGGCTGATCAAGGAGGCGTTCCCCGAGCGCGGCATGGGCATCATGCAGGCCTTCGCGTTCAATACGCGCCGGGACAAGTTCAGGGATCCGCGCGTCCGCCGGGCCTTCAACCTCGCGATGAACTACGAGGAGATGAACAAGGCCCTGTTCTACGGCCTGTACAAGCGGATCAACTCCTACTTCTTCGGCTCGGAGCTGGCCTCCTCGAGCCTGCCGGAGGGCGAGGAGAAGGCGATCCTCGAGAGCGTGAAGGACAAGGTCCCGGCCTCGGTCTTCACCACCCCCTACGCCAACCCGGTCAACGACGGCCCCGAGGCGGTGCGCAAGAACCTCCGCGAGGCCGTCAGCCTGCTGCGCGAGGCCGGCTACGAGCTGCGCGGCGGCAAGATGGTCAGCAAGGCCACCGGCGAGCCGCTGACCGTCGAGTTCCTGGAGTTCCAGAACACCTTCGAGCGGGTGATCCTGCCGTTCGCGGCGCAGCTGAAGCTGATCGGCATCGACGCCACCCTGCGGGTGATCGACCAGGCGCAGTACCAGAACCGCATCCGCAACTTCGACTTCGACGTCACCACGTCGTCGTGGGGCGAGTCGCTCTCGCCCGGCAACGAGCAGCGCGAGTACTGGGGCTCGGCGGCGGCCGACAAGCCCGGCTCGCGCAACCTGATCGGGATCAAGGACCCCGGCATCGACGCCCTGATCGAGAAGGTGATCTTCGCCAAGGACCGGCACACCGTGATCGCGGCGACGCGCGCCCTCGACCGGGTGCTCCTCGCCCACGACTACGTCGTCCCGCAATGGTCCTCCGACCAGCAGCGGACCCTGCGCTGGAACCGGTTCGGCCACCCGGCGATCCTGCCGCTCTACGCCAGCTCCGGCTTCCCGACCACGTGGTGGTACGACGAGAAGCTCGCGGCCAAGACCGGGGCGCCCCGTTGACGGGGGCGCCCGGAATGCCGACCCGGCGCGGGCTGGTCCTCGGGGCCGGCGCCCTCGCGGCGCTGCCGCCGTGGCGCCCCGCCCGGGCCGCCGACGCGCAGGAGCGCCACGGCCTGTCCAGCTTCGGCGAGCTGAAATACGGCCCCGACTTCGCGCATTTCGACTACGTGAACCCGATGGCGCCGCGCGGCGGGCGGCACTCGTCGCAGCTCGCCGCGACGATCGGCAACCAGTCGCTCAACACCTTCAACACGCTCAACATCTTCGTGCTGCGCGGCGACGGGGCCGCCGGCATGAACCTGACGTTCGACAGCCTGATGGTCCGGGCCCTCGACGAGCCGGACGCCCTCTACGGGCTGGTGGCGCGCGCCGTCACGGTGAGCCCGGACGGCCTGACCTACACCTTCGCGTTGCGCCCGCAGGCCCGGTTCCACGACGGCTCCCGGCTGACCGCGCGGGACGCAGCCTTCAGCCTCAAGCTCCTGCGCGACAAGGGCCACCCTGAGATCGCCGAGGTCATCCGTCCCATGGCCGACGCCCGGGCCGAGGGCGATGAGCGGCTGGTGGTGACCTTCGAGCCGGGCCGCGCCCGGGACCTGCCGCTGTTCGTCGCGCAGCTGCCAATCTTCTCAGCCGCCTACTACGCCGGCCGCGATTTCGAGGCCTCGACCCTGGACGCGCCCCTCGGCTCCGGTCCTTACCGGGTCGGCGCGGTCGATCCGGGCCGGTCCATCGGCCTGGAGCGTGTTCCGGATTACTGGGCCGCCGAGCTGCCGGTGAATGTCGGCCAGAACAACTTCGACGCGATTCGCTACGAGTATTTCCGCGACCGCACCGTAGCGTTCGAGGCGTTCAAGAGCGGCGCCTTCACGTTCCGCGAAGAGTTCACCGCCCGGGTCTGGGCCACCGGATACGACTTCCCAGCGATGACCGAGGGCCGCGTGGTCCGCGAGACGGTGCCGGACGCGCGGCCGAGCGGCACGCAGGGCTGGTGGATCAACACCCGCCGCGCGGCGTTCCGCGACCCGCGGGTGCGCGAGGCGATCGGCCTGTGCTTCGATTTCGAGTGGTCGAACCGCAACCTGATGTACGGCGCCTATACGCGCACGGCATCGTTCTTCGAGAATTCCGACCTCAAGGCGACCGGCAAGCCCTCGGCCGAGGAACTCGCCCTGCTGGAGCCGTTCAAGGACCTGCCGCCCGAGGTGTTCGGCGAGGCCTGGGCGCCGCCGGTCTCCGACGGGTCCGGCCAGGACCGGGCGCTGCTGAAGCGCGCCGACGCGCTCCTGCGGGAGGCCGGCTGCACACGCCAGGGTGGCGGTCTCCTGCTCCCCGGCGGTCAGCCCCTGACCCTCGAGTTCCTCGACGAGGATCCGGTCTTCCAGGCGGTCACGCAGCCCTTCATCCGCAACCTGGGGTTGCTCGGCATCAAGGCGAGCCTGCGCACGGTCGACCCGTCCCAGTACCAGGCCCGGCTGAAGGATTTCGACTTCGACGTCACGCCGCGCCGTTACAGCAGCGGGCTCACCCCCGGCGCGGAGCTGCGCGAGACCTACGGCTCCCGGTCCGCCGGGACCGCCGGCTCCAACAACCTCTCGGGGATCGCGAACCCGGCGGTCGACGCGCTGCTCACCGCCGTCGCCGACGCGACGTCGCGAGCGGACCTGACCACCGCCTGCCGGGCCCTCGACCGGGTCCTGCGGGCCGGGCGCTACTGGGTGCCGATGTGGTACGCTTCGACCCACCGCCTCGCCCTCTGGGACGTGTACGGCCGCCCGGCGACGCCGCCGAAATACGACCTCGGCGCCCCCGGGACGTGGTGGTTCGACGCCGACAAGGCCAAGCGGATCGGGCGGGACTGACGCCATGCTCGCCTACATCCTGCGCCGCATCGGCCTGATGATCCCGACCCTCTTCGGGATCATGCTGATCACCTTCACCATCGTGCAGTTCGCCCCCGGCGGCCCGGTGGAGCGCGTGCTGTCGCAGCTCCAGGGCCAGCGCGACGGGGCCATGTCCCGCGTCACCGGCGGCTCGGGCGACCTCGGCGGCGCCAGCCGGCCGTCGGGCGGCGGCGGCGACGCCAGTTCCCGCTATCGCGGCGCCCAAGGGTTGAGCCCGGAATTCATCGCCAAACTCGAGAAGCAGTTCGGCTTCGACAAGCCGGCGCCCGAGCGCTTCGCCAAGATGCTGTGGGATTACGTCCGGTTCGATTTCGGACGCAGCTACTTCCGCGACGTCACCGTCATCCAGCTGATCAAGGAGCGCCTGCCGGTCTCGATCTCCCTCGGCCTGTGGATGACGCTGCTGTCCTACGCGATCTCGATCCCGCTGGGCATCCGCAAGGCGGTGGCCGACGGCACGCGCTTCGACCGCGCGACCTCCTTCGTGGTGATCATCGGCTACGCGATCCCGGGCTTCATGTTCGGGCTGATGCTCATCATCCTGTTCGCCGGCGGCTCGTTCTACCAGTGGTTCCCGCTGCGCGGCCTGACCAGCGAAGGGTGGGAGAGCTTCTCGCCCTGGCACAAGGTGACCGACTACGCGTGGCACATGGTGCTGCCCCTTACGGCCCTGGTGATCGGCGCCTTCGCCACCTCGACCCTGCTGACGAAGAACTCGTTCCTCGACGAGATCCGCAAGCAGTACGTGCTGACTGCGCGGATGAAGGGACTCTCCGAGCGAAGCGTGCTCTACGGACACGTCTTCCGCAACGCCATGCTGATCGTGATCGCGGGCTTCCCCGGAGCCTTCATCTCGGCCTTCTTCACCGGCTCGCTGCTGATCGAGACGATCTTCTCCCTCGACGGCCTGGGCGAGCTGTCGTTCCGGGCGATCGTCGGGCGCGACTACCCGGTGGTCTTCGCCACGCTCTACATCTTCTCGCTGCTCGGGCTCGCGGTGAACCTGCTGTCCGACCTGATCTACGTCTGGATCGACCCGCGGATCGATTTCTCCGCGCGGGCGACCTGAGGCGGCGGTGGGCCGGTCGTCAGCCGTCCGGGAGGCTCACCGCATCGGCCGGCGTCAGCGGCTCGCCGCGCCCGGGTCCGGCCAGGCCCAGCAGTGCCGCAATCGCATCCCCGTCCGGTGAGCCGAGGAGATCGGCGAGGGTGTAGCGGTCGAGCACGGCGAGAAACGCCGCCAAGGCCTCGCCCAGCACGCGCCGGAGCCGGCACGGGGCCGTGATGGCGCAGGTTCCGCCGCCGAAGCACTCGACCAGGGCCAGGTCGTCCTCGGTCTGACGCACCACCGCGCCAACGACGATCTCCCTCGCCGGCTTCGCGAGCCGAAGGCCGCCGCCCCGCCCGCGGATCGTCCGGATCAGGCCCAGCCGTCCCAGTTGATGAACCACCTTGTTCAAGTGGTTCTCCGAGATGCCATAGGCGCGGGCGATCCCGGCGATCGAACTCTGCTCGGGCTCGTGCAGGCCGACGTAGATCAGGGTGCGCAGAGCATAGTCCGTGTAGCGGGTCAGACGCATCTCAACTCCAGAAGACCATCCGTACCGGCGGGCGATGCGAGGGGCGCCACCGGCCCGGTCCGTAAGCCCTGCGGAAGCCACGCACCACCATCAGAGCGCCGACTGCGGTATCGCTTATAAGATGTATTCATCTTGCATCTTTTCGAGGGGCGATCTAAAAGGAACATCTCCGATACACCTTTAGAGCCGTGCCATGCCCGCTCCGCTGTCCCCTGCCACCATCGCCCTCATCAGGGCGACTGTGCCGGCCCTGGAGGCCCACGGTCTCACCATCACGAAGCGCATGTACGAGCGCCTCTTCGAGAATGCGGAGATGCGCGACCTCTTCAACCAGTCCCATCATGGTGAGACGGGCTCGCAGCCGAAAGCCCTGGCGCAGGCCGTGCTGGCCTATGCCCGCAACATCGACAATCTCGGTGTTTTGGCGGGAGCCGTGGAGCGCATCGCGCAGAAGCACGTCGCGCTGAACATCCTGCCGGAGCACTATCCCTACGTGGCCGATGCCCTGCTCGGCGCGATCGGGGACGTGCTCGGCGAGGCCGCCACGCCGGAGATCGCCACGGCCTGGGGGGAGGCCTACTGGTTCCTGGCAGAGCTGCTGATCGGCCGGGAGGCCGCGATCTATCGCGACCATGCCGGCAAGCCGGGCGGCTGGAACGGCTGGCGCGACTTCGTGGTCGAGGGCGTGTCCCAGGAGAGCGAGACGATCCGCTCCTTCGTGCTTGTCCCCGCCGATGGCGGTCCCGTGCTGCGGCATCAGCCGGGGCAGTATCTCGGCTTCCTGATGGACCTGCCCGGCCGCGGCGTGCTGAAGCGGAACTACTCGATTTCCTGCGCACCGAATGACCGGGCCTACCGCATCACCGTCAAGCGCGAGGCGGCGCCGGGCCGGCCGGCCGGGCTCGCCTCCAACTGGCTGCACGATCACGTCCGACCCGGCACGGTGCTGAAGGTCGCCGCGCCCGCAGGTGACTTCGCCCTCGACGCCCAGAGCGACGAGCCGGTGGTTCTGGTCAGCGGCGGCGTCGGGCTGACCCCGATGATCAGCATGCTGGAGACTATCGCGGCCGGCAGCCCGGATCGGCCGACCTGGTACGTTCACGGCGCCCTGTTCGGCCGTGTACACGCCCTGCGCGACCAGGCCCGGTCGCTCGCGACGCAGGCCCGGCACACCAAGGTCGCGACCTTCTACGCGGAGCCCGAAGCCGCGGACCGGCAAGGCGAAGACTATGACGTTCAGGGCCTGATCACGGCGGATTGGCTCGTGCAGCACACCCCGCACGACCGGGCGACCTACTATCTCTGCGGTCCCAAGCCGTTCCTGCGGGATCTCGTCACCGGGCTCGTGCGCCACGGCGTCCCGATCGAGAGGGTGAAGTTCGAGTTCTTCGGGCCTGCCGACGAACTCTTCGAGGAACCCCGGCAGGCCGCCTAGGCGGCGGTCAGCCGGCCGCATCGCCCCAAGGCGGGCGCTCCGGTCCGAGCACCCGCGCGACGGTCGTTCGCAGGGCCTGGGCGCTGCGATAACCCACCGCCGTCGCGACCACCCGCGGCGGCCGCCCCTCGGCCGTGAGGGCCAACGCGCGGATCACCCGGGCTCGGGCCCGCCAATCGCCGAAGCTCAGGCCCGTCTCCGCGCGAAACCCGCGGGTCAGCGTACGCCGGCTCGCCCCGGCGCGCTCGGCCCAGGCGTCGAGATCAGCCTTCGAGGCCGGATCCTCGATCAGCCCGAGGCAGACCCGGCGCAGGCGCGGGTCGCGCGGGAGCGGCAGCGCGAGGGGCGTCGCGGGGGCCCGGCCGATCTCGTCGAGCACCAGCGCGGCGAGATGGCCGCCGCGCCCATCGACCGCGTAGAGCACCGGCTCCTCCGCGAGCGCCGTGAGCGCGGAGGCGAGGAGCCGCGAAACCGCGATCACCCGGCAGCTCGCCGGGAAGGATCGGGCCGAGGCCGGATCGATATAGGCCGAGCACATCGAGACGGCGCCGTGGGTCGCGACGGCGTGCGGGAGGCGCGGCGGGATCCAGAGGGCGTGCCCCTCGGGAACGACCCAGGTGCCGTCCTCCGCGAACGCCATCATCAGGCCGGCTGTGGCGTAGAGAAGTTGCGCGCGCGGGTGGAAGTGCCGGGCGAGATGCATCCCGGCGGCATAGGTCTTGGGCATCACCGCGACCGGGCGGGGCACGTCCTGATAGTCGGCTGCATCGGTCGATCGCCCCACAACGACGCGCGCCTCTGTCGACAATGGCCCATTCGCATACATATCCGGCCCAACACCGCCGTCGGGTCAGGCTATCAGGGTGCCGTCCCGGAGGATACGCCGCGATGGATTCGGATACGCTGTCCCGCCGCACCCTGCGCTTCGTCAACGTCGCGCATGCCCTCGACCATTTCGTGCTGCTGATCTATCCGACGGCGGTCATCGCCATCGCGGCTCAGACAGGGCTCGGCTACGGCGAGCTGATCGGGCTCGCCACCGGCGCCTTCGTGGCCTTCGGGCTCTGCTCGCTGCCGATGGGCTCGCTCGCCGACCGGTTCGGGCGGCGCAACATGCTGGCGGTGTTCTTCTTCGGCTACGGTCTCTCCTGCCTCGGTGTTGCGAGCGCTTCGACGCCGCTCGGCTTCGCCCTCTGGCTCTGCGTGCTCGGGCTCGCCTCGGCGATTTATCACCCGGTCGGCTCGGCCATGCTGGTGACCCATGCCCGCCGGCTCGGGCGCGACCTCGGCATCAACGGCGTCTGGGGCAATTTCGGCGCGGCCGCAGCCTCCGGCCTCACGGCGCTGCTCGCCGCCACGATCAGCTGGCGGGCGGCCTTCGTGGTCCCGGGCCTCGTCTGCCTCGCCTGCGGAGCGGCCTTCGTGGCCCTGGTTCCGGGGGACGGCGACAGCGCGGGCAGGAAGGCCGGCGGCGCGGCGGTGATCCCGGTGACACGGCCCTGGGCGCTCATGGCGATGTTCGCCCTGTCGATCTTCGCGGGTGGTCTGACTTTCAACCTGACGACGATCAGCCTGCCCAAGGTCATCGACGAGGGTGTCGGACAGGCACTGCCGCTGGCGCTCACCGGCTCGCTTGCCACGGGCGTCTTCCTGTTCGGCGCGCTGATGCAGCTCGCCATGGGCCGCCTGATCGACCGCTACAGCCTGCCGTCCCTGTTCGTGGCGCTCTCGGTGCTGCAGCCGCTGGGGCTCGGGATCGCGGCGGTTTCGACCGGACTGCCGCTGCTGGCCGGGCTCGTCCTCGCCATGACGGCGATCTACGGGCAGGTGGTGATCAACGATGCGATGATCGCCCGCTACGTTCCGCCCGCCTATCGGGCTCGGGCCTACAGCGTGCGCTACTTCGTCGGCTTTACGGCGAGCGGCTTCGTGGTGCCGGCGATCGCCCTCCTGCACGATCGCGGCGGCTTCGCGCTGGTCCTCGGCGTCGCCTCCGCCTGCGGTGCGGTGATCTGGCTCTCGGCCCTCGGCTTCCTGAGGCTGACGCAGGGCGGTGAGCGGCCCGCGCTGGCGGCCGCCGAGTAGCGCGGCGGTTTGCGGGTCCGGCCCGACGCTGCTACGCGGCGGCCATCCGACCCGCGAGTATCCCGTGACCGACTTGTCCCTCGTCATCCGGCCCGAGCGGACGGAGGATGCCTCCGCCATCGAGCGGCTCCATGCCCGGGCCTTCGGACCCGGCCGCTTCGCCCGAACCGCCTATCGCCTCCGCGAGGGTGCGGCTGAGCGGATGGATCTCGGCATCACCGCTTCGGTCGGCAGCTTCCTGGTCGGGTCCGTTCGGATGGGTCCGGTACGGGCCGGAGCGACCCCCTTCGTGATGCTCGGCCCACTGGCAGTGGACCCGAGCTTCGAGGGAAGGGGCATCGGCGGCACCCTGACACGCGCGGCGATCGAGGGCGCGCGGAAGGCGGGGGAAGGTCTGGTGATCCTGGTGGGCGATGCGCCCTATTACGGCCGGCTCGGATTCGCGTCGGTGCCGCCCGGGCGCTTGGTCCTGCCGGGACCCGTGGATCCGGCGCGCCTGTTGTGGCTGGAACTGGTCGACGGATTTCGCGACCGGGCCGTGGGCCTTGTGGAAGCGGTACGTGCGTAGCGACCGGGCATCCGGCCCCTGGGGACCGGATGCCCGTCACTCCGCCTCACCCGACCGGAAGGCCGGGGTCGAGGCGTTCGCTCACGATGTCAGCGGCGGGTGCCGGAACCGCCGGTTCCCGAGGTGCCGGTGGTGCCGGTTCCCGAACCGCCCGTGCGGGACGTCGAACCGGTCGTGTCCGATGTGCCGGACTTCATTTCGTGACCGGGCGCGTAGCCGGAGGCGCCTGGGCTGCCGGCCCGGCTTCCGTGGTCCTGCATCTCGTGACCGGGCGTCCGCGAGGCGGCTCCCTGCTCGGCCGCGAAGGCGGTGCCGCCGAGGGTGAGCGTGGCGAGAACGATGATGGGCAGGCGCGACATGTCGTTTCTCCTCCTGTTGGGCGCTCTCAATGCCGAACCTGCCCGGTTCGTTCCATGCTGAGCGGCTGGGCTCACGCCCGCCGCAGCGCCAGAGCTGCGATCAGCCCGGCAGCGAGCAGCGCCAGCGCCACCGGCATGGCCGAGGTCGCGGGCCACGCGGAGGCAGCGACCGTGAACAGGGCTCCGAAGGTCATCTGCGTGAAGCCGTAGAGACTGGAGGCCGATCCTGCCGCATGCGGATCGACGTTCATCAGCCCCGCCACCGCGTTCGGGCTGAGCAGACCGACCCCGACCGCGTAGGCGAAGAGCGGCACGATCAGGCTGACGACGCCGAGCATCCCGGTGCGATCCACGACCAGCAGCGTCAGGGCCGCGGCGATGCAGAGAAGGTTACCGCTGCGCGCCGCCTTGCGGATCGGCACCCGGGCGGCGAGCCGGCTCGCCAGGACGGCACCGCCGACCATGCCGAACACGACGATCAGGCAATCGAACCCCACTTCCTGCGAGGAGCGCCCGAGGCGATCCACGAGGAGGAACGGCGCCACGGCCAGGAAGGCGTAGAGGCTGGTGCCGCCGCAGGCTCCCGCCACGAGGTAGGCGCGGAAGACCGGGATCCGAACCAGCCGGAGGTAGCCGGACAGAACGGCGACGAAGCCCGGCAGCGCCACCTTGTGGCGGTTGGTCTCGGGCAGGATGAAGATCACGAGCGCGCCCAGCACGGCCACGAGGCCGGCCAGCACCAAGAACACCGCGCGCCAGCCGAAGGCCTCGTTCACCAAACCGCCGATCGCAGGCGCCAGGGCGGGTGTCAGCGTCATCGCGGTGGTGAGGATCGCGAGCTTGCGGGCCGCATCCTCGCGGGTCGAGACGTCGCGCACCATTGCCCGGCCGATCACCAGCGAGCCGCAGGCCCCGAGCGACTGCAGAACCCGGGCGACGAGCAGGACCCCGATATTCGGCGCGGGAATCGCGAGCAGCAGTCCGGCGAGGTAGAGGCCGAGCCCTGCGATCAGGATCGGCCGCCGCCCGTATCGATCCGACAGGGGGCCGTAGAGTAGCTGACCGCCCGCGAGACCGATCAGGTACACGGTGATCGTCAGTTGCGCGCCGGCGGCATTGGTGCCGAGGTCGACCGCCGCCGCCGCCAGTGCCGGCACGAAGATATGCAGCGCCACCGTTCCGGTCATGGTCACGGCGACGAGCAGCGGCAGGGGAGCGCGACGCTCCTCGACATCAGGACTTCGGTCAGCCAAGGGGGCCTACGCGGTTTTCAGCTCGGCAGGATGCCGAGGCACGGCCGCCTCACAGCAAGGGCCGGGCCTGGAGCCATGCCGGCGAAACGCGCCTGACACGCGAGGGGCAGGACTTTCCTGCCCGCACTCGGCCTCGTGCCTCTACTCCTTTGGAAGCGGCTGCGGGGTCGGCAGGGGCGCATTCAGGTCCTTGGTCGGGCCGCCGACCTCGAGATCCTTCGCCCGTTCGACCGCCTCCGGATTGGCCTGCGCCGGCGGTTCCTTGGCCGCCGGGGAAGAGGGCGCGGTCGGCTCCGGGGGAATGAGGCTCGACGGCGCACCCTGCTGGTCGCTGTCATGGGCATTGGCCGGCGGCGCCGGCGCGTTGCGGTCGCTTGATTCGCCGGTCACCCGCGGGCTGCCGGGCGACTTCGCCTCCACGGGCTTGGCGGTGCTGGGATCGGCCGGCTTGGCCGGGCTGTCCTTACCGTCGGAGGCCTTGCTGGCGGCCGGCTTGTCGGCGGACGGCTTGTCGGCAGGGGCCTTTTCGGCAGGCTTGTCCTCCGCCTTGGCTGGCGCGGCAGCCGGCACCGCGTCACTCTTCTCGACGGCGGGCAGCGGCTTGGGCTGATCGGCAAGCGTGCGCAGGTAGCCGATGACGTTGGCCCGATCCTGGGGCGAGGCGATGCCGGCGAAGGCCATCTTGGTGCCCTTCACGTAGCCCTTCGGATTGGTCAGGAACTCGTCGAGATCGGCATAGGTCCAGGTCCCGCCCTTCTCCTTCAGGGCCGCAGAATAGTCGAAGCCCGGATGCGAGCCCTTCGGCCGCTCCACCACGCCGTACAGGTCGGGGCCGACCTTGTTGGGGCCGCCCTTCTCGAAATTGTGGCAGGCGTGGCAAGCCTTGGTGCCGGCCTCGCCCTTCTCGACATTGGCACTGGCGAGGCGGACGGCGATCGGCTCGACCTTGGCCTCGGGCGCCGCGGCGGCAGCCTTGGTCTCCGGCTCGGGGAGATCGTAGCCGGCTTTGCCCGCGGGCTTCGGATGGTAGATCAACTCGGCGACGAAACCCGATCCGGCCGCGAACAGAAGGGCGCCGAGGACAGCACCCACAACCTTGTTCACCTCGAACGAGTTCATGCTCTTCTCGCAACTCGGCCGTGCCGAACGCGCGCCTGACACGGGCGAGCAGGCTCGGGCACCGGACATTGGAAGATTTCGAGGTTGCCTTAGCGGTTTCAGGCGGTTCCTGACAATGCCGCCAAGGCGCTCCGCGTCGCTCCAGCGCAGGATTGTTCCACCGAATTGCTCAGCTTGTCACCGCGTGGCACCTTTTCTCCACCGCGGTTCCGCCCGTCTCCCGGGGGACGACAACCGGGGGCGGGCCTGTTAAGCAGCCGGCCGCCTCCTGCCGCGGCCACCCGATCCGCGCATCCGGATCCGAATCTCGATGTCCGATCCCCTGGTCCTGATCCCGGCCCGCCTCGCCGCGACTCGCCTGCCGAACAAGCCGCTGGCCGACATCGCCGGCGAGGCCATGATCGTGCATGTCTGGCGCCGCGCCGTGGAGGCCGGCATCGGCCCCGTGGTGGTGGCGACCGACGCGGTGGAGATCGCTCGGACGGTCGAGGCCGCGGGCGGGCTCGCGGTAATGACCCGGACCGACCATCCGTCGGGCTCCGACCGGCTGGCCGAGGCGCTGGAGGTCGTTGATCCGGAAGGCCGCCACGACGTGGTGGTCAACGTTCAGGGCGACCTGCCGACCATCGATCCGGCGATCATCGGCGCCTCCATCGCGCCCCTCGCCGACCGCACCGTCGACATCGTGACACTCTGTGCGCCGATCACCGATCCGCACGAGGCCGACAACCCCAACGTGGTCAAGCTCGTCGGCCACACGATCGGCCCCGGTCGCCTGCGTGCGCTGTACTTCACCCGCGCCCGCGCCCCCTGGGGCGACGGGCCCCTCTGGCACCATATCGGCCTCTATGCCTACCGGCGCAGGGCGCTCAGCCGGTTCGTCGCCCTGCCGCCCGGCGAGCTGGAGGTGCGGGAGAAGCTGGAGCAGCTGCGCGCGCTCGAGGCCGGGATGCGCATCGATGCCGCCATCGTCGACGACCTGCCGCTCGGCGTCGACACCCCTGCCGACCTGGAACGGGCCCGCGCCCTGCTGCAGAGCCGGCGCCTGAACTGACCCGACGAACGAATCTGCGCCGCCATGACCAACCGCACCATCGCCTATCAGGGTGAGCCCGGGGCCAACTCGCACATCATCTGCGCGGAGGCGTATCCCGACTGGACGCCTCTCCCCTGCCCGACCTTCGAGGACGCCTTCGCGGCGGTGACCGAGGGGCGCGCCCAGCGGGCGATGATCCCGATCGAGAACTCGATCGCGGGCCGCGTCGCCGACATCCACCACCTGATCCCGATCTCGCCGCTGCACATCGTGGCCGAGCACTTCCTGCCGATCCACTTCCAGCTGATGGTGCTCCCGGGCACGCGGATAGAGTCGCTGCGGACCGTCCACAGCCACGTCCACGCCCTCGGCCAGTGCCGGCGGATCATTCGCCGGCTGGGCCTGAAGGCGGTGGTCGCCGGCGATACGGCCGGGGCGGCGCGCGAGATCGCCGAGATCGGCGATCCGACCCGGGCCGCGCTTGCGCCGGCGCTCGCCGCTGCGGTCTACGGCCTCGACATGCTGGAGCGCGACGTCGAGGACGAGGCGCACAACACCACCCGGTTCGTGGTGTTCTCCCCCGAGCCCGAGACCGTCGCCGCCGGGACCGGCCCGTGCGTGACGAGCTTCGTGTTCCGGGTCCGCAACATCCCGGCCGCTCTCTACAAGGCGTTGGGCGGCTTCGCGACCAACGGCGTCAACATGTCGAAGCTCGAGAGCTACATGGTCGACGGCGAATTCACCGCTACGCAGTTCTACGCCGAGGTCGACGGCCATCCCGAGGATCCGGGCCTCAGCCGCGCATTGGACGAACTCGGCTTCTTCTCGCGCGAGTTGCGAGTGATCGGCACTTACCCGGCCCACCCGTTCCGCGAAGCGGCGCGGCCGGCAGCGGAGTGATTCCTCACTCCCGCCGCAGCACCCGGTCCACCGCCAGATCCGACCAGAAGCCCGGCCGGAAATCGCGCTTGAGCGCCTCAGGGTCGTAGACGGTCTCGACCCAGGTCAGGAAGTCGAGCCCCTTTGCCTCGCCCTCGACGCGGTAGCGCGCGAAGAACGCGTCGAGGATCCCGGTCTTGGCGAAGCGGAGATGACCGTAGCGGGCGGAGAGCTGCCGGGCGGCCTCGGCCACCGGACGGCCCTCGTGCAGGATCAGGTAGAGGGCCGAGGCGAGGCCGGCGCGGTCGGCGCCGGACTTGCAGTGCATCACCGCCGGGTACTCGATGCTGGCGAAGAAGGCCTTGGCGCCGAGGATGGTGGCGCGGTCGGGCGCCTCCCGGGAGCGGAGCACGAACTCGACGAGCTTGAGTCCGTGGCGTTCGCAGGCCTCACGCTGCAGCGGCCAGGACCCGTGCTCACGCCCGCCGCGCAGGGAGATGATCGTCCGAACGCCCTCGGCCCGGAAGCGGGCGAGCTGGTGGGGGCCTGGCTGGGCGGAGCGCCAGAGGCTGCCGGCGCCGACGCGGTGCCGATTGAGATAGGCGAGGCGGAAGACGCCGTGGTCGATCAGCAGCATGTTGGCCCATGCCATGAGCCGATCGCCGGGGCCGGAGATCGGCCGCTCGAAGCGGGCGATCCGGGCCATGCGGCGCGCGTAGCGCGTCTCGGGCTTGAGGAAGCGGTTGAACAAGGCCGTGCTGCCGAGGAAACGAGCCCGGCCTCTATCAGCCGCTCGACACCCCGGCAATTCGCGAGCCGGTGGCCTTCCGACGGTCGAGCGCCGACATGCGGCGCCATTCTTGCCTTCACTCCGCCCGGATCGGCATCGAACCTGGGCGGACCGCGCGGGTTATCCGCCGGACGGACGATGGGAGGCCCGAAGCCCATGACCACGCGCACCACGAGCATCCGCCGGGCCCGCGAGGCCGATCTCGGCGGCTTGTCCAAGGTGTTCGATGCGTCGTGGCGCGAAGCCTATCGCGGCATCATCCCGGGGGTCGCTCTGGAGCGGCTGATCTCCACCCGGGACCGGGCCTGGTGGCTGGGCGCCCTGCGCCGCGGGCGGCCGCTCGCGGTGGTCGAGACGGGGGAACTCGTCGTCGGTTACGCGGCGTATGGACGGACGCGCAGCCGGGCACTCGGCGCCGAGGCCGAGATCGATGAACTCTACCTGTTGCCGGAATATCAGGGTGTCGGCCTTGGGCGGCGCCTGTTCCGGGCAGTGCGCAACGATCTGGCCGATCACGGCCTCGCGCGGCTCGGCGTGTGGAGCCTGGAGGACAACGCCCGCGCCGGCGCCTTCTACGCGGGGCTCGGCGGCGTCGCCGGCCCGCGGGTCCTGGATCGCGTGGCCGGCGTGCCCCTGCCCAAGGTCGGCTTCCTGTTCGGCTAACGTTTTCCAGCGCTCGTTGCCGGACCGCACCAACGGCCGATTTGCTTTGCCAGGCCGCGCCTCTAAGAGATCCGGGAAGCGGACGAGACCGCCTTCCGGAAGCGATACGCCATGAAGATCGACGTCATCCCGCTCGGCAAGAAGCCACCGCACGACGTCAATGTGATCGTCGAAGTGCCCCTCGGCGGCGAGCCGATCAAGTACGAGATGGACAAGGAATCCGGCGCACTGGTCGTCGACCGGTTCCTCTATACGCCGATGTTCTACCCGGGCAATTACGGCTTCATTCCCCACACGCTGTCGGGCGACGGCGACCCCTGCGACGTGCTGGTGGCCAACACCCGCGCCGTCCTGCCGGGGGCGATCATCAGCGCGCGCCCCGTGGGTGTGATGGTGATGCAGGACGAGGGCGGGGAGGACGAGAAGATCATCGCGGTACCGTCGCGCCACCTGACCAAGCGCTACGACCGGGTCGAGAACTACACCGACCTGCCCGACATCACGATCCAGCAGATCCAGCACTTCTTCGAGCACTACAAGGATCTGGAGCCCGGCAAGTGGGTCAAGTTCGTCCGCTGGGGCGACAAGGAGGAGGCCCACCGCCTCATCGAGGAAGCGATCGAGCGCGGCAAGGCGAAGAAGTAAGCGGCCGGGCCACTCCGGTATGGAAGTGGCCGCTCAAGGTCAGCCGTCGATGCGGCGCAGCCCGGCCTTGTAGCGCCGGGCATTTTCCACATAGCGCAGGGCGGCTTGGCGGAGCCCTTCGACAGCGGCTCCGTCGAGGGTGCGCACGGCCTTGGCCGGCGCCCCGACGATCAGGCTGTGATCCGGGAATTCCTTGCCCTCGGTGACCAGCGCGTTGGCACCGATGAGGCAGCCGCGCCCGATCCTGGCCCCGTTCAGAACCGTCGCCCCCATGCCGACGAGGCTCCCGTCGCCGATGGTGCAGCCATGCACGATCGCGCCGTGGCCGATCGTGACGTCGTTGCCGATGACGAGGGGAAAGCCGGGATCGACGTGCATGATCACGCCCTCCTGGACATTGGTGCGGTCGCCGATCCGGATCGGCTCGTTGTCGCCGCGCAGGGCCGCCCCGAACCAGATCCCGACATCGAGACCGAGATGTACGCGGCCGACCACCTGCGCGTCGGGCGCGATCCAGATACGGGCGGGGTCGGCGAGGGCGGGGACGTGATCGTCGAGGGCGTAGAGCGGCATGGCGGCCTTTCGGAGGAAACGGGCTTGACGGCCGCGCGGCGCGACCGGGATCGCGTCAGATGGCGTGCATCGTCTGTCGCGGGAATGGTACGACGCGTCCAAGCTGCCAATGCTAGGCAGGCTCGGCAAGCGGTCGCAACCTGGATTGGAAACGAAGATGGCACGGCTCCCGATCCTGCTCGGCCTGACCGTCCTCCTGCTGACGCAGAGTGCGGGAGCCGCGGATTTTCGGGAGGTCGGGCCGCTCGGCCGTTTCCGGGCGACCTGCGAGGATCTGGGGACCTTCTGCTTCGCCGACGCCTGCGGCCGCGATCAGATCGCGGCGGCCCAGGGCTGCCGGGCGCGCTGTCCGAGTGCGACGATCATCAGTGTCGTCCCGACCGCCTGCCCATTGCTCGACGGCGGTCCCCTGTCAGTCCTCCGGCGCCGCGGCTGAGATCCTGCCGCGATTCGTCCTCGGGAAAAAATTCCGGCCGCTGCGGCAACGAAACGCGGAACGCGGCATTGACCATGCTCGAACAGGTGAAGAACGGAGACGCGGACAGATGCTCGCGAACGCGCGCGATGCCCGCCGGCGCACCATGCTGAAGAGCGATCTCCGTCCGCCTGAGGCAGGCCTGGATGCCGACCCCATCCTCTACGGCGTCGCTGCAGGTCTGGCGGATCTGTTTCCGCCAGTGATCCCGCGTGCGCAGTCTGCGCCCGAGCCGGGCCGCTCCTTCGGAGTCGGCCGATCGCGCGGCACGACCGAGACGAGATGATCGTTGGCGGCCCGCTCCGCGCAATGCGCTTCTCAGGACGCTAGCCGAACGAGGAGAAGAAGCGTCGCCAGGATCGGCATCGCCGTGGCAAGCCACAGGGCACCGGGATGGAAACCCTCGGGACCCGAGAAGTGCAGGGTTCGCGTCACCGCAGGACGCGAGGGATCCCCGCGTCCGATCCCGATCCCGACTGGCATCAATCGCCTCCTCGACACCCGAGGAGTGAACCCCGACGCCCCTCAAAGGCGTCTGAATCGGCGGCCGTCTTCCTGCAGCGTGGTGAACCGGCCCTTAAAGAGCGCGGTCGAACTTCAACTCACCGTTCGGGCTTTTGAGCACGAGTTGCGAACCGACCAGATCCCAAACCGCCGAGGTGCGCAGGGCGATGAAGAAGGCCTGCTCCGTGGCTGCGAGGCCCTTGTCACAGCTCTTCTTGGTGAGCGCGAGCGGGCCCACGGCGATGTGCTGCTCCTTGAGCGGGAAGGCGGTCGCCGCGAAGGTGTTGCAGCCGCCGTAGCCGCGGGCACGATATTGCTTGTCGATGATGAAGCTCGGCCGGTCCCCGCCCGTGAATGGCTTGCCGTTCAGGCTCACGGCGGTCCAGGTCGAGTCCAGCGGGAAGATCTTCTCGCTGGCCTTGGTCCCCGGCACGTACTGGGGCTTCTTCTCTTCTTCACCGCCGGGCCGCCGGTTGCCCCGGCCGAAACCCGTCGGCGAGCCGCCCATCTGAGCCTGCGCTTGCGTTGCCGCGGATAGGTCCATGGCCAGCACGGCACAGGCCAGGCTCGCGATCAGCACCCCTCTCATCGTCCAGTCCCCATATCGCGCACACTGCGCAGGTCATCCCGGTCCGGAAGCGCCGCGCCGGCCGCGCGGACCGGCCTCGCGAGAGTCCGCCCCGAATCCTTGCGCCCTGGCGGATGCGACAAGATTTCAGCGCAATTATGGTCGCGATCCCACGGGGACCGCACGGAAACGATCCGGGACCGTGTTCGTTGTTGATTGTCGCGGGGCGGGAGGATGACCTTGGCAGGATCAGATGAGGGCGCGCAGAGCGGAACTCGGGCGCAGGCCATGAGCCCGGCGCAGTCGCGGGCGGCCCGCGGGCTGCTCGGCTGGTCGGAGGCCGATCTCGCCGGGAAGGTCGGTCTGGACGAGCAGCTCGTGCGGGATTTCGAGGGCGGCTACAGCGATCCGCCGAGCGGGCAGATCGAGGCTCTGCGGAGCGCCCTCAGCGCGGCCGGCACGGTGTTCACCGATTCGCCGACGCCCGGCGTCCATCTCGCGGCGGGATCGAGCGTCGACGAGGGTACCCGCGCGGACGCCCTCACCACCGAGAACGACCGGTAACGCCTCCCGACCCGAACGCGCCGCTCATGGCTTGTTCAGGCGTCGGGCCCAATAGCCAGGGACGCCCGAACCCGCGCACCATCCCTGGAGCGTATCGTGACCGACCTCGTCAGCATCCTGTCGCGGAGCGACCGGTATACCGTTCCCGTCGGCGACCGGACCGGAGGCCGCTGATGCGCGCCGATGCCTTCCTGGAAGCCGCCGACGCGCTGCCCCTGGCGAGCCTCGACGCACTCCTGGGGAACCGGGGGCTCGTGGTCGTCGCGCCCCATCCCGACGACGAGAGCCTCGGATGCGGCGGCCTGATCGCCGCCGCCCGGGCATCCGGGCGGCCCGGGCACCTCGTCGTCATCAGCGACGGCTGCGGGTCGCACACGCATTCCCGCCTATACCCGCCGGAGAAGCTGCGTACCCTGCGCGAGGCGGAGACACGGCGGGCCGCGGCGGTCCTCGGGCTTGGCCCCGACGCCGTGACCTTCCTGCGCCTGCCCGACGCGCATGTCCCGAGCGAGGGCCCGGCGGCCGAGGCGGCCGCGTCCGCGGTGGCCCGCGCGGTCGCGGCGATCGGGGCCGGTGCGGTCTTCGTCACGTGGCGCCACGATCCCCATTGCGATCACAAGGCGGCCGCCGCGATCGTTGCCCTCGCCCGGCCGCAGATGCCGGGGGTGCGGGTCTACGAGTACCCGGTCTGGGGCTGGACCCTACCGCCCGAGACCGACGTCGGGCCGAGTCCGGCCGGCCTGCGCCTCGACGTCTCGGCCTATCGCGAGACCAAGACGCGCGCCGTCGCCGCGCACGAATCGCAGACCACCGACCTGATCGCGGACGATCCCCAGGGCTTCCGGCTCGAGCCCGCCATGATCGACCGGCTCTGCGGCCCCTACGAACGCTTCGTCGCCGTCCCCGCATGACCCGGCGGACCCAGACCTTGCCGGAGGATTACTTCCTCGGCATCTACGCCAGCGACCCGGATCCCTGGCGCTTCACCACGTCGTCCTACGAGCGCGACAAGTACGCGGCGACGCTGGCGGCACTGCCGCAGGCGCACTACCGCGCCGCCTTCGAGCCGGCCTGCTCCATCGGCGTCTTCACCCGCGCCCTGTCCGAGCGCTGCGAGCGGTTGCTTGCCACCGACCTAGTCCCGGCGGCCGTGGAGGCAGCGCGTTCGCGATGCGCGGATCGCACCCATGTCGAGGTCCGGCCGGGGACCATGCCGGCGGACTGGCCGGAGGAACGATTCGATCTCATCGTCCTCTCCGAGTTTCTTTACTTCCTGGCGCCGGCCGATTTCGCCGAACTCGTGCGGCGGGCCGGCGCGACGATCGAGCCGGGGGGCGACATCGTGCTGGTGCACTGGCTGGGCGAGACCGATTATCCCCTCTCGGGTGACGGCGCCGCCGACAGCTTCATCCGGCTCGCTGCCTCGTTCGCTCAAGTCCTCAATCAGTCGCGGACCGCCGATTACCGGATTGATGTCCTGCGCGCTGGACCTGCATCGTGAGCATCGCCGTCATCACCCTCAACAAGGGCCGGCGCGCGCATCTCACCCGCCTGCTCGAAGGTCTCAGCCGCGGTGCTCTCCCCGATCGCTGCATCGTCGTCGAGATCGGCGGCGACACGGCGCCATACCCTTCCCTGCCCTTCCCGGTGGAGCGCGTCGCGTTCCCGCATGCCGGCCTGCCGCTGGCTGCAGCGCGCAACGCCGGACGCCGGGCGGCTCAGGCCGAGACGCTGATCTTTCTCGACGTGGATTGCATCCCCTCGGAGGGGCTCGTCGCTGGATTGTCGCGCGCGGTGGCCGTGCATGACGGCCTGATCTGCTGCGAGATCGGCTACCTGCCGGCCGGCGCGGTCGCGGACGGCTGGCGCGCGGCGGATCTGGAGCGTCTCGGCCGGCCGCACCCGGTGCGGGCCTTTCCGCCCGCCGGTGAGGTGGCGCCGGCGCCGCAGCCTGGTCTGTTCTGGTCCCTGGCCTTCGCAGTGCGGGCCGCGACCTACGACCGGCTCGGCGGTTTCGACGAGAGTTTTTCGGGCTACGGCGCGGAGGATACCGACCTCGCGTTCCGGGCCGAGCGTGCCGGCGTGCCGATCCTGTTCCTCGGCGGTCCCCAGGCCTATCACCAGCACCATCCGGGCTACGACCCGCCCCTGCAGCACTTCCGCGATATCGTCGCCAACGCGACGCGCTTCCAAGCCCGCCACGGAATCTGGCCGATGGACGGCTGGCTCGACGGGTTCGCCCAACTCGGGCTGATCGCGGCGGACCGGTCGAACGGGGTCGTGATCCACCGCGATCCGACGCCGGACGAGGTGGCCGCGGCGCGGCTGCCGGACGATCGGCCGTTCTAGGACCGTCGCCGTCGCAGCCGCGCCGCAGAGTCGGTCCCTGCTTGCGAAGGGACAGGGTGAGGGGTGCGCCCTCTCCGGGGTTGTCTCCCTCTCACCCAAATGGGCTCCGGTCTGCCGAGGCCGGGCGATTCCGATCTCGGTGTCTCGGGCGCCTGTCGCGCCGCGGGCTGTCTCAGCCCTTCATGGCGTTCGCCTTCTCGATCAGCGCCTCGGCCATGCGGATCGAGGCGATGTCGATGAGGCGACCATCCAGGGACACGGCGCCGCGGCCAGCCTTGGCGGCCTCTTCCATGGCCTCCAGGATCCGGCGGGCCTTCGTGACCTCGGCCTCGGAGGGGGTGAACACCTCGTTGGCGAGGTCGATCTGCGAGGGGTGGATCGCCCACTTGCCCTCGAAGCCGAGGGCAGCGCAGCGGCGGGCCGCCGAGCGGTAGCCATCCGGATCCGAGAAGTCGCCGAACGGCCCGTCGATCGGGCGCAGGCCGTAGGCGCGGCAGGCCACCAGCATGCGGTTCTGGGCGAACAGCCACGGGTCCTGCCAGTGGGTCTGGCGATTGCCGGACTCGTCCTTGTCGGTGAGCACCGAGAAGTCGGGGTTCACGCCGCCGATGACGGTGGAGCGGGCGCGGGTCGAGGCGGCGTAGTCGGCGACGCCGAAGGACATCGCCTCCAGGCGCTTGGACGACTGGGCGATCGCCTCGACATTGGCCATGCCGAGGGCCGTCTCGATCAGCACCTCGAAGCCGATCTGCTTCTCGCGCTTCTTGGCCTGCTCGATCTGGGTGACCAGCACGTCGATGGCGTAGACGTCGGCCGGCACGCCGACCTTGGGGATCAGGATCATGTCGAGCCGCGGGCAGGCTTCGACGATGTCGACCACGTCGCGGTACATGTAGTGGGTATCGAGACCGTTGATGCGGATCATCATGGTCTTGTTGCCCCAATCCAGGTCGTTGAGCGCCTGGATGATGTTGGTACGGGCCTTTTCCTTGTCGTCGGGGGCGACGGCGTCCTCGAGGTCGAGGAAGATGACGTCCGCCGCCGAGGAGGCCGACTTCTCCATGAAGGTCGGGTTCGAGCCCGGAACGGCGAGTTCGGACCGGTGCAGGCGCGGCTTGGCCTGCTGGATCAGGGTGAAGCTCATCTTGGGTTCTCTCTCTTGGTGACGGTTCTGATGCCGTTGCGGGATGCGATCCCGTTCATCGGCGGCAAATGGCGCGCGCAGTGGTCCCTGACAGGGCGCGGCTGCACGAATGGACCGGTTTCAACGGTGCCGGGTCGAAGCGCGGGTCCCCTGTCCCGTGCGGGAGAGGGAGCGCGTTGGCCCTCCTCTATCCGGTCGCCCCGAAGCCGACCGCGATGCAGTTGATGGACAGAAGCAGGGCCGACTTCACCGCCTCGCGCCGGTCCTCGTCGGTCTCCGCGCGGTAGCGGGCGAGCAGCTCGACCTGCTCGCGGCTCACTTGGTTGATGGTCGGGAGCCGACCCTTGAGGCGATCCCGGAACAGAGGGAAGCGCTCGGCGAGCTCGGTGCCGCCGCTCACCCGCAGCACCATCTCGCGGGTGAGCGCGTACTCGGCCTCGATCATCGAGAAGATCCTGTCCCGGGTTGCCGCGTCCGGGACGAGGCCCGCATAGGCGCGGGCGATGTCGAGATCGACCATCATCAGCGTCTTCTCGACCTCGTCGAGGACGAGGCGCAGCACCCGGGATTCCTGGAAAAGGCGCTTGAGGGTCGCCTCGCCGTCCCGTCCGCGCACGTCGACAAAGCTCGCGAGCCCAGAGCCCACCCCGTACCAGCCGGTGATCACGTGCCGGTTCTGCGACCAGGCGAACACCCACGGAATCGCCCGCAGGTCCGACAGGGAGCGGGCGCCGAAGCGGCGGGCCGGGCGCGAGCCGATGTTCAGGAGCGCGATCTCGTCGAGCGGACTCGCGGCCTGGAAGTAATCGACGAGGCCGTCGGTCTGGAGCAGCTGGACGTAGGCCGCCCGTGAAGCTCCGGCCAAGGCTTCCAGAGCGTCGTCGTGGCCTGGACCGGCCCGCTCGCCATCGCCAGCCAGCGCATGCTCGAACACCGAGGCCGCCAGCAGCTCCATCTGGTAGGCGGCGGTGCCGCGGTTGGCATATTTGAACGAGACGACCTCGCCCTGCTCGGTGATGCGGAAACGGCCGCGGATCGAACCCGGCGGCTGGGCCATGATGCCCCGATGAGTCGGCACGCCGCCGCGGCTCACCGAGCCGCCGCGCCCGTGGAAGAACGCGATGCCGACGCCGAGTTCCTGGCCGAGGCGGGTCAGCTTGCTCTGCGCCTTGTAGAGCTCCCAGTTGGCGGCAATGAAACCCCCGTCCTTATTGGAGTCGGAATAGCCGATCATCACCTCCTGCACGCCGCCCTGCCAGCGGGTTGAGCGGCGGACCACCGGCACGTTCAGCAGCGCCCGCATGATCGCCGGCGCGGCGCGCAGGTCGTCGATGGTCTCGAACAGGGGCACGATCGGCAGCGGGCAGATCTCCGTGCCGGCGGCGTCGAGGAACACCCCCGCCTCCTTGGCCAGCAGGTACGCGCCGAGCACGTCCTCCACCGAGCGGGTCATCGACAGCACGAAGGCGCCGAATGCCTCGCGGTCGAGGGCCTCGCGCATCTCCGCGACGAGGGCGAAGGTGGCGAGCGTCTCGCGCGCCGCGTCGGGCAGGTCCTCGAAGGAGCGCTCGGGATCGCGCGGCCGGGCGAGCTCCGTGTCGAGCCACTGGCGCCACGCGGCCGAGCCGAGGGCCGGCGGCTCGCCCTCGCCGTTGCGCTGGCGCCAGAGGGCGTGGAGCGTGTCGGTGGTCCGGGTGGTGTTCTCGCGCAGGTCGAGCCGGACCGTCGAGAAGCGGAAGATCTCCACCATGCGCCGGACCGGGCGGACGAGGTCCCGCGCCAGCGCCCCGCACTTGGCCTCGGTGAGGCCGCGCTCCAGGGTGCGCAGATCCTCGATCAGCCCGTCAGCGCTCGCGTAGTCGGGACCCGACGGGTGCTCGCCCTCGTTGCGCGCGATCGTCGCCTCGATCTTGCGCGAGACGCAGGAGAGATACTGCCGATAGGGCTCGCCCGGGTTGCGCCGGGTGATCGCGCGCGCTTGGCCGCTCTCGGCGAGCTGCCGGTCGAGTTCCGCGCGGAAGGCCTCGGGCAGCGGCAGGGAGCGCTCGGTGAGCGAGAGGGTCCGGCCCAGCTCGCGGACGCCGTCGCGGTAGCGGGTGAGCGAGGCGAGCGCGTTGCGGTGCAGGGTCTGCCGGGTGACCGCCGCCGTGACGTAGGGGTTGCCGTCCCGATCGCCGCCGATCCACGAGCCGAACTGGAAGAACGGCGGGACCCTGAATTCCGTGCCCGGATAGGTCTCGGCCAGCGCCTCGTGCAGAGTCTCCAGAGTCTCGGGCAGCATCTCGAACAGGGTCTCGTCGAAGAAGTGCAGCCCCCAGGCCACCTCCCGTTCGACCGTGGCCTTCTCCAGGTGCAGCTCGCCCGTCATCCAGACCAGCTCGATCTGGTCGCGCAGCTCGTTCATGAGCCCGTTGCGCTCACGGTCGGTCCAGCGCGGCATCTCCAGTTCGCGCAGCACGAGGTAGATGCGCCGGAACTTCTCCAGCACCGTCACCCGCTTACCCTCGGTCGGGTGGGCGGTCAGCGTCGGGCGGATGCGCAAGTCGCTGAGCAGCGCCTGGATCTTCTCCGGGGGCACGCCCTGCCGGCGGGCATCCGAGAAGACCTTGGCGAAGGAGCCGCCGAGCGCAGCGCGTCCCTCCGTGCGCTCCACGTGCCGGCGGCGGCGCATCGCGGCGTTCTGCTCGGCGATAGAGATCAGTTGGAACCAGATGCCCTGAACCTGCAACGCGCGCGCCAGCATCTGCGGCGAGAAGCGCGAGATGTCGGCCGTGCCGTGCAGGACCGCCTCGAGGTCGGGGTCGTGCCGGCGGGCGACGTCGAGCAGCGCCTGGAACAGGATGTCCAGCGCCTGCTCCGACGACGTGCCGACGATTACCGGCGGCGCGAAGGCCGTGGCATCGACGAGACCTGGGGTTGCGTGAAGGGTGCGGGTCATGGGGCCACCTCGTGGCGCATGTTACTTTTCAAGGATCGGCGCAAAGCGCCCTTCCCCTTGGTGGGGAGCGATACGCATCAGCCCGTGCCGGGCGCGGCGGGCCCCTCTCCCGAGCGCGAGAGGGTTAGGGTGAAGGACGAAGCGCTTCAGGACGGAGCGCCGCATGGAAGCGCCAGTAGGGCGCGCCTCCTCCGGATCATTCTCGCCCTCACCCTGCCTCTCTCCCGCTCGAGAGAAGGGACCCACGCCGCATTCTACTAAGACCTTGCGGCTGACCCGACGGTGTGCGTGCGAGCCTCCGCGAGGGTGGGGCGTCACGCTCTCGGATGCCGAGGCGCTACGCCACCCGGGCCAGCACGTCGGCGACCGTCTGCCCGAACGAGCCC
Organism: Methylobacterium sp. UNC378MF; assembly: GCF_900103195.1. Lineage (GTDB taxonomy): Bacteria > Pseudomonadota > Alphaproteobacteria > Rhizobiales > Beijerinckiaceae > Methylobacterium. The sequence continues at coordinate 90,581 of NZ_FMWU01000006.1, read as the reverse complement.
GGATCCGGCGCCACCGTCAGCCCGTAGGAGCGCATGATCTCGGCCTTCTCGGCGGCGCTGTCGCCGGCCGCCGAGATGATCGCGCCGGCATGGCCCATCCGCCGGCCCTTCGGCGCCGTGAGCCCGGCCACGAAGCCGATCACCGGCTTCGACATGTTCTCGCGGATCCAGGCCGAGGCCTCGGCCTCCTGCGGGCCGCCGATCTCGCCGATCATCAGCACCGCGTCGGTGTCCGGGTCGGTCTCGAACAGGGCGAGGTGGTCGAGGAACGACGAGCCGTTGATCGGGTCGCCGCCGATGCCCACCGAGGTCGAGATCCCCAACCCGAGCTCCTTGAGCTGCGAGGCGGCCTCGTAGCCGAGCGTACCCGAGCGCGAGATGACCCCGACATTGCCCGGGAGGTAGATGTGGCCGGGCATGATGCCGAGCATCGCCTTGCCGGGCGAGATGATGCCGGCGCAGTTCGGGCCGACCACCATGGTCCGCTTCTCTTTCGGGTAGCGGTACAGGTAGCGCTTCACCCGCATCATGTCCTGGGCGGGAATGCCGTCGGTGATCGAGCAGACCAAGCGCAACCCGGCATCGGCCGCTTCCATGATGGCGTCCGCCGCGAAGGGGGGCGCCACGAAGGTGATCGAGGTCGTGGCACCGGTCGCCGCCACGGCCTCCTTGACGGTGTTGAACACCGGCAGGCCGAGATGGGTGCGCCCGCCCTTGCCCGGGGTGACGCCGCCGACGACGTTCGAGCCGTAGTCCAGCATCTCCTTGGCGTGGAAGGTGCCCTTGTCGCCCGTGATGCCCTGGACGATGATCGGGGTGGTCTCGTCGATGAGGATGCTCATGGCGCGGTCTCCCCCCTCTCAGTGCTGCGTCTTGGCGGCGGCGCAGGCGTCGACCGCCTTCTTGGCCGCCTCCGCCAGGGTGTCGGCGGTGATCAGGTCGAGGCCGCTCTCGGCGAGGATCTTCTTGCCCGCCTCCACATTCGTGCCGGCCAGCCGGACCACCAGCGGCACGTCGATCTTCACCTCGCGGGCGGCTTGGGCGACGCCCTCGGCGACCCAGTCGCAGCGGTTGATGCCGGCGAAAATGTTGACGAGGATCGCCTTCACGTTCCGGTCGGAGAGCACCAGCCTGAAGGCCGTGGCCACCCGCTCAGGGGAAGCACCGCCGCCGACATCCAAAAAGTTCGCCGGCTCACCGCCCGCGTGCTTGATCATGTCCATGGTGGCCATGGCCAGCCCTGCGCCGTTGACGATGCAGCCGATCTCGCCCTCGAGGCCGATGTAGCTGAGGTTGTGCTCGGCGGCCTGGGCCTCGCGGGGGTCGCCCTGCGACGGGTCGTGCATGTCGGCGATGCCCGGCCGGCGGAACAGGGCGTTGTCGTCGAAGCTCATCTTGGCGTCGAGCGCCAGCACCCGGTCGTCCTTGGTGACGACGAGCGGGTTGATCTCCAGCATGGTGCCGTCGCAGTCGCGGAACGCCCGGTAGGCGTTCATGATCGTCTTCACCGCGGCCGAGACCTGCTTGATGTTCAGCCCGAGCTGAAAGGCGATCTCCCGCGCCTGAAACTGCTGCAGGCCCACCGCCGGCTCGACCACCACCTGGATGAGCGAGTCGGGCTCCTTGGCGGCGATCTCCTCGATGTCCATGCCGCCGCGCTGGCTGGCGATGACCCGGACGCGCTCAGCCTTCCGGTCCAGCACGTAGCCGAGGTAGAGCTCGCGCTCGAACGGGTCGGCGGTCTCGACGTAGACCCGCTGCACCGGCTTGCCCTCGGGGCCGGTCTGGTGCGTGACGAGGCGCTTACCGAGGAGGTCCTTGGCCGCGTCGCGGACCTCGTTGTAGGTCCGGCATAGCTTGATGCCGCCGGCCTTGCCGCGGGCGCCGGCGTGGATCTGTGCCTTCACGGCCCAGAACGAGCCGCCGAGCTCGGTGGCCGCGTAGACCGCCTGGTCCGGGCTGAACGCGATGGCCCCTTTCGGGACGGCCACGCCGAAGCTCGCAAGAAGCTCCTTGGCCTGATACTCGTGGACGTCCATTCGGCGCCTCCTCCGCGGTTCGTTGCCGCCGTTGACGCCATCTACTTTAGTTGAGTCGAAAGATTACGCCCGTCAAATTTTTTAAGCGGCTGATTGACCGAGACTTTTTCGCGGCCGCAGCACGGATCGTATTCGATATTGCGACGCACCATACAGGAAAACAACGAGGCCGGGGCATGATGCACCCGGCCTCAATTGTTGATCCGATACGTTTTTGTTCGAACGCTTCGTCTGAAACGCCCGCTCCGTCATCACGAGCGCAGCGAAGTGACCCAGGGCAGCGCGACCACTGAGATCGTGGCGCCAACTGGATTGCTTCGCTTCGCTCGCAAAGACGACGGCGTCGACGTGATCAGCCGGACACGCTGTTCAGCTCTGCGCTGCCCCTGCGGGCGCGCGCCCTCCCTCTGCGAAGGACGGAGGGCGTCGCGGTTCAGTTCACTTTGGCCTTCACGATCCCGTAGACCTTCTCGGTGAGCGCGCCGGCCTCCGCGAGCAGATCCTCCAGCTCCTTCAGCCGCTCGTCGGCGAAGCCTCGGTCCTCGAGTCCCTTGGCGTTGACGTAGACGTTCAGCGCCGCGCTGCGCAGGCCGGCATAGGCGGACAGCACCGCGACCCCGGCATCCGACACGACGTTGAGGTTGCCCTTGTCGGCCGTGATGGCCGCGAGGTCGATCACCGCGCGGCAGGCCCGGCAGCAGGCGAGCGGCACGTCGCAGGCCGTCTTGAGCGCCGCCTGGATCTTCTCCGAGCGCGTCGACTTCTCGTCATCGGTGGTCTTCGGCAGGCCGTAGGCGCCCATCACGGCATCAAAAGCCTGCACGTCCTCGCCGATCATGCCGGTCAGCACGCCCCGCAGGCCCTCGGACTTGGCCAGGACCTCCTTCAGCTCGGCCTCGACCTCGACGTACTTCTTCTTGCCGATGGTGAGGTTGCAGACCATCGAGACCAGGGCCGCGCCCATGGCGCCGGAGATCGCCGCCGCGCCGCCGCCCCCGGGGGTCGGGGCGGCGCTCGCCAGCTCCGTCAGGAACTTTTCGATGCTGTCGGTCTCGGGGCGATGCGTCTCGGTCACCGGTGCCTCCTCAGGCCATCGACTTGGCGAGGGCGTAGATCTCCTCGGCGTCGAGCACCTTGTCGGTGCTCTCGAAGAGCTGGCCGACGCAGGCGCGGTGCAGCTTGAGCTTCAGGCCGCCGATGCCCAGCGCCCCGAAGGCCTGCTTGCCGTGGCGCTCCTTGCCCTTGTCCATCACGTCGATGCCGCCGATGCCGGTCGGGGGCTGGGCGTTGTAGTCGGCGACGAACTCGATGGACGATTCCTGCGCCCAGGCCGCTTCCGGCAGCAGCTCGACGCCGATGGCGCCGGCCGTAAACACGAGGTTCGTACCTTTCACCAGGGCGACGCGGGAGGCCTCGTCGGGGGTCGCGGCGGCCTTTACGTTGACCTTGAAGCGCTTGTTGATCTGGTCCGCGGCGGCCTGGGTCTTGTCGAGGGCGCGGCCCGCGATCGTGACCTCGGCGCCCTCGCCGGCGAGGAGCGCGGCCGAGCGCATGCCGACCGGGCCGGTGCCGGCCAGCACGACGGCCTTCTTGCCCTGGAGCGAGCCCGCGGCCTTGGCAACCAGGGCGACGCCCGCGGCGGCCGTGGTGTTGGAGCCATTGGAATCGAGCATCACCGAGACGCGGAACGGGCCGAAGAAGCGCTTCTTGACCGCGGTGAACAGCTCTTCGCCCGCCGCCATGCTGCCGCCGCCGACGAAGATCGCCGTCGACTTCTTCTCGGAACCGCCGCGGGTGTAGATCGTGCCGTCGACCAGCGCGCCGACATTGTCGGGATTCACGCCGCCGTAGCCGGTGATGTGGTCCGCGCCGCCGTCGTAGCCGACGACCGTGTCGAACACGTTCGGCACGGCATCGGTGTCGAACAGGAACAGCAGCTTCTTTGTCATTTCTTGGGGACCTTTCCGTCGCGCCCGTGAGGCGCCGGCGCTGATGTTGACTGTGTCGATGCGGAGACGCAGCCCCTCTCCTCCCCCTTGCGGGGAGGAGCAGGAGGTGGGGGTGGTGCAGAATTGAGCGAAGCGGTGCCTCCTGCACCACCCCCACCCCTAGCCTCTCCCCACAAGGGGGAGGGGAACGCCCGCCGTAGATCTTGCGGTTAAGCCTCGACCACGTTCTGAGGCTTGCCCGCCACGAAGGCCTCGACGTTGTCGACGAGCTGGTCGGCCAGAATCTGCATCGCCTCCTTGCTCGCCCAGGCGACGTGCGGCGTGACGATCAGGTTCGGCAGGTCGGCCTCGCACAGGATGTTGCCGTCCTTGGGCGGCTCCTGCGCCACCACGTCGAAGCCGGCGCCCGCGATGGTGCCGTCCTTGAGCGCCTCGAGAAGGGCCGCCTCGTCCACGAGCCCGCCCCGGGCCGTGTTGATGAGGATCGCGCTCTTCTTCATCTTCTTGAGCTCGGCGGCGCCGATCATCCCCTTGGTGTCGGGGGTCAGCGGCACGTGCAGCGTGATCACGTCGGACTGGGTGAGAATCGTCTCGAAATCGACGAGCCCGTCCTGCGGGAACACGTCGTAGGCGATGACCTTCATGCCCAGCGCCTCGGCGCGCTTGGCGATCGACTTGCCCAGCGCCCCGTAACCGACGATGCCCAGCGTCGAGCCGGCGATGTCGTAGATCGGGTAGTCGAAGTAGCAGAACTGCTTGGACTTCGCCCAGTCGCCGCGCCGCACCGAGTTGGCGTAGGGCACGATCGCCCGGCGCAGGGCGAACATCAGCCCGACCACGTGCTCCGGCACGGTGTTGAACGCGTAGTTCCGGATGTTGACGACGGTGACCCCTTGCGCCTTCGCCTGGGCCTTGTCGACCACGTCGGTGCCGGTGGCGGCGACCGCGATCAGCTTCAGGTCGGGGAGCTGCTTCAGCGTCTCGGCCCGCATCGGGACCTTGTTGATCAGGGCGATCTCCGCCCCCTGGAGGCGGGAGACGATCTCTTCCGGCGTCCAGGTCGATTCGTGCTCGACGTATTCGTGCGGGAAGTTGAACGGTCGGACCCTGGCATCGAGGGATTCACGATCCAGGAACACGATCTTCTTGGTCATAGGACCCCTCTCGGACGACGGGCAGTTTCCTCGATAGTCTTGGTCTTACTTGCGCGTCGGGGCGGGCCCGGCAACCCGGTCCCGCCCCGATCGCGTGCGCCGATCACGCCTTATGCAGCGGATTCTCGCGCAGGTAGCTGGAGGCGGCGGCGACGCCCGAGCCCGGCGTGACCTTGATGCCGCAATCGAGCATGGCCATCTCGGCGCCCGCGATGGCGCCCAGCAGCGAGAGCTCGTTCAGGTCGCCAAGGTGACCGATGCGGAACACCTTACCGGCGACTTTCGACAGGCCGGCGCCCAGCGAGAGGTTGTAGCGCTCGTAGGCGTGGGTGATCACCTTGGCGGCGTCGGCGCCCTCCGGCACCACGATCGCCGTGACCGTGTCGGAGTTCCACTTCGGCTCCTTGGCGCAGGGCTTGAGGCCCCAGGCCGCCACGGCCTGACGGGTCGCCTCGCCGAGCACGTGATGGCGGTGGTAGACGTTCTCCAGCCCCTCCTCCTTCACGATCGCCAGGGCCTCGCGCAGGCCGTAGAGCAGCGGCAGGACGGGGGTGTAGGGGAAGTAGCCGGTCGCATTGGCGGCCAGCTGGTCCTTCCAGGCGAAGTAGGCGTGGCCGAGCCGGTCGTTGCGGCCGGTGCCGCTCTCGGCGATCTTGAGCGCCTTCGGGCTGATGCAGATCAGGCCGAGGCCGGCCGGCAGCATGAAGCCCTTCTGCGAGCCCGCGATGGCGCAATCGACCTTCCAGTCGTCCATATAAAACGGCAGCGAGCCGATCGACGAGATCCCGTCCACGAACAGCAGCGCCGGGTGGCCGGCGGCGTCGATGGCCTTGCGCACCGCGCCGATGTCGCTGGTGACGCCGGTGGCGGTCTCGTTGTGGACGACCATTACGGCCTTGATCTTATGGTCCTTGTCGGCGCGCAGGGCCTCCTCGATCTTCTGCGGATCGGCGCCGGTGCCCCACTCCTCCTCCTGGACGACCACGTCGAGGCCGAGGCGCTGGGCCATGTCGACCCAGAGGTGGCTGAACTGGCCGTAGCGCGAGGTCAGCACCGTGTCGCCGCGGCAGAGGGTGTTGGACAGCGCCGATTCCCAGATGCCTGTGCCCGAGGACGGGAACAGGATGACCGTTCCGGCGGTCGAGCCGAACACCATCTTGGAATCCTGCAGCAGCGGCTTCACCAGCTCGGGGAAGCTCGGCGAGCGGTGATCCTCCGACGGGACGTGCATGGCGCGCAGGACGCGCTCCGGGATGTTGGTGGGACCCGGGATGAAGAGGTGGTTGCGACCGGGGCGCCGGGTTGCGGCCATGATGTTTCCTCCGAAAAGTCCATTGCGCGCGAGCGTGAACCCGCGCCGGGTTGTTCAAGCGTCGTCAGGGAGTCGGTCGGGCGCCGTCGAAAGCGGCTCGCGCCGCACCCCCTCGAACGCCATCCTCTGCCGTGATCGGGGGGCCTCCGCGGAGCGGCAGGCGGCCTCACGCCGCTCGCGTCGCGGCACGCCCCCGCGCGCCGGTCGCCTCCGAAATGCCGTCCCGTCCAACGGCCTCAGGGCCGTCCTCGCCGCCTTCCTGTCAAGGTCCGGCCGAGCTCGTGCCGAGCCGCCGGTTCCTGGTATTATGAGGCGGTGGGGCTGGAAAGGAAAACCGGAAAAACTTCCGGAACTTGGCAAAAAAATTTTTTGTGCAGCGCAACGAAGATGATCTCGAGTTGAGGGGCGTCGCGGCACCGCACCAGCGCCGGCTCCGCCGCCCAGGACCCGCGTCATCAAACTGAGATGCGATCGCGCTCTGGATCCCGGCACCGTACAGCCGCCGGGAGAGAGTGCCGTGGCCGAGGTTGAGGAGATGCCGGTCCGGGTTCGGACGTTGTTCCTGTCCGACCTGCATCTCGGCACGCGCGGCTGCCAGGCCGGCCTGCTGCTGTCGTTTCTGAAGGATTACGACGCCGATACGATCTACCTCGTCGGCGATATCGTGGACGGCTGGCAGCTGCGCTCCGGATGGTACTGGCCGCAGGAGCACAACGACGTCGTGCAGAAGCTCCTGCGCAAGGTCCGCAAGGGAACCCGCATCGTCTACCTGCCGGGCAACCACGACGAGTTCCTGCGCGACTATGTCGGGACCAGTTTCGGCGGGATCGAGCTGGCCGAGACCGCGATCCACGAGGCGGCCGACGGCCGGCGCTACCTCGTGATCCACGGCGACCAGTTCGACATGGTGGTGCGCCACTCGCGCTGGCTGGCCCATCTCGGCGACGGCGCCTACACGCTGGCCCTGTCCCTCAACACCGTGATCAACAAGGCGCGCCGGCGCCTTGGCCTGTCCTACTGGTCGCTGTCCGCCTGGGCGAAGCTGCGCGTGAAGAACGCCGTCAGCTTCATCGGCCGCTTCGAGACGATCCTGGCCGAGGAGGCGCGCCGGCAGGGCGCCGACGGCGTGATCTGCGGCCACATCCACCACGCGGCCGACCGGCCGATCGGCGACCTGCGCTACCTCAACACCGGCGACTGGGTGGAATCCTGCACCGGCCTCGTCGAGCATTACGACGGCCGCATCGAGGTTCTGCACTATCCGAGCCTCCTTCGGGCACGGGAGGCCGAGGCCGTGCCGCAGCCCCTGCCGGGCCGGCGCGCGGTGGCGTGAGGTCACCGCCCGTGAAACTCCTCATCGCCAGCGACGCGTGGCATCCTCAGGTCAACGGCGTCGTGCGCTCCCTGGAGCAGATGGTCCGCCGCGCGCCAGAGCACGGCTTCGCGACGGCCTTGCTCTCCGTAACGGATTTCCGCTCGCTGCCGCTTCCGGGCTATCCGGAGATCCGCCTCGCTTATGCGGGGCGCGAGCGGGTGGCGGCGCGTTGGAAGGCGGAGCGGCCGAGCCACGTGCATATCGCCACCGAGGGACCGGTCGGGCTCGCCGCCCGGCGACACTGCCTCGCCCACGACCTCCCCTTCACGACGAGCTACCACACGCGCTTTCCGGAATATCTCGCGGCCCGGGCGCCCGTGCCGGAGGCGTGGTCCTATGCGTATCTGCGCCGGTTCCACGGCGCCGCCCGAGGCACCATGGTCAGCACCGCCTCGCTTCAGGGCGAGTTGGCGGCGCGCGGTTTTGGCCGGCTAATGCGCTGGACCCGGGGCGTTGACACGGAGCGGTTCCGGCCAGCCGAGCCGGGGACGCGAGTACCGGCGGAACTCGCCGGCCTGCCCGGGCCGCTGTTCCTCTATGTCGGGCGGCTGGCGGTGGAAAAGAACGTCGCGGCCTTCCTGAGCCTCGATCTGCCCGGCACGAAGGTGGTGGTCGGCGACGGGCCGGACCGCGCGCGCCTGCAGGCGCTTGCGCCGGAGGCCCGCTTCCTCGGCACCCGCACCGGCGGGGGCCTTGCGGCAATCTACGCCGCCTGCGACGTCTTCGTCTTCCCGAGCCTTACCGACACGTTCGGCATCGTGCTCCTGGAGGCCCTGGCCAGCGGCCTTCCGGTGGCGGCCTTCCCGGTGCCGGGCCCGAACGACGTCGTCGGCGGCACGCGGGTCGGCGTGCTCGATCCGGATCTGCGGGTTGCCGCCCTGGCGGCGCTGCGGCTGTCGCGCGCCGAGTGCCGGGTCGAGGCCCTGCGGTGCGGCTGGGACGTGAGTGCCCGGCAGTTCTTCGGCAACATCATTGAGGCGCATGGCGGCGCGCGGGGTACGCGTGACGCCGCCTGACGCGTGACGGCGTCCGCGCGGAATGGCAGGACGGATCCATGCCGCCCGCGAAGTTGCCCCCGACGCCCGCCCCCAGGCCGATGGCCGCCCGTTCGCCGTTCGATCCGGCCCGGGCTGCCGCGTATCCGACGGTGATCGGCTGCGACGAGGTCGGGCGCGGCGCGCTCTGCGGTCCGGTGGTGGTGGCCGCGGTCTGGTTCGATCCGACGGCGATCCCGGCCGATCTGCTCGCCGCCCTCGACGACAGCAAGCGCCTTCCAGAGCCGGTCCGGAACCGGCTGGCGCCCCTGATCCGCGCCCATGCCCAGGTCGCGGTGGCGGCAGGCTCCCGCGCCCTGATTGACCGGATCAACATCCGTGGTGCGACCCTCGACGCGATGACGCGGGCAGTCGCCCGGCTCGGTCTCGACGCACCCGTGCTGGTCGACGGGCGCGACGCCCTGCCCGGCCTCCCAGGCCGCGCCGTGGTGGGCGGTGACCGCATGGTTCCGCAGATCGCCGCCGCCTCGATCGTCGCCAAGGTGTTCCGCGACCGGATGATGCGGCGCCTGGCCGGACGCCATCCCGGCTACGGCTGGGAGCGCAATGTCGGCTACGGCACGGCCGTCCACCGCGCCGGCCTGACGCAGCTCGGCCGCAGCCCTCATCACCGGCTCAGCTTCACCCGCGCCTTCGACGAGCCGGGCCCGATGGGTCACGCGGCCCGGACGCCGGTCAGGCAGCGCTCGACGTCGGCGGTCAGCGACTCCGACTGACGCACCAGCGCTGTCGCGGCCAAGAGCCGGTGATCGGCTGCCGGGCCGATCGGCTTTGCCGGCTCCGTCAAGCCTTGCGGACGAGCCGGCCGGATCGCGTCAGAATAGTGCCAGTTGCGTCCCTGGCTTGCGGAAAGCGTCGCAATTCAACGCGATCCTCCCGAAGGCGAAACCGAGCCGTGTGCCGGCAAGTCGGACCCGCTGGCCGATCATCGCCGCGTAGGCCCCCTCTCCACGGAAACGGTGGCCGAAGCGCGGGTCGTTCTCGCGGCCACCCCGAGCCTCGCGCAGGAGTGCAAAGGTCCGCGTGCGCCGTTCGGGGTAATGCTCGGCGAACCAGTCCGCCATGAGGTCGGCGACCTCACCGGGAAGCCGGAGAAGCGCGTGTCCGATACGGCTCGCGCCGTTCTCGCGTGCGCGGCCGAGAATCGACTCGATCTCGTGGTCGGTCAGGCCGGGAATGATCGGCGAGACGTTGACCATGACGGGCACTCCCGCCGCATTCAGCGCCCGCATCGCCGCGAGTCGCTTGTCCGGCCGAGGCGCCCGCGGATCGAGGCGGCGCGCGAGGTCCGGATCCAGCGTCGGCAACGAGACCGCGGCCAGCACCAGGTTCTCCGCCGCCATCTCGCTCAGGATATCGAGGTCGCGCAGCACGAGGTCGGACTTGGTGGTGATGCTGACGGGATGGCGGGCTTCCCGCAGCACCTCCAGCACCGCGCGGGTGAGCCGGTGCTCGCGCTCGGCCGGCTGATAGGGATCCGTAGCTGTGCCGAGGGCGATCGTCTCGGGTCGGTAGCCCGGCGCGGCGATCTCGCGGGCGAGCAGCCTCGCGGCGTCCGGCTTGGTGAAGATCCGCGACTCGAAGTCGAGCCCCGGCGATAGGCCGAGCCAGGCATGGGTGGGGCGCGCGTAGCAGTAGATGCAGCCGTGCTCGCAGCCCCGATAGGGATTGATCGATCGGTCGAATGGAATGTCGGGCGAGCTGTTGCGGGCGATGATCCGGGCGGACCGCTCCGGGGTGACCTGCGTGCGCAGCGGCGCCGGAGCGTCCGCCATCCAAGTCTCGTCGTGGAACGCCTCGCGTTGGGCCGGCTCGTACCGGCTTGTGGGATTGGCCGTAGCCCCGCGGCCGCGCCGCGAGTCCTGAGGCGGCGCGCTCGCGCCGAGTCGCGGCAAGGTTCGGGATGGAAACCCGTCACGCATATGTCCCACGACGATTCCCCCATTCATGCCTGCTGCCGAACATATAGCGAACATTCCGAGGTCGAATGCCTCTTTTCGAGGCAAACTCAGCTTTGCTGGCTTTCCGAGTAGCGGCGCATCCGCCCAGAGGCGGAAGGGCTGTTTACGGCGCCGCAGAATCGTCTATGCGCGCGCTCATGCTCTCCGCCGTGACCTATCTGGCCGACCCGGCCGATCCGGACGCGATCGATCGCTTGGCCGACACGCTGAGCGTGCTCGTCTCCGGCGTGGCCGGCGGCCTCGTCGGCGATGCGGTGATCGTCTCGGGCTGCGCGAGCGAGGCCGTGGCGGCCGTCGCGGAAGCCACGGGCGCCACGCTGGTGCTGCACCGGAGTGGGAATCCCTACGCCGTCGGCGCCGCCGCGGCCCGGCGGGATTGGGTTCTCTGCCTGGAAGCCGGGGACGTTCCGGCCGAGGGCTGGATCCGCACCCTGGACCGCTTCGTCGGAACTGCTCGGCCTGAGACGATACTCGGCCGCCTACACCGTCCGGCCGGGAGCTGGCTCAGTCGCCTCGTCAGGCGCGTGGAACGCGTCGTCGGCGCCCGACAGGCCCGGGCCGGAGATGTCGTACGGCGCGAAGCCCTGCGCGCCGGGGGTGTATTGACGACGCGCCTCAAGGTCAGACCGTTGATTGCGCGCATTGAACGCGCCTGACTGGAAGAATCTTGCACCGTCGCGCGTTGTTGTCGGCCAATCCGCCTCTACAACTCCTCAAGCGCGGCAGGAATTTTGCGATCTCTGCAGGCGTGGACACGGGCCGGCCCACCCCGGCCTTGAAGGATGGTGCCATGGACTCGTCGGGCCTGATGGGCCGCAAATCGCTCGACGACATCGTCGAGAGCGGTGAGGGCGAACAGCAGCTTTCGAAGTCGCTGGGCGCCCTCTCGATCACTGCCATGGGCATTGGCGCCATCATCGGCGCCGGCATCTTCGTTCTCACCGGCACCGCCGCCGCCCAGTATGCCGGGCCGGGGATCATGCTGTCCTTCGTGCTGGGCGGCATCGCCTGCGCTTTCGTCGGCCTGTGCTATTCCGAGATGGCCGCGCTGATCCCAGTCGCTGGATCGAGCTACACCTACACCTACGCAACGCTGGGCGAGTTCTTCGCGTGGCTGATCGGCTGGGACCTGATCCTCGAATACGCCATGGGCGCCGCCACCGTGGCGGTGGGCTGGTCGGGCTACGTCACCAGCATCCTGAAGGATGTCGGGATCGTGATCCCCGCCCAATTCGCGAACGCGCCTGGCACGCCGATCGACGGCGGCGGAACCGCGCTGTTCAACCTGCCGGCGGTGCTGATCGTGGCGCTGATCACGATCCTGCTAATGCGCGGCACCAAGGAATCGGCGCGCTTCAACAACATCATGGTCGCGGTGAAGCTCACCGTGGTGGTCGCCTTCATCGTCCTGGGCTGGGGCCATGTCGACACCGTGCATTGGAGCCCGCTCATCCCGCCCAACGACGGCACATTCGGGCATTACGGCTACAGCGGGATCCTGCGCGGCGCGGGCGTGGTGTTCTTCGCCTTCATCGGGTTCGACGCGGTCTCGACCGCCGCCCAGGAAGCGCGCAAGCCCCAGAAGGACATGCCCATCGGCATCCTGGGCTCACTGGCGGTCTGCACGATCCTGTACGTGCTCGTCGCCGCCGTGCTGACCGGGATCGTGCCCTACAAGGACCTGAACGTCCCGGACCCGATCGCCAAGGGCGTCGACGTGATCGGCATCGGCTGGTTCGCCCTCCTGATCAAGCTGGGAGCGCTGACAGGGCTGACGACGGTGATCCTGGTCCTGCTCTATGGCCAGAGCCGGATCTTCTTCACCATGGCCCAGGACGGCCTGCTGCCGAAGATGTTCTCCCACGTCCACCCGACCTACCAGACGCCGTATCGCAGCCAGGCGCTCATCGGGGCCGCGGTCGCCTTGGTGGCGGCCCTGGTGCCGATCCACATCCTCGGCGAGATGGTGAGCATCGGCACCCTCGCCGCCTTCATCCTTGTCTGCGGTTCGGTGCTCTACCTGCGGCGGACCGAGCGTCACATGAAACGGCCGTTCCGGGCGCCGGCCGTGCCGATCGTGCCGATCCTCGGCATCCTGTTCTGCCTGCTCCTGATGATCGGCCTGCCCCTCGACACGTGGCTGCGGCTCGTGATCTGGATGGCGATCGGCCTCGTCGTGTACTTCTTCTACAGCCGCAAGCACTCGGTCCTGCGCCGGAAAGAGGGGAATGCGGCGTAGCGCCGAGCGACCGGCTGCGTATCGTCCCCACGGCGATCCGCTATCGCGGGCCGCCGCACGCGAGCCTGGAATGCGGGCGCATTTTCATACCGCGATGCTCGCACCGCGCCGCAGGTGCTCGTCGAGCCGGGGCATGATCTCCACGAAGTTGCAGGGCCGGTGCCGGTAATCGAGCTGCTGGGCGAGGATCCCATCCCAAGCATCCCGGCAGGCGCCGGGGGAGCCCGGAAGCACGAACACGTAGGTCGCCTGCGCGACCCCTGCGGTGGCACGCGATTGCAGGGTCGAGGTGCCGATCTTGTCGTACGAGATCCGGTGAAACACGGCCGAGAAGCCGTCCATCCGTTTCTCGAACAGCGGCTCCAGCGCTTCCGGGGTGACGTCGCGGCCGGTGAAGCCGGTGCCGCCGGTGGTGATCACCACGTCGATGCCGGGATCGCGCAGCCACGCCTCCACCCGCTCGCGGATCGCCGGGACCTCGTCCGGCACGATCGACCGGGCCGCCAGGCGGTGCCCCGCCTCGGTGAGACGCTGGCTCAGGGTATCCCCTGAGCGGTCGTCCTCCGGACGGCGCGTGTCGGAAACGGTCAGGACCGCGATGTTCAGGGGGATGAAGCGGCGGGCGTCGGTCTGATCGGCCATCGTACGGGCTCTCCGGGGCGGGAGACCGATATGGGCCGGCCGGAACCGCTTGTCGCCCCCGGCAGCCGCGTCCACGTTCCCCTTGCGGGCCGCCGAAAACTCGGCTGTGCTCTCCGGGTCCCGTCGGAGATCGCTCCCTCATGCACATGTACGGCAACTGGCGTTCGGCCGCAGCCTTCCGGGTGCGGATCGCCCTGAAGCTGAAGGGCATCCCCTACGAGGAGACGTTCATCGACCTCGATGCGGGCGACCAGCACAAGCCGGAATTCCGCACGATCAACCCGCAGGGCGCGGTGCCGGCCCTGTTCGACGGCGACGGGCCGCCGCTCACCCAGTCGCTGGCGATCCTCGACTACCTGGAGGAGACGAGAGGCGGCGTGCGCCTCCTGCCCGAGGAGCCCCGGGGGCGGGCCCGGGCCCGCTCGCTGGCGCAGGTGGTCGCGTGCGATACCCATCCGCTCTACGTGCCCCGCGTGCGAACCTTCCTGATGGAGCATTACGGCCTGCCCCGGGAGCGCATGCTGGATTTCCTGCGCAACGCCTTCGAGACCGGCCTCAGGACCCTGGAAACGCGGCTCGCCACCGAGCCGGGGACAGGACGGTTCTGCCAGGGAGATTCGGTGAGCCATGCCGACCTCTGCCTCGTCAGCCTCTGGGTCGGGACCGGCATCTTCGGTATCGATACCTCCGCCTACCCGACGGTCGCGCGAATCGCGCAGGCTTGCCTCGCCCTTCCCGCAGTCGCGGAGGCACACCCGTTGCGTCAACCGGGCGCACCGTCGGCGTGATCGCGCTCCGCTCGCTCGTGACTTGGCGCTCGTGACGTGGAGCCGCGGCAAGGGGATGTGGAATTCGGCAACCCAGGCCGTGTAAGGAGGCCGGCGGTTAATCCCGGTCCGGGGAAGAAAGAGTGTCGATGGCATCCGTCGAGAACGAGTCCGGCCTGCATCGTGTCGTGGTTGTCGGCGGTGGCGCTGCCGGCCTCCAGCTGGTGACGAAGCTCGGCGACAAGCTCGGGCGCGGCAAGCGCGCGCACATCACCCTCGTGGATCGTGCCCGGACGCATATCTGGAAGCCGCTACTCCACGAGGTGGCAGCCGGCAGCCTCGACGTCGGCCACCATGCGGTGGACTACCTGCACCACGCCCACATGCACGGCTTCCGCTATCGGATCGGGCGCATGACCGGGCTCGACCGGGAAGCGCGCACCATCCAGCTCGCGGCGAGCTACGACGCAGAAGGGCGCGAGGTCACGCCCGAGCGCGCCGTCCCCTACGACACGCTGGTGATGGCGGTGGGCTCCACCACCAACGATTTCGGCACGCCGGGCGTCGCCGAGCACGCCATCGCCCTCGACACCCAGGACCAGGCGGTGCGCTTCCACCAGCGCCTCGTGAATGCCTCGCTGCGGGCGCACACGCAGGTCGGCCCGGTCCGGCCCGGTCAGCTCCACGTCACGGTGATCGGCGCGGGAGCGACCGGGACGGAGCTCGCGGCCGAGCTGCATCGGACCCTACGCCACGTCGTCGCCACCGGGCTCGACAAGATCGATCCGGGCAAGGACATCCGCATCACCCTGGTCGAGGCCGCCGACCGGATCCTGCCGGCCGTGCCGCAGCGCCTCTCGGCGGAGGTGCTGCAGCTCCTCAACAAGATCGGCGTCGACGTGCGCGTGAAGGCGCGGGTCACCGAGGTGCGCGCGGACGGCGTGCAGCTCGCGGACGGCACCTTCATCCCGTCCGAGTTGGTCGTCTGGGCGGCGGGCGTAAAGGCGCCCCCCTTCCTGCAGGGCATCGGCGGCCTGGAGACGACGCGGACCAACCAGCTGGTGGTGACGCCGACGCTGCAGACCACCCGCGACCCCGACATTTTTGCCATCGGCGACTGCGCCTATCTGGTCGAGGCGGGCTCCGACACGCCGGTTCCACCCCGCGCTCAGGCGGCCCACCAGCAGGCGAGCCACCTGATCGGCCAGATCCAGGCCAAGATCGACGGCAAGCCGCTGAAGCCGTTCCGGTACAAGGATTTCGGCTCGCTGGTCTCACTCGGCGAATACTCGACGGTGGGCAGCCTGATGGGCTTCGTCCGCGGCAAGAACATGCTCATTGCAGGTCTGTTCGCCCGGATGATGTACCGCTCGCTCTACAAGATGCACGAGCGGGCGCTCCACGGCACGGCTAAGACGGTGCTCGACACCCTGGCCCGCGCGCTCACGCGGCGCACCGAACCGCGGGTAAAGCTGCACTGACCGTCGCCGTACGACCCGAGAACGAGCGCCCGGTCTGTCCGGGCGCGACACACGAAGGAAACGCCATGATCCTGGTAAGCGTGATGTATCCGGCCGGCCCGAGCTTCGACATGGGCTACTATCTCGGCCACCATATGCCGCTGGTGCGCGAGCGCTGGTCCTCCCTCGGCCTTCACGACGCGAAGGTCGTCAAGGGCGCCGGCACGCCGGACGGCGGCACCGCCCCGTTCCAGGTGATGGCCCTGCTGACCTTCGAGTCGGTCGACGCCTTCAAGAAGGCCGTGGCGGCCCATGGCGAGGAGATCTTCGCCGACATCCCGAACTTCACGGCGGCCCAGGCTCAGGTCCAGATCAACGACTTTGCGGAAAGCCCGTGATCGACATCGTCAAGGCCGTACAGGAGGCCGATCCGAGCCTCGGCACCTACGTGGTCGTGCTGCGCACTGACGCCCGGGCCCTCGACGGCCCGGAGCGCTTCACGCCGGAGGCGCGAGCCTGGATCGCCGACAAGGCGCCCAGCGGCCGGCTCGCCCGGGTGCGGATCCTGCTCGCCCCCTACCCGGGCGCGGAGCCAGCCGAACGCGAGGTCACCGTGGCGGCCTTCGGCGACGCGCGGGAGCTGGCTGCGTTCGCGACGACCTGGACCGGCGACCCGCTGTCCGAGACCAACGAGGCGGAAGACCTTTGAAGGAGAAGCGGCGCCCGCGGGCGCCGCTCCGAGTCAGGCCGCGCGCAGCTGCCGGATGGCGCGGAGCGCCGTTGCCCGCTGGATTTCCAGTCGGCGGATCAGCGGCATCAGGTCGGCGCCCGCATGGGCGGCAGCCTCGACCTCGCGGCACAGGCTCGACAGGCCGACGAAGCCCAGGAGCCCGGCGGCCGCCACCAGGGCGTGCGCGTCGTGGGCGATCTGAAGACGGTCGGTCTCGCTCGGCCGGAACCGCTCGGACAGCTCGTTGGCCAGGAGATCGAGCAGCGCTCCCACCCGGTCGGAGCCGAAGCTCGCCCTCATGTCGGTGAGCACCGCCGCATCGAGAACTGCGGAATCGATGTCCGGCAGAGTGCACGGACCGTCGGTCCGCGCCGGGCGGCGCGCCCCCGGGGTCGTCCAGCGGCTGATCGTGGCAAAGAGGTCCGCTCGCCGGAACGGCTTGCCGACATAATCGTCCATCCCGGCTTCGCGCAGTTCTTCGATCTGCGTGGGCAGCACGTTGGCGGTCATGGCCACGATCGGGATATCGCAGGCGGGCGGCGCCAGCGCGCGGATGCGGCGGGTTGCCGTGAGCCCGTCGACGCGGGGCATCTGGACGTCCATGAGCACGAGATCGTAGGCTCGACCGGCCGCGACCGATGACCCCACCGCCGTGATCGCCTCGGCGCCGTCCCCGGCGACATCCACCCTATAACCCTGGGATTCCAGCACCGCGCAGGCGAGTTCCTGGTTGAGCGGCACGTCCTCGACGAGGAGCAGCCGAAGCGCTGCACTCGGCACATCCCCGGCCACCGAAGCCCGCGGCGGACGCAGCGCCGCGCCCGCATCGGCCTGGATCCTCATGGTCTCGGCGCCGTGCTCGCCCCGGGGCAGAACGAGCCGGAACCAGAAGGTCGAGCCCGCCCCCTCGCGGCTCTCGACTCCGATCTCGCCACCCATCAGTGTCACGAGGTGTCGGGAGATCGCGAGACCGAGGCCGGTGCCGCCGAAGCGCCGGCTGATCGACCCATCGACCTGGCTGAACCGCTTGAATAGCCGGTCCTGCTGTGCCGGCGCGATGCCGATGCCGGTATCGACTACGGCGAACCGGATCGCGTCGCCGGGCCGGCCGTCGGGAGTGATGCCGTCGCCTTCCCGCTGCACGGTCACGGTGACAGAACCCGCGGGGGTAAACTTCACGGCATTGTTCAGGAGATTGAGCAGAACCTGCCGCAGGCGTCCGGCGTCGCCGATCACCAAGGTCGGCACGGCCGGATCGATCCGGGCCTCGATGGCGAGGCCGCTATGGAGCGCGCTGCCCCGCATGATCGAGACTGTGCCGTCCACGATCGACACCAGCGGGAAGGTGACCGGATCGAGGGTAAGTTCGCCCGCCTCGATCTTCGAAAAGTCGAGGATGTCGTTGACGACCGTGAGCAACGCCGCTCCGGAATTCTGGATCAGCTCGAGGCGGCGCCTGTCCTCGCTCTGGATCGCATCGCCATCGAGCAACAGCTCGGCATAGCCGAGGATGCCATTGAGCGGGGTACGGATCTCGTGGCTCATGGCCGCGAGGAACTCGCTCTTGGCCGCGCTCGCGCGCTCCGCCTCGGTGCGGGCCGCCTCCGCATCCCGGGTGGCAGTGCGCAGGGCCGCCTCGACCGCCTTGCGCTCGGTGATGTCGAGATGGAGGCCGACCATGCGCTGCGGGTTCCCCTCGGCCCCGCAGAGCGTGCGCCCGCGCGCGTAGAGCCAGCGCGCGCCGACGCGGAATTCGGCCGCGTAGCCGGTGCCGGACTCGACGGCCCGCCGGATCTCGGTCCAGACATCGGCGGCGTCTTCGGGATGGATCAGCGCCGTCCAGTCGGAAGCCGAGATCGTGTGGGCGGCGCCCGTATCCGGCAGGTCGTACATTCGAGCGCTCTCGGGGCTCAGGACGGCCAGACCGGTGCGCATGTCCCAGTCCCAGGTACCGGCCTCGGCGGCGTCCAGGGCAATGCCGAGCAGGCCACGGGCCTCCTCGACGGCGAGCCGCGCCGTGATGATGTCGTCGATGTCGAGCGCGGTCCCGAGCCACTCTGCCACCGCGCCGTCCGCCGGATCGAGGCGGATCGGGATCAGAGAGAGCTTGTGCCACCGGTAGACGCCGTCATGGCGCCGGATCCGCCACTGACCGCTGTACCCTGTGCCGGTCTCGACCGCTCGGGTCCAGGCCGCCTCCATGGCGGCGGCATCCCCCGGATGATTTCGGACGAGGCGCTCCGCGCGCTCGGGGCCGATTGGTCCGTAATAGGTCTGGAACTGCGCATTGACGTAGGTCGCCTGCCCGTCCCCGACCCGCATGGTCCAGACCAGGAGCGGCAGCGCCTCCGCGAGGCCGCGATAGCGAAGCTCGCTGCGGCGGACCTCGTCCTCGGCGCGTCGACGCTCCGTCACGTCGATCAGCACGCCGGAAAGGCCGGCGCTCTCGCCCTCCCCCCGGGCCATGCCGCGGACGACCACGTCGCGGATTTCGCCGCCGGGCCGCAGCAGCCGGGCCGCAAACTCGAACCGTTCCCTGCGGGCGATCGCGTCGGCGACGATCGCCTCAAGCCGGGCGCAGTCATCGGGATGATAGAGCTGCGAAAAGGCGTCGAGGCGCGGCGGCGGCGTCGCGGGGTCGCGGCCAGCGATTGCGTACAGGCTGGCCGACCAGACCGGCTGACCATTCGCGAGTTCCACACGCCAATTCCCGACGCTGGCGAGTTGCTCGGCCATGGTGAGCTGGTGGTCCGCCGCCTCCTGGGCGCTGGCCCTGGCGTTGATCTCGCGGTGCTGCTCCCGGATCAGCGCCTCGCGGGTCGCCGCCTGCTCGATCTCCCGGTCGCGCCGCACATTGGCCTCCGTCAGGCGCAGATGCGCCACGACGATCTCGGCCAGGTCGCGGAAGGCGGCCGCGTCCTCGGGCGAGAAGCCGGCACGGGGCTCGGGGTCGGCGACACAGAGGGTTCCGATCCGCAGACCGGGCTGAAGGCTCAAGGCGATACCCGCGTAGAACCTGATCCCATGCGGGGCAGCAGCGACGGGCAGGTCGCGGAAACGCGCATCGCGCCGGGCGTCGGGGACAACGAGTAGGGCGTCGCTCCGAATCGTGTGCTGGCAGAAACTCTCCTCCCGCCGCATCGTGGTGGGCATAGCCTCGCAGGCTGTCTTGAGCCATTGACGCTCGTCGTCCAGGAAGGCCACGAACGCGGTGCGCACGCCGAACAGGCGGCGGGCCGTTCGGCAGACCGCGTCGAAATGCGGCTCGGACGGAGTCCCGAGGATGGCGAGGGCGTTGAGCGCCTCGAGCCGGTCGGCCTCGTTGTCCGGCTGTGTGTTCACGTATCGTCCTCGGGTGCGGATCGTCAGCTCGGCCGCAGCCGAGCGATGCCGCGCCTAGCGCCGCGTTTCAAGCGCACCTGCCTGCAGCCCGCCCGCGCGTAACCGCGCGGCCTCCAGCGCCCAGACCATGCCCAGCATCATGTAGACGTGGCGCCACTTCTCGATGTCGATCTGCACGGCCTGCAGGAAGAACATCAGCAGCGCCGGCCAGACGATCTGGGCATGCGCCCGGAACGGCGACGGGCGCGCCAGGAGCCGGAACCCGACGAGGCCGGTCGTCACCACGAGGCCGATGAACACCGCGCCCCCGAGCCAGCCCCCATTGGCGAAGGAGCCGATATAGGAATTGTGCGGCTCGAGCCCGAAGGTCAGCCGCCAGTGCATCGGCCCCATCCCGAACGGCCGCTCGAGCAGCATGGCGAAGCCGCGGATCTGGTTGCCGAAGCGGCCGGTCTCGCCCTGGTCGTAGTCCTGGGTCAGGGCCGCCCGGGTCTCGAACATCTTGTGCACGTGGTCGACCGAGAGCAGCCCGATCACCGCCACGGTGCCGAGGACGATCGTCCCGAGGGTCAGGAGCACGATGCGGCGGCGCAGGCGCGGGGATGCGCTGCCGGCATAGACCGACCCCACCATCAGGAGCACCGCCACGACGCTTCCGCCCCAGGAGCCGCGCGAGAACGACAGGAAGATCCCGGCCACGATGATCAGCAGGCCGACGAGGGACACGAGCGGGCGGCGGGTGGTGCCGGTGAGCAGGCCGTGCATCAGGTAGAGGGCGCCGAGCGTCAGGAACGAGCCGAAGACGTTCGGGTCCTGGAAGGTGCCCGAGGCTCGGTCGTATTTGTAGAACAGGTCCTCGATCCCGAGCCATTGTAGGTAGCCGACGATGCCCAGAGCCGCCGAGAATACGCAGCTGGCCGTGTAGGCCTTGAGCGCCAGTTCCATCCGGGCGTGCGTGTCGTCCGCGAAGAACATGGCGAAGAAGATGCAGGTGACCGAGAGGTAGATCAGCTGCACCGTCCAGGTGACCGGGAAATCCTCATTCAGGTACGGCATCAGCGCCATGACGATGGCGGCGAGGTAGAGCAGGAGGAGCGCGACTAGGGGCACCGCCCCGCGGTGCAGCCGCACGCCGAGGCAGAGCCAGAGCAGGATCGTGGGGATCGCGACCGCGTCGTAGGGGGAGGTCTCGGAGAAGGCGAAGCAGGCGAAGAAGATGAACGCCGCGAACAGCGCCTTGGCCAGCCCCTCGATGGCCACGATGAGCGGGAAACCGCCCGCCGACCCGGACGGGACCGGGCCTGCGGGCGCTGCGGTGTGGGCCATGGATACGCGGGCTCCACGGGCCGGTTACGCGGGCCCGCGCCGTCCGTGATGCCATGGAAACGTTGAGAATCGCCTTCCCGTCGCGGGGCGCCCGGGAGGCGCCGCCCGTTCAGGCGCGGCAAGCCTCGAAGCCCTCGGTGATCGCCGCCGGATCGAGATTGCGCCCGATGAACACCACCCGCGAGACGCGCTTCTCGTCCTTGCCCCAGTCGCCCTGCACGTCCCCGTCGAGGATCATGTGCACGCCCTGGAAGACGAAGCGCTTCGGCTCGTTCGGGAAGGCCACGATCCCCTTGCACCGCAGGATATCCGGACCCTGCGACTGGGTCAGGTTCGAGATCCAGGGCATGAACTTGTCCGGATCGACCTCGCCCTCGATCTTTGCCGAGATCGACCGGATGTCGGAATCGTGATGGTGGTGGTGCCCCGCCTCCAGGAAGTCGGGCTCGACGTCGAGGATGCGGTCGAGGTCGAAGGCGTTGCGCTCCAGCACGGCGTCGAGGGGAACCGCGCAGTTCTGCGTGCGGTGGAGCTTGGCCAGCGGGTTGATCGTGCGGATCTCGGCCTCGACGCGGTCGAGGTCGGCCGGGGAGACGAGGTCGCTCTTGTTGAGCAGGATCACGTCCGCGAAGGCGATCTGGTTCTTGGCCTCCGGCGCATCCTTCAGGCGGTCGGACAGCCACTTGGCGTCGGCCACCGTCACCACGGCGTCAAGGCGGGCAGCCTCGCCGACATCCTGGTCGACGAAGAAGGTCTGCGCCACGGGGGCCGGGTCAGCGAGGCCGGTGGTCTCGACGATGATCGCGTCGAACTTGCCCCGGCGCTTGACCAGCCCGTCCATGATCCGGATCAGGTCGCCGCGCACTGTGCAGCAGACGCAGCCGTTGTTCATCTCGAACACCTCCTCGTCCGCGCCGACGACGAGGTCGTTGTCGATGCCGATCTCGCCGAACTCGTTGACGATCACGGCGTAGCGCTTGCCGTGATTCTCGGTGAGGATCCGGTTGAGGAGCGTGGTCTTGCCCGCGCCGAGATAGCCGGTGAGCACGGTGACCGGGATCTTGCCAGCGGCTGAGCCGGATGCGGCCTGGGCTGAAGCGTTGCTCGTATCGGACATGACGGGTTCTTCGCTGACAGATGCGGGATCGAGCGGGTCTGGACCCACGAGCGTTGTCATATTGTAACAAACTCCGTCAAAGGAAGACGGGGCCACACGGTTTCGCGACTGAGGCGCCGGATCGATTGCCTGTCTGACAAACTTTGCTCTAGGCACGCGGTGCTGCAGGAATCATCCCGCGGCGCGCCATAGAAAAGCACCAGCGATCGCATTGATGTAGGCGTCGTCCTGGCACGACTCGTACTCTCGTCAATCAGCCCGGTCTCTTGGCCCGGACCCAGAAGATCATCCGCATGGACGCCCGAAATCCGCTGGACCAGGACGAGGCCGTCACCCTGTCCGCACGCAGGGGCCGGTGGACCGGCCTCCTGGTCGTTGCCGTCCTGCTCGCTGTCGCGTTGGCCGTGGCGTTTGCGTTCCCCGAGAGAACCCGTGAGACCGCCTCGAACCTCGTCGCCGCGCTGACCGGGCTGTTCGCGTCGGGCAACCCCGACCCGGGCATCGATGTGGAGAAGGCCGGGCCGGTGGAGCGGGTGTTCCGGCCCACCAAGGAGCAGCGCGCCGCCTTCGAGATCCTGCCGGTCGCCAACCTCGTGTTCCGGCCCGAGGGCTCCGCCGAGGGACGGATCGCCCTCAACGACGACGACAACGTCCCGGTGGTCTCGCCCTATGCCGGCCGGGTGACGAAGGTCCTGGTCCGCGCCGGCGACGACGTGAAGGCCGGCGACGTGCTGCTGACGCTCGAGGCCACCGACATGGTCCAGGCGCAGAACGACTACCAGGCCGCCGTGAACAACCTCCAGAAGCAGCAGGCGCTTCTGAAGCTCGACCAGACCATCGCGCAGCGCCAGCAGGAGCTGTTCCAGGCCCACGCGACGGCGCTGAAGGACTACCAGTCGGCCCAGAACGACGTCATCGCCGCCCAGAGCGACTTGAAGACCGCCGAGGCCGCCCTCGACGCGGTGAAGAACCGCCTGCGCATGTTGGGCAAGACCGACGCCGAGATCGCCGCCTTCGAGAAGAAGGGCACGATGAGCGCCGAGACGCAGATCCGCGCGCCGATCGCCGGCACGATCGTCCAGCGCAAGGTCGGCATCGGGCAGTATCTCTCGGCCTCCAGCGACCCCGTCTTCGTGATCGGCGACCTCTCGACGGTCTGGCTCGTGGCCAATGTCCGGGAAAGCGAGATCCCAAGGATCCGCATCGGCCAGGAGGTCGAGGCGAAGGTGGCAGGCTTCGGCGCGCGGGTGTTCAAGGCCCGGGTGAACTACATGGCCTCCAGCCTCGATCCCGCGACCCGCCGGCTCGCCGTACGCAGCGAGGTCGACAACCCGGACCGGCTGCTGCGCCCGGAGATGTTCGCCACCTACACGATCATCACCGGCAAGGGCGAGCCGAGCCCGAGCGTGCCGGTGGCCGCCATCGTGTACGAGGGCGACCGCACCCATGTCTGGGTGGCGCGGCCCGATGGGGCCGTGGAGGCGCGCGACATCAAGCTCGGCCTGATCAACGGCGACAACGCCCAGGTCGTCCAGGGCCTGCGCGCGGGCGAGCAGGTCGTCACCCGGGGCGCCCTGTTCATCGACCGGGCGGCCACCGGCGACAAGGCGTCCTGAGCGGGGATCCGGTCCGATGAACGCCCTGATCGCCTTCTCGCTGCGCCAGCGCGTGCTGGTGGTGCTGCTGTTCGTGGTGATGCTCGGCGTCGGCTACGGCGCCTACACGCAGCTCAACATCGAGGCCTACCCGGATCCGGTCCCGCCGCTCGTCGACGTGATCACCCAGAATCCGGGCCAGTCCGCCGACGAGATCGAGCGCTACATCACGATTCCCCTGGAGGTGGCGCTCGCCGGCATCCCGAACGCCCAGGTTGTGCGGACGATCTCGCTGTTCGGCCTCTCGGACGTGAAGGTCCAGTTCAACTACGAGTACACGTACGAGCAGGCGCTGCAGCGGGTCCTCAACCGCCTGTCGCAGGCCCCGGCGCTGCCCAACGGCGCCACGCCGCAGATCTCGCCGACGAGCCCGGTGGGCGAGATCATGCGTTACAAGCTCGTCGGCCCGGCGGGCTACTCGCCCATGGACATGAAGACCCTGCAGGACTGGGTGCTGCAGCGCCGGTTCAAGGCGATCCCCGGCGTCGTCGACGTCACGGCCTTCGGCGGCAGGGCCAAGGAGTACGAGGTCGCGGTCGACCTGAACCGCCTCCAGGCCCAGGGCCTGACCCTGGTGCAGCTGACCACCGCGCTGAACAACGCCTCGATCAACGTCGGCGGCCAGACGCTGAACGTCGGGCAGCAATCGGCGGTGGTGCGCGGCATCGGCCTGATCCGCGACATGGACGACATTCGCGACACGATGATCAGCCTCGTCAACGGCACCCCGGTGCTGGTGCGGGACGTGGCGGAGGTGCGCGTGTCGAACGCCCCGCGCCTCGGCATCGTCGGCCACGACAACCAGCGCGACATCGTCGAGGGCATCGTGCTGATGACCCGCGGCGGCAAGAGCCTGCCGACGCTGGAGCGGGTCGAGGCCGAGATCGACAAGATCAACAGCTCCACGATCCTGCCGCCCGACGTGAAGATCGAGCGGATCTACGATCGCTCGGGCCTGATCCACACCACCACCCACACGGTGATGCACAACCTCGTCTTCGGCGTGGTGCTGGTCTTCGTGGTGCAGTGGCTGTTCCTCGGCTCGCTCACCAGCGCGATCATCGTGGCGGCCACGATCCCGTTCGCGCTCGGCTTTGCGATCCTGATCCTGGTGGTGCGGGGCGACTCGGCCAACCTGCTGTCGCTCGGCGCAATCGATTTCGGTCTGATCGTCGACGCGACCGTGATCATGGTGGAGAACGTGTTCCGCCACATCGCCGAGCCCGACCACGTGAAAGGCGAGGATCCGCCCGACGGCCTGACGGGCCGGCTCGGCACCATCGCGATCGCGGGCCGCGAGGTGAACCGGGCGATCTTCTTCTCGGCGACGATCATCATCGTCGGCTTCCTGCCGCTGTTCACGATGACCGGCGTCGAGGGCCACATCTTCGGCCCGATGGCCAAGACCTACGCGTACGCGCTGCTCGGCGGCCTGCTCGCGACCTTCACGGTCTCACCCGCGCTCTCGGCCCTGATGCTGCCGAAGAAGCTCGAGGAGCGCGACACCCTGATCGTGCGGGTGCTGCGCGTCGGCCACGAGGCGGCTCTGCGCTTCGGCCTGCGCAACCGCGTCCTGGCGATCGCCGTGATGCTGGCGGTGCTGCTGGTCTCGGGCCTCACGGCCCGCAATCTCGGCCTCGAATTCCTGCCGCGGCTCGAGGAGGGCAACCTCTACGTGCGCGGGACGATGCCGTCCTCGATCTCGCTGGAGGCCGGCAACGCCTACGTCCAGCGCATGCGCAAGATCTTCCAGGAGGTCCCGGAGGTCACCACCGTCCTATCGCACCAGGGCCGCCCGAACGACGGCACCGACGCCACGGGCTTCTTCAACGTCGAGATCCTGGCGCCGCTCAAGCCCATCGACCAGTGGCGCAAGGGCCTCGACAAGGAGACGCTGATCCAAGACCTCAGCAAGAAGCTCGAGGCCGAATTTCCCGGCATCGAGTTCAACTTCTCGCAGTATATCGAGGACAACGTCCAGGAAGCGGCCTCGGGCGTGAAGGGTGAGAACTCGGTCAAGATCTACGGCAACGACCTCGCGCAGCTCACCAAGACCGCCAACGCCGTCAAGGCCGCGCTCGCCACCGTGCAGGGCGTCACCGACCTGTCGGTGTTCGAATCCCTCGGCCAGCCGACGGTGCGGATCGACGTCGACCGCCACAAGGCAGCGCGCTACGGCCTGTCGATCGGCGACGTGAACACCACGATCCAGGCGGCGATCGGCGGCCAGACCGCGGGCGACCTCTACGAGTACGGCTCGGACCGCCACTTCCCGATGCGGGTCCGGCTCGCCAAGGAGTACCGCTCGTCGCTCGCGGGCATCCGCAACATCGCGGTCGGCGCCCAGAACCCCAACGGCGGCGTGATCCAGGTGCCGCTCTCCGAGATCGCCGACGTCGATCTCGTCTCCGGCGCCTCGTTCATCTACCGCGAGGACCAGCAGCGCTACATTCCGGTGAAGTTCTCGGTGCGCGGCCGCGACCTCGGCAGCGCTGTGCTTGAGGCCCAGCGCAAGGTCGCCGATGCGGTCGACCTGCCGCCGGGCTACCGGCTGGAATGGGTCGGGCAGTTCACCAACCTGAAGGAGGCGGCCGCCCGGCTGAGCCTCGTGGTGCCGATCACGCTGCTGCTGATCGCGCTGCTCCTCTACATCAACTTCTCGTCGGTGGCCGACATGCTGCTGACCCTGTCGGTCATCCCGATGGCGATGATCGGCGGCATCTTCGCCCTGGCGCTGACCGGTACGCCGTTCTCGATCTCGGCGGCGATCGGCTTCATCGCGCTGTTCGGGATCTCGACCATGGAGGGCGTGATCCTGCTCGCCTACTACAACCAGCTGCTCGACGAGGGCTGGAAGCGGCAGGAGGCGGTCTGGCACGCCGCCGTGGTGCGCATGCGCCCGGTGATGATGACCTGCGTGGCGGCCTGCGTCGGCCTGCTGCCGGCCGCGGTCTCCACCGGCATCGGCTCGCAGGTGCAGAAGCCGTTGGCGCTCGTGGTGGTGGGCGGCATCATCCTGGCGCCGAACCTGATCCTCGTGATCGTCCCGGTGCTGATCTCCCTGTTCTCCCGACGCCGCCCGAACCCGCACGCCCAGGCGCGGCCCGCGCATCGGGCCGCCGCGTGAGCTGGTTCAGGATCGCGCGGACCGTGGCGTCGCCCGTTGCAGGAGCGCCACAACCTACTCGCCGCGCGCGCCATCTGGGGATGGTCGGATTGACTTGGCAGCGGGTCGCGCCGCTCTACGAAGGTGCGGTTTTCGGGGGCGGGATGGTGAGCTTTGCGCCGAGACGGTGCGGACGGGCGACCGCGTGGCTGGCGGCCTCCCTCGGCCTGTCGGCCTGCGCGGTCGGCCCGAACTACGTGGCGCCCGAGACTCCGCCGGTCGGCCGCTACACCAAGGAACCGCTGCAGAACCCCTCCGCGGCCGACAAGATCCGGACCCGGCAGGGCGGCTCGGCCGACCAGAGCTTCGTCTCCGGCGCCGATATCCCGGGCTCGTGGTGGACCCTGTTCCACTCGAAGGCGCTGAACCGCCTCGTGGAGCAGGCGCTCGCCAACAACCCGTCGCTTGAGGCCGCGCAGGCCTCCCTGCGGGTGGCGCAGCAGAACGTGCTCGCCCAGAAGGGCACGCTCTACCCGAGCCTGACCGCGACGCCGCAGATCCAGGGGGCGCTGGCGCCCGGCCTCGACCTGCAATCGCCCCTCAACAACCAGAACCAGTATCTCTACAGCCTGTCCACGCCGCAGGCGGTGGTCTCATACAATCCGGACGTGTTCGGCGGGAACCGGCGGCAGATTGAGTCCCTGGAGGCCACCACAGAGAACCAGCGCTTCCAGCTGGAAGCGGCCTATCTGAGCCTGACTGCCAACGTCGTCGCCGCCGCGATCCAGGAAGCCTCGCTGCGCGCGCAGATCGACGCGACCCGCAAGGTGATCCAGGCGCAGACCGAGGTGCTGCAGCTCTACAACAAGCAGCTGTCGCTGGGTCAGATCGCAGGGGCCGACGTGGTGCAGCAGCAGGCGGCGCTGGCGCTGTCGCAGCAGCTTCTGCCGCCGCTGGAGAAGGCGCTCGCGCAGCAGCGCAACCTTCTGACCGCGCTGGCAGGACGCCTGCCCTCCGACGAGGTCTCCGAGACCTTCGACCTCGCTGCCCTGCGCCTGCCGACCCGGCTCCCGGTGAGCCTGCCCTCGCGGCTCGTGCAGCAGCGGCCCGACGTGAAGGCGGCGGAGGCCCTGGTGCAGCAGGCGAGCGCCAATGTCGGCGTCGCGGTGGCGAACCGCCTGCCGCAGTTCAGCCTGACCGCCACGGGCGGCTCCAGCGCCACGCGGATCGCGCAGGTGACCAGTCCGGGGGCGGCGTTCTTCACGATCATCGGTCAGGCGACGGCGCCGATCTTCGATGCCGGGACCCTGTTCCGGCGCCAGCGGGCCGCCGAGGAGTCGCTGACGGAGGCGCAGGCGCAGTACAAGGCGACGGTGATCACCGCCTTCCAGAACGTCGCGGACGCGCTGCGGGCGCTCCAGGCCGACGCGAAGGCCGTGGCTGCCGCCGACGCCGCGGTGAGCGCCACGAACCAGAGCCTCGGGCTGATCCGCAAGCAGTACACGGCGGGGGCGATCACCTCCTCGCAGGTGCTGATCGCCCAGCAGGGCTACCTGTCGGCGCTCGTGACCTCGGCCGCGGCGCGGGCGACCCAGTATGCCGACACCGCGGCCCTGTTCGTGGCGCTGGGCGGCGGCTGGTGGAACCGCGCCGACGTGGCACCGCCCCCGCCCGAGAAGGACCCGCTGAAATTTCTGTGACGGGGCGGCATCACGAGTACATCGCGATCGCGTCCTGGAGCATCTGGTCGGTCGTGCTCATGACCTTGGTGTTGGCCGTGTAGGCCTGCTGGGTCTCGATCATCTTCGAGAACTGATCCGAAATCCCGGCATTCGACTGCTCCACCGAGCCGGCCGTGATGGTCGCGCCGTTGAGGCCGTAGCTCGGCGTCCCCGACTTGCCGGTGGCGACGTAGGTGCCGCCGTCGAGCGAAGCGAGGTTGTCCTGCATGCCGAACTGCGCCAGCTGCAGCGTGCCGAGGGCCACGGAGCTGCCGTCGGCGGCCGTGCCCGTCAAGGTACCGGCGGGCGAGACCGCGAGGCTTCCCAAGGTGTTGGCGCCGGTCGGGACCTGGACGGGGGCGGTGGCCGAGGGACCGGCGAACAGGTAGTAGCCCGCGCCATTGCTGAGATAGCCGCTGGCGTCCGGAGCGAAGTCGCCGCGCCGGGTGTAACCCGTGTCGCCGCTGAAGGTCGGGCTCTGCGGCGTCCCGGTATTCTGCTTCACGATGAAGTAGCCGTTGCCCGAGATGGCGAGGTTCGTCGAGACGCCGGTCGACTGCATCGAACCCTGAATGTTGAGGCTGTTGCGCGTGTTCGACGCAACCCCCCCGGCCAGCTGCGTGCTGCGGTCGGTCTCGGCGAGCATGTCGGCGAAGCTCGTCTCGGTGGACTTGAAGCCCACCGTCTGGGTGTTGGCGATGTTCCCCGAGATGTTGTTCAGGGCCAGCGACTGCGCCGAGGCGCCGGAAATCGAGTTCGAGAGCGCGGTGAAAAGGCCCATCGGGGTCTCCGTTCGCCGGAGCGGCACGGTCCCCGCTCCGACGGAGACCGATAAGAGCCCGACATGGTTAACCGACGGTGTGTGACCGCGTGTTGCTGGGCCGAAGGCGCCGGCGAGGCGCGCGGAGCGGTGGTGGCGGACGCGTCACGACCCGATCGCGCTCAGCACGATCTCCCGTCGGTGCGGCCGGTCGCGATGCTCGATCAGGTAGATCCCCTGCCACGTGCCGAGGGCCAGCCGGCCCTCGATCAGCGGGATGGTCAGGGCCGAATCGGTCACCATCGTGCGGATATGGGCCGGCATGTCGTCCGGCCCCTCGGCGCCGTGGACGTAGCCGGCATGCCGCGGCGCGAACCCGTCCAGAGCGGCCATCAGGTCGGTCTGGACGTCGGGGTCGGCGTTCTCCTGGATGGTGAGCGAGGCCGAGGTGTGCCGGCAGAACACCGTGACGAGACCGTCCCGGATGCCGCTGCCGCGCACGAACCCAGCCACCGCGGCTGTGAAATCCGTGAAGCCCGGACCCGCGGTCGCGATGGTCAGCCGCCCGCTCGCATGCCGCTGCACCGGACCTGCGGCCATCGTCTCCACCGGACCGATCTTGCCCTGCTTCATGCGGACGTCTCCATCAGCGTCGCCCCCGGGGCGATCTCCCGTTCGCCCCGGGCCAGGATGCGCTCCAGCACGTCGATCCGGTCGGCCTCCGCGGGCGGCTTGTCCCAGCGGATGCGGCTGACCCGCGGGAAGCGCATCGCCACCCCCGACTTGTGCCGGGTCGAGCGCTGCACGCCCTCGAAGGCGATCTCCAGGACGAGGCCCGCCTCGCGGCCATGGGCGACCTCGCGCACCGGGCCGAAACGCTTGGTGGTGTTGTTGCGGACGTAGCGGTCGAGCTTGGCCAGTTCCGCGTCGGTGAAGCCGTGATAGGCCTTGCCGACCGGCACCAGCTCGTCCCCGCCCTCGGGGGCCGCCCGCCAGACCCCGAACGTGTAGTCCGAGTAGAAGGACGAGCGCTTCCCGTGCCCGCGCTGGGCGTACATCATCACGGCGTCGACGATGTGCGGCTCGCGCTTCCACTTCCACCACGGTCCCTTGGGACGGCCCGGCAGGTAGGGGCTGTTGAGGCGCTTGAGCATCACCCCCTCGATGGCATCGGCATCCTCGCCAGCCCCCACCGAGGCCGGATCCGCGCGGGCGGCCGCCAGCGCCTCCCAATCGGCGAAGGGCACGAGCGGCGAGATATCGATCCGCGCGTGATCGAGGCGGGTCACCAGCGCCTCCAGCTTCTCCCGCCGGACCGCGAAGGGCTCGGTCCTCAGGTCGTCGCCCCCGAGGGTGAGGAGGTCGTAGGCGCGGACATGGGCGGGGAACTCCTCCAGAAGCCTGGCCGTGACCGCCTTCCGGTTCAGGCGCTGCTGGAGGACGTTGAAGCTCTGCACGCGACGCTCGCGCAGGATCAGCAGCTCGCCGTCCAGCGACCCCGTGAAGGTGATGGCCTCGGCGAGATCCGGGAACGCCCCGGTGATGTCCTCACCGGTGCGGGAATAGACCTTTCCGACCTGGTGGCCCGCCCGATCGGGGCCGCCGACGAGCTGGACGCGGATGCCGTCCCACTTCCACTCGGCCGAGAACGCCGCGGGCTCCAGCTTCTCGAGGTCGGCCTCCTCCTCGATCGGATGCGACAGCATCGGCGGCCGGAACGGCGCCGGGTTCAGGGTCTCGGGCCGCGCGGCCCGGCCCTCGACCCAGGCGAACAGGGTCTCGAACGGCGGGGTCAGCCCGTGCCAGACCTCCTCGACGGCGTCGGCGTCGTGGCCGCCCAGCGCGCCGACCGCCGTCTTGGCGAGCCGCGCCGAGACACCGACCCGCAGGTTGCCGGTGACGAGCTTCAGGAGCGCCCAGCGCCCGGTCTCGTCGAGGGCGTCGAGCCAGTCCGCGAGATGGCGGGGCAGCTCGCGCTTGGGGATCGTCGCCAGCGTCCCGACGACCTCCGCCAGGGTCGGGACCTGCGGCGGCGGGTTGTTGTGGCCAGGGCCCGGTTCCCGCGGCGCCTCCGCCGGTCCCGGCCAGATCAGCGCCGTCGTCTCGGCGAGGTCGCCCACGTAATTGTGCGACAGCCGGAACAGCACCGGGTCGATCCGCTCCTCCACCAGCCCCCGGATCAGGGCGGGCTTGGCCTCGCGGAAACTCAGCGTGCCGGTCATGGCGCCCAGCGCGTAGCCGCGCTCGGGATCGGGCGTGCGTGCGAAATAGTCCTGGAGCATGCGCAGCTTGGCGTTGCGGCGCGGCTCGTAGGCGAGGCGGTCGAGGAGATGGGCGAACTCGTTCACGCGGCCGCCTCCGCCTCGGATCCCGACTCTGAGGTCCCCTCGACCTCGCCGTCATCGCCGTAGCCGAGCAGGTGGAGCGGCTTCGCCCGGATGCCCTGCGTTCCGCACCAATGGACCAAGGCGTCCTCCTGCCCGTGCGTGACCCAGACCTCCCCGGCGCCGGTGTCCCGGATGGTGCGGCACAGGTCCGGCCAGTCGGAATGGTCGGAGATCACCAGCGGCAGCTCGACGCCCTTCTGGCGGGCGCGGGCACGCACGCGCATCCAGCCCGAGGCGAAGCAGGTCACCGGGTCGGGAAATTTGCGCGACCACAGATCCTGGATCGACGAAGGCGGGCAGATCACGATCGCCCCGTGCAGGTCCTTGCGCTCGGCGGCCACGACCTTGGGCGTGTCGCCCAGCGGCACCCCTTCCTCCTTGTACAGCGCCGTCAGCTTCTCCATGGCGCCGTGCAGGTGGATCGGGCGGTCCCAGCCCTCCTCCCGCAGGAGCGCCATCACCCGCTGCGCCTTGCCGAGGGCGTAGGCCCCCACGATGTGGGCGCGCTCCGGGAACAGCCGGACCGAGTCGAGGAGCTTGCGGACCTCGTCCCGCGTGTCGGGATGGGTGAAGACCGGCAGGCCGAAGGTCGCCTCGGTGATGAACACGTCGCAGGGCACCACCTCGAAGGGCAGGCAGGTCGGATCCGGCGCCCGCTTGTAGTCGCCCGAGACCACCACCCGGACCCCGTCCCGCTCGATGGCGATCTGCGCCGAGCCGAGGACGTGGCCGGCCGGCGCGAAGCGCACGGTGACGTCGCCGACACGGATCGGCTCGCCGAGCCGGGCTTCCTGCCGCTGGCGGCAGAACTCCGCGCCGTAGCGCACCGCCATGATCCGCAGGGTCTCGGGTGTCGCCAGCACCTGGCCGTGGCCGGCGCGGGCATGGTCGGCGTGGCCGTGGGTGATCAGCGCGCGCTCCACCGGCCAGGTCGGATCGACGTGGAAACGCCCGAGCGGGCAGTAGAGACCCTCGCGGGTCAGGGTGAGGAGTTCGCTGGCGCTTATCGGCATCGGGTCCGTGCAGCCGGTGGTGTCCGCCGGTGGCCCCGGTATATAGGCGCCCCCGATCCGGCAGACGCATGGCCTCGCAGCTCAGTTCCGGCGACCTCCTCGCCGATCGCCGCTATCGCTACGCCGAGGCCTGCCTGGCCGAGGGCGACCACGAGGCCGCCGCCGACCTCGCCGTGCAGGTCCTGGACCTTGCACCGCGCTACACGCCGGCCTGGCTCCTGCTGGGCCGGGCGCGCGCGGCGATGGCCGCCGCCAGCGGCGATCCGGCCCTGCGCGAAGCGGCGGCGCGCGCCTATGCCGACGCCCTCGACATCGATCCGGAGGACGGGCTCGGCGTGCGCACGCATCTCGTCCGCCTGGGTGTCGGCGGCGACCTCCCGGCCATGTCCCCCACCTATATCCGGGCCCTATTCGACGGCTACGCGCCGCGTTTCGAGCACCACCTCGTGGAGGGCCTGGCCTATATAGGCCCGCAGCTCGTCCGCGATGCCCTGCCGGGTGTCCCGGGGCGCTTCGCGGTGGCTCTGGATCTCGGCTGCGGCACGGGGCTCATGGGCGCCGCTCTGCGCGACCGGATCGGTCATCTCACCGGAATCGACCTCTCGCCGGGGATGCTGACGCTGGCGCGGGCCAAGGCGTGGCGGGATCGACCGCTCTATGACCGCCTGATCGAAGGCGACCTCATTGCGGCCCTGGCGGACATGCCCGGATCGTCCGCCGATCTCTGTCTTGCCGCGGACGTCCTGATCTACGTGGCGGACCTCGCGGCGTTCCTGGCTGGAATCGGCCGGGTCCTGCGGCCGGGCGGTCTCTGCGCCGTCACGGTCCAATCCCACGATGGTCCCGGCTACGTTCTGGGCCAGGACGGCCGCTACGCCCACGCCGAGGCCCATATCGGCGCGAGGGCCGCGGCGGCGGGCTTGGAGATCCTGACCTCGCGTCCCGCCGCAATCCGGCGCGAAGGGGGCCATCCGGTACCGGGGCGCGTCGTTGTGTTGCGGCGCACAGCGGCATGAAACCGCTTGGCTGTTCGTCCATTGTCAGTCGGCCGCGGCTAGGCGCGGTCGCTCGATCGGGGGATCAGCATGGCGGATTACGGCAATCGGACAGGAGCAGCGATACCGGAGCGGAAACCCGAACCGCCCGCCGACAAGTCCTTTCCGGCCGATCCGCGCACCCGCATCCCCTTCGC
Organism: Methylobacterium sp. UNC378MF; assembly: GCF_900103195.1. Classification (GTDB taxonomy): domain Bacteria; phylum Pseudomonadota; class Alphaproteobacteria; order Rhizobiales; family Beijerinckiaceae; genus Methylobacterium. The sequence continues at coordinate 56,279 of NZ_FMWU01000006.1, read as the reverse complement.
GATCGCCCTGGCCGCGCTTGCGGGCTGCGCCGATTCCATCGGCTTCCTGGAATTCTCGCAGCTGTTCATGTCGTTCATGTCGGGCAACACCACGCGCTTCGGCGTCGCGGTGGCCAATGGCGACTGGGAGAATGTCAGCCGGGTCGCCAGCACCATCTGCCTGTTCTGCTTCGGCGCCTTCCTGGGGACGCTGATCGCCGCCTGGGTCGGGCGCTGGCGCCTTGCCGTGCTGCTGACGCTCCAGGCCCTGCTCCTCGCCGGCGGCCTGCTGATGCCCTGGGGCACCTTCGCCTATCCGCTGCACGCCTATCCGATCGTCCTGGCGCTGGGCCTTCAGAACGCGACGCTGCAGGACGAGGGCGGCCGCTCCCTGGCGCTCACCTACGTCACCGGCGCCGTGGTCCGTTTCGGCACCGGCTGCGCCAACCTGCTGCTCGGCACGGTGGCGCCGTCCTTCTGGCTCCAGGCGCCGCTCTGGGCGGGCCTCAGCACCGGTGCGGTAGTGGGCGGCCTGCTCGACATGCGCTACGGCGAATCGGCTTTCCTGTTCCCGGCGGCGCTGGCCGCCATCCTGGCGCTGATCGCGATCGCCCTCACCATCGCCAAGCCCGGCAGCGCCCTGGTCGCCGGCTCGTCGCCGGCACCCGACGCCAGCCCGAAGGCCGAGGTCATCGACGCGATCCACTGAAGCCTGAGCGGCGCGGGGTCATCCGTCGGAATCCCGGAAGGTGCCCCGGCCCTGCTTGATCGTGGCGCGGTTCTTCTTGGCGCCGATGCGCCGTTCCTGCGAGCCGCGCGTGGGCTTCGTCGGCCGGCGGATCGGCGGCGGCGGCTTGGCCGCCTCCGCCACGAGATCGACGAGGCGCTGCAGGACATCGGCCCGGTTGCGCTCCTGCGTCCGGTGCCGCTGCCCGGCGAGGACGAGGACGCCGTCCTTGGTCATGCGCCGCCCGGCGAGCCGCACGAGATTCGCCTTGACGCGATCATCCACGGAGGGCGACGCGAGGGCCGCCCATCGGAGCTGGACCGCGGTCTCGACCTTGTTGACGTTCTGGCCGCCCGCTCCCGAGGCGCGCATGAAGGACAGCGCGATCTCGTCCTCGGCGATGGCGATGCGCGGCGTCACCCGCAGGGACATGGCGGCCTCCCCGGCAGCGCGCTGACGGCGCGCGGCGCTGCCGCGCCGGGCGCGGGGCCGATGCGGCGAAGGATGCGGATCGACGTCCGCGTCACCATATCTCGCCCGTGCCCCCCGTTCCGCTCATGGCGCGCCATCGAAATCGTCTCTCCGTCGTCGCGAGCGCAGCGAAGCGACCCGGGGCAGCGCGACATAGCCAAGGGTGGCGCGGCTGGATTGCCTCGCTCCGCTCGCAAGGTCCGCGGCGACGTCAGGCGGCCTCGGCCGGCGTGCGGGCGCGGAGCGCGAGGGCGTGCAGGCCCCGCTTGAACGCGTCGTCGAGCAGCGCGTTCACCAAGCGGTGCCGCTCGACGCGGCTCTTGCCCTCGAACGCCGACGCGACGATGTCGAGCCGGTAATGGGTCTCGCCCCCCGGCCGTGCCCCGGCATGGCCGGCATGCAGATGCGACTCGTCGATCACGTCGAGCCGCGCCGGCGCGAGCTGTTCCTGCAGCCGCGCCTCCATCCAGTCCCGCAGGGTGCCGCCCGCGCCCGCACCATCCGCCATCGTGCCCTCGCGTCGTGTTCGTGGGCCGCCGTCAAGCCCGATCCCGCGCATGCGTCATCAGGCCCGGTGCCCTTGTGTCTCAGGTCCGCCCCCTCATAATCGGCTCGTCATGGATCTCAACTCGCGCCTGTTCGACAGCATCCGGATCAAACCGTCCTGCGACGAGCCGAAGCCCGCGGCCGAGGCCGGCTGCGAGAGCCCGGGCTGCACCCATCCGGGCCTGTATCGGGCGCCGAAGGGCCGGAAGGCGGAGGGCCAGTACTGGCGCTTCTGCATCGACCATGTCCGCGCCTACAACGCCACCTACAACTACTTCGACGGCATGAACGATGCCGCCGTCCAGGCCTACCAGAAGGACGCGATCATCGGACATCGTCCGACCTGGGCGATGGGCGTGAACCGGACGGGCGAGGCGAAGCCCGCGGACGAGCCGGTTCGGGACTGGGCCTATGTCGACCCGCTCGGCATCCTGCGCGGCGAGGGCGTCGGCGACGCCCGTCGGCGCGCCCGCCAGCCCGAGGAGCCGCGCAAGCCCAAACACTCGGCCACGATCCGCCGGGCCCTCGACGTGATGGGGCTTGAGGAGACCGCCGATACGGCCGCCATCAAGGCGCAGTACAAGGTGCTGGTGAAGCGCTTCCACCCGGATGCCAATGGCGGCGACCGGTCGTTCGAGGAGCGGCTGCGCGACATCATCCGCGCCCACGACGTGCTGCGCGCGGCCGGGCTCTGCTGACCGCGGCACGAAGGATGCAGGCCGGATCGCATCCAGGATAGGGCAAACCGCGCGGGGCGACCCTATATGGGATCCATGCCGGTCGGTGGCGCGCGCGCGCGTCGCCGTCTAAGGATGGCTCCGCCCCGCCGCGGAGGCCCGGCTCGACGTTCTTCCGCGCAGATGCTTCACTGTTGGGAGTGGAGCGCCCGCGCCTCACGAGGTTCCGAATGCTCTCTGACGATACGCCCGCCCGGCTCCCCGACCGCACCGTCTCCGTCCGCGAGGTCTTCGGCATCGACCTCGACCTCAAGGTCCCGGCCTATGCCGAGCCCGAGGAGCACGTGCCGGATCTCGATCCGGACTACATCTTCGACCGGGAGACGACTCTGGCGATTCTGGCCGGCTTCGCGCGCAACCGCCGCGTGATGGTCACCGGCTATCACGGCACCGGCAAGTCGACCCATATCGAGCAGGTCGCCGCCCGGCTGAACTGGCCGTGCATCCGGATCAACCTCGACAGCCACGTCTCGCGCATCGACCTCGTCGGCAAGGACGCCATCGTCCTGCAGGACGGCAAGCAGGTCACCGCCTTCCAGGACGGCATCCTGCCCTGGGCGCTGCAGAACAACGTCGCGCTCGTGTTCGACGAGTACGATGCCGGGCGTCCGGACGTGATGTTCGTGATCCAGCGCGTGCTGGAGCTGTCGGGCCGCCTGACGCTGCTCGACCAGAAGCGCGTGATCCGCCCGCACCCGGCCTTCCGGCTGTTCGCCACCGCCAACACGGTGGGCCTCGGCGACACGTCCGGCCTCTATCACGGCACCCAGCAGATCAACCAGGGCCAGATGGACCGCTGGTCGATCGTCACCACGCTGAACTACCTGCCGCACGACCGCGAGGTCGACATCGTGCTCTCGAAGGCCACCCATTACCGGAGCGACCAGGGCCGCGACATCGTCAACCGGATGGTGCGCGTGGCCGATCTCACCCGCAACGCCTTCATGAACGGCGACCTGTCGACCGTGATGAGCCCCCGCACGGTGATCACCTGGGCCGAGAACGCCGACATCTTCAAGGATATCGGCTTCGCCTTCCGGGTGACCTTCCTGAACAAGTGCGACGAGCTGGAGCGGACATTGGTGGCCGAGTTCTACCAGCGCGCCTTCGGCAAGGAGCTGCCCGAGAGCGCGGTGAACGTCGCGCTGAGCTGACCCGCATGGAGGAGCCCGTGGCGCGTCCGGCCGAGACCGCTGTGATGGACGTGGACACCTCGTCCGCGGCCATCCGCACGCGCTACGAGGACGACCTTCACAGCTGGGCGCGGGAGCAGGTCGCCCTGCTCCGCGCCCGCCGGTTCGACGAGATCGACGTCGAGCGCGTCGCGGAGGAGCTGGAGGACGTGTCGAGGCGCGAATTCTCCAAGCTCTACAGCTGTCTGCGCGTCCTCCTGATGCACATGCTGAAGTGGGATCAGCAGCCCGAGCACCGCACGCCGAGCTGGATCTACTCGATCCGCGAGCAACGCCGGCGCTTCGACCGTCTGCTGACCGAGAGCCCGAGCCTCAAGGCCCGCCTCGAGGAGGCTCTGGCACAGGCCTACCCGGACGCGCGCGACTGGGCCGCCGACGAGACCCATCTGATGCCGGACGAGTTTCCGTCTGCCTGTCCCTACAGCTGGGATGAGATCCGGGCTCGCCCCTTCGATCTCGATTCCGCGAAGAAGTAGCCCGCATGTCCATCTCCAACCGCAAGCCCGGCGAGCGCCGCGAACCCGTGGCCGAGCCCCTGAAGCGCTCGGTGGCGGGGTGCCTGCGCGCCATCGCGCGGCGCTCCGAGGTCGAGGTCACCTACGCCACCGACCGGCCGGCGCTCACCGGCGACAAGGCCCGCCTCCCCGAGCCGCCGCGCAAGCTCTCAGCGCAGGACGTCGCGGTGCTGCGCGGCAACGCCGACGCCATGGCGCTGCGCCTCGGCTGTCACGACGTCGCCTTGCATCGCCGCTTCGCCCCCGAGAATGCCGCCGCCCGGGCGGTCTACGACGCGGTCGAGCAGGCCCGGGTCGAGGCGATCGGCTCGCGCCGGATGGCGGGGGTCGCCAGCAACATCACGGCGATGCTGGAGGACCGCTACCACCGCGGCGGCAAGTACGAGAACATCACCGACCGGGCCGACGCCCCCATGGAGGACGCGGTCGCCCTGATGGTGCGCGAGCGCCTGACCGGCCAGCAGCCGCCCGAGGCCGCCGCCAAGATCGTCGAGTTGTGGCGCGAGCATATCGAGGCCAAGGCCGGCCCGAATCTCGACGGGCTGCTCGGCTCGATCGAGGACCAGCGCAAGTTCGCCCGCTCGGTGCGCGACCTCCTCACCTCCCTCGACATGTCGGACGAGACGCCGTTCGACGCCGAGGACGACGAGAACGACGACGAGAACGACGCCCAGGACGACGAGCAGAATCCGAGCGAGGGCGATTCGGAGGAGAAGAGCCAGGGCGAGCGCGCCGAGATCGAGACCTCCGAGGAGGCCTCCGACGAGATCGAGGAAGGCGCTCAGGAATCCGCCGACGCGCCCTCGGGCGAGTTGCCCGAGGAGGCCGAGGACGCGGAATCCGAGGAGGCCTCGGAGGCGTCGCGCCCGCCGCAGCGGCAGGGCAACGAGGCCCGCGGGCCGGAATACCGGGTGTTCAACCCCCGGTTCGACGAGGTCATTCACGCCGAGGAGCTGTGCGACGCCGACGAGCTGTCGCGCCTGCGCTCCTACCTCGACAAGCAGCTCTCGCACCTGCAGGGCGTGGTCGGGCGCCTCGCCAACCGGCTGCAGCGGCGCCTCCTGGCCCAGCAGAACCGCGCCTGGGATTTCGATCTGGAAGAGGGCCAGCTCGATCCGGCGCGGCTCGTGCGCGTGGTCATCGACCCGTACCAGCCCCTCTCCTTCAAGCAGGAGAAGGACACGAATTTCCGCGATACGGTCGTCACGCTGCTCCTCGACAATTCGGGCTCGATGCGCGGCCGGCCGATCACCGTGGCGGCGACCTGCGCCGACATCCTGGCGCGGACGCTGGAGCGCTGCGGCGTGAAGGTGGAGATCCTGGGCTTCACCACCCGCGCCTGGAAGGGCGGCCAGAGCCGCGAGGCGTGGCTCGCCGCCGGCAAGCCGGTCAATCCCGGCCGCCTGAACGACCTGCGCCACATCGTCTACAAGTCGGCCGACGCACCCTGGCGCCGCGCGCGCAAGAACCTCGGCCTGATGATGCGCGAGGGGCTGCTCAAGGAGAATATCGACGGCGAGGCGCTCGACTGGGCGCACAAGCGCCTGCTCGGACGGCCGGAGCAGCGCAAGATCCTGATGGTGATCTCGGACGGCGCGCCGGTCGACGATTCGACCCTCTCGGTCAACGCCGGCAACTACCTGGAGCGGCACCTGCGCTGGATGATCGAGGAGATCGAGACGCGCTCGCCGGTGGAGCTTCTCGCCATCGGCATCGGCCACGACGTGACGCGCTACTATCGCCGTGCCGTGACGATCATCGACGCCGAGGAACTCGGTGGCGCGATGACCGAGAAGCTGGCGGAACTGTTCGAGGAGGACGGCGCGTCCGCCCCGACGGGCCGGATGCTGCGGACAGCAGGGGGGCGGCGCTGAGCGTGTCCGCAGCGCGGCAAATGCCGTGCTCCCGCCTCCGGCCTCTCCGACCCCCGCCCTCGTCCTGAGCTGCGGCGAAGCCGCGACGAAGGAGGGATCCGGCCAGCCGCGCGACCCCTGGAGCCCTCCTTCGAGGCCCGCTGGCGCGGGTATCTCAGGATGAGGCCGTGAACGGGGTCGTCCGGCTCAGACTGCCTGGCGCGCAAGCGGAAACCGCCGCGGCCTCAAGGGCCACGGCGGCTCAACCCGTCCGATAAGGAAGGCGCGAAGCCCGGGGCTCAGGCCGCGGCGGCCGGAGCCTCGGCGAGCTTCTTGTGGATCTCGCGCTTCAGGAGGCGGGCGGTCTGCGACAGGTCGCCCTCGCCGGCCTTGATCAGGAAGGCGTCGAGGCCGCCGCGGTGCTCCACCGAGCGCAGGGCATGTGCGGTGACCCGCAGGCGAACGCGCTTGCCCAGCGCGTCGGACTGCAGGGTGACGTTGCACAGGTTCGGAAGGAACCGGCACTTGGTCTTGCGGTTCGAGTGGCTCACGAGGTGGCCGACCTGAACGGCCTTGCCGGTGAGTTCGCAGCGGCGTGCCATGATAAAAAACGATCCCGTCTCGTTCCGCCCGAACAGACCCGATCGCGGCCAGCGCGATCATCGTCGCAGCGGGCGGCGCCCATTGCGTCTTCCAGGTCCGGCGGAGTCCTGTTGAAGGCGCGAGCCTATAGGCGACGAAGCCGCGGTGCGTCAAGGTGCCGGCCGACGCCGCGGCCGCGGCAGCCGCCCAACGGTCTGTTAACCACGATGCCGGGATATAGCCTTCTTCCACCTGCAGGAAGGCGTCTCTCCCGGCTTCGGGCGTCGAGAGACGGCCGACGAGCGGGTGTGTTCGAGAGGGTCTGTCCGAGCGCGTGTCTCGGATTGCCCATCCTGGGATGCGATCCGGATCATGAGCGCCACGCCAGTCCGTCGGATGATCAAGCCTGTGACAAAGCACGCTGCCGGGCGTCTCGCGGTCAGCCTCCTCGCGGTCGCCGCCCTCGCGGCCCCGACCGATGCCGCAGCGCGCGCGTCGCGCTCGAAGCGGGCCGCTGCGGCCGCCGCAACCGTGGCGGTCGATTACGGCATCAACCTCGCCGGCCTGCCGATCGGCACGGCGCGCCTGGCCGGGTCCTTCGACCGCGACCGCTACCTCATGGACGTGTCGGCGGTGCTCACGGGCCTCGTCGGTGCGATCACCGGCGGCAAGGGCTCGGCCCGGGCCTCCGGCAGCTTCACGGCAGCACCGCAGCCCGGCGCCTTCGCCATCGCGACCCAGACGGCGAGTTCCGGCATCGCGGTGCGCATGGCCCTGGCGCACGGCAACGTGGTCCAGGCCGAGGTCACGCCGCCCCTCGTCGACATGCAGGACCGCGTGCCGGTCACCCCCGCCAACAAGCGCGGCATCATCGATCCGGTCAGCGCCCTTCTGATGCCGACCCGGGGGCGCGGCGAGCCCCTCGACCCGGAGAATTGCAACCGGACCCTTCCGGTCTTCGACGGCGCCACCCGCTTCAACGTGGTGCTGAGCTACGCCGAGACCCGCCCGGTGCAGAAGCCGGGCTATGCCGGCCCGGTCCTCGTCTGCACCGCCCGCTACCAGGCGGTGGCCGGCCACCGCCCGGACCGGCCGGGGGTGAAGTTCATGGAGGAGAACCGCGAGATGTCGGTCTGGCTCGCTCCCGTCGAAGGGACCCGCGTCCTGATCCCGCTGCGCATCTCGGTGCTCACCACGATCGGCACCAACATCATCGAGGCGACGCGCTGGAGCCAGGGCGGCACCGCGGGCGCGACCGGGACGGCGGGCGCCGCCGGCACCAGCGTCGCGCAGGCGAGCCTGTCCGGGCAGTAGCGGCGGTTTGACCGTCGGCGGCTTTCCCGGCACGTCCGCGCGGCGCGGCAGACGCGCCAGGGAGGCCAGCCAATGCCCAAGGGCTACATCATCGTCCGGATGACGGTCACCGACCCGGATATCTACAAGGAATACGCCGCCATGGCCTCCGAGGCCATGCGCAAATACGGCTGCACGCCGCTGGTCCGCGGCGGCCGCTGCGAGGCGCTGGAGGGCGAGGGCCGTCCGCGCAACGTCGTGCTGGAGTTCGAGTCCTACGAGGCGGCCCGCACCTACTACTTCTCGCCCGAATACCAGGCCGCCGTGGCCAAGCGCCGGCCCGCGGGGATCGGCGAGGTGGTCCTCGTCGAGGGCGTGGACTGATCCGCGACTGGCTCGCAACCCTCGGTCGACGCGGCCTCCGCGATCTTCCCGCGCGACGGTGGGAGGAATCTTCACGTTCCGCGCGATAATGCGCGCATGCGACCGTCCGCTCTCCGAATCGCCCTTGCCCTGGCCGCGCTCACCGGCCCGGCCGCCGCCCAGCCCCTGAGCGCCGGCACTGCCGAGCCCGGTTGCGGCGGCGACGCCTTCTCGTCGGCCGAGGTCGTCGAGAACAAGCCGCCGCGCCGCGGTCCCCTCGTGGCGGTCCCTCAGACGCTCTGCGCCGATGTCGCACCCCAGCCGGGCACGCCGACGACGCAGATCGACGTCTACCCGATGATCACGCCGGAGATTGGACCTGGCGGGGGCGGCATCCCATATGGGGGAGGATCGTACCGGCCCTACCGTCCCTGACGCGACCGGCCGGTCGAGCCCGCCTTCCGCGCCGCGACGGCGCCGCGACGGCCGTCCCGGCCGAAGGAACCGCCGACCATCGACGCGCTGCTCCGCCCCTCGCCCAGCCGCTCGCTGTCCCGCGATGCCCGCGCCCGCGGCGTCACCGCGGTCCTCGGGCCGACCAATACCGGCAAGACGCATCTCGCCATCGAGCGGATGCTCGCGCACCCGACCGGCATGATCGGGCTGCCCCTGCGGCTGCTCGCCCGGGAGGTCTATCTGCGCGTCGTCGCCAAGGTCGGCCCCGAGAAGGTCGCGCTGGTCACCGGTGAGGAGAAGATCAAGCCGGACCGGCCGCGCTACTGGATCTGCACCATCGAGGCGATGCCCCGCGACCTCGACGTGGCTTACGTCGCTATCGACGAGATCCAGCTCGCCGCCGACATGGACCGCGGCCACGTCTTCACCGACCGCCTGCTCTACGTGCGCGGCCGGGAGGAGACCCTGCTGATCGGCTCCTCGACCATGCTGCCGCTGGTCCAGAGCCTGATCCCGAACGTCCACACCACGACCCGGCCGCGGCTGTCGCAGCTCTCCTTCGCCGGGGAGAAGCGGCTGTCGCGTCTGCCCCGGCGCACCGCCATCGTGGCGTTCTCGGCCGAGGAGGTCTACGCGATCGCCGAGCTGATCCGCCGCCAGCGGGGCGGGGCCGCGGTGGTGCTGGGCGCGCTCTCGCCCCGGACCCGCAATGCCCAGGTCGAGATGTACCAGGCGGGGGACGTCGACTACCTCGTCGCCACCGACGCGGTCGGGATGGGGCTCAACCTCGACGTCGACCACGTCGCCTTCGCGGCCAACTGGAAATACGACGGCACCCGATTCCGCAAGCTCACCCCCGCCGAGATGGGCCAGATCGCCGGCCGGGCCGGGCGCCACCTTGCGGACGGCACCTTCGGCTCCACCGGACGCTGCCCGCCCTTCGAGGCCGAATTGGTGGAGCGCCTGGAGAGCCACGATTTCGACCCGCTGCGCATCCTGCAATGGCGCAACCCGGATCTCAGCTTCGGCAGCCTGGAGGGCTTGCAGGCGAGCCTGGACGAGCACCCGCGCGAATCAGGCCTGACCCGCGCCCCGATGGGCGAGGACCAGCAGGCGCTCGAGATCCTGATGAAGGAGGACGACATCCGCGACATGGCGCGGAGCGCCGCCACGGTCCGGAGGCTGTGGGACGTCTGCGGCGTGCCCGACTACCGCAAGGTCCACCCGCAGGTGCATGCCGACCTCGTGGCCCAGCTCTACCGATTCCTCATGAAGGGCATGGCCGGGCGGATCCCCGACACATGGTTCGCCGAGCAGGTGGCGATGATCGACCGCACCGACGGCGACATCGACACGCTGTCCCGCCGGATCGCACAAGGCCGCACCTGGACCTTCGTGGCAAACCGTCCCGATTGGCTGCGCGACCCAGAACATTGGCAGGGCGAGACGCGTCGGGTAGAGGACAGGCTGTCCGACGCCCTGCACGAACGCCTCGCGAGCCGCTTCGTCGACCGGCGCACAAGCGTCCTGATGCGGCGCCTGAGAGAGAACACGATGCTCGAAGCCCAGATCACCCCCGACGGTGACGTCACCGTCGAGGGTCAGCATGTCGGCCACCTTCACGGATTCCTGTTCGTTCCCGATGCGAGCGCAGAGGGGCACGAGGCCAAGACCCTGAGGAGCGCCGCCGAGAAGGCGCTCGCCGGCGAGATCGAGGCGCGGGCCGAACGATTCGCCGCGACCGCCGATTCGACGCTCGTGCTCGCGCATGACGGGACGATCCGGTGGACCGGCGCGCCCGTCGCCAAGCTCACGCCCGGCGAGAAGCTGTTCGCCCCGCAGATCCGTCTGCTGGCGGACGATAGCCTCACCGGCGCCCATCGCGAGAAGGTCGAGGCGCGCCTGGATGCGTGGCTGAAGGCCTATATCGTGCGCCTGCTCGGCCCGCTCATGGAGATCGAGACCGCGGCCGACCTCACCGGTCTCGCCAAGGGCATCGGCTACCAGGTGGTCGAGGCGCTCGGCGTGCTGGAGCGCTCCAAGGTGGCGCACGAGATGCGCAGCCTCGACCAGGATGGCCGCGGGGCGCTGCGCCGCCACGGCGTCCGCTTCGGCGCCTACCACATCTTCCTGCCGGCCCTGCTCAAGCCGGCGCCCCGGACGCTCGCCGCCCAGCTCTGGGCCCTGCGCAACGGCGGCCTCGACCAGCGCGGCCTCGACGAGATCGCGCATCTGGCCGGCTCCGGCCGCACCTCGATCAAGGTCGACCGCGAGATCGCCAAGGGGCTCTACCGCGCCGCCGGGTTCCGGGTCAGCGGCGAGCGGGCCGTGCGCGTCGACATCCTGGAGCGGCTCGCCGACCTGATCCGCCCGGCCATCGCCTACCGGCCCGGCACCACCCCGGGCGCCCCGCCGGACGGCACCGCCGACGGCGACGGCTTCGTGGCCACCGTCGGCATGACCTCGCTGGTCGGTTGCTCGGGCGAGGATTTCGCCTCCATCCTGAAGTCGCTCGGCTACAACGCGGAGACGCGGCCCGGCCCCGCCATCACGGTGCCGCTCGTCCCGGCCGCCGCCACGACGCCGGCCGCACCGGCAGCCGCGGCTGAAGCGGCCTCCGACGAGGCCGTCGACGCGCAGGCCGCCGCCGTCGAACCCGCCGGAGACGAGCCCGCCGGCGACGAGCCCCCGGCCGCGGAGGCTTCTGAAGGAGCCGAGGCGACCGGCACCGAGACCCGGACGCCGACCGAGGAGGCCGCAGCCCCCGCGGCGGTCGAGGGTCCGGCCGCTGAGACCGTGACGGAGGCGCCCGCGGACGCCGCAGCCGAAATCGAGGCCGCGCCCGTCCCGCCCGAAGCGCCCGTCGAGGCCGTGCCTGCGCTCGAGCCCGCAGCCGAAGCCGGCGAGGCGGCACCCGTGACGGCCGAGGCGGATCCGGCCGAAGCTGCCGCAGACACGGATCCGGCCACCCCGGAGGCCGCGCCCGCGGAGGGCGGACCGGAGACCGAGATCCCCCAGATCGAGGTCTGGCGGCTGCAGCGGCATCAGCGCCCGGCGCACCAGCGTCCGCAGAACCGTCCCCGCGGCGCCGGTCGCGGCCGGGATGGCGGCCAGCAGGGCCAGCATGCGGGACAGGGCCGTCCGGAGGGCGGTCGGCCCGAGCAGCGTCGGGCCGAGGGCGACGGCGGCGGCCCCCGCCCCGGGCGGGATCGCGGTCCGCGCCGCGACCGCTTCGAGGGCGGCCGGCCGGAACGCCGCGACGATCAGCGCAACGCGGAGCAGCGCCATGCCGGCCCGCGGCCCGATCAGCGGCCGCCGCGGCGTGAGCGGGCGCCGGATCCGGATTCGCCCTTCGCCAAGCTGGCCGCGCTCAAGGCGCAGCTCGAAGCCGGCGACGGCGGGAAACGCTGATCCCCGCCGCGGATGCGGGAGGATCGGCAGCGCCTCGACAAGTGGCTGTGGTTCGCGCGCTTCGCCCGGACCCGGTCGCTCGCGGCACGGCTGGCCTCCGACGGCTTCGTGCGGGTGAACGGAATCCGGGCCGAGAATCCCGCGAAAGCCATCGGCATCGGCGACGTGGTGACGGTCGCCGCGCCGCACGCGACCCTGGCGGTGCGGGTGCTCGGCCTCGGCCTGCGGCGGGGCCCGGCCCCCGAGGCGCGGCTGCTCTACGACGACCTGTCGGGCAGCGCCCGGCCGGAAGAGCCGCCCGAGTGATGAGGCCGCGCCACAGCGACCGCGCGAGCGACCCGGCACGAACCGCATGCGGCGCCCGCACGCTTGTCAGCCCGGAAGGCAGCGTCTAGAGCCGTGGGCCTCCGAGGCCCGGCTCCGCGCCGGGCCTCACCGGCGTTTCCCTCGCAGCGCCCCCGGGGCATGCGGGCCGTCCCCAGGCTCCGCCCGGGCCGAGTCGAGTTTTAGGACGAAGACATCCGATGACCTACGTCGTCACCGACAATTGCATCAAGTGCAAGTACACGGACTGCGTCGAGGTCTGTCCGGTGGATTGCTTCTACGAAGGCGAGAATATGCTCGTCATTCACCCGGACGAGTGCATCGATTGCGGCGTCTGCGAGCCGGAATGCCCCGCCGAGGCGATCAAGCCCGACACGGAGTCGAATCTCGACACGTGGCTGAAGCTGAACGCCGACTACGCCAAGACCTGGCCCAACATCACGCAGAAGAAAGAGGCTCCGGCCGACGCCAAGGAGTGGGACGGCAAGTCCGGGAAGCTGGAGGCGCATTTCTCGCCCAACCCCGGTTCCGGCGACTGAACCTGGCCGAGATCCGCACGACCTGACGCCGGCGCGCCGTTGAACTGCGCGGTGGGGCTGCGTCATACGAAGCCCTGATACGCGGTCAGGTCATTCCTGTCCCGCCGCACCAGTGTAAAACTCTTTGACGCCGCGCTTGGCCCGCGCGTGCGTCTTCAGGGATGCTTTGATCTGCGCGCCGGATTGTGGTAGACAATCCGCCTGCCGTCGCTCGCGCCTGACGTGCTCCCTCCGGCCGAAACACCTTCGATCTTCGCGGGTTAGGAGTAGTACGCGCCCGACCGCCGAACTGACTTCGGCGGGCGGGCAAGGCGTTCGCACGGCCGCGCCGGGGAACGACCGGGAATCTCGTGCTGCGCGCGGGGTCCGGGAGCGGCGAGGCAGACCGGGTGTCCCGCCCGGAAGAACACGGTTTCGCGCGGCGCCGAACGCTGCGCGCCAGTGGAGGCCCTTCTCGCATGACCACAGCCAAGAAGACGACGACCGCAGGCCGGCAGGGCTTCAAGACCGGCGAGGCTGTCGTGTATCCGGCCCACGGCGTCGGTCGCATCACGGCGATCGAGGAGCAGGAGATCGCGGGCTACAAGCTTGAGCTGTTCGTCGTCTCGTTCGAGAAGGACAAGATGGTCCTGCGCGTCCCCACCGCGAAGGCCAACAGCGTCGGCATGCGCAAGCTCGCCGAGCCGGAACTGGTGAAGAAGGCGCTCGACCTGCTGACCGGCCGTGCCCGGGTCAAGCGCACCATGTGGTCGCGCCGCGCCCAGGAATACGAGGCCAAGATCAACTCGGGCGATCTGCTTTCGGTGACGGAGGTCGTGCGCGACCTGTTCCGCTCCGAGGCCCAGCCCGAGCAGTCCTACTCCGAGCGGCAGCTCTACGAGGCCGCCCTGGACCGGATCGTGCGCGAGATCTCCTCGGTCAACCGCATCACCGAGACCGAGGCGCTGAAGCTGATCGAGCAGAGCCTCGCCAAGTCGCCCCGCCGGGCGAAGAACGAGGCCGAGCCCGAGGCCGAGGCCGAAGGGGACAACGAGGGCGACGACCTTCAGGAGGAAGCCGCCTGAGGCGCGCTTCTCCCAACAGACGGCAGAGAACCCGGCCCTGGGGGCCGGGTTTTTTTATGCGTCGCGGAATCGGGACAGCGCCTCCGCGCCGTCGTTTTGCGGATCCTGGACTGGACGGCGCGACCGGCGATCCCATGTCATCCGGACGGAACACGAAATCGTGGCTGCCCGGCTGTCGCATTCTGGGGCAGCGGGACGGAACTTTCGCGTTTGGCCTCCCGTTGTCGGTTGCCTGGCGTCGCCCCTCGGGTGGCGCCTGCGCGTCGGGGCATTGGCCCGGCGCCGCAACAGCACTCGGCAACAAGAGGCAGGCGGATGGCTGAGATCGCGGGAATTCGACGGCAGTTCATACGGACTGCCATGGAGGCACCCTTTCTGGCGAGGGAAGAAGAGCGTGGCCTCGCCGTCCGATGGAAGGACGAGCGGGACGAGCGGGCCCTCCACCGTCTGATCTCGGCCCATATGCGCCTCGTCATCGCCCTGGCGGGGCGTTTTCGTCACTACGGCCTGCCGATGGCCGATCTGGTTCAGGAAGGTCATGTCGGCCTGATGGAGGCCGCCGCCCGCTTCGAGCCGGAGCGGGATGTCCGCTTCTCCACCTACGCGACGTGGTGGATCCGGGCCTCGATCCAGGATTACATCCTGCGCAACTGGTCGATCGTGCGCGGCGGCACCTCCTCGGCCCAGAAGGCCCTGTTCTTCAACCTGCGCCGGCTGCGCGCCCGGCTGATGCAATCCACCGAGGAGCATGTCGGTGACGAGATCCACCGGCGCATCGCCAACGCCATCGGCGTCTCGCGCGACGACGTCGCGCTGATGGATGCGCGCCTGTCCGGCCCCGACATGTCGCTCAACGCCCCCGTGGGCGAGGACAGCGACGCGTCCTCGGAGCGAATGGATTTCCTGGTCGACGGCGCCGCCCTGCCGGACGAGACCGTGAGCGCCACGGTCGACGGCGAGCGTCGCCTCAGCTGGCTTCAGCAGGCCCTGACGGTCCTGTCCGAGCGCGAATTGCGCATCCTGCGCGAGCGGCGCCTCGCGGAGGATCAGGCGACCCTGGAGGCTCTGGGTCAGCGGCTCGGCATCTCGAAGGAGCGGGTCCGCCAGATCGAGAACCGCGCCCTGGAGAAACTCCGCCGCGCGCTGGCCGACCGGTTCCCGGCCGCCACCGGCAGCCCGTATATCGGCTGAGCCGCGCGGCGCAGCATCGTCGTCCCGAAGCCCGGCCCTGCGGCCGGGCTTTCGTGTTTTCGAGGATTGCCCGCTCACTGGGCCCGCCCTCGCGGGCCCGGTGAGCGGGCGTCGGCAGCGCGCGAGTGGCCGACGGGGCGCTGTCAGGACTGCTTCGCTGCGCCCGCGAGGACGGGACGATGCGAGGCGCATGACCGAGAAGCCGGTTCGGGCGGCGCCTCACGCCTCCTGAATGGCGGCGCTGCGCAGCTCCCGCCGGCGCCGGCGCCGGCCGGGCTCGGGGGTGGCGTCGAGCCAGATCACCAGCGCCAGTGCGACGAGCGCCGGCACGCCGAGGGCCAGGAAGGCGCCGGTCCAGCCGAACAGCCCGTAGGACAGGCCGCCATACCAGCCCGAGAGCGCGCCACCGACGCCCTGCACGGCGTTGACGCTGCCGAGGGCCGTCTGGGTTCGTCCCGATCCCCAGGTCAGGTCCGCGACCACCACCGGCACGGCCACCCCGACGATGCCCGAGGCGACGCCGTCCAGCACCTCGGCGGCGATCAGCCAGACGGGATCGTCGATCAGGCCTGACAGGAGCGCCCGTACCGGCAGGACGGCGAAGGCGACCATCAGCAGTTGGCGGCGGCCGCGCTTGTCGGCGAGCGATCCGGCAAACAGCGCCACCGGGACCATCACCAGCTGCGCGACCATCACGTAGCGGGCCGTCCAGGTCGTCGCGTCGGCCGCAGTCGCCACCAGCTTCTGGCCGAGCAGCGAGAGCATGCCGCCATTGCCGAGATTGAACAGGGTCAGCGCCACCGTCAGCACCAGCAGGCGGCGATTCCCCAGGACCTGGCGGATGCCCCCGCGCTCCGGCTCGTCCGAATCGTCCTCCTTCCAGCCGACGGCACGGCGGCGGTTCCAGGCTCCGACCGGCGTCGTCAGTGTCGCGACGATCGCCGCCAGCGCCATGCCGCCGAGCACCCAGAACGCGATCGCCGGGCCGAAATAGCCGGTCCCGAGGCTGATGCCGCCCGCCGCGACCAGGATGCCGATGTGATTGAAGGCCTGGTTGCGCCCCTGCTGGTTGGGAAACCGCTCCTTCCCGACGATCCCCAGGGTCAGCGACGCGACGGCGGGCAGCAGCAGGGTGCCTCCGGCCGCGGCGAGGAGCTGCGCGCCCAGCACCGCCGGGACGCTGCGGGCCGGCAGAAGCAGCAGCGTTCCCGCCAGGATCGCACCGCAGGCCAGAGCGATCAGCAGACGCGGGCGCGGGAACCGGTCCACCAGGGCACCGAATGGACCGCTCAGGAACAGCGTGCCGATCCCCACCAGGGTGATGACGAACCCGACCCGGGCCGGACTCCAAGAGGCCGACTGCGCCAGCCAGGTTCCGAGGAAGGGTCCGAGGCCGCCTTGGATGTCTCCGATGAACAGGTTGATCAGGGCGAGGTTAGCGGTGGGAGCCATGCGATCCTGGGGCCGTTTCGGGCCCCGGACCTGTACTTGGACCCTGGAACGGTCAAGCCCGGATCGTCGCCGCCATCGCCGCACGGGCAGCCCTGCGGCTTCGCTCGCTCAGGCGTCACGGTTCCGGCGGGCCGTACTGCATCAGCCCGTCCCCGAACGACCAGTTTTCCGGGCTGACCTCGACGAGGTTGATGAAGACATCCGCCGGCGCCAAGCCGGGATCGCGCGTGAGATTGCGCGTCACAGCGGCGTAGAGGGTACGCTTCTGTTCGGTGCCGCGCGTGGCGTTGGCGGTGATCTGGATGATCACGAGGCGCTCGCTGCGCCGAATCCCGAGATAATCGGGACCGTAGACGAAATCCGGGGCGTCATGCTGATGCACGAGGGCGAACAGGTCGCCCTCCGGCACCGCGAAGGTCTCGCGCATGGCGTCGTAGACCCCCGCGACGAGGGCGGCCCGGTAGGCGTCGGTCGTTCCGGCGCGCAGGGAGATGCGGGTCAGAGGCATGGCTTGGCTCCTGGGGAGGGGAATCAGCGGCCGCGGGCCGCGTCGAGGCCCGGCGCGGCGAGATGGGCGATCTCGGCCTCGGACGCCGCGGCCGTCGGCTCAGCCCGGAGGGTGAACCGGGTGAGCCGCCATCCGTCGGGATCGAGGCCGGCCACCGTCGCGAGGACGTCGCGATCCGCCGCGATGTCGCGCCCACGGCTCACCTCGTCGTCGCGCAGGCCGGCAAGATCCTCCGCGGGTGCGACGAGCCGGGTCTCCTCCGCGAGGGTGCGCGCCGATCCGCCCGGTCCGAAGGCGGAAGCGACGGTCAGCCAGGTCTCGATCCGAGGGCGGCCGAAGCCCTCGATCACGGCGCGGAATCCGGGTCCGGCCAGGAAATCGGCGGCGGCGCCGGCATCCTGCCAGAGATAGAGGGAGCTGTAGGCGTTGGCCGCCGCCCCGCGCGCCCGGTCCTCGATCGCGAAAGCCTTGAAGACGAGGCCGGGCACCGCGTCCCAGGCCGGCGCGCGGGCGGCGACGCGCTCGCGGATCCTGTCCATGGCGTAGTCGGCCGGCAGACGATGCCGGTAGCGGGCGATCAGCATGGGACACTCCTGAAGGGAGCGCCAGATTTGCACGCGGCCGCGATAACGGCGACATATCACACACGGTATCTATGATAAGGATTCGTTATGTCTCTCGATCGGCCCCTCGATCTTGAAGGTGTTCTGGCCTTCGTGCGCGTGGTCGATCTCGGCAGCTTCACGCGGGCCGCCGAGGCGCTCGCCACGTCGCAGGCGGCAATCAGCCTGCGCCTGAAGCGCCTGGAGGACAGGCTCGGCACGCGCCTCCTGGACCGGACTCCGCGGCACGTGGATGTGACCCGGCAGGGTGCCCTGTTCCTTCCGGCAGCCCGGCGTCTGCTGGAGGCCCATGACAGCGCCGTGGCCGACGTGGCGGGCGCGGTGCCGGCCCGGCTGAGCCTTGGAATCAGCGATCACGTCGCCGGCCCGGACCTGCCCGCGCTGCTGCGCCGCCTGGGGCTGGATCGGGCCGGGCTCATCACGGAAGTGCGGATCGTGCCCTCGCGCGACCTGTCGGCGGCGTTCGGATCCTCCGGCGAGGGCGGCTTCGACGCGGTGATCCTCCGGACCGAGGAGCAATCCGGGCACGGCGGGACGATTCTGGCGGAGGAGCGGCTGGGCTGGTTCGCCGCGCCGGACTTTCCCGCGCCCGAGCCGGGTGAAACGCTGCGGCTCGCGGGCCTCGCGGGGCCCTGCACTGTCCGGGGCGCGGCGATGCGCGTCCTCGACGCGGCCGGCCTTGCCTGGACGGAGGTGTTCGTCGGCGGCGGGGTGCTGGCGGTCGGCGCGGCGGTGATGGCCGGGCTCGCAGTGGCGGCCCTGGCGCCGAGCACGGCACCGTCCGGCGCCGTGGAGGTCGGCGGCCGGTTCGGCCTGCCCGATCTGCCCCGCACCTTCGTCGTGCTGCGCGCCCGCCGCTTGGCCGGGCGCCCCGCGGAGGCCCTGCGCGCGCTGGCGGCGGCCTATCGTGGTCCCGGCGGCCGCTGAGCGGCCGCCGGTCGCTTCCTCAGGAGGCGAGCGGGCCCTGCGCGCCCTGCTGCTCCATCACCTTCTGCCGGTAGAGGCCGACGAAATCGATCGGGTCGATGTACAGGGGCGGGAAGCCGCCGTTGCGCACCGCCTCGGCCACGATCTGGCGGGCGAAGGGGAAGAGCAGGCGCGGGCACTCGATCATCACCGCCGGATGGATCTGGTCGGCCGGGATGTTGAGGAGCCGGAAGACCCCCGCATAGGTCACCTCGAAGGCGAACAGCACCTCGTTCTGGACCTTGGCGTCGCCCTCGAGCTTCAGCTCGACCTCGAAGTCGGTCTCGGAGAGCTGCTGCGCGTTGACGTTCACCTGGATGTTGATCTGCGGCCCCTGGCCCTCCTTGGGCTGCAGGGAGCGGGGCGCGTTCGGGTTCTCGAAGGAGAGATCCTTCGTGTACTGCGCGAGGGCATTGATGGTCGGCACATCGCCCTGCGGCATGCCGCCGCCATTGCCGTTCGCTGCCGGGGAATCGGCCATGCGGATCATCCTTCTCGATCGACCGGCAGGGCCGGCGCGGATTGCTGTCGCGGCGGGAGCCGCTGGATCACGCCGCGGAACTGCCCAAACGGCAGGGCCGCTAACACGCGGGCCGAGCCTCGACAAGCGAGCGGGGGCGGCGCTGGCGCCGGCGGCCCCCGCAACCCATATCGCCCGGTATCGCAATTGACGCGCGGGATCGGTTGACCGGGCACCACAACCGGCTCGCTCCCGACGCGTTGGTCGGATATGAGTCGGCCAGACCTATGCGCGCTTAGCCGGCGCCGCACCGCGCATGACCTGAGCAAGGGGCAAGGGTCTCGCCGCGGCCACCATCGGATCGGTGATGCAGGACAGTTTCGACGTTACGACGATCATCTTCCTCGCGCTGGCCGTCTTCGTGATCTGGCGTCTGCGCTCGGTGCTCGGTCAGAAGACCGGCGCCGAGCGCTCGCCGTTCAAGCCGGTCGACCGCAGCCGCACCGAGCCGCAGGCCCGCTCCGACGGCGACAACGTGGTGCGCCTGCCGGGTGCCGACCGGGTCCAGGCCGCGCCGCCACCCGCTGCCGCGCCGCGAGACTGGCGGGGGATCGCCGAGCCGGGATCCGAGGTGGCCCGCGGCCTCGAGGCCTGCATCCAGGCCGAGCCCAGCTTCGATCCGCGTGCGTTCATCGAGGGCGCGAAATCCGCCTACGAAGCCATCATGATCGCCTTCGCCAAGGGCGACCGGAAGACCCTGCGCGGACTCCTCTCCAAGGAGGTCGGCGAGGCGTTCGAGCGGGCGATCGCGGAGCGCGAGCGCAACCGTCAGACGCTGGAGACCACCTTCGTGTCGATCGACAAGGCTGAGATCGTGGCCGTCGAGGTGCGCAACCGCGTGGCGCATGTCACGGTGCGCTTCCTGTCGAACCTCATCACGGCCACCCGCAACGCGGAGGGCAAGGTGGTGGATGGCAGCGCCGAGACGGTGGTCGAGGTGCCGGATGTCTGGACCTTCTCCCGCACCCTCGGCTCGCGGGACCCGAACTGGCAGCTCGTGGCCACCGAGGCCGGCGCCTGAGCCCGTGACCTGCGTGCCGTGACACACTTGCCGTGCCGATCCCCCGCGCCCGGTCCGGAACAGTCCCGGCCGCCCTCCTCGCGTTCCTCCTGAGCGATCCCGCCTCTGCCGCCCCGGCGGCGGTCGGCGGCGCGAACCTGATACCGATCGCTCCGGCGGAGTTGCCGGGCTTTCCCGGCGCGGAGGCCGCAGCCGCCCTCGACGCCTTCCGCCGGGTCTGCGCGGCACCGCCGCCCGCCCTGCCCCAGCCCGACGGCATCGCGGGCGATCCCGCCGCCCTCGCCGAGACCTGTGCGGCCGCCGCCGGCCCCGTGCCGGACGCGGCTGCCTTCTTCCGCGATCGGTTTGACGCCTTCCGCATCGCGCGGCCCGGCGCGGATCGGCCGGGCTTCCTGACCGGCTATTTCGAGCCGGAGCTGAGCGGCTCCCTCGAGCACGGGCCTGATTTTCCGACGCCGGTGCTCGCCCGTCCCGACGACCTGATCTCCCTCGGCCCCGGCGAGACCCGTCCGGGGCTCGACCCGACCCTGCGCGCCGCCCGCGCCACCGGGGAGGGCTTCGCCCCCTATCCCGACCGCGCCGCGATCGAGGACGGGGCTCTCGGGGCGCGCGCGAAACCGCTCCTGTGGCTGCGCGACGCGATCGACCTTCTGATCCTGCAGGTCCAGGGATCCGGGCGCGTCCGGCTGCCGGACGGGCGCGCGGTGCGTGTTCTCTATGACGGGCGCAACGGCCGCCCCTACACAGCGGTGGCCAAGCTGATCGTTCAGGAGGGGCACTTGCCCCTGGAAGGCCTGACGCTCGCCCGCTGGACCGGCTGGCTGCGGGCGCATCCCGAGATCGCCAAGCGCCTGATCCGCACCAACGCCTCCTACATCTTCTTCCGTCTCGCCCCGGTGGACGATCCGGCGCTCGGGCCGCCGGGCGCCGCGAACGCGCCGCTCAGCCCGGGATTCAGCCTGGCGGTGGATTCGACCCTCTGGCGCTACGGTCTGCCGTTCTGGCTCGCGGGCCCCCTCCCCGCCGCGGGGCGGGCCGGAGCCGCGGGGGAGGCGGGGCGCCTCGTCATCGCCGCCGATACCGGATCGGCGATCGTCGGCCCGGCCCGCGGCGACCTCTTCGTCGGCACCGGTCCCGAGGCCGGCGCGGTCGCCGGAAACCTCCGCGATTCCATCGGCTTCGTCGTCCTCCTGCCGCGCCGCGGCGGTGCCTCCGGAGCCGCGCCGTGAGGTCCCCGCGCCGCGGGCGCCGGCTCACCGCGGGAGAAGCCCGGCTCTGGGACGCGATCGCCAAGCTGGTGACGCCGCTGCCGGATCGCGCATCCGCAAAACCCGAAACCGGCGCCCCGCCGGCGGCGCCGAATGCCACCATGCCGGCCTTGTCGGCGCCGATCCTGAAGCCCAGCGCGCCGCCGGCCGCCACGACACCGCGGGCGAAGCATCCGCCGAAGCCGACGCCGGAGCCGCCGCGTCCGGCCACGTCCGCGCCGTACCAGCCGCCGCCGCAGCGCCATACACCGAGCAGCGGTCTGGAGCGGTCGGCCAAGGTCGGCCTGCGGCGCGGGCGGCTGGCGATCGAGGCGCGGATCGACCTGCATGGCATGGTGCAGGCGGAGGCGCACGCCGCGCTGACGGGCTTCCTGCTCCGGGCACGCGCGGCCGGCCATGCCTACGTGCTGGTCGTCACCGGCAAGGGCGGCGCGGGCTACGCCGAGGCCTTCGCGGAGCGTGGGGTGCTCCGCCGCAGCGTGCCGCACTGGCTGCGCGGACCGGAATTGCGCGGGATCGTCCTCGGCTTCGAGGAGGCGGCCCGCCACCATGGCGGCGGCGGCGCCCTCTACGTCCGCCTGCGCCGCCGGTAGGCCGCCGGGCCCAGGCGGCCTGCGCGGCAAACCGCGCCGGACCCACGCGGTTGCGGCCCGGCTCGATCCCGCCGATATCCGGTGTCGGCGCACGAGGCGCCCCGCACGCAAAGCCGCGAGAGAGATGCCGGAGCTTCCAGAGGTCGAGACGGTGCGGCGGGGATTGGCGCCCGCGCTGGTGGGAGCCCGCTTCACCCGCGTCACCCTGCGCCGGGCCAACCTGCGCTTCCCGTTCCCGGACCGCTTCGCCGCCCGGCTGGAGGGACGGACCGTCACGAGCCTCGCGCGCCGGGCGAAATACCTCACCGCCGCGCTCGATTCGGGCGAGACGCTGGTCATGCATCTCGGCATGAGCGGCCGGTTCGACGTGGCTTTGCCCGACGGCAGCAATCTGTCACCGGGGGACTTCTACCTGGAAGGGGCCCAGGGCACGCCCACGCACGACCACGTGGTCATGGCGATGAGCACCGGCGCCACGGTGACCTACAACGACGCCCGCCGCTTCGGCTTCATGGATCTCGTCCCGAGTGCCGATCTCGCCGCCTGCCGCCACTTCGCCCGGATGGGCATCGAGCCCCTCGACGGGCTCACCGGAGCGGTGATCGCGCAGCTCTTCCGCCACAAGACCGCGCCGCTGAAGGCTGCCCTCCTCGATCAGCGCCTGATCGCGGGCCTCGGCAACATCTACGTCTGCGAGGCGCTGCACCGGGCACGCCTGCATCCGGAAACGCCCGCCGGAAGCCTCGCCAGACAGGACGGACGCCCGACGCCCAAGGCCAATGCCCTGGCAAAGGCGATCGTGACGGTTCTCGAGGAAGCCGTGAAGGCCGGTGGCTCGACCCTGCGCGACTACGCCCAGACCGACGGCAGCGCGGGCGCCTTCCAGCACGCCTTCCGGGTCTACGACCGGGTCGGCCTGCCCTGCAGCCGGCCGGGCTGCGCCGGTGCGATCACCCGCATCGTGCAGGCCAACCGCTCGACCTTCTTCTGCGCCGCCTGTCAGCCCCCCGGCTGACGGCACCGATCCGCGCCCTATCGCGCCGCAAAACGGCATTTTCGCCACAAACCCGGCTAGGGTCGCAGCGCTCGACGTGCGCATCCGGTTGCGGGCAGCCGATCCCGGCCCACAGCGCGAGACGGGTCGCACGGGCCCAGACAGGATCCCGATGTTCTTCCGCCGCTCAAAGACGCCCGCGCCCGAGACTCCCGCGCAGGATCCGACGGACGAGCCCGCCCTGCCGCAGCGGCTCTCGCCGCGCTCGCCGGGTGAGGCGATCAAGCCGACCATCGCACCGCCGCCCCCGGAAAAGCCCGGGCGCGAGCGAAGCGGCTTCGTGGGCCTCATCAGCGGAGCGCTGACCTTCGCGGTCGTCATCGCCATCGCGGCGATGATCGGGATCACGCTGTTCCAGCGGCAGGTACGCGAGCCGGGCCCCCTGGCGGCCGACAAGGTCGTGGTGATCCCGACCCATAGCGGAACGTCCGAGATCGCCGAGACCCTGAAGCGCGAGGGGGTGATCGATCATACCGGCCTGTTCGAGTTCGCCGCCCGGTTCGGCGGCCGTCCGGCGCTCCGGGCCGGCGAGTACGTGTTCAAGGCGCATGCGAGCATCTCCGACGCTCTCGACACGATCGCCACCGGCCGGCAGGTCCAGCACGCCGTCACCTTCCCGGAGGGCCTGACCTCCGAGCAGATCGTCAACCGCCTCAACGAGAACGACGTCCTCACCGGCGAGATCAACGAGATCCCGCCGGAGGGTTCGCTCCTGCCCGACACCTACAAGTTCGAGCGCGGCGCGACCCGGCAGCAGATCGTCAACCTGATGAAAGCCAAGCAGCGCGAGGTTCTGAACCAGATCTGGCTGCGCCGCAGCGCCGAGGTGCCGGTGCGGACTCCGGCCGAGATGGTCACCCTCGCGTCCATCGTGGAGAAGGAGACCGGCCGCGCCGACGAGCGCCCCCGGGTCGCCGGCGTCTTCATCAACCGCCTCAACAAGCGGATGAAGCTGCAATCCGATCCGACGATCGTCTACGGGCTCGTGGGCGGGCGCGGCACCCTCGGACGTGGCATCCTGCGCTCCGAGATCGACCGGCCGACGCCCTACAACACCTACGTCATCGAGGGCCTGCCGCCGGGCCCGATCGCCAATCCCGGCCGGGCCGCCCTGGAGGCGGTGGCCAACCCCTCCCGGACCAGGGATCTCTACTTCGTGGCAGACGGTACCGGCGGCCACGCCTTCGCCGACTCGCTCGAGGCGCACCAGCGCAACGTGGCCCGCTGGCGGGCGGTGGAGAAGAGCCGGCAGGCGCCGCCGGACGCCGTCGACAAGGTGGAGCCGGGTCCGGATCCGGCCACGCCGGGCCGCGCCTCGGCCTACGCGCCGGCCGGCGCGCCCGCGGGCAACGGAATCAACACCAACGCGGCCTTCGCCCTGGATAACGGCACGCCGGGTTCGCGCGCCTTCGATGCCTCCGAGGGCACGCGCCTCGACCCGCTGAAGAACCGCAGCTACGATCTCGGTTCGCCCAAGACAGTGCCGAGCCTGAGCGAGCCGGCACCGGCGCCACGGGGCCGCCGCTGAGATTCGGCCGCGGGGCGGCGACGCCACCCTGACGCTTTCGGCTCGGCCTCGGGACGGACACGAGGCGCCTTCGGGTTCCGTGGGCGCTTGTCCGGCGCTCCGCCCGGCAGGGTCGCGGCGATCTGCAATCCCAGTCCACACAGCAGAACCTCGAGCAGCGGCCGAACCCGCTTAGCCCCGGCGGCATCGAGATCGGCGACAAGCGGCCTCTTCCCAGTCGAGAGATCCGTGCTACAGGCCCCGATCTTCATGGGGGACGGGGGTCGGCATGGCCCAGATCGCGAGCATGACCGGTTTCGCCCGGACGGCGGGCAGTGCCGGACCGGTGCACTGGGCCTGGGAGGTCCGCAGCGTCAACGGGCGCGGCCTCGACGTGCGCATCCGGGTGCCGGCCGGCTATGACGGGCTCGGCGAGACCGCACGCACCGCCCTGCAGAAGACCCTAGCCCGCGGCCAGTGCCAGCTGACCCTGACGCTCACCAAGCCGGAGACGACCGCGCGGGTGCGGATCAACGAGGCCCTCCTGGCGAGCCTCGCCCAGGCGGTCGCCCGGGTTCCGGTCCCCGAAGGCGTCGCCCCCGCCACGCTGGACGGGCTGCTGGGCGTGCGCGGCGTGGTCGAGGTCGAGGACGAGGCGGCGGAGACCGACATCCTGGCCCGGGATCTGGCCGCGGGCGTGGTCCGGCTGGTTGCGGATCTCGTCGAGGCCCGCCGCGCCGAGGGGCGCCAGCTCGAACAGGTCGTCGCCGCGCAGGTCGACCGGATCGCCGCGCTGACCGAGGCCGCGGAGGCGAACCCCGCGCGTCGGCCCGAGGCCGTGCGGGCGCGCCTGGAGGCGGCCGTCGCGGCGCTCGGCGGCAGCGGCCTCGACCCGGACCGCCTGCACCAGGAGGCGATGCTGCTCGCCGGCAAGGCGGATGTGCGCGAGGAGCTGGACCGGCTCCGCGCCCACGTGGCGAGTGCCCGCGAGTTGCTGGCGGCCGGCGGCGCAATCGGCCGCCGCCTGGACTTCCTGGCCCAGGAATTCGGCCGCGAGGCCAACACCTTGTGCGCCAAGGCCAACGACATCAGCCTGTCGCGGATCGGACTCGACCTGAAGGCCGTGGTCGAGCAGTTCCGCGAGCAGGTCCAGAACATCGAGTGATGCCGGATCAGGACGTGAGGATACGGATGCGAAATGTCGGGGAGCCACGCGCATGACCGAGCCGGCCGGGAGCGTCTCCGACTCGATCGCGCGGCGCGGGTTGATCCTGATCCTCTCCTCGCCCTCCGGGGCGGGGAAGACCACCCTGACGCGGGCGATCGCGCAGGATCCGAGCTGGGCACTCGACCTGTCGATCTCGGTGACCACGCGCGGGCGACGCCCCTCCGAGATCGACGGGCGGCACTACCACTTCATCGATCGCGAGGCCTTCGACGATCTGCGCAATCGGGACGACCTGCTCGAATGGGCGGAGGTCCACGGCAATTTCTACGGCACGCCCCGGCGGCCGGTGGAGAAGGTGCTCGGCTCCGGCCGGGACATGATCTTCGACATCGACTACCAGGGCACCCGGCAGGTGCGCTCCAAGCTCGCCCAGGACGTGGTGACGGTCTTCATCCTGCCGCCCAGCATGGCCGAGCTGCGCCAGCGGCTGGAGCGCCGGGCGGAGGATTCCGCCGAGACGATCGAGAAGCGTCTCGCCAACGCCCGGACCGAGATTCAGCGCTGGGTCGAGTACGATTACGTCATCGTCAACGAAGATCTTCAGAACGCCTTCCGGGCGCTCCAGGGGATCCTGGCGGCCGAGCGGCTCCGCCGCGCGCGCCGCACCGGCCTCGCCCCCTTCGTCGAGAGATTGCTGGCGGAGACGCCGTGATCGGGCTCTAGAGCGTTTTCTGCAATCCTTGGATCGCAGAAAACGCTCTATCCTCTTGCTTATTCTGCATTTTCTTTCGCCGAACCGGAATCCGCTTCGGCTGAAAATGCTCTAGCGGCGGATCAGCACCACGCCGCCGATCAGGAGCGCGATCCCGAGGAGGCGCGGCAGATCGACGGGCCGCTGCGCGAGGCCGAGCAGGCCCACCTGATCGAACACCACCGAGGCGAGCATCTGGCCCGTGACCAAGAGGGCGAAGAAGGTCGCGGCGCCGAGCTTCGGGACGAGCAGGATCGCGAGGCCGATGAACACCGCGCCGAACAGGCCGCCGCTCCAGGTCCACCACGGGATCCGCTCGGCCACGCCCGCCGTCGGCACCGGATCGCGCAGGGCGGCGGCGAGGAGCGCCATGCAGGCAAGGCCGACCGCGTAGCTGGAGACGCCGGCCCAGGACGCGGAATCGAGGCCCGCGCGGAGATTCGCGTTCAGGATCTGCTGCAGGACGAGACCGGCGCCCGCCAGAACGGCGAGCAGGGCGGAAAGCGCGAAGGCGAGCATCGAGGGGCGGGCCTCTGGGTCAGGGGGCGGGCGCCATTGACAACCGTCCGGGCCGAGGCCGTCAAATGCCGTACTGTCCCGCGCCCATGCATTTTCGGCATGCCGGAACACGCGCATCGCGACCGCATCCGCGCCGTGATGCGCCCTGTGGGCCGAACCTGAGCCGGTCAGGTCGCGGCCGGTGTCTCCGGACCGTCACAGAGCCACGCGCGCATCGCCGAGAAGGTCGACACGGCCGCGCCGGTGAGAGCGGCCTCCGCGACCGGATCGTCACCGAAGATTTCGAGGCGTTTCCGGAAGGCAGCCCACATTGCCCCCGCGGCGGGTCCGTGCGCGCGGTAATAGGCGAGACCCGCGCTCGAGAAGCCGTGCAGCCCGGCGATGTGCCGGCCGATCAGCTGGCCGCCGAGCGTCGATCCTTCCAGCACGTAGAGTGCGCCCGTGGCGGCAGCCGGCCCGTCGAGCATCGGGGAGACCGGCTTCGGAAGTGCCGTGATCGCGGAGGGCGGAAGGCCGAGATGGTCGAGGTCGCTCGCGACCAGGGCGAGGCGGCGGCGCGGGGCCAGGAACGATTCGTCGGCGAGCCCGGCCGCGATAGCGGATTCCCACACCGCGTGGAACCCGTAGAGACGCCCCAGCAGGTCGCGATAGCCGTCCAGCGTCGCCACCCGCGCCTGCCAGTCGAGGGACGCCTCCAGAGCCCGGTGGGCCGGATCGGTCGCGGCGCGCAGCCGCGCGTGCAGGCCGTCGCGGGACATCACGCGGTGATCGTGAAGCAGGCGCCGGGAGTGTTGGCGACGGTGAGCTTGGCGTTGATCTGGTCGAGCATCGCCCGGATGAGCTTCATGCCCAGGCCGGAGCCCTTGCTGCGGGCTCGCGCATCGGCCCAGTCGTCCGGCAGGCCGGCGCCGTCGTCGCAGACGCGCAGCTGGACCTCGCCGGGGCCGGAGGCCGAGACGCTCACCTCGACGCGGCCGATGCCTTCGGGCGTGGCCGCGTACTTGAAGGCGTTGGTGACGAGTTCCGTGGCGATCAGCGAGAGCGCCACCGCCTTGCGGTAGGGCACCATCAGGCCGGGCTCCGCCGAGAGATCGACGGCGTGGCCGTCGCCGGCGAGCCCCGCGAGGTCGCTGCACAGGTTCTCGATGGTCTGGCCGAGATCGACCTCGTCGAACCGTTCCGCCTGGTACAGGCTGTCATGCACCCGCGCGACGCTCATCACCCGGGCGGAGGTGTCGGCGAAGGCCTGCCGGGCCTCGCCGTCGGCGATCTGGCGCCGCTGCATCTGCAGGAAGGCCGAGACGATCTGCAGGGAATTCTTGACCCGGTGGTCGATCTCCCGGGTGAGCAGATCCTTCTGCTCGAGCAGGCGCTCCTTCTCGGCGAGCAGGCCGGTCAGCTCGTCGATCTTGCGCCGCTGGCGCAGCACGACACCCTCGACCGCCTCCGCCAGGGAGCCGGCGAGCTGGATCTGCCATTCCGCGAAAGGAGCGGCGAAGCCGGTGCGCTCCTCGACCCAGCGCTCGAAGGAGCGGCGGGGCAGCACGGCCACGGGACCGCTGCCGGCGAGCACGGGATTGCGCGGGTCGCCACCCCAGGTGACCGTGCTGGACACTTCCGGCCGGAACCAGAGCAGCAGGTTCTCGCGCGAGGCGTCGACGAAGACGGCGAGCAGGCCGCTGGCGATCTCCCGATGCGGGCCGGCCTCCGGATAATCCACCGTGACGCTGTCGCTGCTGTAGCCGACCTCGCCCGCCGGCACGCGCGCCCGCAGCCAGGTGGCGATCGCCGCCACCATGTCGGCCGGCGGCGTCCGACCGATCAGCGTGACCCGATCGCTGGAGACGATGCCGGCGCCCGTGGCGCTGAACAGGTCGAGCAGCGTCGTCGTCCCACCGGTCAGGGCGGCCACGAAGTCGTCGGAACGAGTCAGGCCACGCACGAGGCGCCCTTCGACGTCGAGATGCGCCTGCCGCTCGGCCCAGAGCCGGCGCGATTCGATCTCCTGCACCCGCATGGCGAAGGCGTCGGTGAGCACCGTGGCGGCCGCCCGGGTCTCCGGCGTGACGTAGTGCGGACGGCGATGATGACCGATCATCAGGCCCCAGAGCCGTCCCTCGACCATGATCGAGATCGACATGGAGCCGTTCACGCCGAGGTTGCGCTGGTACTCCAGGTGGATCGGCGAAAGCGTGCGGTGCTGGGCGAAGGTCAGATCGATCGGGCCGTTTCCGGAGCCGGGCGCCGAGACCAGCCCGACCGGCACGCTGTCACGGTCGATGACGAAGCGGCTCTTGGCCTTGGTGTAGAGGGCGCGGGCTTGGGCCGGGATGTCGGAAGCAGGGAAGTGGAGACCCAACAGGCTGCGCGACCAGTCGGGCGCCTTGTCCTCAGCCACGGCCTCGCCGTTCCAGTCCGTGTCGAAGCGGTAGACCAGGACCGCCTCGAACCCGGTGAGCGACCGGATCTCTAGGGCGGCGATCCGGGCTGCCTCCGCAAGCGTCTCGGCCCCGCGCAGGCGCCCGACAGCCAGTTCGGTATCGATCTGGCTGGCGGTGGCGAAATCTTCGACCGAATCCGGCTCCAGCTCCATCTCGACGATGAGCCGGCCCGCATGGGCATGGGCGATCGCGTGGTATGCGCCCCGGCCGGGGACCGTCACGGTCCGGCGCACCGCCGTGCCGTGCTGGAAAGTCCCGCTTGCCAGGCGCGCGCGGAGCGCCGCGACGAAATCCGCCGGGAGCACGTCCGCCAGGGGCCGGCCCGCGAGCGGCGGCTCGATCGGATCGATGATCTCTCCGACATTGGCCGAGTAGGCGACCACCAGAAGAGTCCCGGCGTCGGCTGCGAGCATCACGGCGTTGGGCTGGATCGAGCCCGGGATATGGATCGGCTCCCGCTCGCAGAGGCTGGCATCGACCGGCTCGGCCCGCACCCGCCGGCCGATCGCCGCAACCACGGCCTCGCGCGACCGGTCGGCCCCGAGGCTCTCGACCGGATCGATGGTCAGCCATGTTACCGGACCCGTGCCGGCGATCCGTCCGTGACGCATGTGGATCCGGGCACGCAGCGGCTGCGGCAGCCGGCCGAACACGTAATCGAAGGTCTCGTCCAGGGCGCCGCGCCGCGCGCCCGCCAGGAACCGCCCCCGGAAGCTCGGCACGTTGGTGCCCGGCATCACGTCCCGGAAATAGTCGCGTCCGAGGACGGCCTCGCGCGACAGGCCGGAGATCGTGCTCGCGCCCTCGCTGAAGGCCACGACGGTGCCGGCCGCATCGAGCGCGATCACGCCCTGGTCGAGGCGATCGAGCGCATCCGGTGCGATGACGTCGAGATCGACGTCCGTATGGGGGGCTTGGCTGGGCGGCATCAAGAACGAAACCGGCGCATTCAGACGGGTATGGCGACGGGAGCCGTCGGGCGCAATGCGTGTGACGTCGGCACGATCAACACCTCAGATCTTCTGTATGATCGTAGACATAATACTGAACAGCCCTTCTTCAACCGTAGGATGATATACTGGCCGATCATGCACGGACTGGGCCGTCTGCTTGTCGGCGACCGCGTAAGCAAGCAGATGTGCGAGGTGCTCCACGGCAGGACCGAGCATTTCGCCGCCGAGCAGCTGCCCGGACCGATCGGCCCAGATCCGAATGCCGCCGCGGTTCAGCCCCTCGACGCGGGCGCGCCCCTGATCGGAGAAATCCATGGCGCCGATGACGCGTCCGTCGTCCTCCGGATCGTACGGTGCGCCGATCACGGCCGCCTGGGGATGGGTGAAGACCATTGCGAGGCTCGTCCACGGTGCCGGCGCCGCGGGCGCGCGCCCCGCAGCCAGAGCGGCCGCGTTGGCGCCGGCGATCCGCCCCTGGCGGCTGGCCTCGTGCAGGACCGGCCGCCAGCCATCGGCATCGCCCGCGATCAGGATCGGCGCACCCGCGCAGACGAGGCTGCGCCGGTCGAAATCCGGCAGGCCGTCCGCGCCGTGGCGAAGGCCGACCGCCTCCAGCCCGAGGGGCTCCAGGTTCGGTGCCCGTCCGATGGCGGCCAGCACCCGCGACGCCCGCGTGACCTGTTCGCGCCCGTCGCGGTCGGTCCAGTGGAGACACACGCCGTCGCCGTCCGGAGCGGCGGCCCGAATCTCGGCGCCCCGATGAAGATCCAGCTCCGAGCCGAAGATTTCGGCGGCCTGCTGGACGAGCCCCGGCTCGCTCAAGCCGGCGACGGCCTCGCCCGTATCGATGACCGTGACGGCAACGCCGAGCCGTGCCATCGCCTGGGCGATCTCGATCCCGACCGCCCCGGCCCCGAGGACAGCCAGCGAATCGGGAAGATCGGGAATCTCGAAGAGCGTGTCGGTTGTCAGGACGCGCGCGCCGAGCTCCCGCAGGAATTCCGGTACGATCGGGCTCGAACCGGTGGCGATGACGGCCGCCCGGAACCGGATCCGGATCGCATCGCCGATCAGCAGCGTGCGGTCGCTCTCGAACCGCGCCGTGCCGTCGAGGCGCGCGTGATCGGGCAGATCGCCGAGTCCATCGAACACACTGGCAACGAACCGGTCGCGCTCCGCGCGGAGGCGGCGCAGCACGGCGGGCCCGTCAACCGCGACGTCGGCGACCCGGATGCCGAACAGGTCGGTGCTGCGTGCCGTATGGGCGGCGGTGCCGGCGGCGATCAGGAGCTTCGACGGCATGCAGCCGACCCGCGCGCAGGTCGTCCCGCCCGGCCCGCGCTCGATCAGCACCGACCGCGCCCCCGAGGCCGCAGCGGCGCGATGGGCGGCGATGCCGGCCGTCCCGGCGCCGATCACCGCCACGTCGTAGTCGAGTTCGCGCATCAGCATCCCGGACCGTTCGCCGGAGCCAAAGCGTGACGGCTCAGGTTCGTTCCGCCCGCGCGATCACGACTCAACCCGACCTGGACCGGCCGGGGCTCCGCACGCGCCGCATCGGGCAATGCGGAGCCGGGAGCTCAGGAGCTGCGGCCGGGCGCCGTGCCGCCGAGGTGGAATACCCGGTGCGGGATCAGTTCGCCGCGCTCCACGTCGCCCACGGCGACGAGAATGCCGGCGCAGGTCGCGAAGACCTTGCCCGCGACGGGAGCATCCCGGCCCCGCAGGATCACAGGCTGCCCGCGCATCAGGCGCAGGCCCAGATCGCGGGAGACGGCCACCTCCGGAATGGCATCGAGGGCCGTCTCGACCGGACGCAGGAAGGCGAGCGCCGCCTCGGGACTTCCGTCGGTCAGGGCTGAGACCGGGCAGGCCTCAGCCTCCGAGAAGGGCCCGACACGGGTTCGGCGCAGGGCCGCCACGTGGCCGTAGCAGCCGAGCATGCGGCCGAGGTCGCGGGCGAGCGCCCGCACATAGGTGCCCTTGCCGCACTCCGCCTCGATCACGGTACGCTCGCCGTCGTGCTCGACGACCGCGAGCCGGTCGATCTGCACCGGCCGGGCAACCAGTTCCACGGTCTCGCCTTCGCGGGCGAGATCGTAGGCGCGCTCGCCCTGGATCTTGATCGCCGAATAGCGCGGTGGCACCTGTTCGATCGCCCCCACGAAGACCGGTAGCGCCGCCTCGACCGCGGCACGGTCGGGACGGGCGTCGCTGGTCGCCACGGGACGCCCCTCGGCATCATCGGTGTCGGTCTCGATCCCCCACTGCACGGTGAACCGGTAGGCCTTGCGGCCATCCATCACGAACGGGACGGTCTTGGTCGCCTCGCCGAGCGCGATCGGCAAGATGCCGGAGGCCAGCGGGTCGAGGGTGCCGGCATGGCCCGCCTTCTTGGCGTTGAAAGCACGCTTCACCACGGCGACCGCATGGGTCGAGGTCATGCCAACATGCTTGTCGAGGATGACCCAGCCCGAGACGTCCCGGCGCTTCGGGCGGTCGGGACGCGGTCCGCGCTGGGGACGGCGGCCCTCCGGACCACGGCGCTCAGCACTCGGCATGGGAGCCTGGTGCTCGGCCGGCGGAAAATCTTCCATGGAAACCGTCATGTCCGCGTGTCCCCGGGGTCGATGCCCCGTCCCTTTCTGCTTGGTATCGGAGCTCAATGCCCCGTCCCGGTCTCCGGTTCGTCGTCCTCGTGCCCGGTCTCGAGGTCGCGCTGGACCCGCTCATCCCGCAGCAGCTTGTCGATGCGCGCCGCCTCGTCGAAGGTCTCGTCCCGCCGGAACCGCAGCTCAGGCGCGTATTTCAGGTTCACCCGCCGCGCCACCTCCTGGCGCAGCACCTTCCGGTGGCGCTCCAGGGCGGCGATCACCGGCGCCTCGTCGAGGCCGCCGAGCGGCATCACATAGGCGGTGGCGAGCTTCAGGTCCGGCGACATCCGGACCTCCGGCACGGTCACGACATGCGTGCCGAGCACCGGATCCTGGATGTCGCCGCGCTGGAGCACTTCGGCGAGCGCGTGGCGCACGAGTTCGGCCACGCGCTGCTGACGCTGCGAGGGGCCGGTGGAGGTCGGTTTCTGGGCCATTCTGTCTCGGGCCTCTCCGCCGAAGCGGACGGCTCACGTCCTGAAAAAGAAAAGACGGCCGCGGCAGGTGCCGCGGCCGCCCTGTCCGGAAGAGTCCGGCGTGTCAGAGGGTGCGGCGGATCTCCTCGACCCGATAGCACTCGATCACGTCGCCCGCGCGCATGTTCTCGAAGTTCTCGAAGGCCATGCCGCACTCCTGACCGGAGGTGACTTCCTTCGCATCGTCCTTGAAGCGCTTGAGCGTCTTGAGCTTGCCCTCGTGGATCACGACGCTATCGCGGATCAGGCGAACATGGGCGCCGCGCTCCACGATACCGTCGGTGACGCGGCAACCCGCGACCTTGCCGACCTTCGAGACCTCGAAGACCTCCTGGATGGTCGCCTCGCCGAGGCGATCCTCCCGCAGGGTCGGCGGCAGCATCCCCGACAGCGTGGCTTTGATGTCGTCCACGAGGTCGTAGATGATGTTGTAGTACCGGATCTCGATGCCGGCCCGCTCGGCGGCCTCGCGGGCCTCCTTGAGGGCGCGCACGTTGAAGCCGATCACGACCGCCTTCGACGCCTGCGCCAGGGTGATGTCAGACTCGGTGATGCCGCCGACGCCGGACAGGAGGATGCGGGCCGCGACCTCGTCGTTGCCGAGCTTCTCGAGCGCGCCCGAGATCGCCTCCACCGAGCCCTGCACGTCGCCCTTGATGACGACCGGCAGCTCCTTGCGGCCGGCGCCTTCCTTGAGGTCGCGCATCATGTCGACCAGCGAGCGGTTGGCACCGCCGGTCCGGGCGTTCTGGCGCTCGCGCTTCTGGCGGGCGCGGTACTCGGTGACCTCGCGGGCGCGGGCCTCGCTCGGCACCACGGTCACGCGGTCGCCGGCATCGGGCGTGCCGTTGAAGCCCAGCACCTCCACCGGCACCGAGGGGCCGGCATACTGGACGTTCTCGCCGAGGTCGTCGATCAGGGCGCGCACGCGGCCCCACTCGGCGCCCGCCACGACGATGTCACCGGTGAACAGGGTGCCGCGCTGGACCAGGACCGTGGCCACGGGGCCGCGACCGCGGTCGAGCTGCGCCTCGATGACCGTGCCCTCACCGTCGCGCTTCTCGTTGGCGCGCAGGTTCATGATCTCGGCCTGGATCTGGATACCCTCCAGAAGCTCCGGGACACCGGCGCCGGTCTTGGCCGAGACCTCGAACTCGAGGGTCTCACCGCCCATCGACTCGACCTGGATGTCGTGCTGCAGCAGTTCCGTGCGGACCCGCTCCGGCTTGGCATCCGGCTTGTCGATCTTGTTGACCGCGATGATCATCGGGACGCCCGCCGCCTTGGCGTGCTGGATGGCCTCGATCGTCTGGGGCATGACGCCGTCATCGGCCGCCACCACGATCACCACGATATCGGTGACCTTGGCGCCGCGGGCGCGCATCGACGTGAACGCCGCGTGGCCCGGGGTGTCGATGAAGGTGATCATGTCGCCGGACGGGGCCGCGACCTGATAGGCGCCGATGTGCTGGGTGATGCCGCCGGCCTCGCCCTCGACCACGTTCGCCTTGCGGATCGCGTCGAGCAGCGACGTCTTGCCGTGATCGACGTGGCCCATGATGGTGACCACCGGCGGACGGGGATCGAGATCCTCCTCCAGATCCGGCTCGTCGGACGACAGGCCTTCCTCGACGTCGGACTCGGCGACGCGCCGCACCGTGTGGCCGAGCTCCTCGGCGATGAGCTGGGCGGTATCCGAATCGATCACGTCGGTGATCTTGTGGATCTGGCCCTGCTTCATCAGCATGCGGATCACGTCCACGGCCCGCTCCGACATGCGGTTGGCGAGTTCCTGGATGGTGATCGTCTCGGGGATGGTCACCTCGCGAGACAGCTTCTCTTTCTGCTCGACATGACCCCGACCGCTCATCCGCTGCTGGCGGCGGCGGAACGAGGCGACGGAGCGCGTGCGCTCGTCCTCGCCCGACGTCGCGGTCGCGATGGTCAGACGGCCGCGGTTGCGGTCGCCGCCCGGCGATTTCGGCGTCTTGGGCGGGGTGATGATCTTGAGCGGCATGCCGGGACGGCGGATGACCCGCTTGGTCTCGGACTCGTCGTCGTTGGTCTGGGCACCGCGACCGGCGGGACGCGCAGCCGCGCCCGCACCGGCGGGACGCGCGGCGGTCGCCGGCGTCGCGCTCTTCTCGGGCTCCGGCGCCGGGGCGGGCCGGGCCATGAAGTTGAGGTCGCGCGGCTTGCGCGAATCTGCCGTGATGGTCTTGCGCGGCTCACCCGTGGAGGGGCGCGGCGTCAGCGGCGGACGCGGAGCGGCCGGAGCCGCGGCGGCGGGCGCGGCACGCGCTGCGGCCGGACGCGCGGCCTCGGGCTGACGCGCCGGAGCGGCCGGACGGGCCGGGGCCGCAACCGGGCGAGCCGGCGTGGCTGCGGGCTGGGCAGACGCCGGAGCCGGAGCCGGGCTGGACGGCGCAGCGGCCGGCGCCTCGGCGGCGGGAGCTGGAGTGGCAGGCGCGGGCGCCGGAGCCGCGGCAGCAGCTTTGGCGGCCTCGGCCGCTTCCGCGGCGGCCGCAGCGGCTGCGGCCTTGCGCTCCTCCTCCTCGCGGCGGCGGGCCTCGGCGGCCTCGCGCTCGCGGCGGGCCTGAGCCTCGGCCTCCTGGCGGCGCGCCTCGGCTTCCGCCTCGGCCTTTCGGCGGGCTTCGGCCTCACGGCGCTGCGCGTCGGCGAGGGCCGCGGCGCGGGCGGCGCTCTCCTGCTCGCTCAACGTGCGCAGGACCACGCCCGAGGCCGGCCGCTGAGCGGGGCGCGGGGCAGCGGCGGTCGGCGGCGCGGCCGGTGCCGGACGCGGCGCGGGCGCAGGTTCACGGGTGGGGGCGGCCGGCGCCGCGCCGATGACGCGGCGCTTCACCGTCTCGACCACGACCTGCTTGGAGCGGCCATGGGAGAAGCTCTGACGCACGGTGCCCGCCTCGATCGGCCGCTTGAGGGACAGCGGCTTCGGGGAAGTCCGATTCAGAGTCTTGTCGCCCGGGTTGTTCGTATCGCTCATTCAGCCTGAACCCTGAGGGTTTCCATCGTCCCGTGAACCGACGCCCGGTGGCGCCGGCCAAATCCGTCCTGCGTCGTCAACGTGAGGCTTCGTCGATCCCGCCGATTCGGGCTGGATCGGGCTCCCCGGTCGCCGCGGCGGCGCCCTCGAAGGAGCGTAGCCGACGCCAACGCGACAGGCAGCCGGCGGCTCCGGCTCCTGCGACGAGCGCAGCGTGTATCACATGATCCCGACCTAAGGCCATGTCCAATTCGTCTTCGGACAGGTCATCGATGATCGGGATCCTTGACATGGCCTCGCCACGGCGCCGGTACAAGGCCGCGGCGATCTTCCGCCGGCCGTCCGGGCTCGCCTCGGCGGCGTGAATCACCGCGATCGCACCCGGCTGGCCGCCGATCGCGGCCTCGACCTTCGAGAAGCCCGCCACGATGCAGCCCGCCTTGTTGGCCATCGCGATCGCCTGCCGCAGGTCCTCCCGGAGCGCCGCGGCGATCCGGTCCGGCAGGTCGGGGGCGGCCGGCGTCGGCCCCTTGAAGGCCCGCGAGAACAGGTTTTTCCGCACGGCGGTGGCGACCGTCTCGCGCCGGGCGCTCACCCAGGCGCCGCGGCCCGGAAGCTTGGCGCGCAGGTCGGGCACGACGCTGCCGTCCGGCCCGCGTACGAACCGGATCATCGCCTCCGGCGCCTGGGCGACGCGGGTGACGATGCAGGTCCGCTCAGGCGCGCGGCGGCCGGGGCCGGCATCGAGCCCCCCGGCAACCAGCCCGTCCTCGGGCAAGGTCGTGTCGACCGCGGCCATCGCGCCTCCGCGCCGACTCTCGCTCAGGCCTCGGCCCGTGCGGAGGCGGCCTCATCGCCCTCGGCGGCCTCGGCGCCTTCCGCGCCCTCCTCGCCTTCCGGCTCCGGCAAGGCCTCGATCCAGCCGGCCTTCAGGCGGGCAGCCATGATCAGGGCCTCGGCCTCGGCGCGCGACAGGTCGAACCCGTCGAGGTAGCCGGCATGGCGCACGGCCTCGGGGCCCCGCCCCTCCGTGTAGCCGACGAGGTCGTCGGTGGCGCAGCCCGCCAGATCCTCGACACTCTTCACGTCGTTCTCGCCGAGCGCGACCATCATGGGCGTGGTGATGCCCTCGATCTCGCGCAGCTCGTCGGCGACGCCGAGCTCGGTCCGGCGGGCGTCGTGGGCCTGCTCGATCCGGGCGAGGTGGTCCTGCGCGCGGGCCTGGATCTCGGTGCCGGTCTCCTCGTCGAGACCCTGGATGCCGGACAGCTCCTGGATGTCGACGTAGGCGATCTCCTCGACGTTGCGGAAGCCTTCCGCGGCGAGCAGCTGGCCGACGGTCTCGTCGACGTCGAGCGCCTCCATGAACACCTGGGTCCGCTCGGCGAACTCCTTCTGGCGACGCTCCGATTCCTCGGCCTCGGTGAGGATGTCGATGTCCCAGCCGGTGAGCTGGGAGGCCAGCCGCACGTTCTGGCCGCGGCGGCCGATGGCGAGCGACAGCTGATCGTCCGGCACCACCACCTCGATCCGGTCGGCCTCCTCGTCGAGCACCACCTTCACCACCTCGGCGGGCTGGAGCGCGTTGACAATGAAGGTCGCCTCGTCCTCGGACCACGGGATGATGTCGATCTTCTCGCCCTGCAGCTCGCCGACCACGGCCTGCACGCGCGAGCCGCGCATGCCGACGCAGGCGCCGACCGGGTCGATGCTGCCGTCGCGGGAGATCACCGCGATCTTGGCGCGCGATCCCGGATCGCGGGCCACCGCCTTCACCTCGACGATGCCGTCGTAGATCTCGGGCACTTCCTGGCCGAACAGCTTGGCCATGAACTGCGGGTGCGAGCGCGACAGGAAGATCTGCGGCCCGCGCACTTCCGAGCGCACGTCGAACAGGTAGGAGCGGATCCGGTCGCCCGGGCGGAAGGTCTCGCGCGGGATCATCTCGTCCCGGCGCACGATACCCTCGCCGCGACCGAGATCGACGATGACGTTGCCGTACTCGACGCGCTTCACTATGCCGTTGAGGATCTCGCCGATGCGGTCCTTGTACTCGTCGAACTGGCGGGCGCGCTCGGCGTCGCGCACCTTCTGGACGATGACCTGCTTGGCCGATTGCGCGGCCACCCGGCCGAAATCGAAGGGCGGCAGGGTGTCGGAGATCACGTCGCCGACGAGCGCGCCCGGATTGTAGCGGCGGGCCTGCTCCAGCGTGATCTCGCGGGCGTCGTTCTCGACCTGATCGACGACCAGGAGATGGCGCGACAGGCGCAGCGCCCCGGTCTTGTTGTCGATCTCGGCGTGAACGTCGGTCTCGGCGCCGTAGCGGGAGCGGGCCGCCTTGGCGATCGCCTCCTCCATCGCGTCGATCACGATGGAGCGGTCGATCACCTTCTCGCGGGCGACCGCGTCGGCGATCTGGAGGAGTTCGAGCCTGTTGGCGCTGACGACGGCCATCGGTTTCGGTCCTTCTCTTCCGTCAAATCTTCGGGCCGGCCGCTGGACGGCCGACGCTGGGGTCTCAGTGCAGGGAGTCGCGGTCCTTGAGCCGGGACGCCTTGGTGACGACCGGCTTCCTGGGACCGGCCCGGGCCGGATGCTTGGGCTTGGCCGCGGGGCTGGCCTTCTTCGGCCCCTGCGGCCGGAACGGGCTTCGCGCAGGCGGCGCCGCACTGTCCTCGGCCGGCGCCTCGTCCTCGGCCTCGTCATCCTCGTGGCCGGGGGCCGGACCGCCGCGGCGGAGCGACTCGCGGATCAGCTCGTCGGTGAGGACGAGATGGGCCTCGGCGAGGTCCTTGAGCGGCAGATCGATGCGGCTCGGCAGGCCTTCCTTCACGTCGGGCAGATCGATCGGCACGGTGAGGCCCGCCGGATCCGGCGCGCCGAGGATGCCGCGGAAGCGCTTGCGCCCGTCGAGCGGCGGGCTCAGCTCGACCTTGGCCTCGTAGCCGACCCAGCGGGCGAAATCCGAGACCCGCACCAGCGGCCGGTCGATCCCCGGCGAGGAGACTTCCAGATTGTAGGCGCCACCCACCGGATCGTCGACATCGAGGATCGGCGAGATCGCACGGCTCACCGCTTCGCAATCGTCGATGGTGAAGGTGCCGTCCGGCCGCTCCGCCATGATCTGCACGGTGCAGCCGTTGATGTTGGACATCTTCACCCGGACGAGCCGGAAGCCCAGGCCCTGGATCGGACCCTCGATTGTCTGCGCGACACGCGCAGCAACGCCGGCCTCGCGGACGAGGCGCTTCTCGGACAGATCCGCTTCGATCTCGGACGACATGGATTTGAGCGCGCAACCTTTGCGGCGTTCTGCCTGGCTCGCCCGCGGCGTGCGGTTCGCGCGGCGAAAAAAAAGAGCGGACCCGGTGGGGCCCACTCCCGAACCGCAGCCTTTCGACTGCCATCAGAACTGTTGAGGGATAGATAGCGACCCTTCGCCGGGAGCGCAAGGCAGATCCGCTGCAGCGCGCGGCCCGGCTCTTCCAAATCTCGCCCTCATCCTGAGGTGCCGGAGCCCAGCGGAGGCTTCGAAGGAACCCTCCAGCGGTCGCAGCGATCCCTGGACCCCGCCTTCGAGGTCCGCTGACGCGGTCACCTCAGGATGAGGCGGTCGTTTGCAGATCGGCCGCTCTCAAGCGCCGTCAGCCGCTCCTCGGCACCCGCCCCTCCAGGGGATAGGCCGGATCGTTGTAGCCCGGCGTCGTCGGGTGGCCGGCGGCGACGAACCCGTCGACCAGCGCCTCGTCCTCCGGGGTGAAGGCGTAGTCGAGGGCGCCGAGATATTCCTGCCACTGCGCCTCCGTGCGCGGACCGGCGATAACGCCGGTGACGAGGCGGTTGTTCAGCACCCAGGCGGTGGCGAACTGGCCGGCCGTGATGCCGCGGGCCTCGGCATGCTCCTTCAGCGTCCGGGCGATCCGCAGGGATTCCGGGCGCCACTCGGTCTGCATCATCCGCGTATCCTGGCGGCCGGCACGGGACTCGGCCGGCGGCGGCGCGTCGGGGTCGTACTTGCCGGTGAGCACGCCGCGGGCCAGCGGCGAGTACGGCACGACCCCGAGACCGAAATGGGCGCAGGCCGGCAGATGCTCGGTCTCGGGCATGCGGTTGAACGCGTTGTAGTAGGGCTGGCTCACCACCGGCCGGTCGATGCCGAGTTCGTCGCAGAGCCGGCAGATCTCGGCGACCCGCCAGGACCGGTGATTCGAGACCCCGAAATGGCGGATCTTGCCCGCCCGCACGAGGTCGGCCATCGCCCGGACCGTCTCGGCCAGTGGTGTGTCGTGATCCTCCTTGTGGAGGTAGTAGATGTCGATGAAGTCGGTGCCGAGCCGGCGCAGGCTGTCCTCGGCCGCCTTCATCACGTGGACCCGCGACAGGCCGCGGTCGTTGACGCCTTGCCCCGTCGGGTTGGCCACCTTGGTGGCCAGGATCCAGGCGTTGCGCTCAGGCCCGATCGCCCGGCCGGTGATCTCCTCGGAGCGGCCGTCCGTGTAGACATTGGCCGTGTCGATGAAGTTGATTCCCGCCTCCCGGGCGCTCCCGACGATGCGGCCGGCGGTGGCCTCGTCGGTGGGGCCGCCGAACATCATCGTGCCGAGGCAGATCGGCGAGACCTTGAGGCCGGAGCGGCCGAGATTGCGGTACTGCATGGG
This sequence comes from Methylobacterium sp. UNC378MF, assembly GCF_900103195.1. Lineage (GTDB taxonomy): Bacteria > Pseudomonadota > Alphaproteobacteria > Rhizobiales > Beijerinckiaceae > Methylobacterium. The sequence continues at coordinate 14,896 of NZ_FMWU01000006.1, read as the reverse complement.
ATCCATCCGGTGTCCGTCGCCCCGCTATCTCGCTCCAGGGGCGGAGAGGTCAACCACACAGGTCAACGCGTCCCTGTAACCGCTGCGCGGCCGCGGCGAACCGCCCCGTGGCGGCACCGATGGCCGGGGCAGCCGTTCCAGCCCGGGGCTTATCCCCGGCGCCGCACCGCCGTCGTCCACCGAGAAGCTACCGTTCGGATCCATGATCGATCGCTTGGCCGTCCCCCTCCCCTGGCTCGACCGAGCCGGCCGCCTGTCCTGGCTGAAGCTCGCGGTGTTCCTCGCCTGCATCGCGCCGGCCCTGTACCTCGCGGCCGCCTACCGGCTCGACGCCCTCGGCGCGAAGCCGATCACGGCGCTGATCCATGCCACCGGCGAGTGGGCGGTGCGCTTCCTGCTCTTCTCGCTGGCGATCTCGCCGCTGCGCCGCCTCGCCGACTGGCCGAAGGTCATCGTCGTCCGGCGCATGCTCGGCGTCACCGTGATGGCCTACGCGGTGGCCCATCTCACCCTCTACGCGGTCGACCAGAACCTGATCCTGACCAAGGTCGTCTCGGAGATCGCGCTCCGGCTCTACCTGACGATCGGCTTCGCGGCCCTGGTCGGCCTGATCGCCCTGGGGCTGACCTCCACGGACGCGGCGATCCGCCATCTCGGCCCGAACTGGAACCGGCTGCACCGGCTTACCTACACGATCGCCGTGCTGGCGCTGGCCCACTACTTCCTGCAGTCGAAGATCGACGTCACCGACCCGGTCTTCTCCGCCGGGCTGTTCCTGCTGCTGATGGGCTGGCGGGCGATGCGGCGCTTCCAGTGGCCGGAACGGCCCTGGTCGCTCCTCCTCCTGGCGGTACTCGCCGCCCTCGCGACCGCCGGGCTGGAAGCGGCGTGGTACGGTCTTGCCAGCGGCGTCCCGGCCAACCTCGTGCTCGCCGCCAACCTGGACTTTTCCGGCCCGATCCGGCCGGCTTGGTGGGTGCTGGCCGTGGGGCTGTCGCTGCCGGCCATGGCGCTGGTGCGGGGTCCGAAGCCGCGCGCGGCCGGGCAGGCACCGAGCAGACGGCCGGCGCACCCGCCCCGCCGGGAGGCCACGCGGGAGCCCACGCGGGAGGCCTTGTCGCCGCCGGCCTGATGCCGCAGAACCCGCTCCCGGTCCTCCGCCGCCGGCGGTTCCGGGCCGAGCGGAGCTTTCAAGACGCCATGCGCGGCACGCTTCTCCTGATCGCGGGCTTACTCGCCTCGACCGCCGCCATGGCGGCCCCGCCCGCGAAGCCGGCCGCCAAGGCGGCCCCCGCCGCGCCACCCCAGGCGGCCCCCGCACCGGCCGCGGCGGCCTGCGCGCCGCCCGAGCCGCCGCCGGCCTCCGCCCGGCCGACAAAGCCGGCGCTTCCGGCCAAGCCCGCCTGCCTCGACGCCAAGGAGGGCTGCCCGGGCTGGGAGGCCTACAGCTACAACGACGCGATCAAGGCCTATAACCTGCAGGCGCAGGCCTTCCGCCCGATCGCCGAGGCCTACCTTCAGAAGCTCAACGCCTACGTGAAGGCGAGTGCGGACTACGCCCAGTGCGAAGTCAACGCGATGCAGAACTAGCCGGCTGAACGGCAGCCGACATCGCCACACGGCGGCGGTTCAGGCGCTCCGGCGCACCCTCCGGCGATGATGGCCGCGATCCCCGCGCGCCCGATCACGCCGAGGCCCCCGTGCCCGCTCGTCGTCTCCTCGTGCGCACCGGTATCTGCGCCCTGCTCCTCGCTGCCGGCCCGGCACTGGCCGCCGATTTCGACGGTCCCTATCCGCAGCCGCACGGCTATGGCGGCCCCGCTCAGGAGGAGGAGCCCGAGCAGAGGCCCCTGCCTCCGCCGCCGCGGGCCGAACCGGAATTCCGAGGCCCCCGCTTCACCGCGGCGCCCCCCGACACCTTCCGGGAATTCGTGCGGCGTCGGTTCGATCCGGATGGCGCGCCGGTGCTGCGCCGGGTGCGGGTCTGTGACGAGCCGGTCGTCGACCGCGGGCCGCCCCCGCCGCCGCCGCCGGAGGACATCCCGCCCCGCCGCTGGGGCGGGCCGCGCTGGTAGCGTGGGGAGCCGGCTCAGATGCGGGCCGGCGCCTTCTTGAGGGCGGCCGCGAAGGCCTTGAGCTGACGGTTCAGATCCGCCAGCTCGTTCAGCGCGATGGTCTTGTGGCCGTCGCGGACCGCGCGCTCGATATCCTCGACCTGCAGGTCGACGAGGCGGCGGATGGCGGTGGCGACTTGTTGTCGAGTCATCGATTCGAGCGTCTCGTCCGAGCGTCCTGGCGGGCCTCAACGGACGGCCGATACGCGGCCGTCGACACGGTCCGGTGATAGGCCGGTAGGCTTAACCGTTGGTGTCCGCGACCTGCCTGTTCACAGGGGATCCGGCCCTACCGAGGCCCGCGCATCTCGGCGCGGCGCATCGGCATCGCGTCGATCATGGCGAACAGCGTCTGCGGCGCGATCGGGGTCGCGGCGGTGAGCTTGGCGCCCCCGTCCTTCCCGATCAGCACGGCCCGGAAGCTGTCAGCCGGAAGGCCGAGCCGGTCGCGCAGATCCCGCGCCTCCGCCCCGGAGCCGATCGCCTCCAGCACCACGAGGTCGCGCTCGGCCGCGCCGGTGCGGACCGAACCTAGGGCCGCCCGCTGCGCCCGCAGCTGCGCATCCCCGGCCTCGGGCGCCGAGAGGACCAGCACCCGCGCGCGGTCGCGATAATCGTCAAGGGGACCGGCCAGGGCAGCCCCCGCCGCCATCGCCGCCAGCCCGAGCCCCAAAGCCGTTTCCCGCATGCCGACGCTCCCCGCTCACGAGACGAGACAACGCGCGACCGGCCCGCGCGATCACCGCCGCGCCTTTGCCTCCGCGGCCCGGCGCCCCAGATCGGGTGCGACAGACAGTCTCCGGGAGTCCGCCATGCCCACTGCCATGAACCGCCGCATCGTCCTGGCCTCGCGCCCGCACGGCGAGCCGCGGCCCGAGAACTTCCGCCTGGAGGAGGTCCCGGTGCCGCAGCCCGGGCCCGGTCAGGTCCTCCTGCGCACCCGCTGGCTGTCCCTGGACCCCTATATGCGCGGCCGGATGAGCGACGCGAAATCCTACGCGACCCCGGTCGAGATCGGCGCGCCGATCACCGCCGAGACGGTGGGCGAGGTCGTCGCCTCCAACCATCCGGATCACGCCGTGGGCGACCTGCTGACGGCCTTCGCGGGGTGGCAGGAATACTTCGTCACCGATGGAAAGGGCTCGCGCCGGGTCGATCCCGATGCCGCCCCGCCCTCGACGGCCCTCGGTGTGCTCGGGATGCCGGGCATGACCGCCTATACCGGCCTTCTCAATATCGGCCGGCCGAAATTCGGAGAGACCGTCGTGGTGGCCGCCGCCGCCGGCCCCGTCGGATCCCTGGTCGGTCAGATCGCCAAGATCCACGGCGCCCGCGCCGTCGGGATCGCGGGCGGTCCGGAGAAGTGCCGCTACCTCACCGAGGAGCTCGGCTTCGACGCCGCGGTCGACCATCGCGGATCCGACCTGCCCGGAGCGCTGGCCGCCGCCTGCCCGAAGGGGATCGACGTGTATTTCGAGAATGTCGGCGGCGCGGTCTTCGCAGCCGTGATGCCGCTGCTCAACCCGTTTGCGCGGATCCCGGTCTGCGGCCTCGTCTCCGCCTACAACGCCACCGAGGTGCCCCCCGGCCCGGACCGCCTGCCCGGCCTGATGCGGTCGGTCCTGACCAACCGGCTGCACATCCAGGGTTTCATCGTCTGGGATTTCGCCGAGCAGGCGGAGACGTTCCGCAAGGAGGTCGGCGCCTGGATCCACGACGGGCGCGTCCGCTACCGCGAGGACGTGGTCGAGGGGCTGGAGAGCGCTCCGGAGGCGTTCATCGGCCTGTTGAAGGGCCGGAATTTCGGTAAGCTTGTCGTGCGCGTCGCCTGAGAGCGTCTTGCTGCCGATTGGGAACAGATGTAGAACAAACGGACCCGGCGGCGCTGCGGAAAGCGGGCACAAGCCCGCTCCGCAGGTTGCCGCTCCGGAGGCCCGGGCGCATGGTTCGCGCGCCGCCGGGCAGATGCCCTGTGAGATCCGTACGACGAGGAGAGAGCGATGGCGGGCAGCGTCAACAAGGTGATTCTGGTGGGCAATCTCGGGCGGGATCCCGAGATGCGCCGCCTCGGCTCGGGCGACCCGGTCTGCAACCTGAGGCTCGCGACGTCGGAGTCGTGGAAGGACAAGGCGACCGGCGAGCGCAAGGAGAAGACCGAGTGGCACTCGGTCGTGATCTACAACGACAACCTCGCCCGCGTGGCCGAGCAGTACCTGCGCAAGGGTTCGAAGGTCTACATCGAGGGCCAGCTCCAGACCCGGAAGTGGACCGACAATTCCGGCGTCGAGAAGTACACGACCGAGGTGGTGCTCCAGCGCTTCCGCGGCGAGATGACGATCCTCGACGGGCGCGGCGGCGGCGGCGACTTCGCCGGCGAGGAAGAGGGCGGCGGCCAGATCAGCCGCGGCGGCGACTTCGGCGGCGGCCGGGGCGCTGAGCGCGGCGGCGATTTCGGCGGCGGCCGCGCTCAGGGCGGCGAACGGCGACCGGCCCCGGCCTCCTCGGGCGGTGGTGGCGGCGGCGGTGGCAGCCGCGGCGGTTACGACCTCGACGACGACATCCCGTTCTAGGATCTTTTCCGCCCCCAGCGGCTGCGCCGTTTCACCGCGTCATCCCGGGCTCGCGCAGCGGAGCCCGGGATCCGGACCCGCCGACGCGCCCAGATCGCGCGTCGGCGACGGTTCCGGGTTGCCCGCCTTCAATGCCCCGGAACGCCGCCGTTCAGCCCTTGAGCTGCTTGTTGCAGGCCGAGTAGTAGCCGCCGCCCTTCTCGATCCACTTCATCCCGCCGAGCGTGCCGGCGGCCTTGGCGGCGTTGTAGCTGTCGAGGCAGGTGTGCATCCGGGCCTTGCCGGCCGATTCCTTGGCGTATTTCGGATCGATGGCGCGGGGATAGGAGGCCGACCCGGATGCGGCGGACGGCGCCGTCCCGGCGCGCGAACCCGTCGCCGGCGGCGCGGTGGTCGCCGCGGTCGGCGAGACCGGGTTGGGTGCGGTCGTCGGCGCGGTGTCGGCCGCCGCACCGCATTCGGCCTTGCGGAAGTCGTTCCACTTCTGCCCGTTGAGCGTCCCCGCCTGCTTGGCGGCCTGGTACTTCACCGAACAATCCTTGGTGGAGAGCGCCGCAGCCGGCGAGGCTCCGGCGGCCAGGCCGACAATCATCAAGGATGCAAATACATAGCGGCTCATGACGAAAAATCTCCGGGACACTATGTGGCGTCCCGGAAGAGATTAATACGGCTCTATGTCCCCGTGAATATGCGTTTGGCCGTTCGGGCGGGACACGGGAGCGGTCGTGCCTTGATCCGGCACAAGCGGAGCGGGCTGTCGCGCGCCGAGCATGTCACGGCGACCCGGACGGTCGCGGGTCACCAGCCGCCGTAGGACCGGCGCGGGCCGTCGTAGCCGCCGTAACCGCGCTCGGGGCCACCGTAACCCGGCCGGCCGCCATAGGGTCCGCGGGGGCCGCCCCAGCCCCAGCCGCGATCATTGGGCCGGCAATGGCCCCAGGGATTGGGGTGGAAGCCCGGGCCGCAGCCGCCGGCCACGCGCTGGATCATGACCCCGGCATCCGGCGGTCCGTAGCCCAACGGTGCCGCGTTCGCCGCCGTGGCGGTTGCGAGACCCGCCGTCACCACGGCGACCAGACCGAGCATCTTGGAGCGCATCATCACACGATCTCCTGAACCTGCGGACCGGGTTCGCCGGGCCGATGACAGGAGGATGCGCCGGCCGCTCTGAACCGGGACGGGCCCCGGCATTCATCAATCCGACGGCATCGGAGGGTCCGGCCGCACGTGACGGGTCGGTCAAGCGGCCTGACGCTGGAGCTGGGCCGGTGCGCCCGCGCGTGAGCGCACGAAAAGATCGGCGCCGAGCGCCGGGCCTGCGGCCTTGACCAGCATGGCCTCGTCGCAGGACCGCGCGACCTTCAGGCCGAGCGCCTCGAGCCGCGCGTGGTCCGCGCAATAGGCGGCGATCCGGGCGCGGCCGTAGGCCGGCATCGGCGCGAGCAGCCGGTCTCGCTCCGCGTCGTCGGCGCGGAACAGGGCCGAGATCAGCTCGATCGGAACCGGATACCGGGCCAGGGCGCTGGGGTGGGGTCGGTTGCCGTCGCGCGCCATGCGTGCTCCTCCGCTTCGCTGTGCGGTGGAAGGTTCGGCAACCATAGTTAACGATCAGTTGTGATCGCCCGAATCGCGGCGCCGCTTCAACCGGCGCCAGGTCGAACCGCCTTGACGGTCGACATGTGGACGTCTCAGCGGCGCGGCGGGTTCACCCAGGATCCGCCGGCGGCGCGGTCTGCCCGATCCCCTCCGGAAGGCGGGAGCCGAAACTGTGCATCCACCCAGCGGGAGGCCTCGCCCGACGCCGCCGGCGTGATCGACCCGGTCGTGTCCGGGTCGGCCCAGATGGGGGCGCTCTCGGCGACCCGTGACGGCGGCGCGGCCGGATCCGGCAGGTTCCGCTCGTAGCCGACGACGACCGCCGCGAGGGAGATCGACACCAGGAGGAACGCTAGACCGTCGACGATCATGGAGCCGAGTCTCGGCATGGTATCCGCGCCTGTTGACCAAGCCTCCGAGCTACGGCGACAGGGTTAACGAACTCTGTCCGGACAAAGCTGATGGGGCCGGCGGCGCGTTCAGGCGTTCCGCTCACCCCGCAGCGTCTTCAGGCCGATGCCGGTTGCCTCGAAGCCGCCGTCCACGGCGAGCTGCTGCCCGGTGATGAAAGAGGCGCGTTCCGAGCAGAGGAAGACGATCGCCTCCGCGAGTTCCGTCTCCAGCCCGTAACGTCCGAGCGGCACGGCGTCGTGATAATCCGCGCGGATCTCGGGGCTGTGGACCGCCTTGGCCATCGCGGTGTCCACCGGGCCGGGGGCAACCGCATTCACGCGGATCCCGTGCTGGGCCAATTCGACCGCCTGCTGCTTGGTGAGTTGCGCCAGCGCCGCCTTGCTGGTGCCGTAGGCCGTCCGCAGCGTCGAGGCGCGCAGGCCCGAGATCGAGGTGATGTTCACGATGGCTCCGCCGCGCTCGGATAGGAGCGGGACGGCCGCCTGCGTACACAGGAACGCGCCGGACAGGTTGACGGCCAGCACCCGCGACCAGTCGGCGAACGTGGTCTCCATCAGCGGCTTGAAGATCGCGATGCCGGCATTGTTGACCAGGGCGTCGAGACGCCCGAACCGTTCGGCGACCTGCCGGATCGCCGCCGCCACCGCATCGGGCTCGGAGACGTCGGCCGTCACCGCCAGCGCGGATTCTGGACGGCCGAGCCGCTCGGTCGCCGCCGCCACGCCCGGCCCGTCGATGTCGAGCAGGGCGACATTCCAGCCGTCCGCGAGGAAGCGGTTTGCGGTGGCGAGCCCGATGCCGCGGGCGGCGCCCGTCACCAGCGCGGTCCGGACTTGGGCGTCGCTCATCATCGTCTCCGTCGGGGTCGGCCGCGCCCGGATGGCACGGCGCAGGGTTCGAGTCCGCAGCGGCGCGATCGCCGCATGCCGGGCCCGGGAGGCCTGCAGGGCCGTCCCGCCGTTGAGAACCGATCCGCGGTTAAGGTCTGATTGATCGCGCGGGCGCCGTCGAGGGTCTCCTCGAACATCGGCCTCACGACGATTGGTGTTCGGGGCCGCCGTTCAGAACCGGTCGAACCGGTCGTTCGCCGCGCTCCGGTGCGTGAACAGGCGGATCAGGCCGAGGCCGATCAGGCCGGTCGCGCCGGCCAGGATCAGCGCCGGCCGGACGCCCGTGCGCGCCGCGACGCGGTCCAGCGCGACCTCCAGGCTTCCCGCGATATTGGCGGCCAGCGGCACGACCTGCGTGTCGAGGAACAGCTTCGGGCTCGACGTGCCGGAAGGCTTTTTCAGCATGTAATCTCGGCCGACGGCCATACTAACCTCCGTTAGGATCAAACTATTCTCACGAACAAAGCATCACGCCCGCGGTTTCAACGGAGAACGTCGCGACGCGGCCGCTGTATCCCGGCGGCACGATCCGGAGATCGCCCCTTGGACAAGCCCGAATTCAAGCCCTACCGCCTCCCCGCCGGCGGGTGGGGCTCGGCCCTCTCGGTCGGCAACATCCTGCGGCGTGAGGGCGTCCTGGCGAGCGGACCGATCGCGCTCAGCCGGCACAACAAGGTCGACGGCTACCAGTGCAACAGCTGCGCCTGGGTGAAGCCCGCGAATCCGCTTCCCTTCGAATATTGCGAGAATGGCGTGAAGGCCGTGGCGTGGGAACTCACCGCCCATCGCTGCACACCGGACTTCTTCGCCACCCACACGGTCACGGAGCTGCTGGACTGGGACGATTACCAGCTGGAGCAGACCGGCCGCCTGACCCATCCGCTGCGCTACGACCCGGCCACCGACAAGTACGTGCCGGTCTCCTGGGGCCACGCCGTCGAGGAAATTGCCCGCGCATTGCGTGCCGTCGAGGACCGGCAGAAGGGTACCGCGTTCTACAGCTCGGGCCGCCTGTCGAACGAGGCGAGCTACCTCTACCAGCTCTTCGCCCGGCTCTACGGCAACAACAACCTGCCGGACTCGTCCAACATGTGCCACGAGACGACCTCGGTGGCGCTGCCCGCGAGCATCGGCCAGTCCGTGGGCTCCGTGTCGCTCGACGACTTCGCCCATTCCGACTGCATCATGTTCTTCGGCCAGAATCCCGGCAGCAATGCGCCGCGGATGCTGCATCCGCTTCAGGAGGCGAGCCGGCGCGGCGTTCCGATCATCACCTACAACCCGCTGCGCGAGCGCGGGCTGGAGCGGTTCCTGAACCCGCAATCGCCCACCGAGATGCTGACCGGGAAGGCGACGCGGATCAGCTCGCAGTACCATCAGGTGAAGGCGGGGGGCGATCTGGCCGCCATCGCCGGCATCTGCAAGGCGGTTCTCGCCCAGCACGACGAGGCCCGCGCCCGGGGCGGCGACGCCGTCCTCGACGAGGCCTTCATCCGCGACAACACCCACGGCTTCGACGCCTTCGCCACCTGGCTGCGCGCCCAGAACTGGGACGAGCTGGAGCGCCGCTCGGGCCTCCACCGGGCCGACATGGAATCGACCGCCCATGTCTATTGCCACGCGAAGGCGGTGATCGGCGTCTACGGCATGGGGCTGACCCAGCATCGGGCCGGGGTCGAGACCGTCCAGATGCTGGTGAACCTGCTCCTGATGCGCGGCAATATCGGCCGCTCCGGCGCCGGGATCTGCCCGATCCGCGGCCATTCCAACGTGCAGGGACAGCGCACGATGGGGATCACCGAGAAGCCCGAGCTGTTCGACCTCGACCGGCTGGGACGACAATTCAATTTCGAGCCGCCCCGCGAGCCGGGCTACAACACCGTCGAGGTCTGCGAGGCGGTCCTGCGGGACGAGATCCGCGCCTTCGTCATGCTGGGCGGCAACTTCGCCCGCGCCATCCCCGACCATGGCCAGATGGAGCCGGCCTGGCGCCGGATTCCCCTCACCGTCAACGTCATCACCAAGCTCAACCGGACCGCACTGTTGCCGGGCGCGATCAGCTACATCCTGCCGGTGATCAGCCGCCTGGAGATCATCGAGACGTCCAAGGGCCAGCAGGTGCTCTCCATGGAGGACACCTCGGCCTGCGTGCATGGCAATCGCGGCCTGCGCCGGCCGGCCTCGCCGCACCTGATCAGCGAGATCCGGCTGATCTGCGAGCTGGCGCAGCGCGTGCTCGATCCGAATCCGCGCGTGCGCTGGGAGGCCTACAGCGAGGATTACGCCGAGATCCGCCGGGAGATCGGCGAGACGTTGCCGGACTCGTTCTGGGATTACGAGCGGCGCATGTGGGAGCCCGGCGGCTTCCAGCGCGACCTGCCGGCGAATCGGCGCGAATGGCACACGGAATCGGGCCAGGCCAATTTCGTCACCCCGACGGGGCTCGACGAGGATGCGGACATGCCCGATGTCGGGCACGACTCCCTGCGCCTGATGACGTTGCGCAGCAACGATCAGTTCAACACCACGGTCTACGGCTATTATGACCGCTTCCGGGGGATCAAGAACACCCGGAAGGTGGTGCTGATGAACCGCTCGGACATCGACCGGCGGGGCCTCAAGATCGGCCAATCCGTCACGCTCCGGACGGTCGCCGACGACGGCGTGGACCGCAAGCTCTCAGGCCTGCTGGTCGTGGCCTACGACATCCCGGTCGGCTGCATCGGCGGCTACTACCCCGAATGCAACGTGCTGATGCCGATCTGGCACTACGCGATCGGCAGCAAGACGCCCGCCGCCAAGTCCATCCCCGTCACGGTCCACGCCGACGGCGATGCGGTTCTCGCGCCGCAGCTCGAATACGCCACCGGGTGAGCACACGGCGGTGAGCGCCTGCGCGGCCATTGCCCGGCATCGCGGGAACAGGGCACGCCCCGGGGCCGGCCGTTGGCTCCAGTGCCGTTCTCGCGCGCAGCAATCCAGCGGCGCCGCGTGCACGGATGTCGCGCTGCCCTGAGGCGCTTCGGTCGGCACGTATTTGACGGGAGTGTCGCCTCGGCGCCGGCGGGCGGCAATCGGAGGCCGCTCAGAGCATCGGCTGGATCGGCGTCCAGACCGGTCCCGGTGCTACGCAGTTCACCGCGATCCCCTGCGGAGCCAGCAGGTTCGATCGGTTTCGCGATAGGCGATCGCCACGTCGGCACCCTCGCGGGCATAGGCGATGGGCACCGCCCGGCCAATGCCGGGATCCCTGCCCGTGATCAGCGCCGCCCGGCCGGCGCGAAGCCCCTTGCCGACGTAGCTCTCCTCGCCGTCACCAGGGCGCGGCTCCTCGTCGTGGACGATCACACGCGCATTCAGGCTGCCCCGGCTGTCGCCGCCTGCGCCTGGCCGTCAAAGGCCGGGCGCAGGTACCGGATCGTCTCAGAAAGCGCGGGTGCGTCCGGCCGGCTGGCCGCCGTAACGGCGGCGCAGGTAGGACACGACCTTGGGAAGAAGGAAGGCGATCAGGATCTTGCGCATCGGGGCTCGCTCACATCACGGGTTCGTGAGCGGGCAATGCTCGGACCGCGCCGCAGTTCCGCCCCCGCTCACAGCTCCAGCGTCAGGGTCACCGGGACATGGTCGGAAGGGCGCTCCCAGGCGCGGGCCTCGCGCAGCACCTCGACCTTGCGGACAGTCCCGGCGAGGTCCGGCGAGACCCAGAGGTGATCCAGGCGCCGGCCCTTGTTGGCGGCCGACCAATCGGGGGAGCGGTAGCTCCACCACGTGTAGATCTTCTCCGGCTCCGGGGTGAGGTGGCGCGCCGTGTCGATCCAGCCCGCCTCGCCGCGCAGGATCTCCAGCGCCTCCGTCTCTGCGGGGGTGTGGCTCACCACGTCGAGGAGTTGCTTGTGCGACCAGACATCGTGCTCCAACGGCGCGACGTTGAGGTCGCCCATCAGGATGGCCGGGCCGGAGACGCGCTTCCCGCCCCAGGCGCGCAGCTCGGCCAGGAAGTCGAGCTTGTGGGCGAATTTCGGGTTGAGGTCACGGTCCGGCACGTCGCCGCCGGCCGGGACGTAGAAATCGTGCAGCACGATGCCCGAGGCGGCCCCGGCCTCCGGTCCGAGCACCGCCGAGATGTGGCGGGCATCCGGCCGCTCGCAGAAGCCCATCACGCTGCGGGTCTGCAGGGGGAGGCGGGAGAGGATCGCGACGCCGTTATAGCCCTTCTGCCCGGCGAACATCACGTGCTCGTAGCCGGAGCCGCGCAGGGCCTTCAGGGGGAAGGCGTCGTCCGGGCACTTGGTCTCCTGGAGGCAGAGCACGTCCGGCTTGTGCTCGGCCAGGAAGCGCAGCACCAGGTCGATGCGCAGCCGCACGGAGTTGATGTTCCAGGTGGTGACGGTGAATTGCACGGGCGGCGCTGGGGTTCTGACGGTGTTGCGCTCCGATAGCCGATTTCGCGGCCCGCGACAGTCCGCTCACCGTCAGTCGGGCAAAAGGCCGTGCGCACGCGACCGGTAGGCGCTATGCCCAGACCCCGCCCTGTCCCGGGCCCCTCGTCGAGGCCCTGCCATGGCATATGCCCGCTCCCTCCTGTTCGCCCTCTACTGGGCCGCGTGGACGACCCTGTTCCTCGCGCCGCTGGCGATCTTCCTCCTGTCCGGATCGCCGCAGCGGCCGATCCGCCGGGCGACGCGGCTCTGGGCGCGCGGGATCCTGGTCGGGCTGCGGCGCATCGTCGGGCTGCGCTACGTCGAGGAGGGCCGCCAGCACCTGCCGGCCGAACCCTGCCTGATCGTCGCCAATCATCAATCGACCTGGGAAACGCTGGCCTTCCTGGTCCTGGTGCCGGACGTGGCGATCGTCGCCAAGCGGGAGCTGCTGGCGATCCCGGTGGTCGGCTGGTTCCTGCGGCGCTCGCCGATGATCGTCATCGACCGCGCCAACGGCACCCAGGCCCTGCGCACCATGATCGACGGCGGCCGGGAGGCGGTGGCGGCAGGCCGATCGGTGCTGATCTTCCCCGAGGGCACCCGGGGCGGGATCGACGCCCCCCTGCGCTTCAAGCGCGGCGTCGAATTGCTCTACGGCCGGCTCGGCCTGCCGGTGGTGCCGGTGGCGCTCAATTCCGGCCTGTTCTGGCCCGGAGGTGCCGCGACCCGGTCCGGCACGGTGGTGGTGAGCTACCTTGCCGCGGTCGCCCCGAACCTGCCGGCCGCGGAGTTCCTGCGCTGCACCGAGGGGGCGATCGATCGGGAGCTCGACCGCTGGCGCGGAGCCGCCCCCGGCGGGATCGACGCGAAGGCGGCGTGACGGCCCGTCACTGCTGCGACTGCTGGATCTGCTGCTGCATCGCCTTGTCCTCGGCGCGCCCGTAATTGATGAAGAACAGGCTGCCGTCGACGCTCTTGCCCTTCTGCAGGTTCGAGAGCGTCACCGTGGTGACGTAGCCCTGCGGGTCGGTGATCCGCCATTGCGACAGGGTCTTCATCTCGGCATCGAAGAACAGCTGGATCTTCGAGGTGCCGCCGAGGGTGGCGCGGTCTTCCAGGCTGATGCGCACGCCGCCCGGGTCGTTCGCCACGTCGGTGACGGTGAGGTCGCGGGCGAGGTCGATCTTCTCGCGCAGCAGGAATTTCAGCGGCGTCTGGGCGATGAAGTAGAGGTCCTGGGTGTTGAGCTTGCGGTCGCGCACCGCCACCGAGGTGCCGTCGGCGATCACCTCCAGCGGCGAGGGCTGGTCGTAGTCGAAGCGCAGGCGGCCGGGCTTGGCGAGCGTCAGCTTGCCGCCGATCCGGCGCCCGTCGGCGCCGATCTGCATGAAGCTGCCCGTCAGGGTACCGATGCCGTTGAAGTAGGCGTTGGCCTGCGCCAGCAGCGTTGCGGGATCGGCCGAGTCGCCGGTGACGATCGCCGTCGGCGCACCCACCGCCGCGACCTTCGGCTCGGTCGGCTTGCGGTCGGCCTTGTCGCCGGCCTTGCCGGATTTTGCGCTGCCGGGCTTCGCCTCCTTGCTCGCCTCCTTGGCCTTGGGCGTGGGCTTCTTGGCCGGCGCGGGCGCCGCCGGGGCGGCCTCCGGCTGAGGGGCGGGCTCTTCCTTGTGACCGAACAGGCTGTCGATGAAGGCGCCCACCTGCGCCGCGGCCGGGTTGACGGTCGCGAGCCACAGCCCGGCGGCGATCACGGAGCCGGCTGTGCGGATGCGGCGGCCGATCATCGGCAGAGTCTCCTGAGGAGCCGCTGGTGGGCTCCGGCGGCGAGCTGAGGGCGGAACATGACGTTTGCAGGCCGATGCGGAAATCTCGGCGCCCCCGTCCTTGCGAGGGGAGCGAAGCAATCCAGGAGCGCCACGGCGCCGGATGGCGCGCTGCCCGGGATTGGTTCGCTCCGCTCACGAGGATGGGAGGGTTTCGCAGCGGCCCGTTAGAACCTCGCCCTGTGGCGAAGATGCGACGTCCGGGCCGCCCCGTGGGGAAGCGGCCCGGACAGCGTCTCACTCGTCGTCGTACATGCCGCTCGACATGTGCGGCGCGCCGGCGACTAGGATCTCGCGCTTGCCGGCATGGTTGGCCGGGCCGACGATCCCCTCGATCTCCATCCGCTCCATGATCGAGGCGGCGCGGTTGTAGCCGATCTGCAGACGACGCTGGATGTAGCTGGTCGACGCCTTCTGGTCGCGCAGCACCACCTCGATCGCCTGCTTGTAGAGGTCGTCGGACTCGCCGCCGGTCGCCGCCGCGAAGGCGCCGATGTCGAAGACGGGAGCCTCCTCCTCGGACTCGTCGGACCGCTCGGCCTTGTCGGCCGCGGCGGCCTTGCCCCGGCCGGACCGGCCGCCCTCCTTGGCGGGCTCCTCGGATGCATCGTCGGCGGTGACGGCGTCGAGGTAGCTTGGGCGGCCCTGGCGCTTGAGGTGGGCGACCACGGTCTCGACCTCGCTGTCCGAGCAGAACGGCCCGTGCACGCGCGTCGTGCGCCCGCCGCCGGCCATGAACAGCATGTCGCCCTGACCCAGAAGCTGCTCGGCGCCCATCTCGCCCAGGATCGTGCGGCTATCGATCTTGCTCGTCACCTGGAAGCTGATCCGGGTCGGGAAGTTCGCCTTGATCGTGCCGGTGATCACGTCCACCGACGGCCGCTGGGTCGCCATGATCAGGTGGATGCCCGCCGCCCGCGCCATCTGCGCCAGACGCTGGATCGCCCCCTCGATGTCCTTGCCGGCCACCATCATCAGGTCGGCCATCTCATCGACCACGATCACGATGTAGGGCAGCGGCGCCAGGTCCATCGCCTCGTCCTCGTACACCGCCTCGCCGGTGTGGCG
>NZ_FMWU01000058.1 GCF_900103195.1 Methylobacterium sp. UNC378MF | reverse complement strand
GATGGGCGTGCGGCGGCCGACATGCTGGGCGGTCTGGGCACGGGCCAGATCCTGCTGGGGGATCGAGCCTATGACAGCGACGCGCTTCGCACTCGGATGGCGGAGCAGGGCGCGTGGGCGAACGTGAAGCCGATGCCCAACCGCAAGCGAGTGCCGGCGTTCAGCCCGTTCCTGTACAAGTACCGCAACTTGGTCGAGCGCTTCTTCAGCAAGATCAAGCACTTCCGGGCCGTCGCCACCCGTTACGACAAGGATCCCGACAACTTCCTAGCCAGCGTCAAGCTCGCAGCCCTGCGGATCTGGCTGCGAGCTTAATGAGTCCGCGACCTAGTCGATCCCGACGACGCCCGGCTCAGGGCGATGTGGCACGGGCGCCGCGCGCACGAGGCGCAGGAGCGTGTCACCGCTCACCGGCATGGCGAGGCGCCGTGCCAAGCGAGCGGTTGGAGCGCCGCCGAGAGCGAGGCCGAGATGTCGCTGAAGATCGCGTAGGCGCTCGGAGCGTCTGGCGTGGCATGAGCCGGCTCGAGGTCGTCGGGGAAACTCTGCGCCACGCGCTGAACGCCCTGGCGACGGCAGCCCCCGATTGGCTGCGCTCCTGCACGACGCCGGAGCGGGTCGAACGATGCGGGTTTCGGGCGAGCGAATTCCGGCTGCCGAAGAGCCAGACGGGGCGTCGAGCGTGGGCGGTGCAGACCGGCGCCAATGGATTTGCGCTGCTCGCTCTCGCCAAGGCAGACGGCGCTCCGCTCACTGTGCGAGATGTCGCTGCTCTCGAGATCTTGCGACAGGTCTGGGTGCAGAACTTCCTCGTCGAGAACGGACCGGAGGGCGACCACGTCGAATGGCGAGCGAACGATCAGGTGCCGCCGTCGGGGCGGTACATCGGCTCGCCCTACGACGCGCAGGCGCGCTACGCGAGCAAGCGCGCGACGGTGTGGAGTGGCTATAAGGTGCACCTGACCGAATCGTGCGACGCGGGCGCCCCGAACCTGATCACCAACGTCGAGACGACGACCGCCGCGGTCTCGGACGATGCGACGACCTCAACCATCCACACGGCGCTCGACGCACGGGGCCTACTCCCGAAGACCCACATCGACGACACCGGCTTCGTGAACGCATCGCTGTTGGTCGAGGCTCGGGAGCGCCACGGGATCGATCTGATCGGTCCGACGCGTGGCGACCGACAGTGGCAGGCTCAGGCTGGCGCCGGGTTCGCCGCACGGGACTTCGCCGTCGACTTCACCCGTCAGCGGGCGACATGTCCAGCCGGGAAGACGAGCCAGAGCTGGACGCCGACGCGCGCGCGCGGCACGACGCCGGCGATTAAGATCAAGTTCTCGGTCGCTGACTGCCGGGCGTGCTCGCTGCGGTCCCAATGCACGCGCTCGATCTCGGCACGGCGGGCGATCACGATCCGTCCTGAGGCCCAAAATGAGGCATTGCGCGTCGGGCGGGCTCGCGAACAGACCGTGGACTTTGCCGTCGAGTACGCTTGGCGCGCCTGCGTGCAGGGCACAATCGCGCAGGGCGTGCGTTCGTCTCGGCTACGGCGGACACCGTACTTCGGACAGGCGAAGACGCACTTGGCTCACCTGATGAGGGCAGCGGCGATGAACCTCGTCCGGTTGCTACGATGGTTGTCGGACGAACCGAAGGCGAAGACGCGACACGGCGCCTTTGCACAACTGCATGCACTGACATCCTGACCGAGCTACGCCCAATTCGCCACCAATATCGAAGTGACGGAGAACCACGATGCACTCGGCGTTGACACGCCGACGTGGTCGCGCTCGAAGCAGACCAGACAATTTGCGAACTGTCCTGCCCTTGCGGTACGACCCGCGTCAACGCGCTGTCTGACGCCTGGGGCGGCGTCCCTCCCCGACGCACGAAGTTCCAACCTAAAAGTCCTGATATGGCCCGCCACACCGCGCTCCACTGGACGCTACGCAACATTCTTGGTGCTGACCGTAATCTCGCGGCCGCGCAGAGGCTTGCAGGGTGCGAGCTATTCGACGCGGAGTGGTACCGAGCAACCCAGGCACCCGACGTGGCGGCTGACCGGGCCGCACGGCACTACCTGCAGCAGGGCGCCGCGCTCGGCTTGAGCCCCGGCCCGCTGTTTGACGGGCCATGGTACTTGGCGAACAACCCCGACGTGGCCAGAGCGGGTCTGAACCCGCTGCTGCACTACCTCGACAGCGGTCGCGCCGAAGGGCGACCGATTTGCCCTTACGTCGACCGGGAGGCAGCGGCGCGGATCGCTGCGTCGGATCTGTTCGACGCGGAGTGGTACCGGGCGACTCAAGCGCGCGACGTGGTGCCGGTCCAAGCCGCACGGCACTACCTTCAGCAGGGCGCCGCGCGCGGGCTGAGCCCTGGCCCGTTGTTCGACGGGCCCTGGTACCTCGACAATAACCCCGACGTCGCCGCAGCGGGTTTGAACCCGCTGCTGCACTACCTCGACAGCGGACGCGCAGAAGGGCGGTCGATTTGCCCGGTCGCCGCCCCGGATCTGGTGGCGCGGATCGCTCCCTCTGAGTTGTTCGACGCGGCGTGGTACCGGTCGACCCAGGCACCCGACGTGGCACCGGAGCGGGCCGCACGGCACTACCTGCAGGAGGGCGCCGCACGTGGGCTGAGCCCGGGCCCGCTGTTCGACGGGCCGTGGTACCTCAAGAACAACGCCGACGTGGCCGAGGCCGGCCAGAACCCCCTGCTGCACTACCTGAACGATGGGCGCTCAGAGGGCCGGCCGATCTGTCCCTTCGCCGACCCAGGGGCGCTGGCGCGGATTGAAGGCTCCGAGCTGTTCGACGCGGAGTGGTACCGGACGACTCACGTCTCCGACTTGGCGCCGAACCAGGCCGCACGACACTATCTCCGCGAGGGAGCAGCCCTCGGGATGAATCCCGGGCCCCTGTTCGACGGGGAGTGGTATCTCGGCAACAACCCCGACGTGGCCAGAGCGGGCTCGAACCCGCTGCTGCATTATCTGGAGAGCGGTCGGGCGGAGGGGCGGCCGATCCGCCTCGCATACGCCCGCGACACCGGTGCCCGCGTGATCGAGCCTCTCCCCGTCGTCCTGCGTGAGAGCACGACCGCACGCATCGTCGTCGTAGTTCACGCCTTCTACGTCGACGTGTTCGAGGAACTTCTCCCACATCTCGTGAGGGCGATTCCACAGTTCGATCTGCTGATCTCGACCAACGAGCCCACGAAGAAGAGCGCGATCGAGGCGGTCGCGGGGCGCGCCGGCCTCGTCCGCCGCTGCCGGGTCGTGCTGACGGAGAACCGCGGCCGCAACTTCGGACCGCTCGTCGCCGTGTTCGGGCAGGATATCCTGCGCTACGATTACGTGCTCCACGTCCACACCAAGAAATCGCTGTTCAGCGGCTCCGAGCAGGTGCGCTGGCGCGACGAGATCTATCGGACGCTGTTCGCGAATGCCGCCTGTGCCGCCATCGCCCTGTCGCTATTGGAGGAAGACAGCAAGATCGGCCTGTTCTTCCCGGAGACCAGCGCGCACATCGTCTACTGGGCGCACACTTGGCTCGCGAACATAGGCACCGGCCACAGTCTGCTCGCCCGCCTCGGCCTGCCCTACGACGGGTTCGACGAGTACCTCGACTACCCCGTCGGCGGCATGTTCTGGGCGCGGGTTGACGCCCTGCGCCCGCTGCTGACCGCCGGATTGACCCTTGCTGACTTCCCTGAGGAGCACGGCCAGACCGACGGGACGCTCGCGCACGCGGTCGAGCGGGTGATCCCTCTAGTGTGCCGGGCACAGGGCTACCGCGCCGTCTGCTTCGACTATGACCGAGGGCTCGCTCGCTACGACAGCAGCGCCCGGAACTGGCATCAGTACAGCGCCCGCTCTCAGGACCAAGCGCTGCTTGCGCTCAGCGATGTCGACCTCGTCTCGTTCGACCTGTTCGACACTCTCGTGAGCCGCCCAGCCCGGCGTCCGGACGCCGTGCTCAAGCTCGTCGAGCAACGCATCGCGACGGAGGTGGGTAGCCCCGTGCCGCTGTTCGCGGAGCGCCGCGCCGCCGAGAATCGGGTCCGGGTGCGCCGACACCACCGAGGCGACGTCAATCTGTCGGAGATCTACACCGAACTCACTGCCTCCGGCGCGATCCCCGGCGACGTGGTCGAGCGGGCGCACGCGTTAGAAAAACAGATCGACCTCGGCGCTTTGAGGCCGCGCCCGGAGGTCATCGCCGTCGTCAAGGCGGCCTATGAACGCGGCAAGCGGGTCGTCCTGATGACGGACACCTACTACGAGGAGGCTGATATCCGCGCTATCCTTCATGGCATCGGGGTCGCCGACCTGTTCGCCGAGATCTACGTCTCGAATGCCGTCGGCGCCCGCAAGGACCGAGGCGACCTATGGCGCCACGTCGAGGAGGTCGAAGCAGTGCCCCGCACTCGCTGGCTGCATGTCGGCGACAACGAACACTCGGATATCCAAGCGGCCTGCGACCGAGGCATCCGCTACCTGCACGTCGCGCACCCGGCCAAGATCCTGGCCCAGAGCGGGTTCGCGCGCGACGAAGGGGATCTCAGCCGGACGTGGCCGTCTGACCTCATCGTCGGCCATGCAATGCTGCATCTGGCCCGCAATCCGTTCCTTGACCGAGCCGTCCCACCCTACCTGTCACTCGCCTCGACTCGCGATGTCGGCTACGCGGTGTTCGGGCCGCTGATGCTGCTGTTCATGTCCTGGCTGATCCGGCACGAGGCGCTTGCCGGCCTCGACCGGCTCTACTTCCTGGCACGGGAGGGCGACTTCCTCGTTAAGGTCTACCGCTTGATTCGGGAGCGCTACGGTCTAGAGCACCTGCCCGAGGGGCGGTACTTTCACGTCTCCCGGCAGACCGCGATCGCGGCTGCGCTGGGCCAGGGGTTCCGCCCGGATCTGGTGCTCGGGGCTGGCCGCTACGTGGGCAGCATCCCGGGGCTTCTCTGGAACAGGACCAGCTTCACAGCCCCAGCGCATCTCGGACTGGACCGCTTCGACGTGCGGCTCCCGGGCGACGCACCGCTCGTCGAGCGCGTCATGAGGCAGATCGAGCCGGAGATCGCCGCCCATGCCGCGGACATGAACGCGCGGTTCCGCGCCTATGCCCGGCAGGAGAAGCTGGAGGCCGGAGGGTCCTACGGCGTGGTCGATGTCGGCTATTCGGCCACCATTCAAAAGATGATGCAGGTGGCGCTCGGTCAGCCGCTGACCGGCTTCTATATGACGGCCTTCGACACGGCGAACGCGGTCGCGCAGGACGGCGGCTTCGCCTTCCGCTGCTTTAACGCCGGCTCGGAGAATCCCGAAACGACGTCGCTGCCGGTCCTAGCTCACGCCCTTGCCGTCGAGGCGTTCCTGACCGCGCCCCACGGACAGGTCGTGGGCTACGAGACGACGGGCGACCGGATCGCGCCGCTGTTCAAGGCCGATCCGCGCAGCCCGGCCGAGCACGTCATCCTCGCTGATCTGCACGCCGGCGCCGAGCAGTACATCACCGACACACTCGATCTCTACGGGCCGAGCCTGCTCCGGACCGATATCCCGCTGAACGGGGCGCAGGAATTCCTGCGCATGCTGATGGAAGGCCAGATCGCCACCCCCTCCGAGCCGATGAAGGCGCTCGGCGTCGAGGACGATTTCTGTGGCCTACCGATCCACAGGGTATACGCGACAGGATAGGAGCGACGCGCTGTGCGGGCACGGAAGCGGCCTTGGCCGCGTCTGGTACGTGCGCCGCGGGCGTTGAGAACCGGTGCCCTCCCCCCTCCCGCGAAAAGGGCGCCGAGGGTGTCAAAACGCTACGATGCGGATGTTGCGAACGCGAGCGCTCGTGAGACCTGATCGAGGGATACGAAGTAGTTCGCGTGCATCGGATGGATCCCCTCGGCCTGTTCCGTCGCCCCACGAACGAACAGCAGGCGGGCTCCGCTGGACTCGACGAAACTGGTGAAGCCGCGAAAATAGAACGCCGAACTCTCGTGCGTCAGGGCCACGACCCGAGCGTCGGGACGGCAGAAGATGCAGTTGATCAGGGCCGAACTCGCCGAGCCGATGATGATGTCGGCGGAATGGTAGATCGCCACCTGCTCGGCGAACGTCAGCTGCTCCGGGTGGACAACCTCGAATCCGTGAGGTTGCAGGGCCTCGATGATGTCCGCCTCGTTGACGAGCCGGCGCTGCGTGAACCCCCGCCGAGACAGGATGATCCGCCGTCCTGTCCGCCGCAGGTCGAGCCCGTCCGCGGCGAGCCGCTCGAGGATCCTGCGCCGCACGGCGGCGAGGATGTCCTGAGGCCAGATCGCATCGTAGATCGGAAATTCCGGCCGGGTATCGAAGGGAAAGAAAGCCGGTACTGGCGCCATCCCGAGCTCGCGGAAGCGGGTCGCGACGGGTGGCAGCGTTACGATGGCCCGGTCGCGCTCGTCCATCAGCGCGATGATCTGCCGGTGCGAGTCCGGCATTTCAGCGTCGACACAGATCGGAAGGCCTGAGGGGCAGGCGGTGTCGTTGAAGCACAGCATGCGCGGGACGAACTCGAGCAGCCAGTGCCCGTACTGTCGGCTCTGGAACCCGAACAGCATCAGGCCGGCGTCGATCTCACGAATCTCGGCAGGCGCCTCGACCAGGGCGCGTCCGGGCCCCCAGACGGCCGTCATGATCTGGCCCGGATTGACCCCGTCCTTGATGTCGGCGAGGCCGCTGAGCGGATGAGCCGCCAAGTCGTAGATCAGGCGGTGTCCATGTAACACCACGTTGCTCCGGGGGAATGCCAGGCAGTCTTTGAAGAACGCGAGGTATCGCGGCGGCGCGTCGAGGGTTCCCGCCTGCGATGTCATCGCGATCGGGCCGTCGAGGAACTTCACGTCCGGATCGGCCATCCTGCGGCCGGCCAGCAACTCGCGATAGACGCCCCGGCCTTCATCGGCCGCCTGCTTGGCCGAGACGATGTCGTAGATTCCGATGGAGCCGAGGCCGGCGATAACACGGGTGCTCTCGTGCAGGCCTGCCGCCTCCTCGTGCCGGCCCTGATCCGCCAGCGCGTTCATCTGCAGGATGCGCAAGTTCCGGATCTTGACGCTGATCGGTTGGCCATCCCCGGTCGCGAGGCCTTCATCGCTGCCGTTCATCACGAAGGCGAGCCGGTAGCATTGGACCGCGGGCTCCGCTCGGTAGCGGCACTCGTGATTCCAGCCGATGCGGAGCAAGGTAGCGGCGATGTCCCGCGTGGCCCCCTCGGTGCCGTCAAGCTTAAATTTGGCGATGAAGGCGAGGGCTTCGTGCCAGGCTTCCCGCTCGACATAGTCGCGCAAGCACGCAGCTGCTGCCAGCATGCGCCATCGCGTCGGATCGCGCGTGTCGATCGAGGCGGCGAGATCGTAAGCGCGCGCCGCATCCTTGTACCGAGCATCGCCTTCGAGCCGGAAGCCGAGAGCCTCGAGGTGGCGCAGGGTCGAGGCCGCGCCCGGTTCCACGGGTGGCTCCGTGCTTAGCAGGAAGGCCAGCGTCTCGAGCTTATCGGGGGCATTGCCGCTGTTGATCGACCGGATCAGGTCGATGAAGGTCGCCGTCGGCCGCATGTCGCTCCTGTCTGTCGTCCGCTGGTTGCGGGCTGCGCTGGATCAGTAATGAATCGCGGGGCGGGTGACGAGGGATCGACGCCACCGGACGCGCATGCCGTCTCTCGTCGGGCCGGGGCTTTGAGTCGTCGGTCGAGAATCCGTCCCGATGCGGTCCCGCACACCGGGAAGAGCACGTGGCGGCATCCGGCAGTTGCCGATCACGACCATCGCCCGTACCACACCGCAACTGCTCACCGTGTTTTCAATCGTCACCCTGATCGCCGCGCAGCGAAGCGCTTGAGGGCGCTGAGAGGTTGAAGGTGCCGCATGATCGTCGATGACAATTTTGCATATCATTCGGAGTGATCGATGAAAAAGAGGGTTTTGGTCGTTCCTGCCGGAACAGAAATCGCCCACGAGGTCATCGAAAGTTTGCGTTCCTCCAAATTTTGGGATGTTTACGGTGGTAACTCCGTCAAAGATCATTCCGAGATACTACTAGGAGACAAATGCCATTTTGTGCCGTTCGTGATCGATCCGAACTTCGTATCGGCTGTGCAGGATCTGGTCACGAAATTGAAGATCGATTTCGTCGTCCCGGCGCATGACGAGGCGTTGTTCCGTCTAGCCGGACGTATCAATGGCGCGATCGTGGCCGGACCTTTGCCAAACCTCGGCGATATTCTGAAGTTGAAATCGACCACGATCGCCAAATTGCGGCACGTGGTGCCCGCGCCGCAGGTCTATGCCCCAGGTGAAGAGACGTTTCCCGTCTTCTGCAAGCCCGACCGCGGACAGGGATCGCGCGGGATCAAGATCGTCCACGACCCTGACGAGCTGCTACGGATGCGGGCCGTAGACGGCAATCTTATCGTGCAGGAATTGCTGACCGGTGAGGAGGTGACGGTCGACTGCTTTTCCGATCCCTCCAGCCGCGTCCTGTTTGCAGGCGCCCGCAGCCGGGTCCGCACGACAGGCGGCATTTCCGTCCGCTCCCGGCTGGTCGGCGATGCCGAATTCCCCAATCTGGCGAGCAGAATTTCGGAAGGGCTGCAGCTCACGGGCGCGTGGTTCTTCCAAATGAAGCGGGGCGCCGATGGGCATTACAAGTTGCTGGAGGTGGCCAATCGGATCGCGGGGTCATCCGGGTTTCAGCGCGTCCGCGGTATCAATTTAATGGACGCTTGGTTGCATCAGCTGTCCGGACAAGCCGTGACCTTCCAGTCCCCCGCTGACATCGATTTCGTATATGATCGTGCTCTCTACGTTAAGACCATCGTGCGATCGCAAGTAGATGCATTATATGTCGATTTCGATGATACGTTGATCCTGGATGGCAGCAAGATCAACCATCGACTGGTCGGGATGTTATATGGTGCGAAGTATAATAAACAGAAGAAGCTCATCCTTCTGACGCGACATGACGGTATCGTCGAAGAAAAATTGACGGCCTTCGGTCTGAGCGCGCTGTTCGACGAGATTATCCACCTCAAGAACGGTGAGCGAAAATCGGGTTCCATCGCAGGGCCGCATGCGATTTTCATCGATGACTCGTACCGTGAGCGAGCCGATGTTGTCGAGACGTGCGGCGCGATCGTGATAGGTCCGGAATCCCTTGATCTCGTCGAAGGCATCTTATGATCCAGACGAAATCACAAACTGAGCGGCTCGTCCTCTTCGGAGCCGGCGCGCTGGCGCGCGAGATCCTGGTCGTTCTGCCACGGCTGCATACGATCGGTCGTGACATCGAGTTCGTCGGCTGCTTGGTCGACCCTGACGTCGCGGCCGCCGACAGACTCCACGATCGACCGATCTCGCGGAATATCGACGATTTCGCGGGCGACGACACGCTCCGCTTCGTCGTGGCATTGGGTGAGCCCCAGGCGCGGGCCCGGGCGGTCGAGCGCCTGAGGTCCATCGGCGCGCGCTTCGCTTCGATCATCGATCCGGCCGTGCTGATCGGCGCGAGCAGCAGGGTCTGTGAAGGATCGATCATCCTCGGCCACGCGTCGATCACGGCGGATGCGCTTCTCGGCGCCCATGTCCTCGTGAATCCTGGGACGACGATCGCGCACGATAATCAGATCGCGGATTTTGCGACGCTCAGCCCGGGCGTTCATCTAGCCGGGCACGTCACCGTCGACGAAGGTGCCTTTCTGGGCACCGGAGCCTCCGTCATCCCGGGGGTCCGCATCGGCGCCCATGCCCTGGTCGGCGCCGGCGCGGTCGTGATCCGTGACGTACTCCCTGGATGTACGGTCGTCGGCAATCCCGCCCGCATCCTCGATCGCGAGTGAACCTGTTCGAGGGGCCGCGGACGGGCGAGCGCGCAGTCCCCAGCACAGCAGGCAGGCGCGCAGTCCGATTCCCGAGCGCCTGCATTCCTGGATCGAGAACGCGCACTACAGACCGTCATTGGAGCCAGACGAGCGCGCTCTCTCCGCCATCCATTCGGATCGCCATGTCTATGAGCGACCCACCGCCTCGATGGCGCGCAAAACTTGATCCGGCGACACAGTGTAGTTGGCATGGAACGGGTGACCGATTTCGCTGCGTTCCGTCGTGCCCCGCACGAACAGCAGGTCCGCGCCGCTCGACTCGATCATGCTCGTGTACCCACGGAAGTTGAACGAGAGTCCTTCGTGGATCAGAGCGACGATCTTCGCTCCGGGATGGCAGAAGATACAGTTCGTCAGCGCGGAACTCGCGGAGCCGACGATGACGTCCGCCGCGTGGTAGGTCGCGATCTGCTCGGCGAAGGTGAGGGTCTCGGGGTGAACGACCTCGAACCCATGCTGCGCGAGGGTGGCGACGATCTCTGCCTCGTTCAGAAGCTGACGCTGGGCGAAGCCGCGCCGCGAGAGCACGATCCGCCGACCGGTCCGTCGCAGATCCACGCCGCGCTCGGCCAGCCGCCCCAGCACCCGGGAACGCAGATCGGCGAAGACGTCGCCCGGCCAGATCGAATCGTAGACCGCGTGCCCGGGCCGCATGTCGAACGGCAGGAGCGTCGGAGCAGGCGCGAGGCCGAGTTCCCGGAAGCGTGTCGGCACCGCCGACAGCGGGAGGATCGGCCGGGCTCGCTCGTCGATCAACTCGATGATCTGCCGGTGTGTCGCCGGCATATCGTCGTCGATGCAGATCGGGAAGCCCTCTGGGCAAGCGCGGTCGTTGAAGCACAGCATGCGCCCGACGAATTCCAGCAGCCAGTGGCCGTAATTCCGGCTCTGGAGGCCGAACAGCATCAAGCCGGCCTCGATCTCGCGCCGCTCCGTAGGCGCCGCGACCAGAGCGCGTCCGCTGCCGTAGGCCGCGACCATGATCTGATCGGGATTGACCCCGTCGCGGATATCGAATGTGCCGCTCAGCGGATGGGCGGCCAGGTCGTAGATCAGGCGATCGTCCTGGAGCACGATGTTGCTGCGCGGAAAGGCGAGGCAATCCCGGAACAGGGCGACGTATTGGGGCGGCGCATCGCGTGAGCCGGCCTGGGAAGTGAGCGCCACCGGACCGTCGAGGAACCTGGGCTCGGGTTCGCGGATCCGGCGCCCGGGCCGCACCTCCCGGTAGACACCCCGACCATCGGCGGCGGCTCGGTGTGCCGACACGATGTCGTAGACGTGTACCGGGCCGAGGCCGAGCAGGTCGCGCGTCTGTTCATGTAGGGGGGCGGCCTCCGCGTGCCGGCCTTCCTCCGCGAGCGCCCGCATCTGGAGGATCCGGATATCGCGGATCTTGCGCTCGAGCGTATGACCATCGACCGTCGCGATCCCGTGGCCGCCACCGCTCAGGGCGTGAGCCAGCTGGTAGCATTGCACCGAGGCCTCTGTCTCGTAACGGCACTCGTACTGCCACGCGAGGCGCATCAAGATATTGACCCCCGCGCTGATCGCCGCGCCGTGGTCGTCACCGTCTCGCAGGACCTCGACGAAGGCGGCGGCCTCACCGAAGCGCCCCCGCTCGCACAGGCCCTCAAGGCTCACAGTGACGGCGGCGGTTCGCCAGCGCTCCCGGCCGTCCACATCGACTGCAGCGATCAACCTGTAGACCTCAGAGGCCTGCGCGAAGCGGTCGCTGCCCTCCAGGCGAAAGGCGAGCGTCTCGAGGTGCTGCACGATCGCTTTGGGACGCCCGCCGGACGGCTCATCCCCGGTCACCACCGCAGCGAGCTCTCCGAGGATCCGGGTGGCGTTGCCGCCGTCGACCCGCTTGATCAGGTCCATGAACGCCGCGGTCGGCCGCATGTTGCCCTCCTGCCCCGTCGCGCCTCGACGGCGCCGGGATCGCGATCTGACCGGTACCGGATGTCGCCGTCCCTGACGAGCGCGCGTCAAGCACCAGCAGCCCCTCTCTCAGGCGGAGAAGCGCGCAAGGAGATGGCTAGGCCGATGGGCTGCACGATGACCGCTGCTGTCGAACGCTGCCGACGCCGCTATCGGTCGCGATCCCCCACCCGTCGCCTCGGGGCGCCCAGACGGGCCGCCCTGTGACGCGCGCCTTCCGCGCCCAGGTCCGGGGATGTATAGCGAGCCTCGTCGCTATCGTACCATGATGACGGCGATCGAGAGCGAAGGCGTGTTCGAGCGATGATCCCGGTACTGATCCCGAGCCTCCCGGAGACGGACGCGATCGTCCCCTACCTGCGCCGGATCGACGAAGCCCACATCTACAGCAACTACGGGCCGCTCACCAAGGCGTTCACGGACCGGCTGTGCCGGTTCATCAGCGCCCAGAGCGGCGGGAACCCAGTCGAAGCGGCGCTGACCAGCAACGGCACGACGGCGATCGAACTCGCCCTGCGCTACCGCAGCGCCGGCCGGACCGGCCGGATCTGCGTCATGCCATCCTGGACCTTCATCGCCACGGCGCACGCGGCGGCCAATGTCGGACTGACGCCGTACTTCACCGATGTCGATCCGGTAACCCTGGCGCTCACGCCGGAGATCGCGGCCCGCGCCCTATTGGCCAATCCCGGCGATGTCGCCGCCGTCATCGTCGTGAGCCCGTGCGGAGCTCCGATCGAGATTGAGGCCTGGGAAGCGTTCGAGGAGGAGCACGGCGTGCCCGTGATCTTCGATGCCGCCGCAGCGGGCCTGAACCTCCGGCACGTCGGCGCTCAGCCCCTATGCATCAGCCTGCACGCGACCAAGGCGCTCGGTATCGGCGAGGGCGGCGCGATCATCAGCAGCGATGCCACGACGGTTGCGGCGATCACCGCGATGACGGGGTTCGGGTTCTCGGCCGGCCGGCGCGTCTCGGAGATGCGCGGCGGTAACTACCGCATCTCCGAATACGCAGCTGCCGTCGGCCTTGCCGTCCTCGATGACCTCGACGCGCGCATCGCCCGGCTGCGGGAGGTCTCGCTGGCCTACGTCGCGGGATTTGAACGGATCGGTGTGTCGATGCAGGCGGGCTTTGGCCGAGAGTGGCTGACGATGACCGCCAACGCGATCTTCGACGCCCGCGCTGTCGCGGACGTGATCGCGGCCTTCGACGAGTCGGGGATCCAGTGGCGGCGCTGGTACGGTGGCGGCTGCCACACGCATCCGACCTTCGCCGCCTGCCCGCACGACGGCCTCCCGGCGACGCGCGGCGTCGCCGAGACCGCGATCGGCGTGCCGTTCTTCCCGGCGATCGCGTCGGAGCAGATCGCACAGGTCTGTGGGTGCGCCGAGCGGGTTCTGGCGTCTCGCTGAGTGAGCACCCGAGAGATCGGCCTCCAGTTCCGCTGCCACTCGAACGGTCGTTGACGATGAGCGAGTCATTTCGGCAGACCTTGATCCAGGCCGCGCAGTCCGGCACGCAGGACGGACTGGACGTTCTGGAGCGGTCCCTGCGCGCGGTAGAGCCGAGCGACGTCCTCGCCCAGCACTTGGCGACGCTCGGGTTTCGTTTCGAATCCGAGGCCAGGGTAGGACTCGCCGCCAAGGCCTACGCGCTCGCCGCCCGGATGGGGCGGACGCGGGCCCCCGGCTATCGGCTCGCCGCGATCCGTTCCCGGATCCTCGACCTGTGCCAGAACGATGACTTCGACTCCGTCGAGCCGCTGCTCGATGATCTGCAGCAGGCCAAGGACGCCGCGCAGGATCGGGACCATGCCGATCCCGCCTTCACGGATCTCGGCTGGGCTTGCGAGATGCACGGGGAGGCCGAGCGCGCGGTGCGCTTCTACCTGCTGGCACGGATCGTCCGTGACAAATTCGGCGGCGCAGCTCTGACGCATGACGGCGACACGTTTGAGGTGAAGATCAAGAACCTGCGGCGCCTGCAGTTCGATAGCCTTCTCCCGGAGGGACGGTTCGACGAGGCGATCGAACTTCACAAACGGACCGGCCGTGTCCACGGCTCGGCACCGCTCGCCAAGTACCAGATCGTCAGCGCGAAGGCTCTCTCCGAGGCGGGCCTCGCCTCCTACGTCGAGGTCCTGCCTGCGCGCCGGATCGCAGCCCCGGCTCTCAAATTTTGGGAGCCGCCGCCGCCCCTGCGATCCGAGGCGGGTGACCTCGACATGCCGCCGCTCTACCTCGCGTTCCTGGAGGAGGCCCACGCGTTCCCGCGCAGCAATGTCGTCGTGACGGGTGATCGGGTCGTCTACGATGTCGCGGCCCATCCGCGCCGGAAGGACGTCCTGATCCAGGACGGGGTCAATCTCGACCAGATCATGATGGCGGCCTTCGGGCAGACCCATGCCCTGATCGAACTTCCTGAGAACGCCGAGCGGATCGAGGCCGGGCTGGTGATGTTCGGTCTCCAGAGCCGCAACTACGGGCACTGGTTCAGCGAGTTCGTGCCGCGCATGATCTGCTACAACGATCCGCGTTGCCCGGGCGGGATCCCGCTCTGCATCGACGACCACATGCCGAACACCCACGAGGAGATCCTGGCTCTGCTCGACACCCGCAACCGGCCGGTGATCAAGCTGCCCGCCAAGCCCGTCTGGTTTGGAAAGCTCGGGATGGCACCGGTGCCGGCCTTCTTTCCATTCGACATGAAACCCGGACAGCCGTTCTACGATACAATCTGGCCTAGCGACGTCTTCAGGACAATCCGGGATCGGATCCTGCAGCAGGCACGCGACCGCGGCCTGCTGTCCGAGCGCCGAGATCGTCGCCTGTTCATCTCGCGCAAGGCCTTCACGCAGCGCGTGCTCGAGAACGAGCAGGAGGTCGCCGATCGCCTGCGCCCGCTCGGCTTTGAGGTGATCTACCCGGAAACCCTCTCGTTCCTGGAGCAGGTCGCCCTGTTCCATTCCGCGGCTCTGGTCGTCGGATCATCGAATTCTTCCCTCAACAACACGCTCTTCTCCCAAGCCGGATGTCAAATCCTCGGCCTCATCCACGAGGACCTGAGCTTCAATTTCCGAGGCTACACCAGCTACGTCGAGTCGGGGGGCGCGCAGATCACGTTCCTACGCGGCAAGTCGAGCGAGCGGCGAAGCAACGTGCACGCCTTTCACGCCAACTATCGGGTCGATCCGAAACAGGTCGCCGACGCGGTCGCTCAGTTGGCGACGCGATCACCTGCCATCTCCGGCCGCATCGTGACGTGACAGAAGGCGCGACGGCTATCCCTCGAGACCGGATCCGCATCCGGATGACAGCTCAGCGCGGCGCCTGAGGTTTATCTGAAATCCGAGCGCCGCGGGTGACGCGTCCCGGAGCCTGCGGCATCACATTCTCAACGACCGTAGCCGGCGATCGGCCGAGACCTGTGCGAGGACACGATCGATGCAGACCGCCGCTGAGACCGCCGTGCCGGCTCCGCCTCAGCTGGAGCCGTGGCAGGACGACTTC
>NZ_FMWU01000008.1 GCF_900103195.1 Methylobacterium sp. UNC378MF | reverse complement strand
AGGATCGCCTCGACGTCGTTCTCGAAGGAGCCGTCGGCGATCGACGACTTTGTCGTGTGGACCTTGGCGCCGCCGAGTTCCTCGGCGGTCACGACCTCGTTGGTGACGGTCTTCACCACGTCGGGGCCGGTCACGAACATGTAGCTCGTGTCGCGGACCATGAAGATGAAGTCGGTCATGGCCGGCGAGTAGACGTCGCCGCCCGCGCACGGTCCCATGATCACCGAGATCTGCGGGATGACGCCGGAGGCCATGACGTTGCGGCGGAAGACCTCGCCGTAGCCGCCGAGCGCGGCGACGCCCTCCTGGATGCGGGCGCCGCCGGCATCGAAGATGCCGATGATCGGGGCGCGCATCTTGAGCGCCATGTCCTGGACCTTCACGATCTTCTGGGCATGCGCCTCCGACAGGGAGCCGCCGAACACGGTGAAGTCCTTGGAGAACAGGAAGACGGTGCGGCCGTTGATGGTGCCCCAGCCGGTGACGACGCCGTCGCCGGGGATCTTCTGCTTCTCCATGCCGAAATCGGTGGAGCGGTGCTGCACGAACATGTCGAATTCCTCGAACGACCCGTGGTCGAGGAGGAGTTCGATCCGCTCGCGCGCCGTGAGCTTGCCGCGCTTGTGTTGCGCCTCGACGCGCTTCTCGCCGCCTCCGAGGCGGGCCTGCGCCCGACGCTGGTCGAGCTTGTCGAGGATATCCTTCATGGCTGTTCCCGCCCTTCCCGTGCCCGTGACCTGCGACCCGGATCGGGCCGGGTCCAAGCTTATGCGTTCACCGATCGAGCGCCCTTAGCACGCGCATTTCGGGTGGCAAACCGACGCGGCAGCCGACCTGATCAGACCTTCGGGGGAGGGAGGGTATAATGGTGGACGGTGCAGGGATCGAACCTGCGACCTTTCCCGTGTGAAGGGAACGCACTACCGCTGTGCTAACCGTC
Organism: Methylobacterium sp. UNC378MF; assembly: GCF_900103195.1. GTDB lineage: Bacteria > Pseudomonadota > Alphaproteobacteria > Rhizobiales > Beijerinckiaceae > Methylobacterium. The sequence goes on along the minus strand of NZ_FMWU01000008.1, from coordinate 212,014 downwards.
CGTACCGGCGTGCAGCCTGAGCGCACGCAAATCTGCCGCTCGCCCTCTGGGGCGTTCCGACCCGGTGGCGGGCCTTCTAGAGCGCGGCAGGCCGGCACGTCAAGCGCGGCAGATGATGTTCGGAAACAGCCGGACAATCATCCGGAAACGGCTCCGAAACCAGGGCCGCCGAGATCAAGCGCGATCGTCCCTGTTGGCAAGCTCGCCGTCCTGTACGCATGCGAGGTTGACAAGGCCGGCGCCCCGGTGCGCTGTGCGAGCATGCACGATGGGCCAGCGGGCACAAAACCCGGCAGCGACGTGACGGCGGAGGGCGCGGCGACGCAGAAGCGACCGCGCGTCGCGATCACTTACTGCACGCAGTGCAACTGGCTTCTGCGCGCGGCCTGGATGGCGCAGGAGCTGCTCTCGACCTTTCGTGACGACCTCGGCGAAGTCGCCCTCATCCCGGCCTCCGGGGGCACCTTCCGCATCGAACTGGGCGAGGTGCTCCTGTGGGAACGGGTGCGCGATGGCGGCTTCCCGGATGTGAAGGCGCTGAAGCAGCGCGTACGCGACTACCTCGACCCGGCGCGCGATCTCGGTCATATCGACCGGTCATGAGGCGAGGGAACGGCGACGAGCCTGCGGGGCGCCGCAGGCCGGGGACGGACCCCGCTTGAGTCCGGACCATCAGGCCGAGGGCGCAGGCGTCCCGGCGGTGATCCCCGCGCGCCGCTCGTGGCTGTCGCGGCGGCTGCACCGCTTCGGGCGCAGCGGGTTCTCGACGCAGGTCTATCTGATCGCGCTGGTGATCGCGCTGATCGGCCCGGGTCTGCTGTTCACCAGCATTCTGCTGATGCGCTATGCGTCCGCCGAGCGGGCGCGGTTCGAGCAGGATGCCCGCGAGAACGTCCGCGGCATCGGCCTCTCCCTGGACCGCGACACTGCCGGCCTGGTCTCGGTGCTGCAGACCCTGGCGACATCACCGCGGATCCGGCTGGGCGAATTCGAGGCGTTCGACGCCCAGGCGCGCCTCGTCCGCGAGTCGATCGACCTGGATGTGCTCCTGCGCCGGCCCAACGGTCAGGAAGTGGTGAATACCGGCGTCCCGCGCGGTGCGCCGATGCCGATGGTCGCGCTGCCCTTCGACCAGGACCTGGCCCGGGGCACGCAGCGCGCGATGGTCAGCGGCTACGTGCCGGGACCGACGCCGAGCGAGGCAACCTACGCGGTCGGCGTGCCGGTGATGATCGACGGCGAAGTCGGCTACATCCTGAGCTTCACCGTCCCCCTCTCCCGCCTTCAAGGCATCCTGTCCCGCGAGGTCGTTCCGGGTTGGACGACGGGGATCAGCGACCGGTCCGGCATCGTCCTGGCCCGGCTGCCCGATCCCGAGGCCGTGGTCGGCAAGCCGCGCCTCGCCAGCCTTCGCCAAGTGCAGTCGGCGACCACAGGCGTCTGGGAAGGCCAGGACCGCCAGCACAAGCCGGTGGTGGTGATCGAGGCGCGCTCGCGGCTGACGGGCTGGATGGTCGCCACGAGCATCCCTCAGGCTCTCGTCGATGCGCGGGTGCGGCGCTGGATCTGGGCCTTCGCCGGGTTCGGTCTCTTAGTGCTCGCCACCTCGTCGCTTCTGGCGGTGAATCTCTGGTCACGTGTCTCGCGTCCCCTGCGCCTGCTGGCCGCCTCCGGACCCGCGCTGGCCCGGGGCGAGGCGATCCCGCGCGTGTCGTCTCCGGTGCATGAGATCCAGCGGCTCGGCGCCGTGCTGTCGGAGGCGTCCCTCCGGCTGCGGACCCGCGAGGAGGAACGCGACCGGGCCCTCGCCGAGACCAAGCGCGGCTTGAGTGCCTTGAGCGAGAGCGAGGCGCGCTTCCGGCATATGGCCGATTCGGCGCCCGCCCTGATCTGGATGACCGACGAGACCGGGGCAGTCAGCTTCGCCAATCTTCATTTCGAGCACCTGTTCGGGTTGCCCGCCGCGCGATTCAACGACGACGGCTGGCACCAGATCGTCCATCCCGATGATCTGGAGGGCTTCCGCAGCGCCTTCACGAAGGCGTTCGAGGCCCGCATCCCGTTCCGCACGGAGGCGCGGGTGATCGACCAGACGGGGGCCGTGCGGTGGCTCCAGTGCGAAGGCGTTCCGCGGCTCGACGACGACCAGAACTTCCTGGGCTATACCGGCTGCAACATCGACATCACCGACACGAAGAATGCCGAGGAGCATCTGCTGCTCCTGATCCACGAACTGAACCATCGGGTGAAGAACACCCTGGCCACGGTGCAGTCGATCGCCGCGCAGTCGCTGCGCGGGCTGGAGGGCGCGGAGGCCGACGCGGCGCGCGCGGCGTTCGAGGCGCGCCTCCTGGCTTTGGCGCGGGTGCACGACGTGCTCACCCGGGAAAGCTGGGAGGGCGCGGAACTCTCCGCCGTCGTGGCGGACGCGATCCGGCCCCTGGAAGCCGGCGACGGCCGGGCCTCGCGGTTCAAGGTCGTGGGTCCGGCCCTGCGGCTGCCGCCACGGCTCGCCCTCTCGATCGCCATGGCGCTGCACGAACTCGGCACGAATGCCGTGAAGTATGGCGCGCTCTCGGCCGAGGGCGGCACGGTCGAGATCTCCTGGACCGTACGACGTGCGGAGGAGATGCAGCTCTCCCTCCGCTGGTCCGAACGCGGTGGACCGCCGGTGAAGAAGCCGACCCGGACCGGATTCGGCTCGCGCCTCATCGAGCGCAGCCTCGCCCGGGAACTCGCCGGTGAGGTTGTCCTCAGCTACGAACCGACCGGCGTCGTCTGCACCATCGATGCGCCGGTCCCGCCCCCGGGTCTGCTGGAGCGCAAGAGCGCGGCCGCGCCGACGCGGATCGCACCGCTCCCGCTCGCGGGATAGGCAGACGCATCTCGCCCTCGCGTCGGCGCCGTGCGGCACGCGCCCGACGCGACGGCGTCCAGCGCCGCGCTCCGGGGTCGCCTCGCCGCCCTTACGAAGCAGGCCGATGCAGCCTCGATCAGTGATACGGATCGGCCGCGTCGCGCAGCCCATCACCCATGAAATTGAAGGCCAGGACCGTCACCAGCACGGGAAGCACCGGCAGAAGCAGCCATGGGTAGAGCTGCACCGCCGCGAGATTCTGTGCCTCGTTGAGCAGCACGCCCCAGCTGGTCACCGGCGGCCTCAAGCCCAGCCCCAGGAAGGAGAGGGCCGTCTCGCCGAGGATCATGGTCGGGATCGACAGGGTCGCGGATGCGATCAGGTGACTCATGAAGTTCGGGATCAGGTGACGGCCGATCACCCGGGTGGGCGAGGCGCCCATCAGCTCGGCGGCCTGGACGAAATCCTCCTCGCGCAAAGCCAGGAGCTTGCCGCGCACCGCACGGGCGAGTCCGGGCCAGTCGAGCAGGCCGAGGATCACCGTGATGCCGAAGAAGATCAGCAGCGGGCTCCAGTTCGGCGGCAGTGCCGCCGACAGGGCGAGCCAGAGCGGAAGCTCGGGCAGGGAACGGATCACCTCGATGAGCCGCTGCACGGCGGCGTCGACGAGACCACCGAAATAGCCCGCGACGCCGCCGAAGAAGAGCCCGAGTGTGAAAGAGATCGCCACGCCGACGAGGCCGATGGTGAGCGAGATCCGAGCCCCGTAAATCATGCGGGAGAACAGGTCGCGCCCCAGTTTGTCGGTACCGAGGAGGAAAAGCGTGCCGTTCTTCGGCGGGCAGACGAAGTGCAGGTCGGCGTGGACGAGCCCGAGCCAGTCGTAGCCGTCGCCCCGGCAGAGGAACCGCAGCGGCTGCGGAGCGGACGCATCCACCTTGTAGTCGCGACGGAACGTGTCGAGATCGAGATGGGCGCGATAGGGATAGACGAAGGGCCCGACGAACCGGCCCTCATGGAACAGATGAACGCCCTGAGGCGGCGCGTAGAGGAAGTCGCCGTTGCGCCGGGCCTGCCCGTAAGGTGCCAGCTGCTCGACGAAGGGCACGGTGGCGTAGAGTGCGAGCAAGATCAGTGCCGAGGCCACGGCCAGACGGTGCCGCAGGAACTTGCGCAGGATCAGCCGCCAAGCGGAGGCCGTGGCGACCGGGCTCTCGGGCCGGGATTCCGGTTCGAACGGGGCCGGATCGACGAAATGTCCGGATGCGGGTCGCACACCGTTCATGGCGGGCCGGTTCATCGCAGGCCCATGCGGATGCGCGGATCCAGCCAGACCAGGATCAGGTCCGAGATCAGCATGCCGACGAGGGTCAGCGCCGCGACGAACATCAGGATGAACCCGGCCATGAACTGGTCCTGATTGCGCAAGGCTTCGAGGAGCAGCGGCCCGACAGTCGGCAGGCTGAGCACCAGGGAGACCAGTACCGAACCCGAGACGAGATGCGGCAACAGGTTGCCGATATCCGCCACGAACGGGTTAAGCGACATCCGGAACGGGTATTTCAGCAAGGCCTGCAGGGGCGGCAGGCCTTTGGCACGAGCCGTGACCGTATAGGGCTTGGCCAGCTCGTCGAGCAGGTTGGCCCGCATCCGCCGGATCATGGCCGCCGTGCCGCCGAGCCCGATTACCAGGGTCGGCACGATCAAGTGCGCCAGGAGCGAGCGGATCTTCTCCCAGGTCCAAGGCTGGTTGGTGAGCGCCGAATCGTAGAGGCCGCCGATCGACAGCCCGAACCAACGGTTGGCATAGAACAGCAGGATCAGCGCCAGCAGAAAACCCGGCACGGCGAGCCCGACATAGCCCAGCAGGGTCACGACGGCATCACCGGCCGTGTTCCGGTGCGTCGCCGAGTAGATCGCCGCCGGGATCGCCACGAGGTGGACGAACACCACCGCCGTCAGGTTGATCAGCAGGGTCAGCCACAGGGCATCGCCCACGACGTCGGCCACAGGCTTGTCGTACTCGAACGACCAACCCCAATCGCCCTGGAGCAGGCCGGAGAAGCCCACCGACCCGGGCATGACTCCGATCCACATCAGGTATTGCTGCCAGACCGGGCGGTCGAGCCCGTATTGCTGGATCAGCAACTCCGCCTTCGCCACGGAGCTGGCGTCGCCGGTGGCGCGCAGCTCCATGATCCGGTTGGTCAGGTAGTCGCCGGGGGGCAGCTTGATGATGATGAAGACGAGCGCCGAGATGACGAGCAGCGTCATCGCCATGGTGACGATCCGGCGGAGGATCTGAGTGATCACCGGACCTCCGCGCGCTTGTCGGCGCCGCTGTCCCAGAACAGCTCGTCGAGGCGCTGCACGCCGATCATCGCCGTCGGATCCCACGAATAGAGCGCGCGCTTCGGCAGGTTGATCAGGCGCTCCGCGCCGACCACGGGCTGGAGCGCCCCCGCCACCGTGCCGATCACCCAGGTGTTGTGCGCGTGGTTCATCAGCATCTCGCGCCAGATCGCGGCCTGCTTGCCGGCATCGTCGGTGTCGCGCCACTGCCGATCGAGATCGAGCAGGCGCCGCACCTCCGGGATGTCGCAGGGCTCCCCACTTTTGCCGCGGCTCTCGACGTTCATGCTCCAGAGCGGCCAGGAATAATGCTCCGGCTGAGCCGGACTAAGTTCCGTCGGCGGCATGATCGCGGTCGGGACCGCGAGGTCGAGCCCCTGGGCAGCGACCATGACGGTCAGGCCGCCGATGGAGCGGCGGTGCAGGTTGGTGCGCTCCTGCGGCTTGGTGATCAGGCGGATGCCGATCTCGCGCCAGAATTCGGTGATGAGTTGCAGCGCGTCGAGCACCATTTCGGCCTCGCCGTCGCTCTCCACCACGATCTCCAGGGGCTGCCCCCCCGGCAGCATTCGCGTGCCCGATCCGTCGCGACCGGTCAGGCCCACGGCGTCCAAGAGCTTCGCGGCCTGAGCCGGATCGTAACCGGCATTGAGGGTCCGCATCTCAGGCTCGAAGAGCGCGCTGTCCGACACGATCGTGTCGTTGCCTTCGGTACCGAGCCCGAACAGCAGCGTGTTGTTCAGCGTCCGGCGATCGATGGCGAGCGACAGGGCGTGCCGATAGCGCACATCACGGTTGAGCTGCCGCCAGGCCGGATCCGCCGTGGTAAGGTTTGGATAGAGGGCGATCTCCGAACCACGGGCCACGGGCCACAGATTGGTGCGGTAGCGATGCGCAGCCTCGCCCTCCTTGAGGCTCGGAATGTCGGGCATCGACAGCCCGCGGAACATCAGATCCGCCTCGCCGGCATTGGTCTTGGCGACCAGAAGGCCCTGGGAGGCCACATCCATCACGATGGTGTCGACGTAGGGCAGCTGCGTGCCGGCCGTGTCGACCCGGTGGTAGCTGCGGTTGCGCTCGAACCGGAACCGGGTCGCCGGCGAGCGGGTCCGCGGCACCCAGCCCTGCAGGGTGGGGCAATCCGGATTGTTCAGTTCGTAATTGTCGTCGAGGCGATTGTGCAGCGCTGCCCAGCCGCGAAGCTTGAGCGCCTTGGCCTTCGCGTCGGCGGCGTCCTTGCCGATGTAGCGGGCGTGAAATGGCTTTAGGTAATGCGACGGCCGGTAGATCAGCGGATCCCGCGGTGCCGCCAGAGCAGGCAGGAACATCGGGTTCGGACGGTCCCAGCTGTAGCGGACGGTGACCGGGTCGAGGAATTCGACCTGGGGAAGCTTGCCGTCGACCCGGAAAAAGGTCGGGGGGCCGTCGGGGTTCAGCGCCTTCTCGTTGGCGACATCCTCCCAGTAGTAGCGGAAATCCTCCGTGGTGAACGGATGGCCGTCCGACCAGCGATGTCCCTGACGCAGGGTGAAGGTGAAACGGCCGCCCTCGACATCGACCCGCTCCAGCACGTCGGGCCGCAGGTTCAGGTCGGCGTCGTAGCCGATGAGGCGGCTATAGCCGTAAACCGACAGGTAGCGGACGTCCCGGGCCTTCGCGATCAGGGTCCGGATCGTGCCGCCCCTTGTCCCGAGACGACGTCCGTGGGCGGCGAGGTCGGCGAGGTAGGGGGTGGTGGGCGGACCAGGTGCGTCCGGCGGCGTATCCGCGAAGGCCCGAGACGGCGCGCGCGACCAGGTCAGGGTGGCGCCGAGGCCGGCAAGAAGGGCGCGCCGGGAGACGGTGGTGTCGCGCTCGCCTCTGTCGGGGAGGGGGGCGGGGGTCCCGTTCCGGATATCCCGCACACTCATGAGCCACCCCGCAGCGTCACCGAGGTCAGCCGCGCCGGCGAGTAGCCCGTGGCCCGGTGCAGATCGTCGAAGGCATGCGACCGGAGGATCAGGCCGGCCGCCTGACGGACAAGGGCGTCATCCACCGGCTGCTCGAAGTGGCGGCCGTTCCGGGTCCAGCGGATCGGCTCCGGACTCCGTTCGGGGCCGGTGATCATCGCGATAGTCGGATGCGCGGGGCCGCCATGGGCGTGGATCCGGTGCGCGGCCGCGTCGTCGTCGAAGAGCAACCGGGTCAGGCCGCGGGCCTGAGCCTCCACGACGCGTCGGCCCTGGGCCACGTGGTCGTCGAAGAACGCCACCGTCCGCGCCGGATCGAGCAGGGACCAGTCGGCCGTCGACCAGTCCGCGGTACTGTAGCGCGCCAGCCGGTCGCGGTACTGCAGTCCCGACAGGTCCGGATCGTGGCAGAAGATCTGCGCCTGCGGGCACGCCTGCCGGATCACCCAGGTGGTGAGGCCGCGGAACACCCCCGACTCGATGACGAAATCTGGCCTTAACGCCCGCATTGCGACGTAGAGTTGCAGCGCGCCGTTGAAGCCGCTACCGCCGCGGCGCTGCCGGACGGGGGCGGTGGGGATCAGCGCCCAGAACGCCCGGACCTGTTCGAGCACAGCGCCGTCCGGGACGAGACCGGCCGCGGCGAGATCCCGTTCCAGGATGGCGGCGGCAGATTCGAGAAGCGTCGCCACCTCGCGCGGCGAGGTCGGCCGGTGGCTCCAATCGGGCGCGGCCGGGACGAGGTCGTAGCCGAGACGATCGAAGAGGGGCGACAGCACCTTGCGGCGCAGGCGCTCCAGCATCACGGGTGGCCGGGCCTGCATCACGCGGCCTCCGCCGCGTGGGCGGCGCCGAAGCGCACCCGGTGCCCGGTCTCGACCGCGCGCATCGCACCGGCCTCGTCGGGGGCCAGACGGAACGGGTCTTCCCAGCGCGCCGGGTCGTTCTGGTCACCCGCCACAGCCGCGAAATCGAGAGGGTGGTCGAGGCTCGGATCCGGCACGGCGGCGAGCAGCGCCCGCGTGTAAGGGTGGACGGGACGGCGGAACAGGGCGGCGCGGGGAGCCTCCTCGACGATGCGCCCGCGGCACATCACGCTGATGGTATCCGCCATGTAGTCGATCACTGCCAGATTGTGGGAGACGATGAGATAGGAGAGGCCGAGCGCCGCCTGGAGATCCTTGAGCAGATTCAGGATCTGTGCCTGGACCGAGACGTCGAGGGCCGAGACCGGCTCGTCGAGCACCAGCAGCCGCGGCTTCGGTGCGAGGGCCCGGGCGATGCCGATGCGCTGCCGCTGCCCGCCCGAGAAGGCGTGGGGATAGCGGCTGAGACCGTTGGGCTCCAGGCCGACCATCGCCATCAGGGCGCGGCAGCGCTCCCGCCGTTCCGCTGCCGGCACGCCATGGATCTCCATCGGCTCCGACAGGATCTGCCGGACGGTCATGCGCGGATCGAGGGACGCGTAGGGGTCCTGGAACACGAACTGGACCGTGCGGCGATAGGCGAACAGCGCATCGCCGCTCAAAGCGTGGACGTCCCGAGGGCCGCTGCCGTCATCGAACAGGATCCGGCCGGAATCCGGCCGGAGCGCCCGCATGATCATCTTCGAGACGGTGGTCTTGCCCGACCCCGATTCGCCGACGAGCCCGAGCGTCTGGCCGGCCGCGAGGCGCAGGGAGACGTCGGAGACCGCATGAACGATCCGCGGCTTCTGCCACAACCGTCCAGCGCGCAGGGTGAAGCTCTTGCTTACCCCCTCCACCTGGAGAAGCGGCCCCGTCAGCGGCGCGGGACTCTGGCCTTTGGGGATCTCGGCCCGGGCGGGACGGATCGGCGTCAGCCGCTCGCCGGGTGCCATATCGAAGCGCGGCACCGCATGGAGAAGCGCCCGGAGATAGGCATGGCCCGGCGCACGCATCACCGTGTCGCGCGGGCCCGACTCGACGAGGCGGCCGCGATACAGGACGGCCACGTCGTGTGCGATGTTGGCGACCACGCCGAGATCATGGGTGATCAGCAGAATCGCCATCCCGGTCTCGTCCTGGAGGCGGGCCAGCAGAGCAAGGATCTGCGCCTGGGTCGTGACGTCGAGCGCGGTTGTCGGCTCATCGGCGACCAGGAGGGCGGGCTTCAGGATCAGCGCCATCGCGATCATGGCCCGCTGGCGCAGTCCCCCGGACAGCTCGAACGGATAGGTCCGAAGGGCACGGTGCGGATCGGGGAAGCCGACCCGGGCCAACGCGTCCTCGGTCCGCGCATCCGCCTCCTTGCGATCCGCCCCCGTGTGGAGGCGAAGCGCCTCGCCGATCTGATCGCCCACCGTATGCAGAGGCGACAGGCAGGTCATCGGCTCCTGGAAGATCATGGCGATGCGCTGGCCGCGGATCGCCCGCATCGCCTCGCCCTCGGCAGACAGCCGGGCGATGTCGATCTCCATTTCGCCCTCCCGGAACAGGATCCGGCCGCGGCTGATGGCGGCGGCGGGCGGCAGGATCCGGAGGATCGCCTGGGCGGTCACCGATTTTCCCGAGCCGGACTCGCCGACCAGGGCGAGGGTCCGGCCCTGGAAGACGTCGAGGGACAGGCCGTGGAGCGCCTCGAACGGTCCAGTCTCCGTACGGAACGCGACGGCGAGGTCGCGGATGGACAATAGCGGGCTCAACCCGTCCTCGCGATCTGTGAAGCCTGAGACTTAGATGCCGTCGGGCGCATGTCCATCGCGGCGGTGCCGAAGTGCTCCCGAGGATCCAGGATCTGTATCGCCGGATGCCTGAGGAGATACGCCAGGAGCGTCGCGACGAAGGTCCAGATCGCCGCGTCGTGGACGCGGTGATGGGTCAGCAATCCGATCGGCTGCTCCGGCGCCCGGATGATCTCGGCGGCGAGGCCGCACAACAGCGCCTCCGGAGCACGCAGGGACCGGCTGCCGCGCCAATCGATCGGGTCGAGCGTGGCGTCGAGCCGGCGCAGGCCGGGAATCGGCGGACCGGGCACGGCCGAGAGGCCCCGGTAGCCGAGATCGGGCAGAGCGGCGGCGAGATCCGGCGCGAGGCGGTTCCAGGGAGGCACGAAGACGGGCAGAACGCTCGCCTCCGGCAGCCGCTCCCGGGCGATCCGCAGGCCGGCAGCGGCCTCTGCGATCCGCGTCTCGAGGGACCGGTGCACACCGAATTCCGCCTGCCTCTCGCCCGGTGGGGCGTGGTTGCGATGGGCCAAGCCGTGGACGGCGACACACATGCCCGACGCCGTTTCGAGCCGCCGCTGGAGCGAGAGCTCGATTCCGTCTGGGATCGCCGCCAGCAGCAGCGGCATGCCGTGCGATTCGGAGAGCCTGATGAGCCGGTCGAGCGCCGGGCTTCCCGCAACGGCATCGTCGTCACGCCAGAACAGCGGCACGCGCAGGCCCCGCGCCGCCACGGCGTCCAGGGCGCCGCGGACGGCCCCGAAAGCGGAATCGGAGAAAGGAATGCGTGCGCGCCGCGCCCGGCCGTCTTCGTGCAAGGTCTCCACCAATACGACCGTGCGCCGGGCACCGTCGAGATCGATGCCGTGCGGGCCGGGCGCAGGCGCGGCGCTCTGCGCCTCGATCGCCGCCAAGAGGGTCTCGGCGGTCAGCGCCGCTTCCGGCAGCACCCGGCCGAGACCGCGGGCGGCGAGGCGCTCGGCGCGAAGACGCTGCTCGGTCTCGCCACCGGCCTCGAAGGGGACCAGCACGGCGGGCGTACCGGTGGCGAGGAGATCGATGGCCGTGTTGTAGCCGCACTGGCTGACCGACAGAGCGGCGCGGGCCAGGAGGGCGCGGTAATCGGGCCGGGCCCGGCCGAGGATACCGGGCGCCAGACCTTGGCCGATCCCGGACAACGCGGCCTCGGGCACGCCGTGGCCGGCCAGGATCCGCCAGCCGAGAACCGGCCGTTGCCGCGCCGCCTCGGCGGCCGCACGGAGCAGAAGCAGCCCTGCGGGCCCGGATCCGGCCGCAACCAGTATGCCCGCGCGGCGGGAGGCTGGCGCGGCCTCGGTGCCTTCGTCCACGTAGCCGGTGTAGCGGATCTTCGCGGCCGTGCCGGCGTCCACGGGCCAGGAGGCCTCAAGGGGCGCGAGGGCCGGATCACCGTGAACCAGGACGGCGTCGTAGAGTTTCGCGACGCGCGCATGCACCTCGGCGATGCGCGCAGGCTTCGTCGAGGCCACGAGGATGTCGCGCACGGAGGCGAGCACGAGCGGACGCGGCCGGCGTTCGTGGGCGGCTTCCACCAGCGCCAGGAACTCTGATGCCAGGGCGCGCCGGCCGAACGGGAACAGCTCGGTGATGATCGCGTCCGGTGCGAAAGCCCTGAATGCCTCGATCAGGAGCGCGCGCCGGCGCGCGAGTAGCGCGGCATCGGCTGGTCGTCCGTCGGGCTTGAGAAGCGTCGAGAAATCCGTGCCGGCGATCCGGAGCGGCGGGAGCTGCACGAAGCGGAGCCCTTCGTGGCGGACCATCGGCGCCGGGACGCCACCCGAGATCAGCATGGCCTCGTGACCGGCTGCCGCAAAGGCGCGGGCCAGGGCCGCGGCACGCGTGAGATGCCCCGCCCCGAGCAGATGCGTGACCGCAATCAGGACGCGCACGCGGACAGCTCCGGTTCGTGGGCGGCCGAATCCGGCATCAGTCCCGCGGAGGCGCGCAGCCGACCGGCGATCAGCGCGATGGCGGCCTCCTCGGAGAAGTCATGCACGAGTCGTACCCGGGCGGCTGCGCCGAGCCGGTGACGGAGGGCCGGATCGCCCGCAAGCCGAGTCAGGGCCGCGGCAAGGGGCGCCGGCTCACCCGGTGGAACGAGAACGCCGTGAACGCCGTCGGCGATGAATTCCGGAGTCCCGGCGAAAGCGGTCGCCAGGATCGGAAGCGCTTGGCTCGCCGCCTCCATCAGCACGTTCGGCAAGCCGTCGCGGTCGCCGCCGGGAGCGGGCTTTGTCGGCAGAACGAAGAGGTCGGCCGCCCGCATGGCTTCGACCACCGCGGGTTGCGCAAGGGCGCCCCGGAAGCGGATACGCTGCGCGAGGCCGCTGGCCCCGACCCGCGCCTCCAGAGCTGCCCGCAATTCACCGCCGCCGATCAGATCAAGTTCCCAATGCAGGTTGGGCGGCAGAGAGGCCAGGGCGTCGATCAGGTCGTCGTGCCCCTTCTTGGCGACGAGCCGCCCGACGCAGAGGAGCCGGAAGGGGCGGGCCGGATCCGTCCCATCGCGCGGTTCACGCATCGGCGGCGGGCCTGGGAACCGGGTGAGGTCGAGCCCGTGATAGGCAAGCAGCGTCCGGCCGGGCGCGAGGGCCTCCAGGCGAGCGAGCCCGTCGCGGGTGCAGGTCACCCCCCATGCGGCGTCGCGCAGCTTCTCGGTCAGTTCCCAATCGGGCGTTGTCCAGATGTCCTTGGCATGCGCCGAGAAGCTCCACCGGCGCCCGGTCAGCAGCGCCGCGTAGCGGGCGACGCTGGCTGGGGTGTGCAGGAAGTGGACATGGATATGGGCGACATCCGCCGGCAGCTCCCGGGCGAGGACCAGGGCCTGCCCGAGACGACGTATCCGCGATACCGTCGGATCGCGTCGAAAGTCCCGGGCGAACACTGCGAGGAGTGCGGGCAGGCGCCGACGCCGGAGCGCGGTACCGAGACCGCGGAGCACCCGTAACGGCGCCTCGTGCAGGTATTCGGGCAGATAGGCGGCCTCCGCCCGGACCTGCATGTGCATCGGGTGGCGCGCCCGGTCGGTCGGTCGGCGCAGGGACCAGATCTCCAGAGGCAGGCCGCGCCGTTCCAGTGCCAGCAACTCCTGCGCGATGAAGGTCTCGGAGAGCCGCGGATAGCCCTTCAGCACCACGGCGACGCGATTGGTGCTCACGAATAGGCCTTTAGGAACGGCCCGGCTTCCGTATCCGCGCTGCCGCGCGCCGTCAGCGCCTGGACCCGGCGGGCGACCACGTCGAGACCGTCGAGCAAGCCCGGGACCAGCACAAGCGACGGCGGGTCTTGGTCCGGGAGGGCGCGGAGCGCGGCGGCCATGCGCTCGGGCGTTCGGCCGTCGGCCTCCATGAGCACCCGTGCGAGGCCGAGCCGCTCGGCAGCGAGCGCCCGGATCGCCTGTTCTCGCCTCGGCTCGGTCCGGGGCACGAGGATCGTGCGCCGGTCGAAGGACAGGATTTCGCAGAACGTGTTGTAGCCGCCCATGGCGACCACGCCGGCGGCCTTGCGCATCAGGAACTCGATTTCACTATCGAAGGTGATGGCTGCGATCCGACCACCGAGCCCGCGGATGCGATGCGCGAAGCCGTCGCGCGTTCCGGCGTCGAGGAAGGGACCGAAGGCAATGAGCGCGGGCAGCGGGATTGCGGCATCGGCCTCATAGGCGGCGATCACCCAGTCGATGAGGGCGGCACCGTCGCCACCGCCGCCCGGCGTGACGAGGATGAACGCGCCGTTGGCGATGGCGGGCTCCTCGCGGCCGGCGCGGCACTCCGGAAGGTCGCGGCGGAGATAGCCGGTGTAGATCAGGCGCCCCTCGACCTGGGCGGCCATCGCGGGCTCCATCGGCAGCGCGGCCAGTGGCTGGTGGATGCGGCTCAGCCCGTAGACCCAGATCTCGTCGTAGAAGCGGGCCATCGTCTCGGCGGCACCCTTGCGTTCCCATTCGGGCACGAGGCGGTCGGCATCGTCGAGGACGTCGCGCAGACCCAGGACCAAGCGGATGTCGCGTTCGGCGGCGCCCTCCAGCACCGGCAGCAGCTCGCCGTGGAACCCGGCCGGCTCCTTGTCGACGATGATCAGGTCGGGGCGGAACGCACCGCAGGCCTGGGCGATGATCGCGGATCGCTGCTCAACGGTACGCGCGAGGGGAGTCGCCTGGTCGAGGCTGGCGTAGTTGCCGTCGGCGAACTTGGTCACGGGCGGCAGCCGGACCGTCCGGACGCCCGGCGCGAAGGCGAAGCGATCGACCACCGGCGAGCCTGAGACGATCATCGCCCGAGCCCCGCGGTTGCATGCGACAACCGCGTTGGCGATCGCCCGCGACCGGCGCAGATGCCCGAGCCCGAAGGTGTCGTGGCTGTAGATCAGGACGCGCGGGGCCGATGACGCCTCGTCCAGTCGCATCGATATGACCGCCCCGGTTGACGGCGCGAGGATCGCAGCCGCCGCCCTCTTGCACAAGCCGGGCCGAGCCGCAAACAGCCCTGTTAACGGGCCCGGAACCGCACGCGCTTAGATTCTGGCGAAACCCGGATGCGGAACCCGTCCGTCATGTCTGCGCACATCCAGACCCGCGCGCCGGGCCCATTGGCCGCACGCGCTGCCGCGCTGCAGGCTGATCTCGCGAGCCTCCTGAGCAGCGACGCCCGCCTGTTCGCCTTTGCCAAGCGCGCCGCCTGGGTGCTCGTCCCGTTCGGCCTCGCCATGGTCGTCCTGGTTTACGGCACCGGGCCGGAGCCGCGGCGAAACTGGTACGGCGATCCCCTCGGCAACGACTTCGTCCAGGTTTGGGTCGCCGGCCGCTCCGCCCTGGAGGGGCGGGGGGCCGAACCCTACGATCTGCCGGTGCACCTGGCGGACATGAAGGCGGCCTTCGGACAGGACTGTCGGTTCGCTTGGCACTACCCACCGGTGTTCCTCCTGCCGGCAGCCGCCATGGCGCTGATGGAGCCGCAGCCGGCCTACCTGCTCTGGACTGCGCTCTCGCTTGCCCTATTCGCATTGGCGATGCGCGTAGCAGCCGGCCGCATGGATGTGGCCTTCGTCGCGCTCGCCCACCCCTTGGTGCTCAGCAACCTCGCCTACGGCCAGAACGGCCTGTTCACCGCGTCGCTTCTGACCCTCGGCGCGGTGCTGGTCGACCGGCGCCCCCTGCTGGCCGGGCTCTGCTTCGGCCTCCTGGCCTACAAGCCGCACTTCGCGGTCCTGGCGCCGCTGCTCCTGCTGGTGACCGGCCGGCGAGACTGCCTGGCGGCCTGCCTTTCGACGGTGTTGACCCTCTGTCTCGCCTCGCTCGCGCTCTTCGGGACGGGGCCGTGGGTCAGCTTCTTCGCCACCCTCGGAGATACGAATCGGATCATCCTGCAGAGCGCCGCCGCGGGCCTGGACCTCAATGCCAGTGCGTTCGGAGCCGTGCGCCTGCTCGGCGGCTCAATGGCCGCCGCCTGGGCGGCGCAGGCGCTGGTCGCCGTGCTGGCGCTCGGTCTGGCCTGCCAGGCTTGGCGCCGGCTGACCGACCCCGCACTTCGCGCCGCCGTGCTGGTCGCCGTCGCACCTCTGCTGTCGCCATACCTGCCGGTCTACGACCTCGCGCCGGTCGTCCCGGCTACCTTGCTGCTGGCCCTGGTCGCCTATCGGGCGGGCGGGTTGCGAACGCACGAACGCGTCCTGCTCTGTAGCGCGCCGCTTTTCGCGGTTACCCGCGAGGCGGCGGCGCTGACCGGCTTTCCCCTCGGCTTCGTGCTGTGCCTGGCAACCCTCGCTTGCATTGCCGATCGCCTTCGACCGCAGATCGACTCGGCGGACCAGCGCACGGCCGGGACCGGCGGCGTCGACGTGTAGCGCCTCACGGGGCCAGCGGCCGCGGGATCCGGAAGGGCAGCATGAGCCGCACGAGCGGATTGCGGAACCGGTCGAGAGACACGCTCTCGTGCATGGCCCGGACCGGCTCGCCGCCCAACGTCGAGGCGAGCAGCGAGCGGGTGTAGAACGGCGTGTCCTCGTACGTCGCCAGCACGCGCGACCGACCGCCGTCACTGCGGGTCTCGCGCGGCATCCGCCAGACGCGTGTCGCCGGGAGCGCCGCGGCCGGCGGCGGCCGGAGATCACGGCGGCTGCCGTCGGCGGAGAATCGAAGCGACAGGTTCTGGCCGCCGCCGTCGCGGTGCTGGACGTCGTACAGGATCGCAGCACCGTCCTGCAGATCGGCCCGGGACCACGTCCATCGGGAGAAAGCGGCCTCCAGCGCTTCGTCGCCGTCATTCGTGTCGAAATAGCCGCTGCCGTTCCAGCGGAGGTCGGGCTGATCGAAGGTGACTTCGACTCGCGAGGACGGCGCCATCGGCCACCAGCGGTGCCGGCCGGATCGGTCGAGATGAAACGGACCCGCCGTGAATCCGCGCGGTTCGAGGCGGACCGTGCCGCGGATCCGGCGGGGCAGGGGTGCCCCGCGCTCGTCGATCCGCACCGTCAGGGCCGTGCCGTCCCAGTGCATGGCGCTCGGTCCCACCGCGATATGGTCGGCGCTCCGCGACAGGCTGGCGGCGCGGCGCTCCGTCATCGCGAAGCGGCCGCGGTCGCCGTACAGCACCACGTTCATGGCGCAATGGGCATAGGGGTCCTTCTCGGCGCTCCAGGCATAATAGGGTGAGAACACGCAGCCGATGAACGCGATGATCGTCAGGCCCTGGCGGCCGTCGTCGCTTACCGCATCGACGTACCACCACGCGTAGCCACCACGCGCGACCGCGCCGTCGAATCGCGGTCGTCCAGGATCGCTGCCGCTGCCAGCCGACCTGATTGCGCCGCCATCGGCACGCCCGGCCCGGGATGGATCGAGCCCCCCGCCAGGTAGAGGCCCGGAAGAGCCGTGCGCGCGCCCGCGCGCTTGAACGTCGTCGCCCAGCCCTGCGCCGCCCGCCCGTAGAGAGCTCCCCCCGTCCCGGGAAACAGGGCGTCGAAGTCCCGCGGGGTCGTCATGACCGCCGACGAGGTGAAGTCCAGGGCGAGCCCGCAGGCCTGCACCCGACGGATCAAATTCCTCTCGCATGTCTCGGTCTCCGACGGCGTGAGCGGTTTCTCCCGGCCATCCGCCGGTGCGTTGACGAGCATGAGCAGGCGTTCCGATCCCTGCGGCGCGGCACCCGCCGCGTCCCGATCCTGAGCGCAGATGTAGACGGTCGGATCGTCGGGCAGGCGACGGGCGCGCAGGAGCGCGTCGAATTCGGACCGGTAGTCGCGCGAGAAGAACACCGTGTGGTGCGCCAGCGGGAATCCGGTGGCGACTGCCTCGGCGCAGATCGTGACCGCAGAGAGCGAGCGCTCGCCGGGCGCGAGATGCTCGCCGGCAGCGGAGGCTTCGGTCCCGAGCAGGCCGGCGCCGAGGGCGGCGCAATCGGCGTTGCAGACGACCCGGTCGGCAGCGACCACCGTGCCGTCCGTGAGGCGCACGCCAATGACGCGGCCGCCTCCGGTGAGGATACGCTCGACCTCCGCACCGTAGCGGAGCATCGCGCCCCGCTCCGCGGCGAGATCGGCCACAGCCCGCGCGAGCCCGCTGAGCCCCCCTGCGACGGTCCAGACGCCCGCCTGCTCCACATGGGCGACGAGCATCAGGGTCGCCGGCGCGGTGAAGGGCGAGGCGCCGCAATAGGTGGCGTAGCGTCCGAACAGCTGGAGCAACCGCGGATCGCGGAAATACGCGCCCAGTGCCGACCAGAGCGTGGTGAAAGGCTGGATCCGCCAGAGATCGCCGAGGCCCGACAACCCCACCCGCTGCGCGAGCCCGGCGGGACCCGTCCGGCCCTCGCGGATGAACGGACCCTCGAGGGTCCGGTAGACCTCGGCCGAGCGAGCGCAGAACCGCCGGTAGCCATCAGCCTCGCGCGAACCCGCGAAGGTGGCGATCGCCTCGGCCGATGCCTCGATGTCGGCGAAGAGATCGAGGCGTTCGTCCCGGCTCCAGGCATGACGAGCGAGGAGGTGCGCCGGTGCCAGCGAAACCCGTTCGGCGAGTTGCGCGCCGCAATCCGCGAACAGCTCCTCGAAGACCCAACGCATCGTGAAAAGCGTCGGACCGGCCTCGACGGCGCGGTCTCCGACCGGAACGGCGCGCATCTTTCCACCAGGACGGGACGCGCGTTCCAGAACGGTCGTATCGAATCCGGCATGGGCCAGCCGCAGAGCGGCGGCAAGGCCACCGATCCCGGCTCCGATCACGACGACGCGTTCCTGCGCCACGCTCGCTCCGCGTTCTCCCCGAGAACGGGATTGATCTCCTCCCCGCGAAGTGTCAATAAGAAATGACACTTGTTGCTGACAACCGATCTCAACACGGGAGGCAACGCATGGATTCGGGCCGGCGGATCGAGATGGCGCTGGATCGCGCCGTCGCCTACGCGGAGGCGCCCGGCGCGCCGCCCCTTCTCGCGGAAGCGCTGCGATACGCGGTGTTCCCCGGCGGACACCGGATTCGTCCCCGCCTATGCCTATCGGTCGCCCGCGCCTGCGGCGACGATAACCCGGCCGGCTCCGAAGCGGCCGCGGCAGCCATCGAGATCCTGCATTGCGCTTCGCTGGTCCACGATGACCTGCCATGCTTCGACGATGCGCCGATGCGGCGGCAGAAGCCCTCCATCCACGTCGCATTCGGCGAACCCATCGCCGTCCTGACCGGCGATGCGCTGATCGTTCTCGCCTTCGAAACCCTGGCCCGCGCCACCTTCCGTCATCCCGCGCGGCTCGGTCGCCTCGTCGGCCTTCTCGGCCGCGCCGCCGGGTCTCCGTCGGGCATCGCTGCGGGGCAGGCCTGGGAATCGGAGGCTCATGTCAGCCTGAGCGACTACCAGCAGGCGAAGACCGGCGCCCTGTTCGCCGCCGCCACCGTCGCCGGCGCCGCCGCGGCGGGAGCCGAGCCTGAGCCCTGGCGGCGCCTCGGCGAATGCCTGGGCGAGGCCTATCAGGTCGCCGACGACCTGCGGGACGTCGCCTGTCGGCAGGAGGAGATCGGCAAACCCGCCGGACGTGACGCGACGCTGGGACGTCCAAACGCCGCCGCGCTTCTGGGGACAGGAGGCGCGCTGGATCGCCTGTCCCGGCTGACCCGCGAGGCGGTGGCGTCGATCCCGGCCTGCCCGGGTATGGCCGCCCTGACCGCCGAGATCGAGGCGCAGGCGCGGCTGTTCCTGCCCGCGAGCCTGCGGGCGGTGGTGGCCTGAGCGCCGGATCGCTCCCCGGCTCCGGCACGGTGCCGCCTGTCCCATCCTCTTGGGCAGACAGGTGGCTCGCATGGCGCAACCGCCTCGTCGCGAGGCCCGGCTTCCAGCGCTGGGCCTCAGGCTTCCCGCTCACCCGCCATATCGCCCGCCGGAACACGCGCGCGCTGTTCGACCTCTGCGCGGGCTTCGTCTACGCGCAGGTTCTGACCGCCTGCATCCGCCTCGATCTGTTCGCGATCCTGGCCGATGGACCAGTGCCGGTCGATATCTTGGCACGTCGGCTCGACCTCACGCCGGACAGGACGCGGCGCCTGCTGCGCGCCGCCGAGTCCCTCGGGCTGTTGCGCGCGCTGTCGGGAGATCGTTTCGGGCTGGCCGATCTGGGAGCCGCGCTCGTCGGCAATCCCGGCATCGCCGCCATGATCGAGCATCATGCGCTCCTCTACGCCGATCTCGCGGATCCGGTCGCGTTGCTGCGCGGACAGGCGCAGCCCACCCGCCTCGCGGGCTACTGGCCCTATGCCGCGGGCGTGGCGGGCGACGGGCGCACAGTTGCACCCTACAGCGGCCTGATGGGCGCTTCGCAGGCATTGATCGCCGAGGACGTGCTCGACGCCTGCGATCTCTCGCGGGCCCGGCACCTCATGGATGTCGGCGGCGGCGAAGGCGCCTTTCTGCAGGCGGTCGCGGCGCGGCACGCAGCGCCCCGCCTGACCCTGTTCGACCTGCCGGCCGTTGCCGATCGTGCTGCCGCTCGGCTGGGGCAATCAGGCCTCGGCGAGAGGATCACCTGCCGCGGCGGCGACTTCCACAGCGGCCTGCCCTCGGGCGCCGACATCATCTCCCTGGTACGGATCGTCCACGATCATGATGACGAGGCTGCGCAGGCGCTCCTCAGGGCGGCCTATGCGGCGTTGCCGCCGGGCGGCACGCTGCTGATCGCCGAGCCCATGGCCGGAACGCCCGGCGCGGAGCCGGTCGGCGACGCCTATTTCGGCTTCTACCTCCTGGCGATGGGCTCCGGTCGACCACGCCGCGCCGAGGAACTTCGCGCGATGCTCGGGGCGGCAGGTTTTACTGCCACGCGTGAGCATTCAACCCGGCGCCCCCTGCTCACGCGGGTGCTGCAAGCCCAAAAAACAGCCTCAGAAATGTAAGTGTCGCTTGACGCTGACTTGTGTCTATCTAGGATGACACATAGCGGCTCCAAACCGGAGAGAGTCGCAGCACAAAGGGTGGATGATTCCAGCCATGGACGCCCTGGCCGTCATTCTGGAAAACCCGGAGCAGCTCTCGGTTCAGCGCCTGGCGCTGACGCCGCCCGGTGAGGCGGACGCGGTTGTGGCCGTTTCCTGGAGCGGGATCAGCACCGGCACCGAGCGCCTGCTCTGGTCCGGCCGGATGCCACCCTTCCCGGGCATGGGGTACCCGCTCGTTCCGGGCTACGAATCCGTGGGGACCGTCGTGGAGGCGGATACCGGCGCCTCGGTCCGGGTCGGCCAGACGGTGTACGTCCCGGGGGCACGCTGCTTCGGCTCCGTCCGCGGCCTGTTCGGGGGCGCGGCCTCCCATCTGGTAGCCCCGGCCGCCCGCCTCGTGGCGGTGGATGAAGCCCTGGGCGAGCAGGCCTGCCTCCTGGCCCTCGCCGCCACGGCCCATCGTGCCCTCGGACGCCTCGCGCCTGGCGCAACGCCGCTCATTGTCGGGCACGGTGTGCTCGGCCGCCTGCTCGCCAGGCTGACGGTGGCAGCGGGCGCCGCGCCCACCGTCTGGGAGACCGACCCCGTCAGGGCCGCGGGAGAACACGGCTACACCGTCGTCGCGCCCGACGCGGATCCGCGCCGCGATTACGCGACGATCACGGATGTCAGCGGGAACGCCGCCGGCCTCGACGCCCTGATCGCCCGCCTGGCGACGGGGGGCGAGATCGTCCTCGCCGGGTTCTACGAGGCGCCCCTCAGCTTCGCCTTCCCGCCCGCCTTCATGCGCGAGGCCCGGATCCGGATCTCCGCCGAGTTCCGGCCCGAGGACACGGCGGCGGTAACCCGACTGATCGAGAGCGGCCGGCTCTCCCTCGACGGACTGATTACCCACCGTGCCCCGGCAGCACAGGCCCAGGACGCCTACCGCACCGCCTTCGCGGACCCGGGCTGCCTGAAGATGATCCTCGACTGGAGGGACGCCGCGTGAACGTTCAGCTCAACAAGGCCGCCCTGTCCCAAGCGACCCAGCTCCGCGCCGAGGCCGCGATCGAGCCCGATGCCGTCGCCACCGCGCCGGTGAAGAAAGAGACGCAGATCATCGCGATCTACGGCAAAGGCGGCATCGGCAAGTCGTTCACCCTCGCCAATCTCAGCTACATGATGGCCCAGCAGGGCAAGAAGGTCCTGCTGATCGGCTGCGACCCGAAGAGCGACACCACCTCGCTCCTCTTCGGCGGCAAGGCCTGCCCGACGATCATCGAAACCTCGACCAGGAAGAAGCTCGCCGGCGAGGCGGTCGCGATCGGCGACGTCTGCTTCAAGCGCGACGGCGTCTACGCCATGGAGCTCGGCGGCCCCGAGGTCGGGCGCGGCTGCGGCGGGCGCGGCATCATCCACGGCTTCGAGCTTCTCGAAAAACTCGGCTTCCACGAGTGGGGCTTCGACTTCGTCCTGCTCGACTTCCTCGGCGACGTGGTCTGCGGCGGCTTCGGCCTGCCGATCGCCCGGGACATGTGCCAGAAGGTGATCGTCGTCGGCTCGAACGACCTGCAATCGCTCTACGTCGCCAACAACGTCTGCTCGGCGGTGGAGTATTTCCGCAAGCTCGGTGGCAATGTCGGCGTCGGCGGTCTCGTAATCAACAAGGACGACGGCACCGGGGAGGCGCAGGCCTTCGCGGAGGCCGCCGGCATCCCGGTTCTGGCCTCGATCCCGGCCGACGAGGATATCCGCCGCAAGAGCGCGAATTACGAGATCATCGGCCGGCCGGAGAGCCGCTGGGGCAGCCTGTTCTCGGATCTTGCCGCCAACGTCGCCGACGCCGCGCCGCATCGCCCGACGCCGCTCACGCAGGACGGGCTGCTTGGCCTGTTCTCCAGCGATGTTACGGGCCGGGATGTGGTGCTGGTTCCGGCCACCCACGAGGACATGTGCGGCGTGGCCCACGTGACCAAGCCCTCCCTCGAAGTCGTGTACGACGAGGTCTGACGCGCATGGCCGTCTCCCTCGACATCGCCGATCTACGCGCCCGCAAGGCAGCGCCATCCATCGACACCGCCGCCACGAAGGGCGACGGGCTCGGCTGCCATGCCGGCAAGGACGCGATGGTGGCGGCCGCGGAAGCTGCCGGCATGTCAGAGACCCTGGCGCAGCTCCGTGAGGATTACCCGCAGGGTCCGCACGACCAGCCGCAAAGCATGTGCCCAGCCTTCGGCTCGCTGCGCGTCGGCCTGCGCATGCGGCGCACGGCGACGATCCTGTCGGGCTCGGCCTGCTGCGTCTACGGCCTGACCTTCACGTCGCATTTCTACGGCGCCAGGCGCAGCGTCGGCTACGTGCCGTTCAATTCGGAGACGCTGGTCACCGGCAAGCTGTTCGAGGACATCCGCGAGGCTGTCCACGCCACCGCCAAGCCGGAGGAGTACGACGCCGTCGTCGTCATCAACCTCTGCGTCCCGACGGCGTCCGGCGTGCCGCTGCGCCTGCTGCCAAAGGAGATCGATGGCGTCCGCGTGATCGGCATCGATGTGCCGGGCTTCGGCGTGCCGACCCATGCCGAGGCCAAGGACGTCCTGGCCGGCGCGATGCTGAAGGTCGCCCGCGCGGAAGCCGAGCAGGGACCCGTTGCGGCGCCGCGCGGTGGCCGTTCCGAGCGCCCGAGCGTGGCGCTCCTCGGCGAGGTGTTTCCGGCCGATCCGGTGGTGATCGGATCGCTCTTGGAGCCGCTTGGGCTGTCAGCCGGCCCGGTGGTGCCGACCCGCGAATGGCGCGAACTCTACGCGGCCCTCGACTGCGCCGCGGTGGCAGCCATCCACCCGTTCTACACGGCCTCGATCCGCGAGTTCGAGGCGGCGGGCCGCCCGATCGTCGGCTCGGCCCCCGTGGGCGTTGACGGCACCGCCGACTGGCTCGACCGGATCGGCGACGCCTGCGGCGTCGCCCGCGGCACCGTCGAGGCGGCCAAGAACCGGATCCTCCCCGGCATCCGCGGCGCGCTCGGCGCGATGCCGATCAAGGGTCGGATCACGCTCTCCGGTTACGAGGGCTCGGAGCTGCTGGTGGCGCGCCTCCTCGTCGAGAGCGGTGCCGAGGTTCCCTACGTCGGCACGGCCTGCCCGCGCACCCCGTGGTCGGAGGCGGACCGCGATTGGCTGGAGTCTCGCGGCACCGAGGTGCGCTACCGGGCGTCACTGGAAGACGACCTCTACGCCTTCGAGTCGCTCAAGCCCGACCTCGCCATCGGAACGACGCCGGTGGTGCAGCGGGCCAAGGAGCATGGCACGCCGGCCCTCTACTTCACCAACCTGATCTCGGCGCGCCCGCTCATGGGCGCGGCCGGTGCCGGATCGCTCGCCACGGTGATCAACGCCGCGCTCGGCAACAAGGCGCGGTTCGACGCGATGCGCGACTTCTTCGAGGGCGTCGGCACCGGCCATGCCGCCGGTGTCTGGCAGGAGGTGCCGCAGAAGCGCCAGGGGCCGAAGATCGAGGGTCCCAAGAAGCCGATCGGGGAGATGGCGTGATGCTGATCCTCGATCACGACAGGGCCGGCGGCTACTGGGGCGCGGTCTACGTCTTCACCGCGATCAAGGGCCTTCAGGTCGTCATCGACGGTCCCGTCGGCTGCGAGAACCTGCCGGTGACCTCGGTGCTGCACTACACCGACGCGCTGCCGCCGCACGAGTTGCCAATCGTCGTCACCGGCCTCGCCGAGGAGGAGTTGGGCCGCCACGGCACCGAGGGCGCGATGAAGCGCGCCCACGCGACCCTCGATCCCGGCCAGCCCAGCGTGGTGGTCACCGGCTCGATCGCCGAGATGATCGGCGGCGGCGTGACGCCGGAGGGGACCGGCCTCCAGCGCTTCCTGCCGCGCACCATCGACGAGGATCAGTGGCAGGCGGCCGACCGGGCCATGCGCTGGCTCTGGCAGGAATACGGGGCCAAAAAATTCGCCAAGAAGGGCATTCCGGCCCGGCCGGAGAAGAAGCCCGGCGAGAAGCCGCGGGTGAACCTGATCGGCCCGGCCTACGGCACGTTCAACATGCCCTCCGACCTCGCCGAGATCCGGCGGCTGGTGGAGGGGATCGGCGCCGAGGTGAATCTGACCTTTCCCCTCGGCGCGCACCTCGCCGACGTACCGAAGCTCGTCAACGCCGACGCCAATGTCTGCCTCTACAGGGAGTTCGGCCGCCTCCTCTGCGAGGATCTGGAACGCCCCTACCTGCAGGCGCCGATCGGCATCCTGTCGACCACCAAGTTCTTGCGCTCGCTGGGCGAAATCCTCGGTCTCGACCCCGAACCGTTCATCGAGCGCGAGCGCCACACCACGATCAAGCCGGTCTGGGATCTCTGGCGGTCGGTGACGCAGGACTTCTTCGGGACGGCAAGCTTCGGCATTGTCGCCACCGAGACCTACGCGCGGGGCGTGCGCCACTTCCTCGAAGACGAGATGGGCCTGCCTTGCCACTTCGCCTTCGGGCGCTCGGCCGGGCTCAAGCCCGACAACGCCGCCGTGCGGGCGGCGATCGCCACGAGGTCGCCGCTGGTGCTGTTCGGCTCGTTCAACGAGCGGATGTACCTCGCCGAGTGCGGTGCCCGGGCCACCTACGTCCCGGCCTCGTTCCCCGGGGCCATCATCCGGCGGCACACCGGGACGCCCTTCATGGGCTACGCCGGGGCGACCTACCTCGTCCAGGAGGTCTGCAACGCCCTGTTCGATACCCTCTTCCACATCCTGCCGCTCGCCCGCGACATGGACAAGGTCGAGGCGACCCCGGCCCGGCGCCACGCCGAGCTGCCTTGGGATGAGGCCGCCCGGCAGGCGCTCGACGCCCTGGTCGAGGCCCAGCCGGTGCTCGCCCGCATCTCGGCCGCCAAGCGCCTGCGCGACGCCGCCGAGCGCGCCGCCCGCGACGCCGAATCCGAGGCCGTCGCGCCCGCCCACGTGGCGCGGGCCCGGGCCGATCTCGCCGGGGGGATCCCGGCATGACCCGCCTCACCGTTTCACCCAGAGGAGACCTGACGATGCGCACGATGGTCGCGACCGACCGCCAGCACCAGGAAGAGATCCAGTTCCGGCTGATCCTGGCGGCGACCTACCCGTTCTTCCTCGCCGCCGCGACGCTGAACCGTTTCCGGCCGGCCCGCGAGGTCGCCCGTCCGGGCCTGGCGCCGACGCGCCGCTCGGTCTTCGGCGAGGCCCGCGCCATGGCGGTTCAGGCGATCCCCTTCGCCTTCATGGGCTGAACGCCCTGCTCGAGATGCTTCCGTCCGGTGACGCGGGGGAAGTCGGGCCGTGGCCGCCGCAAGGCTTCACGGCTGAACCCGTCGCGCCTCGCCAGGGGCGCGGCCAACACACGGAGGTCTGAACGATGGCGAGTGGACCCGTCACAACAGAAAGACCGAGCAGCCTGTCCGGGCTGACGGAACCGGAAGCCAAGGAGTTCCACGCGATCTTCCTGACGAGCTTCCTCATCTTCACGGCGATCGCCGTGGTCGCCCACATCCTCGTCTGGCTGTGGCGTCCGTGGCTCCCCGGACCGCAGGGCTACGCCTCGCTCGAGGGCGTCCGCGATGCGGCTCATGCCCTCGTCACGATGATCGGCTGAGGAGGATCGGATGCACAAGGTTTGGTTGCTCTTCGATCCGCGGCGCACGCTGGTGGCTCTGTTCACCTTCCTCTTCATCCTGGCGCTGCTGATCCACTTCATCCTGCTGTCGACCGACCGGTTCAACTGGCTGGACGGTCCGAGAAACAACAAGGCCGCCGAGAATACCATCACGCTCGCGCTGCCGCAGATGCCGGCCTGACCGCCGGTCCCGACCGCGGCGCGCGAAAGCCGCGGTCACCTCGTCCTTCCTCTTCTCCGGCCTGACTGAGGAGCAGCCGCCATGGCGATGCTGAGCTTCGAGCGCAAATACAGGGTCCGCGGCGGCACTTTGCTCGGCGGCGACCTGTTCGACTTCTGGGTCGGGCCGTTCTTCGTCGGTTTCTTCGGCGTGGTCGGGATGTTCTTCACGGTGCTGGGCACCGCGCTCGTCATCTACGGCGCGGCGATCGGGCCGACATGGAACATCTGGCAGATCAACATCGCGCCGCCCGATATCAGCTACGGCCTGAGGCTCGCGCCGCTGAAGGAGGGCGGCCTCTGGCAGATCATCACCATGTGCGCGCTGGGCTCGTTCGTGTCCTGGGCGCTGCGCGAGGTCGAGATCTGCCGCAAGCTCGGCATCGGCTACCACGTTCCCGCGGCCTTCGGGATGGCGATCTTCGCCTACTTCACCCTGGTGGTGATCCGACCGTTGCTGATGGGCGCCTGGGGCTACGGCTTCCCGTACGGCATACTCAGCCACCTCGATTGGGTGTCAAATACCGGATATCAGTATCTACACTTCCACTATAACCCGGCGCACATGCTGGCGGTAACGTTCTTCTTCACGACGACTTTGGCCCTGGCGATGCACGGCGGCCTGATCCTCTCGGCAACCAACCCGAAGAAGGGCGAGGTCGTGAAGACGCCCGAGCACGAGGACACCTTCTTCCGCGACACGATCGGCTACTCGATCGGAACACTCGGCATCCATCGCCTCGGCCTGTTCCTCGCCCTGTCGGCCGGGTTCTGGAGCGCGGTCTGCATCGTCATCAGCGGACCGTTCTGGACGCAGGGCTGGCCGCAATGGTGGGGCTGGTGGCTCAACCTTCCCGTGTGGCGGTGACGGGCCGAACGCAATCGGAGCGAGGGGAATAACGCGGGTCGCCGCCGCCGAGCGCGCGGCACTCCCGGGGGAGGGCAGGCTATGGCCTATTACCAGAACATCTTCACGCAGGTTCAGGTGCGCCCGCTGGTACCGGAGCACGGGGTTCCGGTGGCGGTCGACGACCGGGTCGGTAAGCCGTTCAACAGCTACCTGTTCGGGCTCATCGGCAACAGTCAGGTCGGCCCGATCTATATCGGCTACATCGCGGCCCTCTCGATCACCTGCGGGCTGATCGCCTTCGAGATCATCGGCCTCAACATGTGGGCCTCGGTGAACTGGGATCCGGTTCAGTTCGTCCGGCAGTTGCCGTGGCTCGCTCTCGAGCCGCCGCTGCCGAAATACGGGCTGCGAGTTCTGCCGCCGCTCAACGAGGGCGGCTGGTGGCTCATCGCCGGCTTCTTCCTGACGGCCTCGATCCTGCTCTGGTGGGTCCACCTCTACCGGCGAGCACGGGCGCTCGGCCTCGGCACCCACGTGCCGTGGGCCTTCGCGTCGGCGATCTGGCTTTACCTCGTCCTCGGCTTCATCCGGCCGCTGCTGATGGGGTCCTGGTCGGAGGCCGTACCCTTCGGCATCTTCCCGCACCTCGATTGGACCGCCGCCTTCTCGCTCCGCTACGGAAACTTGTTCTACAACCCGTTCCACATGCTCTCGATCACGTTCCTCTACGGATCGACGCTGCTGTTCGCGATGCACGGGGGCACCATCCTGGCTTCCTCGCGCTACGGCGCGGAGCGCGAGATCGACCAGATCGTCGACCGCGGGACTGCCACCGAACGCGCCGCCCTGTTCTGGCGCTGGACCATGGGCTTCAATGCCACGATGGAATCCGTCCATCGCTGGGCCTGGTGGTTCGCGGTCCTGACGACGCTGACGGGCGGCATTGGCATCCTTCTCACCGGCACCGTGGTCGACAACTGGTATCTGTGGGCTGTCAAGCACCACGTCGCCCCTGCCTATCCGCAGGTCTACGGTCCGATCGTGGATCCCGCCCAACTCGCACCCGGCATGAAGCCGTGAGGAGGCCGTCATGAAGACGATTCTGGCGGTGATCGGCGGGGCGCTAGCTCTGTTCCTCACCATCGCGATGTTCGGGGGCGCGGGCTGGACCCATCCGCCGATGGCGAACAAGCAGACCGGCTTCCGCGGAACCGGCATGGACCTGATCCGCACCCGCGCCGGAAACGAGGCGCTGGCGGCCGCCAATGTCGCACCGGCGCCGGCCGACCCGGCCGATGCGGGGGGCGACAAGGCCTCGGCCGTCTATCAGAACGTCCAGGTCCTGGGCGATCTCTCGGCCGAACAGTTCAATCGCCTGATGGTGTCGATCACCGAGTGGGTCGCGCCGCAGCAGGGCTGCACGTATTGCCACAGCACGGAGAACATGGCTTCCGACGAACTATACCAGAAGCGTGTCGCGCGGCGCATGATCCAGATGACGCAGTACATCAACGCGTCCTGGAAGGAGAACCACGTCCATCAGGCCGGTGTGACCTGTTACACCTGCCACCGGGGCAATCCGGTTCCGGCCAACATTTGGTTCGATCGTCCTGTCCAGGGGGCCGGGCAGTTCATCCCGCGCAACAACAGCCAGAATTTGGCATCACCCGAGGTCGGTAATACCTCGCTGCCCTACGACGTCTATCAAGCGTTTTATCAGCACAAGGAGACCTCCGACGACGCGATCCGGGTGAACGCCACTACGGCGCTGCCGGAGACCAAGGGAAAGCCGATCCAGGACGCGGAGAAGACCTTCGCGATCATGATCAGCATGTCGCAATCGCTCGGCGTGAACTGCACCTTCTGCCACAACACACGTTCAGTGGCGCAGTGGGACACCAGCACGCCCAACCGGGTCCATGCCTGGTACGGCATCCGCATGGTGCGCGACCTAAACCAGGACTATCTTCAGCCGCTGACCTCGACCTTCCCGCGGAACCGCCTCGGCGTCCTGGGCGACGCGCCGAAGATCAACTGCGCCACCTGCCACAACGGCGCCAACAAGCCGTTGAACGGCGCCAACGTGATCGCGCCCTATCCGGAGTTGTCGCACCCGACGATCGCGGCGAGCCTGCCCACCGGCGAGGCCAAGGACCCGATCCCGGGCACCGAGACGCCGACGCCGAAGCCCTGATCGGCTCCGGAGCGGCCGGATCAGCCATCCGCTCCGGTCAAGCTACAGGGAACCTCCAAAGGGTAGGGGCGTCGATACCGGCGGCCCAGCTCGGTCCAAGGAGGCACCTGTGACTATCTCCATCTCGAACCTCCAGCCGCTGATCGCGATCCTCGCCGGGATCCTGATCCTGGTGATGCCGCGGCTGCTCAACTACATCGTCGCGATCTACCTAATCGTCGTCGGCGTGATCGGGCTCGGAATCCTGCACTGAGGGGCAGCGCCCGCGCCGCGACGTCGCGGACCTGACAGACCGCCGAACCCGTCAGCAACGCACGCACAACGCCATCACGCGTTCATCTTGCGTTGCGCTGCGGGATGGTCCAACCCCCGCCCATCAGCTCGGCCGGCGCCGGGCACCAGATACGGACGGGATCGACATGGCGACCGGCAGCGCGAAGTGGGTCTATGCCTTCGGCGACGGCAAGGCGGAGGGCAAGTCGCAGATGCGCGACCTGCTCGGCGGCAAAGGCGCCAACCTCGCCGAGATGTCCAATCTGGGTCTGCCCGTCCCGCCCGGCTTCACCATCACCACCGAGGTCTGCACCTACTACTACGACCACGGCAAGGCCTACCCGCCGGAGCTCAAGGACCAAGTCGCGGCCGCGCTCGCGCAGGTGGGCGCGCTCACAGGCCGCAAGTTCGGCGACTCGGCCAACCCGCTCCTGGTGTCGGTCCGCTCGGGCGCCCGCGCCTCGATGCCCGGCATGATGGACACGGTTCTGAATCTCGGCCTCAACGACGAGACAGTCCTGGCGCTCGCCAAGGAGGCCGAAGACGAGCGCTTCGCCTACGATTCCTACCGCCGCTTCATAACGATGTACTCGAACGTCGTTCTGGGCGTTGAGCATCACGCCTTCGAGGAGGCGCTGGAGCAGTACAAGGAGGGCAAAGGCTTCGAACTCGACACCGAGCTCGGCGCCGGCGACTGGAAAACGCTCATCCAGACCTACAAGAAAATCGTGCGCGACGAGCACGGCTCCGACTTCCCGCAGGGCGCAGATGACCAGCTCTGGGGTGCAATCGGCGCAGTGTTCAATTCCTGGATGATTCCGCGGGCGAAGAAGTACCGGGAGTTGAACAACATCCCGGAAAGCTGGGGCACGGCCGTCAACGTGCAGGCCATGGTGTTCGGCAACATGGGCGACACCTCCGCCACGGGCGTCGCCTTCACCCGCAACCCCTCCACCGGCGAGAAGGCGCTCTACGGAGAGTTCCTGATCAACGCGCAGGGTGAGGACGTCGTGGCGGGTATCCGCACGCCGCAGAACATCACCGAGAAGGCCCGAATTGAGGCCGAGAGCGACAAGCCTTCCATGGAGAAGGCCATGCCCGAGAGCTTCGCGGAGCTGACCCGGATCTACGGGATCCTGGAGTCGCACTACCGCGACATGCAGGACATGGAATTCACCATCGAGAAGGGGAAGCTCTGGATGCTCCAAACCCGCAACGGCAAGCGCACGGCCAAGGCGGCCCTGCGCATCGCCGTTGATCTGGCGGGCGAGGGGCTGATCTCCCGCGAAGAGGCGATCGGCCGGGTCGAGCCCGGTGCGCTCGACCAGCTCCTGCATCCGACCATCGACCCGAAGGCGGACCGCAAGGTCATCGCGTCCGGCCTGCCGGCCTCACCGGGTGCCGCGACGGGCGAGATCGTCTTCAATTCCGAAGACGCCGAGGCGCACCGCAAGGCCGAGCGCAAGTGCATCCTGGTGCGGATCGAGACCTCGCCCGAGGACATCCACGGCATGCATGCCGCCGAGGGCATTCTCACCACACGTGGCGGCATGACCAGCCACGCGGCCGTGGTCGCCCGCGGCATGGGCAAGCCCTGCGTCTCCGGCGTCGGCTCCATCCGGATCGACTACAAGGCGCAGACCCTGACGGTCGGCGGCACGACGCTGAAGGCCGGCGACAAGATCACGGTCGACGGGTCGACGGGCCAGGTGATCCAGGGCGAGGTGAAGATGCTGGAGCCCGAACTGTCGGGCGACTTCGCCACTCTGATGGAGTGGGCCGACGCAATTCGCGGCATGAAGGTGCGGGCGAATGCCGACACGCCGACGGACGCGCGCACGGCGCGCAATTTCGGCGCGGAGGGCATCGGTCTCTGCCGCACCGAGCACATGTTCTTCGAGGGTGACCGCATCATCGCGGTGCGCGAGATGATCCTGGCCGACGATGCCGAAGGCCGGCGCGCGGCGCTCGCGAAGATTCTGCCCTACCAGCGCCAGGATTTCCTTGAGCTGTTCACGATCATGTCCGGCCTCCCGGTCACGATCCGCCTGCTTGATCCGCCACTCCACGAGTTCCTGCCGCACACCGATGCCGAGGTTGCCGAGGTCGTCAAGGCGACCGGTGTTTCCGAGGAGAAGATCCGGCACCGCATGCGCGAGCTGTCCGAGCACAATCCCATGCTCGGCTTCCGCGGCTGCCGTCTCGCGATCGCGTTCCCGGAGATCGCCGAGATGCAGGCCCGAGCGATCTTCGAGGCGGCCGTCCAGGCCGCAGCCGATACCGGGAGCCCGGTGACGCCCGAGGTTATGGTGCCGCTCGTGTTCACCCGCGCCGAGTTTGACATCGTTAAGGCGCGCATCGACGCCATGGCGAAGGCCGTGTCCGAGGAGAAGGGCGCGACGCTCGACTATCAGGTCGGCACGATGATCGAGCTGCCGCGCGCCGCCCTCATGGCCGGACAGATCGCCGAGACCGCGGAGTTCTTCTCCTTCGGCACCAACGATCTGACGCAGACGGCGCTCGGCATCTCCCGCGACGATGCCGCCACCTTCCTGGGCCCCTACACCCAGAAGGGCATCCTGCCAGCCGACCCGTTCATCACGATCGACCAGGAGGGCGTAGGCGAGCTGGTGCGCATCGGCGTCGAGCGCGGCCGCAAGACGCGTCCGGACATCAAGCTCGGCATCTGCGGTGAGCACGGCGGCGATCCCGCCTCGGTGGGCTTCTGCCAGGAAGTCGGGCTTGATTACGTGTCATGCTCACCCTACCGGGTGCCGATCGCACGGCTCGCAGCCGCTCAGGCGGCCCTCGGCAAGGTTGCCGGCAAGGAAGGCTGAACCCGAGTCGGGGGCGCCGGACGGCGTCCCCCTTTCGGATATCAACCGTTCGTATGAGGATCAGTGGAAAAACTCGCCTATCGGTCGAACTCGACTCATTGTGAGGCGTTCTTCGATTGAACGGGTACGTCTCGCGTGCGCCTAATCGGCCCGCGTCGGGTTCAGCACCACCCGTCAGAATCGGCCCTCACCATGTCTCACAGCCCATCGCCGCTGTGCCTCACCGAGACCGAAGCGGTCGCGGCAGTTCCGCGCGCGGCCGTGCGCGCTTATCTCGCTATGGTCGCTGGTCTCGGCGGTCTCGCTACGGGCGCGATGTTGATGATGTCGGTCGCAGCCAACAGCGGCGGCGAAGCGGAACGCATCACCGCGACGCAGGACGACAGCTACGCGGCAACCCTGGTCGGTGCCCTGGCGGTCAATCTGTCCAAGCCAATGCGCTAGGCCGAAGGCCGGTGCCGTCCGGTCCGCGCAGCCCGTTCACCCCGAGGCTTCGGCGATGCGGGCCGACCCGCGAATGCAAATCCGGATTATCGCGCCCCGGGCAATGCACGCGCGGCCGAGCCGGTGAAGCGGCTCGGAAGGTCGTCGCCCGGACTGCGCGCAGTGAAACGCGTGGTGACGCGATCGGGGGCTGCGGCGACGACCGCGTCTGGGGCAGCGCCGCGCAGTCGCGTTGCGGCGACATGCACGGGAGCGCCGCGGCTCGCAGGCGCCGCCACCGGACCGGCGGAAACGGAATCGAACAGGGCGCGCAACTGCACCTTGGCATCGGCGTCGGGAGCCACGAGGGAGCGTGCGCGAACCGCGCCGGCCGGCGCCGTCTTGCCGAGACCGCGGATGTCGCTGCCAGCCGAGAGATTGGCCATTCCCCCGTCCAGCGCCGCGAACTGAACCGGGCGCGGCGGCGGCAGAGGCATGTTCAGGCTCGCCACGACGGCGGCAAGGTCGGAGGGGCGCCGCGGTGGCAGCGGCGCTGTTACAGCAGGAGGCGCGTCCTCGGCGGGTGCCGCCTGTCCTGCGGTGAGCAGCGATTTTGCGTCCAGCGGCTTGCCGTCGGAACTCTTTGCCTGCCCGCGCTCAACCAGCGCGTTGCGCAACACGTCGTCGGCCGCGGGCGCCGCGTAGGCAAGGGCCGTCCGCGCGCCCACCGGATCCTGCGGATCCGCGCTCGCCACGGCGACGACCGGCGCGCGCCGCGGCTTCTTCTCGACGGCCGCGGGAGGCTGCACCGGAGCGGGTTCTGGTGCGGACCGACCGCCGCCGAACAGGCTCGCGAGGAAGCCGAACAGGCCGGGCCCGTCCTCCTCTTCGCCGCTC
Source organism: Methylobacterium sp. UNC378MF (assembly GCF_900103195.1). Taxonomy (GTDB): domain Bacteria; phylum Pseudomonadota; class Alphaproteobacteria; order Rhizobiales; family Beijerinckiaceae; genus Methylobacterium. The sequence continues at coordinate 178,391 of NZ_FMWU01000008.1, read as the reverse complement.
GCCATCTGCGTCGTGAGGCCCGCCACGGTGCCGCCGCGGGCGAGGATCTCGGCTTTGGCTTCCTCGTAGCGGGGGAAGGGGCGATTGTCGCTCGGCAGCAGCACGGTCTTGCCGTCCGGGAAAAGGCGGGCGAGCTGATCGTGGGTCATGCGCGGCCACATCCGCACAGAGCCGACGTCGAGGTGAACGAAGGGCGTTCCGGCGTGCGGATACCAGCCGACGCCGCCACGCTGCATCACGAGCCCCACCTCGCGGATTCGGTCGATCGAGACATCCGGCAGGAAGAAGTCCATCGCCTTGCCGAGCATGTGCTGGCTGTACTCCGCCACCATCTTGGAGCGGCGCCGCAGCATCGCGTTGGTCCCCGGGGACCGGTAGGCCGACACGACGTGGATCGGCTGCGCCGCGCCGACCTGACGGTAGGCCTCCCAGACCGTATCGAACAGCCGCGGATCCATTTTGGTAGGCTCGTTGACCCGCCAGTCGCGCAGAAGCCAGTTCAGCTGCTCGAGGGCTGCACGGTCGTAGCGACCATCGCGCTTGAACGTGATGGTCGCGCTTTCCTGCGTGTGCGTGTGGTAGATCGTCAGCGAACGGGTGTCGCCGTTGGCGACAGCGTCCTCGGTCTCGGCCGTCCCGGCGATCAGACCGAGGACAAGTCCGGAGAGCGCAAGGGTCAGATGTCGAAGGGCGCGCGGGAGACTGGGCACGACGGTCCTGATCCTCTCCCGACAGCCTGACCCGACGCCTGTTGAACCGGGTTCGCAGCCGTAACGGCTAAGGCTCGACCGTGGCGAAATCGTGCCCGGCTGTGCGGCCGCGCACGCGAGAGTTGCGGAAGGCTCGGGCGGTCTACCACCACCCACGCGGCGCAGCTTGCTGCGGCGCAGGCGTCCAGAGGCCGGGCTCGCCGTATTCCGGCGCGCTGTCGGCCCGGGCCGCACGGCGCAGTGGCCGGCGCGGCCCATCTCTCTCCTCGTAGCGCTCGGTCGGCCACGCATCGGCGTCAGCGACAGGACGATGGGTCGTGCGGCGCTGGACCGTCCGCGCCGCCGGCTTCGGCGCTCGCTCCGCCTTCTGACGCGGCGCCTCGTCGGGCAGGCGGGCGATGGCTGGTCCGCCACCTCCGGGAAGACCGAGGGCGGCGCGCATCGGCGCGTCGTAACCATAGAGATCCGGCAGGGTGCGGAAGGTCCCGCCATCGTCCACGAAAGCGGTGAAATAGGCCAGGTGAACCGGCAGCTTATCGGGCAGGCGGATCGTGCGCTCGCCCTTGCCGATCAGCTTCTTCAGCTTATCCTCGGACCAGTTCGGCAGAACCACGTCGGCAAGGCGGAATGGATCGTCGACGCGCACGCAGCCGTGGCTGAAATCCCGCTTCGAAGCGGAGAACAGTGAGCGGTTCGGCGTGTCGTGCAGATAGACCGCATGCTGGTTCGGGAACATGAACTTGATGAAGCCGAGCGCATTGCGCTCGCCCGGCGGCTGGCGCAGCGAGACGTGGCCGCCGCGGCGCACGACCTCGTAGCCGCCCCAGGTCTTACCACCGTAGCCGGCGAGCTTCGGCGCCATCGTCTTCAGGATCGAGGGTGGGACGTACCAGGACGGGTTGACCACCGCATATTCCATCAGTCCAGAGAACAGCGGCGTGCGCGATTCTGGCTTGCCGACGATGACCCGAGCCTCGTCGCGCATCACGCCGCCCCGATAGGCGCGCAGGCGGTATTCCGGCACATTAACCAGGATGTAATCCGAGCCCAGGTCGCCCGGCAGCCAGCGCCACCGCTCCATGTTGACGATGAGTTCGGCCTCGCCGCCGGTCGGCCGCGCTCCGCGACCCGCATCGGCGAGGGCCAGGACCGTCTGGACATTCAGGACGCCGTTCCCCGGCAGACTTCGGCTGCGCTGGAATTTCGCCACCGCGTCGGCGACACCGGAATCATACTCGTCCGGCTCCCCGGGACCTTTGTCGAGGGTTCCGGCCGGACGGCTCGCGAGGTCGAAATGCGCCCGCAGCAGCGGCACGCGGGCATCGTGCATACCCACGCGGAGGGCTGGTCCGGGCGGAAGACGCAACGGCTTCACGGCGGTTGGTGCGGGGCCGCGCAGGGCAGCGAGCCGCGTCTTGAGGGCCTGATAGCCCGGCGTCGCCGGATTGTAGGCCTGGAGTGCCTCTCCGGCCTTCGCGCCGGCCTCGTCGAGCTTCGCCAGCACGTCGTTCCCGGTGGGAAGATCGAGATGCGGGGTGATCAGCCGCGAGATCGAGGCGAGATTGATCCGGCCGCCTCGCGCGTCCCGGGCATAGAGGACCGCCGCTGCGGACAGACGAAGGTCGGCATCGGCAACCGCCTTCTCGTCCGGTTTATCGGCGAGAGGCGGAATTGTGTAGGCGCGGGCGTCGAGGCCGTCCTCGGCAGCGGCCGCCAGCCGCGCCGACACCGCCTTCGCGGCCTCGGTCCAGGCGCCTCCGGAGATCCAGAGCGGCTTGTAGGTACGGGCCTCGTAGAAGCTCCGGATCGTATCGCGATCCTTGCCGGTCAGTCGGAGCAGAAGCGGAGCGGGTTCCGCGAGGCGGGCGAAGACGGCGGCGCCGAGCGGGTCGGCCGGAGCGACCGGCGCCGCGGCAGCCGGCGCCGGCTCGGGCGCCGGCGCCTCGGGCTTGTAATCGGGCAGTGCCGCCGGGACCGCCGCCGCCGGAGCCGCCTGCGCGGGCGGGACCACAGGCTGCGATGCCGGGACATCGGCGGCTGGCTGGTCCGGCGAGACCGTCGCTGCACGAAGGGATCCGGCAGAGGCCAGGCTGCCGCTGAGGAGGGCGGCCAGCGCGATGAGGCTGGAGCGCGGGGGGCGCATCGTGATCTCCCGGGGTGCGGCGGCAGGACCGCACGCTCAGATTGTGATTATCCGCGCAAGCGTGGCTTTCAGCAACCACAGTCGTCGCGAATAAAACCTTGGTCGTGCAGACGAATGTGTCAATTTCAATGCTACCCGGCTTATGATTTGCCTAATCACTCGCCGAAAGTGTGCAGCAAGGCCGGAGTTTTCCCGACGCCTGGCCAATCGAAGGAGACGGGTGCGTTAGCGCACCTGCCGCTCGATCAAGCGGCGTCCTCGGTTTTAGCGTCGTCCTCGAGGCCCAGATCCTTGAGCTTGCGATAGAGGGTGGAGCGCCCGATGCCGAGGCGGCGCGAGACCTCCGACATCCGCTGGCGATAGAACTGGAGCGCGAACCGGATGATCTCCGCCTCCAGAACATCCATCGGCTTCATCTCGCCGGTCTCCTCGGCCACGAGGGACATGGCGTGGGGGTCGCGCACTTCCACGCGGACGATTTCGCGAACCGGCTCGGGGGCGTAGGCCGGCATCTGCGGCTGGATCGGCGCCGCCGGAATCCGCACGTCGAAGCCTTCCACCTGTGCGGCGATCTGGGGGAATTCGGCCACGGTCAACTCGTCGCCGTCCGCGAGCACGACGGCGCGGAACAGCGCGTTCTCCAGCTGCCTCACGTTGCCCGGCCAGGGGTAGCGCGTGAGCAGGGCCATCGCCTCCGGGGTGATGGCCCGCACCCGCTTCCCTTCTTCGGCTGAGAAGCGCGCACAGAACGAGCGCACGAGATCCGGGATATCCTCGCGGCGCGCCCGGAGCGGCGGCAAGGTCATCGGGAAGACGTTCAGACGGTAATAGAGGTCCTCGCGGAACTTGCCCTGTTTGACGAGGTCGAGCAGCGACCGGTTCGTGGCCGAGACGAGGCGGATGTCCACCCGGACCGAGCGCTTGCCGCCAACGGGGTCGACCTCGCCCTCTTGGAGGGCGCGGAGAAGCTTCACCTGCGCGTCCAGAGGCAGCTCCCCGATCTCGTCGAGGAACAGCGTGCCGCCCGACGCCTCGACGAACTTGCCCGCGTGCTTCTCGGTGGCGCCGGTGAACGCGCCCTTCTCGTGACCGAACAGAGTCGACTCCACGAGGTTCTCGGGGATCGCTCCGCAATTGACCGTCACGAACGGCTTGCCGCGCCGGTCGCCCGAGCCCTGGATCGCGCGGGCCAGAACCTCCTTGCCGACGCCGGATTCACCCTCGATCAGGACCGGGATGTTCGACTTCGCAGCCCGCTCGGCGAGGCGGATGACCCGCTCCATGTCGGGGCTCTTGGAGGTCAGGTCCTTGAAGGTCAGCGCGCCGGAGGCCCGGCGGCGCATGCGGCGCACCTCCTCCTCCAGTGTGTCGACCCGCAGGGCATTCTTGATCGAGACCTGCAGCCGCTCCGCGCCCGCCGGCTTGACCACGAAATCCACGGCGCCCGCCCGCATGGCGTTGACCACCGTGTCGATGGAGCCGTTTGAGGTCTGGACGATGACCGGCGTGGCAAGACCGCTCTTGCGCATCTCGGCCAGCACGCCCAACCCATCGAGACCCGGCATGACGAGATCGAGGAGCACGACATCCGCCCCCTCGGATCTCAGCATGGTCAGCGCCTCCGCGCCCGTTTCTGCGACCCGGGGCTCGAAGCCGAAGCGACGCACGGCCGCCTCGGCAAGGCGCCGCTGGACCGGATCGTCATCCACGATGAGCACGGTGGCAGACATGGCGGCTCCCTGAACGGCGCACGAAGACCGGACACGCGACGCGGGGTCGACCCGGCCGCGGGCTCCGATTCGGCGAGTGTTTCGTTTCGAGCCGTAGGGTGACCCACAGACGTAAAGTGCCGCTTAACGACGTTTGCATCCCGGCGTCTGCGATTGCGCGGGACTGCGATCGGCCAACCGCGTTGAACGCGTGGCGGCACGCTCGATATCAGGGTACGGGCCGGATGCCCCAGGAGAGGATTGCACGACATGATGCCGAGCCACACCGCCTCGCCGGTGACTGTCCGTCTGCCGGAGGGCGTGAGTGCCGCGCGCGCCGCCGCGAAGGCTGCCGACCTCGGCCATCTTCCGGAATGGGATCTCACGGATCTCTATTCCGGCCTCGATGATCCCAAATTCTCCGGCGACATGACCCGCGCCGAGGAGGAGTGCCGACGGTTCTCCGAAACCTATGCCGGCCGCGTCGTTGAATTGGCCGCCGATCCGGACGCGTCCGCGCGGCTGGCGGAGGCGGTGCAAGCCTATGAGGGGATCGAGGATCTGCTGGGCAAGCTGATGTCCTTCGCGGGTCTCGTCTATTCCGGCGACACAACCGACGAGGCGCGGGCCAAGTTCTACGGCGACACGCGCGAGCGGCTGACCGGTGCCTCCGCGGACCTGTTGTTCTTCGCTCTGGAGCTGAATCGTGTCGACGACGCGGCGATGAACGCCGCGATGGCCGAGGGTCCACTCGCCAGCTACGCGCCCTGGATCGAGGATTTGCGGCGGGAGAAGCCGCACCAGCTCGACGACCGCACCGAGAAGCTGTTCCTCGAGAAGTCGGTCACGTCCAACGCCGCCTGGGACCGGCTGTTCAACGAGACGATCGCGTCCCTGCGCTTTACCGTGCAGGGCGAGGAGATGCCGCTCGAGCCGACCCTCAACAAGCTTCAGGACCCAGACGGCGCCGTCCGCAAGGAGGCGGCTGGCGCGATCAGCGGGGTTCTGCGCAGCCATCTGCGCGTGTTCACGCTCATCACCAACACGCTGGCGAAGGACAAGGAGATCTCCGACCGCTGGCGCGGCTTCAAGGATGTCGCCGATGCCCGCCACCTGTCGAATCGGGTCGAACCCGAGGTCGTGGAGGCTCTCGTCGACGCGGTCCGGGCCGCCTATCCGCGCCTGTCTCACCGCTATTATACGTTGAAGGCCAAGTGGTTCGGACAGGAGGCGCTGCCGTACTGGGACCGCAACGCGCCGTTGCCGAAGGTCGAGCAGCGCACAATTCCTTGGACCGAGGCCCGCGACACGGTGCTCTCCGCCTACGACGCGTTCTCACCGAAGATGGCGGGCATCGCGAAGCGCTTCTTCGACGAGCGCTGGATCGACGCGCCGACCCGCCCCGGCAAGGCGCCCGGCGCCTTTGCACACCCGACCGTGCCCTCGGTGCATCCTTACGTCCTGGTCAACTACCAGGGTAAGCCGCGGGACGTCATGACGCTCGCGCACGAACTGGGCCACGGCGTCCACCAAGTGCTGGCCGGACCGAACGGCGCGCTGATGGCTCCGACGCCTCTGACCCTCGCCGAGACCGCGAGCGTGTTCGGTGAAATGCTGACCTTCCGCAAGCTGCTCGCCGCCACGACCGACACGACTCAGCGTCGGGCGATGCTCGCCGCCAAGGTCGAGGACATGATCAACACGGTGGTCCGCCAGATCGCCTTCTATTCGTTCGAGCGGAAGGTCCATCTTGCCCGCGCTAAGGGCGAATTGACTACCGAGCAGATCAATGCGCTGTGGCTGTCGGTACAGGCGGAATCGCTCGGTCCGGCCATCACGCTGGATTCCGACTACGAGCCGTTCTGGGCCTATATCCCCCACTTCATCCACTCGCCGTTCTACGTCTACGCCTACGCGTTCGGCGACTGCCTCGTGAACTCGCTCTACGGTGTCTACGCCCGGGCCGAGGAGGGCTTTGTGGACCGCTACTTCGCGCTGCTCTCGGCCGGCGGCTCGAAGCCCTACGGCGAGCTCCTTGCCCCCTTCGGCCTCGACGCCAAGCATCCGGACTTCTGGCAGATCGGGCTCGGGATGATCGAAGGGATGATCGCCGAACTGGAGGGCTTGGAAGGTCAGGCCTGACGGACGCCACCGTCGGCTCGGCCCGCCCGCGGCGCAGGGACCCACACCCCTGGTTCGCGGCTGGGGGCGGCTTATCTGCGGATCATCACCAGACAAGCAGATCGAGAGATGGCCGAGACCGACCGCGAAGCCAACCGCTTCTCCGCCCGCGCCGGGCGCTACGCCAGCGTGGGCGCCAATGTCGGTGGCGTTGCCGCCCGCATGGCCATGTCCCGTCTGTTCGGCAAGGAGGGCACGACCAATGCGGCCGCGCTCGCTCAGGCCTTGGGCGGTCTGAAGGGCCCGATCATGAAGGTGGCGCAGTTGCTGGCCACCGTTCCGGACCTCCTGCCACCCGAATATGCCGCCGAGCTGCAGAAGCTGCAGGCCGACGCGCCACCCATGGGTGCAGCCTTCGTCCGGCGCCGCATGCAATCGGAGCTGGGCGCCGGCTGGCAGGAACGATTCGGCAGCTTCGACCTGAAGCCCGCGGCGGCCGCCTCACTGGGGCAGGTTCACCGGGCGACGACCAAGGATGGCGACCGGCTCGCCTGCAAGCTCCAATACCCGGACATGCAGTCGGCCGTGGAGGCTGACCTGAAGCAGCTGGAGGTCGCCTTCGCGCTTCACCGCCGGATGAACTCGTGGCTCGACACGCGCGAGATCGCGAAGGAGATCGGCGCCCGGGTGCGCGAAGAACTCGACTATCAACGCGAGGCCAAGCACGCGGCCCTCTACGCGGCGGTTCTGAAGGATATCGCGCCCGTGCGCGTGCCGCGCGTCTATCCGGATCTGTCCACCAAGCGCCTCCTGACCCTGGGCTGGCTCGACGGTGACAAGATCCTCGGCTTCGCCGACGAACCCGTCGAGGTGCGCAACCGGATCGCTCAGGCGATGTTCAAGGCGTGGTGGCACCCATTCAGCCGGGCGGCGGTGATCCACGGCGACCCGCATCTCGGCAATTACACCGTCTTCTCGGATGCGGGCGAGGCCGCTGGAATCAATCTTCTCGATTACGGCTGCGTCCGCATCTTCCATCCGCGCTTCGTCGGCGGCGTTGTGGACCTCTATCGCGGCCTTCTGGAGAACGACGACGCCCGAATCGTTCATGCCTACGAGGTGTGGGGCTTCAGAGACCTCGACAAAGAGAAGATCGAGATCCTGAACATCTGGGCCCGCTTCATCTACGGGCCACTGCTGGAGGACCGAACCCGTACCGTGGCGGACGGCGTAAAGCCGGGTGAGTATGGTCGCCGACAGGCCTTCCAGGTCCACCAGGCTCTGAAGGAGCGGGGGCCCGTGACCGTCCCGCAGGAATTCGTGTTCATGGATCGCGCTGCAGTCGGCCTCGGCGCGGTGTTTCTCCACCTCAGGTCAGAACTCAACTATCACCGGTTGTTCGAGGCCGAGATCGAGCATTTCTCGCTGGACGAACTCGCGAATCGCCAGGGCCGGGCTCTCGACGAAGCCGGTTTGCCGAAACCATCCTGAGGGCGCGCGAAGATCCATCGAGAGAGCGATCAACTTGCGTGCGTCCGATTGCGGCAGGTAAACGCTTGAGCTACATCCGACCGTGACCGCAAGAAGTCGCGTCTTAGGGAAACGAGCGCACGATGGCCGAGAGTGACACGGTGGCCGGGCACACCTACAGCCCGGCAATGGACGCGAGGACTCACGAGCAGACCTATCGCGGATTCGTTCGGTTCGTCGAAATCGCTACCGGCGTTGTCATCTGCTGGGTGCTCGCCCTCGCCATTGGTGGAATTCGCGAAGCCTGGATGCTGGCCATCGTCGGCGTGATCGTGTCAGGAGCGGCAGGCGCCGTGGGAGCGCTGGCACCAGCCGTAGGCTGGAAGGGCCCGCTTGTCGTCGCCATCCTCCTCATCCTGTATCTTTTCTTCGCCTGAGGCGGAGCCCGGACGGTCCTGCGCCGATCGCCGGTCGATGATGAGCCCGCCCGCGACGAGCGAGTGGGCCGCCGTCGCATTGTGGCCAATTAAATTGAGCGCAAGTTACATTCCGGCCGCTTCCAACGCGGTATCGTAGATCCGCCTCTCGAAAAGCGTCGCCGTTTCGCGCATTCGAAGGCCGAGCTTTTCCAAGGGAATCATCGCATGCGCATCGCTGTGCTGTCCGAGACGGACTCCGCGGAGCCGCGCGTCGCCGCGGTTCCTGAGACCGTCAAGAAGTTCAAGTCTCTCGGGGCCGACGTCGTGGTGCAGTCCGGTGCCGGCCGGAAGGCCGGCATCCTGGACGCCGAGTACGAGGCGGCCGGTGCCAGCATCGCCGGGAGCGCCGCCGACGCCGTCGGGGATGCCGACCTCGTGCTCAAGGTCCGGCGCCCGAGCGCCGAGGAGCTGCCGCAGTTCAAGCGCGGCGCCACCGTGGTCGCGATCATGGACCCCTATGGCAACGAGGCTGCGCTCCAGGCGATGGCCGCGGCCGGCATCGACGGGTTCGCCATGGAGCTGATGCCCCGCATCACCCGCGCGCAGGTGATGGACGTCCTGTCCTCTCAGGCAAATCTCGCGGGCTACCGCGCGGTGGTCGACGGCGCCGCCGAGTATGGCCGGGCCATGCCGATGATGATGACCGCCGCCGGCACCGTGCCGGCCGCGCGCGTCTTCGTCATGGGCGTCGGCGTCGCCGGCCTGCAGGCCATCGCCACCGCTCGCCGCCTCGGCGCGGTCGTGACCGCCACAGACGTTCGGCCCGCCACGAAGGAGCAGGTCGAATCGCTCGGTGCCAAGTTCGTCGCCGTCGAGGATGACGAATTCAAGCAGGCTGAGACCGCGGGCGGCTACGCCAAGGAAATGTCGGCCGAGTACCAGAAGAAGCAGGCGGAGTTGGTCAAGGGCCACATTGCCAAGCAGGACATCGTCATCACGACGGCGCTGATTCCCGGCCGCCCGGCGCCGAAGCTCGTCTCCGAGGAGATGGTGGCGTCGATGAAGCCGGGTTCCGTCCTCGTGGATCTCGCGGTGGAGCGGGGGGGTAACGTCGCCGGCGCCAAGGCCGGCGAAGTCGTGACGAACGATCGCGGCGTGAAAATCGTCGGCCACGTGAACGTCCCGGGCCGGCTCGCGGCTACGGCATCGAGTCTGTACGCCCGCAACCTCTACGCTTTCGTCGAGACCTTGATCGACAAGGAGTCGAAGGCGCTGGCCATCAACTGGGACGACGAGCTGGTGAAGGCCACGAACCTCACCCGCGGTGGGTCGGTCGTCCACACATCCTTCCAGCCCAAGACCGATGGCGCAGCCTCGGAAGCCGCTTCCGTGGGGCTGGCCAAGTCGGAGGCCAACACGGCGTCCGGCACGGCCACCCCAACGGGCGCGCAGTGAAGCCCGGCCGAGAGGAGTAGCAGAATGGCAAACGTCATCGTCCCTCCCGATCAGGCGGCCGATCAGGCGCGCGTGCTGGCCGACGCCGCCCGGGCCGCGGCCGCGGTGGCGCGCAACGCCGCCGATCAGGCCCAGGTCATCGCCGACGGCATGGGTCACGGACTGAGCGCGGCCACAGGCGGCGCGGTCGATCCCACGGTATTCCGCCTCGCGATCTTCGTGCTGGCGATCTTCGTCGGCTACTACGTGGTCTGGTCGGTGACCCCGGCGCTCCACACGCCGCTGATGTCGGTCACCAACGCAATCTCCTCGGTGATCATCGTCGGAGCGATCCTCGCGGTCGGCGTCCCGCTGATCGAGAAGGGCACCGGCCTCGCCCGGTTCTTCGGCTTCATCGGCATCGTGCTCGCCAGCGTCAATATCTTCGGCGGCTTCCTCGTCACGCAGCGCATGCTCGGCATGTACAAGAAGAAGGGCTGAGCGGATGTCAGAGAACGTCTCCTCCCTTCTCTACATCGTCGCCGGCGTCCTGTTCATCATGGCGCTGCGGGGATTGTCGCACCCCACCACCTCCCGGCAGGGCAACCTGTACGGAATGGTCGGCATGGGGCTCGCGATCCTGACCACTCTGGTCGGCCATCCGCCGACTGGTGCCGGCGCCTGGATCCTCGTGCTTCTGGGCCTCGGCATCGGCGGCGGCGCCGGCGCGGTAATCGCCAAGCGCGTACCGATGACCGCAATGCCGCAGCTCGTTGCGGCCTTCCACTCGTTGGTCGGTCTCGCGGCAGTCTTCGTCGCGGCCGGCGCGCTCTACGCGCCGCAGGCCTTCGGCATCATCGAGAACGGCCACTTCCACAAGCAGTCGCTGTTCGAGATGGGACTCGGCGTCGCCATTGGCGCCATCACGTTCACCGGCTCGGTAATCGCTTTTGCCAAGCTCGACGGGCGGATGTCCGGCAAGCCGATCATGCTGCCCCAGCGCCACCTGATCAACGCGATCCTGGCCGCCGGACTCGTGCTCCTCATCGCGCTGTTCATCGGCACCGAATCGAAGGCGATCTTCTGGCTGATCGTCATCGCGTCGCTGGTGCTCGGCGGCCTGATCATCATCCCGATCGGCGGCGCCGACATGCCGGTGGTCGTGTCGATGCTCAACTCCTACTCGGGCTGGGCGGCGGCCGGCATCGGCTTCACCCTGGGCAACCTCGCGCTGATCATCACCGGCTCGCTGGTGGGCTCATCGGGCGCGATCCTGTCCTACATCATGTGCCACGCGATGAACCGGTCGTTCATCTCGGTGATCCTCGGCGGCTTCGGCGGCGACACCACCGCTGCGGCCGGATCCGGCCAGGTCGAGACGCGCCCGGTCAAGCAGGGCTCGGCCGACGATGCGGCCTACATCATGAAGAACGCCGAGCGGGTCATCATCGTGCCGGGCTACGGCATGGCGGTCGCCCAGGCACAGCACTCGCTCCGCGAGATGGCTGACATGCTCAAGAAGGAGGGCGTCGACGTGAAGTACGCCATCCATCCGGTAGCGGGCCGCATGCCGGGCCACATGAACGTGCTGCTGGCCGAGGCCAACGTGCCCTACGACGAGGTCTTCGAGTTGGAGGACATCAACGGCGAGTTCCCGCAGGCCGACGTCGCCTTCGTGATCGGCGCCAACGACGTCACCAATCCGGCCGCCAAGACCGACAAGGCGTCGCCGATCTACGGCATGCCGATCCTGGACGTGGAGAAGGCCAAGACCGTGCTGTTCATCAAGCGTGGCATGGGCTCCGGCTACGCGGGCGTCGAGAACGAGGTGTTCTTCCGCGACAACACCATGATGCTGTTCGGCGACGCCAAGAAGGTCGTCGACCAGATCCTAAAGTCGCTCTGAAACCCGGGTCGCCAGCCGATTCGAGGGGCGGGCAGCGAGGCCCGCCCTTTTTCGTTGTGGCGGCACGCGTTCGCCGTCGCTGTTGCGGCGGGGTGCAAGATTCCCTGCGCCGCCCGGTGTAGGGTGGCGCCCGTGTCGTCCGCTTTGCTCCTCGCTGATCCGCCACCTTTCCTGGGTGTCGCCGCCTCCGTGACCGGTCGGCGCTGGCAGGAGCGCTGCGGCGGGGCGGCCGTTCAGAATCATATCGCCAAGATGGTCCAGGCCCACGGCCTGCCGGAATTGCTTGCCCGCGTGCTGGCGGGGCGAGGAATCATCCCGGAGGCGGCGCCCCGCCACCTGGCGCCGCGGCTTCGGGACCTGATGCCGGATCCGGACACGCTGCTCGACATGGAGGCGGCCGTCCGCCGCCTCGTCCGGGCCGTGAAGCGCGGGGAGACGGTGGCGGTCTTCGGCGACTACGATGTCGACGGCGCTGCGAGCGCGGCTCTGCTCGCCGGCTATCTCCGCAATCTGGGTCTGCGCGCGCCGATCCACATCCCCGACCGGATCACCGAGGGTTACGGCCCCAACGTCGCGGCAATCACCGCACTGGCGGCGGAGGGCGCGACGCTGCTGGTCTGCGTCGATTGCGGAACGAGCGGCCACGCGCCTCTGGAAGAGGCCGAGAAATCCGGCCTCGACGTGATCGTCCTCGACCACCATGCGGCCTCCGAGGTGCTTCCACCAGCCCGTGCCGTGGTCAACCCGAATCGCCTCGACGATCTCTCGGGCCTCGGCCATCTCTGCGCCGCCGGCATCGTCTTCCTGACCCTGGTCGCGCTGAACCGCGCCCTGCGGCGGGAGGGCTTCTTCGGAGCCCACCGACCCGAACCGCAGCTCACCGACGCCCTCGACCTCGTGGCCCTGGCCACCGTCGCCGACGTCGTGCCCCTCACGGGCCTGAACCGGGCCTTCGTGACCCAGGGACTCACGGTGATGCGCCATCGCGGCCGCATCGGGCTCGCCGCACTGCTGGACGCGGCCTCCCTCGGCGAGCCGCCGGAAGCGTGGCATCTCGGCTTCGTGCTCGGACCCCGCATCAATGCCGGCGGACGCATCGGCGACTCGGCCCTGGGCGCCCGCCTGCTGACCACGGCGGACCCGAACGAAGCGGCCCGGATCGCCGCCGACCTCGACCGCCTCAACCGCGAGCGTCAGGCGATCGAGGCGCAGGCGGTCCTGGAGGCCGAGGCCGAGATGGACCGGGCCCTGACGCTGGATCCGGCCCGCACCGTGCTGGTGACCGCCAGCGCCGAGTGGCACCCCGGCATCGTCGGCCTCATCGCCTCGCGGTTGAAGGAGCGCTTCAACCGCCCGGCCTTCGCATTCGCGATCCGGCCGGACGGGAGCGCCACGGGCTCCGGACGCTCGATCCCGGGCGCGGATCTGGGGCTCGCGGTCCGCGCCTGCGTCGATGCCCGGCTCGCCAGCAAGGGCGGTGGCCATGCCATGGCAGCGGGCGTGACCGTGCGGGCCGACGACATTCCACGTTTCGAAGCGCATCTGGCGATGCTGCTCGGGGCCAGTGTCGCGGTGGCCCGGGCGGCCGACGCCTTGCTAATCGACGGCGGCCTCAGCGCCGGCGGGGCCACCGCAGAGACGGTCCGGTTGCTGCAGCAGGCCGGCCCGTTCGGCCAAGGTGCGCCCGAGCCGATCTTCGCACTGGGCCGGCATCGCCTCGTCGATGCCGCGGTGGTCGGTTCAAGCCATGTCAGGGCCCGACTGCGCAGCCGCGACGGGCAGGTCGTGGGGGCGATCTGCTTCCGGGCGGCCGAACGACCGCTCGGCCTGGCCTTGCTGAACGGAATCGGCCGGGAGATGCACGTGGCCGGAACGCTGTCCTGCGACCGCTGGCGCGGAGCCGAGCGCGCCCAGCTCCGGATCGTCGATCTCGCGCCCTCCGAAGCCTGAGGAGCCCGGCGTCAACTGCCAGCCATCACGAGCGCCCAGAAGCGCTTGTATCGCGTGGTGGGGGCATCGACCCGGGCGATCCCGATCCTCCGGATCTGCGGCAGCAGCATGTTCTTGTTGTGCTCAGGGCTCGCCTTCCAGCGGGCGAGCACCTGCTCCAGGGTCTCGGACCCGGCACTGAGATTCTCGGCCGCCCAAGCTTTCGCGAAACCGGCCGACGCCATGCGCGAGGTGAAGCTGCCGCCGACCTCGTGGCTGAGCTGACCGTGGCGGGCGTTGTTTCCGGCCTGGAAGGCCGCCGCCTTCACGAGAGCCGGGTCGACCACGACCGGGTTCAGGCCGTGCTGGACCCGGTAGGCCGAGATGGCCGCTGCGGCCGCGACCTCGTCGAGCACCGCAGTGTGCGTCGCGTTCTCGATGGACGTCTCGGGCATGACCGAGAGACCGCCGCATCCGGTGAGGGTCATCAGGAGGGCGGCAGCGAGGGCGAGACTGAGCTTGGGCACGGTCCGGAGGGCGATCAGCGGAATGGGACCGTCTCCCTCCGGCAGGGTTGCGGCGAAAGCGCGGCGCGCGGCGGACCTGCACGATCCCGCGGAGGAGCGTGGCGCGGGTGCCACGCCCACCCGATCACGCCGCGAGAGCGCTTCCCTTCAGCATGGAGGGCGCGAAAGCGCGCAGGAGATCCGGATCCATGTGCCCGGTGCTGCCGGCCATGATCGACAGTGCCTCTGCGGGGGTGGCGGGCTGCCGATAGGTCCGCCGCTCGGTCAGGGCGGAGAACACGTCGCAGATCGTCACGATCCGCACGAGGTCCGCGATCGCCGGGCCAGACAGCCGATCGGGATATCCCTTCCCGTCCAGGCGCTCGTGGTGGTGTCGGACCACGTCGATCACCGCGTCCTCGAAATCGCCGTGCGCCCGTAGCAGATGGGCACCGATATCGGGATGGCGCTGCATCAGCCGCAACTCCTCGGCATTGAGCGGCCCTGGCTTGTTGAGGATCTCCACGGGGATCCGCGCCTTACCGATGTCGTGCAGCAGCGCCGACCGCACCAACAACGTGAGATCAGTCTGACTCAGACCGATCTGTGAACCGAAGGTCGCGGCATGCCCGGCGACGCCGAGGGTGTGCTGATAGACGCCGATCTCGTGGCGCCAGACCTCGGCGAGCCAATCGGCGATCCCCACCTCGGAGACAGCCGCCAGAACCAGCTCGGTTCCGCGATCCGCGTCAGCACGCTGCAATCGGGCACCGAGGGCGGCACTGTCGAAGATCTCGGCGACGACGGCAGTGGCGCCCGAGACGCAATCCAGGAGCCGACGCTGCCGCGCCTCTGCGGCGCGCGACGCCTCCTCGATCATGGCGAAGACATTCGCCAGAACGAGTTGCCGAGGCGACGCGGCCGGCAGCTGGCGCAGGTAGCGGGCGCCCGGCATGGGTTCGCCGCGCACGAGAACGAGGCGCGGAACCGGCGATCCGTGACGGGCCAGGGCGGACTGCAGCTTGGCAGTATCGGCCGGCGGCAGATCCAGGATGACGAGATGTGGCCGCGCTGAAGGCAGCGGTACGCCGGGCGGGATCGCCCGGCAGTTCATCACGAGCGCGATGGCGCGTTCAAGGGCTGACCGTTCGGACGGGCGATCCGAGACGAGGAGGACGAAGGGGCCGTCCGAGAAACGCGATGCGGCGCCGAGGGCCAACGCGGTTGCTCCTCGTCCGCACGGTCAACGATCGGTTCACCTTACGCGTAAAATTTGAGGAAAGCGTTAACCCTACGCAGTCCCCTGCGTCGGAGCCAGGCCCTGTTCTCAGGCGAGCTTCGCAGTCGCAACGGCGGTCGGCTCGAGGGTCTTGCGGCCACCTTCACCGGCGGACAGGAAATCCGCGAACTTCACGGTCAGCAGGGCCTGGCAGGCGGCGAAAGCGACAAAGATGGCGAGGAAGCTGGCGATCATCGGACTCTCCGGCGCGGTGGGGACCGCTCTATGTTGCGATGCGATAGATGCCATGCCGCCTCGCAACGTGGTATGCCAGATAACGAATACCGATCATGCTGTGCATGCATAGAGCGCGGAGAGTGATCTGCTCTCGGCGGAAATTGCCTGGTCTCATGCGTGTAGAGGCGTAACTCGCGGCCTGTGCTGTGATGCCGGACAACCGAAAAGTTTTTGCGGTGCCGCAACAATGGCGCGCGATTAAATTTGAGACCCGCGGTGGAGCGGGTTCCGGCATCTCGTGAGAGGGCAGGCGTTCTGCAACGTCGATCGCGCCCGTCGAGCGAGCGGGGGAACTTCATGACAGGGAGGGACGAGGTCCACGCCGACGATCGGCCAGATTGGACAGCGGATGTCGATCAGTCCAGGTAATCGCCGTACGTGTCCACGTGTTGAGCGAGCCCGAGCCCGTGCTCGCGCACGAGCCTTTCGGCCAAGTCGGCATCGCGGGCTTCGAGCGCCGAAATGATGGCGACATGCTCCCGGATCGAACGCTCCGCCCGATCGCCCTGCCGGAGCGCCGTGCTGCGGATGCCACGCACATGCATCAGGAGATTGCTGGTCAGATCGGCAATCGCGTCGCAGTGACCCAGCGCGATGATGCGCTGGTGGAAGCGGATGTTCGCATCCGAATACTCGTCGATGTGCTCGGACGGCTGCCCCTCGAAAAACTCCGGGAAAGACTCGCGCAGCGAGCGCAATTGAGCATCGGTGGCCCGGACGCAGGCGAGGCGAGCCGCCATGCTCTCCAGCGCCGTCCAGGCGTGGATCATGCTGACGATCTCGCGCTTGTTCTTCTTGATCACGAAGACGCCGCGCCGAGCCTCGGAGCGAACGAAGCCTTCCTGCTCCAGAACCGTCAGCGCCTCGCGCACCGGCGTCCGGCTGACGCCGAGATCCTGCGAAAGCTTGCGCTCGTCGAGTCGAACCTCGTCCGGACGCCCGTAGATGTCCATGTTGGTGATGGCCGTCTTGAGCGCCTCGTAGGCCAAGGTCCGGAGACTGGAGCTGGCGACGATGGGCTTCACGCTCAGCGGTTCGGAATTCGACATCCCTCGTCCAGTCAGCTCACACGCATGATGTCTCGCACGCGTTCTCTGTCGTGCGCTCTCAAACGACCTAACCCAAACCTTGGCGAGATCCTAGTCGATTGCGGAGCGGTCCCACAGACCTGTGACCTTTGCGGGCTTTCTGCCGCGTGAAAGTTGTGCGGGTGCAACCGCGAACCGGCGACCCGGAACCTACGTTCGACCGATCCAATTTAATCCAATCCCGGAAACGTGTATTTTTCTGCAGGTTCGATTGACAGCTTGGGGCGATATCAGCACCATCCTGCTGGCATACCGTCGACCATCAGATGTGAGCTTCTGGGTCCGAGGCGTATGCCGTTGTAGTTGAGACTTTATTTGCCTGCGGGCCAAGAATTTTTCGAAGAATCCCGGTCATCTTGTTCTGCCAAGCTGCGCCAAGGCAGGGCATAAATCCGGTCCTAGCACACACGCCGACAATAATACTGCCAAGGAGGGAACGGTATGTCCGAGATCGTCAAACCGGTGGGGCGCGGCCGCTGGCTGCAACTCGCCTTCGGCGTCGTTTGCATGTGCATGATTGCGAACATGCAGTACGGCTGGACCTTCTTCGTGAACCCGATGCAGGAGCGGCACGGCTGGGATCGCGCCGCGATCCAAGTGGCGTTCACGCTGTTTGTCGTCACGGAAACGTGGTTGGTCCCGATCGAGGGTTGGTTCGTCGATAAGTACGGCCCGCGCATCGTCACGCTGTTCGGCGGGCTGCTCTGCGCCATAGCCTGGGTCATCAATTCGTACGCGGATTCGCTCACCGTGCTGTACATCGCGGCTGCGATCGGCGGCACCGGTGCCGGAGCGGTCTACGGAACCTGCGTCGGCAACTCATTGAAGTGGTTCCCAGACCGCCGCGGCCTCGCTGCAGGCATCACCGCGATGGGCTTCGGCGCGGGTTCGGCCCTCACCGTCGTGCCGATCCAGGCGATGATCAAGTCGCAAGGCTACGAGGCAGCGTTCTTCTATTTCGGCATCGGTCAGGGCGTCATCGTGATGCTGATCGCCCTGTTTCTGCGGGCGCCGGCCAAGGGTCAGGTTCCGGAGGTCGCTCGGGTCAGCCAGTCGAAGCGCGACTACAAGCCGGCTGAGATGGTCCGGACCCCGATCTTCTGGGTCATGTATGCGATGTTCGTCATGATGGCCGCTGGCGGCCTGATGGCCACCGCTCAGCTCGGCCCGATCGCCAAGGACTTCAAGATCGCCGACGTCCCGGTCTCGCTTCTTGGGATCACCCTGCCGGCGCTGACCTTCGCGGCCACGCTGGACCGCGTGCTCAACGGCGTCACCCGACCGTTCTTCGGCTGGGTCTCCGACCATATCGGCCGCGAGAACACGATGTTCCTCTCCTTCGCCATCGAGGGCCTGGGCATCTACGCGCTGAGCCAGTTCGGCCAGAACCCGATCGCCTTCGTGCTGCTGACCGGCCTCGTGTTCTTCGCCTGGGGCGAGATCTACTCGCTGTTCCCGGCGACCTGCGGCGACACGTTCGGCTCGAAATACGCGGCCACCAATGCCGGCCTGCTCTACACGGCAAAAGGCACGGCGGCGCTCATCGTCCCCTATACCAGCGTACTCACGACCATGACGGGGAGCTGGCACACGGTGTTCCTGGTGGCGGCGGCGCTCAACATCGTCGCGGCTCTGCTAGCCTTGTTCGTCCTCAAGCCGATGCGCGCTGCCTATACCAAGAAGCCCGAGGCAAGCCTCGCGCCGGTCCTGGCCCAGTAGCTTGGCCCTGTAGCTCCGGACTGACGAAAATGAGCCCGGCGCCGTCTTTACGGCGCCGGGCTTCCTGCATACCGGGAACCGGGCCTTCCGGAGATCGGGCATGGATCGGGACGAACGGGTTGCGCGGGAGGGCGTCGTGGCGGCGGCGCGTGCCCTCGACGCCCAGGGTCTGAACCGCGGGACGTCTGGGAACGTCTCGGTGCGCTTCCGCGACGGGCTCCTGATCACCCCATCCGGCCTGCCCACCGAAAAGATGGGCCCGGACGACGTGGTCCGGCTGGCATTCGACGGCACGCATACACCGGAGCAGAAGCCCTCTTCGGAATGGCGCTTTCACCGGGACATCCTGGCGTCCCGTGCGGAATTCGGTGCGGTGGTCCACGCACATCCGGTCTACTGCACGGCCTTCGCCATCTGCGGTCAGGCGATCCCGGCGGTCCACTACATGATTGCGGCCTTCGGAGGACCGAACGTGCGCTGCGCGCCCTACGCGCCCTACGGCACGGCGGAACTCTCCGATCTGGCGCTGGCGGCCCTCGTCGGCCGCAATGTCTGCCTCCTCGCCAATCACGGCATGATCGCGGCCGGTGACAGCCTGGAGAAGGCTCTCTGGCTCGCTGTCGAGTTGGAGACGCTTTGCCAGCAATACGCGGTGGCGCGGCAGATCGGGACTCCGATCGTCCTGTCCGACGACGAGATCAACGAAACGGTCAAGCGCTTCCGCAGCTACGGCCTGAATGCGGCCGGACTGCCCCGTCCCGAAACGCAGTAGCCGAGACGCCGCGGGGCATCCGCGGCGCGGCGTATCGTGATCGGCCAGATGCAATAAGCCGTCACGGATGCGATCACGCGTCGGGTGCGGGCCGCCTAGCGCCCGAGCACCTGCCCGACGACTAGTCCAACATCCCGGGCGAAGTCGGCGGCCCCGACCTTCTTGCCGCCCTCCGCCTTCACCTTGCGGACCTCGATCCGGCCGCCCTGCGCGCAGACACTGAAGCCCGTGTCGTCGACGGCGACCACCTCACCGGGCTTGCCGACGACATCGGCGAGCTTGCGGATCCGATGCAGGCTGGAATCGAAGATCTGAAGCTTCTTGCCGTCGAGCGTCGTCCAAGCGCCAGGCGCCGGATTGGCCGCGCGGATCAGATTGTAGATCTGTTCGGCATGGGCCGACCAATGGATCTCCGCCTCGGCCCCCCGGAACCAGCCTTCATAGCTCGCGGCATCCTCATCCTGGTCGACCTCGACATGCTGTCCGGCAACGACGAGATCGGCCGCCTCGAGCATCGCCTCGACGCCCATTGGGAACAGGGCGTCGAAATAGACGTCGCCCAACGTCGCGTCGGCGCCGATCGGGCAGGTCTTCTGCAGGATCACCGGCCCCTCGTCGAGGCCATCGGTGGGCCTGAAAATCGTGAGGCCGGTCTGCAACTCGCCCCGTGCGATTGGCCAGTTGATTGAGGACGGGCCGCGATAGCGCGGCAGAAGGCTCGGATGATACTGGATCGTCCCGTGCTTCGGGATGTTCACGAAGCTCTGCGGCGCGAATTGCAGCACGTAGGCCATGATGCCGATATCGGCATTGAGCCCGCGCATGGCGGCCTCGGCTTCCGGGCTCTTCAGGCTGGGAAACTGGAAGACCGTCAATCCCTTCTCGACCGCCGCCGTCTTGAGGACGTCCGGCTTGGCGCCGGGCTTCTCGGGCGCGCAGAACACCGCGGCGACCTCATCGCCTCGCTTGAGGAACGCCTCCAGGACTGCCTTGCCGAAATCCTGTTGGCCGATGAAGGCGATGCGCATGCAATCTCCTGGGCTTCGTCCGGTCCTGTCGCGGGCCGGGGAGGGGACGGTCGAAACGCCGGGCTCGGCGGTACCTAGCCGTGCCCTGGCTATCTGACCGCGTCATCGGAAATACGGGACGGCGCGGCCCCGGATGAAACGGCGGCAATCCACGGCCCGAGGCCGGGATTGCCGCCGGCCGCTCACTCGGCGGCGATCTTCTGAACCACGCCGATCGCGCCGGATTCGGAGATCTCGCCGACCTCGGCCTCGGAATAGCCGAGCACCGTACGGAGGATCTCGTCGGTGTGCTCACCGAGCAGCGGGGAGCGCTTGACCTCGCTCGGGCTCGCCGACAGCTTGATGGGATTGCCCACAGTCAGGTACTTGCCGCGGGTCGGATGATCGACCTCCACGATGGTGCCGGTCTTCCGCAGCGACTCGTCCTCGGCGATCTCCTTCATCGACAGGATCGGCCCGCAGGGGATGTCGTACTTGTTCAGGGTGTCCATCGCCTCGAACTTCGACACCTTCATCGTCCAGGCCTCGATCCGCGTGAAGATCTCGTTGAGATGCGGCAGGCGCGCCTTCGGGGTCGCGTAGTTCGGATCCGTCTTCCAGTCGGGCTCACCGATGATGTCGCAGATCGGTTCCCAGACAGCGGCCTGCGTGATCACGTAGATGTAGGCATTCGGATCCTGTTCCCAGCCCTTGCAGCGCAGGATGCGACCGGGCTGACCACCGCCGGAATCGTTGCCCGCGCGCGGGGTCGCCTCGCCGAACGGGATGCCCTCACCGAACTGGCTGTACTCCTTCAGCGGCCCATGCGCGAGCCGCTGCTGATCGCGCAGCTTGACCCGGCACAGGTTCAGAACACCGTCCTGCATCGCGCAGTCGACCTTCTGACCGAGACCGCTCTGGGTCCGATGGTACAGGGCCGTGACGATACCGAGCGCGAGGTGCAGGCCAGTGCCGGAATCGCCGATCTGAGCACCCGTCACCATCGGGATGCCATCGCGGAAACCCGTGGTTGAAGCCGAGCCGCCGGCGCATTGGGCGACGTTCTCATAGACCTTGCAATCCTCGTAGCGGCCCGGGCCGAAGCCCTTCACGGAGGCGAGAATCATCCGCGGGTTGGCCTCGTGGATCTTCTCCCAGGTGAGACCCATGCGGGCGAGCGCGCCTGGGGCAAAGTTCTCGACCAGGACGTCGCATTCCTTGATCAGGCGCCAGAGAACCTCCTTGCCCTTCGGGTTCTTCGAGTCGAGCGTGATCGAGCGCTTGTTGTGGTTCAGCATCGTAAAATACAGGCTGTCCACGTCCGGGACATCCTGAAGCTGCTGGCGCGTGGCGTCGCCGACGCCCGGCCGCTCGACCTTGATGACGTCGGCGCCGAACCAAGCCAGGAGCTGTGTACAGGTCGGACCGGATTGAACGTGGGTAAAGTCCAGAATGCGGACGCCTTCGAGGGCCTTTGTCATGATCGGTCTCGGAGTTGGAGTCGGTCGCGGGATATCGGAAATCGGCTCAGGCCGGGCGGGATACCGGCTCGATGCCGGCACGGTCCCGTAACGTGCGGGGCGCAACGCCGGGACAGGGGGCTTCCATCCTCAAGCGGATCATGTTTGTTCTCCCTCCCAAAGCGCGGCCTCGTCGTATCGCGACACCGTCACACGGACCCGGGGTGACGAGTCCGATAATTTGTATACCACATGCCATTCTTCGGATGCGAGTGCCTATTGTGGATCGGGCCCGCGGGCCTCTCGGCCAACCGTAGGCCGGGGCGCCATGACGCTCAACACGTCCGTTAAAGCATGGAGGCAAGCGGCCTCTTGGCATTCGTAGGCCAGCGGTCCATGATTTCGCCAAAATTGCCCGCCGCCGCGGGCTGAACCGCGTAACGCTGATCGAGGGACGCCCATGCTCGCCAGCACCAGCCTGATCAAATCCTCCTGGATCGCCGTCGATGTCGCCCACGATCATGCCGAGCGCGTGCTCGTGGTCGAGACTTACATCGCAGTGAGCCCGCTGGAGCCGAACTACGATGCCGCGCAATACGAACGCGTCCTCGCCTGCGTCCAGAAAGTCCTCAAGACCCACCCGGAAATCGACCGCGCGTCGATCCTGAGCATGCATCGTGGCTCCGGCTGCACGGCCTTGTTCCGGGACACGAGTGGAAAGCAGCCCGCCGCGGCCTGACGCTCTCAGGCCTCGCTGTCTCCGGTCGGCTTGGTGAGGTCCGGCGGCTCGAGTGCGACCCGCGCCGCATGGAACCACCAGAGCGGGATATCACGGTTGGCGTGCGCCAATTCCGACGCCCAGCCCTCCTTCGGCATGACGTCGGCGCGGTCGGCAAACAGGCGCAGCGCCGCTTCCGCGCGCTCCCGTCGGCATCGTTCCTCGATCGCGCGTCTCTCGGCCTCGGCGCGCGTCTCCGTCTGCTCGATAAGGCGGCGGGTTGCGAGATCGTCGGCGTCGAACGCAAATTGCTGCCAGAACGCCTCCGCTTCCCGGGCCACGTCGCGCTCGCGGCGCAGCGTGGTAAGGGCGTCCTCCGCAGCCGCCCGGGCCGATTCGGCAAACTCGGCCCGCGCGAGCAAGCGGTTGTTGGCTTCGAGAAGCTCGCGCTCGCGCTCCGGCGCCATACGCTGCCGACGCAGAACGCGTAATTCCTCTTCGTCGGCGAGGCGACACGCCAGCCATGCCGCCAACGGCCCATCGACGAGGGCGTCGGCGGATTGGAGGTAGCGCTCCCGAAGAGCGGGATTCCGAGCCGCCAGATCGGCACCGGTCCAGGCGGGTCGATCATCCCCATCGCTCTGATCATAATCGTACAGAGCCTGCGCCAGAGCTTCGCGCAGATCGTCCGGAAGTCGTACCGCGGCGTGTCCGTTCATGAATCTGCATTCGCGATGAGCGATCGACAGAACCTAGAACGCGCACGCACGGCAGGAGAGACCATCGCCGCGCGACGCACGCGAATTTTTTCTTCATGGCCGGGCAGCGCATCGGCAGCGGCACCCGGATCGGCTCGTCGCCGGCCACCGGAGGGCGCGGCCAGCACCCGCAATCGGCGGTTAACCCGATCGAATGCGCGGCATGCCGGCCGATCTTCGAGCAGGCACATACTCCGGCCGATCATCGCAGCTCGTGCTTGCCGTAGCCTGTCGCGACCATGCAGCACGACGCCGCGCCATACGATATGACATCGCGACGTCGATCAGAGGGTCCAGAAGCTCCCGGCAGCCGTCAATCGGAAGCCGTGCCGTGCAGCCCGAGAGCCCTCGACGAGGCGCGGTATTCAGAAGACTTGGGCGCCTCGGAATTGCGATAGCGCCGAGCATGCGCCCGGGATACATCGGAGCCAGCGCTCTTCAGGCGTCGGTCGCAGTCGATGGTCCATACTGGCTACAATCCGGCCCTCGTCGCCCTGTCGATCGGCCTGGCAGTCTTCGCGTCCTATACCGCGCTGGACCTGGGTGCCCGCCTCCGTGGCCCCGTCGCCGGTCCGCGCTGGCCGTGGATCGCCGGCGCGGCGCTCGCCATGGGCGGGGGTATCTGGTCGATGCACTTCGTCGGCATGCTGGCCTTCGAGATGGGCATGCCGGCCGCCTACGATCTCGGCTTAACGCTCCTGTCCCTCGCAATCGCCATCGCGGCCACAGGGTCCGCCTTCCTGTGGGCGGCGCGCGTCGGCAAAGGGCCCGGCGGGCTCTTCGTGGCCGGTCCGCTGATGGGCCTGGGCGTCGCCGGCATGCACTACACCGGCATGGCGGCGCTCCGGATCCCCGGCAACCTCGCCTACAGCCCGGCCGTGGTCGCCCTCTCAGTGGCGATCGCCGTGACGGCGGCGACGGCTGCCCTGTGGCTCTCCTTCCGCCAGCACGGCGTCTGGCAGAAGCTCCTCGCGGCCTGTGTCATGGGTCTGGCGGTGGCGGGGATGCACTACACAGGCATGGCCGCGGCGACGGTCACCGCCGAAGCGGCCGGCGCCCACGCCGCACATGCCGTAATCGGCGTGCAGGGGCGGCAGAATCTCGCGCTCTACATCGCCGGCGCGACCTTCCTCATTCTGTTCCTCGCGATGCTCGCCTCGTCTTTGGACCAGCAGCGCGTGCAGCGGGAACTCCAGGCGAGCGAGGCCCGGTTCCGCGCCGCGGTCCAGGCGGTGCGCGGCGTGCTCTGGACGAACGATCCCGAGGGCCGGATGATTGGCGATCAACCCGGCTGGAGCGCGATTACGGGTCAGACGCGGGAGGAGTATCAGGGCTACGGCTGGGCCGATGCGGTGCATCCCGATGACATGCAGGCCTCCGTCGAGAGCTGGAACGCGACCGTACGGGCGCGGCGCACCTACATTCACGAGCACCGGGTCCGGTCCCGCGACGGGACGTGGCGCCACTTCGCGATCCGAGCCATCCCGGTGCTCGACGCGCGGGGCGCGATCCGCGAGTGGGTCGGGGTCCACACGGACATCACCGAGCAGCGGCAGGCCGAAGCCGACCTGCGCGAATCGAACGAGGAGATCCAGCGCTACGCCTACATCGTCAGCCACGACTTGCGCGCGCCGCTGGTCAACGTGATGGGGTTCACGAGCGAGTTGGAGGCGACCCGGACCGAGATCGCCACGGCCCTCCGGGGGCACCCGGAGGCGCAGCGGCTCGACGCGGATCTCGGCGAAGCGCTCGGCTTCATCAAGGCGGCGGTGAACCGGATGGAGGGGCTGATCGCCGCCGTCCTGAAGCTCTCCCGCGAGGGGCGCCGGCAATTCTCGCCCGAACCCCTCGACATGACGAACCTGCTCCGCGGCGTGGCGGACGCCCAGCGGCATCAGGCGGAGGCGGTCGGCGCCTCAGTGACGATCGCTCGCGATTTGCCGGGGATCGTCGCCGATCGACTCGCGGTCGAGCAGATTTTCGGCAACCTCTTGGACAATGCCGTGAAATACCTCGACTCGACACGGCCTGGACGCGTCACCGTTACGGCCAAGTCCATCGGCGATCGCAGTGTCTGCTTCTCCGTCGCCGATAACGGTCGAGGGATCGCGGCGCGGGACCATGCCCGCGTGTTCGAACTCTTCCGCAGGTCGGGCGTCCAGGATCGTCAGGGCGAGGGGATCGGCCTCGCCCACGTGAAGGCTCTGGTGCGCTCGTTCGGCGGCAGAATCGAGATCCGTTCAGAACTCGGTGTCGGCACGACGTTCGACGTGACCTTGCCGCGCGGGACAGCTACAGCGGACAGAAACCCTGAACCGGCGTCCATCGCCGCCGAATGAGCGTGGAACCGCCCGTGCACCCCGTCAGCATCGTGATGATCGAGGATGACGAAGGGCATGCGCGCCTGATCGAGCGGAACATCCGCCGCGCCGGCGTCAACAACGAGATCATCCCGTTCCGGAACGGCACCTCCGCGCTGGAATACCTTTTCGGGACCGATGGCACCGGCGAGGCGAGCGCGCGGCGGCATCTGCTGATCCTGCTCGATCTCAACCTGCCCGACATGACCGGCCTCGATATCCTCGAGAAGGTCAAAGCGAATCCGCATACGCGGCGCTCCCCCGTGGTGGTGCTGACCACCACGGACGACAGCCGCGAGATCCAGCGCTGCTACGATCTCGGCGCCAATGTCTACATCACCAAACCGGTGAGCTATGACGGCTTCGCGAACGCGATCCGCCAGCTCGGACTGTTCTTCTCGGTCATGCAGGTTCCGCAGAACCCATGAGCGCCGGACGTGCCAGCGGGGATGTCACCGCCGCGGCGGCACGCATCCTCTACATCGACGACGATCCAGGCCTCGGACGCTTGGTTCGGCGCGCCCTGGAAAAGCGTGGCTACACGGTCGAACTCTGTTCCGACGGCGCCGCGGGCCTGGCGCGGCTCGCGCAGGGCGGGATCGATGCCGTCGCCCTCGACCACCATATGCCCGGCCAGACCGGCCTCGACCTGCTGCCGGAAATCCGCGCGCTGCCCGAGGCGCCCCCGGTCATCTACGTGACCGGCTCGGAGGACAGCCGCGTTGCCGTGGCGGCTTTGAAGGCCGGCGCGGTGGACTACGTCTGGAAGGACGTCCAAGGCCAATTTCGGGAGCTGCTCGGCGAGGCCGTCGCCACGGCACTCCGGCAGGAGAGCCTCCGGCGCGACAAGGAGCGGGCAGAGGCCGAGATGCGCGAGGCGCGCGACCGTGCCGAACTGCTGCTGCGCGAGGTCAATCACCGCGTGGCCAATTCTCTGGCACTCGTTGCGGCGCTGGCGCACATGCAGCGCAACGCCGTGACGGACACGGCCGCCAAGGCGGCGCTCGACGAGATGCAGGCTCGGATCTCGGCGATCGCGGGTATCCATCGCCGCCTCTACACCTCGGACGACGTGGAATCCGTCGAACTCGACGCCTACCTGCAAAGTCTCGTTGAGGAACTGCAGGCGGCCATGCGGGCAAGCGGGCGGGATCATGCGATACGCCTGCAGGCCGCGCCTGTGCGCCTCTCGACGGACAAGGCTGTGTCGGTCGGCGTGGTCGTGACCGAACTCGTCACCAACGCCTACAAGTACGCTTATCCGCTCGGCACGTCGGGCGAAATCCGTGTCGCTATCGAGTGCGACGCCGCCGACACTGTACTCCTGGCCGTCGAGGACGACGGCATCGGTTGGACCGGGGAGGGCGAGATCCGCGGCACCGGCCTCGGATCGCGGATCGTGCGCGCCATGGCGTCGAACCTGCGCTCGGCCTTATCGTACGTTCCGAGGAGCCGCGGCACCCGGGCGATTCTCGCGTTCCAGGCCTGAGCCCGCTTCCTCAGCTGTCGGCCTGCCCGGCCAAGCGATCGAGGGCGTCGAGCATCGGCGCCAGGGCATCCCCATCGAGCTGCTGAAAGCCCAGCGCCCGGGTCATGAACAGACCCAGAATGGCGAAGTAAAGGACAGAGCCCTCGCCAGGGCGGGCGCCGTCGATCCGTCCGAGCTGGTCCAGCTGATCCGCGACGAACGCCTGGAAGTCCTTCTGTGCTTCCGGCGATTCCATCGATGCCAGGAGAAGCGCACGGGCCGACTCGTCGTCCTCGCAATAATGCCCGCGGATATGCGCAACCATCGCGCGGGGAAGTTGCGATGGACCGGCGGGAATCTCGCGCGCGCAGGCGTCGATCTCCGCCCGCACATCCGCGAGCTTGCGGGCGACGAGGGCCGCCACCAGTGCATCCTTCGACGCATAATGGTGCAGAACCCCGCCTTTGCTCAGCCCGGCTTCGGCCGCGACTGCATCTATGGTCAGCCCCCGCACGCCGGCCTTCAGGAGCACGGCCGCGGCCGCCTCCAAGATGATCTCGGGCCGCGCCGCCAGCCGCTGTCGCTTCACCTGCATCGCCGACCTGCATTAAAAACCGTCTGGACGGTATGTAACGGATAGCGTAGGAACGCGCCACGCATTTCGCACGAGTCGCGCCGACACGGTCGATCGCATGAGCCGCATTGCCTTCGCTATCCCAGCGACCATCCTACTGGCCTTAACCGCGTTCGCATCGATCGGATGCGCTCGGGCCGAATCGGAACCGGCGCTCGATCCGGCTCTGGCGCGCGTTCGGGTGGTGCAGGCGCGCCGGACGCCGCTGGCGCTCGATGTCGTGGTGACCGGCGACATCCAGGCCCAGGCGCAGGTCAACGTCTCGTTCCGGACGAACGGCAAGGTTGCCGAACGGCGTGTCGAGGTCGGTGACCACGTGACCGCCGACCAAGTACTCGCCGTCCTCGAACCGCTGACCCAGCAAGCGAATCTCGACAACGCCAAGGCCGCCCTCGCTTCGGCCGAGGCGCTGCTGACCCAGGCCAAGATGTCGTTCGAGCGCCAGAAGCAACTTCTCGCCGGCGGCTTCACCACGCGCTCGACCTACGACAATGCCGAGCAGGAGCTGCGCACGACACAGGCAGCCGTCGACTCGGCGAAGGCGGCCCTCGGGACCGCGCAGGAGCAGTTCTCGTACACGGAATTGCGCGCCGGCGTGGCCGGTGTCGTGACCAGCCGCAGCTTCGAGGTCGGCCAGGTGGTCCAGTCAGGCCAGACCGTCCTGGTGATCGCGCAGGACGGCCCCCGCGACGCGGTCTTCAATGTCTACGAATCCCTGCTGGCGCAGCCCCCGGCCGGCGACACGATCGCGGTCGCGCTGCAGTCGGATCCGGCGGTCACCGCGACCGGGACCGTGCGCGAGATCTCGCCGACGGTCGATTCCGCGAGCGGCACGGTGCGGGTCAAGATCGGTCTGAAGGCGACGCCCGCCGGCATGGGTCTCGGCGCGGTCGTGGTCGGGCGCGGACGCTTCGCGCCGCATGAATCGGTGATCCTGCCCTGGTCGGCGCTGTACCGCTACGACGGGCGGCCCTCCGTGTGGATCTACGATCCCGACCACCGGACGGTATCGGTGCGCGCCGTCGAGATCGACCGCTTCGGCCCCGACATCATCGCGCTGAAGCGCGGCGTCGAGCCGGGCGAGCGCGTTGTCGTCGCCGGCATCCAGTTCCTGCGCCCCGGCCAGCTTGTCGCGGCCGCCGAGATCGGAGATCGCCCGTGAAGGCGCGGACGTACCTCGCCCTGAGCTTCGTCGCGGCGACGCTGGGGGGCTGCAACGGGCACAGCGAGGAGGGCGGCCAGGCCGCGGAGGCCGCTGCCATCCGTCCGGTGCTTACGCAGGTGGTCGTACCGAGCGACACCGTCACGTTCGGGCCGTTCGCCGGCACGATCGAGCCGCGCTATCAGGCGCAGCTCGGTTTCCAGATCCCCGGCCGCATGGTGGCGCGGGACGTCACGATCGGCGATCTCGTCACCCGGGGTCAGCGGCTCGCGGCGCTCGACACCATCGTGACCCGCTTCGACCTGACCCGCGCCGAGGCCGACCTCGCCGACGCGAAGGCGCAGGCCGAGAACGCCGACGCCGCCGAGGCCCGAACCCGGCGCCTGATGTCGGGCAACAGCGTCTCGCAGGCGACCCTCGACCAGGCGGTCGCCAAACGCGAGACCGCCAGGGCACGGGTCGATCAAGCCATGGCGAGCCTGCAGAAGGCCCGTGACCAGATGGGCTACACCGAGCTCAAGGCCGAGTTCGACGGCGTCGTGACACAGCGTCTCGCCGAAGTCGGCCAGGTGCTGAGCGCCGGGCAGGGGGTCGTGACCGTGGCGCGGCCGGACGTCCGCGAGGCCGTGGTCGATATTCCCGAATCCCATGCCGGGGCGTTGCCGGCGGACGGTGTGTTCACGGTGGCCCTCCAGAGCGCGCCGGAGCTGACGGCGCGCGGGCGCGTCCGCGAGATCGCGCCGCTCGCGGAGGCCGGGACGCGCTCCAAGCGCATCCGGATCACTCTGAATCAGCCCGGCCCAGCCTTCCGGCTCGGCGCGACCATCAATGTCTCGCTGACGCGGCAGGTCCCGCCGCACGTGCGGCTGCCCGCATCGGCGCTGATCGAGGGCGACGGCCGCCGCTCGGTCTGGATCGTCGCCGCCGACGGCAAGTCGGTGTCCCGCCGCGACGTGACCGTAGCGGCGGCACGGGACGACGCCGAGGACGGCCGCGTCGTGGTCGTCGATGGGCTGAAGGCGGGCGATCGCGTGGTGGTCGCGGGCGTCCATGTCCTCAAGGAAGGCCAGGCCGTGCGCCTGACCGACGGCGCCGTCTGACACGGCCGCACGGGGTTTTCGCGTGAAGGACTTCAACCTCTCCGACTGGGCGCTCGAGCACCGCTCGTTCGTCTGGTTCCTGATGCTGGTCTCGCTGGTGGCGGGCCTGATGGCCTACACGCGCCTCGGCCGCGAGGAGGATCCGCCTTTCACCATCAAGACCATGGTGGTGCAGACGACTTGGCCGGGGGCGACCATCAAGGACACCCTCGATCAGGTCACCGACCGGGTCGAGAAGGAGCTTCAGCAGCTCAACGGCCTCGACTACGTCCGCAGCTACACGACGCCCGGATCGTCGACGGTCTTCGTCCAGTTCCGCGACACCCTCAAGAAGAACGAGATCCAGCCCGCCTTCTACCAGGTTCGCAAGCGGCTCGGCGATATCAAGGGCCAGTTCCCGGAGGGCGTGCAGGGGCCGTTCTTCAACGACGAGTTCGGCGACGTCTACGGCAACATCTACGCGTTCACGGCCGACGGCCTGACGCACCGGCAATTGCGCGACTACGTCGAGAGCATCCGCACCGAGGTCCTGCGGGTGCCCAATATCGGCAAGACGCAGCTGATCGGCACGCAGGACGAGACGATCTATCTCGACTTCTCCACCCGGAAGCTCGCCGGTTACGGCATCGATTTTCAGGCCCTGATCAAGGCGCTGCAAGCGCAGAACGCGGTCTCGGCCTCCGGCGTCGTCCAGGCCGGCCCGGAGCGCATCTCGCTGCGGGTCAGCGGCTCCTTCGCCTCCGAGGCGTCGCTCCAGGACTTCAACCTGCGGGTGAACGACCGCTTCTTCCGCCTTGCCGACATCGCCGAGATCAGCCGGGGCTACGAGGATCCGCCGGCGCCGCTGTTCCGCGTGGACGGCAAACCCGCGATCGGTCTCGCCATCGCGATGCGGCCGGGCGCCAACCTGCTGCATTTCGGCGAAGCGCTGAAGGAGCGCATGGGTCGGATCGAGGCCACGCTTCCGGTGGGCGTCGGCGTCCACCTCGTGTCGGATCAGCCCAAGCAGGTCGAGCATGCCGTCGGCGGCTTCACCGAGGCATTGGTCGAGGCCGTCATCATCGTGCTGGCAGTGAGCTTCGTGAGCCTCGGCGTCCGGGCCGGCCTCGTCGTCTCGGTGTCGATCCCGCTCGTGCTGGCGATTGTCTTCGTGGTCATGCAGATCATGGACGTCACCTTGCAGCGCATCTCCCTCGGCGCGCTGATCATCGCGCTCGGCCTGCTGGTCGACGATGCCATGATCACGGTCGAGATGATGGTCGCCCGCCTGGAACGGGGCGACACCCTCCGGAAGGCTGCCACCTTCGCCTACACGTCGACGGCGTTCCCCATGCTGACGGGAACGCTCGTCACCGTGGCAGGCTTCCTGCCGATCGGCTTCAACGGCTCCGGCGCCGGCGAGTACACCTACTCGCTCTTCGTGGTGATCGCGGCCGCGCTGCTGGTCTCCTGGGTCGTGGCGGTCCTGTTCGCCCCGCTCGTCGGCGTCACGCTCCTGCCGAAGACCATGAGGCATCACACGGAGAAGCAGGGGATCTTCACGCGCCTGTTCGTCGGGGCGTTGCGCATCGCCATGCGCTGGCACTGGACGACGGTCATCGTCTGCCTCGGTCTGATGGCCGCGGCCATCGTCGGGATGGGCCATGTGCAGCAGCAGTTCTTTCCGTCCTCGGACCGGTCCGAGGTGCTGGTCGACCTCACCCTCCCGCAGAACGCCACCATCGCCGAGACGCGGGCGCAGATGGACCGGTTCGAGGCGAACCTGAAGGGCGATCCGGACGTGACGAGCTGGTCGTCCTATGTCGGCGAGGGCGCGGTGCGCTTCTACCTCCCGCTCGATCAGCAGCTCGCCAACGCGTTCTTCGGCCAGATCGTCATCGTCACGAAATCGCTGGAGGTGCGCGACCGGGTCATGGCGCGCCTCCAAACCATTGCCCTGCGTGATTTCGTCGGCACCGACGTGCTCGTTCAGCCCCTGAGCCTCGGCCCACCCGTGGGCCGGCCGGTGCAATACCGCCTCAGCGGACCGAAGATGGAGACGGTACGCCGCCTCTCCCTCGATCTGGCCAACGTGGTCGCGGCCGACAAGCGCCTCGACGTGCCGACCTTCGACTGGAACGAGCCCGGCAAGGTCCTGCGGGTCGAGATCCTTCAGGACAAGGCGCGCCAGCTCGGCGTCACCAGCCAGGACGTCGCCGGAATCCTGAACGGGATCGAGGGTGGGCAGGCGATCACGCAGGTCCGGGACTCGATCTATCTGGTCAACGTCGTCGGCCGTGCCCGGGCCGCCGAGCGGTCCTCGCTGGACACGCTGCAATCCCTGCAGGTCGGCCTCGCGAACGGCACCGTGGTCCCGGTGCTCGCCTTCGCGCGGATCGGCTACGATCTGGAGCAGCCGATCGTCTGGCGCCGCGACCGTCTCCCGACCGTGACGGTGCGCGCCACGATCCACGACGCGACCCAGCCCGCCACCATCGTGGCCGCCCTGCAACCCGGCCTGGATGCCTTCATCAAGGCGCTTCCCGAGGGCTACACCGTCCAGACCGGCGGTGCCGTCGAGGAATCGGCCAAGGGCCAGGGCCCGATCGCGGCGGTGGTCCCGGTCATGCTGCTCGCCATGGCGTTCCTGCTGATGATGCAGCTTCAGAGCTTCGGGCGGATGCTCCTTGTCTTCACCGTCGCGCCGCTCGGCCTGATCGGCGTCGTGCCGGCGCTGCTCCTGTTCGACAAGCCCATGGGCTTCGTCGCCATCCTGGGCATCCTGGCGCTCATCGGCATCATCATCCGCAACGCGGTGATTCTGGTGAGCCAGATCGAGGAGTTCCGGGATGAGGGGATGGCGCCGTGGGAGGCGGTGTTCGAGGCGACGCACCACCGCATGCGGCCGATCCTCCTGACCGCCGCGGCGGCGAGCCTGGGCCTGATCCCGATCGCCCGCGAGGTGTTCTGGGGCCCGATGGCCTTCGCGATGATCGGCGGCATCCTGGCCGCGACCTTCCTCACGCTGCTGTTTCTGCCGGCCCTCTACATCGGCTGCTACCGCATCCGCCCGGATGCGAGCGGCAGGCCGGCGGCTCACACCGGCTGATCGGCCGGTTCACGCGATCGCAGCGCTTGCGGGCGCTGCGAGAAACGGTCGGCCCGCCCCTCCGCCCCCTCAGGGCGGGCCGACCGTGACGATCTTTCACGCAGGTGGCGTCGCGTCGCCGGCAACCCGGCGGCGTTCTGGCGCGTAGGGTGCGACGGAAACGAGGACCGTCCCGCCCATGAACGCCTTCATCGCCGTCGTCCTGGTCTGCGCCAACGGGATCGTCCAGGATTCCTGCACGGACGCCCAGGCGCTCGAGGTGCGCAAGGTCCGGGTCGCCAACGAACTCGGCTGCGCCACCGGCTGGCAGGAGATCATCGCCCGCACCGAGCTGCGCGAGGAGATCGGCAAGACCGCCTATTTGAAAACGGAGTGCCGCCGGGTGAAGGAGCCGCAGTGACGTCCGCGGGGTGCCGCTACTTGTCGTACTTGATGTAGGCGAAGCGCGGATCGGTCGGCGTGCCTTCGAGCCCCTGTCCCTCCAGGGCTGGCTGCCAGGACACGACCTCCTCGATCTTCCGGGCGAGGGCGAAGTCCTTGTCGGTGATGCCCTTGGCCGCGTGATTCATCAGCCGGACCTCGACCCAGGCGTAGGAGGCCGTGATGTCCGGATGGTGCCAGGCCGCCTCGGCCAAGTGCCCGACGGTGTTGATCACCATCAGGGTGCTCTTCCAGCCGGACGTCTTGTAGGTGCGCCGGATCCACCCGTCTTCCAGGCGCCATGCGGGCAGCTCGGCCTTCAGCCGCGCCTCCACGGTCGCAGCGTCCAGTGCGCCTTCGCGTCGTTCGGTCATGATCCCGTCTCCGATGAAACCGTCGGGGCAGAGGGTGCCGCCGCGGCCGGTTGCGCGCAAGCGTGTTTGCCACGGTGGACGGAAACGGGTGCGAGCCCTATGACCTTTTGCCAATGGCGTCCGGCTCGCTCGGCACTCCAGTCTGCCGCCGCTGAAGACTGCGCAATACGATGGGAGAAGGCGTGATGCTGTCACGGCGCGCGATGCTCGCCGGGGGCCTGCTCGGCGGCCTCGGCCTGCGCGCGGCGCGCGCGGACGCGCCGACGATCCGCCTCGGAAGCCTGCCCTTCGGCACGTCGACCTGGGAAGCGGCGGTGATCAAGGCGCGTGGCCTCGACACGGCCAACGGGTTCGAACTCGACGCGGTGAAGCTCGCCGGCAACGACGCGGCCCGGATCGGCTTCATCGGCGGGCAGGTCGACACGATCATCGGCGACCTGCTCTGGGCCGCCCGCCTCGGCAATGACGGGCAGGCGGTGCGCTTCATCCCGTATTCGACCTCCGAGGGCGGCGTCATGGTGCCGCCCGGGAGTGCGGTGAACAGCCTCAAGGATCTCGCGGGCAAGCGCCTCGGCGTGGCCGGCGGCCCGCTGGACAAGAACTGGCTGCTCCTCCGGGCGCAGGCGAAGGACGCGGCCGGCATCGACCTCGAGCGCGACGCCGAGATCGCCTACGGCGCGCCGCCGCTGATCACCCTGAAGCTGGAGCAGGGCGCCCTCGACGCGGCGCTGACCTACTGGACCTACTGCGCCCGCCTGACGGCCAAGGGCTACCGGCAGCTGGTCGGCGCCGAAGACATCATGCACGCCCTCGGCGTCCCCGGCGACGTGGCGCTGATCGGCTACCTGTTCCAGGACGCCACGGTGAAGGAGAAGCCTGCCGCCGTGGCGGCCTTCGCCCGGGCGTCTCGGGCCGCCAAGGACATGCTGGCCGCCGATCCGAGCACGTGGCAGATCGTGCGCCCGCTGATGGCGGCCGAGGACGAGGCGACCTTCGAAGCCTTGAAGCACGATTTCCTGGCCGGCATCCCGCGCCGTTCGATCGCGCAGGAGCGCGCCGATGCGGAGAAGCTCTACGCCGTGATGGCGCGGCTCGGCGGAGCGCGCCTCGTCGGCAAGGGCGACGCGCTCCCGCCCGACCTCTACTATACCGGCCGCAATGGTTGAGGCGCCCGTGCGGCGGGCACTCCTGGCGGCGATCGTGCGTATCGGGACGGCATGGGCGCGCTGACCCGCCTCGCGTCCCTGGCCGTGCTCATCGGTGCCTGGCAACTGGCCGCCCTCGAAGCGGGTTCACGCCTGCTGCCGGCGCCGATGGCGGTGCTGCGCTTCATCGTACAGGAGGCCGAGCGCGGCGACCTCGGACACAATGTCGGGATGACGCTGCTGCGGGTGGCGATCTCCTTCACGGTGGCCATGTCCCTCGGCGTCGTCCTCGGCGTCGCGCTCGGACGCTCGAAGGCCGCCGATCTCAGCCTCGACACGCCGCTCCTCGTCCTCCTCAACACGCCGGCCCTGGTGATCACGGTCCTGGCCTATGTCTGGGTCGGGCTCACCGAAACCGCCGCGATCCTGGCGGTGGTGCTCAACAAGCTGCCGAACGTCGCGGTGATCGTGCGGGAAGGCGCCCGGAATCTCGATCCCGGCCTCGACGAGATGGCCCGCGCCTATCGGCTCGACCGGCGCAGCTGGGCCCGCGACATCCTGATCCCGCAGCTCCAGCCCTACATGGTGACAGCGGCGCGGTCGGGTCTGTCGCTGGCCTGGAAGATCGTGCTGGTGGTGGAGCTGCTCGGGCGACCGGACGGGGTCGGCTTCGCGATCAACTACTACTTCGTCCAGAGCACCGACGTGGCGGCCATCATCGGCTACAGCCTCGTCTTCATGGCCGTGATGATCGGCATCGACGTCCTCCTGCTGCAGCGGCTCGAAGCCTATGTCCGTCGCTGGCGCTGAGCCCGTCCTGCAGGTCGCGATCGCGTCGAAATGGTATCGGCCCCGCGGCGCCGAGCCGGTCGAGGCCGTCCGCGACCTCGCATTCGCCGTCGCCGCCGGGGAGATCGTCTGCCTGATCGGGCCTTCGGGCGCGGGAAAGACCACGACGCTGCGGATCCTGCTGGGGCTCGATCCGGCCTTCGAGGGCCGCGTCTCCGGCGCGGAACAGGCCGGCATGGTGTTCCAGGAGCCGCGGCTGCTGCCGTGGCGCAGCGTCGAGCACAATGTCCGCCTCGGGCTCCCCCGGGAGCGGCGCGGGCGCGACCTCGACGGCTTGTTCGCGCGGCTCGGCCTCACGGCGTGGCGGAACAGCTATCCGAAGGCGTTGTCGCTGGGGATGCAACGGCGGGTGGCGCTCGCGCGGGCGCTGGCCGACGGTCCGCGCGTGCTGGTGCTCGACGAGCCGTTCGTCTCCCTCGACGATGCTGCGGCCGCCGAGCTGCGCGGCCTGGTGGTGGATACGGTGGATCAGGCCGGCATGAGCGTCCTGATGGTCACGCACAACGTCGCGGAGGCGATCGGGGTCGCCGACCGGCTGCTGCTGGTCTCGAGACGCCCTGCGACTCTGATCGCCGACGTGCCCCTCGATCGCCCCCGCCGGGAGCGCGACCGCGCCTGGGCCGAGACCACCCGGGCGACGCTGGCCGCGCGGCATCCGGACATCATCGCGCTCTGACGTCTGGGTTCCGCGGACGCGGCGTTTCGAGAAGGCTGCCGACCGTCCTCGCGTGCGGCCGTCAGAATCGACCGGAAGAGCGGCGCGGGGCCGGGGCGTGGGACCGCCCTGCGCCGGCGCCGAGCCGTCTTGCCGACGCTGAGCGCGCGGAGATGCCCGACGTCTGTTCCGGCCGGGATCAGAAATTGTACCCGACGCGCAGCCGCATCTGATGCCGGTCGAAGTTCGAGAGGTCGAGAGGCCCGGGCTCTCCCAGCGCCTGCCCGGCAACCTGGAAGCTCCAGGTGAACGAGGCCCAGGCATGCGGGGACAGATTCGTGTAGGCGGTGGGTCCGATATAGACGGCGTCGCCCGCGAACCGGTCGAGCGTCAGGCCCTCGTATGTGCGGGTGTAGCGGACCTCACCGCCGAGGAAAACGCCGGGTTGAACGCGATAGGCTAGCGCAGCCGACACCTCGATCCCCGATCCGAGCAGGCGCGCGTTCGTCACGTTCATGCGCGTCGATGAGAATGCGAAGCTCGCGTTGAGAGCGGCGACCAGCGTGTCGGGGATCACCTCCCGGTCGGCCAACAGCCCGACCTCCGTGCCGAAGCTGCGGGCCGGCGCGCCCGATCCGCCGTCCACGGTGCCGTAACCCGGCACGAGGTTCAGCGTCAGGCCGAAGGGCGCCGCACGTCGATCCAGCAGGCGCAATCGGGTCTCGACGAAGCCGCCGTTGAAGCCGCCGGTGGTCCGGGTCGGCGCCCCGGGCGTGCCGATATCGGAAGCGTTGAAGGTGACACCCGGTGCCAAGCGGAACGCGTTGGTGAGTGGCATCTTCAGCGCCAAGCCGCTGTCCACTGTCAGGAAGCGGCCGAGGCGGCGCCCGAGGCGCCCGCTCGTCTCCCATTCCAGCTCCGCTTCCCCGGGCACACCAAGGTCACTGCCTTCCGTGAAGCCGAACAGATGCTCGCTGTCGAGATCGCCCGGCGTCAGGTTCTCGGCGGCAGTCGGAAGCGTCTGCGCCGAAGCAGGCGTCCCGGCCATGCCGAGCGTCGGCGCCAGCCAGCACAGGACGAGGCCCCCGCGCGCCAGGCGGCACGGAACGCAGACGTGTTTCATAGCCATGACCCATCATTATAGCTCATGCTATATGTGATAGGTCGGTCGATCCCTGGCGGTCAACGGCCGAGCGCGTCGGAAACAGAAGGCGTCACGTTCCTTCCCCTCAAGCGGATGAGACTTCGGCGCAAAAGCGCCTGTCAGGCCACGCACCGAAGGCCGTTCCCATGGCAGCGCGAACGGCCACGGCGTCGGCGGCCATGACCGCGGACCCAGTTCGACCTTCACCCCTCGATCACGGACGATCGGGAGTCACGGGAACTGATGGTCAGCTCGTCCCGCCGAGCTCAGCCCCCGCGGGTGCCGGTCGGATCCCCGGCCTCGGGCAGGGCCACGTAGATCAGTACGCCGAGCACCGTCATGGCGAAGCGGAAGGCCGATTGCTGGCCGTTCCAGGTAGTCGACATCCACATGCCGAACCACTCGCCGCCGATGCCCAGGAAGCCCGCCTGCCAGATCAGAAAGCCCACGCTCAGGCCGGCAATCGCCCAGGCCTTCGCCCGGACGAAACGGGCGGGCGAGGCCCGCAACCGCACGAGCATCAGCAGCACGCCGATCCAGAGCAGGAGGGTGGTCAGAGCCTCTCCGGCGACGATCAGGGCGAAGGCCGCGCGCTGGAGCGCCGGATCCGTGATCGAACGGTCGACGATTCCCGATCCGGGCAGGACGGTGTCCATCGCCAGCACATGCTGCACGAAGGCGAGGTTCACCGCCGGATCGACGATGTTGCCGAACACCACCAGCGTGCAGGTCAGCGCCAGTGCGGCAACCAAGGCGGCCTTCGAGAGACGGACGACGAGCATGGACGGCTCCTCCCGGCACACGGCCCGGCGCGCCGCGACGGGTCCGAGACAGGTCTCAGCCCGGTCTCGGCCGGCTCAGTTTGCCTTCGCCTCGACATCGAGCCGGTCGAGCACGGCCGCCGGCGAGCGCGCCGCGCCGAGATCGATGAACCCGATGCCCGCGGGCTCCTTGGACTTCGCGTGCACCGCGAGCTTCCCGGGCTTCATGACGAACTGGCCCATGGCGGCCCCGATGCCCTTGGCGGCCGCGCTGTTGCCGAGGATGATCGGAACGCCGAGCAGGCTCGCGGTGACGTATTCCTTGCGCAGCTCGTCCGGCTTGAGGCTGAGATCCTTCGATTGGGCGGCCAGGAAGCGCTCGAAAAGGCCGGCATTCTCCACCGTCAGGTCGAGGGTCTTGGCGCTGCCCGAGAACATCAGCATGGTGGCCGCCGGAAGGGTGCCGGAGAACAGCTCGGGTCCGATGCCCCCCAGCAGGCCGGAAAGACGGACGGTACCGATGTCGCGCCCCGATATCGTGACCTCGCGCAGGGCGAGGTCGCGGGCCTTCTCGTCCAGCGTCGCATCGGCCACGAGATCGAGGTCGAGATCCCGGTAGCCGTAGACCGGCAGCATGCCGACGATCGGCGCGCCGGCGAGGAGATCGGCGGGCAAGGTCAGGCCCGAGAGGGTGACGCGGGTCGCGCTTGGCACGCCCTCGGTCGGCGGCCCGAACGCCAGGTTGGCTTCGCGCAGCGCGACGCGGCGGGCCGGCCGCGGCGACACCGTGACGGCGAGGGGATCGGCGACGATGTCGGCCGCCCGGGGCTCGACCGCCCGGGGTTCGACCGCCTTGCCGGCCCCCGGCCGGCTCGGGTCGGGGAGGGCCCCGCGGGCCGGCGGCCGCGGATCGCGCGGCGTTGCCCGGTCCGCCTCGGCCTCGGACGGGAGTTCAATCGACAGGTCGCTGAGGGTGAGATTGCCGAGCGTCGGGGTCAGGCGGCGCATCTCGACGTCGGAGAAGCCGGGCCCTCCCGTCGGCTCGGCGGCGATACCCTGAAGGGTCGCGACGGTCGGCGCCAGGGAGGTCCCCAGCGCGGCGACGCGGCCGACATGGATGCGCAGAGGCCCGCGTGACAGCGACAGGTTGTTCAGCGTGGTGCCACGCTCAGCACCGGAGGACGTGTAGGCGGCGCGGCCGATCTCGAACAGAACCGGCCCCTTCGGATCTGTATCGCTCACGCTCAGGCCCTGCATCTCCAGGCTGCCGACGGAAGTCGCCGCGATGAGGTCGGCGGCCGCGCCCGCCAGGGGGCGCCGGTCGCTGGATTCGTCGAAGCCGCCGGCCACGATCGCGAAGGCACCGCTCCAGCCGTCCGGCACCTGACGGCCACCGAGGTCGCGCCCATCGAGGCGCGCGATCTTCACGGTGGTCCCGCGCGCGTCGGAATAGGTCACGTCCGAAACCTGGATGGTTCCGTAGACGCGCTGGACGGGTCCCTTGCCGTCGCCGGGAACCGTGTAGAGACGGCTGAGCGCCGCGAGATCCAGGTCCGTGGCCCGCACCTGTCCGTAGGTTCCGGAGCTGCGGTTCGGCCCGGCGATCGCGCTGACCGTGGCGCCTGCCGCCGACAACTCGCCGACACGGCCGGCGCGGATGTCGCGGGCGACGACGTCGCGGTAGGTCACAGTCTGCCGGTTGTCGCCGGGCCCGGCATTCTCAGAGGTGAGAACCGGGATCGTCAGGCTGCCGGCATCGAGCTTGGCCAGCCGCTGCTCCCAGGGGACGGCGGAATCGGACCGCAGGATCGCCGCGAGATCCTCCTTCGAGAGGCGCGTGCCACTCGCCGTCAGCTTCGGGGCCTTCAGCAGCGTGCCGCCGAGCGGAAGCATCACATCGGTGACCGTCACGTCCTGGACGGCAGCGGCCGCCTCCTGCGCGGCGAGCGGCGCGGGCACGGACGCGAGGCCCAGGAGGACCAGCATGCCGGTCGTCGCCCAGGCCGACCGGAGGCGAATGCGGGCCTTCGGATGGTTCATGGCTGCGTCCGGACCAGGGCTCTCACGGGAATACCCTAGCCGTGCCGCGTTTTGCCGAGCGAGGCAATCGCGCACGCCGGTCCGGGCGACCGAGCCGGGACCGGTGTCGTACGGACGCAACGGCACAGGTGCGCCGAGCCAGCCCTTACAACGAGAAGGAGGTGCCGCAGCCGCAGGAAGCGGTGGCGAGCGGATTCTCGATCTTGAAGGATTGGCCGATCAGATCGTTCACGAAATCGATGGTCGAGCCGCTCATGTATTCCAGCGAGACCGGATCGACGATCACGGTGGCACCGTCGCGCTCGATCGCGACGTCCTGTGCCTCCCGGGCGCGGGTGATGTCGAAGGCGTAGGAGAAGCCCGAGCAGCCGCCCCCGTTGACGCTGATCCGCAGGGACGAGCCGGCCGGCTCCGCCACCATGATCTCGTTGATGCGCTTGGCCGCGCGGGCGGTCAGGGTGATCTCAGCCATCGGTCTCTGGCCACGCATTCGTTCAGTGGACGGCGCGCCCGGCCCGTTGCCGAGCGCACCCTGGCCCACAAGATATGAGGCGCAAGCCCGCGCCGCAACGCGCCGGGCGGGGAGCCGTCATGATCAGGGTGCGCGAGTTTGCGAGCGGATGCCGTGCGACCGAACGGTGAGCGCTGGCGCGCGCCCTACGCCACGGACCCGGCCCGCACCCGGGGACGCCTCATCCCGGAGGCCGGCTCGCCGACCCGCAGCGACTTCCAGCGCGATCGCGACCGGATCATCCACTCGACGGCGTTCCGGCGACTGAAGCACAAGACGCAGGTCTTCGTGCATCACGAGGGCGACCATTACCGCACCCGCCTGACCCACACCCTGGAGGTGAGCCAGATCGGCCGGGCGCTCGCCCGCGCCCTCGGGCTCGACGAGGATCTCGCGGAGGCGCTGGCCCTCAGCCACGACCTCGGCCACACCTGCTTCGGCCATACCGGCGAGGACGCCCTCGACGCCTGCATGGCGCGCTACGGGGGCTTCGACCACAATGCCCAGGCGCTGCGGATCGTCACCCGGCTGGAGCGGCGCTACGCCGGCTTCGACGGGCTGAACCTCGCCTGGGAGACGCTGGAGGGCCTGGTCAAGCACAACGGCCCGCTTCTGACCGCAGACGGGCGGCCGACACCCCGCTACGCCGCCCACGGCATCCCGGCGGCCATCCTGGAATACGACGCGCTGAACCCCCTCGACCTATGGAGCCAGGCGGGGCCCGAGGCCCAGGCGGCCTCCCTCGCCGACGATATCGCCTACGCCGCCCACGACCTGGACGACGGGCTGCGCGCCGGGCTGTTCGAGATCCCGGAGCTGCGGGCGGTGCCGTTCCTGGCCGGGCTGCTCGACGAGATCGACCGGCTGCATCCCGGCCTGGAGCCGTCGCGGATGATCCACGAGCTCGCCCGGCGGGTGATCACCCGCTTCGTCGAGGACGTCATCCGCGAGGGCGGCCGCCGGATCGCCGCCCTGGATCCGCGCCGCGTCGAGGACATCCGGAACGCGGATCAGCCGGTCATCGTCTTCTCGCCGGAGATCGCGGCGGCCGATGCCGACATCATGCGCTTCCTGTGGGAGCGGATGTACCGGCATCCCGGCGTGGTGGCGGTGCGGAAGAAGGCCGATGCCATCGTCAACGACCTGTTCGCCGCGTTCACCGCGGCGCCGTCCCGGATGCCGGAGGAGTGGAGCGCCGGTCTCGAAGGAGCCACCGAGGCGCGGGTCGCCCGCCGGGTCGCCGACTACATCGCCGGCATGACCGACACCTACGCGGTCCTGGCGCACCGCAAGCTCTACGCGACCACGCCGGACCTGCACTGGGAGTTGCCCAGCCGAGGCCTGCCCCTCGCCGAGCCCTGAGGGCCCGGCGCAGGGCGGGATCGGATCAGCAGCCGCAGCCGCAGGCGAAGCTGTCGTAGCACCCGCCGTAGCCGTAGCTACCGTAGGCGGCCGGATAGCCGTAGCCGCCATAGCCGGCCGGGTAGCCGTAGCCGCCATAGCCGTAGCC
The DNA here is from genome assembly GCF_900103195.1 of Methylobacterium sp. UNC378MF. Classification (GTDB taxonomy): domain Bacteria; phylum Pseudomonadota; class Alphaproteobacteria; order Rhizobiales; family Beijerinckiaceae; genus Methylobacterium. Next base: position 135,785 of record NZ_FMWU01000008.1, on the reverse strand, counting down.
ACCGTAGCCGTAACCGCCGTAGACGGTCCCGGCGGCGAGCCCGAGCCCGAGGCCGATCCCCGCGCCGGCCAGCCCGTAGCCGAGGGCGCGACCGTAGCCGCGACGGTAGCCGTAACCATAGCCGCGGCCGTAGAAGCCGCGGCCCGCGAAGCCGCCGCGGTAGCCGTAGCCGCCCCGGAAACCGCCGTGGAAGCCGCCGCCGTGGAAACCGCCGCCATGGAATCCGCCGCCGCGGAAGCCGCCCGCCTCGGCACTCGGCGCGGCCAGGATGAGGGCGCAGAGCGCCGTACCCGCAATCGTCAAGGTCTTCATCAGCAACTCCGCGATCGGCACACTCTCGATCGACGGCGATGACACCGTTTCATCCCGTGCGAGACAAGACGGACATTGGGCGATCCGTATTCGTCGCACGGGATAACGCGGCCGCAGCCCGGACTTGGTTATCGGACCGATGCCGCGAATGTGGACTCCGCCGGTCGGGCACGCGGCCCGGCGCCGTGACACCCTCCCGCCCCCTTGCTAGACCGCCGCGGCGGGCGCAGGCCGGACGGGCCGGGCGACGAGACCCCCGCGCGAGCGAGATCGAGACCCATGAACATCTTCGCCCTGTTCGAGGCGCGCGTGCGCGAGGCCGTGGAGGCGCTGACTCGCGCCGGCCACCTGCCCGAGGGCCTCGACCTGGGCCGCGTGGTGGTCGAGCCGCCCCGCGACGCGTCGCACGGCGACCTTGCCACGAACGCTGCGCTGGTTCTGGCCAAGGAGGCGCGGGCCAACCCGAAGGCGCTGGGCGAGGCCCTGGCGGCGGAGCTCCGCACGGATCCGCGGATCGTCGAGGCGAGCGTCGCCGGGCCGGGCTTCATCAACCTGCGGCTCGACCCCGCGATCTTCCACGCGGTCCTGCGCGACGCGCTGTCCGCACCGGAGACGTTCGGCCGCGCGCAGCTGCCCGGCGGCCCGATCAACGTCGAGTACGTGTCGGCGAATCCGACGGGGCCGATGCATGTCGGGCACGGCCGCGGAGCGGTGTTCGGCGACGCCCTGTGCAACCTGCTCGTCGCGGCCGGTCGGCAGGTGACGCGGGAATACTACATCAACGACGCCGGCGTTCAGGTCGACGTCCTGGCCCGCTCCGCCTTCCAGCGCTACCGCGAGGCTCTGGGCGAGCCCTTCGCCATCGCGGAGGGCCTGTATCCGGGCGACTACCTGAAGCCCGTGGGCGCCAAGCTGGCCGAGACCCATGGCCGCGCGCTCCTCGACAGGGCCGAGGCGGAGTGGCTGCCGACGGTGCGCGAGACCGCGCTCGGCATGATGATGGACATGATCCGCGCCGACCTGGCGGCGATCGGCATCCGCCACGACGTGTTCTTCTCCGAGCGGACGCTCCAGGAGAGCGGGGCCGTGAAGTCCCTGCTCGCGGAGCTGCGCGCCAAGGGCCTCGTCTACGAGGGCCGCCTCCCGCCGCCCAAGGGGCAGCTGCCCGAGGACTGGGAGGACCGCGAGCAGACGCTGTTCCGCACCAAGGAATTCGGCGACGACAGCGACCGGCCGCTGCTGAAGTCGGACGGCTCGTACACCTATTTCGCCTCCGACATCGCCTATCACCGGGCGAAGTATCTCGCCGGCGCGACCGATCTGATCGACGTCCTCGGCGCCGATCACGGCGGCTACGTGAAGCGCATGCAGGCCGCCGTGAAGGCGGTGAGCGACGGCAAGGCCACGCTCGACGTCAAGCTCTGCCAGCTCGTGCGGCTGTTGCGCGCAGGCGAGCCCGTCAAGATGTCGAAGCGGGCCGGCGAGTTCGTGACCTTGCGCGACGTGATCGACGAGGTCGGCCGCGACGCGATCCGGTTCATGATGCTCTACCGGAAGAACGACGCGACCCTGGATTTCGACCTCGCCAAGGTGGTGGAGCAGTCGAAGGACAACCCGGTCTTCTACGTCCAGTACGCGCATGCCCGCGTCCGCTCGGTACAGCGGCAGGCGCGCGAGGCCTTTCCGGACGCCGACCTCTCGGCAGCCACGCTGGCGCGCGAGGCCGACCTCGCCGTGCTGAGCGATCCGGGCGAGATCGAGATGATGCGCCTGATCGCCCAGTACCCGCGGGTTCTCGAATCCGCCGCGCTGGCCCACGAGCCGCACAGAATCGCGTTCCACCTCTATGAACTGGCCTCGTCGCTGCATAGTTTCTGGAACAAGGGCAAAGACTTGCCGCAATTACGGTTTGTTAATGCAACCGACCGAAAGTCGACGTGGGCCCGGCTGGCGCTCGTCGAAGCTCTTCGGAGCACGCTCGCAGCCGGCCTTGCGATTCTCGGTGTGACCGCGCCGGACGAGATGCGATAGGCCCGGCTGCATCGGGCCGGTCGCCGGCGTTGATGTGAGGATGCTGCCATGACGAACGCTTCGCGCGCTCAGGTCGATCTGGACGCCTTCGCGCGCGATCTGCGTCAGGAGAGCAGCCACGCATCGCAGGGGTCCGGCAAGGCCGATCCGCTGGCGGAACTGGCCCGGATCGTCGGGCAGGACGATCCGTTCCGTGCCCTGCTCGCCGCGCGCGACGAGATCCGCGCGGCACCGGCCGCCCAGGCACAGGCCGGCTGGAACGGCCGGGTCGAGCCGAGCTTCGCGGCCGAGGCGCCCAAGCCCACGCCGGCCGACGCGTTCGACCAGTACCTCGCCTCCGTCGAGCAGGACACGCATCGCGACGGCGGCACCTATGTCCAGGAGAGCGGGGCTGCGTCGACGGGCGACGATGAGGTCTATGCCGACACCCATGCCCTGCGCCGCGCGAATCCGCGGCGGCGGCTGGTCTCGGTCGGTGCCGGCGTCGCCGTGGTGGCGCTCGCCGTCACGGGTGCGCTCACCTACAAGGGCCTGAGCAATTCGGGCCATGGCGGCGTGCCGGTCGTGCAGGCCGACTCGACGCCGCTGAAGGTCGCTCCGAAAGTGGCCGACGGCGTCGAGATCCCGGATCAGAATCGGCAGATCTACGACCCGAAGGGCAAGAAGGACGGCCAGATCAAGATCGTAAATCGCGAGGAGCAGCCCCTCGACGTGGCCGAGGCCGCGCGGGCGGCCCAGGGTCCGTCGCAGCCGAGCAGCGCCCAGGGCGGCACGACGCCGGGCAACAGCCCGTTCGAGGCGTTCGGGGAACCCCGCAGGGTCCGCACCGTCGCGGTCAAGCCGGAGGCACCGCCCGCGCCGCCGCCGCGGGAGCAGCAGGCCGCCGATGCCGGGCCGGCCCCGATCCCCACCATGGTTCTGCCCAGCGACGAGCCGCCGCCGCCGCCCGCGAAGTCCAAGCCCGTCCGCCAGGCCGCCGCGTCCATGCCGATGACCACGGCCACGCCCGTCGACGCGCAGCCGGAGGCCGCCGTCGAGCCGCCGGCCCCCAAGCCGGTGGCCGTGAAGCCGCCGCCGAAGGCCGCCCAGCGGATCGCCACCGCGGCCCCGGCCGGCGCGGCCGCGCCCGACACCACCGCCAGCACCACGACCGACGACGACGCCGTGAAGTCCGGCCCGGTGAGCGGCTTCTCGGTGCAGCTCGGCGTGCGCAGCTCCGCCGCCGAGGCGAAAGCCGCGTTCCGGCAGATGCAGGCCAAGTATTCGCAGCTCGCCGGCAAGCCCGAGCTGATCCGCCAGGCCGAGGTCAACGGCAAGACGATTTACCGCGTCCGCGTCGGACCCCTGGAGAAGGCCCAGGCTGCGAGCCTGTGCAGCGCCCTGCAGGGCGAGGGCGGCCAGTGCTTCGTGGCCAAGAACTGAGGCGCTGACGGGAGGCCGCGCACGGGACCACGCTCCGGTCCGCGGCCTGCCTCGTCGCCGCCGTCCCGACCGAGTCTCGGCGGCAACACGCCCGGCGCCATCGTCCCGGCATCCGCCGGGAGCCGCGGTTTGGTCTTGCCGGCTCCCCGTTCCCGCCCGACTCTCTTGCCATCGATTCGAGCCGCCCGGCGGTCTTGCCGCCGTCTTCGCGCCGCCACCGAGCAGTATCCGAGCCGTTCCTGATGACCTCCCGCGCCCTGATCCTCGGCTGCACCGGCCCGTCGCTCTCGGCGGAGGAGAGGGCCTTCTTCCGTGACGTGAAGCCCTGGGGCTTCATCCTGTTCAAGCGCAACATCGGGACCCCCGACGAGGTCCGCGCGCTCACCGGCGCGCTCCGGGACTGCGTCGGGTCCGATCGGGCGCCGATCCTGATCGACCAGGAGGGCGGCCGGGTCCAGCGCATGGGCCCGCCCCATTGGCCGGCCTACCCGGCCGGCGGGCGCTACGCCCGCCTGAACGGCAGCGCCGCGACGGTCGCCCGCCTCGGCGCGCGCCTGATGGCGCACGACCTCGCGGAGGTCGGCATCAACGTCGACTGCGCCCCCGTTCTCGACGTGCCGGCGCCGGGCTCGCACGACATCATCGGCGATCGGGCCTACGGGACGAGCCCGGAGCGGGTCGCCGAGATCGGCCGCGCCATCGCCGAGGGCCTGATGGCGGGCGGCGTCCTGCCGGTCATGAAGCACATTCCCGGGCACGGGCGCGCCACCTGCGACAGCCACCATGGCCTCCCGGTGGTCGACGCGACCCGCGCGGATCTCGCGGGGCAGGATTTCCGGACCTTCCGGGCGCTCGCCGACCTGCCGATGGCGATGAGCGCGCACGTCGTCTTCACCGCCATCGACCCCGACCGGCCGGCCACGCAGTCGGCCGCCGTCATCCGCGACATCATCCGCGGCACCATCGGATTCGACGGTCTGCTGATGACCGACGACCTGTCCATGCACGCGCTGACCGGCACGTTCCGCGACCGGACGGAGCGCGCCTTCGCGGCGGGGATCGATATCGGGCTCCACTGCAACGGCGCGATGGAGGAGATGCGCGCCGTCGCCGAGGCGGCGCCCGAGCTTACCGGCGAGGCTGCGCGGCGCGCGGCAGCCGCGCTGGCGCGCCTCGACTCCGCCGGCGACGGGCTCGACCTCCCGGAAGCCCGGGAACGCTTCGCCGCGGCCCTCGCGGCCGCCTGACCTGCAAACACCTTGCGGCCTTCCACCGCGGCCTTCCACCGCCCGTGGCATCGCCTCTGCTTGTGTTCGGGCGGCGCGATCCCTAGGTTCGCCCCGAAATCCTCAACCGGACGTGGCGTCACGCTCCCGCTTCTTCGGGGCGCCCGCAGGAGGTTGCCATGGGCAGCATGAGTATCTGGCACTGGGTCATCGTCGCGGTCATCGTGATGCTGCTCTTCGGACGCGGCAAGGTGTCCGACCTGATGGGCGACGTCGCGAAGGGCATCAAAGCCTTCAAGAAGGGCATGGCCGAGGACGAGACCCCGCCGGTCAGCCAGAATGCGGCGCCGCCGGCCGAGTCGGTCCGCACGATCCCGCACGCGACCGAGACGAGCCCCGGCACGGCTATCCCGGCAAGCCATCTCCCCGGCGGCGAGCGCAAGCCGGTCTGACGGCGAGCCCGACTGTAGGACTGTCAGAGCGCGCGCGCTCGTGTAGAGCCTGACGGGGTCCGGCCGCCGCGCCGGATCTCGGGGCAGCAGGACCGTCGACGACATGCTGGACATGAGCTGGGGCGAGGTGATGCTGATCGGCGGCGTCGCCCTCATCGTCATCGGGCCGAAGGATCTGCCGAAGGCGCTGCGCACCGTCGGGCAGGTCACGTCGAAGCTGCGCCGCATGGCCGGCGAGTTTCAGATGCAGTTCAACGAAGCGATCCGCGAGGCCGAACTCGACGACGTCCGACGCGAGGTCGACGGGATCCGCAACACCGTCCGCTCGGCGGGCTCGACCTTCAATCCCGTGCAGACGATCCGCGACGAGCTGAAGGGCGCCGTCGAGGGTCGCGCCAAGATGGGGCCGGAGAAGCTCGGCCCGGAGCTGCCGCCGGCCGAGACCCGATCCCTCGCCGACGCTACGGCGCAGCTCAAGGCCGAGCAGGAAGCCGCAGCGCCCGCACCTGTCGCCGAGACGCTGCCTGTCGAGACGTCCCAGCATCCGGCGCCTCTGGAGGCGGAGGCGCTCCTGCCCGTGCCCGGGTCGGTGGACGATCCGTTCGGGACTCCGTCCGAACCGCCCGCCGCACACCCCGCCACAGATGATTCCAAGAACGGCACGGCTGCCCGATGATCAGCGAGGCGGATGAGGCCGAGATCGAGGCGTCGCGGGCGCCCCTGCTCGAGCATCTGATCGAATTACGCGCACGGCTGATCAAGTCGCTGATCGCCTTCGTGCTGATGTTCTTCGCCTGCTTCTTCTTCTCGCGCGATATCTACAACGTGCTGGTCTACCCCTACGTCTCGATCGTGGGTGCGCAGAACGCCGAGCTGATCGCCACGCACTTCCTCGAGCAGGTCTTCACCAACATCAAGCTGAGCGTCTTCGGCGCGGCCTTCCTGGCCTTCCCGGTGATCGCGACGCAGATCTACGCCTTCGTGGCGCCGGGACTCTATCGCAACGAGCGGAAGGCCTTCCTGCCCTATCTCGTGGCGACGCCGATCTTCTTCCTGCTCGGCGCGCTGGTGGTGTTCTTCCTGGCGATGCCGCTGCTGATCAAGTTTTCGGTGTCGCTCCAGCAGGTGGGCGTAGCCGGAGAGCCGACGATCAAGCTGCTCCCGAAGGTCGACGAGTACCTGTCGCTGATCATGACGCTGATCTTCGCGTTCGGGATCGCCTTCCAGCTGCCGGTGATCCTGACGCTGCTCGGCCAGATCGGGATCATCGACGCGGCCTTCCTGCGGGAGAAGCGGCGTTACGCGATCGTCTTGGTCTTCGTCGCCGCCGCCATCCTGACGCCGCCGGACGTGATCTCGCAGCTCTCCCTGGCGATCCCGATGCTGCTTCTCTACGAGGCCTCGGTCTTCTCGGTGGCGCGGGTCGAGAAGCTGCGGGCCGCGCGGCGGGCCGCGGAGGGGCTCGAGCCCTGAGGCGGCGCGCCGGGCTCAGTCCGGCGCGCGCAGGCGGTAGCCCACACCGGTCTCGGTAAGGAGGTAGTGCGGGCGCTCCGGGTCCGGCTCGAGCTTCTGGCGCAGCTGCCGGATGTAGACGCGCAGATATTGCGGATCGGAGGATGACGGCGCGTGCCGCATGAGCTGGGCATGCGTCAGCACCTTGCCGGCGTGCTGCACCAGAGCGCGCAGGAACTCGTATTCCCGCGGCGACAACTTCACCTCACGGTCACCGACCCGCACGATGCGGCGGATCAGGTCGACCGAAAGGTCGTCGACCCGGAATACCGGCCGCTCCCCCTGCATGGCGAGCCGATGGCGCAGGGCCGTGCGGATGCGCGCCAGCAATTCGTTCATACCGAAGGGTTTGGTGACGTAATCGTCGGCGCCGAGATCGAGTGACTCGACTTTGCCGCGCTCGTCCTCGCGACTCGACAGGATCAGCACCGGCAGGTCCGGCCACCGCTCGCGGATCGCCGCGAGCAGGGCGTGGCCGGGCATGTCCGGGAGGCCGAGGTCGAGGATCGCGAGGTCCACGCCGCCGTCTTGCAGGGCGGCGAGTGCCGCGGCCCCGTCGGCGGCCTCGACGACGGCGTAATCCTGCGTCCCGAGGCCGGTTTTGAGCAGCCGACGGATCGGCGGCTCGTCATCGATCACAAGGATGCGGGCGGTGCTCATGCGGGCCGCTCCCGATCGCCGATCCAGTCTGCCGGGCGGCTCATTCCGGCCGGAGCAGCACGTGCCGCTTCTTGCCGAAGGACAGCTTGATCACGCCGTCCGGGGTCAGGTCACCGCGGCCGAGGACCGCCTTCTCGTCCGTGACCGGCACGTCGTTGACCCGCAGGCCGCCGCCCTTGATCTGGCGGCGCGCCTCGCTGGTAGAGGGCACGAGCTTGGCGACCTCCGGCCCGAAGGCGGTGAGCACGCCGAGGCCAGCCTCGAGGGTGGCGGACGGTACGGTCACGCTCGGCAGGTCGGCGGCGAGCGTGCCCTCGACGAAGGTCTTCCGGGCGGTCTCGGCGGCGGCCTCGGCGGCCTCGCGGCCGTGCATCAGCGCGGTGGCCTCGGTGGCCAGCACCGTCTTGGCCGCGTTGATCTCGGAGCCGGCCAGCGCGGCGAGGCGCGCGATCTCGTCCATGGGCAGCAGGGTGAAGAGCTTGAGGAAGCGGGCAACGTCCGCGTCCTCGGTGTTCCGCCAGAACTGCCAGTAATCGTACGGCTTCAGCATCTCCGGGTTGAGCCAGACGGCGCCGGCCGCGGTCTTGCCCATCTTGGCGCCCGACGACGTGGTCAGCAGCGGGCAGGTCAGGGCGTAGAGCTGCGGCGTGCCCATGCGGCGGCCGAGATCGATGCCGTTGACGATGTTGCCCCACTGATCCGATCCGCCCATCTGCATGACGCAGCCGTAGCGGCGGTTCAGCTCCACGAAGTCGTAGGATTGGAGGATCATGTAGTTGAATTCGAGGAACGAGAGTTCCTGGTCGCGCTCCAGGCGCAGGCGCACGCTGTCCATGGACAGCATGCGGTTCACCGAGAAATGCCGGCCGACGTCGCGCAGCATCTCGATGTAGTTGAGCTTGGTCAGCCACTCGGCGTTGTCGACCATCACGGCGTCGTTCGCCCCCTCGCCGAAGCGGAGGAACCGGTCGAAGGTCTTGCGGATCTCGGCCTTGTTGGCATCGATCTGCTCGACGGTGAGGATCTTCCGGGTCTCGTCGCGGCCGGACGGGTCGCCGACCCGGGTCGTGCCGCCGCCCATCAGGGCGATCGGCTTGCCCCCGGTGGTCTGCAGCCAGTGCAGCATCATGATCGACAGGAGGTGCCCGACATGGAGCGACGGCGCCGTGCAATCGTAGCCGACATAGGTGGTCAGCCGGCCTTCCAGCGCCGCCGCGTCGATGCCGGCGAGGTCCGAGGTCTGGTGGATATAGCCGCGCTCGGTCAGGATCCGCAGGAAGTCGGATTTCGGCGCGAAGCTCTCGGCGGTCATGGATGCCATCTCGGGTCGCGCGCTGGCGCGACAGGCCGAGGCCCCGCATGCTAGCTCGCGCTGGGTTCAGGATACGGCGCGCTCTTAGCAGGGCGTTCGCCGAAAGGCACGGGGCAGGACGGCATGGCGATGATGCGCGCGATCGGACTGATGAGCGGCACGTCGCTGGACGGCGTCGACATCGCGCTGATCGAGACCGACGGCGAGCGGGTCCACGTCGTCAAAGGCCACAACAACTTCCTCGAGCCGCTGGGTCCCACCGGCTATCGCGGCTACGCCGACGACGAGAAGGTGCTGCTGCGCGCGGCCACCAAGGATGCCGAATCCGTCCTCCATCCCGGCGACCGGCCCGGGCGGCTGCCGGAGGCGGAGGCCTTCGTCACCCTCGCCCACGCCGAGGCCGTGGAGCGCTTCCTGGCGGAGCACGGCCTGAGCGCCTGTGAGATCGACGTGATCGGCTTCCACGGGCAGACGGTGATCCACCGGCCTGACCAGCGCATCTCGATCCAGATCGGCGACGGGCAGGCGCTGGCGACCCGGCTCGGCATCCCGGTCGTCTCGGACCTGCGCCGGGCCGATATCGAGGCGGGCGGGCAGGGGGCGCCGCTGGTGCCGGTCTTCCACAAGGCTCTCGCCGAGGCGTCGGGCTTCGACGGGCCGTTCGGCATCCTCAACATCGGCGGCGTCGCCAACGCGACGCTGATCGACTCGAAGGGCGGCGTCATTGCCTTCGACACCGGCCCCGGCAACGCCCTGATCGACGAGTGGATGCAGGAGCGCGAGGGCAAGAACCTCGACGATGGCGGCCGCACCGCCGCCCGCGGGCGGCCCGACGAGCAGCTTCTCGCGTGGCTGCTGACGCACCCGTTCTTCTTCCGCCGGCCGCCGAAGTCGTTGGACCGGAACTGGTTCTCCCACAAGCTCGCCGGCCAGCTCTCCACCGAGGACGGCGCCGCGACGCTCACCGCCTTCACGGCGCGCGCGGTGGCCCGCGCCCTCGACCACGCCCCCGAGATCCCGAGCCGCTGGATCGTCGCGGGCGGCGGCGCCCGCAACGGCGAGTTGGTGCGGCTGCTGAACTACCATCTGCGCGCCGAGATCACGACCGCGGACGCGATCGGCTGGTCCTCCGCCTACCTCGAGGCGCAGGCCTTCGCGTATCTCGCGGTGCGCTCGCTCAAGGGCCTGCCGATCACCTTCCCGTCGACGACCGGGGTGCGTGGGGACATGACCGGCGGGGTGCTGGCGCGCCCGTGAGCCTCGGCTACGCGCTCCGGAAGATCGTCGAGGACTATCCGCTCGCGCGCCTCGATCCGCCGGCCGGCCATCCGCTGGCCGCGGTCATCCGCAAGGGCGCGCCGGACGAGCTGCGCGCGGCCCTGGCGCCTATCGATGGGCCTTTTCTCGTGAAGGGCAGCCCCGGCCGTGGCCGCAAATGGGCCGCCGTGCCGTGGATCGCGGTGTTCGATCCCGGGATCACCACCAGCGCAACGCGTGGCTACTACCTCGTCTATCTGTTTCCGGCGCATCGCGAGGCGGTCCACCTGTCCCTGGCGCAGGGAACCGTGGCGGCGATCCGGGCTCACGGCGCGGCAGCCGGAGCCCATCTGCGCGCCAGCGGCGACGCGCTTCGGGCACGGTTGGTCGACTTCACCGACGCGCTGCCGACCACGGCGATCGCCCTCGGCAGCGCCGGCGCATTGCCGGAGGGCTACGAGGCCGCCCATATCCGCGGCCTCACCTACGACCTCGCCGCTCTCGGCGACGAGACCCGGCTTCGCCAGGACCTCGCCACGGCAATCGCGGCGTATCGGGCGCTCAAGGCGCGGGGCGGGCTCGACCTGCCCGGTTCGGCCGAGGGCGCATGAGACTGCGGGTTGCCCCGACCCGACCCTGCGAGCGCCTCGGCACGGACCGCGTTTGTGCCTCGGGCGCTCCCGCGCTAAGGCAGCCGCGCCATGTCGCACAACACCTTCGGCCACCTGTTCCGCGTCACGACCTTCGGCGAGAGTCACGGGGTCGCGCTCGGCTGCGTGGTCGACGGCTGCCCGCCCGGCCTGCCGCTGGAGGCGGAGGAGATCCAGGCGGAGCTCGATCGGCGCAAGCCCGGCCAGTCGCGCTTCACCACGCAGCGCCGCGAGCCCGATCAGGTGAAGATCCTGTCCGGCGTGTTCTCCGACGACCGGACCGGTGGCCGCCAGCTCACCACCGGCACGCCGATCGCGCTGATGATCGAGAATACGGACCAGCGCTCGAAGGACTATTCCGAAATCCGCGACAGCTACCGGCCCGGCCACGCCGACTACACCTACGATGCCAAGTACGGCATCCGCGACTATCGCGGCGGTGGCCGCTCCTCGGCGCGCGAGACCGCCGCGCGGGTCGCGGCCGGCGCCGTGGCGCGCAAAGTCATCCCAGGGGTGACCATCCGGGCCGCCCTGGTGCAGATGGGGCCGCACGCCATCGACCGGTCGCGCTGGGATTGGGCGGAAGTCGGCAACAATCCGTTCTTCTGCCCCGATGCCGAGACGGCGACCTTCTACGAGACCTATCTCGACGCGATCCGGAAGGACGGATCCTCGGTCGGCGCCGTCATCGAGGTCGTGGCCGAGGGGGTGCCGCCCGGCCTCGGCGCGCCGATCTACGGCAAGCTCGATGCCGACCTCGCCGCCGCGATGATGTCGATCAACGCCGTGAAGGGCGTCGAAATCGGAGACGGTTTCGCGGCTGCCGCCCTGCGCGGCGAGGACAATGCCGACGAGATGCGCGCCGGCAACGGCGGTCGGCCGCGCTTTCTCGCCAACCATGCGGGCGGGATCCTCGGCGGCATCTCCAGCGGCGAGCCCGTGGTGGTGCGCTTCGCCGTGAAGCCGACTTCCTCGATCCTGACGCCGCGCCGCTCGGTCACCCGCGACGGCAGCGAGGTGGACCTCGTCACCAAGGGCCGCCACGACCCCTGCGTCGGCATCCGCGCCGTGCCGGTGGCGGAGGCCATGATGGCCTGCGTGCTGGCCGATCACTATCTGCGCCATCGAGGACAGGTCGGGCAGCAGCCCTGATCCTGGTCCTCGCCTCAACGACCCGAGAATGCCCGTGCCCCACTGCACCGTCACCGAGGCCATCGCGGCCTTCGCCCGCGGCGAGATCGTGGTCGTCACCGACGACGACGACCGCGAGAACGAGGGTGACCTCGTCGTCGCCGCCTCGCTCTGCACGCCGGAGAAAATGGCGTTCATCATCCGCAACACCTGCGGCATCGTCTGCGCGCCGATCACGCAGAGCGAGGCGCGGCGCCTGCACCTCGCCCCGATGGTGGCGTCGAACGACGCCCCCCTGGGCACGGCCTTCACGGTCACGGTGGACGTGAAGCACGGCCTGACGACCGGCATCTCGGCGGAGCAGCGCTGCAACACGGTGCGGGCACTCGCCAACGGCAATATGGGCGCGGGCGATTTCGTTCGGCCCGGCCACGTCTTCCCGCTGATCGCCCGCGACGGCGGCGTGCTCATGCGCTCAGGTCACACCGAGGCCGCGGTCGACCTGTGCCGCCTGGCCGAGCTGCCGCCCGTGGGCGTGATCTGCGAACTCGCCAACGACGACGGCACCGTGATGAAGGGGCCGCAGATCGAGGCTTTCGCCGAGAAGCATGGTCTCAAGCAGGTCTCGGTGGCCGACCTCATCGCCTATCGCCAGGCCCGGGACCGGCTGGTCGAGCGGGTCGGGCACTTTCCGGTGCGGTCAAATCACGGCGACCTGAACGCCTACGTCTTCTCGACGCCCTTCGAGTCGATCCAGCAATTCGCCTTCGTCATGGGCGAGATCGGCGACGGCCGGGACGTGCTGGTGCGCCTGCACCGCTCCAACGTCGCCGCCGACGTGATCGGCGGCGGCACGCAGATCGATGCCGTGCTGAAGCGCTTCGCGGCGGCCGGACGCGGTGTGCTGGTCTATCTTCGGGACGGGACGGCGGGCGTGCCGGTGAAGAGCGTCATCGAGGAGGGCACGGAAGCCCAGCGGGCGCGGCAATGGCGCGAGGTCGGGCTCGGTGCCCAGATCCTGCGCGACCTCGGCGTCGTCTCGATCCGCAACCTCGCGACCTCGTCCCGCTCCTACGTTGGTCTCTCGGGCTTCGGCATCGAGCTTTTGGGCGACGAACCTCTGGAGGGCTGAAGCCGTCGGTCAGGCGCGGCGCAGGACGGTCCAGGCCGCCGCGCCGGCCATGATGGCGGCGGCACCGCGGTTCAGCCGAGCGCGGAAGGCCGGGCGGCGCAGCGACTCGCGTGCCCGGGCCGCCAGCGCCGCGTAGGGCGTCATCACGGCCAGGAGGATCGCGGCCGTGACGATAACGAGGGTCACGAAATCCGTCGCCGTCACGCCGCGCAGGTCGACGAGCGTCGGCAGGATCGCGAGGTAGAAGACGATCGTCTTCGGATTGCCCAGGGTGATGGTCAGCCCGGCGACGAAGCTGGTCAGCGACCGGTCGCGGGCCTCGCTCTCGAACCGGGCCGCCGATCCGGCCGCGCGCCAGAGCCGGAACGCGAGATAGGCAAGGTAGAGCGCCGCGCCGTAGCGCACGACGACGAAGGCCGTGCCGAACGCCTCAGCGATCAGCGACAGGCCGAAGATCGCGGCGGCCAGATAGGTCAGGTCGCCCAGGATCAGGCCGACCAAGAAGGCCATCGCGGCGCCGAAACCCGAGCCGAGGGCCCGGGCGACCAGGGCGACAACGCCGGGCCCGGCGATCGCGGCCGCGACACCCAGGGCCAGCGCGTAAGTCACTAATCCGGCGCGCGTCATCGGCGGTCGCCCTTGCGGCGGGCTCGACGCGGCCGTCGTGCAGGTGGCCTCGGTCGACCCGGTGGTGGCATGGCGGCGATCTCCAGGCCGCCGATTATGGCCTTCCGGCAGGCGCCCGCAACGGCACGGCCGTCAGCGCCCCATCAAGGCGTCGACATGCGCGGCCACCGACTTCCCGAGTCCTTCGAGACTGTAGCCGCCCTCCAGGATCGAGACGATCCGGCCGTTTGCACAGCGTTCCGCCAGATCCATGAGCCGGCGTGTTGCCCAGCCGAAATCCTCCGCCTCCAGGCGAAGATTGGCCAAGGGATCAAGCCGATGCGCGTCGAAGCCCGCGGAGATCACGATCACGTCAGGCCGGAAGGCTTCCAGGCGCGACAGGATGCCGGTCTCGAACGCCTCGCGGAACACCGCGCCGTCGTCGTTGGGCTGCAGCGGCACATTGACGATCGTGTCCTTCTCGCCGCGCTCGGACGGCGATCCGGTCCCCGGATAGAGCGGCATCTGGTGCGTCGAGCAATAGAGCACCGATGCATCGTCCCAGAAGATGTCCTGACTGCCGTTGCCGTGATGGACATCCCAATCCACCAGGGCCACCCGCTCGGCGCCGTGCTTCTGCTGGGCATGACGGGCCGCGATGGCAGCGTGGTTGAACAGGCAGAAACCCATCGCGCGGGTCCGCTCGGCATGGTGCCCCGGCGGGCGCATGGCCACGAAAGCATTGCGGCACTCTCCCCCGACGACGGCATCGACGGCGTGCATCCCGCCGCCCACGGCCCGCAGCGTCGCCTCCAGGCTCCCGACCGACAGGATCGTGTCGGAATCGATACCGACCATTCCGTGCTCGGGCACCGCCGCCACCAGAGCGTCGACGTATGCGCGCGGATGCGCGAGGGTCACCGCCTCGATCTCGGCCCTTGGCGCCGAGGCCCGCACCAGGCCCGCAAAACGCTCATCCTCCAGGGCGCGCTCCACCGCGCGCATCCGGGCCGGCCGTTCCGGATGCCCCTCCGGGACCTCGTGATCGAAGCTGGCGGGATGGCTCACGTAGAGGGTGGTCACGAGGGTCGCTCCCGGATGCTCGCCTGTCGCGCACCTGCAACAGGAGCCGGCAATGTGCCATGGGCGCAACGCGCGGACTACGGCGGCGTGCCGTAGCCCCTTTATGGTTGCACGATTCTTCCGCCGGACGGACCGGGATCTTCGATCCCTCGGCGCTCCCCCGGCCGCGAAGAATGTCGAGGCAGGGACATGCGCATCATATCGGTCTTCGGCTGCGCCCTGCTGCTGGCGGGCTGTACCTTCAAAGGCGTGCCCGATCCCGCTCTCTCGGCCCGCGACGCCGCGTTCATGGCGCTCGTCCCGGAGGCCGAGTTCGACCCGCATTTCGCCCGCTACGAGATCGCCGATCCGACCCGGGAGGCCCCCGGCACGATCGTGGTCGAGACGAAGGAGCGGCAGCTCTACCTCGTCCTGCCGAACGGCCGGGCGATGCGCTACGGCGTCTCGGTGGGCGACGAGGCCTATGGCTGGACCGGCACCGCCCGCATCGACCGCAAGGCGGAGTGGCCGGCCTGGAACCCGCCGGCCGAGATGATCGCGCGCTGGCCGCACGTCCACGCCATGCAGGGCGGCCCGATGAATCCGCTGGGCGCCCGCGCCCTCTACCTGTCGGATCGGGGGCGGGACACGCTCTACCGGATCCACGGCACCAACGAGCCGGAAAAGATCGGGCAAGCGGTCTCCTCCGGGTGCATCCGGATGCGCAACATCGACGTGGTCGACCTCTACAATCGGGTCCCCGTCGGAGCGACGGTCATCGTCCGGTAACGCAACCGGTCAACGTCCCAATAAGCCTGCTTGCTCGGGACGCGTTTACCTGAACTTCCGTTCAGATCTTGCCATTAACCTCTGGAAGGGAGGCGGTCCCGTAAGTTGAAGACACACAGGGATTAGCGCCGACCGCAGCAAAGGTCGGGGAGGCAGGCGATCATGACCAACATCTCCGTTCAACAGTTCTGCAACCATGCGGTTTCGGCCGGCACGATCAGCGACGAGGACCTGCTGGTCCTGAAGCGCGAGGTTCTTCCGGACGGCCTCATGAGCCGCGAGGACGCCGACCTGCTGATCGCCCTCGAGCGGGCGGTGATCGGCTCCGACGCCTTCGCCGACTTCCTGGTGGCCTCGGTCGTCGACTTCGCCGTCTGGGGAACGCGCCCGACCGGCTACATCGACCGCGACGTCGCCACGTGGCTCGCTGCCACGCTCAGCGGCCGCGAGGGCCCGAGCGCGGTGGGCGCCCGGATCGCCATGGAAGTGGTCCGCGAGGCGCAGAGCAGCGCCGAATCGCTGGTCGCCTTCGCCCTGGAGGCGAACCGACGCGCCCGCGACACGGTTCAGGCGCCGCGCATGACCTTTGCCCTGGCCGCCTGAGCCTCAGACCAAGGCGTAGCTTCCGTCCGCGGCGCAACTGATTTATCGGGACAGTCAAGCCGGTGCGCAATCCGGCGATCTCGAAAGCAGTGCGCCAGCGATGTTCGACAAGATCCTGATTGCCAACCGGGGCGAGATTGCCTGCCGGGTCATCAAGACCGCCAGGAGGATGGGCATCAGGACCGTAGCGGTCTACTCCGATGCCGATCGCGACGCCGTGCACGTCGCCATGGCGGACGAGGCGGTCCATATCGGCCCCGCTGCCGCGTCCGAATCGTATCTCGTGATCGAGAAGA
Source organism: Methylobacterium sp. UNC378MF (assembly GCF_900103195.1). Classification (GTDB taxonomy): domain Bacteria; phylum Pseudomonadota; class Alphaproteobacteria; order Rhizobiales; family Beijerinckiaceae; genus Methylobacterium. The sequence goes on along the minus strand of NZ_FMWU01000008.1, from coordinate 119,332 downwards.
TCGTCGAGGCCTGCAAGAAGACCGGCGCCCAGGCGGTGCATCCCGGCTACGGCTTCCTGTCCGAGCGCGAGGCCTTCCCGAAGGCGCTCGAGGCCGCCGGCATCGTGTTCATCGGCCCCAACCCGGGGGCCATCGCCGCCATGGGCGACAAGATCGAGTCCAAGAAGGCGGCGGCCGCCGCCGAGGTCTCGACCGTGCCAGGCTTCCTCGGGGTGATCGAATCGCCGGAGCACGCCAGGAAGATCGCCGACGAGATCGGCTACCCGGTGATGATCAAGGCCTCCGCGGGCGGCGGCGGCAAGGGCATGCGCATCGCCCATTCGGGCGAGGAGGTGGCGGAGGGCTTCGCCCGCGCCAAATCGGAGGCGGCCTCCTCGTTCGGCGATGATCGCGTCTTCATCGAGAAGTTCATCACCGATCCGCGCCATATCGAGATCCAGCTGATCGGCGACAAGCACGGCAACGTCGTCTATCTCGGCGAGCGCGAGTGCTCGATCCAGCGCCGCAACCAGAAAGTGATCGAGGAGGCACCGTCGCCGCTCCTCGACAAGAAGACCCGCCGCAAGATGGGCGAGCAGGCGGTCGCCCTGGCCAAGGCGGTGCACTACGATTCGGCCGGCACGGTCGAGTTCGTCGCCGGGCAGGACAAGTCCTTCTACTTCCTGGAGATGAACACCCGCCTGCAAGTGGAGCATCCGGTCACCGAGATGATCACCGGCCTCGACCTCGTCGAGCTGATGATCCGGGTCGCGGCCGGCGAGAAGCTGCCGATCACCCAGGACGACGTGAAGCTGAACGGGTGGGCGGTCGAGAGCCGCGTCTACGCCGAGGATCCGACCCGCAACTTCCTCCCCTCGATCGGCCGGCTGACCACCTACCGGCCGCCGGAGGAGGGCCGGCAGGGCACCGCGATCGTGCGCAACGATACCGGCGTCGAGGAGGGCGGCGAGATCGCCATCCACTACGACCCGATGATCGCCAAGCTGGTCACCTGGGCGCCCAGCCGCGCGGAGGCGATTGCCGCCCAGGCCGAGGCTCTCGACGCCTTCGCCATCGACGGCATCCGCCACAACATCCCGTTCCTCTCGGCGCTGATGGCCCATCCGCGCTGGCAGGAGGGACGCCTGTCCACAGGCTTCATCGCCGAGGAATTCCCGGAGGGCTTCACGGCGCCCGAGCCGGCCGGTCCGGTCGCGATTCGCATGATGGCCGCGGCGGCGGCGATCGACCACAAGCTCAACCAGCGCAAGCGCGGCATCTCGGGCCAGATGCGCGCGCCCGGCCTGTTCTCCTTCGAGCGCGAGCGCGTCGTGATCCTGGCCGGCCAGACGTATCGGGTGACTGTCGAGCCCGAGGGCGAGGATCTCCTCGTGACTCAGGAGGACGGCACGGCGCTCACGGTGGCGAGCGCGTGGCGGCCGGGCGAGCCGGTCTGGATCGGCACGATCGGCTCGGAGCGCGTGGCGATCCAGGTGCGCAGCCTGCTCAACGGCGTGTTCCTGCAGCATGCCGGCGCGGCCGCCGAGGCCCGGGTCTACACCCGCCGCGAGGCGGAACTCGCCGCCCTGATGCCGGTGAAGGAGCAGGCGGGCTCGGGCAAGCAGGTGCTCTGCCCGATGCCCGGCCTCGTGAAGCAGATCCTCGTCACCGAGGGCCAGGAGGTGAAGAACGGCGAGCCGATCGCGGTCGTCGAGGCGATGAAGATGGAGAACGTGCTGCGCGCCGAGCGCGACGCGACGGTGGGGAAGATCCACGCCAAGGAAGGCGACAGCTTGGCGGTGGACGCGGTGATCCTGGAATTCGCCTGATCGCGGCGCCCGCGTCGCGATCACGGTCGTGACCGCGGTGATCGGCTTCGTCGCGCCGATCACCGCCATGAGCTTCGGGATCGCCAACGCTCCTGTCCTGCGGCCGGCGACCGCCTTCTTCGCGGCGATCTGGCTTTGCGCGGCGACGGGCTTACATTGGATCGGGAGGCGTGTGCTTCGGGGCATCGGACCATGAGCTCGGGCGAGATCTTCGTGACATTCGTCATCCCCGCCATCACGCTGGCGCTCGCCTATGCGGCCATCCGCGCGAACGAGCGGTCTGTGCAGCCCGACGGGCGCAAGGCGGGACTGTAATTCAGCCACTCGGCCGACGAGGCGCGGCCGCATGCCCCTCTATTTCGCATACGGCGCCAACATGGATGCCGCCGCGATGGCGCTGCGCTGCCCGGTTTCGAGGCTGATCGGCGGTGGGCATCTGCCGGGCCACCGCTTCATCATCATGCGCGAGGGCTATGCGTCCGTGGTGCGCGATCCCCGGCGCACCGTCTGGGGCGTTCTTTGGGAACTGGCCCGCGACGACATCCCGGCGCTCGACCGCTACGAGGGGGTCGCCGGAGGGCTCTACACCAAGGCGGCGCTGCCGGTCCGTACGGGGGAGGGCGTCAAGCGCGCCCTGATCTATCGCGGATGTTCCACAGCGCCCGGCCGCCCGCGGCCGGGATACCTCGAAGCCGTCGTCGCGGCCGCGCGCGCGGCGCAGCTCCCGCCGGCCTATCTGCGGGAACTCGGCACCTGGGCACGCGGCCTCCCAGCCTGAGCGCCGCGCACTTGGTACGCGACATGCTTGCCCACGATCGAGCTGGAGGGCGAACGGCAGCACCGCGCCCGGCCAGCCATCCGTGATTGCGCAGCGCGCCCGTCGGTCAACGACGATCGGCGTGCGCCTGCGAGGGAGAGTTGTGCATGTCGTATCTGGCGCCCGCCGATTTCGTGAAGAAGGCCGTCGATGCCGGTGAGGCGAAGGTCTTCATGGCGACGAAGGACACCTTCATCCGGGCCTACATGGCCGGCGCCATCCTGGCGCTCGCCGCCGCCTTCGCGGTGACGATCAACCAGACGACCGGTCAGCCGCTGGTCGCGGCGCTGCTGTTCCCGGTCGGCTTCTCGATGCTGTACCTGCTCGGCTACGACCTGTTCACCGGCGTCTGCGTCCTCACCCCCCTCGCTCTGATCGACAAGCGGCCCGGCGTCACCGTCGCGGGCATCGCCCGCAACTGGGTGCTGGTCTTCTTCGGCAACTTCGCGGGCGCGCTGACCACGGCGGTCATGATGTCGATCGTCTTCACCTTCGGCTTCGCCACGGAGCCGAACGCCGTCGGCAAGCTCATCGCCGGCATCGGCGAGGCGCGCACCCTGGGCTACGAGAAGTACGGCGCGTCGGGCATGCTGACGCTCTTCGTCCGCGCCATGCTCTGCAACTGGATGGTGTCGACCGGCGTCATCGGCGCCATGCTGTCGACCTCGGTACCCGGTAAGGTGATCGCCATGTGGATGCCGATCACGGTGTTCTTCTTCATGACCTTCGAGCACTCGGTGGTGAACATGTTCCTGTTCCCGTCCGCGATCCTCATGGGCGGCCACCTGACGGTGATGGACTACCTGCTCTGGAACGAGATCCCGACCCTCATCGGGAACATCGTGGGCGGCATCGCCTTCACGGGTCTGATGCTCTACTCCACCCATGTCCGCACCGGCGCCAGCCGGGCCTCGGCGATGGAAGCCGGCGTCCGTCGCCCGATCGCGGCCGAGTAAGGCCCTTCCGGCCCGCGCCGCACGGCGCGGGCCCTGTCGAACGAGACCGCGCCCCATGAGCGAGACCCGGACGATATCCGTCATCGTCACCGGTCGCGTCCAGGGCGTCTCCTACCGGGCCTGGGCGCAGGCCGAAGCCCGCGCCCGGAACCTCTCAGGCTCCGTGCGCAACCGTGACGACGGCGCGGTCGAAGCGGTCTTCAGCGGCGCTCCGGACGCCGTGGCGGAGATGGAAGCCCTGTGCCGCTCGGGTCCGCCCGGCGCGCGCGTGACCGACGTCGTCGTGCGTGCCGGCGGTGACGTGCCGGACGGCGGCGAATTCCGGATCCTGCGCGACTGATCGCAGCGGTGCCGGTTCAGTGCGCGTCCGCGGACTGGTATGCCGGACAACCCTTTCGCGAATCCGCCGTCCGGAGACCATGACCGATCTGTCCGCCGGCAACGCCGCCTTCTCGCATCTCGATCTCGCAGCGCTGCTCTACTTCATCCTCGCCTGGATCGCCTACGGCCTCTCGGTGGGCCAGCTGCGCGGACGGATGGTTTCCCTCAGCCAGATCATGAACGGCCATCGGGCCAACTGGGCGCGTCAGGTCATCGGCCGCGACAACCGGGTGGTCGACACGCAGATCAACGCCTCGCTGCAGAACGGCACGGCCTTCTTCGCCTCGACCTCGCTGATCGCCCTGGGCTCGGTCCTCACCCTGTCGCGGTCCGGGGACGATGTCCTGAACCTGTTTGCCACGCTGCCCTTCGGGACGGTGGCGAACCGCCTGACCTGGGAGTTGAAGGTCGCCGGTCTCGCGCTGATCTTCGTCTACGCCTTCTTCAAATTCGCCTGGGCCTACAGGCTGTTCAACTACACGGCGATCCTGCTCGGCGCCGTGCCGCATAAGGGATCCGGCACGAGCGAGACCGAGATGTTGCGGGCGGTGCGGCGGCTCGCCGCCATGAATGTCAGCGCCGGGCGGCATTTCGCCCGCGGACAGCGGGCGTTCTTTTTCGCGCTCGCCTATCTCGGCTGGTTCATTAGCCCCTACGTGCTGTTCGTCTCGACGACCGCCGTCGTGATCATCATGTGGCGCCGCCAATTCGCCTCGGAGATCCGCAAGGCGCTCCTGGACGCGGGAGAGGGCCCGCATGAAGGGCCGCTCGAGGCTCCGCTCCTGTCGCCCGCCGAGGAGGCACGCACATGACCGACGCGAAACTCGACGACGCCGCCATCGAGACGACGATGCTGCGCCTCGTGGCCGAGCGTGGCGCCGACAAGACCGTCTGCCCGTCGGAAGTGGCCCGCGCCCTCGGCGGCCCGCACCCGGATGGCTGGGGGCCGCTGATGCAGCCGGTACGCCGCACCGCCGTGCGGCTCGCCCATGCGGGCCGGATCGCGATTCTTCGCAAGGGTAAGCCAGTCGACCCGGACGATTTCCGCGGCATCTACCGGTTGTCGCTGCCAGCCGCTGGCGTGACCTCGGAGGCACCTTTCGGGTCAGGGCCCGGCAGCCAGTCCGGCGTGTAGCCGGACAGGCGGTAGGCGATGAGGCCGATCCACTCCTTCACCGCCAGGTCGAACTGGAGCAGCCCGTCCGACGCGAAGCCGTGGACGTGGGCGACGTCGCTCCAGCCCCGGGTCCGGTAATCGACGGGGAACGCGTCCACCGTGAAGCCGGCTTGGCGGAAGCAACCGACCGCCCTTGGCATGTGCCATGCGGAGGTCACGAGCAGCCAGCGCTCGCCGGACTTCGGCTGCACCAGCGCCGCCGAGAAGGCAGCGTTCTCGCGGGTGTTGCGCGAGCGGTTCTCCAGGATCAGGCGCGTCCGCGGTACGCCGATCACGTCCGCCTGCCGGCTCACGACGTCGGCTTCGGCCATGCCGCCCGCGATGAAGCCGCTGCCGCCGGAGAAGACGAGCCGCGCCGTAGGAAATCGCCGAGCGAGGTCGCCGAGATAGATCGGCCGCTCGCCGGCATCGTTGAAGACGATCTGTCGCCGGGACTCCGAGAGGCCCGCCTCGATGCCGCCGCCCAGCACGATGATCCCGGCCGGGGCCGGGCCGTCGTCCGGAAAGACGGGAAAGCGCTGCTCGAGCGGGATCAGGGCCACGTCCGAAAGGGGCGAGAGACCGGCCGCGGCGAGCAGGAGGGTGCCCAGCAGTGCGAGACCGAGACCGGTCCGCCGCCGCCGTGTCAGAGCCGCGACAGCGAGGCCGAGCAGGATCGCGAAGATGCAGAAATTCGACGGGGTGATCAGGAAGAAGATCACCTTCGAAACGGGGAAGAACACGGTCCTCAGGCCGGCTTCGTCTCGGCCTCGAACCGGGCGAGCGCTGCCGCATCCGGCGGAAGGAGGCTCGCGAGATGAGCGCCGCGCTCGACCTCGCGCTGAATCCAGAGATCGAGGCGCTGCTGCTCCACGGCTTCCAGGGCGACCCGCTCGGCAAGCGCAACGGGCACCACGACGAGGCCGGTCCGATCGCCGACCACGATGTCGCCGGGATGGATCGCGGCGCCGCCGCAGGCGACGCGCTCCTGCGTGCCGACCAGCGCGAGGGTACCGGCGGCCGCGGCCGGCCGGCACCAAGCGGGGACGCCGATCTCCTCCGGCAGGGCGGCGTCGGTGATCAGACCCGCGGCGCCGCGCTGGGCGAGGCGCGCCGCCAGGATCGCCCCGAAGGGCAGGGCGAGGGCGGATCCCGCGGCATCGATCACCACCACCGCCCCCTCGGGGACCGCGTCGATGGCGGCGGCAAGGTCACCCGCGGCATCGTCACGGGCCGGGATCATCCGCATCGTGTAGGCGGGTCCGACCACGGTTTCGCTGCTCAACGCCGAGAGGCCGTACGGGCTGAAGGCCTTCACCCCGGCCCGCGACAGAGCGCGGGCGAGGCTCGCCGGGCTCACGGCGGAGAGCGCGTCGCGCAGGGTCTGGTCGATCGCCATCAGGGGCTCCGTGAAAGGCCGGCCCCGGTCCGGGCGGCGCGGTCGGGAAGGTGGATCGCGCCGGCATGCCCGGCAAGGCTTGGATGGCGCGCGGGCGCCCGCGATGGCCTTCAGGCGATGGGCTCGCCGAGGGCGCGGGCTGCTGCGGGTCGGGCAGCGACGCGCTCGTACCAGCGCCGCAGCGCCGGGCGCTCGATCCGCTCCGCCGGCAGATTGAGCCAGCGATGCGCCGCGCAGCCCAGGGCAATGTCGGCGATGCTGAAGCCGGTGCCGACCACGTAATCCCGGTCCGCCAGGTGACGGTCGAGGATCGCCGCCATGGCCTCGGTTTTCGTCAGGGAGTCGGCGATCAGGGCACGGTCGGGATCTGCCGACCGGTAGAGCTGCCAGAACGCATCGCGCATCGCGGGCGTGAAGCTCGTCGCCTGCCAATCCACCCATTGCTCGACATGGGCGCGTGTCCGGGGATCGGCGGGCAGCGCCAGCGCCGGGCCTGTCGCCGCGAGGTAGCGCAGGATCGCGTTCGACTCCCAGAGGGCGAAGCCATCCTCCTCCAGGGTGGGGACCAGCCCGTTCGGGTTCATCACGCGGTAGGCAGGATCGTGGACGACCCCGTGGGCTCCGCCGGCGTCGATCCGCTCATAGGGCAAGCCCGACTCGTCCAGTGCCCAAACCGCCTTCTGCACGTTCACCGAGGTGAGGCGGCCCCAAAGCCTGCGCATGGTCAAAGGATCTCCGTCACGCCTTCGGCGGGTAGGCATGGTCCAGCCCGTTCGGATCGGTCACCTGCACCCCGTCCGGAGTGTCACGCAGGTAGCCGGGCCCGACCGGCACCTTGCCGTGCCCGCCGGGAATGTCGAGCACGAAGGTCGGCTGTGCGAGCCCGGAGAGGCGGCCGCGGAGGCCGCGCATCAGGCTTTGCCCCTCCCGGAGGCCCGTGCGCAGGTGCCCCGTGCCGGGGGCCAGATCACCGTGGTGCAGGTAGTAGGGCTTGATCCGGTTCTCCACGAAGGTCCGCATCAGCGCCTCAAGCGTCGCGGCATCGTCGTTGACGCCGCGCAGAAGCACCGACTGGCTGACCATGGGGATCCCGGCTTCGACCAGTCGGGCGCAGGCGGCGCGTGCGGCCGGGGTGAATTCCCGTGGATGATTGGCATGGAGGGCGACGAACACCGCACGCCCGAAGCGCCCCAGAGCCCGCACGAGAGCGTCGGAGACGAGGTCGGGCTTCACCACGGGCACGCGGGTGTGGATCCGCATCACCCGCACATGCGCGATGGCGGCGAGCCGCCCGGCGATCGCGCCGAGACGGCGGGGCGAGAGCGCGAACGGGTCGCCGCCGGTGAGCACCACCTCCCAGATCCGCGGATCCTGCGCGATGTAGGCGAGGGCGGAATCCAGTTCGGCGTCGGTGAGCGACCCGAGCCCGTCGGGTCCGACCATCTCGCGGCGGAAGCAGAAGCGGCAATAGACCGGGCAGACATGCAGCGGCTTCAGCAGCACGCGATCGGGGTAGCGATGGACGATCCCGGTCACGGGGGAGTGGGCGCCGTCGCCGATCGGGTCGGGCCGCTCCTCCGGCACCGTCGTGCACTCGGCCGCGCGCGGGACGAACTGGCGGGCGATCGGATCGTCGGGATCGTCCGGGTCGATCAGCTCGGCCATGTCGGGCGTCACCGAGACCGCGTAGCGGGCAAGCACGCCGCCGAGGACTTCCGCCTCCTCACCGGAGACCAGACCGGCGGAGACAAGGTCGTCCGCATTGCGCAGGACCCGGTTCATGGCCGCGTCTCCGCCACGGGCGTCCAGATCACATCCTCGATCCGGGACGCTCCGCAGGCCAGCATCGCCAGACGGTCGAAGCCGAGGGCGATGCCGGACGCCTCCGGCATGACGGCCAGCGCCGCGAGGAAATCCTCGTCGACCGGGTAGCGCTCGCCGTAGATGCGCTGTTTTTCCGTCATCTCGGCCTCGAAGCGTCGGCGCTGCTCGTCCGGGTCGGTCAATTCACCGAAGGCGTTGGCGAGTTCCACGCCGCAGGCATAAAGCTCGAAGCGCTCGGCCACGCGCGGATCATGCGGGGCCGGCCGGGCGAGGGCGGCCTCGCTGACGGGGTACTCGCACAGGATGGTGGGGCGGCCGAGGCCGAGATGCGGCTCGATCCGCGCCACGAGGACGCGGGAGAACAGGTCGGCCCAGGTATCGTCCGGTGCAACGCGCAGGCCGGCCCCCGCGACGGCGTCGGCCAGACCGTCCCGGTCGGTCTCGCCATCTGCCGAGACGCTGGCGAGAAGATCGATCCCGGCGAAGCGGTCGAAGGCCTCGGCCAGGGTCAGGCGCTCCGGTTCGGCGAAGGGATCGGTCTCCCGGTTCCGGAAGACGAGGCGGCGGACGCCGGCTGTCTCGGCCGCACGCGCGAGAAGCGCGGCGCAATCCGCCATCAGCGCCGTGTAGGGCGCACCGGTCCGGTACCATTCGAGCATCGTGAATTCGGGGTGATGCAGCGGTCCGCGCTCCCGGTTGCGGAACACGCGGGCGACGCTGAACAGCCGCGGCTCCCCGGCGGCCAGAAGCTTCTTGCAGGCGAATTCCGGCGAGGTGTGCAGGAAGAGCGGCGTGCGCGCACCGCTGGCGCCCACCGCCTCGGTGGCGAAGGCCGAGAGATGCGCCTCGTTGCCCGGCGAGACCTGCAGGCAGGCAGCCTCGACCTCGACGAAGTCGCGTTCGGCAAACCAAGCGCGGAACGCCGACAGGATACGGTTGCGCAGAAGTAGAGCCGGGCGCCGATCGACGTGGCGATCCGGCGACCACCAGGGAGAACCGGACCCCGTCAAGCCCGGCCCCCGCTTCCGTCGCGAAGCGTGTTCCGCCGGCCCTGTCCCGGGTGACGGCGCCGCGCCGCGTTCTGGAGCATTGTCATCCTCGACCCTGTCCGGCTCCCGGCGGCGACGCGGCCGGGGATGCACGCCGTCGCCGGTCCACGCCCGCCCGCTGGCAACCGGGGCGCAGATGCGATAGTGGCGGGGTCCGAGATGCAGCGCCCGCGCTTGGCGCGTGCCGGCCCCCATGTCAATGCAGGACGCAATTCCGTGAAGGTGATCGCCTCAACGCTCCGCAAGGGCAACGTCGTCGAAAAGGACGGCAAGCTCTATGTGATCCTGTTCGCCGAGAACATCCATCCCGGCAAGGGCACCCCGGTGACCCAGCTCGACATGCGCCGGATCACGGACGGCGTGAAGGTGTCCGAGCGCTACCGGACGACCGAGCAGGTCGAGCGCGCCTTCGTGGAGGATCGCGAGCACACCTTCCTCTACAGCGACGGCGAGGGGTTCCACTTCATGAACCCGGAGAACTACGAGCAGATCGCCGTGCCGGAGGACGTGGTCGGCGACGCCGCGCCGTACCTCCAGGAGGGCATGGCGGTGATGCTCTCGGTCCATAACGGCGTCCCGCTGACCATCGAGCTGCCCCAGCGCGTGACCCTCGAGGTCGCCGAGACCGAGCCGGTCCTGAAGGGTCAGACGGCCTCGTCGTCCTACAAGCCCGCGACCCTGTCGAACGGCGTGCGCACGACCGTGCCGCCCCATATCGCCGCCGGCACCCGCGTCGTCGTGATGACGGCCGACGGGTCTTACGTTGAGCGCGCCAAGGACTGAGCCGGACCTGCCGGCCCTGGTCGATCCGGGGCCGGCAATCAGCGCGCCGTCCGCGCGGCGGCCTCCAGAGCGGCGTAGCAGCCCTGTGAGATCGCCTGGGCGCGCAGGCGCTCGGTCCCGCTGAAGGGACGACCATCCTCCCGGAAGAGATCCTCGCGGAGCAGCGCCTCGGAGGTGCAGCGGGCGGCGATGCGGCAGAGCGGCGGCTCGCCGCCGGTGCGCGCGCAGATTGTGACGTAATCGGCGCGGAACGCCCGCAGCCCGGCGCGCGGATTGGCGCCGACCACCGTGACCAAGCCGGTCAGCACCGCCAGCAGGACGGGCTGGTGGATGAGGTAGATCGCGAGGCTGTGCCGGCCCGCGACGGTCGCGGCGCGACCCAGCCGCGTGTGCGGAGCCCAAGCCCCGAGCCGTGAACGGGCAAGCTTCGGCAGCCCCAGCCGGCCCAGGACGATCCCGACCAGCACCAGCCCGAACCAGGGGAAGAGCGGCACGTAGTCGTTCGTCCGCGGCACGACTGAGCCGAGGCCGAGAAAGGACAGGGCCGGCGCATCGAGGATGGGCGCGTGCACGACGTGCGGCGCGGCGAGGAAAGCTGCGGCTGCGAGCACCGCGACGGGCACCGGCAGGAACAGGAACGGCAGCCCGAGCAGGCTCGAGACGGCGATGCAGTGCAGCACGCCGAAGAAGACGAAGGCGTCCGGGAAGATGGCCCAGGTGCCGAGGGTCACGAGCAGCGCCGCCCCGCCGATCCGCGCGAACCGCGTCAGGGTCGGCCGGAGCCGGACACCGCGGCCGTTCATCAGCACGAGGCCGACGCCGACGAGGAGCAGGAAGCTGCCGGCGATCATCTCGGCAGCAAGTCGACCGGCCGGCGTCAGCGCGTAATTCTCTGCGGTCAGCCGCAGATGGCCGAGATCCCAGAGCGTGTGATAGCTCGCCATCGCGGCGAGGGCGGCGGCCCGGATTGCGTCGATGACCGGCAGGCGGCGTTGCGGTTCCAGGGGGGCGGCGATGGGGCGGTCGAGGGTGACATCAACGGACATGATGGTGCACCCAAACCATGTCGGAGCCTCCCTTTCCATGGTGACCTGTATTGGGCGCGCTGCCCTTCAGGCTGCGGGCTCGGTGCCTCTCGGAAATGTGAAGGCCGCCGGCGCGCAACCGAGAGGGCGCCGGCGGAACCCGCAACCCGGGAAAACCGCTCGTCCGGGCCGCCGCTTAAACTCCTGTTTCGCCGGAACCTGCGACCGTTCGACTGTTGCGGCGTCGCCTCCTTGGGCCAAGATTGCAACTGGGTGGGAGTCTCCCGCCGGCCAAATGGGCTTCCCGGACATCAGGACTTCGTTAATCTTGCTGGGAGAGCGCGCGGCGTGATTCGGTGTAGGTTGCTCGGCCATGTCTGACGAACGCGGATCCGGGCCGGAGGACCCAGATCGGGTGACGGTCGCTCGAGCCGGCGAACTGAGTCAGCACGACGATGAGGCACTCGACCTCGTCGAGGTGGCCGGCCGCATCAAGTGGTTCGATGTCTCGAAGGGCTTCGGGTTCATCGTGCCCGATGACGGCGCGCCCGATATCCTGCTGCACGTCACCTGCCTCCGCCGCGACGGCTATCAGGCTGCGAGCGAGGGCGCCCGCATCGTCGTGGAGGCCGTGGAGCGACCGCGCGGCTGGCAGGCCTTCCGGGTACTCTCCCTCGATCAGGCGACCGCGTTGCATCCGTCCGAGATGCCGATGCCGCGCACGCACGTGACCGTGACCCCGACGAGCGGGCTGGAAACCGCGGTCGTGAAGTGGTTCAACCGTTTGCGCGGGTTCGGCTTCCTGACCCGGGGCGACGGAACGCCCGACATCTTCGTGCATATGGAGACGTTGCGGCGTTACGGGATCGCCGAGCTGAAGCCCGGCGAATCCGTCCTCGTGCGCTATGGCGACGGCTCGAAGGGCGTGATGGCGGCCGAGGTCCGGCTGATCGACGGGGCGGTGCCCGCATCGCATTGAGGCCGCAGCCCTCAGGCCGCGCGCAGCTGGCTCTATCTCTTTGGTGAGGCTGAGGAAATCCCGCGTCGGATTCCCCTTTGGCGCATCCTGGTCTATCACCGGTCCGCAGGCCCTCTGGCCCGCACGTCATCCCACGAGAGGCCTGAGCCTGTGAGATCCCTCTTCCACGCCACCCGCGCGGCCGCCATCGCCTGTCTCGCGCTGGTCGCAGTTGGCCCGGCCCCGGCCGTCCTCGCGCAGGCGGCGCGCGCCGCCGCGGCCAAGTCGGAGCCGCTGACCATCGTCACCAAGTCCGGTCCGAAGCGCCTCGATGTCGAGGTGATGCGCGACGACGCGGCCCGCGCCCGCGGCCTGATGTTCCGACGGCACATGGCCGCCGATCACGGCATGCTGTTCGATTTCGAGCAGGATCAGCCCGTCACCATGTGGATGAAGAACACCTATCTGCCGCTCGACATGCTGTTCATCCGCCCGGACGGGACGATCACCCGGATCGCCGCCGATACGGAGCCGCTCTCCACCGCGATCATCCCTTCGGGCGGCCCGGTTCTCGCGGTCCTGGAACTGAATGCCGGGACCGCGGCGAAGCTCGGGATCGCACCGGGCGACCGGATCGAGCACGCGATGTTCAAGGCCCGTTGAGGGCCGCATTCCGACGCGCGAACGCACCGGGAACAAGTGCCTTGACCAAGGCCGCATTCCACGCCAGTGTTCCGGCAATGTTCCGGTGCGCCGGAAGGCTGGTTCAGGGCGGAGGACCCGATGGGCGACGCGGCTGAGGTCGAACTGTTCGGCAACGACGATTGGTCGGTGCAGGCGGAGGGGATCGAGCACCGTGAAACCGGCTACTTCATCGCCCGCACCGCGCTGGCGATGCGACGGGCCGAGGGTCTGTGGGACTGGCCGCTGCAGATGGCCGAGAAGCGCTGGTGCCGGCCAAGCCTGTTCCGTGAGGCCTTTCTCGCGGCGCTCGACCGCTTCGGCATTCCGCGCGACGCCGAGCTGATCCGGTCCTTCGCGCTCGGCTACGGCATCCGCGCCGTCGTCTCACCGGCCGCTGAGACCTTCGTCAGCTTGGGCGACATGCTGAGGCCGCGCGAGATGGTCGAGCCCGCTCGGATGCCGCAGCGGCCGGCGCGTGTCCTGGCAGCCGCCGGAGCGTGACCGACCGCTGACGCGATGGCGATTTGACCCGGGCTGCCGCACCCGGATAGCCCTCATCCTCGAAACGAGGGAGAGAGCATCATGGCCGATCACGACCGGGCCGGACTAGACGGGCTGATCACGCCGCCCTTGTCGCGGCGCGGCTTCGTAATGACGAGCCTGATGAGCGGCCTGACACTCGCGACCACCCGCGTCGAGGCCCAGGTGATCCACACGGACACCACCGGCATCGAGGCCGGCGAGGTGAAGATCCCGGCCGCCGACGGTCCGATGCCGGGCTACCGGGCGTCTCCGGAGGGTGCCGGTCCTTTCCCGATCGTCCTCGTGATCGAGGAGATCTTCGGCGTCCACGAATACATCAAGGACATCTGCCGCCGGCTCGCGAAGGCAGGTTACTGCGCCGTGGCGCCCGAGCTCTACGCCCGCCAAGGCGATCTCTCGACCATGACCGATCCCAAGCAGATCATCCGCGACGTGATCGCGAAGACGCCGGATGCGCAATGGATCGGCGATCTCGACGCGACGGTGGTCTGGGCGGCCTCAGCCGCGAAGGGTGACCCGAACCGGCTCGGGGTCATGGGCTGGTGCCGCGGGGGGCGGGATGCGTGGCTGTACGCGGCGCATCGTCGCGACCTGAAGGCGGCGGTCGCCTGGTACGGACCGGTCGGTGGCGAGCGTACCGACATCCAGCCGCGCACCGCCGCAGACGTGGCCGCGGAGATCCATGCGCCGCTGCTCGGCCTCTATGGCGGAGCCGATACGGGTATCCCGGTGGCGGCCGTGGAGGAGGCGCGTGACCGCGCCAAGGCCGCCGGTAAAAGCGTCGAGCTCGTGATCTACCCGGACGCCCCGCACGGCTTTCACGCGGATTACCGCCCGAGTTATCGCCGGGAGGCCGCGGAGGATGGCTGGAAGCGTGCGCTGGCCTTCCTGAACTCGCATGGCGTCGGCTGAATAGACGCCTCTGGATGTCCGATAGGACACGTTCCGCGTCGGCTGTGTTGCCCAAGACACGGCCACAACTTCTCGCTTGTGCAAGGATCAAAGGAGGATCTGTGCCTGCGCGGGTCTAGCCCATTGCGCCGTTCGGGCGTTGAACCGATCGAAGCGACCGCCGTTCAGCCCCTGTAGAGTGTCCTGGCCCATGAGCGAATCGGTACAGCCTGGACAGAAGCCCGTGATCCTCGTCGTGGAAGATCAACCCGACGAGCGCTTCCTCGCGGCCACGCTGCTGGAGGATACCGGCTTCACGGTGATCGAGGCCGAGACCGCCGATCGCGCCCTGGCGATCCTCAATGATCGTGCGGACGAAGTCAGCGTGGTCTTCTCGGATGTCCGCACCCCCGGTCCGATCGGGGGCTTCGAACTCGCGCGGATCATCGGCGTGACATGGCCGCGCGTGCGGGTCCTCCTCACGTCCGGCGATGCCGGCGACCAGCCGAGCGACCTGCGCGTCTCGGCGACCTTCATCCCGAAGCCCTGGCGCGCCGAGGACATCCTCGCCTGGGTGGAGCAGGCCGCGGGACGACCGTCGTCCGGCTCGGGACCATCGGTTATCGGACCCGGCGGCAAAATAATCCCGTCCGGCCTGGAAACCTGAGGCGACCGCACAGTTGTACGCCACTCCGAGGTACGACGCATTCGGACCTGAGCAGTACAGTTGATCCACGACGCCATGAAGATTGTTGCAGCCAATCACGCCGATTCCCTTCGCCGGCCCGGCGCGCGGGATACGGCCGAGTCCGCCATCCTCGATACGGTCCGCGAGGGCCTGCTTAGCGTCTACGTCACGCCGGATCACGATCTGCCGGTGGAGCTGGCGGCGCTGGCGCAGCGGCTCGACCGTCCGGACACCGGACAGGCTACCTTTGCTTAGGCTCGATCTCCGAACCTAGGCAGGAGACTGAGACGGCGGGTCGCCAAGACGAGAGAATCTGCTATTCAGCGCATTCTGACCTGCCGACGCAGTGCGTCTCTCAGCCGAGTCCTGGATGCGTCTCAAAGTTCTTCGCGGATCGCTGACGGCCGCCGCGATCATGACATTGGCCGGCCTCGCGACCGTCCAGGCGGCGACGCCTCCGGCCCAGCCCGCCGACGGAGCGGGGGGCGTCGGAGACCGCAAGGCCACGGTGACCAAGCGCCTGCTCGGCCGCGGCACGGCTACCAGCTACGCGTTCTACGCCGCGGGCGCGGCCCCGGAAGCGGGGCGACCGGTCGCGATCTTCCTGCACGGCTGGGGCGTGGTCAATCCGCAGAGCTACGGCGGCTGGATCGATCATCTCGCCCGCCAGGGCTGGCTCGTGGTCTTCCCGCGCTTCCAAGACGTCAATCGGACGCGTCCGGCCGACGCCCCCGCCATCGCTGAATCTTTGGTCAAGGCGGCGCTCGCGGATCTCGCGACGGATAGCGAGGGCAAGCCCGATCTCGGCCGTGTCGCGGTCATTGGCCACCTGGCCGGCGCCCCGCTCGCCATGGATCTGGCGGCGGCTGCCAAGACGCAGGGTCTGCCGGTGCCCAAGCTCATCTTCGCGGTGGCGCCCGGCGGCATCGCCAGCGGGCCGAAATCCCGCGGCATCGCGCTCACCGACCTTTCGCTGGTGGATCCCGCCACGATGCTCGTGACGATGGTCGGCGACAAAGACACCCGGGCCGCCGATCTCGCGGCCAAGCGTCTCCTGCGCGAGGCCAGCGCCGTGCCGCTCGAGCGCAAGCTGTTCGTGCGGGCGCTTTCGGACGACCACGGCTTTCCGGCCCTGACCGCGACCCTGGCGGCCCCCGCGGGGGTGGATTCCGCCTATGACGGCGGCGCCATCAAGCCGGGCCCGGAATCCAAGGATGCGCCCAAGGATGCGGCCAAGCCGCCGCCGTTCCGCTGGTCCGCCGACATGGCGTTGACCGGCGAGCAGCAGACCTTGGTCTCGCAGATCAACCTCGCCCGGGTCGATGCTCTGGATTATCTCGGATTCTGGAAGACCTTCGACCTCGCCGCCGCCGCGGCCTTCGCCGGGTCGGACGCGACGGCACTGAAGAACAATCCGCGCCTCGCCGATATGGAACGGTGGAGCGACGGCTGGCCGGTGAAGCGGCTCGCCGTCGAGACGCCCCGCCCCACACCGGCCGCACAGGCGGGGACGCCGGCGCCGGCACCGGTGGGCCGCAAGCGCTGACAACGGTCCCCGAGGCAGCTTGGCCCTGGCGCGGCGCTTGCTAAGCTCCTCCCGTTCGAGACGGGAGGAAAGATCATGCCCGAGTTCGTCGCGAGCCTGCTGGCCGCCGCAGCTTTCTGCCTGACACTGCTCGCGCTCAATGCGCTGACGCGGCTGCTGATCCAGGCGCATTTCGCCCCGTCGGACCTGGGCGAGTCCGGCTTCCTGCAGATCGGCGGCGCGCTCCTGATGGCGCGCGCGGCCTATCGCCGGGCCCCGCACCGCCGCACGAGCTGAATCTCAGCGCAGGAAGGTGCCGAACGAGCGCGGGCCGTTGCCGGTGGGAATGGTCGCCAGCACCTTGAGCGTTCTGGAATCGAGGACGCTCAGCGTGTTATCGCCCCAATTGGACACGTAGAGGCGGCCGTCCGAATCCGCGGCAATTCCTTCGGGGTGGTCTCCGACATCGATATCGGCGATCGGCTTGAGCGTGGCGAGATCGAAGGCGGTGATGCTGCCGGCATATTGGTCGGTCACGAAGCCCCGGTCCCCGGCGATGGCGATCACGTAGGGCCGGCGCCCCGTCGGAATGCGGCCGATCTCGCGCCCGGTCTCGAGGTCCAGGACCGACACGTCGTCCCCGGTGACGTTGGCCGTGTAGGCGCGCCCCGACGCGGCATCGACGGTGATGCCGAACGGATGCTGGCCCACCGGGATGACCTTCGTCTCCCGCCGCGTCGCGGCGTCCACGACAGACACCGTATCGGCCTCCCGATTGGCCACGTAGAGCGTCGCCCCGTCCGGGCTGACGGCGATTCCCGAGGGCGACGCGCCGACCGTGATCTCGCCATCCGCAACCAGGGTGCCGTCGCGCTCCCTCAGCACGAACAGGCGGTGTCCGTACCAGTCGGCCACGTAGACGGTTCCGCCGCGCGGATCGGCCGCGATGCCGAGCGGGCCGCCGGGCAGCGGCACCTCGGCGACCACGCGGCCGGCATCGAGGTCGATGAGGGCGAGACCGTGCCCCTCCGGGCGGGTGACGTAGGCGCGTCTGCGATCGGGCGACAGGGCGATTCCGGCGGGCGCTCCGTCGACGGGAATCCGGCGCACCACCTTTCCGGCGGCGAGATCGACAACCTCGACCGCGCCATCGAGCTGCGCGGTGACGATGGCCTCCCGGGCCGGATCGGCGCGGGAGGCGGTCGCGATCAGAACGAGGCCGGCGGCGAGGGCCGCGCGGCCCCGACCCAGGCTCACGAGCCCTTCTCGACCTTGGCCTTCAGGTTGGCGAGGCTCGCCTTGATCCAGTCGCCGACGCCCTTCTCGGAGGCCTCGTCGTTGAGATCCGGCGGCGGATCGTTGTTCATGTAGCCACGATAGAAGGCCGCCTTCCACTCGACCTTCGACTTGGCGTTCCCCTCAGGCTCGACCGTGATCGCAGCCGAGTAGTCGTTAGCCGGAAGATCCTTCACGTCGACCTTGTCGATGTAATAGGAGAACAGCTTGTCGTCAGGCTTGTACTTGTTACTGGTCTCAGAGATCTGATTGCCGTTCTTGAGCGTCAGCATGCGCTTGAACTTGCCGGCGGGATCGCCCGTCAGCTCGGTCTTGGTCACGTTCTGCATCCAGTCGGCATTCTTCAGGTCGCCGACCACGGCCCAGACCTTGTCGGCGGAGGCGTTGATCTCGATCGACTCGGTGATCTTGCGCCGGGTCGGGCCGTGGGCCTGCGCGGTCGCGGCCACCAGGGCCGCCGTGGCCGCCAGGGCCAGGGTGATTTTCTTCATCTTGTCCTTCTCCTCCCGCCCTCAGCGGTCGTCGCGATCAAGGACGCGCGCCGCGGGGCCGAGCGCCGCCGCGACCTTGTCCTCGATCCAGCCCCAGGCCTCGCGCTCGCGCGGTCCGGCGGTCTTGCCGATGGCGATGGCGAGGTAGGCCATCTCCGTCAACACCTTGTCGGGCTCCAGCATGTGGAGCCGGGTCGAAAGAATGGCGGCCTCCAGGACGGCCGCCTGCGCGCGGTTGTAGCCGATGAACGGCTCATGCGCGGCGCTGTGGACCATCCGGCCGCGGAAGCGCGGCCGGGTCTCGTGTGCCTCGACGGAGGCGACCTCGAACTCCGCGTGGCCGAAACTGTCGGCGAGGCGTCGCCCCTGGATGGCCGTACAGGGCAGCGTCGGCCATTCGCGTCGGCCGGTCACCGCGCCGGCGATCACCCGGATGTCGCGCGGGCTCGAGGCCGCGAAGCAGGGATTCGCCTCCAGGTTGGCGATGGTCGGCGACGGCCGGAACGGCGCGAGGACGTAGCCCTCCGCCTCGCCGATCAGCCCGAACGGAACGAGGTGCAGTTCGCCCGCAGGGGACAGGGTCGTGACGACGGTCTCGAGGATCAGCGGCATGGCCTCACGCCTTGTCGGCGGGGACGAGACGCCCGCAGACCAGCTTCGCCGGCCGGTCCTGCGGGCGCTCGGGCACGGCCGCGGCGCGCGCCTCCGCATCCGGGATCGTCTCGGGAGACGTCGCGCCGGCCTCGGGCCCGACGATGCGGGCGTCGCGCGTGCCGGGCGGCGGCGCATCGGGTCCGGAATGGCGGGTGTGGCCCGCCTTCTTGAACGCGGTGGCATCCTCGACTTCGGCGTCGGCCGCGCAGCCCCAGTCGAGCGCCTCGTCCTGGACGTAGCGCTTGCCGAGCCGCCAGGCCGTCTCGGCCTTGGCGAGCTCGGCGCCGAGATAGAAGGCGTGGGCGCCGTCGCTCGCCACGTCGAGTTCGGGGAAGAAGGCCATCGCGTCGGTGCCGACCCTGTGGATGTCGCGGTTGTAGAGGTGGATCCCGTCCTCGGCGATCACGATCCGGTAATTCGGGTCCCGCACCTCGGCGGCCGCCTGGGCGATCTCGTCGGCGGTCTGCACGAACGGGCGCTTGTCGTGAAGGGCGAGCAGCGCCCGGCCGTAGCCCTTCGGAAGCGCCGAATCGGCCTTGGCCGCGTACATGACCCGCCGGGCGGCATCGTGCTCCTCGACGGTGCGGCGGGTGTGGTTGGAGACCTGCACGATCAGCACGTTGCGGATCGACAATTCCGAACACATGCCGACGAGCAGCGCGGTCACGCCGAGGGAATCGGCCTCGGTCAGCTCGGTCAGGTTGCCGGTGCCCATCATCATGTCGATCCCGGGCCAGCGGGCTCGGGTGTCGCGGTAGCGCGCGATCGAGTCGACGAAGCCGTGGTGGATCGGCTCGAGGATCGGGTCGGCCAGGAACGGCCGCCCCGCCTTGAGCATGCGCTCGATCGCCCGGTCGAGGGAGGGCAGGTCGTCCGGCCGCATCGGCACGAGGATCGGCACCGCGTCGGTCTCGAAGGCGAGGTCGAGGGTCTCCTCGTTCAGGCTCAGCAGGAAGTCGGCGCCGACCCCGGCGCCGCGAACGAGCTCCTCGCGGGAGAAGGAATCGACGCTGACCTTCAGGCCGGCGCCCTTCAGCGCCCGCACGGAATCCTCGAGATGCGGGAAGGCGGTATCGGGCAGGCCGCCGAGATCGATCACGTCCGCGCCGCGTCCGGCGAGATCGAGCCCCTTTGCGAGGATCTGATCGACGCTCATCTTCGACGCGTCGACGATCTCCGAGAAGATCCGGAGGTCGTGCCGGGACAGGTCGACCTTGCGGGCGGTCAGGCCGAGCCAGGCCGGCAGATCGACCACCTCATCGGGTCCCCGCTCGACCGGAATGCCGAAATGCGCGGCGAGATGTTCGGGGTCGGCCCGGCACCGGCCCGGCAGGATGATCCGCGTGGCACCCTCGGGCAGGACGACCCGCCGGCGGATGATCTCCTCGGTCATCAGCGCCGCGACCTTCACGCCGGCATCCGCGATGCTCCAGTGCCACGTGTTCGGCAGGCCCGCCGCGACCTTCTCCAGCCGCGCCCGAGCGAGACGTCCGGTGACGAAAACGATGTGCTCCGGGGTGCTCACGCGGTGGCCCTTGTCTCGACCGCAACGCGGCCGTTCGGTCCCCAGATCTCGATGACACCGCCGAACCCGGCCGCGAAGCGCGGAAAAGCGGCATCCACGAGCCCGTCCTCGGCGAGCGCGGCGGCGCTTCGGCCCGGCGGCGCATCAACGGACTTCACCAGAACGCAGCACTCCGCCCGAACTTGCGCCGCGAGCCAGAGGGCGAGGCTGTCCGAGGTAACGTCCCAGGTCTCGGGGATATCCGGATGCCCGGCGCGCAGGCGGCGCGGGTTCCAGATCCGGATCCGCGCGGACGCGATCTCCGCCCAGGGCTCCAGGCTCTGCACCAGCCTCGGCTCGATCCCACGGAAGATCCCGGCCGCCTCGCTCATGGCATCGAGGGCCCGGCGATGGGCCTCGGCATCGCCGAAACGCTCCTGCGCCTGCGCCGTCCGGACGGAATCCGCGAAGGCGCCGCCGCCCGGCACCACGATGCAGCGCCCGTGGGCGCCCTCGGCGATGGCTGTCAGCAAGGCCCGGCGGCGATGCGGATCCGCCTCGAGACTGCCGCCGATCTTGATGACACGCGTCACGCCGCGTCCTGCCGGCTCGGGCGCAGAACGCGCAGCGCCTCGACGACCCGGAGGGGATCGATGCCGTTGCGGCGGTCGAAGTCGCGGCACAGCCCGCCCCGGAAGCCGAGATAATCCGGCCGGTGCGCGCCGAGGCCGGGGATGTCGGTGACCCGGAGCGATCCGGCGAGACCGCTCATCAGCCCGTGCGCCCGGCAGGCGGTGGTGAAGGCCGAGAGGTCCGCCGGGACGGCAAGATCGGGTAGGCGGGTGCCGACCTTTCCGGCGGTGTCGATCATCGCACCGGCGAATCCGGCAGCCGCGAGATGCGGCACGAGGGCGGCAGCCGGACCATCCTCGGCGAACAATACGGCGATCAGCCGCCCCGGCGCGGCCGCGACGAGAACGGCCATGGCCGCCGCATCCCGACGCAGGGCCGGGCCGAGGCCAACCTTCACCCAGTCGACGCCGGTCCGCGAAAGCGCGGCGACCGAGTCGGCCGTCGGATCGGCGACCGCGCTCGTCGCGGCACCGCCGGACACGCGGGTGACGATCTCCCGCACGACGTCCACATCCAGGGCGCCGAGCGCCCCGCGCTCGGGATCCTTGGCGTCGATCAGGTCGGCGCCCGCGAGGCGGGCGGCCTCGGCCTCGGCCGGATCACGCACGCTGACGAGGAGCCGGGGCAGTGGGTCTTGCTGGATGGGAGACGTGGGCACGAAACACTCGGACTTGAACGGACCGTCTCAGGACTTCCCGGGCAGCGGCTCGGCGAGCAGGCGGTTCTTCACCACCCAGCGCATCGCGTGCGCCCAGGTATCGTCGGTGTCGGCCCGGATCGTCACCTGCCCACCGCGCACCACCTTGCCGGTATCGGCTTCGGCGATCGCGACGCTCAGGTTGAAGATCTGACCGGACCCCTTCTCCACATAACCGGTCACGACGAGGTCCGCACCCAGGCTCTTGGCGATGTCCGCCGCGCAGCCGTTGCATTTGTAGAGCGGGCCCTCCTTGGCCACCACATCGGCCTTGGGCGCGGTGTCGACGATCTCCAGCCCGGACTTGTCGTGCAGGGCATTGCGCAATTCGTCGGTGACGAGAGCGAGCTTCCGGGTGTCGACCGGCCGCGTCCGGGATCCGTAGGAGGCACCGGGATCGAACAGCTCGACCGGAAACACCGCTGCCTTCTCGGCGGCTCGGGCGGCGCAGGGCAGGGCGGCCCACAGGAGCACGACACTGCACGCAACGGCCGCGCGGAGAGACGTGTGGCGCATCGGCGGGGGCTTCCTCTCGAGGCGTTCGGCCGCCCACTCCGGCGGCATCATTCCCGTCATAGGTCGGGCGAAGGGACAATTTGGCAATGTACTTCCGCGCCGGCCTATCCCACGACGGCAACGTGAACGTCGGGACGAGACGCCGCGGTTGAGCGGCCTGAGCGGAAGCTGATAGAGGCCGCCCACATGCACCATCCTGCACCCGTCACGGCCTATCGGCATAAGACGCGCCCGTCCTGGCTGTGCGCGGCCGTCGTCGCGCTGGCCCTCGCTCAGACGGGGGCGCGGGCGGAGGACAAGGCGCCGACCGCGCCCCCGCAGGCGGCCCCGGACTCCGCGCAGCCGGCGGCCCCGCAGGCGCTCGAGACCCGCATCGGCCTGATCTACAAGCCGCAGCCCGCGCCTTCCTCGTACGATGCCGAGGCCGCGCCGGAGGACGAGGGCTTGGCCGGCGCCAAGATGGGGATCGCCGACAACAACACCACGGGGCGCTTCACCAAGCAGACCTACGCCCTCGACGAGATCGCCCTGACCGACGACAAGCCGGACGCCGTGGCGGCCGCCAAGGAGCTGATCGGCAAGGGCATCCGCTATCTCGTCGTGGCGCTCCCCGCCGACGCCGTTCTGGCGGTGGCCGATGCCGTCAAGGACACGGGCGCGGTCATCCTCAACGCGGGGGCCCCGGACGACCGGCTGCGCGGTGCCGATTGCCGCGCCAACGTGTTCCACATCCTGCCGTCGCGGGCGATGCTGACGGACGCCCTGGCGCAGTATCTGACCGTCATGCGCTGGCGGAAGCTCTTCCTGATCGTCGGCCCGACCGACGCCGACAAGGCCTACGCCGACGCGATGCGCAACTCGGCGCGGAAATTCGCGCTGAAGATCACCGCCGAGAAACCCTGGACCTTCGGCCCCCTCGCCAAAGCGCGCGGCGACACGCCGACCCGCGCCGAGGCGATGGTCTTCACCCGGGGCCTCGACTACGACATGGCCATCGTGGCGGACGAGGAGGGCGACTGGGGCGACTACGTTCCCTACCGCACCGTCGATCCGCGGCCCGTCGGCGGCACGCAGGCGCTGACGCCCACGACCTGGTCCCCCGTGCTGGAGACCTGGGGAGCCGCGCAGGCCCAGAACCGCTTCCGGCGACTCGCGTCGCGGCTGATGCGCCCGCTGGACTACCAGGTCTGGGCCGCGGTGCGGACGGTGGGCGAGGCCGTGACGGCCAAGAAGACCAACGACCCCACCGTCATCGCCCCGTACCTCGTCGAGCCCGCCTTCACCCTGCCGGCCTACAAGGGCGTGCCTCTGAGCTTCCGGCCCTGGGACCACCAGCTCCGCCAGGCGATCATCGTGGTGCAGCCCAAGGCGATGGTGTCGGTCGCGCCCGAGCAGGGATTCCTGCACCAGCGCACGCCCCTCGACACGCTGGGCATCGACCTCCCGGAGACCACCTGCAAGTTCAAGTGAACCCGCGGCCTGCGGCGATGGCGAGCGGCCAAGGCCCTCGCAACGCGCGGGAATCGCACTACAAACGTCCGTCGAGAACGTCCGCCGAGGACGCCGGAACGTCGCAAGGGAAGGAATTGGCATGAGCGGCCGCGTCGAGGCATGTCTGAGTGTGGTCGCCTTCGGTGCGTGGTTCGCCCTATCCGGGCCGGCTGTGGCCTTCACCGCCTACGTCTCGAACGAGAAGGGCAACTCGGTCAGCGTCATCGACTCCAACACGATGGCGGTGACGGCGACCTGGAAGGTCGGACGGCGCCCGCGCGGGGTGACCGTCTCCAAGGACGGCAAGGAGCTGTTCGTCTGCGCCAGCGACGACGACCGGATCGACGTGCTCGACACGAGTTCCGGCAAGGTCGTGCGCTCGTTGCGCTCCGGGCCTGATCCGGAGCAGTTCATTCTCGATGCCTCCGGGAACCCGCTCTACGTCGCCAACGAGGACGACAGTCAGGTCACGATCATCGACATCGAGAAGAACAAGGTTCTCGCCGAGGTTCCGGTGGGCGTTGAGCC
Source organism: Methylobacterium sp. UNC378MF (assembly GCF_900103195.1). Taxonomy (GTDB): domain Bacteria; phylum Pseudomonadota; class Alphaproteobacteria; order Rhizobiales; family Beijerinckiaceae; genus Methylobacterium. Next base: position 95,035 of record NZ_FMWU01000008.1, on the reverse strand, counting down.
GGAGGGGATGGGCCTGTCGCCGGACGGGAAGATCCTGGTCAACACCTCCGAGACCACCAACATGGCCCACTTCATCGACACGAAGACCTTCCAGGTCATCGACAACGTGCTGGTCGATGCCCGCCCGCGCTTCGCCGAGTTCACCGCCGACGGCAAGTTCCTGTGGGTGTCGGCGGAGGTCGGCGGCACGGTGAGCGTGATCGACGTGGCACAGCGCCGGGTGATCAAGAAGATCAGCTTCAAGATCCCCAGCGTCAACGACGAGGCGATCCAGCCCGTCGGCATCCGGATCACCAAGGACGGCAGCAAGGCTTTCGTTGCGCTGGGCCCGGCGAACCGGGTGGCGGTGATCGATGCCAAGACCCACGAGGTCGAGAAGTATCTGCCGGTCGGCCAGCGCGTCTGGCAGCTGGCCTTCACGCCGGACCAGAAGATGCTGTTCACCACGAACGGTACTTCCAACGACGTCTCGGTGATCGACGTGGCCGCCGAGAAGGTGGTGAAGAGCATCCCGGTCGGGCTCCTGCCCTGGGGCGTGGCGATCTCGCCGAACTGATCCGCGCGACCTTCGGGCGCCAAGCGAGGACGGCCGCACGCGAAGCGGCTTTAGGGTGGAACACGACATGACGCGCATGTTTCGAACGGCGGCCCTCGGCCTGGCGGGGCTGCTCGCCGCGGCTCCGGCGAGTGCCCTCGACCTGACCAAGAAGCGGGAGAACCTGCCCGACCTCGTTCTGGGCGACGATCAGGGCAACGATTTCGCGGTCGAGAACAAGGACATCACGCTGGAATCCGGCAAGGCCTACCGGCTGCGGATCGTCGCCAAGGGGCGCCAGGAATACAAGTTCTACGCGCCGGAGTTCTTCCGTTACATCTGGTTCAATCAGATCGTGATCGAGCACAAGGAGATCCACGGCGGCGGCCCGCCCGATCACCTGGAGTTCGACGAACCCGGCGAGATCGCCATCGAGTTCGTCGCGATCAAGCCCGGCACCTACACCTGGGCGGCGCACGGCCTGGAATCCAAGGGCATGACCGGCACGCTGACGGTGAAGTGATGCGCATCCTCCTGCTCTCCGCCTGCCTCCTCGCCGCCGGTCCGGCTCTCGCTGCCGACGATGCCTCGTCCTGCGCCGAGGGCATCACGATGATCCGCGACGCGCTCGCCCTGAACCCGCCCGAAACATCGGTTCCGAAGCTCAAGAAGGCGCTGCGGGTGGCCGAGCGGGAGCAGAAGGAGGGCGAGTTCGACGAGTGCCTCGATGCCGTCGCCGACGCCCGGAAGGTCCTCGGCCGATGAGCGCATCCGAGTCAGCGGCACTCCAGATCGAGCATGTCGGCCACCGGTTCGGCGCCCGCGCCGCGCTGGACGATGTCTCGATCACGGTGGAGCGCGGGCGCTTCGCCGCTTTGCTGGGGCCGAACGGCGCCGGCAAGACGACGCTGTTCTCGGTCATCACCCGGCTCTACAACAACCAGACCGGTCGGGTCTCGATCTTCGGCCACGCCCTTGATCGCGAGCCGTCCCGGGCACTGGCGCGGCTCGGCGTCGTGTTCCAGGCCCGGACCCTCGACACCGATCTCACCGTCGAGCAGAATCTGCTCTACCATGCGAGCCTCCACGGCATCGCTCGTGCCGCAGCCAAGGTGCGGGTCGGCGTTCTGCTCGACCGCGTCGGACTGGCGGACCGGCGTCACGACAAGGTGCGCACGCTCTCGGGCGGCCAGTCGCGCCGCATCGAGATCGCGCGCTCGCTGATCCACCGTCCGGACCTGCTGCTCCTCGACGAGCCCACCGTCGGACTCGACCTCGAATCCCGGGCCGACATCGTGGCGATCGTCCGCGCCCTGGTGCGGGAGGAGGGATTGTCGGTGCTCTGGGCGACCCACATCTTCGAGGAGATCTCGGACGACGACGACGCCGTGGTGCTGCACCGGGGCCGGATCGTCGCCCGGGGCCGGGCCGGCGGGATCGGCAGCCCCGGCGAGGCCCTGGCCGACGCGTTCCGCCGCCTAGTCGCCGAGCCGGCGAGGGCGGCGGCATGACGAACCCGACACCCCTCGCCACCCGGATCGGCGCCGCCCCTCCGCGCGACCAGGCGGGGCGGATCGGCCGCCTCGACGCGGTCGGCTACCTGATCTGCCTCGGCGGCATCGTCCGCCGCGAGCTGCTGCGCTTCTTCAATCAGAAGGAGCGGTTCTTCTCGGCGCTTGTCCGGCCGCTGGTCTGGCTGTTCATCTTCGCGGCCGGCTTCCGCAACACGCTCGGTGTGTCCATCGAGCCGCCCTATCAGACCTACGTGCTCTACGAGGTCTACGTGGTGCCCGGGCTGGCCGTGATGATCCAGCTCTTCAACGGCATGCAATCGTCGCTGTCGATGGTCTACGACCGGGAAGTCGGCTCGATGAAGGTGCTGCTGACTTCGCCCTATCCGCGCTGGCTGCTCCTGCTCGCCAAGCTGATCGCCGGCGTCGCCGTCTCGATCGTGCAGGCCTACGCGTTCCTGGCCGTGGCGTATTTCTGGGAGAGCGACATCCCGGTGCTGGGCTACCTGACGGCGCTTCCGGCCTTCCTGGCCACCGGGCTGATGCTCGGCGCGATCGGGCTGTTCCTGTCCTCGCTGGTGCGCCAGCTGGAGAACTTCGCCAGCGTGATGAACTTCGTGATCTTCCCGATGTTCTTCGCCTCGTCGGCCCTCTATCCGCTGTGGCGGATCCGGGAATCGTCGGAGACCCTGTACTGGATCTGCGAGCTGAACCCGTTCAGCCACGCGGTCCAGCTCGTCCGCTTCGCCCTCTACGTCCAGTTCGAGCCGGTCGCCTGTGCCGTGGTGGTGGGCGTGGGGCTCGCCTTCTTCGGCATGGCGGTGGTCGCCTACGATCCCGGTCGCGGCATCATGGCCCGGCGCGGCGGCCCGGCCGGCGACAACACCTGATGGAGCCCGCCCGATGAACCTCCCCCTGACCCGCTTCCTCGGCCCGGCACTGGGACTCGCCGTCCTCGCCGGCCCCGCATTGGCCCAACCGAAAACGGATCCGGATTGGCCCTGCGTCCAGCGCAAGGTCGCGACCCTGAGCCCCGGCCAGTTCTGGACCGGGCCGGATATCGAGGCGGCCGGCGATTGGGGCAGCGACAACGACGCCGCCGTCCTGGCGCAGAAGATTGCCTCCCGACGCACGGATCTGTCGCAGGCCGGCCCGCTCCTCGACACGTTCGCCGAGAAGTTCGGATCCGACAAGGATGCCAAGGACAAGGCCCTGACGCGCGTCTACGCGGGCGTGTTCGAGGTGCTGAACGGCGAGCGCAACAAGGTCGTCGGCGGCATCGCCCGCTACGCCCAGGGGCAGCGCCGGATGGCCGAGCGCATCCGTGACGAGGCCGACAAGATCAGCCAGGTCAAGGACGCCCCGAGCGCCTCCGATGCCACCGAGCTTCCCAAGGATCAGTCCGAGCTGGAGACGAAGTTCGCCTGGGACCGCCGCATCTTCCAGGAGCGGAGCCAGTCGCTGACCTACGTCTGCGAGGTCCCGCAGCTGCTGGAACAGCGGCTCGGGGAGCTCGCCCGCCTGATCCAGGCACGGCTCTAGGGTGCGCCCGATCGGACATTGCCGAAACGTCCCGAGCCGCTTGCCAGTATATCCCTAAGTGCCTGAGATCGTTATCGAAACTGTTGCCGATTAACCACGCGTCGCCTGCTTCGCCAGCATTCGGCTGGAAATACAGCCGAAACCCGCCTCACGTGTTCTTGAACCGATTGTGCCCCGTCCCGGCACCCGCCAAGAGAGATCCAAGCTCGGCTGTAACGAGCGTGAGTCTTTCAGCAGGGGGTAGGGGATGTCACTTCGGGCGCTTCGGAGCAGCCTGGTTGCGTCTGCATCGGTTCTCGCGGGGACCGTTCTCCCCGGCTTGGTGCAGGCTCAGCAATCGGTGACGCTGGGCGAGATCAGCGTGGTCTCGACCACGCCTGTGGGCGCGGGCGGCGGAAATTCCAGCTCGGCGCAGGTTTTCAACGGCCCCGGCCCTGTCCCCCCGGGCGGCTCGGTGGGACCGAGCGCCGGAACGCGCCTGCGCGGGTCCGAGCAGCCCCTCTACAAGATCCCCAGCACAGTGGAATCGGTCACGGCGAGCGACCTCGCGATCGATCAGGCCAACAACAACCTCGTGACGACCCTCGCCCGACGCACGCCCGGGATCAACATCTCGGACTCGCAGGGCAACAACAACCGCGTCGACGTGACGTATCGCGGCTTCACGGCCTCGCCGGTCCAGGGCGTGCCGCAGGGGCTGGCCGTCTACCAGAACGGCGTGCGCATCAACGAGGCCTTCGGCGACGTCGTCAATTTCGACCTGATCCCCCCGCAGGCGATCCAGCGCATCGACGTCGTCACCGGCAACCCGGTCTTCGGCCTCAACGCCCTCGGCGGCGCGGTCAACATCCAGATGAAGAACGGCTTCACCTGGCAGGGCACCGAGATCTCAGCCTGGGGCGGCTCGGACGCGCGCACCGCCGGCTACCTCGAGTACGGCAAGGTCTCCGGCCCCTGGAGCGTGTACTTCACCGGCGACGGCCTGAACGACCGCGGCTGGCGCTATGAGAGCCCGAGCACGATCGGCCGGCTCTACGGCGATATCGGCTACCGCTCGCAGGATTCGGAGTTCCACCTGATCGGGCTCGCCGCCCGGAGCTTCTACGGCGCGGCCGCGGCCACGCCGGTCGACTTCACGCACCGCGATCCGCGGGCGATCTTCACCTACCCGCAGACCACGACCACCGAGGTGGGCACGCTCCAGCTGACCGGCCGGGTCGACCTCTCGCCGACCTGGGATCTCGCCGGCAACGCCTATTTCCGCCGTTTCAGCCAGACCTACGTCGACGGCAACGACGGCAACTTCGAGAATTGCAGCAGCCGCTCAAGCTTCCGCGGCAACCTCTGCTTCGAGGACGACGGCTTCAGCCCGTCCGCCGGCCAGTCGCAGCTCGCCTTCCGCAATCAGTTCCTGATCCTCGGCCAGCAGAACCAGCGCATCCCGTTCCGGTCCGGAATCCCCTACGGCACGCTCGATACGACGCAGACCCAGGCGACCGGCTTCGGCGGCTCGCTGCAGGCGTCCAACCGCGACCGCGTCTTCGGCCTGCCCAACAGCTTCGTGGTCGGCGGCAGCATCGATGCAGCCAACTACTCGTTCAAGTCGTCCAGCACGCTGGGCGTGATCAACCCGAACCTGTCGATCACCACCGATCCGAGCAACCCGTTCTACGGCAACATCCCGGGGCTCGGCACGCCGCAGCTGCGGACCGCCGGCGCGCTGGGTATCGCGCCGAGCTCGGTTAACGGCTCGAACCTCTATATGGGCCTCTATACCCTCGACACGCTCGACGTGACGGACCGGTTGTCGCTGACCGCGGGTGCCCGGCTGAACTTCGCGCGGATCCAGAGCGAGGATCTCACCGGCTTCTCGCCCGACGTGACCGGCACGCACTATTACAACAAGATCAACCCGGTAGCGGGCCTGACCTACCGCTTCTTCGACGCGCTGAACCTCTACGGCAGCTACTCGGAGTCGAATCGCGCGCCGACGCCACTGGAACTGGCCTGCGCCAATCCGGACCGTCCGTGCCTCCTGCCGAACTCGCTGGTGGCCGATCCGCCGCTCAAGCAGGTGACCGGGCGGACCTACGAGGTCGGCTTCCGCGGCCAGCTGCCGAACACCTATGACGGCGGCATCATCACCTACAAGATCGGCGCCTTCCGCACCGACCTCGCCAACGATATCCTGTCGTTGGCCACTCCCGGCAATACCGCCCGCGCCTACTTCGTCAACGTGCCGTCGACGCAGCGGCAGGGCATCGAGATCGGCAGCGAGTACACCGCCGATTACCTGCGGGTCTACGCCAACTATGCGCTGGTCGACGCGACCTTCCAGTTCAACGGCACCCTGTCGTCGCCCAACAATCCGCTCGCGGATGACGGGGCGATCCAGGTCCGCAAGGGCAACGTCGTGCCGCTGGTGCCGGCCCACCAGATCAAGGCCGGGTTCGACTACTTCGTGACGCCCGACTGGCAGGTCGGCCTCTACCTCCAGGCCTTCTCCTCGTCCTACTTCCGCGGCGACGAGTCGAACCTGAACCGCAAGCTGCCGTCCTACTACGTGATGAACTTCCAGACGAAGTATCAGGTGACGAAGAACCTCGAGGTCTTCGGTCTCATCACCAACCTGACCAACAACCGCTACGCCACGTTCGGCACCTTCGCCGAGCCCGGCGCGGTGGCCGGCAACCTGCGGATCAGCGATCCGCGGACCACGACCCTGGCGCAGCCCTTCTCGGTCTATGCCGGCATCCGCTACGCCTTCGGTGCCGATCCGGTGCCGATGTCGCCGGAGCCGATCATCCGGAAGTACTGATCAGTTTCGGTGTCGAGGGGCGGGCGCCTCCCGCGGCCTACGGGCCGCGCGGGGCGCCCGTCGCGTTTCCGGGCGGCCCCATGCGGCCTCCTGTCTCGGGAACGGGCCCGCCTGCCCGGAGTCTCCCCGGTAGCCGCACCGTCGCGCCACCGCCTGCTCACGCATGAGGATCGGCGCCGGCCGCGTTCCGACACCGTGGAGCCACGTTCCGATGATCATCCGTTTCGCCGTTGCAGCCCTTGCCCTGGCGGCCGCCACGCCGGCCCTCGCCACCCCCTGCGCCGACGAGGTCGATACGCTGCAGCGGCGGCTCGACAGCGCGGGTGCCGCCGCGGTGACCGGCTCGACGCCGCCCGGTGGCACCACCTCGTCCAATTCGCCCAAGGCCCTCGATACGCCGCCCGCCCTGACCAAGTCGGATGCCGCCGTGAAGCCCAGCGCCTCGGGCGTGGAGGAGGCCAAGAAGCTGGTCGCCCAGGCACGCCAGCAGGACAAGTCCGGCGACGCCCAGGGCTGCCGTGACACGATCATGAAGGCCAAGGAGAAGGCCGGCGCCCTGCCGTAGCGAAAAATTCGGCCGGCACCGCGCGGTGCCGGCTCCTCCCGCTCAGTAGGCGTTCTCGGTCTTGAACAGCGCGAACGGGGTGGTGAGGAGGATCTGCAGGTCGAGCAGCACCGACCAGTTCTCAATATAGTAGAGATCGTGCTCGACGCGCCGCTGCAGCTTCTCGGAGGTATCCGTCTCGCCGCGCCAGCCGTTGACCTGGGCCCATCCGGTGATGCCGGGTTTGACCTTGTGGCGCGCGAAATAGCCGTCGACCACCTGATCGTACAGCGTGTTGGCGGCCTTAGCCTGAAGCGCGTGCGGACGCGGCCCGACGAGCGACAAGTCGCCCTTCAGCACATTGAATAGCTGCGGCAGCTCGTCCAGCGAGGTCTTGCGGATGAAGCGACCGACCGGCGTCACGCGCGGATCGCCCCGCGTCACCATCTTGGCGGCGCCGGCATCGCACTGATCCACGTACATCGAGCGGAACTTGTAGACCTCGATCAGCTCGTTGTTGAAGCCATGGCGCTTCTGCCGGAAGAGGACCGGCCCATGGGACGTCAGGCGCACGGCAGCGGCGATCGCCAGCATGAGCGGCGACAAGGCCAGCAGCAGCAGCAGGCCGACACAGCGGTCGAACAGCGCCTTCACCACCACATCCCAGTCGGCGATCGGCCGGTCGAACACGTCCAAGACCGGGACCGATCCGAGATACGAGTAGCTGCGCGGGCGCAGGCGCAGCTTGGCGGCGTGCGCCGAGAGCCGGATGTCGATCGGCAGGACCCAGAGCTTGGCGAGCATCTGGAGGATCCGGGCCTCCGCGGTGATCGGAATCGTGAAGACGATCAGGTCGAGACGGGCATGCCGCGCGTAGGCCACGAGGTCGTCGACATTGCCGAGCTTCGGGTGCCCCGCCACCACGTCGGACGAGCGATCCGCGTTGCGGTCGTCGAACACGCCGACGATGCGGATACCGCTCTCGCTCTGCGTCTCCAGGGCGGCGATCAGGTCCTCGGCGGGCTGCCCACCCCCCACGATCGCGGTGCGTCGGTCGAACCGGCCGGCGCGGGTCTGCGCGTCGATGATCCGGAACAGGACACATCGCCCGACCAGCAGCATCGCGAGGCCGGTGGCGAAGAAGGCCGCGAGCCAGAGGCGCGAATAATGGTCCGCCACCTTGGCGAGCACGAGGCCGGCTGCGACCATCAGGAAGGTCATCGACCAGGCTGCGATCAGCCGGACAGCCGCCTTGAAGAAGCTCCGGAAAGCAGCGATCCGATAGCCGCCCGAGGCCTGGATCAGCGTCACGGTGATCACCGCGATCATGCCGATCGCACCCGCATAGGTCAGCCCGAACGGGACGCGGCCGCGCAGCATCAGCACGTGCAGAAGCGCGCCCAGGCCGAAGATCAGTGCGAATTCCAGCCCACGCACCAGCCCGGCGACCACGACCGGCGAGATCGCCGTCGGTCCGGGCGCCGCGGTCTCGGCAAGGGGCACCCTGCCGGCGGCCGGGCGCGATGGCCCCTCCATGGGTCCCGCGGCCTCGAGCAGATCGCGGATATCGAACGCGCTCATCGATCGGCTCCCCCAGAGCCTTGTGGCCGACGCCTCCACCGGAGCTTGGCAGGGGGCGTTGTTGGAAGACTTAAGGGTGCAGATACGGAAGCCGTTTCCACCGTGATGCACAGGCTCACGACCGTCACGCGGCCGCGATCCGGTCAGGCCGTTCGGGCGCCGGCAATCTCGCGTGGGGCCGGGCTGCGGCGACGCGCGCGGGCCTCGAAGGCCGCGGTGTAGCCAGAGATCACCTCGCTGCCCATGCGCTCCAGGGAGAAGCGCTGCCGGATCGACGCGCTGAGATTGTGGGTCCGCGCCGCCAGCGCTTCGGGTGCGGCGTCGAGGACGCGCCGGATGCCTTCAGCGAGGGCTGCCGGATCCCGGGACGCGACGAGGTCGTGTGCGGCGGGACCGAAGATCTCCGGTATGCCGCCGACCCGGGTAGCAACCAGCGGCTGCGCCGCCGCCGCGGCCTCCAGCACGACATAGGGCAGCGATTCCGCCAGCGACGGGACCACGAGGATTCGGCCGCGGGCAAGCACAGAGCGGATCGCCTGCGGCGGCTCGAACGCGACCGCATCGGCCAAGCCGAGGCGCGCCACGGTATCCCGCAGGATCTCGGCATCCGGACCGGATCCGACCATCAGCAAGCGTAGGGCCCGGCCCTCGGCACGAAGCCGGGCCAGGGCCTCGAGCAGATAGGGCAGGCCCTTGGCCTCCCGAAGCTCGCCGACATAGAGCAGGTCGAAGGGCTCGGCGACGCGCTCCAGGGGGGCGAACTCGGCCTCCGCGATGCCGTTATGCACGATCCGGGTAACCTGCACGGGGCCGCCGACGAAGCTCCGGTGGCGGCCGGCGACGTACTCGCTCTCGAACAGGAACGCATCGGTCCTGCGGGCGAGCACCGCCTCGGCCCCCATGTACAGGCGGTGAAGCGGACTGCCGGGCCGATAATTGTAGCTGCCGCCATGGGGGGTATAGGCGCGGATCGCAGATCCGGACGCGGCGAGCCGGGCATAGGCACCGCCCTTGGCACCGTGGCCGTGAAGAACCTGCGCGCCGACCTCCGCGGCCCGCTTTGCGACGGCCCTGAGGCAGGACCAGTCCGACAGATGCGGATTGCGGCGCATGGGAATCCGGACGATCCCAAGGTCAAGGCTGGGCAACAGATCGGCCAGGGCCCGCGCGGCCCGCTCGCCACCGGTATTCGCGTCGCAGACGATCCCGACAGGGTGCCCCGCGGCCGCTTGCAGGCGGGCGAGATCCATCACGTGCCGGAACAGCCCGCCCACGGGCGCCCGGAACACGTGAAGGATCCGATATCGCTGAGCAATACCAGAGTCGTTCGTCTCGGACACCACGGCCCAGCTCCCGGGAATATCAATCCCCGGGTTGTGGTGCACTGGCAGTCGCGAGATACTTAAATCAGGAGCGCCGACCTCAACCTTTCCGCGGGGACGGTAAGCGGAGTTTTACCCGCGAGACCACAATCGCTTCCATCCTACGTTATCGGCGAGCCGTTCAGGCTCGCCCAGATGGTCCCGTAGTGGCACGCCGTGGCGGCCAGGACGAAGCCGTGCCAGATCGCGTTCTGGAAGGGCAGCGTCCGCCAGATATGGAACACCACCCCGACGGAATAGAGCGCGCCCCCGATGGCCAGCAGCCACAGCGCCGTCGGCTGAAGCGCCGCGATGACCGATTCGTAGGCGAGGAGCCCGCTCCAACCAAGCATCAGGTAGAGGCCGATCGACAGACGGTCGAACCGCCCCGGAAGGAACAGCTTCACCGCGATCCCGATCAGCGCCACCACCCAGATCATTGCCAAGAGTGCGTAGGCCCGCAGCCCCGACCCGACGAGGGCGACCAGCGGCGTGTAGGTGCCGGCGATCATCAGGTAGATCAGGGCGTGGTCGGCGCGGCGCAGCAGCCACTTGCGCGGGCTGACCGGGTAGAGGTTGTAGAGGGCGGAGACGCCCAGCATCAGAACCAGGGCCGTGGCGTAGACCACGACGGCAGCCCGTTCGCCGAGCCCGAGATGCGTCGTTATCGCCGTTGCCACCAGGGCGACAGCACCGGCGAAGCCGAGCAGCACGCCGAGCCCGTGGATCACGCCATCTGCCATGATCTCCCGCGGCGTGTAGTGCCATGTCAGGGAGAGCGGTCGACCATCCTCCGCGAGAGACATCTTGAAGCCTCCTGCAACGCGTGCAGCTTAAAGCTTGAGAAGTCTTAGTCGTTCCATGTGCAGATTGCGGATGGGGAGTTATCCCAAGGTTCCACTGAAAGCGGTAAAAGTCTCGTGCGGTGCCGCAAGACGGCCGCACCGCACGAGGGATTAGATGCGGCCGCCGGCCAGCCCCTCGAACCCCACCGGCGGATCGGCGGCGGCGGGCTTGACCAAGCCGGATCCCCGGCTCAGCCGGGCATGGACCGTCGCCATCGTCAGCACCGCCATCGCGAGCACCTGATGCGCGAGCGCCGCCCAGAGCGGGACGGCCAGGAGCAGCGTCGCGATCCCCAGTCCCATCTGGGCGAGAACGAGGATCACGACGCCCATGGCCCGCCCGGACGTACTCGCCGGACCGGTGAGCCTGGCGTCGATCGCGTGCAGGACCGCCACGACGAACACGAGGTAGGCCGTTACCCGATGGTCGAACTGGACCAGGGCATGGTTGTCGACGAAGTTCTCGATCCAGGGGCGGATCGCGAACAGGCTGTCCAGGGGCGGCACCAAGTGGCCATCCATGGAGGGCCAGGTGTTGTAGACGAGGCCGGCATGCGAGCCGGCGACGAGGCCGCCGAGGAAGATCTGCACCAGGACCAGGATCGGCAGCGCCAGGGCCGTCATGCGCAGGCGAGCCGGGGCCGGCGTCAGGACGCCGCGGCGCTCGCCCGCCGCCAGCCAGACCAACCCGGCCAGGATCAGGCTCGCTGTGGTGAGATGCAGGGCGAGCTTGAGCGGTGCCACTGCGGTCATGCCGGGCTGGAGGCCTGAGGCGACCATGATCCAGCCGATCGCGCCCTGGAAGCCGCCGAGCACGCCGAGGCCGAGCAGACCGAGGCCGAGCCGCCGACTGATCCGACCCTGCCACGAGAACACGATCAACGGCAGGAAGAAGACGAGGCCGATCAGCCGGCCGAGGAAGCGATGGCCCCATTCCCAGCCATACAGCACCTTGAAGGCAGACAGCCCCATCCCCTGGTTGAGGATGTTGTATTGCGGCGTGTCCTTGTATTTGGCGAACTCGGTTGCCCAGTCGGCCTCGGAGAGCGGCGGGATCGCCCCGGTGACGGGGCGCCACTCCGTGATCGACAGGCCGGACCCGGTCAGCCGCGTCGCGCCGCCGACCGCCACCATGGCGATCACCAGAGCCGCGACCACGTAGAGCCAGGTCCGCATCGCTCCTGACCGCCGCTCGCCCGTGCCACTCATGTCCATGCACGCACCTTCCGCGGATGCCGGGATGCCCCGGCCGCCGCGTCCGGGTTAGGGGATGTCCGATCGCCCAGCAACGGCGCCGGCGCCGCAGCCCGCGTCAGTGGGCGCGTTGCCAACCGGATCGGGGGACGATAGCCGTCGCCCGTCGGCGCCCGCAGCGCCGGCCGCGAGGCCAGGGATACAACTATGCGCCGCCGCACCCGGACCCTGATCGGCACCCTCGCCATCCTGGCCTTCGTCTGCCTCTACGGCCCACTCGCGATGACCCTCGCCGACAGCCGCATCGCGGAGACTCCGGCACCCGTACAGGCGGTGATCTACTCGATCCTCGGCATCGCCTGGATCTTCCCGCTGATGCCGCTGATCCGGTGGATGGAACGGCCCGATCGCTGAGTCCGACCCTCGATTTTGCCGCACTCGGGGATCACAAGCCTGCCCGTCGCCGCTTGAGATCCCGCTCCGTGCATCGCCCGTCCCTGCGCCTAAAGCCTCTGGCTGCCCTCGTCGTGCTGCTGGCGCCCCTGCCGGCCCTGGCTCAGGGAGCACCGCGCTCCATCGGTGAATGCGAACGCCTGAAGAACGATCTCGCCTACAACCAGTGTCTCGCCATGTTCGGCCCCGCGGCCAAGAACGTGGCCGGCGGTTACGCCTCGGCCGATACGTCGATGCCCGCTGCGGCGACGCCCGCGGCCGCCATGGCCGAGCCGATCCCGCAGGTCGAGGAGACGGCCGAGGTCAGCACCAGCCGCCGGCGCCGCTACCGGTCCGCGCGCGGCCGGCAATACGCCTCGTTCTCGACCGGCTACCGGCACCGGCGCCGGCGCTGACGCCAGCCCGCGGTCAGCGCGCCGGCTTGCGGCGGCGCCCGGCTCTAATCGAGATCCGGGGCGCCTAACGCCGCGAGGACCCGCGCGCCCGGAACCGAACCGTCCCCTGGCCAGACGTTCCAGTCGGCAACCTGATCGAGGGCCTCGGCGAGCCGCCGCTTGTAGACGTGCCGCGGCACTTCCTCGGCGCCGAACTGCGTCAGATGCTCGGTGACGAACTGGGTGTCGGCGAGCCGGTAACGCCCGGCGCGCAGGCGGCCCATCAGATGGACGAGGGCGATTTTCGAGGCGTCGCGCACCTCGTGGAACATGCTCTCGCCGAAGAAGGCCGCCCCCAGCGAGACGCCGTACAGCCCGCCGACGAGCCGCCCCTCCGCGCCCGCGTAGACCTCGACGGTGTGGACATGGCCGAGGTCGAACAGGGCGCCGTAGAGTTCGCGGATACGTCCGTTGATCCAGGTGCGCTCGCTGTCCCGGCGCGGCGCGGCGCAGCCGTCGATGACGCCGTCGAAATCGGTATCGCAGCGGACCACGAACTGGTCGGACCGCACCGTCCGCGCAAGGCGCCGGGGCACGCGGAACGCGTCAAGGGGCAGCACGCCGCGGGCCTTGGGCTCGACCCAGTAGAGGGTCGGATCGTCGGCATCCTCGGCCATCGGGAAGATGCCCGCCGCGTAGGCCTTCAGCAGGATCTCGGGGGTGATGTCCACGCGGGCGGAATCGTGCATGCCGTGAATGTCGCGCGCAGCCGGTCCAAAGGCCAGAGCCCGCGCGTGACGCAGTCGCCGCAGTCGCGCCCGGTCCCGGTCAGGCCTTCATGCCGCCGTCGTCCAGGAAATGCTCCAGCCAGTGGATGTCGTAAAGGCCGTTCTGCACGTCCGGGTTGCGGACCAGCGTCCGGAACAGCGGGAGCGTCGTGTCGATACCGTCGATGACGAATTCGTCCAGCGCCCGGCGCAGGCGCATGAGGCACTCGTTGCGGGTGCGGCCGTGCACGATCAGCTTGCCGATCAGCGAATCGTAGTGCGGCGGGATCCGGTAGCCCTGGAACGCGGCCGAATCGACGCGGACGCCGAGACCGCCCGGCGTGTGATAGTGGGTGATCTCGCCCGGTGACGGCCGGAAGGTCTCCGGGTGCTCGGCGTTGATCCGGCACTCGATGGCGTGGCCCTCGACCTTGATGTCCGCCTGGCTCACCGAGAGGCCGCCGCCCGAGGCGACCTGGATCTGCTCGATGACCAGATCGATCCCGGTGATCATCTCGGTCACCGGATGCTCGACCTGGATCCGGGTGTTCATCTCGATGAAGTAGAACCGGCCGTCCTCGTAGAGGAACTCGACGGTGCCGGCACCGAGGTAGCCGAGTTCCTTCATGGCGTTGGCGCAGATGCCGCCGATCTCGGCGCGCATCGATTCGTTGAGTGCCGGCGAGCCGCCTTCCTCCCAGACCTTCTGGTGGCGGCGCTGGAGCGAGCAGTCGCGCTCGGCGAGGTGTACGGCGCCGCCCCGCCCGTCGCCGAGCACCTGCACCTCGATGTGCCGGGGCTTCTCCAGATATTTCTCGAGATAGACCGCGTCGTTGCCGAAAGCGGCCTTGGCCTCGGACCGGGCCATGCCGATCGCCTGCTCCAGATCGGCCTCGGTGCGCGCGACTTTCATGCCGCGGCCGCCGCCGCCGGCGGCCGCCTTGACCAGAACCGGATAGCCGATCTCGGCGGCGACGCGCTTGGCTTCGTGGGGATCCTCGACGCCGCCCTCGGAGCCCGGCACGCAAGGGATGCCGAGCTTCAGCGCCGTGCGCTTGGCCTCGATCTTGTCGCCCATGGTGCGGATGTGCTGCGCCTTGGGACCGATGAAGCCGATCTCGTGATGGGCGAGCACCTCGGCGAAGCGGGCGTTCTCCGAAAGGAAGCCGTAGCCGGGATGCACCGCGTCCGCCCCGGTGATCTCACAGGCCGCGATGATCGACGGGATGTTGAGGTAGCTGTCGCGGGCGGCCGGCGGCCCGATGCAGACGCTCTCATCGGCCAGCCGCACATGCATGGCGTCCGCGTCGGCCGTGGAGTGGACCGCCACGGTGGCGATCCCGAGTTCCTTCGCCGCCCGCAGGATGCGCAGGGCGATCTCGCCGCGATTCGCGATCAGGATCTTGTCGAACATCGGACCCGTTAGGGCATCCTGGCGATCCCGGACCGCGCAGGATGCACTATCCTCTCGTGTTGCGGCGTCGTCCAGGATCGAGCGGCGAGCGCCCGGCGGACGTCCTAGGTGATGACGAGAAGGGACTCGCCGAACTCGACCGGCTGACCATCCTCGACGAAGATCGCGCTGATCGTACCGGCGCGGGGCGCCACGATCTCGTTGAAGGTCTTCATCGCCTCGATCAGCAGCAGCTTGTCGCCGACCTCGACCTTCGAGCCGACATCCACGAAAGCCTTGGCGTCGGGCGAGGGCCGGAGATAGGCGGTCCCGACCATCGGCGAGGGTACGGTGCCGGGTTGCACGCGCGCCGGCTCCACCGGCGCGAGTGCCGAGGACGCCGACGCCGGAGGCGGCGCGACGGCCGCGATCGGCGCAGGCGCCGCGACCTGAACGCTCACGGGTTCGAGCCGCCGCACGACGCGGATGCGCAGATCGCCCTTCTCGACCTCGATCTCGGACAAGCCGGTCTCGGTGACGAGGTTGGCGAGTTCGCGCACGAGCTCGGGATCGATGGCGTCGTTCTTTGGCATCCGGCCTACTTCGTCTCGCGGCGCATCGGTACGTCCATCGGGCTCGACCCTGGACCTCCACCGCGGCCCTGCGGCTGGCGGCTCTTAGACGAAGGCGCCCCGGTGCCACAAGGCTGCGCGGCGCGCCTTCGAAGGTTCGTCGGCTCGATCCGTCAGCTCAACAGGAAGCGTGGCCGCACTGGCGCACGTCGGCGATGGTCTTGCGCATCGGCTCGACGCCGACGGCGCCGGGAATCACCTCGTCGCCGATGATGAAGGCCGGCGTGCCCGAGAGCCCCAGACGGTCGCCGAGACCGCGATTCTCGCTCAGTGCCGCCTTTACCTCGGGAGAGGCCATGTCCTTCTGCAGCTTGGCGGTGTCGACCCCCATATCCTTGGCGACCTGGATCGCCCGGGCGCCATTCACCCGGCCCTTGGTCTCCAGGAGCTTCTGGTGGAATTCGAACAGCTTGTCGCCCTTCAGCTGCTGGCGCACCGCCACGGCGACCTGGCTGGCCTCGAGCGATTCCGGGCCCAGTACCGGGAAGTCCTTGATCACCACCCGCAGCTTCGGGTCGGACTTGATCAGCGCCTGGACGTCGCCGAGGGCCTTGCGGCAGTAGCCACAATTGTAATCGAAGAACTCGACCAGCGTGACGTCACCGGAGGGATTGCCGGCGACGACGTCGTGTTGGCCGTTGAGGAGCGCCTCGCGCGACTCCTTGAGGGCTGCGGATTGGGCGAGGCGCTGCGTCTCCGCCTGCTGCTTCTCGGCCTCGGCGAGGGCCTCCTGAAGCACCTCGGGATGCTTGATCAGGTAATCCTTGACGATCGCCTCGATGCCGGCGCGCTGCGCATCCGTAAACGGCGCGGCGGGGGGCGTCGCGTTCTGGGCAAGCGCGGGAACGGCGACGAGGCCGAGCGCCAGGACCAGCGCGGGCAGGGGGCGGATGAAAGGCATGGATCCTCGCTTGCGCGGCAGGCCGGCCCGCGCCGGGCGCGAGCGGTAGGGGCTGGGTTAGGCGTTTTCGCGGCGCCCGGTCAAATCCAGCGGCGACACCGTCAAATGGTCCGGCTGGCTCTCCGATCCGGCAGCCCGCGAATCCGGGCGAGCCGAACCGGGGATCCTCGGCCGATCGACAAATCCACACGCCCGGGACCGGGCAGTGGAGCCCCGGACCCAGACCCGCCGATGTACGGGAGCCATCAACCGACGACGGTCCTGGATACCGGGTTCGCCTGCGGCGCCGCGGAATGACAGCACCGGGATCTGGAACATCGAGCCGCGCGCCCATGGCGCACGGCTTGGGCTTCGGCTTGGGCTTCGGCTTGAGGCAGGGATCGCGAGGGTCTAACCCCCGGGGCGCCGGCTTTGCCCGGCGCAGGGCAGGACCCATGATCCCGATCTCCCGGCGGGCCGCCGCCGTCCAGCCATTCCTCGCGATGGATGTCATGGCCGCTGCCGCCGCCAAGGCGCGCGCCGGCGCCGACGTGGTGCGGATGGAGGTCGGCCAGCCCTCGGCTCCGGCACCACGCGCGGTGATCGCGGCCGCACAGGCGGCGCTCGCCACCGGCCGCGTTCCCTACACCGAGGCTCTGGGCCTGCCTTCGCTGCGCGCCCGCATCGCCCGGGACTACGCGGAGCGGCACGGCGTCTCTGTGAGCCCGGAGCGGGTGGTGATCACCACCGGATCCTCGGCCGGGTTCGTCCTCGCCTTCATGAGCCTTTTCGATTCCGGCGCCCGGGTCGCTGTGCCGCAGCCGGGATACCCGGCCTATCGCAGCATCCTGGCAGCCCTTGACCTCATTCCAGCGCCAATGGTGCTCCATGCCGAGGACCGCTTCGCGCCCACCGCCGCCCTCCTGCGCGAGACCCACGCCCGCGCGGCGATCGCCGGGGTGCTGGTGATGAGCCCGGCCAACCCCTCCGGAACCGTGATCACGGAAGCCGCCCTGCAGGATCTCTGCGCGGCGGCGCGCAGCCTCGGCCTGCCACTGATCTCGGACGAGATCTATCACGGTCTCAGCTACGGCGTGCCCACCGTCACGGCCCTGCGCTTCGACCCCGATGCCATCGTGATCAACTCGTTCTCGAAGTACCACTGCATGACCGGCTGGCGGGTCGGCTGGATGGTCGTGCCGGAGGCGCTGGTGCGCCCGATCGAGCGCCTCGCGCAGAACCTGTACATCTCGGCGCCCTTCCTTTCGCAGGTCGGCGCGCTGGCGGCCCTCGACGCCACGGAGGAGCTCGACGCCGTCCGCGACGGCTACGCGCGCAACCGCGCGATCCTGCTGGACGCGCTGCCGGACGTCGGCCTCGGCCGCGTGCATCCGGCCGATGGCGCCTTCTACCTCTACGCGGACGTGTCGAACCTCACCAACGACGCCTCGGATTTCTGCCGGAGGATGCTCGACGAGGCCCACGTCGCAGCGACGCCCGGCCTCGACTTCGATCCGGACGTCGGCAACCACCACGTCCGCTTCTCGTTCGCGGGCTCCGAGGCCGAGTGCCGCGAGGCGGTGGCGCGGCTGAAGGTCTGGCTGCGCTGACGTTCAGGCGACCGGCACGAGCGCGCCCACCGCCTCGACCAGATCCGAGAAGTGCTCGATCACCCGATCGGGCCCGAGCTCGGCGACCGGCCGGTCGGTATAGCCGAAGGTGACCGCCACCACCGGGATGCCGGCGGCCTTGGCGGTGTCGATGTCGGTCCGGGAATCGCCCACCATGACGGCGCGGGCCGGATCACCGCCGGCGCGCGCGATCGTGCCGGTCAGGTGGCGCGGATCGGGCTTGGATTGCGGGAAGGTGTCCCGGCCGCAGATCGCCGCAAAGCGGTGTCCGATCCCGAGAAGGCGCAGCAGCTCGACCGACTGTCCCTCGTATTTATTGGTGCAGACCGCGAGCCGGAAGCCCGCCGTTTCCAGGGAATCCAGGGCCTCGATGACGCCCGGGAAGAGGTGGGATGTATCGGCGAGATGCGCGCCGTAATGAACGATGAAGGCGTCGAACAGGCGGTCGTGGTCCTCCGGCGAGAGCGGCCGTCCCTCGGCCTCGAAGCCCCGCCGGATCAGTGCCCGGGCGCCGGCTCCGATCAGCCCGCGCGCCTGAGAGAGGGGCAATTCGGCTAACCCCTCGCGCTTCATCAGCACGTTGAGGGTGCCGATCAGGTCCCCTGCGGTCTCCGCCAGCGTTCCGTCCAGGTCGAACACGGCGATCGGGGGCTTGCTCGTCGGTTCGGTGGACATGTGTAAGGGGCTCCGTGCTCGGCGGGATCGCGAACGGCGTCGCTATCGGGGCCTGGAACTGGGAGCAAGCCGGCCGAGGCGGCACCACGGATGCGCGGATCGTCTCACCGGGCGCCCCAGACTCGCCCGAAAGCGCAGCGAAACGCAGCGCGTACCAGCCCCGGGACCCGCGATGAAACCCTCTCTGCCCCTCCTGGCCGCCTGCGCCGTGCTCCAAGCCCTGCCGGCCGCCGCGACCTCTTTCGAGTTCGTGCCTGCTCCGCAGACCGATCTCAACCGCATGTATCGGGTCGACAAGGTTACCGGCGAGGTGACTTCCTGCCAGTACGGGCTGCAGGAAACGGCCGGCGGGATCGGCCAGACGGTCTGCTTCGGGCCGGGCGAGGGCGCCGGGCCGCAGACCCCGTCGGAATACGGGCTGGTGGCGAGCCGGCACACTCGCGAGGCCGGCGTGTTCCGGGTGAATTACCGGACCGGCGAGATGAGCATCTGCTTCGTGCTGGTGAAGAAGGAACAGGTCGTCTGCACCCAGCAGGGCAAGCCCGGCGCCGAGGGCGCGTCCGACGCGCCGCTGACCGGTCCGGCGCCCGGCCGGGCCGGCGCCAGCGCCACGCCGACACAGGGCGGCCGGCCGTGAAGCCAGCGTGTCGGCGCGGGCGTTCCGATCGGGCCGGTCCCGTGCTACGGGCCGCCCGAACCACACGGAAAGACCGGCTGCCCATGACGCGCGCTCCCTCGCTCCACCTCGCCGACTGGGCGGTGTCCCGGTGAGCGGGCCGGACCTGCGGCGGGCCGCCGCCGCCCGCGCCCTCGACCTCGTCGCACCGGGCATGCGGCTCGGCCTCGGCACGGGCTCCACGGCGGCGGCCTTCGTGGCGCTCCTCGGCGAGCGGGTCCGCGCCGGACTCGACATCGTCGGCGTCCCGACCTCCGAGGCTACGCGCGCGCAGGCCGAGAGCCTCGGCATCCGCCTCGCGACACTGGACGAGCAGCCCGAGCTCGACCTGACCATCGATGGCGCCGACGAGGTCGACGACCAGCTCCGCCTGATCAAAGGTGGCGGCGCGGCGCTGCTGCGGGAGAAGATCGTCGCCTGCGCGAGCCGCCGCATGGTGGTGATCGCCGATGCGGCCAAGCACGTGGCGCGGCTCGGCGCCTTCCCGCTCCCGATCGAGGTCAATCCCTTCGGCCTCAACGCTACGCGCCGGGCCGTCGAAGCGGCGGTCGCGGGGGCCGGCTGCTCCGGGGCCGTTTGGCTACGCGGTGGGCCCGATGGCAAGCCCCTGGTCACCGACGGCGGCCATTACATCCTCGACGCGCATCTCGGCGCGATTCCCGATCCGGACGCCCTCGGCGCTGCCCTCTGGGCCGTGCCGGGCGTCGTCGAGCACGGTCTGTTCCTCGGCATCGCCGACGCCGCGATCCTGGCGGCGGCGCGGGACGGTCAGGCCGAGGTCACCGTTCTCGGCAGCCTCGCCTGAGGCGCCGTCCTCCATCGCCGGCCATACTCGCAAGAAAGTCCAGCATGTCCCGACGCCTCACCGCCGCGCTCGGCCTCGCGCTTCTGGCGCTTCCGCATCCGGCCGCCGCCCAGGCCCACAAGCCGGCTCCGGCCAAGGCCGCGGCGCAGCCGAACGCCCCGGCCGCGAGCACCCCGGCCGCCAATACGCCGGCCGCGCCCGGCTATTCACCGAGTCATGTCGCGCTAGCCCGGGAGGTGATGCTCAGCTCCGGCATCGCCCGGTCGTTCGACTCAGTGCTGCCCGCCTTCGCCGACCAGATCCGCAAGCAGACGGTCACCCGTCCCGAGCTGTCCAAGGATCTCGAGGAGGTCCTGACCTCGCTGCAGCCGGAGATGGAGCTGCAGAAGCAGCGCATGATCGACATCGCGGCGCGCACCTATGCGTCGAAATTCTCCGAAGCCGAGCTGAAGGAGATCGCGACCTTCTTCCGCTCGCCCGCCGGCAAGCACTACGTGGAGGCGCAACCGCAGCTTCTCGACGAGATGGTGCAGGAGATGCAGGACTGGACGCAGGACGTCTCCGAATACGTCATGGTCCGCGTCCGCGCCGAGATGGGCAAGCGCGGGCATCAGATGCAGTGAGGGCGGCCGCCCCCGCGAGACGATCGCCGTGAGAGGTGGTGGATGAGCGCGGCCAACCGCCTCTACGCGGCGGGCGGCGCGCTCCTCGCCGTCATGCCGCTCGCCATGGTGCTCGCCAACCGGTCGAGCCCCCTGGTCGTCGGGCTGGCGGCGCTCGCCTTCCTGGCCGGTCGCAGGGCGGAGGATCCAGCCGCGCTGCGCCGCAGCCTGGTGGGTCCGCTCCGGACGCCCCTTTCCGGCGCGGCGCTCGCCTTCCTGGCCTGGGCGCTGATCTCCCTGGCCTGGAGCCCGTTCCCGACCGCCTCCCTGCGCGTGCTCGGCGAGTTCCTGCCGACGCTGCTCGCTGCCTATCTGCTGGCCTGCCTGGCGCCCGGCCGCATCCCCGCCTTCGCGCCGCGCCTCGGGGCAATCGCGATCGGGCTGGCGGGACTCCTGATCGCCGTGGATCTCGCATCCGACCTCGCCCTGGAGCGGGCGCTCGGGCGCCGGGTCGCTGCCTTCGTGCACAACCGGCCGGCCCTGACCCTCGATCTCGTGGCCGGGCCGCTGGCGTTGGTCCTGTGGCACAGCCGCGCCCGTGCCTTCGCGGCGGCGACCCTCGCCTTCGCAGGCCTCGGTGTGCTTCGCTCGATCAGCGGCGCCGCCCAGCTCGGATTGCTGGCGGGCGCCGCGATGGCCACCCTGGCCGGGCGGATGCCCCTGCGGGTCGGCCTCGGTCTCGCCGGCCTTGGTCTCGGTCTGGCCGTGGCGCTCGCTCCGGTCGAGGGCGATCTCCTCGCCCGCGCCATGCCGGAGGCAGCCCACGAGCGTCTCGTCCAATCCTCCTCCCGGGCGCGGGTGGCGATCGCGCGCAGCTTCGGGGCCGCGGTGGCGGCCGATCCCTGGCGCGGCGCGGGCTTTGGCACCAGCGCGCGCTTCGCCGAGACGCCCGTGGCGCAGACGGTGCCGCCCGAGATGCGGGTCCTGCTCGGGGTCGGCCACCCGCACAACAGCTTCCTGCAAGTCTGGGCCGAACTTGGCCTGCCCGGCGCGATCCTGGCTGCCCTCACGCTGATGCTGGTTCTCGCCCGAATCGCGCGCTTGCCGCAGCCGGACCGCGCCGCGGCCCTCGGCCTCGTCGCCTGCGCGGCGGCGATCGCCTTCGTCGAGCATAACGGCTGGGCCGCATGGTGGACGGCGGGGCTCGGCGCTGCCATCACCTGGATGCGCGCGGCCTCCCCGGCCGGCGAGATCGCGAGACCTGAGATGGACGGTCCGGCATGAGCGCGTTCGACGTTGACCTCTTCGTCATCGGCGGCGGGTCCGGTGGCGTCCGCGCGGCGCGGATCGCAGCCGGATACGGTGCGCGCGTGATGCTGGCCGAGGAATACCGGGTCGGCGGCACCTGCGTGATCCGCGGCTGCGTCCCGAAGAAACTGATGGTCTATGCCGGCCGCTTCGCCGACGAGTTCGAGGACGCAGCGGGCTTCGGCTGGACGGTGGAGAAGCCCCGCTTCGACTGGGCCACCCTCAAGCGCCGACGCGACGCGGAGGTGACCCGGCTTGAAGGCATCTACGACGCCAACCTGCTTCGCGCCGGCGTCGAGATCGTGCCAGAGCGGGCCGTGATCGAGGACCGAAACACGGTCCGTCTCCTGAAGTCCGGCCGGATGATCCGCGCAGAGCGGATCCTGGTGGCGGTCGGAGCGCATCCCGTGAAGGAGCCGGCCGTGCCCGGGATCGACCTGGCGATCACCTCGAACGAGGTGTTCGAGCTGGAGAGCCTGCCCGAGCGGATCCTGGTGATCGGCGGCGGTTACATCGCGGTTGAATTCGCCGGCGTCTTCGCGGCGCTCGGCAGCCGAACCACGCTGCTGCACCGGGGCGACAAGCTGCTGCGCGGATTCGACGACGAGATCCGCGACGCCTTGGCCGAGGCCTATGGCCAGCGGATGGATCTGCGGCTCGGGCGCACGCTGCGGCGCATCGAGCGGCGGGACGGCATGCTCTGCGCACAGCTCGACGACGGCAGCGACATCCGGGTGGATCAGGTGCTCGTCGCCACCGGCCGACGGCCCAACGTCGACGGCCTCGGCCTCGACCGCGTCGGCATCGACACCGACGCAGCAGGGGCGATCCCGGTGGACGCCTACTCGCAGACCACGATCCCGTCGATCTACGCAGTGGGCGACGTGACCAACCGCGCCAACTTGACGCCGGTGGCGATTCGCGAGGGGCACGCCTTCGCCGACACGGTGTATGGCGGCAAGCCGTCCTGCGTCGATCACCGCTTGATCCCGACGGCCGTGTTCTCGACCCCCGAGATCGGCGTCGTAGGCCACAACGAGGCGGCCGCCCGCGCGATCTACGGCAAGATCGACGTCTACAAGGCGCGCTTCCGCCCGATGAAGGCGACCCTGTCCGGGCGCGATGAGCGAATCCTCATGAAGGTGCTGGTCGATTGCGCCAGCGACCGGGTCGTGGGCGTCCACATCTTCGGTCACGATGCCGGGGAGGTGATTCAGGCGGTCGGGATCGCGGTAACCATGGGCGCCACGAAGGCCGATTTCGACCGGACCATCGCGGTCCATCCGACAGCCGCCGAGGAACTCGTGACCATGCGGGTTCCGGAAGTCACGAAGCACCCGGTTGGCGTCGGCTGACAGCTCCGCGCACCCGGGGCCTCGACGCGGTGCGCGACCGAGCCATATCAGGGCGATGGGTAAGCAGGGCAGCGGCAAGGGACGACGCGAGAACGACGCGCATGCGCGGCGGCAGGCGGTCATCGATGGCCTGCTGGCGGATGCGCTGCGGCCCGCCGTCCATCGACCGCCGAGCCACGATGCCCTGCCGCCCGATATCCGCCACGCCATCGACCGCCTCCTCGCCAAGGCGGAAGCGCAGCGCAGCCGCAACCTGACCTACGACGACCTGGAGGAGGCGCTGCCGCCGCGGGACGTCTCCGCGGAGGATCTGGAGGCGATCTTCTGGATCCTGGCCGAGCATGGGATCGAGGTCGAGGACGGCGAGGCCTGACGCCGAGGCGCGCCTGCCCCCGGTTTCCGGCACTCGCAACTCCGTGGGAACCACTCTATAAGCCGCGCTTCGCGCACGAGGCGCGATCGCACGAAGGGGTGCGCGGAGAGAGGTCATGGGCGAGCGTTGGACACCGAAGAGCTGGAGGCATCTGCCGATCGAGCAGGTCCCCACCTATCCGGACGCTGCCGCCCTGGGTGCCGTCGAGTCGCAGATCGCGAGCTTTCCGCCGCTGGTTTTTGCCGGTGAGGCCCGCAAGCTGAAGGCCGCGCTCGGGCGCGTCGCCGCGGGCCAGGCCTTCCTGCTGCAAGGCGGCGACTGCGCGGAAAGCTTCGACGAACACTCCGCCGACAACATCCGCGACTTCTTCCGGGTGTTCCTGCAGATGGCGATGGTGCTGACCTTCGCGGGCGGCTCGCCCGTGGTGAAGGTCGGTCGCATCGCCGGGCAGTTCGCCAAGCCGCGCTCGTCGCCGACCGAGACCCTCGAGGGCGTGAGCCTGCCGAGCTACCGCGGCGACATCATCAACGGCATCGGCTTCACCGAGGAGTCGCGGGTTCCCGATCCGCGCCGACAGGTCGAGGCGTACCGGCAGTCGGCCGCGACGCTGAACCTGCTGCGTGCCTTCGCCACCGGCGGCTACGCGAACCTCGAGAACGCGCATCGTTGGATGCTCGGATTCGTGAAGGATTCGCCGCAATCCTCGCGCTACCAGGATGTCGCCGGCCGCATGACCGACGCCCTCGACTTCATGCGGGCGATCGGCATCAATCCGGAGACGCATCCGGAGGTGCGGACCACCGACTTCTACACCAGCCACGAGGCCCTGCTGCTCGGCTACGAGGAGGCGCTGACCCGCGTCGATTCGACCACCGGCGACTGGTACGCGACCTCCGGTCACATGCTGTGGATCGGCGACCGGACCCGGCAGCCGGACCACGCTCACGTGGAATACGCCCGCGGCATCAAGAACCCGATCGGCCTCAAGTGCGGCCCGTCCATGAAGGCCGACGGGCTGATCCGGCTGATCGACCTGCTGAACCCGGAGAACGAGCCGGGCCGGCTCAGCCTGATCTGCCGCTTCGGCGCCGACAAGGTCGGCGACCACCTGCCGGCGCTGATCCGGGCTGTCGAGCGGGAAGGGCGCTCGGTCGTGTGGATCTGCGACCCGATGCACGGCAACACGATTCCGGCCGGCCGCTACAAGACCCGGCCGTTTGAGCGGGTGATGCAGGAGATCGAGGGCTTCTTCGGCGTTCACCGCGCCGAGGGCACCTTCGCGGGCGGCATCCACCTGGAGATGACCGGCAAGGACGTCACCGAATGCACGGGCGGCGCCCGGGCGCTGACGGCCGACGATCTGCAGGACCGATACCACACCTACTGCGACCCGCGTCTCAACGCGGAGCAGGCGCTGGAGGTGGCGTTCCGCACGGCCGAGCTGGTCAAAGCCGAGCGCAGCCACGTGGAGCGCCCGCGGCTGGACGCCGCCGAGTAGGACGGGTCGCGGGGTCCGTAGGACGGGTCGCGGGGTCCGTTCGCCGATAGACTGATGACGCACGCTGCCTCATCGCGGGCAGCGTGCTTCAGGCGATCGCCTTCAGATCCCCGTTCCAGCGGCGGATGATCGTGGCGACCTCCGGTACCGGCACGGGTCGGCTGAACAGGTAGCCCTGAACCTCGTCGCAGCCCTCCGCGCGCAGATGCGCGAGCTGCGCCTCCGTCTCGACGCCTTCGGCGGTGGTCGTCATGCCAAGGCTGGCGCCCAGGCCGATCACGGCCCGCACGATGAAGTCGGTCCCGTCCTTCACGCACAGGTCGCGGACGAAGGACTGGTCGATCTTGATCTTGTCGAACGGGAACGAGCGCAGGTAGCTCAAGGACGAGTAGCCGGTGCCGAAATCGTCCATCGCGACGCGCACACCCAAAGCCCGGAGACTGTGCAGGATCGCCGTCGTCACGCCGGGATTGGCGACCAGCACGGTTTCGGTGATCTCCAGCTCCAGCCGCCGTCCGGGCAGTCCGGTCCGCCGCAGCGCCTCGCGGACCGCGGTGACGAGGCTTGCCGAGGTGAACTGCACCGCCGAGACATTGACCGCGACCTTCAGCTCATCCGGCCAGCGGGCGGCCTCTTCGCAGGCCCGACGCAACACCCATTCGCCGAGCGGCACGATCAGCCCGAGTTCCTCTGCGATCGGGATGAACTCGGCGGGCGAGATGAAGCCGCGGACCGGGTGATTCCAGCGCAGCAGCGCTTCGAAGCCGCAGATCCGATCGGTCTCCAGGCTGTAGATCGGCTGGTAATACACCTCGAACGCCTCCCGGGCGAGGGCGTCGCGCAGGTCACGCTCCAGGATCCGCCGCGCCTGGAGGCGGGCATCCATCGCGGGTTCGAAGAAGCGGAACGCGCCGCGCGCCTCGGCCTTTCCGCGATCAAGGGCGACTTCGGCGTTCTTCAGGAGCTTTTCGCAGCTTGTGCCGTCGCCTGGGGCGAGGGTGATACCGATGGTGAGCCCCACTCTGATGTTGTGATTGGTGAGGCTGTAGGGCGCGCCAACGACCTCGATGAGGCGGC
Organism: Methylobacterium sp. UNC378MF; assembly: GCF_900103195.1. Lineage (GTDB taxonomy): Bacteria > Pseudomonadota > Alphaproteobacteria > Rhizobiales > Beijerinckiaceae > Methylobacterium. Next base: position 68,605 of record NZ_FMWU01000008.1, on the reverse strand, counting down.
GGGCGAGGACGGCGGCATCCTCAGGCCGGTCGACACCGCGCTGGACGACGATGAACTCGTCGGCGCCCAGCCGGGCGACGCAGTCGATTTCGCGCACGCAGGCCGTCAGCCGGTTCGCCACCGCGACGAGCAGCTCGTCGCCGATTCCATGGCCGAGGGTCTCATTGACCGGCCGGAAATCGTCGAGATCGATGGCGAAGACGGCAAAGCCCTGGTCGCGTCCCGCCTGCGCCACCGCCATGTCGATCTGCTGCCCCACGGCCACGCGGTTGGGCAAGCCGGTCAGCATGTCGTGATGGGCCAGGAAGGCGATGCGGGCTTCGGCACGGCGGCGCTCGGTGACATCCTCATAGGTGGCCACGAAGCCGCCATCGGCAGCCTCGCGCCGGTCGATGGCGACGATCCGGCCGTCGCTCAGTTCCTGGAAGAGCGTCTGCCGCTCCCCGTTCCGGAGGGCCTCGCGCTGTTGGCGCAACAGTGCATCGAGATCGCAGCCCGGATGATTCCCAGCCGCGATGCAGGCGCTCACGACCTCCTGCGCAGTCATGCCCGGCACCACCGCGCCTGCCGCAAGCCCGTAGATCTCGCTGTAACGGCGGTTGACCACCATCAGCCGGTTCTGCGCGTCGTAGAGGCAGAGCCCCTGGGACATGTTGTCGAGGGCGGCACCGAGGCGCAGGTTGGTCAGTGTCAGTCGGTTCTCCTGCTCCTTCACCAGGCTGACGTCGCTGCAGAGTGCGATGAACCCACCCTGCCGTGTGACGCTGCGGCGCACGCGCAGCCAACGACCGTCGGTCAGCCGGACGTCACCGTCCTGAGCCAGGGCCCTGAACCAATCCGCCGGGGCGGCCTCGCGCCGGTCCCGCACGCCGTCCGCCGTCTCCGACAGGGACGATCCGGCCGCGAGCGCGGCATCAAGTCCGTCGAAGAAAAGAAGCGCCTGCGCATTGGCGAGCGCGATGCGACCGTCGGCAGCGACGATCACCACGCCCTCGCGCGACGTCTGCAGCGCGTCCGTCACCAGCGCCTCGGCAACGTGGTGCTGGTCGGCCTCGCCCTGCGCCCGCGCCTGAATGGTGGACCGCATCGCCGCCGCGGCGTCCAGAATTCTGCGCAATCCATCCCGGCCGCCCGCCGGGATTCGATGGCCGAGTTGACCGCCCGCGATTTGTTCGACCGCTCGGGCCGCGGCATCCAACGATCCGGCGATGCGGCGGGCGAGCAGCCAGCCGATCAGGCCGCAGGCAACGATCGCGAGGCTCGCCGCAACGGCCTGAAGCCGCATCTCGTGAGAGACGCTCTGCCGCGCCGCCTGCCGTGCCGTGAAAGCGTCGCCCGCCGTGATATTCGTGAGACGGTCGATCTGACTCTCGACGGCGTCGGCCTTCCGATCGAGGGCGGCCACTTGATCCGGCGATGCCGTGACGGGATCCAGGGCGCGGCGCAGGCCGTCCCAAGAAGCCACCGCCGCCTGAACCGCCTCGGCCGTCTTCATCGCGCGGTCGGACCGGGAGCGCTCGGCCACGACGGTGAGATCCTCCGCCAGGGTCGTTGCGAGAGCGGCGATCTCGGAATCACGCTTCGCCGCCTCAGGACCGTCGCGGGATCGAAGACGTCGGACGAAAGCCGTGCGCATCCTGGCGAAGTCGGCCGCCGTCGCCCGAGCGAAGCTGGTCGACATGAGCGATTCGTCATACGTGCGCGAGACGAGCGCACCGACATGCGCGATCGCCACGGCCGCTGACACTCCGAGGGCGCCCAGAAGCAAGGCCACCCCGAGAAACGCGACGACGATCGGACCGCGGAGCGTGGCGGCTTTGCCCGAGAACGGCAACGCCGCGCGAGATTGTTCCGCTTCGTCTCCGCGAGCCGTCGGCGTTTCGGGGTCTCGCATTGCACCGGTCGCTGCGTCACACGTCCGGCCAGCGATAAATGACACATGTTAAGAGGCAATTAGCCGGACACCGCGAGAATTCGATTTCCGTCGTCACAGCGATCCTGCGACGATTGACAGATTCCGAGACAACGCCGTGCCGACCAGATAGCCGAAAGGCATCGTTCATCCGTCTGCGTCTAAGTATTACTCGCTCTCCGAACGAATTTATCTTGAGCGGCAACCAATCACGGCCGCGATCTTCCCGCTTCGGCTCAGCGCGAGGCTGACGGCGCCGTCCCGATTACGGAATTACGAGCCGGATCCTGCGTGTCACCGCTGGGCCGAGCGGAGCGGCCCAGGCGGCTGCGGCGGTTTCAGGGGTTCGACCGACTGACCGTCGCGCAGATCCGGAGCCGGGCTGTCGATGATGCGGCTGTCGGCGGAAAGACCGGATTCCAGTTCCAAGGTGCGCCCGAGATCGCGCCGCACGCGGATCGTCCGCCACGTCACCCGGTCGTCGTCGCTCAAGGCGGCGACCTGCAGGCCGTTCCTGTTGAACACCGTCGCCTCGGCAGGGATCGTCACGCCCGGCTCGGTCCGGGGGATCTTCAGAGTGACGTAGGCGTAGAGGCCGGCGCGCAACGCCTGGTCGGCATTCGGGACGTCCACCTGCGTGGTCAGCGTGCGCGATGCCGCATTCAAGGCGACGGAGCTGCGCTCCACGAAGCCGTCGAAGCTGCGCCCCGGCATCTGCGGGACGGTGATCGATGCCTGAACGCCCGGCTTGACGCCGACCGCATCGTTCTGCGGCACATTCACGGTTATGCGCAGGATGCTGTCCTGATCCATGGTCAGGAGCGGCGTGCCGCCATTGTCGGCCCGAACGAGATCGCCGACGTCGACGTTGCGCACGGTCACGACCCCGTCGAAGGGCGCCACGACCCGCTCAAACGCCGTGAGCGCTTTCAGGCGGTCGACCACGGCCTCCTGCGCCTTGATGTTGGCGGTGGCAACCTTCACGCCGGCCTCCGCGGCCGCGAGCGCCGCGGCCTGACTGAGCACGCCCGCCTGGGTGTTGTCGGCGTTCTGCCGCGAAGCCCAGCCCTGCACCGCCAGCGTGGTGGTGCGGTTGTTGGTGAGATTGGCGAGGTTCACGTTGGCCCGGGCCTGCTCGACCTGCGCCTGTGCCTGGAGCAGCTGCGCCTTCAGCTGGCCGACCTGCGCCTCGGCCTGGGCGAGTTGCTGATCGAGATCCGGTGCGGCGATGCGCAGGAGCAGATCGCCTGCCTTCACGCGCGATCCGATATCGACCCGGCGCTCGGCGATGTAGCCGGTGGCGCGGGCGGCGATCGCCGCCGTCGTGAAGGCCTGCATCTCGCCGGGGAGCACGAGATCGAGGGGTCCCTTCGCCTGCGCAGCCACGACAGTGCGCACCTGCGGCACGAGGGTCTTGATCCGTTCCAGCGTCGCGGTCGCCTCCACGTCGCGCTGCCAGTGGCCATAGGCGCCCCAGGCGAGCAGCCCGAGGCCGGCGAGGCCGACCAGGAGGAACGGAATCGTGCCGGGCGGCGGAGGGACGTCCGCGCCCGCGTCGTGCGCCTTCATCGATCGGCTCTCCGCCCCGAACGTCCAGTCGGGTCACCGTCAAGGTAGCGGTCGACGGCCGGCGCGGCCAGAGTGGGCAATGGCCGCATCGGCTCCCGCTTCCTTTCCCGCGCCGAGCAGCGACCCGATCAGCGCAGAGCGTGATTTTGGCGCCGCGGCCCGGCGAGGCGCAGGCGGCTCAGACGCTTGTGCAGGTGGACCATCAGGGCGATCCCGAAGAGCGGCGTCAGAAGGTTGAGGATCGGAATGACCATCAGTGCCGCCAGCAGGCAGCCGGCGCCGAGCGTCCGCACCGAGAAGATGCGGCGCATCTCGGCCGCCTCGGGGAGGGGGCGGAACCGGGCAGCCGCCATCTCGAAATACTCGCGGGAGAGCAGATAGGCATTGGCGGCGAAGAACGCCGCGATCCCGATCACCGGGACGAAGAAGATCACCAGCGCGGCGAGGTTCACCAGCAGCGTCACACCGGCGAAGCGTAGGGCGTACACCATAGCGGTGCCGAATGGCATGGCGCGTCCGGGCGGCTCGTCCGGGAAATCGGTGCGCTCGACGATCTCGGCGGCATCGTCGAGAAAGAAGCCCGCCACCAGGATCGAGACCGCCGGCATCAGGTAGGCCAGGACCACGACCAGACCGAACCCCGCGAAGTAGTAGGCGAGGTTGTCGAGGATCGGGTACTGGGTGGAGATGTGATGGCTTGCCTGGAAGGCCTGGATCAGCCGGGTCAGGCCGAGCCAGACCAGGAGCAGGAGCCCGACCGTTAGGCCGAGGGACTTCCAAAGGATCGCGCGCAGCGGCGGCGAGAAGGTCTGGCGCAACGCCGCCGCGGCGGACTCGACGAGCATCGGGCGAGGATTCCGGCCCGCGCCGAAAGCGGCGCTGGCGCGTTGTGAAGCGGTGCGGCAACCGGTGCAAGGTCGGGCTCCGTCGCAGGGGCGAGACGGTGCGGGGCGCACCCGTGCAGAACACGACAGGACAGGTCTCGATGCCGCAGTCAGCCGGTTCTCAATGGATCGACCCGGCGTTTCGCCCAGCCTACAGGCCGCGCCTCGCGCCGCTGCCCGAGGCGCCGGAGGTGCTGGTGATCGGCGCAGGCGCGGCCGGGATCGGCGCAGCCCGGACGCTCGCGGCGCGGGGCGTGAAGGTTGCGGTGCTGGAGGCCCGGGACCGTGTCGGCGGCCGCGCCCTGACGGTAGCCCTCCGCGGCCACGCCCTCGACCTCGGGGCCCATTGGCTGCACGCCGGGCCGATCAATCCCCTGGTGGCGCTCGGCCGAACGCGCGGCGAGCGGCTCCGCCGCGCGCCGCAGGAGAGCCATGTCTGGGTGGGGAACCGACCCGGCCGGGCCGACGAGATTCGCGCGAACGGGCGCGCCTTCGATCGCGCGGACCGCGCCATGAGCCGCGGCGCCGCGCAACCCGGGCCGGACCGGCCGGCCGCCCGCGCTCTGCCGCCGGGGCTCGGGGCCTGGGGCGCGCGCGTCGCCCAGGTCCATGGCCTGGTCTCGGGTCGGCCACTGAGCGAGGTCTCACTTCAGGACTTCCCGAGCCTGGAATACGGCGACAATTTCTTCCTTGCCGACGGCTACGGCAGCTATCTCGCCCGCTTGACGGACGGGCTGCCGGTGGCGCTGGCCACGCCGGTGACGCGAATCGACTGGTCGGACGGTCGCGTCCGCGCGACCAGTGCGGCCGGGATCGAATACGCCGCCCGGGCCGTGATCGTGACGGTGCCGATGATGGTGCTCCGGGACGGGCCGGCTTTCACGCCGCCGCTGCCGAATGCGGTCCGCGCCGCCATCGACGGCTTCACCACCGGCATCTACGAGCATGCGGTGCTGCACTGGCCGTCGAGCCCGTTCCGCGGGCGCGACCGGCTGGCGGCGATCTACGGCGGCCGGCATGCGCCGCCGGGGCTGCTCACCCGCATCGACGGCACGCCGTTCCACTATTACGAACTCGACCTGCACGAGGCCGCGGCGATCGATGCCGCCGGCTCCGGCGCGGACGGCGTGCGCCGCCACGTCCGCGCGGTCCTGGCCGAGCATTTCGGCCGGGCGCGGTTGCGCGACCTGGCGATCCCGGTGGTGAGCGCGTGGCGCCACGACCGGTGGTCACGCGGCTCTTGGGCCGTGGTCCCGCCGGGTCATGCGCCGGCGCGGCAGGCCCTCCGCATGTCGGTCGCCGACACCGTCTGGTTCGCCGGCGAAGCGCTCTCCCGGGAGCAATGGGGCACGGTGGGCGGCGCCTACGCGGAGGGCGTTCGCGCCGCCGAGGCCGTGTCCGCCATCGTCGGCGCGGACGCCGCAAAGCGTAGCCGGGCGGGCACAGGCTGAGACGCGTACGCCGCGGGAGCAGCCGGGACGCTTGCCGCAGGAGGGCAAGACGGGCATCCCCCGGCCGTTACGCTTCAGGGGGCGGCGATGGATTGGGTCGAGGGCATCGGCTATCTCGGGACGGCGCTGACCATTTCGGCGACGGCCATGAGCACGATGATTCCGCTGCGGATCATCTCGCTCTGCGCGAGTTGCGCGGTGATCACCTACGGCATCCTCATCGGCAGCATGCCGGTGGTGCTCACCGAGCTGATCCAAATGCCGTTCAACGCCTATCGGCTCTGGCAGATGATGCGCCTTGTCCGCGACGTCGAGACGGCCGCCGACGGCGACTTGTCCCTCGAATGGCTCCGGCCGTTCGGCTCGCGCCGCCCGTTCGGCGTCGGCGAGGTAGTATTCCGGAAGGAGGATCTCGCCGACGAGATGTACTACATCGAGAGTGGGGTATTCCGGATTCCCGAGGTCGACCTCGAGGTGCGCAAAGGCGCGATCGTCGGCGAGCTCGGACTCCTGTCGCCCGGCAATACCCGCACGGCTTCACTGGTCTGCGTCGAGGCGGGACACGCGCTGTGCGTGTCCTATTCGGATGTGAAGCAGCTCTATTACCAGAACCCGGAATTCGGGTTCTATTTCCTCAAGCTGACCAGCGAGCGCCTGTTCCAGGGCGTGCAGGGCATGGCCAAGCCCCAGGCGGTCGCCGGCGACGCGCTGTGAGGGGCAGCCGGCGGATTGCCCGCCCGCCGCTCAGAGCATGCTCGGCAGGATGCGATCCGGCGGCCGGTGTCCATCCATGAAGGTCTTGATGTTGATGATGACCTTCTCGCCCATATCGATGCGGCTCTCATAGGTCGCCGAGCCCATATGCGGCAGCAGCACGACCTTGCCCTGGCGGGCGAGCTTGACGAGCCGCGGGCTGACGGCGGGCTCCTGCTCGAACACGTCGAGGCCGGCTGCCGAGATCTCGCCGCCCTCGATCAGCCGCGCGAGGGCGTTCTCGTCGATCACCTCGCCGCGGGCAGTGTTCACCACGACGGCCTCGGGCTTGAGCAGCTTGAGGCGCCGCGCCGAGAGCAGGTGGTAGGTCGCGGGCGTGTGCGGGCAGTTCACCGACACGATATCGACGCGCGCCAGCATCTGGTCGAGGGATTCCCAGTAGGTGGCGTCGAGGGCGCTCTCGATGGCGGCGGGTACCCGCCGGCGGTTGTGGTAGTGGACCTGGAGGCCGAAGGCGCGGGCGCGCTTGGCCAGCGCCTGACCGATCCGCCCCATGCCGACGATGCCGAGCCGCTTGCCGGTGATCCGCCGGCCGAGCATCCAGGTCGGCGACCAGCCGGTGGTCCACTCGTCGTCCGGAATGATGCGCGCGCCCTCGGTGACCCGACGGGCCACCGCGAGGATCAGCGCCATCGTCATGTCGGCGGTGTCTTCGGTCAGCACGCCGGGCGTGTTGGTGACCGTGATCCCGCGCTCCAGCGCTGCCGCCACGTCGATGTGATCGACACCGTTGCCGAAATTGGCGATAAGCCGCAGGTTGGGTCCGGCCTGGGCGATCAGCCCGGAATCGATCTCATCGGTGACGGTCGGCACGAGCACGTCGGCCTCGCGCAACGCCGCCGCCAAGGCATCCGCCGGCAGGGGCGCGTCGTCGGAATTGAGCCGGACGTCGAACAACTCGCGCATCCGCGTCTCGACGGCGTCCGGAAGGCGCCGCGTCACGACCACCAGCGGCTTGCGCTTCGACACGTCTCTCTCCCCCGTCAGCCCCGCGGCCCTGATTACGGCTCGCGCCCGGTGGCTCTCGCCCGGACCGCTTCCCGCAAGCGTCCGTTAACCGAACTCGGCCAGACAGGATCGGTCACGAGGCGCCGGATCCGGAGCCTGTTCCGACCCATCGGCCTCTCTACCAGAGGTGGGCTGGAACACAATCGGAAGCCGGCCCGGCCCGCTCGCCGAACAGGCCCTACACCAACCTACGCCACGTCCGGATAGGGAGACGACCATGCGCGTGTCACGCCTCAGCTTCGCCGTCGCGGCGCTGCTGGCCGGCGGCCTCGCGACCGGCGCCCGGGCGGCGCCGCCCGCAGGCCCTGAGGCCGGCGTCGGACCGGTCACCAAGCTGCCGCTGCCGCGCTACGCCAGCCTCAAGACCGATCGTGTCAACCTCCGCGAAGGGCCGTCCAAGGATCACCGCACCCTGTGGGTGTTCCAGCGGGCTGGCCTTCCGGTCGAGATCGTGGGGGAATTCGAGACCTGGCGCCGGATCCGTGATTCGGAGGGGACTGAAGGTTGGGTCCTGCATTCGCTGCTGTCCGGACGCCGAACGGCCATCGTGAATGCCGGTCCTGACAAGGGCGCCGAGAAGGCGGTCGTGTCACTGCGCGCCAAGGCCGATGACGGTGCGGAGGACGAGGCCAAGCTTCAGACCGGCGTGATCGGCAGCGTCAAAAGCTGCACCGGGACGTGGTGCCGCCTGATCGTGGCTCTCCCGAACAAGCGGGATGTCGACGGCTACATCCGCCAGAATCGCCTCTGGGGAGTCTATCCCAACGAGGTCGTGGATTAGCGGCCGGGACAATCCCCGACGGCACGCGCGCGAGCATCCCGAGGCTGCTCAGCAGAGCCCGGGTGCCGGGCCGCCGAGGTGCCACGATCTTGTCCTGACTGAGCTCCTTGATTCCGGGCTGCCTTCGGCGCCCCAGAATGACGCCGGCGTTGAAAAAACAAAGGCCCGGACGATGCCGGGCCTCGCGACGCTTCCGATGGCCTCGCGCCGACGCCTCAGCCCTGACGGCGTCCCGTCGGACGGCTGCGGCGCAGCCGGACGATCACCTCGACCCCGGCAATCTCCATGCCCTCGGGCGCTTCGGGCAGCGAATCGACCGTAATGCCGCAATCCGGCATGTCGATCACCTGGCTCTCGTCCTCCAGGTAGAAATGGTGGTGCTCGGTCGGGTTCGTGTCGAAATAGGCCTTCGACCCGTCCAGCGCGAGCTGGCGCAGCAGGCCGGCCTCGGTGAACTGGTGCAGGGTGTTGTAGACCGTCGCCAGCGAGACCGGCACCTTGGCGCGCATGGCCTCGTCGTAGAGCATCTCGGCCGTGAGATGGCGGTCGCCGCGGCCGAACAGCAGCCAACCCAGGGACAGGCGCTGCCGCGTCGGCCGCAGGCCGGCCCGCCGCAGGCGGTCGCGCAGGTCGGACAGCGGGCAGCCGCGGCGCGGAGTCCCGTTGGCCTCCAACTGGGGGGCGGGGACCCGGCCGTTGAAGACGGCCTGGAATGGCACCGGTTCGGACATCGCTGGACTGAAGCTCGACGAGGGGCCTGAAGGAACGGATGTCTCCTTAGTATATTGAAGTGGTCGGACAGTCGCAACCCGAGCGTTGCCGCACTCCCGCGGCGGCAGGCTTTGAAGGCGTCGCGCCCCGTGCTAACCCGCGCGCCAGCCGACGGGCCGAGTATAGTCGCCCGCGACGCGAAGATCGCGCACATCCGAGGAAACAGCCACCGCAATGCCGCCAGACGCCGAGACACAAGCGCAGGGTGCGAACCGCCGGTCGCACTATTCCTACGAGGATCTTCTGGCCTGCGGGCGCGGCGAACTCTTCGGATCCGGCAACGCGCAGTTGCCGCTGCCGCCGATGCTGATGTTCGACCGGATCACGTCCATCGCGACCGAGGGCGGCGCCCACGGCAAGGGCCACGTGACGGCCGAACTCGACATCCGCCCGGACCTCTGGTTCTTCCCCTGCCATTTCCAGGGCGACCCGGTGATGCCGGGCTGCCTCGGCCTCGACGCCCTCTGGCAGATGCTGGGCTTCCATCTCGGCTGGCTCGGCTCGCCAGGTCGCGGCCGGGCCCTGGGCGTCGGCGAGGTCAAGCTCGCGGGGCAAGTGCTGCCGTCGATGAAGAAGGTCGTCTACAACGTCGACGTGAAGCGGGTCCGCCAGGGCAAGCTGGTGCTCGGCATCGGGGACGGCTGGCTCGAGGCGGATGGCGAGCGCGTCTATCAGGTCCAGGACATGCGGGTCGGCCTGTTCCAGAGCTGAGCCGCGTCGCCGAACGTCCGGTTTGCGGCTTGGCCGCAACGCCGGACGGACTCGACGGTTGAGATTGTGTCCGCGTCATCTTAGCTGACCGGGACGTGGTCCGGGCAACCGGGGCCACGACGGAGGTAGTGTCACCATCATGCGCCGTGTCGTCATCACCGGGATGGGCATCGTCTCGTCCATCGGAAACAACACGCAGGAGGTGCTCGCCTCCCTGCGCGAGGCCCGCTCGGGCATCGCGCGCGACGCCAGCTACGCCGAGCATGGCTTCCGCAGCCAAGTGTCCGGCGCCCCCAGCCTTGATCCGGAGGGCGTGGTGGACCGGCGCGCGATGCGCTTTCACGGCGGCGGAACCGCCTGGAATCACGTCGCCATGGATCAGGCGATCCAGGATTCCGGATTGGAACAGGGCGATATCTCGAACGAGCGCACCGGGATCATCATGGGCTCCGGCGGTCCGTCGACCCGGGTGATCGTCGAATCCGCCGCCATTGCCCGGGACAAGGGACCCAAGCGGATCGGACCGTTCGCCGTGCCGAAGGCGATGTCATCGACCGCCTCGGCGACGCTGGCGACATGGTTCAAGATCCGCGGCGTGAACTATTCGATCTCCTCCGCCTGCGCGACCTCGAATCACTGCATCGGCAACGCCACTGAGATCATCCAGGGCGGCCGGCAGGACATCATCTTCGCGGGCGGTTGCGAGGATCTGGACTGGACCCTGTCGGTGCTGTTCGACGCCATGGGTGCCATGTCGTCCAAGTACAACGACACGCCGTCCCGGGCCTCGCGCGCCTATGACGCCAACCGCGACGGCTTCGTCATCGCGGGGGGGGCGGGTGTTCTGGTCCTTGAGGAGCTGGAGCACGCGCGGGCGCGCGGTGCCCGCATCTACGGCGAGGTCGCGGGCTACGGCGCCACGTCGGACGGGCACGACATGGTTGCCCCCTCAGGCGAGGGGGCAGTCCGCTGCATGCGCCAGGCGATGGAAGGGCTGAAGGGCGCCCGGATCGACTACATCAATCCGCACGCCACCTCGACCCCGGTCGGCGACGATAAGGAAATCGAGGCGATCCGGGAGGTGTTCGGCCGCGGCGAAGACTGCCCACCGATCTCGGCCACGAAATCGCTGACCGGCCACTCGCTGGGCGCCACAGGCGTCCAGGAGGCGATCTACAGCCTGCTCATGATGAACAACGGCTTCATCTGCGAGAGCGCGCATATCGACGAACTCGATCCGGCCTTCGCCGACATGCCGATCCTGCGGAAGCGCCGGGACAAAGCCCAGCTCGGCCACGTGCTCACGAATTCCTTTGGCTTCGGCGGCACCAACGCGACCCTGGTTTTGAAGCACGTCGACGCCTGATCGCCGGGAGGGAACCGCCGGCGCAACGCCGGCGTTTACCCGTTGTTGAGATCTGGTGGTGGCGATGGGGACTTTCATCTTCGGAACGCTGAGCGGCTTGGTGATCGCCGGTTGCGCAGCGATCTACGCCAAGCAGGCCCTGCTTGAGGAAGCGCAATCCCATACCGACGGGCATTTCTGAACCCCGGCACATCTCCACCGACGCCCCGCCACCCGGCGGGGCTTTTTTTTGGCCGACGCCGGCTGCTGGCCCGTTTGGAACGGAGAGCGAGCCGCGTTAAGGCAACCTGCCGCGGTTCGCTCTTCGCGACCGTGGCCCGTCCCCGCTTCGCGGGCACGGCGTGCTCGGTCAGGATGTGAGTCGGCATGACGGGTTTGATGGCAGGCAAGCGCGGCCTGATCATGGGCGTCGCGAACGATCACTCGATCGCCTGGGGTATTGCCAAGGCGCTACACGACCAGGGGGCGCGACTGGCCTTCACGTATCAGGGCGAGGCCCTGGGTCGCCGCGTGGCACCGCTCGCCGCCAAGCTCGATTCGGATATCGTCCTGCCTTGCGATGTCGAGGACCTCGCCTCTGTCGACGCGACCTTCGAGGCGCTCGATGCGCGCTTCGACGGCGGCCTGGACTTCGTGGTCCACGCCATCGGCTTCTCCGACAAGGCGCAGCTCAAGGGTCGCTACGTCGACGTGACGACGCGCGAGAACTTCGTGCGCACCATGACGATCTCGTGCTTCTCGTTCACCGAGATCGCGCAGCGCGCAGCCAAGCGGATGCACCAGGGCGGCTCGCTTCTGACCCTGACCTACGGCGGCGCGACCCGGGTCATGCCGAACTACAACGTCATGGGCGTCGCCAAGGCGGCCCTGGAGGCCTCGGTGCGCTACCTCGCCAGCGACCTGGGTCCGGACGGGATCCGGGTCAACGCGCTGTCTGCCGGCCCGATGCGGACGCTGGCGGGCGCCGGCATCGCCGATGCGCGGCTGATGTTCAACCACCAGCGGGCCCACGCGCCGCTGCGGCGCACGGTCAGCCTGGAGGATGTCGGCGGTTCGGCCCTCTACCTGCTGTCGCCGCTCTCGGGCGGCGTCACCGGCGAAGTCCATTTCGTGGATGCCGGCTACAACATCATCTCGATGCCGCGCCCGGACGTGCTGCAGGCGCAGGACGCGGCCGGCGTCGTCGGCGACGCCTGAGCCACCTCACTCTTCCGGGATGCGCCCCGGAGGGAGCGGACCGGCCGGAGCACCGCGCTCCCCGCGGACCGGCCGCCGCTCACGCGCGGCGCGTGCCTCCTCGGCCGAGGGCGGCGCGGAGGGGTAGTTCGACGCGAAGGGGTTGGGCGGCGCTCCGCGCCCGGAGCCGCCGAACAGCTTGTCGAGGAAGCCCTCCTCGGCGCTCGCAGGACGGGCGACCAGGAGGAGGGCGAGGGCGAGGAACGGGCGAAGCTGCATCGTCGTCGTCTGCATGCCGGGATTGAGGCGCTCTAGGTCCACTTTCCGGCAGATCGGAGGCCGGAAACTCCGGCGTCTGGAACCCCGGCGCGTCCGGCGGGTTCGCGCTCAACGATAACGGCGCGTACAGGAGGCGTGATGTCCGAAGTTACCTATCACATCGTCGAGCACGACGGCGGTTACGCCTACAAGGTCGGCGACGTATTCTCCGAGACCTTCCCGAGCCGCGAGGAGGCGCTGCAGGCGGCGCAGGCCGCGGCCGCCGAGCAGCAGGTCCCTGGCTCGACCGAGGGTATCCGCTACCAGGATCAGGCCGGAGGCTGGCACGACGAGACCGCGCAGGGCAGCGACCGGCCCCGCGCCCGCGTCGTGGAATAACCGCCGCGGATTGGACGGCCATGCGGGATTCGAGGCATCGGCGGGGACGATCGTGGCGCGTGCGCGGCGCGTGACACCGACGGCGGCGCCCCCCGCCGACCGGAAGGCGGCCGCCCTGCCGAAGGGCGCGCGCCGCACCACGCCGTCACCCGAAACGCTTGCGGCGCTCGGCCCGGACCGCCTGATCGGGCTTATCCTCGGCGAGACCGGGCGCAATCCGGCCTTCAAGAAGCTGGTGACCGCCGCGCTTGCCTCCCTTCAGGGTCCAGAGGCCGTCGCGGCGATCATCGATCGGCGACTGACGGCGCTCGAGGGTGCGCAGGGCTACATCGACTGGCAGAAGCGCCGGACCTTCGCGGCGGATCTCAACACCACCGTGACGGTGATCCTCAACGAGTTGCGCCCCCTCGATCCGGGCGCGGCGCTCGACCGGCTCCGGCGCTTTCTCGACGGTGCGGACGCGGTTCTGAACCGCGTGGACGACAGCACGGGTGCGGTGCAGGGCGTATTCGACCGTGCCGCCGCGGCCTTCGTGGAAACCGCCGGGGCCCTGCCGCCGGAGGATGCGGCCGGGTTGGCCATGCGCCTCGTCGAGCCCTTCGCGGCGGATCCGTTCGGTCCTCTCGGCGTGGTCCTCGCGGACATGATCCCGTCGCTGCCCGAACCGGCCCTCGCCGAGATCGACGACCGGCTCGCCGCGGCCGAGGCCGCGATGCCAAAGGGCGGTGATCTCCGCCGCGAGGCGACCCATCACCGGCAGGCCGCCCGGATCCAGATCCTGCGCCTGCGGCAGGCCATTGCCGACCGTCGCGGCGATACGGACGCCTTCATCGCCCTTGAGCAGGCGATGCTCCCTGGCCGAGAGGATCGCGTGGGGATCGGCCGACGGCTGCTTCGTGCCGGCCGGGCCGGCGAGGCCCTGGACTGGATCCGACGCATGCAGGACCCCGGCCTCCGCATCGCCACTCGGGCCGACCTGATCGCCGGTTTCGATCTGCGCGGACCGGAGCGCGAGCGGCAGGCGCTGGAGATCGACATCCTCGATGCGTTGGGCCGGAGCGACGAGGCGCAGGCCATGCGCTGGGCACGGTTCGAGCGCGAACTCGACGCCCCGATGCTGCGGGCCTACCTCGCGAAGCTTCCGGATTTCGAGGACGAGGAGGCGCTGCAGCGCGCCCTCGACCATGTCGAGGCCTTCCCGCAGCCACATCGAGCGCTCGCGTTCCTCGCAGCCTGGCCGGACCTGCGCCGCGCCGCCGGGCTGGTCGTCGCACGGCCGGGGATCTGGCAGGGCGACCAGTTCGCGACGCTGGCGCCGGCGGCCGAAGCGCTGGCCCAGGACCACCCCCGAGCAGCCACGATCCTGTATCGCTGCTTGCTCGACACCATCCTTGAGAACGGTCGCAGCGCCGCCTATTCCCACGGCGCACGCTACCTTACGGAGCTGGAGGCCCTGGCCGGGCGCCTCGCGCCCGGCGATGTCACCCCGGATCCGGAAACCTACCGCAAGGCGCTGCGGGCCGCGCACGGCCGCAAGCACGCCTTCTGGAGCCTGGTCCGGGATTGACCAGCCTTCCGACCGGTTCAGTCCTCCACGGTGATCGCGTCGACCCGGTCCGGATAGAACGCCACGTGCTCCCGGATCGCCGCGACGGCCGGATACGGGTCGCCGTAGCTCCAGACCGCGTCGGGGCGCCGGGTCCCGTCGACGACGAGGTCGAAATAATGGGCGTCGCCCTTGTACGGGCAGTGGCTCGTCCGCGCCGAGGCGACGAAGCAATCGGCGCGGATATCGCTCCGCGGTACGTAGAAGACCGGCGGATACTGCGCCTCCTGCAGCCGCAGGGCGTTCCGCGTCTCGGCGACCGCCACGCCCGCCACGACGACGCGGACGCGTCGGGGCTCGGGCGCGATGGTGATCGGGTGGTCCGGTCCAGGCACTTTCATGGCATGCTCCCCTTCTCGGGCTTCAGCTCGACGGTCCCGAGCGCGTCGGCGAGTCGCACCTTGGCGGAGCCGGGCCGCAGCGGCTTCTGCTGGGTCTCGTGCGGCACCCAGCCCGACAGCCACAGCACCTCGAAGGTCGCGCGCACGCGACCGTCCGGATCCGAGAACCGCTCGGCGTAGATCTCGGCCGTGCGCAGGAGCGTCGCGCGCCGCAGCGGCGTTCGCCGCCGCTCGGTGAGCACGTTGGTCATCCCCATGGCGCGTAGATCGCGCATCAGCCCGAACGGGTCGGCGTAGCGCACCGTCAGCGTGTCGGTGTCAGCCACCGGCAGAGCGAAGCCGGCCCGCTGGAGCAAGCCGCCGGCCTCGCGCACCGCCACGAAGGGCGCAACGCGGGGGCTGATACCACCCTCGACCTCGCTCTCGGCCTGCGCGAAGCTCTGGCGGAGTTCCGTGAGGGTCGCACCGCCGAGCAGGCAGCCGAGGAAGAGTCCGTCCGGCCGGAGGGCACG
This sequence comes from Methylobacterium sp. UNC378MF, assembly GCF_900103195.1. Classification (GTDB taxonomy): domain Bacteria; phylum Pseudomonadota; class Alphaproteobacteria; order Rhizobiales; family Beijerinckiaceae; genus Methylobacterium. The sequence goes on along the minus strand of NZ_FMWU01000008.1, from coordinate 53,086 downwards.
GCGCAGCTGGATCAACGTGCCCGGCAAGTCGTTCACGGCGTGAAGCGCCAGCAGCGAGACCGCGAGATCCACGCTTCCCGGCGCCAGCGGAAGCACCTCGAGATCGCCGACGATCAGGCCGCCGCCCGGCTCGGACAGGGCCGCAAGGCGGAGATGGCGCGACGCCGGATACCGGGCCGCGAGCATCCGGGTCGCCACCGGAAGCGGGGTGGCGAGGTCGAGCACCGAGACGAAATCGCGCAGGACCGTACCGAGCCGGTCGTCCAGATCCTCGGCAAGCCGATCGAGGAGAAAGCCCGGATAGCCGAGGCGCCCGGCTCGGGCGAGCCGACGGCGGGCGAGGGGCGTGTCGAACAGGGCGGCGGGAGCATCCATCGCAGGGCAGATGGCATCTGCCGTGGCGTCGCGCCACCGTCCACGTGCACGGTCCCGTGAGCTGCGCTAGGATGACGGAACGACTCGGCAGCGTCGCTGTTCCTGCTGCAACCGGCCCTACGGCCGAGATTCTGTCATGGAGCACCAATCATGAAGCGCATGCTCGTCGGGGCCGCCGTGGCCCTCACCACCCTGGCTGCCGCGGGCGGCGCTGAGGCGAAGGGCTGCATCAAGGGCGCCATCGTCGGTGGTATCGCGGGCCATTACGCCGGCCATCATGGCCTCGTCGGCGCCGCAGCCGGCTGTGCCATCGGCCGCCACCGTGCCAACGCCCGCGACCGCCAGATGGCGCCGCAGGCACGCCCCGTCTCGGCCCAGTAGCAACGGGTTCCAAACCGGCGCGCTCTGCGCATGACGGCCATCCAGGCCATTGCCACGGCCCTGCGCTGCCTGCCGCGCGGGGTCATCTCTCTCATCTATCCGCCTACCTGCGCAGGTTGCGGCAGCGCAACCGCCGATCCCGGTGCGCTCTGCCCGGCCTGCTGGTCGAGCCTGCGCCTGATCGAGGAACCGGTCTGTCAGCGCTACGGCACGCCGTTCGCGGTCGACCTCGGAATCGGCCCACTCCTCTCGCCTCGGGCGATTGCGGAACCGCCGGTGTTCGGACGTGCCCGAGCGGTCGCTCTCTACGACGCCGTGGCACGCCGTCTCGTCCACCGGCTGAAGTACGAGGATCGGCTCGATCTCGCCGGTGTCATGGCGCGGATGATGGCCGCGAGCGGCCGAACCCTGATCGCCGACGCCGAATGCCTGGTCCCGGTGCCGCTCCACCGCGGTCGCCTGTGGCGCCGGCGCTTCAACCAATCCGCGCTGCTGGCCCGGGCGATCGCGGGTCCTGCGGGGCTGCCGTTCGTCGCCTCGGCCCTGGTGCGCGTGCGGGCGACGCGATCCCAGGTGGGTCTGAGCCGCGCCGCCCGGGCCGAGAATCTGAGCGGCGCCTTCCGGGTGGCGACCGCCGAACAGCATCGGATCCGCGGGCGTCGGATCCTCCTCGTGGACGACGTCATGACCACCGGCGCCACCGGCAACGCGGCCGCCCGGGCGCTGCTGCGCGGCGGGGCGGCGTCGGTCGATCTTCTGACCTTCGCCCTCGTCGGCGACGCCGCCGGCTGACCACCGGCGCACCGATCCGAGAAGGGCTGCGGCTTCAGCGCCGGGCCTGAATCCGCTCGGGAAAGCTCGCCGCGAGGGTGAAGTCGAAGGCCTCGGCAATTCCCTCGTACCAGAGCGAGAACGGTGTCGGACGTGCAAGGTGCAAGGCCCCCTCGATCTCCCGGCCCTCGTGCTGGAGCGCTGCCCCGTGCTTGGCCGCGAGCCGCAACATCGGTCCGTTGCCCGACAGGCAGCGGACGTGGAGATCCTTGACGCCGCGATGCCGCGCGGATCGGGCGATCCGGGCGAACAGGGCAGCCCCGATGCCCTTCCGGCGGAAGGTCTGCTCGACCGCGAAGGCCGCCTCCGCGTGCGGGCCCAGGGCGTAGCGGGAGGCGCCCGGGCCCATCGGACGCAACTCGCCGAGCCCGCGCAGCACGCCGCCCACGAAAGCGCCGTACATCACGCCCTCCGCGGTCAGCGCCTGTGCGGCATAGGCCCGGACGCCGCCCTCGCTGACATTGCCCATGAAGCGGCTCGCCCGGGTCTCGGGATCCAGCCGCAAGAAGTAGTCGAGGACCGCCGCGCGGTCCGCCGGCCAGAGACGCCGGATGGTGTGGGCCGGCCCATCGAGGGCTTGTGCCGCCATGATGAAGCTCCGGTTCGTGCGCGCTGCGGCGCGGGGTGATCCGGACGCTCCTCCCAAAGACAGCGCGGGTCTCGCATCCCTATATCCATTGTGCAATGCAGCAGAGCGCCCAGTCGGCCTCCCGCGTGCCTGCCATGCGCGCGAGCGATGGGACGAGCGATGGGACGCTTGCCTGCGGCTGTTCGGCCTCGGGCTTGATTCCGGCTGAGCTTGCGCGGCACTGGAACGGGCCCCGGGTCGTTGACCGCCACGCGGGCGCAGGGGGTGCCGAACCGGTGCCGCGACCAGCAGCGAGGGACCGGCGGCGTGAACGACAGATCCGGCAAGCACATCGCCCCGTCGCCGGCGGCGCGGGCCGGCGCGGTCTCGCCCGGGCCGGTCCACGAGCGCTACGAGGCGCTCGTCGCCACCGGCGCCGTCGAGCGCGATCCGGCCCAGGGACATTTGGTGCGCGCCCTCGACCGCCTGGTTCTGGATCTGCAGCGCCGCAAGCGCGCCAGCAAGACGAGCGCCCTGGGCTGGCTGTTCCGGCGCAAGGATGAAGCGGACGCGATCAAGGGCCTTTACATCTGGGGTTCGGTCGGACGCGGGAAGACCATGCTCATGGACCTGTTCCACGAGGCGGCCCCGGAACCGAAGCGACGCGTCCATTTTCACGGTTTCCTGGCCGACGCGCACGAGCGCATCCACGCCTATCGACAGGCACTGAAGGCGGGCACCGTGAAAGGTGACGACCCGATCGGTCCGGTGGCCGACCAGCTCGCCGACGAAGCGACCCTGCTGTGCTTCGACGAGTTCACGGTCACCGACATCGCCGACGCGATGATTCTGGGACGCCTGTTCAACCATCTGTTCCGGCGGGGCGTCACCGTCGTTGCAACCTCGAACGTCGAGCCGGATCGCCTCTACGAGGGCGGGCTCAACCGGGCGCTGTTCCTGCCCTTCATCGCGACCCTGAAGGAGCGCGTCGACGTCGTCCGGCTCGATTCCCGGACCGACTTCCGGCTGGAGAAGCTTGGCGGCGCGGCCGTCTATCACGTCCCCGCCGACGCAGCGGCGCGCGCGGCGCTGGATGCGGCCTTCAAGGGACTGACCGGAAAGGCGCGGGGCCTGCCGGCCACGGTCACGGTGCATGGCCGAGTCGTGGACGTCCCGGAGCAGGCGACCGGCGTGGCCCGGTTCGGCTTCGACGACCTCTGCCGCAAGCCGCTGGGCGCCTCGGACTACATGGCGCTCGCCCGAGCCTACCACACGGTGATCCTGGACGGGATCCCGGTGATGGGTGAGGCGGAGAGGAACGAGGCCAAGCGGTTCATCACGCTGGTCGACACGCTTTACGACCGGCACGTAAAGCTCGTGGCCTCCGCGGCCGCCGAGGCGCAGGACCTCTACACCGCCGAGACCGGCCGGGAGGCCTTCGAGTTCGATCGAACCGTTTCACGCCTCATCGAGATGCGGTCGCGGGAATATCTTGCCCAGCCGCATGGCCGGCCAGACTCCGAAGCGTCCGGTGCCAGCACCGGATTGGTGGAAACGTGAGCGCCCCTTCGCGCGCCGGATCGATCTTCGGCCTCCGCCGCCGGAACTGGCGCGGCGCCGGCCCGCTGGGCTGGCTCCTGGGCTCCCCGGCGGCTTTCATCCTGCTGATCGTGGCCCTGGGCAGCGGCACGGCCAATTACGTCACCGGCGAGACCGACCGGGCCGCGACCGCCCGGGCGAACGCCACAATCGCCGGGATCGAGCGCCTGATCTCCGAGGTCAAGGACCTGGAGACGGGGGAGCGCGGCTTCGTCCTGGTCGGCAGCGAGGATTATCTCACTCCGTACACGACAGCCCTCACCAAGATCGACACGGAACTCACCGGTCTCGGCGCGGCCGCGCAGGATTCGGTCCGCGCCGGCGGCCCGTCCCTCGCCGGATTGATCGCACAGAAGCGCGACTACGCTGCAAGGGTGGTGGCGGCGCGACGGAATCAGGGCTTCGACGCCGCCATCAACCTCGTCCGCACCGGCGAAGGCAAGCGTCTGATGGATGCGATCCGTGCCGAGGCGGCCGCCCGTCAAGCCGCGACCCTGGAACAGCTCGCGACCCTGCAGACGCGCGAAGGCTGGCGCGGGCTCCTGCTGTTCCTGCTCTCCGGGGCAGCGGCGCTGGGGGCGATCGTGTTGCTCGCCCGCCTCGCCCTGGTGCGGCGCCAGGAATCCCTGCGCATGTCGCGCCTCCTCGACGGCGTGCTCGCCAACGCGCCGGTGGGCCTCGGCTTCCTCGATCGCAACCTGAAGATCCGGCACATGAACCGGGCACTCGCCACCATGAGCGAGCGCGGTTTCGGTGCCGACCTCGGAGCACCGATCTGGGCTATGCTTCCGACCCTGCGGGAAGAACTCGCCCCGAAGCTCGCCGCGGCCCTGAACGAAGGACTGGTCTCGCCCAACGTCCCGGTGGCGGTGCCCGCCCCTTCGGCCCCGGGGGGCGTGCGGCACTTCTCGATGAGCTTTTATCCGCTGCGAGGCGAGGAGAATGCGGCAGCCGCCCAAAGCGTCGAGGGCGTCGGCCTCGTGGTAGTCGACGAGACCATCCGCCACCTCGCGGAGAACCGGCTGCGCCGCAGCGAGGAGCGCTTCCGCTCGCTGATCGAGGCTAGCGCAGCCATCGTCTGGACCGCCAATCCGGAGGGGAGCCTGCAGCGCCGTCAAACGGCCTGGAGCCGCTTCACCGGCCAGGACGAGACCGCCTATTCGGGGCTCGGATTTCTGGACGTGGTCCACCCGAAGGATCGCCCACACACCCGGGCGGCCTGGTCTCGCGCGGTGAGCAGCCAGGAGCCCTATGCCACGGAGCACCGGATCCGCGCCGCCACCGGGGCTTACCGGCACATGAGCGTGCGCGCCGTTCCGATCCTCGAATCCGACGGAACCCTGCGCGAATGGGTCGGGACCCATACGGACATCACCGAGCGCAAGGAAGCCGAGGCTGCGATCGAGGCGGCGCGGGCAGCCGCCGAGGCCGCGAACGCGGCCAAGAGCCAGTTCCTGGCCAATATGAGCCACGAGCTCCGGACCCCGCTCTCGGCGGTGATCGGCTATTCCGAGATGGTGCAGGAGGAACTGGAGGATATCGGCGAGGCGGACTTGGTCGCCGACATGAAGAAGATCGAGACCAATGCCCGGCACCTCCTCGGGCTGATCAACGACGTGCTCGACATCTCGAAGATCGAGGCCGACCGGGTCGAGATCTACGCGGAGGATTTCGACGTCGCCGCCGTCGTGCAGGAGGTGGCCGTCACCGTCGAGGGTCTCGTCGCCAAAAAGGGCAACGCCCTGGCGCTGGAGCTGGAAGCGGGTCTGGGCAGCGCCCACACGGACGTCACCAAGCTGCGCCAGTGCCTGATCAACCTGCTGAGCAACGCCGCGAAGTTCACCGAGAACGGCCGGATCAGCCTGGCGGTCGACCGTGCCGACGGCACGCTGCGCTTCTCCGTGACAGATACCGGCATCGGCATGACACAGGAGCAAGTGGGCAAGCTGTTCGAGCGCTTCACCCAGGCCGACGCCTCCACCACGCGCCGCTTCGGCGGCACCGGGCTCGGCCTCGCGATCACCCGGGCCTTCGCCGAGATGCTGGGCGGCGCCATTACCGTGGCGAGCCGGGAAGGGCAGGGCACCACCTTCACGCTGACGCTGCCGTCCCGCTTCGAATCCGGCGCGGCCGAGGGAGCCGACGCGGTCGGACCGGGTCCCGGCGACCGTGGGACCATCCTGGTGGTCGACGACGACGCCGCGACCCGGGATCTGCTCGCGCGCTTCCTTGAGCGCGAGGGCTTCTCGGTAACGGTCGCCGAGGATGGGCGGAGGGGGCTTGATCTCGCCCGCAGCCTGCATCCGAGGGCCGTGCTCCTCGACGTGACCATGCCGCAGTTGGACGGATGGGCGGTGCTGCGGGCCATCCGGGCGGATCCCGAGATCGGCGCGACGCCGATCGTGATGGTGACGGTTTTGGACGAGCAGAACCTCGCCTTCTCGCTCGGCGCCACCGACTACCTGCAGAAGCCGATCGACTGGGGAAACCTGCGCCAGATCGTCGACCGCTTCCGCCCCGCAGGCGGCGATGGTCCGATCCTCGTCGTGGAGGACGAGGCCGACGTGCGGGGGCATGTCTGCGCTTATCTCGCGCGCGAAGGGTTTCCGGTCCGCGAGGCCGAGAACGGGCTGCGCGCCCTAGCGGTCCTTGAGGCGGAGCGGCCCTGCCTCATCCTCCTGGACCTGATGATGCCGGAGATGGACGGTTTTGCCTTCCTGCGGGCGCTCCGAGCCCGCCGGGACAGCCGGGACGTGCCGGTGGTGGTGCTCACCGCCAAGGACATCACGGCCGAGGATCGCCGGCGGCTGGCGGGCCAAGCCGACCGGGTACTCGCCAAGGGTTCGACTGGGCTCAACGAACTCGCCCGCGAGCTGCGTGCGCTGATCCCGGCAACGGAAAATGCGGACTGACCGGCACCCGCTTTGGAGCCGGAGCGCAGCGATCCACCTATCCGGGATCTGCGACGCGCCCGTCTATCCGGGGCGCTTCGCTGCGCGCGCACCGACGCTGCGCACTCATGGCCACCGATTGAGCGCCAAATGCGTGCTCAGCGTCCCTGGAACGCCAGCATCAGCGCCCCGATGGCGATACCCCACAGGGCCAGCGTCGACCAGATCGCCCGGTACCGCTCATTGCGGGCGAAGCGCTCCAGGCGGCGGGCATCGCCCGTGCCGGCCTCGTCGAGGCGCACGAGCACGCGCTTCAACCGCATGGCGAGGTCCGGAATGTCGCCGACCACGTCGGAGACCACCCGCAGGGCCTCAAGCCCACTCTGCGCCCGGCCGACCGGGCCCATGTTGCGGGCGATCCAGGCACGCACGACCGGCTCGGCGGTGGTCCACATGTCCAGGCGCGGGTCGAGGGAGCGGGCCACGCCCTCCACCACCACCATGGTCTTCTGGAGCATCACCAGCTCGGTGCGGGTGCTCATGTCGAACAGCGCCGTGATGTCGAACAGCAGGGTCAGGACCTTGGCCATCGAGATCTCGTCGGCCCGGCGCTGGTGGATCGGCTCGCCGATCGCGCGGATCGCCTGCGCGAAATCCTCCACGGAGTGGTGGGCCGGCACGTAGCCCGCCTCGAAATGGACCTTCGCCACCCGGCGATAGTCGCGCAGGATGAAACCAAGCAGAATCTCGGCGAGGAACCGGCGCTCATTGGGGCCGAGGCGGCCCATGATGCCGAAATCGACCGCCACCAGCCGGCCCTCGGCATCGACCAGCAGGTTCCCCTGGTGCATGTCGGCGTGGAAGAAACCGTCGCGGATCGCGTGCCGCAGGAAGCTCTGGATGACCGTCCGCCCGATGGTCTGCGGATCATGCCCCTGCGCGGCCAGTTCCGCCGCGCTGTGCAGGCGTGTCCCGTCGATCCACTCGGCCGACAGCACCTCGCGGGCGGTCAGCTCCCATTCGGGCTTCGGTACGCGAAAATCGAGGTCGTCCTTAGTGTTCTCCGCGAGTTCCGAGGCGGCGGCCGCCTCCAGGCGGAAATCCATCTCCATCAGCACCGAGCGGGCGAGGATCTCCACCACCTCGCGGGGACGAAGCCGCTCCGCCTGCGGCGACAGGGCGTGCACCACCCGGGCCATGAAGCGCATGACCTCGAGGTCGCGCATGAAGCGCTCGCGGACGCCCGGCCGCATCACCTTCACGGCGAGGGCGCGCTCCGTGCCGTCGGCATCCCGGACGATCGCCTTGTGGACCTGCGCGATCGAGGCGGCGGCAATCGGGTCGCTGAACGAGACGAACAGCTGGTCGACCGGCTTGCCCAGCGCCGTCTCGACGGTGCGGAGCGCGATCTCCTGCGGGAAGGGCGGCACCCGGTCCTGCAGCTTCTCCAGGTCGAACGCGGCCCGCACGCCGACGATGTCCGGCCGCGTCGCCAGGAACTGGCCGAACTTGACGTAGGAGGGACCGAGGCGGGTCATTGCCGCAGAGAGCCGGGCGGCGCCGTCGTCGAGACCGGGCCGCTCGAGGGAGCGCCCCATCCGTAGGGCGAGGCGCAGATGCGGCGGCAGCTCAGCGGGATCGGCGAAGGCGAGGGCCCCCTCACGCGCCAGCACGAAGCCGACCCGCGCGCCGCGGAACAGGTTGATGGCGGCGCTGATCACCGGTGCTGGCCCCCGTCGCGCGCGGCGGCGGTCAAGAGACCTTCCAGCCCGAATGGATCGCCACGATCCCGCCCGTGAGCGGCCGGTCGGTGACGTGCCGGAAGCCGGCGCGCTCGATCATGCCCGCGAAGGCGCCGCGAGTCGGGAACTTCCGGATCGACTCGACGAGGTAGCGGTAGGACTCGGCATCGCCGGCCACCCGGGCGCCGATGCGCGGGATCACGTTGAACGAGTAGGCGTCGTAGATCCGGTCGAGCAGCGGGATGTCCACCGCGGAGAATTCCAGGCACAGGAAGCGCCCGCCTGGCTTCAGGACCCGCCGCGCCTCGGCGAGCGCCGTCTCGATCCGCGGCACGTTCCGGATGCCGAAGGCGATCGTGTAGGCGTCGAAGGTGGCGTCCGGCAGCGGCAGCGTCTCGGCGTTTCCGGTCACGAACGCGATCCGATCGCCATCCTCGTCGACCTTGCGCTCCCGGGCCCGCTCTGCGCCGACCCGCAGCATCGATTCGTTGATGTCGAGAACCGTGACCCGGGTGCGCGGTCCGCCCGCAGCCAGAACCCGAAAGGCCACGTCGCCGGTGCCGCCGGCGACGTCGAGATGCGCGAAGGCGCGGGTCTGCGACGGGCGCAGCATCGAGACGAGCTGCGCCTTCCAGGCCCGGTGGAGGCCCGCCGACATCAGGTCGTTCATGATGTCGTAGCGGCGGGCGACCGAGTGGAAGACGCTGTCGACGCGCCCCTGCTTCTCGTCGAGCGCCACGCGCTCGAAGCCGAAATCCGCGCTCGCGCGCTCAGACGCCCCGTCTCCGGCCTTCATGACGCTCCCAATCCTCGATGGGCGCGTCATAGCGAAGGTCGGGCCCGGCCGCCATGCGTCGAAACACGCGGCTGGGGATCGACGCCGGTGCTGCGACGCGCAAAGTCGTGTCTCAGCCGGCCCGCGCCCGGAGCGCGTCTGCCACCGCGGCGGCCATGGCCCGGGTGCCCATGGGGTTCGTGCCCTCGCCGGCGATGTCGGCCGTGCGCGCGCCGCCCGCGAGCGCGTCCGTGATGGCGCCGTCCAGCGCATCGGCGGCATCGCCGAGGCCGAAGGAATAGCGCAGGCACATGGCGAGCGATCCGATCATGGCGATCGGGTTGGCCTTGTCCTGGCCGGCGATGTCGGGAGCCGAACCGTGGACCGGCTCGTAGAGCGCGCGGCGCAGGCCGCTTTCGTCGACGGCGCCGAGCGAGGCCGAGGGCAGCATGCCGAGGGAGCCGGTGAGCATGGCGGCGATGTCGGAGAGCACGTCGCCGAACAGGTTGTCGGTCACCAGCACGTCGAACTGCTTGGGCCGGCGCACCAGCTGCATGGCGCAATTGTCGGCCAGGATGTGCTCGAGCTGCAGGTCGGCGTAGTGCTCGGCATGGACCTGGGTGACGACCTCCTTCCAGAGGACGCCCGACTTCATCACGTTGTGCTTCTCGGCGGAGGCGACCCGGCCCGAGCGCTTGCCGGCGAGGTCGAAGGCCACATGGGCGATCCGCTCGATCTCGGCCGTCGTGTAGACCTGGGTGTCGACCGCCCGCTTGGAGCCGTCCTCCAGCGTGGTGATCTCCTTCGGCTCACCGAAATAGACGCCGCCGGTCAGCTCCCGGACGATCATGATGTCGAGACCCTCGACCAGCTCGCGCTTGAGCGCGGAGGCCTCGGCCAGCGCCGGGTAACAGATCGCCGGGCGCAGGTTGGCGAAGAGGTCGAGTTCCTTGCGCAGGCGCAGAAGACCGGCCTCCGGGCGGTTCTCGTAAGCGACACCGGCCCATTTCGGGCCTCCGACCGCCCCGAGCAGGATGGCATCCGCGTCCTTGGCGCGCTCCAGGGTCGCGTCCGCGAGCGGGCGGCCATGGGCATCGAGGGCGCAGCCGCCGACGAGATCCGTCTCGGTCTCAAAGGTGGCGAGACCAGTCTCCTTGAGGGCGTCCAGCACGACCTGCATGCCGCCCGCGACTTCCGGACCGATCCCGTCGCCGGGGAGGAGCAGGAGCTTGTAGCTGGCCATGGCGGTCTCGCGGGTTTGGTCTCGACGTGCCGGCGGGCTTTATCGAGGCGGGACCGTCATTGGCAAGGCGCTCCCTTGAACGCCGTGGCGCGGCGCCATCCTGTCAGATGAGCGCGACCTTGCCGGTGGCGATGTCGTAGAAGCCGCCCGCGACCTTCACCCGCTTGGCGGCGACGGCCTCCGCAATGATCGGCCCGGCCTGCTCCAGCCGTCGCACGGTGTGCCGGACATTCTGGGCAATGGCCTCGGCGAGGGGATCCTGCGCCCGCGCCTTCTCGGCCAGATCGACCGCAGGGCGAATCGCATCGATGAGCGCCGGGAGGTGGCCGGGCAGCACGGCCTTGGTCTTCATGACATCGATCGTCGCCTTCACGGCGCCGCATTCGGAATGGCCGAGGACGAGGATCAGCGGCGCGCCCAGAATCGAGACGCCGTATTCGAGACTGGCAAGGCCGTCTGTGTTGACGAAGTTGCCGGCGACGCGGACGACGAACAGATCGCCCGGTCCCTGATCGAAGATGAAATCGGGGGCGACCCGGGCGTCGGCACAGCCGACGATGCAGGCGATCGGATATTGCGCGGCGGCCCGCGCGGCGCGACCGGCCGAGAAATCCCTGTTGACGGTGGCATTGGCCGCGTAGCGGCCATTGCCGTCGAGCAGCCGCGCCAGGGCTTCCTCGGGCTTGATGGCGTTCGGCCGCGCTTCGTCAGCGGCCGCCTCGGCGCGCTGCGGCCGGGCAGAGGCGCCGGCCAGGGTGCCGACGGCGACGGCCGTCAGAAGGCTGCGCCGTGACAGGGAGGGTCGATGCAGATCGCACACGCGTGACGGTCCCCTTCGCATTTCAAGCCGGCCAGGCCCGGCGCACCGCTCGTCCCGGCGGGGCAGATTCGAGCAAACCAATCTGTATCTTCACCGGCTCTTCACCGCCGAGTCCAAACTTTGCAGGAATTACTGGACCGGAGCCCCTGTGCAGGGCATTGCGAGGCATGGGTCCGGCTTGCGCGGGGCGCGAATGTTGGACGATCATTTTCGGTCCCGGATCGCTCTGCTTCGATCCGAACGCGAGTTCCGTCTGGCTGTCGCCGGTTATTGCCGGGGCATGATCGAGCCGTCGCAGATTGTTTGGCCGACCCGAAAGATGCTCAACCAGATTGGGCGCTACGTGGTCTCGTTCATGCTGATCCACAACGATTACGCCTGGCGTCACCATGGCGGCCCGCGCCCGACCCTAACGGCCCTTCAGGCGATGGTCGGATCGAGCCGCCGGCAAACGGCCGGGTTCGTGTCGGCGCTCAAGGCAGGGCGTTTCGTCACCGCGGTGGCGGATCGGGAGGATGGGCGTGTGAAATGCCTGCAGGCTTCGCCGGCACTGGTGACCGAGATCGGGCGGTCCGGGCGCCTGTTCGTCGCCGCCATGGATGCCGTTGCCCGGCGCGATCCAGGCCGCGCGGCCCGGCTCGACGATCCCGACAGGCTCGGGGAACTCGTCCACGGAGCGGCAGCGCATGTCCTACGGCACGGCACGCTTATCGCGCCGTTCACACGGGTTCTTCATTTCGCCAGCCGCGACTGCGGGTACCCGCTGCTCACAGCGCTCATCGGAGCCCATTACGCAGCGACCGTCCCCGGCGCGCCCGCGGCATTGCCGCTGAAGCTGCGCGGCCTCGCTGAGCGGCTGAACGTGTCCCGCGCCCATATCGGCAATCTGCTGGGGGAAGCGGAGGCGGCAGGATGGATCCGGATCGCCGACAGCCGCCTGACCGCACTCGATCCGACGCTGCTGACGGAGTTCGAGGATTGGGCCGCGGGGCAGATGCTGTTCTACGACGATCTCGCAGCGGCAATCCTCGCGGAGCCGAAGCCCGACGCGGCCACTCCGAGATACGCATGTGCCTCCTGACGTGCCGGGCGCGGGTCTCGCTTGTGTTCCGGCCGCTGCGGGGATACCTACGGGCGGCACTGCGCCGTGAGACCATCCCGCGCGGGTCGCCGACAGGAGAGACGAGCCTTGGCCAGAGCCGGCTCAGCGCCCGAGATCGCCCGCGCCGCCCAGACGGCGCTGCGGTCGCGTGCGCGTCGCGTCGGGCTTGCTCTTCCGCTTCTGCTTACCCGCCCCTGAGGGCCGTCCGGGCGCGCGCCTGGGCCTTCAGGGGAGTTCTTGCATTCGCGAACCCGCCCGTGAGGGCACCACGCCGCGCCGCGCCATCTCGAGCCGGGCGGCCCGCGACAGGGTAATGCCATGACCACGACCAACACCCCCTCCGCCCGCGACCGGATCCTCATCTTCGACACGACGCTGCGCGACGGCGAGCAATGCCCCGGCGCCACCATGACCTTCGACGAGAAGCTCGCGGTGGCCGAGTTGCTCGACACGATGGGCGTCGACATCATCGAGGCTGGATTCCCCATCGCCTCGAACGGCGATTTCGAGGCGGTCTCGGAGATCGCCCGCCGGACCAAGCGCGCGACCATCGCGGGCCTCGCCCGCGCTATCCCGGCCGACATCGCCCGGGCGGGCGAGGCCGTGCGCCATGCCAAGCGCGCGCGGATCCACACCTTCGTGTCGACCTCACCGATCCACCTCGCGCACCAGATGCGCAAGAGTCAGGACGAAGTGGTCGAGATCATCCTGAAGACCGTGGCCCAAGCCCGCGACCTCGTCGAGGACGTGGAATGGTCGGCGATGGACGCGACCCGCACGCCCCTCGACTATCTGTGCCGCTGCGTCGAAGCGGCGATCAAGGCCGGCGCCACGACGATCAATCTCCCGGACACGGTCGGCTACGCCACGCCGTCCGAATACCGTGACATGTTCGCGAACGTCCGCGAGCGCGTGCCGAACGCCGACAAGGCCGTGTTCTCGGTCCATTGCCACAACGACCTGGGTCTCGCGATCGCGAACTCCCTGGCGGGTATCGAGGGCGGCGCCCGGCAGGTCGAGTGCACGATCAACGGCATCGGCGAGCGGGCCGGCAATGCGGCGCTCGAGGAGATCGTGATGGCGTTGCGCACCCGCGCGGACGTGCTGCCCTACGAGACCGGCGTCGAGTCGACCATGCTCACCCGCGCCTCGAAGCTCGTGAGCCACGCCACGAATTTTCCGGTCCAGTTCAACAAGGCGATCGTTGGCCGCAACGCCTTCGCGCACGAGAGCGGCATCCACCAGGACGGCATGCTGAAGAATTCGGAGACCTACGAGATCATGACCCCGGCCTCGGTCGGCTTGACCAAGACCTCACTGGTGATGGGCAAGCATTCCGGCCGGGCGGCGTTTCGCTCGAAGCTGGAGGATCTCGGCCTGCACCTGTCGGACAACCAGTTCCAGGACGCGTTCGAGCGGTTCAAGGCGCTCGCCGACCGCAAGAAGCATGTCTACGACGAGGATATCGAGGCGCTGGTCGACGAGAACCTCGCCACGGCCCACGACCGGATCCGGCTGGTCTCCCTGTCGGTCATCGCAGGAACCCGCGGGCCGCAGCGCGCGACCCTGCGCATTGCCGACGAGACCGGCACGCGGATCGAGGAGGCCGACGGCAACGGACCGGTGGATGCGGTCTTCAACGCGATCTCGGCGCTGGTTCCGCATCAGGCACAGCTGGAACTCTATCAGGTCCACGCCGTGACTGGCGGCACGGATGCGCAGGCGGAGGTCTCCGTGCGCCTGCGGGACGGCGAGCGCAGCGTCACGGCCCGCGGCGCCGATCCGGACACGCTGGTCGCCTCGGCAAAGGCCTATCTCTCGGCGCTGAACAAGCTCTCGGCGCATTCCGTGCGCGTGCATGCACAGCATGCGGCCGCGGAATGATAAAAAGCTGCGGCCGGGGGTGGACACGCCCCGGCCGCGTTGGTATCAGCCCGCCACCCCGGACGGACTTGGTGGCCACCGGGCGGTCGCAGACGCGATCGGGCGCATAGCTCAGTTGGTAGAGCAGCTGACTCTTAATCAGCGGGTCCTAGGTTCGAACCCTAGTGCGCCCACCAAGCATCTCAAGGACTTAGAAGCCAAATCGACCGAACTCCGAGGACACTCGGAGCCCTCGGGTAACGCTACGGGTAACCGTGAAGCGGGGTGGCTTCGATCAAAAATGCCGCACCCCAGCCTCTAGGTCTAAGCGAACCGGGTGCGGCTCGCTCTCCATCACCATTCCAGATCGTGGTCGCCGCCACGCAGCCACACGACCTGAGAGGCATGCCCCTCGGGCGCGCCCAGGCTCGGTTCCACGTCGCCTCCGTCTTCGAGATCCGGATCCCCGTCGAACTCGTCCAAGGCCGCCACGAGGTGGTCAACGGCATCTAGGGCCAAGGCCAGGGCGCCCTCAATGCGGGCGCGAGTGTCAGGCACAGCCCTGGCGCGGCGCTTGAAAGTCAGAACGTCGCCCATCTCATGCACCCCATGCCTGGGCGATCTCGGCGCGCAGTTCGGGGGCGTGGCGCAACGAAGTCTCGCACAGCAATTCGAACTTGATCAGCGTCTCGAGGCGCCAGTCGCGCTCAAGCTCGCTGGTAGGCGTGCGGGTCTGGATCTCTGCAGCTATGCGGTTCCGTATCTCGGCCGCCCGATCCTCCTCACGGTCGACTATCCGCCCCCCGGCGTTCAGGTTCCGAAACCAGCCCCCTCGATCCTTATTTGCCCAAGGCTGGCTGCTCACGGCACACCAGATTTCTGCAACCGCATCGAAGTGGTCGTACAGATTATGTAGCTGCACGATCGTGAGGTCAGACAGGTCCACTGCAGTGGCCTGCGCAACGACCCAGGCTCGGTCCGGGGATAGTTGGTGCCTGGTCGGAGCCTCGGCGGAAGCCGGCTCGAACTTCTCGATCGGGTACTCGTCCGCATAGGCCGAGGCGAACAGGCTGCCGAGGTTCAGTTCGTGCGCGACTTGGGCAAAGCGTAGCTCCCGCTCGCTCGCCAGCGGGTGAAGTCGGACGTACTCGGATACCGTGATGTCGCCAGCTTCCAGCGCCTGGAAGAGGCTCCGAGTGGACCACACGTCGCCGTTTTCACGCATCAGCGCCGGGCAGTCCTGCAGCGGCGCAGTGCGAATTGAATGCTCGCGACAGGCGGCGTGCCAGGCTGCCATTGCCCCGGTGCTACTAGGCGCGGTGAAGGTCTGGCTCGCAAAGCGAAGCTCATCGACGGGCCGCTTGATGAACCGGCCGGCGGCGTCGCGGGCCCGGGCGGCACGCTGGCGGAGGTCCCGCGCCTCCGGAGCGGCCTTCGCGGTGTTCGGCTTCCTCATGGCAGCCTCCCTCAAGCGACAGGTATGAAGCCGTAGGCGAACACGCCCCCGGCGATGATGAGGGTGGCGGTCAGCAGCTCGCCGGCGAGGTCGAGGAAGCGCGGGGCGCGAACGTGGGCGGTGTCGGGGCGGATGGGAGCGATGGCTTCCCAAGCCTCGACGGTGCCGGGGACAGCCTCGTCAGTCTCAATGACGGGGCGGGGGCTGGCGTAGAGGGTGGCGACGGACCGGCGGCGGGCCGGCTTCAGGGCGAGCGGGGGCATTGCCATAACCGGTGTGCTCCGGGGCTGAAGGCTTCAGGGCATGTCTGGAGAGGCCGGCGCAGAGCGCCGAAACCATCTATTGTTCCGAAATCGGAACGAGGTTATGATTACGCCTCTCCCGGACGGCCGTCAACCGAAATCGTAACAGGGTTATGAAATGCAGGCTGTCCAGTGCAAGATGGCTCGAACGGCGCTCGGCTTGGGCGTCCGGGATCTTGCCGCTGCAGCAGGCGTGTCGGCTGACACCGTGGCGCGCTTCGAGCGCGGCGATACGCTTAAGGATCGAACCGTCGCGGCCCTACAGGCTGCCCTGGAGACCGCCGGCGTCATCTTCATCGACGAGAATGGTGAGGGTCCGGGTGTGCGGCTGAGGAAGCCTTCGGAGGCGCCCCATGGAGTTTGACGCCGGGGATTTTGCGACGCTTCAGCAACACTATGAGCGGCTATGGGCGCTCTACACCGAGTTCGAGCAATCGCGATCAACCGAGATCGTGAAGGCAATGCAGAGCACTTGCCGTTCGGCACGCCGGGTAACCAACCCGCGGTACCGCTACGCCATTGAGCAGCTTGGCTGGATCGAGGGCGCACTGAGGCCGAAACCAACAGGCCACGACCTCTACGCCATTCATCAGGCGATCATGCGACTTGAGAATGCGGTGACCCGGCTGAAGCCTTAGGCGAGCTTGTCCGAGGCTGCCCCCTCGACGGCCTCATTCGGCACATCCTTCGGCCAATAGCCCTGGCCTGGTACATTCAGGAATTCATCCCTGAAGCGCCACATGATGGTGCCAATATTTTTCGGTTTGTCCTTGCCGGCAAGTGGGATTCCTGACGCCTCAAAGGCGGCAACCAACTCGCCACGAGTCATGGGGCGGCCGACCCGCAGGATTTCGCTGCGGGCGAGATTAGCGAGGTGTCGCGGCGGAAACACGTTGCGCTCGCGACGCCTAGGCTCGCTCGGCGCAGACATCGCCTCAAACTCGCGGATTTCGGAGCCGGCGCGAAGCTGCTGCAACCTCTCATAGCCATGGATGATGTCGTTGATAGCGCGAAGCTCCTCTTGAAGCTCGCGCCGGCGCTGCAGAATGCCCTGATACGACCGCTCGTCCATGATGCGGCCTCCAACGTGAAAGTTCATGTCGGCACCCACCCTAACCGAGAATGGGTGTCACCATAACACAATCCTATGGAATTGGTTAACGGAATCCACTCACGGGGTTGCAATTCGTGACGAACGACTCTATTTGAATCCCCAGCGCAAAACGCCCCGCCTGGTTGGGCGGGGCGCGCTCGGTCCACCGGGTGGTGGACTGAAACCGATCGGGGGCCGTCGCCGGCCCTCGGATGTTCGCTGTGGAAGGTGGAATATCTAGGTCCGCGGCGGCTCTCGGTCAACATGGCACGAAAGGATTTCGCCATGGCTGACACCCCGAAGCCGCTCTCTGAGGGCCAGCAGTACATTTTCCGTCCGTTCATCACGCTTCCCAACGGGACCGTGCTCTGGGCCCGGAATTATGGAAAGCGGGCCTTCCGGATCCCGGTCGGGCCGGTTAGCGAGCGCTAATCGGTATCAGGAGATGGTCGGTCCGAGCCCGGCCTTCTTCCTGATGTCACGACCTCATCGCTGCCCTCCCGGTGTTCGTCATATCGGATGCGCCTCACGAAGTCGGCCACAGAACAGGTTCAGCTTATGTCGAACGGGAGTCCGATCGTCGCGATCCGGAATTGGTTCACTGCCCAACCCGAGGATGTGAGAGGGGAACTCGCACTCCACGTCGCCTATCCCTTGTTCGACGTGGATCCCGGGGTTATCGCGGACGTGCCTAGGAGCACGCAGCTCATAGTGGATTGGCTGGACGACACGATCGCACGCCACCTGCAGTTCGGCCGGCTCCTCTCGTTCACGGCGTGCGTTGACTACATGATGCGCGGCCGCGACACGGCTGAAGCCTGGGCTGAAACCGAGGAAATGACGCGGAAACTAGTCGAGGACGCTGGACCGGCATCACGTACAGCCCAGGCGATGCTGGCCATGCTCCCGGCCCGACAGGAGAAGTGGATTAAGCTCGCTGCCGAGTGGTATGCGCTTCGCGATAGCATCTTCGCGGGCAGGCAACTCGACGCCTGGATGTTCCGCGGCTGAGGCTCGACACCGCCATCCCGGCGGCTATCCTGTCGGGATGCGCTACGCCCTTGCGAGCACAAGAGAGCCCGCTACGGCGGGTGCCGAGCGGGCTGAAGGTTGTTCAGCCTTGGAGGGATGAACGCGCAGATCCTAGCTGACTATGATCACCTGTCGCCTCACATGCATGTGAGGGCGGATCTGGGTCTCTCCGCTGTCGGCCGTCATCGCTTAGGAGCGGATCTCAGGCGGCATCCATCACAGGCGTACCCGGTGCCCTCCACTCGCCATGGGTGTCCATCCCGCCGGCCTTGAGCGGGAACCGCATCTTCTCGGCCTGATGGGTGGTGACGACCGCCGCCATCTTCTTCCCGTCTACGATGAGGTTGTGGACGTGGACGCTCTGCTGCCGCTGCGGGGGCGGCCCGGCAGTAGGCGCCGGATCCTTGCCGTAGGGGTTCATCTGCCGGGCGTTGCCCAACTCGCCGCGGTGGACCTTGAAGCCCTCCCAAGCGCCGAAGCCCTGATGGCGCCGGATCACGTCGGCCAATTTGCGCTGGTTCTCAGGGCTGAACTTGTCGTTCCAGCCGAGCCCAGCCTCGCCCATGTAGGTCTTCATCGTCTGGCCGACGATCTGGAACGCCCCGATCGCTGAGGATGACCCGTGACGGGCGCGGACGCTTCGGCCGAACTGATAGGCCTCTGCGAGCGACATGTCCGTCAACGGCTTGCTGGGCAGACCGTAGCGGCCGTTGCCGAGCACCACGTTGTACGGGTCCTTGCCGGCCGTACCCTCGGCCCGCATGATCGCTTCGTACCAGCTATTGCCGGCTCCTGTGCCGGGGCCGAAGGCCCCGCCCCGGCCTACCGCCCGAGCGACACCCGACGATCCGCCGAAGTTGTCGTTCGCCCCGCCGCCGAAGCTGGCCTTCTGGATCATGCCGCCGAGACTGTCACCGCCATCAAACGCCGTCTTGCTGAACGGGTTGATCTTGTTGAAGAGGCTCTTGAGCATGTCGCCAATGGCCGTGTCGAGGCTGGCGCCCATCTCAGCGATGGCCGTGGTCAACTTGCCGGGCCATGAGGTGATCTCGGCCGCCAACAGCGTCGCGGTGCTCTTGATCGTGTCGACGGACGGCGTGATCGACTTCACCCACTCGCCGAATGCGATAGCCGCCTTGTTGAAGATCGCATCGGCCGCTGCAAGCTCAGGCCCCGCCCACTTCCCGAACGTGACGGCCAACCGGTTGAACCCCTTGTCCGCCGCGTCGAGCTGCGGGCCCATACCGGTGGTGGACTTGAGCCAGTGCTCGAAGGGCTCGCGGAAGGCGACGAACGCCGCCGTGGCACCGACGATGCCGGCCGCAATCCAGCCAGCCGGACCAAGCGCGGCTATCAGCGCAACCGAACCGCCGGCAGTCAGGGACGCGCCGAGGACTGCGATGCCCTTGCCGACCGCCTCAACGGTGCCGGCCATCTCGGGTTTTCCGGCCCATTGTGCCCACCCGGA
Organism: Methylobacterium sp. UNC378MF; assembly: GCF_900103195.1. GTDB lineage: Bacteria > Pseudomonadota > Alphaproteobacteria > Rhizobiales > Beijerinckiaceae > Methylobacterium. The sequence goes on along the minus strand of NZ_FMWU01000008.1, from coordinate 33,545 downwards.
CAGGGCTTCGTTGACCCGCTTCAGGTTCTCCGTCGCCACGCCGACCAGCGGGGCACCCAGCGCCTGGACGAAGTTCGTCCACTGGGTCTCGAAGGCCTGCTTCTGCCCCTCCCAACTCTTGTCGAGATAGGCACCCTCGTTCAGGGCCTTGCGGGCCTGAAGCATCAGCTGTGCGTCCTTGATGAGCTTGGGCCACTGCTGCAGCATCTCGGTGACCGCCTTCGCGGCGTTCCGATCGGGCAGGATCTTGCTGACCCACTGAGCCTGCTCGACGGTGCTGCTCGTCTTCCGGTCCAGCGCCGGCTTGAGGTACTTCTCGACCCACTCGCCAGGGTTGACCGCGAACTCCTTGTCGCCGCGAACGGCGCCCATCTCCACGCGGGTGACCTTGCCGGTGAGCGGGTGGTGCGTGACCTTGCTCTCGTCCAGCAGGCCCAGCGATGACATGGCGCTAAGGGCTTCGAGCTTGTTACCGGTGCCCGCCACAAGCTTGTTGAAGGCGGTCATGATCATCACGCCGGCATTCGGGCCGTTCTCCTGCACCAGGGCCGGGAAGACGCCGTACCGGAAGTCGTCGCTGACGTTCCGCAGGGCCACACCGCCCGCCCGCTGCGCGGTGAGGTACTGCCCGATCTTGAGCTGATCGCCGTAGGCCACGCGCATGGCCGTCATTTGCTTGACGTGCTCGGCCATGTCTTTGGGGTCGATCTTGCCGGCGATCTCGCCCGACTTCATTGCGGCGATGGCTTCCGCCTCGAAGTTCGTCGCCCCCTTCCCATGCGCACCGCCCTGGTAAGCTTTGAGGAACGACGTCATCTTCACGAAGTCCTCGGCGTGATGCGTCGCAGCTTCCTGCGAGCCGAAAGTCATCCGCGCCTCGCTGATGGTCTTCAGAGCGTCTGCAGCACTGACGTTCGTGTACTTGCCTGTCAGCTTCCAGGCCTCCGCATAGGCCTCTTGGATCTCTAGGGACTTCACTCCCGCAGCAGCCATGTTCTGCTGGATCTTTATCAGCTCGTTCCCTTTGTCGACCATCTTGCCGACAACGGCGAGCGCTGCCGTACCGCCTGCGATCGCAAGACCACCGCCGATGGCGAGCTTCACTCGGTTCATCGCGCTCGTGGTGTCGTTCAGCCCCTTGTTGAGCTTGTCGACTTGGTGATGGGCGTGGATGAGGTGCGTCGCCAGGGAGCCGAGGATCGCCGAGGCGTTGCTCGACATCTGCAGGGCGACGGCGACCTTGTAGACATCACTCACGCGGGTTCTCCCTGGGTTTGGACCAGTCCGGCAACGTGATTGAGCCGGTCATTGAGACGTCTCAGATCCTCGGCCGCCCGGGCGTAGGCGCTACCGGCCGCCACAGCCCACCGGGTCACGGCTTCCAACTCGGCGGGCGAGCCCGAGCCGGCCTCCAACTTCGCGGCCACCGCCTCGGTGGTGCGGTGCATGTCCATGATGCGGTCGGCGAGGTCAGCCAGGCGCTTGCCGGCCGCCTCGATCGGATCCTCAGAAGCACCCATCTGCCAGCGTCTGCGAGCGCGCCGCTCCGCCGAAGTCGTCATCAGGCGTCCGCCTCGGTCTGCAGCGGCTGCATCTCCTCCGCGAACCCCTTTGCGGTCAGCCCGGAAGCTGCCACGAGGTCGTTCATCAGGATGTCGGCCGCGGCCTGGCCCTGCTGATAGTCCTGCTCGATGCCGGACAGCTCAGTCAGCTTCGGGCCATTGACACGCTCGGCCACCTGGTTGCGCAACTCGCCGTAGAAGTGCTCCGTGAGGCCGCTAAGTGCCGGCGGGGCGTCGAGGATCGCGGCGGCGCCCGCATCGTCCCGGATCAGCTGGTTGGCCGTGCTCATCCGCTCGTGCGGCTGCAGGCTCCGCATAAAGGTGCGGATCTCTTGGCGTCGCATCTCGCCCACAGGGTCGGTCGGATCGACCCGAACCGGATCCTCAAGGGCGGCACGTTGCGCGGCGGCGTAGCTCAGGGCCTTGCGAACCGGCCGGGTGGCCTTCGCCAGGTCCGGCATCAACTCCGATCGGACGATCTGCGCGAGCGCAGCGCGGCGGCCCACGGTCGAGAGCTTCTGATCCGCCTCGATCTCCGACTTGCGGACATGGAAGCGGTCCGAGATGTCGAAGATGCGGTCCACGCATGCGACGACGGAACCGGTATGCGGCTGCCCGACACGGACACGCTGCGTGACGTTCTCCCGGATCATGCGCCGGTTGCGGATTTCATCTTCAGTCATCCTACGCTCCCTTTATCCAACCTTTGGCAATTGCTTCGTCGCGCGAGATCAGGCCCTTCGCGATGTCGAGCTTCCACCGCGGATCACCGGGCGCGTACTTGTCGCCGCGCGTGAACCACTCCGGCGCGGGGCCGGAATGCTGAGGAAGACGACCGCCGTGCCCCAGCGAGTAGCGGCCGATTGCTGCGACCGGGGCGGCCTGCGTGCGGATCACCAGGGCGCCGGCCACCGCGTTCGCTACATCGTCGTGTGAGCCCGGGGCGTGGTCGATACTGTCCCGGCCGCCGCGAGCCGTACGACGCTCCAGGGACACGAGCTGCGCCGCCAGCGCCGGCACGTCGAGCAACTCGACCTCGCCGCTGTTCAGCTTCGGCAGCAGGTCGAGGTAGATCGCAGACTTGGGCTGCTCAGCCGGCACGTAGGTGATGCCGTGGCGCTGGAACGCCTCCCGGGGCCACTCGCCGGCATACCGATCGCCCGTCACGCGGGAGAGCCCGTAGCGCTTCAACAGGCCCGCGAACTCCGTCACCACCGACTCGGGCGAGAACGGCGCCTTGCGCTCGCGCACCGCATCCAGAACCACCCGCTCGCCGACCTGATGGCTTATCGCCAACGTCATGCTGTCTGACGCGCCGCCGGACGGGTCCGTGAAGGCGCGGTAGGCGGTGCCGGTGACCGGTGGCCGCTCGGTGATGCCCGGCGGGATCGCGGCCTCGACCACCTCCCGGGAGACGAAGCTCTCAACATCACTGCGGAACTCAGCGAGGTACTCGGCTGAGGCGCTCGGGAGATCTCGCTCCAAGGCCTCGTCGATCACCGACTGGCGGACCGTTGGGTTCATGGCCCGGGTCGCAGCGCGCCAAACCAGGGCAGGTGCGCCATCCCGGCCGTAGTGGCGACGGTAGGCGTCGTAGAGGGCGCCACGCCGTGCATAGGGCGACGAGGCGCACAGCAGCATGGCGTTCGGGATCGTCGCCATCGCGGGCCGTAGGGCATCGAGGATGGCGTAGTCCGGCTCGGCAGCGTCGTCGGTCGGCCAGAAGGCCAGCTCATCGGCCAGCGCAGCAGCCAAGGTGCGCCCGCGGACGGCGCGGTATGAGGAGGTCCCGACCTCAATCGTCACCCGGTTGGTGAGGTCGAACTCGTCGGCCGTCTCACGCTCGACCATGCGGGCCAGCATCGGCACCTCGGTGAGCAGCGCGCGGATGTAGCGGATGATGGTTCTGGCCTGCCGGCGGTCGGTAGCGATGATCAGGATCGTGGCGCGCTCGCCGGGGGCGAGGTGCTGACGGTACTCACGGAAGGCCGCGAGGTAGGTGGCGATCAGCGCCAACACGAAGGACTTCCCGGCGCGGCGCCCGCAGATGAGCCACGCCTCGGTAAAGGCGGCCTCAGGAGCCTCAGAGCGGCCCGTACAGGCTCGATAGATCTCCTCCTCGGCATCGGTCAGCGGAAGGCCGAACAGGGCGCCTACGAATGCCCTCCAGGCGGCCCAGGTGTCGGCATCCTTGAACCAGGGCCCGAACAGCTTCGGGTCGCGCATCGCCTGAAGCAGGTTCATGCCGCGTTGCCCTCGATGTAGTGGCGCAGATCGGGCGTCACGTCCTGCGGGCGACGTTGCAGGCCGGTGGCTTCGAGGAGGCGGCGCAGATTGCCGGCTGTGCGGCTGTAGAGGTCCAAGGCTTCGGGATCGGCCGCGCCATCGGTGGCAAACTGCACCTCCATCCGCTCCAATTCGACGGTGAGCGTCGCTGCTCTCCGGATCAGGCTCTTTTCAGCTTCGGAAACCGCGCCCTCGCCACCAAGGTCGGCCAGATGAAGGGCCACGAGGTCACGGAGGCGACGCGCCCAACCGGTTCGACCATCGACGTTGAGCAACAGGGCGCTGCCGTTGGTGATGCGGCTTTGATGGGGGCGCTTGGGACTGGCTATTTCGGGGCTATCTGGCACCAATCTGCACCCGTGCGTTACCCGGAAAGGGCGAAACACACGAAAGATGCGCGCTAAGTCATTGTCCTGCAACATAATAGGACGCAACATCATCTGTTTTAGGATCAGTAGGTGCCGATTTTGACCGACTCAGCGGCCCCGACGACACTTTGGTGCGCAGACTCGCGTGGTCGCAGCTTTTTTGTGAACCTTGGCCGCTGTTTCGACTAGCCGGAAGGCTTGGCATCGAGCGGCAGTTAGGGGTTTTGGGGGTTTTAGGGGTTTCTTTTGGCCGCTCCGGTGGAACTGTCAGCACATGCTGCGCTGGTGGTCGGCAGTCGCCTCGCCCCGGCCGGATAGCTCTCAGCCTCGAAGTTGAGATGAACTGACAGTTAGGCGCCTTGGGATGAAAAAAACCCCTAAAACCCCTGAAACCCCTAACTTGCACCGGCGCATCAGAACTCCGGTGCCGACCAACCAGATGCGAGCGATCCGATTTGGCAGAGCGAAAAGCGGTTCCCGTTGCTGCTATCGACCTTCATCTCAATCCGGTAGCCATCGACGACACGCCCCTTGATCCGGGACAGCCATCGACCGAGCCGGCGGCTATTCACGACGCCGCCTTCGCCAGCCTGCCGCAGAAGCAAGTCGCGAAACTCTGGCAACAGAAAACCTTGCTGGCTGAAGTCGAAGCTGCTGGTAGGCACTTTCGCACACGCGATCTTAGTGATGGCATTCGTCGTGTACCCCTCAGACAGAGTGAGGTGATCGCGCCAGTACCCAATCAGCTCGCGGATCGCGGACAGCTCCGGATCTTCCTCCCGCGCCGTCTCCATGCTCTCAGCCGGATCGGCCTGTCCGAGCCAGATCAGCGGCGCGCGGACCATCTCGCTCCAATCCTCATAGGATCCGAGCGGACCGCACACAGCCGGCGAGCCCGCCACGCGATAGGCCCGGATTACCGTCAGGGCCGCAGCGACGTAGGACGCTCGGTCAGCCAGAACTCGCGCGACAGGGTCGAAGCCGAAGGTGCGCAATTCCGGCCTGTCGACCTCGGCGTCCAGGGAACAGACCAAGGCGCGCCGGGTCATGTCGCCCAGCAGCACGAGGTTGTTGCCGGTGGCGAACACCGTGGACCGACACTCGAGCTCCGGCGCCTCGCTCTTGCCCAGGATCCGCACACGAACCAGGGGGCGCTCGGTAAGCTGGCAGAGCATGTCGCCGCCCAGCTCGCCGTTCACATTGTCGATCGACACGACAGGCACCGCGTCGCGCAGGAGGGCGCCCAGGCGCTTCTCGGTCTCCTCCTCGGTCTTGCCGGCAGCGATTACCGGACAGCGTCGACCGCTCGCGATAGTGCTGGCGAGATCAACGAGAAACGACTTCCCTGTGCCGGGCGTGTGCGCGCGGATCGCGTGCAGCGGTGCGGTGGGCAGCACGCCCCGCACGATGGCAGTGAAGATGCCGGACAGCGCCACGGCACGATCGATCGGACCCACGAACGGGAAGCCGTCTAGGAGCCGGTCGATGAACTGCAGGGCCGCGTGCGCTTCCTCCTTAGTCGGCCGCTCGGTCAGTGCCGGCATCACGAAGTCCGGATCGTGAGCGAGGTACAGCCGCGTAGCGGGGTCGTAGCCCGCGGCCGTCAGCAACGAGCCGTCAGGCCGGAGCGTCGGCGTGGTGATGATCCCGGCAACTTGCGGGCAGTTCCAGAGGCCCTCGCGTGCAAGCAGCGTCGCCGTCATCTCGTGCGGCGGGTTGATGTCCAACCAGTCATCGGCCCGGCGGTCGAACTTCTGCACCCGCAGGATGCGGGCGGCCCTATCGGCAAGGCTCACGGTGGTGAACGGGCACATCCGTGCGACCGTGGTCATCCGGCCCTTGGCGGCCGGTACGGTATCAAGGACGGGCCGCACCAGAGCGCCGGCACGGGCGTAGATCTCGACGCGTGCCTCCAGCAGCAGGCTCTCCATTCGGTCGACCGCCTCCGGCACTTTGCCGTAGACGAAGCGCACGATGGGGCGGCCGTCATCTTCCTGCGGCTCGGCCTCAGGGTCTGCGCTGGCCCTACGCTCTGCCCGATCCTGCCTCGGTGCGCCGGACCGGCCCTGACGCCGCCAGCCATTCTGCGTCGCATGATAGAACAGCGTGGCGATCGTCACCGAACGGCCGCCCGCGAAGCTTGACCACTTGCCGGAGGTGAAATCAGCATCGTCCTTCGGAGAGGTGGCCGACCAGCGCTCCCAGAGATCGCGCCCGGCCTCGCCGAGGCCATCGTAGAGAGCGAACCCGATCCGGATCCAACCGTCATAATCGAAGTCGTTCGGGACGTGCGCCAGCGCTTCTTCGATCGTCGCGCGGTCGGGCTTCTCATGGCTCCTGAAGCCGGCAGCCCGCCGGCCCTTGTCCTCCCGCTTCTTATTTTCCTGCTTGCGCTCGCGCGGAGTTGCGCCGCCGTTCTTCCGCAGGATCTCCTCAGCCTCGGCAACGACTTGCAGAAGCTTCTCATAAGTCGTCTCGGGAAGATCCTTGAAAGCGACCGTCAGCGGCGTTGCGTCGAACCAGCGATAAGGCTGCATCGTCTCAGGGTGCGTGCCGAAACCCACGAAATGCTGCCCGCGAGCCAGCACCTCAACCTTCGTCGGCTTTTCCAGGGGATCGTCCGTGAAGTGGATCGCGGCAGTCTGAATTTTGTCGATCGGCACGGCGAGACGGTAGCAGAGGAGCGCCTTCGGATCGCGACCGGTCCGCACCAGCGGCGTCGGACCGAGCCGATCGACAATGTGCTCCTCGACAATCGCGGCGAGAGGCCGGTTCAGGATATCGATGTCTACCCCGATAAGCCGGCCGCACAGCAGTCCAGTGTTGCAGCTGTCTGGGTACCTCGCTTCCCAACTGCGGATCTCCTCCAGCGTTGGTTCAAAGCACCGGTTCTGCCAATTCGGCATCACTGGCCGCTTGCCAGCAGATTTCACGTTCATGTCGACGCCCGACACGGGCACCGGGTCGTAGCCTTGGTCGCGAAGAGCGAGGCGCAGCTCTGTCGGGGAGAGGCGGAAATGATCCGTCATGCCGCGTACTCCGGATCGTCGACAAACCGACCGTCGCTCAGCTCGCCGTAGGCCACGTCCGTCCAGGCCGGACGAGCGTCTGGAAGACGGCGGAGCCCGTTGGTTTGGATCCGCTCGACCTCGGCGCGAGCATCATCCAGGGAGTTGAAGTACACACGGCGCAGAAACCGGTCGTCGCGGTACAGCTCGGCACACCACTGGCTGAAATCGAAACCAAGCCGCACGGAGTCGGCTTCAAGCCGGTGCTTCCGAAGCCGAGGGAAGGTGAGGAGAGTCGCACTCATGCGCGCGCCTCCTTCGGACCAAGCCCGTTCAGCTCAGAGTAGGTTCGGGCGACTGGGATCGAACAGCGAAGCTGCCGGGCGAGACGTTGGATAATCCGGGGCGCAGTGTTATCTTCGGAAGTGTCGATCGTGCCAACGAAGACAGCTTCCGAAGCCTGCCGGCGTGCCACCGCCTGGCAGGCTTCATGCTGATAGGCCATGACTTATGCGGCCTCCGGCGTGCGACGCGGACGGCTCCGCTCCCATTCGGCCAGTGCTGCGATGCTCCAGTAGCGGAAGCGTCCCATATAGATGGGCCGGGGAAAGGCCATCCGAGGATCAGCGAGCCACCGGCCAATCGTCATGCTGGTCACGCCATAGCGTTCCCAAACATCCCGCGCAGGCAGGTAGCGCTCATTCACTTCAGGATTGTAGCCGCCAGCGGGCTGCTCCATCAGATTTTGCATCTGTTCCTCGCGTTGCTTCGAGTAAGCACCCGAGATATTCGGCAGCATACGAGGCAGCGCAATTAGTGGGATTTTTTCGGCACTAGTTCTTTTCAAATGGCACTAGGCTGGTCGAACATGACGCAGCGCCTCAAGCGCGATAGCGCTTTATCCGAGCGACATCTTCGTTGTCGGGGGCAGCAAGGTGGAGTTCCGTTCCATCGAAAGGAAAGTTCACCGGTGCCCGCCACGGATCCCAGTCCGTCACGAGCAACGCCGCCCGGTCCACAATCTGCTCAGACAGAGTCAGCATTGAGCAGTGATCAATCGGGAATTTACGTCCCTGCTGCCTGAAGGCCAACAGATACGACATCCAAATGTGAGCCGAGTTCTTGTACTGTAACCAATATTTCTTGATCGTATTTATATTTTTACCTATAGGTTTACCAAGACGCTCCGCCTCATCTGATACAATAAAGACAGCCTTGTTCCAGCTTATTTTCAAATCTGGACGATGCTCTGAATAACGCATCATATTGTATAGTATGGTCCCTGCGTACATACCACCGAGCTGAGCACTTTCGAAATCCGCAGCCATGTGGCGACCTAAATTGGTTTTTCTAAATCCTGTTCGGCTTCTCAATCTGAAACACTCTATTTCTTCTTCGATACTGTCGAAGTCGTCCGGGAAAAGCATGTGCGCCTGAACGATGCCGGGCAGACAATCGTCGACCTGCCCATCGGAGAGAACTACGGGCATTTCTCGCATCAAGAAGCCCTCGTATTGAGAGACACGACGTTCGACTGCGGATCTTCAACTACGAGATCGGCAACGAAGCGGCTCCAGACCTCAAGGGCGCCTCGCTTCTCGTCCGCGAAGCTGTGCCGCTGGTAGACACCGACGATCCCACCGAACGACCCAGAGGTGTGGTTAAGGATGCGCTCAATCACCGGCAGGTTGATGCCGAGCCGCGCCATACCGGACGCCATCGTTCGACGGAGATCGTGCAGGGTCCAATGCGGGATTGAGACTGCCTCAGGATCCTTGTCGACGGCTACAGCGGCCTTACGCGCCAACCGGAGCATCTCCGCGTCGAGGCGCTCCTTGGCCTTGCTGTAGCCACTGGCGGCAGTCCGACCGGTGGTGGTGAAGACGTAGCCGCGCTCGCTGCGGATCCGTCTGACGGAGCTGATAGCTTCGAGGGTGAGATCCGATAGAGGCACGGAGTGCGCGGCGCCGTTCTTTGAGCGCTCCTTCGGAATGGTCCAAGTTCGGTTTGTGAGGTCGATCTCGCGGTCAGACATCTCTCCGACCTCACGGAGACGTTGGCCGGTGAGCAACAGTACCCTGATCATCGGACCGAACGGCTGGCCGAGCGCATCGGAAGCTTGCCAGACGAGCTTCAATTCGTCATCGGCTAGCACCCGGTCCCGACTTTTCTCGGGGGAGGGGGCTTTGACACCGTCACAGGGGTTGCTGATGACGACGCCGCGCTCGACGAGCCAGCCGAACATGCGGCGCACCGCGGCAAGGGTGCGATTTGCTGCGATCGGAGCGCCGCGGTCTACGATGCCGTCGAGCAACTCGATCACATCGCGGCGCGTGATCTCTTGAACCGGGCGATCTCCCCAGGCGGGCACCACGTCGACGTTCAGCAGACGCTGCGTCTCGCGGGCGCTGCTCTCCCGAGTGTTGGTCTTGGCGTAGCGCTCCACGAACCGCTCGACGGAGGCACGCACTGTGTCCCGGCTGACATCAACAGGCGGCAGGCGCCGACGTGCGGCCTTCTCCCCGGCGGGATCGGCGCCGGCAGCGATGCTGATGAGCGCAGCTCTACCGAGATCGCGCGCAGCCTTGAGGTCGATAGCCGGGAAGGCTCCGAGCGTGAGCTTCTTCGGCTTGCCGGCAGCACGGTAGCGCACGGCCCAGGATTTTGCTCCGGACGGTTGCACCACAAGGTAGACACCTGGCAGCCCGGCATCGGGGATTTCGAGGCGCCGCACGGGGTCGGGCTTGATGCGCTCAACCGCTGCGGCCGTGAGAATTTTCGACATCACCAAACCCCGCGCCGGGTAACATCCGGGTATCATGTCGGGGCCGTTATGCCCCGTTACCCTGTGTTACCAACGTGGAACAACAGGAGCAGAACAACAAGTCGGCACAACGCGATAGACGGTCGAAAACCGCCTGACATGTTGCGCCCTGTTCGCTCGTTTGGCGTGTCTCTTAATCAGCGGGTCCTAGGTTCGAACCCTAGTGCGCCCACCAAGCCTTCCTGGAACGCAGCCGAAATCCCTGGCTCCTTAACTCTCGGCCTCGCCGCGCGGATGTCGCCTCGGGTTGCAGAGGTTCTCCTCAACGGATCTCGAAGCTTCGGTGCCTTCCCAGTCGGGGGCGGTGTTGGCGTGGGTCAGCAGGGCAGGGGCGCGCCGTGACGAGAATGCGGCTCCGCTCACTGCATCGGCCCTGCCGCAGACATCTCGGACAGGAAGCGGCATGACCTCCACCGCTCTCGCCGTGATGATGGCCGGCGTTCTGGGCGCGTTCGGCATCGTCGTGTTCGCAGTCGACTGGGTGCCTGGTTCCGTCGTCGGCTTACCGAACCTGCCCACCAAGCGCGCGATCGGCCTGTGGTTCTACTACGGCGCGCTCAGCATCGCCTTGGCCGCCTGGCTTGTGTGCACGTACTTCTGCACGGTCGACGGCTACGATGCCGTCCCAGCCGTGCGAGACAGCTACTGCAGGCCGGCTGTCGCCGCCAAAGCGTGACTCCGGCGGCCTCGAGGCCAGTTGAGATGCTCAGCCTGCAGGTTTGCCGCGGGCCGTATGAGCGATGATGTGCCAGCGTGTGTCGCCGATCCCGATCCGGCACCTGAGTGGCAGCGCGCCCGCGAGGTCGATCGCAACGTCCTGTCCGCTTCACGCGGTCCGGGGAGCAGGCGATAGGCCGGCGACCGGAACCGGCACTTCGGCCTCTGCCGCCCGGCGTCTGCGCGCGGCTATGTTCGCGCCGAGGCCGACGCGGGCACCGGGCCGTAGCGTGACCCGGTCGCGACGCGGGCCGGCAACATGGCCCGTCGAGCCTCCGGCGGCGTCGACTGGCGGGCGATGCCGATCCATATGTTGGTGGCTCGGCCGTGCCTCGGCGCGTCCGGGACATGCGGCGTTCGATGTCGAGCGGTACGACGGCCGGCGGTCGCGTCGCGGTCGATGGCCGAGGGCAGCTCGCGCGACAGGCGCGCAAGGATCTCCGCGCGGCTGAGCCCGGTCTGCTGCGTGACTTGATCGAGGGATATGTTCTGATCACGCCACATTCTTTCCGTGATCGGTCGGCGGAACCCGCCAAGCGTGGAAGCGGCTGCGTCGCTGCGACCGGAGCGGCGGTCAGGAGCCGCGGCGTTGCGGGGCCGCGGACCGGCCGCTCACCCGGCGCGTGATGAAGGCGATCACCCCCGGTGGAGGAAGGCGGTGAGGATCTTGCGGATCATCAGGATCTCCTGGCTGGCGCCATGTGAGCGCGAGGAACGGGCGAGCCAGCCGAGGGCGCAGGCGAGGCCGGCAAGGGCGAGCCGTGTCGTGGTGCGGTTGGCGTCGGCGTAGCGGATCGCACCGCTGCCGTCGGTGCGCACGCGGCAGCGGGCCTCCGACGTCACGCTTCGCTCGTGACAGGTCGACGGCACTTGCTATTTAACATGATGGTCATCATTTATATGCGCACGGTGATCTGCGCCGGCGGAGACGGATGAACCATGACGAAGCCCAGCACCAGGACCGCGCTCATCACCGGAGCCACCTCCGGCATCGGCTTGGAATCGGCCAAAGCCCTTCGGGCCGCGGGATATCGAGTGTTCGGTACGAGCCGGAAGCCGGCATCCAGCCTTGATGGCATCGTGATGCTGGTCTGCGACGTCACCGACGAGGCGTCCGTGGCCACCATGGTCGAAACGGTTTCCGGCGAGACCGGGCGCATCGACCTCCTCGTCAACAATGCCGGCTATGGAGTGAGCGGCGCGGCGGAGGAATCGTCAGTCGGACAGGCGCAGGCGATGTTCGACGTCAACCTGTTCGGTATCGTCCGCACGACCCGCGCGGTCCTCCCGATCATGCGCGCCCAGAAAGAGGGGCGCATCGTCAACATCAGCTCGGTGATGGGATTTGTCCCCGGCCCCTACATGGCCCTCTACGCCGCCAGCAAACACGCGGTCGAGGGCTACTCCGAGTCGCTCGACCACGAGATCCGCGACCAGGGCATCCGTGTGGTACTGGTCGAGCCCGCGTTCACGCGCACCGCCTTCGATCAGAATTTGGCATCGGCCGACACGCCACTTGCGCTCTACGACCAAGTGCGGGCTGAGCGTATGGTGTTCCTCCGAGAGGCTATGAAGAGGGCGGACATGCCCGAAGTTGTCGCGAAGGCGGTCGTGGAGGCCGCGACCGCGCGGGCGCCGAAACGGCGCTACGCAGCCGGGCCCGTGGCGAGACAGGTCAGCCTGCTGCGCCGCTTCGTACCGGTGAGCGCCTTCGACAAGAGCTTCCGCAAGCAGATGGGCCTTCCCGCGATCTCTTGATTCGGAGGTCCGGCTTGGTCCTTGGCTCGGCGAAGTCTCGCCTGGAACGCTAACCCGTGACCGAGGTCCTCGCCGCCTGGAGCAGCTCGTTCGACAGGGCCTCGTCGTCGACCGCCCGGGCAAGGACCACCGCGCCGACCAGGGTCGACAGGTTCGCCAGGGACCGCTGCCTCCGGCGTTCCTTGGATGTCTTGGGTATCAAGTCGGCGATCAAGCCGGCGAGGCGTTGGACACCGTCGGTAAACCGCGATCGCACCGGACTGCCTGAGGGCTCGCGCGCGATATCGTTGGCGAGGGCCGCGAGCGGGCACCCCTTTCCCGGAGTCTGGACGTGCCCGACGGACAGGTAATTCGTGATCAGGTTGTCCAGTGTTCCGCGGTATTCCTCGTTGAGCGCTGCGTCGAACGCCTCGACCGCCAGGGCGTCCTTGTTGGCGAACTGCCCGTAGAAGCCGCCATGGGTAAGTCCCGCCGCAGCCATGATGTCCGCAACGCCGACGCCGTGAAGGCCGCGCTCGCGGAACAGGGAGGCCGCAACCTCGACAACACGCTGGCGGTTGAGCTTGGCTTGCTCCTGCGACACCCTCGGCATACCCAGCTCCTCCGACGCCCTCTCCGAATATACATGCTCAATATCATATATGAAGGGCTGCCCGGACATCCGGTTGCGCGACGCTGATCGGAGGGCGTGCGTTACTCGGATCGATCTGCGCCCGGGTTCGGCCCGCGTACGCTCCGACAGAGACAGCGTTCCAAAAGGTCTGACGTACCGGACCTGCGGCTTGCGTCTCGCCTCCATATCAGAGGGCCCATCAGCGGCAGACGGCAAGGACAGGGCTCAGAGTGAGATGCCGGGCACGTCTGACATGGGCCACATGTGTCGGTGCGGCGAAGCGGCATCGTCCCCGATGCTCCCGCTTCAGAACGGCCTGAGGTGTCGCGTCCGTCCCTGAACACTCGATGCTGGGCGATCCCGCATCGCGAGGGTCCGTCGGAACAGCGCTCCTTGTGACGCGGTGCCATCATCCGTGAGGTCCGGCGGGCCCATTGTGGGGCGGATATGGGCCCGCCGGGTTATCGCACGCACCCTTGGGTGCGCCTGCGATCCGATCAGGCGAGGTCTTCCGGAGACCGCGCCCTAAACCGATGCGGGCGTCCCGCTGGCCGATGCGGCTGTGCGGGCCTTCGCGGCCTCCTCGGTGACGCCGGGCCTCCGGACCCGGAACCAGAGGGCGTAGAGCGCCGGCAGGAACAGCAAGGTCAGCAACGTCCCGACCCCGACGCCGCCGATCAGCACATAGGCAAGCGCCCCCCAGAACACCGAGTGGGTGAGCGGGATGAAGGCGAGCATCGCGGCCGCTGCCGTAAGGATCACGGGACGGGCCCGGCGCACCGTCGATTCGACGATGGCCTCATAGTCCGACAGGCCGGCCGCGCGGTCGTGGTGGATCTGATCCACGAGGATCAGGGTGTTGCGCATCAGGATGCCGGACAGCGCGATCAGGCCGAGGATCGCGTTGAAGCCGAACGGCTGGTGGAAGAGCAGCAGCGTCGGGACCGCGCCCACAAGACCGAGGGGCGCCGTCGCGAACACCATGAACATCGTCGTGAACGACCGCACCTGCAGCATGATGACCGTCAGCGTCACGATCAGCATCAGCGGGAAGACCGTCACCAGCGCCTTCATCGCCTTCTCGCTCTCCTCGACCGAACCGGCCGTGTCGATGCGGTAGCCCGGCGGCAGCTTCGCCTTGATCGAGTCGAGGAGCGGGAAGATCTGTGCGTGGACGTCCGGCGGCTGCCGACCGTCGAGCACGTCGCCCTGCACGCGGATGTAGGTCTCGCGGTTGTAGCGCTTGAGCACCGCATCCTCGTTGCGGCTTTCGAGATGCGCGACCTGCGCGAGCGGCACCTGCCGCCCGTCCTTGGTGGCCAGCGTCAGGTCGCCGATGTCGCCCAGCGAGCGGCGCTCGGGGCCGGGACTGCGCAGGAGCACGTCCACCGAGCGCAGGTTCTCGCGCACCTGGGTCGCGGGCGTGCCGTTGAGGTAACTCTGCAGTTGCTGGCCGGCTTCCTTCGGGGTCAGGCCGATCAGGCGCAGGCGCTCCTGGTCGAGGGCGAGATGCAGGCTTGGGGTCTTATCGCCCCAGTCGAGATGGACGAGGCGCATGTTCGGGTTGGCCATCATGACGTCGCGCACCTCGGCGGCGATGCCGCGGATGACGTCGAGGTCAGGACCGACCACCCGGAAGGCGACTGGGAAGCGCACCGGCGGCCCGAACACGATCTGCAGCACCCGCACACGCGCCTCGGGGAAGCGGCCCTCGTCGACGAGCCGGCGCACCTTGCCGCGCAGCACGTCGCGGGCGTGAGCGTCGGCGGTCTGCACGACGATCTGCGCGAAGGCGGGATCGGGCAGTTCGGGGTCGAAGGAAAGCACGAAGCGCGGCATGCCCTGGCCGATGTAGCTCGTGATTTCCCGCGCCTCCGGCAGTTCGCGCACCGCCGCCTCGACCCGCTCGACGCTGGCCTCGGTGGTGGCGAACGCGGAGCCTGTCGGCAGCGTGACCTCGACGATGAGTTCGGAGCGCTCCGAGTTCGGGAAGAACTGCTTTTCGACCTTGCCCATGCCGAGCACGGCCGCCGCGAACAGTGCCACGGTGACGCCAGCCGCGATCCACTTGTGATCGACGGACATCCGCACGACGCGGCGAAGGCGCTCGTAGTTCGTCGTGGCGTAGATCGCCTCGTGCCCACCCTCGACCGTCTTGATGTTGGGCAGGAACTTGACGCCGAGATAGGGCGTGAAGGTCACGGCTACGATCCAGGAGACGATCAGCGAGAAAGCCACCACCCAGAAGATGTTGCCCGCGTACTCACCCGCCGTGGAGGCGGCGAAGCCTACCGGTAGGAAACCCGCGATGGTGACGATGGTGCCGGTGAGCATCGGCGCCGCGGTGGCGCTCCAGGCGTAGGTGGCCGCCGAAACGCGGTCGGCCCCTTCCTCCATGCGCACCACCATCATCTCGATGGCGATGATGGCGTCGTCCACGAGGAGGCCCAATGAGATGATCAGGGCGCCCAGCGTGATCCGGTCGAAGTCGCGGCCGGTGACCATCATCACCACGAAGACGGCCGACAAGGTCAGCGGCACGGCCAGCGCCACCACGATGCCGACGCGGAAGCCCAGAGCCACGAGACTGACGAAGATCACCACCGAGAGGGCAGTGAAGAACTTGACCATGAATTCGTGGATGGCGTCGTCGATGACCTTCGCCTGATCGGTGATCTTCGTGAAGGTGACACCGGTCGGAAGCTCATGGTGGATCGCGACCTCCTCGGCGTTCAGCGCCTCGCCGAGGCTGAGACCGTTGAAGCCCGGCTTCATGACGAGGCCCAGCATCAGGGCCGGCTCACCATCGTTGCGGATCGCGAAGACCTTCGGGTCCTCGTAGCCACGCTTGACCTCGGCGATGTCGCCGAGCTTCAGGCTGCGGTCGCCGGCCGCCACCGGCACGTCGCGGATCGCGTCGATCCCGTCGATGGCGCCGTCGAGGCGCAGATACACGCGCGGACCGTCGGCCTCGACGAAGCCGGCGGGGGTCACGTCGTTCTGGTTGGCCAAGGCGGTCAGCAGTTGCTGGCCGGTGATGCCGAGCGTCGCCAGGCGTTGGTAGGAGACCTCGACGAAGATCTTCTGGGCCTGCTCGCCGAGGATGTTGATCTTCTCGACGCCCGGCACGCGCAGGAGCCGCTGGCGCAGGTCCTCGGCACGCAGAACGAGGTGCCGGTGCGGCAGCCCATGCGCCTGCAGCGCGTAGAGCGCGAAGTAGACGTCCGAGAACTCGTCGTTGAACAGCGGCCCCATCACGCCGCGCGGCAGGCTGGAAGCCTGGTCGGAGAGCTTCTTGCGCGCCTGATAGAACTCCGATTGGAGCTTGGCCGGCGGCATGCTGTCCTTGAAGAATACCTTCATCAGCATCAGGCCGGGGCGGACCGTGGTTTCGACCCGGTCGTAGTAGACGAGTTCCTGGAGACGCTTCTCCAACGGGTCGGCGACCTGACGCTGCATCTCGGGGGTCGTCGCTCCGGGCCACGCGGCCGAGACGGCCATCGTCTTGACCGTGAAGGTCGGGTCCTCCGCGCGCCCGAGCTTCTCGAAGGCGAAGAACCCGGCCGCGGTGACAGCGAGCAGGAGGAACAGCGTCACGGCGCGTTCGCGCACCGCGAGGGCCGAGAGGTTGAAGCCGGAGGCGTTCATCGGCCGACCCCCGTCATGCTGGCGCTGGCCTGTCGAACCTTCTGGCCGGCCTTGAGCAGGTGGGCGCCGAGCGAGACGATCCGGTCTCCTGGGTTCAGCCCCGAGGCGACCTCCGCGCTCTCCTCGGACAGACGCGCGATGGCGACGGGCTGCGCCGCGACGGTCTGGGTCTCGGCGTCGTAGCGCCAGACCGTCGAACCGCCGCCCTGGTCGAAAAGAGCTCCGAGCGGCACCAAGACCGAAGCCGTCGGCTGCGCCTGGGCGGCCTTCAGCTGGAGGGTGACCGTCGCGCCGAGGGGCGCAGTCTCGCCGCCTCCGGAGAGGATATAGCGGGCCCGATAGGTGCGGGTCACCGGGTCTGCCGTGGCCGACAGCTCCCGGAGCGTGGCCGGGAATGTCTTCTCACCCTCGGCGTAGAGGGTCGCCAAGGCGATGCCCTTCGCGAGCTGCCGGCTTCCCTCGGGCAGGAACACCTCTGCCTCGCGGGCGCCGTCGCGCGCGAGCTTCACCACCGTCTGACCAGCGGCCACGACCTGGCCCGGCTCGCTCGGAACCTCCATCACGACGCCGTCGGCGTCCGCCTGAAGCTCGGAATATCCGGCTTGGTTGGCGATCTGGCCCGCCTGTGCCTCGGCGCTGGCGAACTGGGCGATGGCGGCGTCCGCAGCGGCCTTGTTCTGGTCGTAGGTCTGCTTCGAGGTCCAGCCGTCGCCGACGAGCTTCCGGCTGCGCTCCTCGTCGGCCTTGGCCTTGATCATCTGCGCGCGGGCCGCCTCGACTGAGGCACGGGCCGCGTTGAGCGCCAGGGTGAAGTCGGTTCGGTCGAGGCGCATCAGCGGCTGGCCGCGGCGCACATGGTCGCCGGGATCGACGAGGCGCTCGAAGATCTTGCCGCCGACGCGGAAGCCAAGGTTGCTCTCGGTGCGAGCCCGGATCACGCCGGTGTAACGCGCGACGGCTCCCGTGGCGGGCGCGACCGCGACGACCTGCACCAGGGGCGGCTCCGGCGTCACGGCCGTTTCGGCCGGCGAGCATGCCGCGAGCGCCAAGCCGGCGACCCCAAGCATCCATTTGGCATTCATCGCTCGACTCCCCACGATCATTTCGATGCCGGCTCTCGGGCCGACTCTAAAATGACGACCATCATTTATTGTGGTGCGGGCGGCCCGTCAACGGCAGTCGGGCTCAAGCCGCATCCGTGGACGGGGATGCGGTGCGCTCGGTCGCGCCTGAACACCGGGACAGCAATGTCTTCGAGAATGAAGCCGCCGCATGAGGACCGCCGGCTTCTTACGGCTGATGACGCGGAGGTGACGTCCTCGCGCAGCATCTGGCCACAGATCGCACGACGATCACGGCCAACCTGAAGACCCTGGTACGCCGCGGCCTCGTGCGCATTCAGGGCGATGCCCAGGATCGCCGGATCAGGCGGGTCATGCTCAGTGACGAGGGTCACACACTCCTCGGTGAGGCCTATCCGTTGTGGCAGCGAGCCCAGGATGCCTTGGGCCAGCAACTCGGAAAGATCGATCAGGACGCCTTTCGTGCCGCCGTGAACGCCTTGTCGGCTTGAATCTGGCAGAACCATTCCTCGACCGAGGCGGTTTTGGAGTCTCGGCGCTCAGCCATCGTGGACTTCGCTGCGATTGTCAGGCGAGACGACCATGACGTCCCCGAACAAATGGACGCTCATCGGGCCGACTTCATCGCCGCTGCGCCTTCGTCTGTTGCCTTGAACTGGAACTGAGTTTCTCGATCGATCGGATACCGTCCGGTGGATGAAGCCCGGCAGCACCGCCGGTTCAGGCGGCCCGCGGCTGTCGGCACCCAGGCGCCGCGCGCTACTCGGCCGCCGACCGTGCCGAGGCCTCCGCTTCTTCGCCAGCGCCGAAGCGCGCGATGCTGTCATCCAGCCGCAAGGCCGCGTTGATCAGGGCCATGTGGGAGAAGCCCTGCGGCGTGTTCCCGCGCTGGGCGCCGGTGGCCGGGTCGATCTCCTCGGCGAGCAAACCGACATCGTTGCCCCGGGCGAGCAGCCGCTCGAAGGCGGCTTTGGCCTCGTCGGTGCGCCCGTCGAGGGCGAGGCAGCCGACCCGCCAGAACGCACAGGCCGTGAACGTGCCCTCGTCGCCCTCCAGGCCGTCATCCATGCGGTAGCGATAGATTAGGTCACCGACGCCCAGGTCCCGCTCGACGGCGGCGAGGGTCGCACGCATGCGCGGCTCCTTCGGGTCGAGGGCCCCGAACAAGGCCGCGCGCAGCACCGCGGCATCGAGGTGATGCGAGTCGTAGGCGCCGACATAGGCCTGCCGCTCGGGGCTCCAGCCGCGTTCGAGATACTCGGCGCGGATCTCGGCGGCGATGCGCTCCCATCCGGCGATCTTCTCCTCCGGCACACCCGCGATGTTGCGGGCGATCCGGGCCGCGTCCTTCAGCGCCACCCAGATCATCGCCTTGGTGTGGAGCTGCTGGCGCGGTCCCGTGCGCAACTCCCAGATGCCGTGGTCCGCATCGTGCCGGTGGCGGATGGCGCGGGCTGTGAGGTTGTCCAGAACCTCCGGCAGGCGGTCGTTGACCTTCTCGGGCGGGTCGTATTCCACCGCCTCCAGGAAGACGCACAGCGCGCGCAGCAGCTCGCCGTAGATGTCATGCTGGTCCTGGGCCGCGGCCACATTGCCGATCACCACCGGCCGCACGCCGTTCCAGCCGGCGAGATGGCTCAGCTCCTCCTCCGGCGGCATGACGTCGGCAATGCCGTACATCAGCCGCGTCTCTCGTCCGTAGGTGCCGTCGCGCTCGCGCAGGAAGCGCAGGAATTCGGCCGCCTCGCGGACATAGCCGAGCATCACGAAGGCGGTGACGGTGAAGGATGCATCCCGCATCCACGTGAAGCGGTAATCATAGTTGCGGTTACCCGGCACCGCCTCGGGCAGACCGGCGGTGGCCGCCGCCACGATCCCGCCGGAGGGCGAGTAGGTCAGTAGCTTAAGGCACAGAGCCGACCGCATCACCGCGTCGCGATATGGGCCGCGATAGGTGCTGCGGGCAGTCCAGCGCCGCCAGTAACCGGCGGTCGTCTCAAGGCGCCGGCGGGCGCCGTCAAAATCGTCGATGCTTGCGTCGTCCTGGTCCTCGCCGTGGGTCAGGACCAGATAGGCGGTCTGCCCCTCCGTCAGGCTGAAGCGCACCTCGGCCGCATCGCCGTCGAGGGTCGGACACGGCTCAGCGTTGACCCGCACGCGCCAATCCCCGGCCTCGAACAGCACGGAGCCGCCCTCAACCAGGGGCGTGCAGGGGCGGCGCGCGTAGTCGAATGTCGGCCGCACTCGGAACGCGCCCGTCACCCGACCGTGCTCGCAGGTGAGCAGCCGGATCAGCCGGCTCTCGCTCTCGCCGTCCGGGCCTTCGTCCGGTTCCGGGCTCGGGGGGGTGACCGGCATCAGGTCGATGAGGCGCGCCCGACCGGTCTCCGTCGTAAAGGTGGTCTCGAGGATGTTGGTGTCGGGCAGGTAGCGGCGCGCGCGCGCGCTCAGGCCGTCGAAGGCGAGGCTGCACGCGCCGCCCTTGTCGTCGTCGAGGAGCTTCAGGAACAATGCCGGCGAATCGTGACGCGGCCAGCACAGCCAGTCGATCGAGCCGTCCCCGGCGATCAGCGCGCAGGAATGGGTATCGCCGATGATCGCGTAATCGCTGATGGGCTTCGACACGGGGCTTCCGGGTGGCGGCACCCGGTCCGCCGGGCAGAACAAGGCCCTGAGGTAGCCGGGTGGCGCCGGGCGGGGAGTCCCGCTCGACGATTCGCCGCACGATCGATCAAGCGGCGGGTCGGGGCAGCATCCGGTCGCTGATGATCCGCCGCTGGATCTCGCTGGTGCCCTCGAAGATCGTGGTCAGCCGCGCGTCGCGCCAATAGCGCTCGACCCTGCGCTCTGTGGTGTAGCCGTTGCCGCCGTGCAGCTGCATCGCCTGGTTGGTGACCCGCACCGCCATCTCGGTGGCCAGCAGCTTCACCATCGCCGATTCGCTCTCGGCAGCTTCACCCTGGTCGAGGAGATGGGCGACCTGATGCCAGAAGGCCCGCGCCTGCGCGACCTCGGCGGCCATGTCGGCCAGCGCGAAGCGCAAGGCCTGGAAGTCGCCGATCGGGTGGCCGAACTGGACTCGCTCCTGGAGATAGCTCTGGCAGTCTTCGACCGCCGCCCGCGCGACGCCGACGGCCCGGGCCGCCGTGTGGACCCGGGCGATGTTGAGGCCGCGCTGGACGGCGGCGAACCCGCCCGAATCCGCGTCCGCCCCCTGGTCGCCGTAGAGCCCGGTGAGCCGGTCGCTCTCGGGCACGGACACATCCTCGAGGATCAGTTCGAAGGTCTGGAAGCCGTGATAGCCGATCTTGTCGATCACCCGGCCGGTCACGCCGGGCGGGAAGCTGTCGCGCTCCTTCAGCACGAGGAACGGCTCCAAGCCGGCGGAACGCGATTCCCCCGGCTCCGGATCGCGGGTGCGCGCGAGGACCTCGATGAAGTCGGCACCCTTGGCGAAGCCCGCCCAGCGCTTGGTGCCGGTGAGCCGCCACCGGTCGCCGTCCCGCGCCGCCCGGGTCTGCACGCCAGCGAGGTCGGAGCCCGCATTGGGCTCCGACAGGGAGATCGAGCCGATCCACTCTCCACGGGCCGAGCGTCGGAGCAGATCCGCCCGGCGCTCCGGATCCAGGGTCTGGGTGCCCAGGCCCTGGCCACGGGCCAGGATGCTGCCCACCGAGAGCCAGGCTCGCGCCAGTTCCTCCGAGACGAGGCAGTACTCGAACACGCCGAGCCCCAGGCCGCCATGCTCCGCCGGGATCGTGATTCCGAACCATCCCTTCTCGGCCATGGCGTCGATCAACGCGCGCGGCATCTCGGCCTTCTGCCGGTCGAGTTCGTCGGCCAGCGGCAGCACCGTGTCGCGGGCGAAGGCGCGGGCCTCGGCCTGGAGTGCCGCCCGAGCCTCGGTCCGCCAGGGTGAAGCGAGTTCAGGCGGCTGCGGCGCGATCACGTCCTTCCGATCCTCGGATCCGGTCATCATTCCTCCCTGTGATGTGACGCCGTGCGGCAACTCAGTTCAGGCCCGTGCGGGAAACACGCGCTTACAAATTGGTTCCGCCCCCCACCTTCGAATAATCGGCGGAAGGCGTCATAATAGCCTGATGATGCAGTCTGAACCGCAGACCGACTCCTTCGCGATGAGCGCTCCCGCAACACCCCACATCCTCGTCGTCGAGGACGATCGGGAGATCTCGGCTCTGATCGCGCGCTACCTGCGCGGCAACGATTGCCGCGTCACACTGGCGGGTGACGGGTCCGACATGGACCGGGTGCTGGCGGAAGCGCGCATCGACCTCATCGTGCTCGACCTGATGCTTCCCGGCGAGGATGGGCTGAGCCTGTGCAAGCGCCTGCGCGGCACGTCGCAGATCCCGATCCTGATCCTGACGGCGAAATCCGAGGACGTGGACCGGATCCTGGGTCTCGAACTCGGCGCCGACGATTACCTCGCCAAGCCGTTCAACCCGCGGGAGCTGCTCGCCCGCATCCGCGCGATCCTGCGCCGGGTCGCGGCCGAGGCGCCGGACGCGGACGAGCGTCGGCGGCTGCATTTCTCGGGCTGGACCCTCGACGTCTCCCTGCGGCAGGTCCTCTCGCCAGAGGGCGCCCGCATCTCGATCACCGGGGCGGAGTTCGACCTCCTCCACGCCCTCTGCCTCCGGCCCGGGCGGGTGCTGTCGCGGGACCAGCTCCTCGACCTCACCCAGGGCCGGGCCGCGGGCCCGTTCGAGCGGAGCATCGACGTGCTGATCTCCCGGATCCGGCAGAAGATCGAGCGCGACACCCGCAACCCCGAATTCATCCGCACGATCCGGTCCGGGGGCTACCTGTTCACGCCTGAGGTCACGCGGTCATGAGCGGCCTGCGCCGGCTCCGCGCGCGGCTGCGTCCGAAGACCATCGCGGGCCAGATCGCGCTGCTCGTGGTCGCCGGGATCGCGGTGGCCCACGTGGTCGCCACCGCGGCCTTCCTGATGCTGCACGAGTCGCAGAATCCCGACACGCTGCCCGGCGTGGCCGCGAGCCGCCTCGGGGTTCTGGTCAGGCTGATGGACGCCGCCGAGCCGTCGGTGCGGCCGGCCCTGCTGGCGAGCGGTCGCAGCCTGCCGCTCATCCAAGTCGAGCCCTGGGACGGGTCGGTGCCGCCCGGGGCGAAGTCGCTCCCCGACCTGCCGGTGATCCGGAAGCTGCGCTACGGCGCCGGCCGGCCGGTGACGATCACCGACCTCGCCATGGGCGATCCCGAGCGAAACCGGTCGGACGCGCGGCTCCATATCGGCATCGTCACGCCGACGGGAGCGCGACTCCAGGCGACACTGCCGAACGATCCCCTTCGGGGGCCCCGCCAGGGGGCACTGATCTTCACCGTGGTGTTCCTGGCGCTGACCCTGGCGCTGCTCTGCGTCTGGGCCACCCGCGCCCTCACGGCGCCGCTGAAGCGGCTTGCCGGCGCCGCCGAGGCGTTCGGCGCCCGCGATGACCACGTGGCGCTGCCCGAGGCCGGCCCGCGCGAGGTGCTCGCGGTGTCGCGGGCGCTCGACCGGATGCGGTCGCGTGTCCGCCGCCTGATCGACGACCGGACGCAAATGCTGGCGGCGATCAGCCACGACCTGCGCACGCCGATCACCCGGCTCCGGCTGCGCGCCGAGTTCATCGAGGACGAGAACGCCCGGGCTTCCACCCTGCGCGACCTCGACCAGATGAACGGCCTCGTCGAGGCGGCACTCTCCTTCGTGCGCGACGGCCAGATCCGCGACGCCAACAGCCACAGCCTCGTGGATCTCGCCTCGGTGGTCCAGACGGTCTGCGACGATTTCTCGGATTTCGGCGCGCCGGTGAGCGTCAGCCGCAGCCGACACGTCCTGGTCCAGGGTCGGCCCGAGGAACTCCAGCGGGCGGTGACCAACCTTGTGGACAACGCCGTCAAATACGGCGGCTGCGCGGAGGTTCAGATGGAGGCGTCCGCACGCGGTGTGCGGGTCTGCATCTTGGATTCCGGCCCCGGGATTCCCGAAGCGGACCGCGAGGCGATGCTCCAGCCCTTCGTCCGCGGCGACCGGGCCCGCAATCTGAACGAGGCCAGCGGGTTTGGCCTCGGCCTCTCGATCGTGCAGGCCATCGTCGAGGCCCATAACGGGCGCCTGAGGCTGGAGAACCGCCCCGGGGGCGGCTTTTGTGCCTCGATCGAGCTGCCCTTGGCTGCCCAGGCCTTTGCCGGCCGCGCGGCGCAGAAGCCCGCACCGTTTCCTGCCGAGGCGGCCTGAGACCGCCTCGGGTCTCGTCGGTCTACGCCGCCCGAACGTTGCGCAGGAACTGCGCCACCTCGGCGCGGAGCTGCTCCGAGCGCGCCGCGAGGGAATCCGAGGCCTGCGCCACCGAATCCGCGGCCTCGCCAGCATCGCCCGCGACCCGGGCAACCTCGGCGATCTCCAGGGTCATCGTGCCGGTGCCGGCAGACGCCTGACCCATGCTGCGGACGATGTCCTGCGTGGTGACGCCCTGCTGGTCCACGGCCGCGGCGATGCTGGTCGACACCTGATTCATCGCCTCGATCTGGGCCGTGATGCCCTGGATCGCACCGGCGGCGTCGTCCGTGACGGTCTGGATCGCGGCGACCTGCCGGCTGATCTCCTCGGTGGCCCGGGTGGTCTGGGCGGCGAGTTCCTTCACCTCGGCGGCGACCACCGCGAAGCCGCGTCCGGCCTCGCCGGCCCGCGCTGCCTCGATCGTGGCGTTCAGCGCCAGCAGGTTGGTCTGGCCGGCGATCGTCGAGACCATGCCGACCACGTCGCCGATGCGCGTCGCGGCCGCGGCGAGGTCCGTCATGGTCTGCTCGGCGCGGCGGGCCTCGCCGACGGCCGTGGCGGACATTCCCGCCGCCTGCTCCACCTGGCGGCCGATCTCCTGAACGGTCGCACCAAGCTCCTCGGCCGCGGCCGCGACGGTGTTGACGTTGTCGGAGGTCTGCTGCGCGGCCCCGGCGACGCTGGTCGAGCGCACGGAGGTGCCGGAGACCGCGGCACGCATGGTGTCCGACGCCCCCTGAAGTTCCGTAACGGCCCCCGTCAATCCCTCGACGATGCCGCCGACCGAGTGCTCGAAGCCGTCGGCCAGTTCCTTGAGCATGGCGCGGCGGCTCTGCTCCTCGCGCAGACGCGCGGCTTCCGTCGTCTGAAGCTGCTGGGCGGCATCCTCCAGGGACATGTCGCGGATGGTCACGACAGCGCGGGCAATGTCACCGATCTCGTCCCGGCGCTTGCTGCCGGGCACGTCGGTCAGGGCCTGCCGATCGGCCAGGGCCTTCAGCGCGCGGGTCAGGGCGCCGAGCGGCGCCACGATCGAGCGCGCGAGCAACAGGCCGAGCACCGCGGTCCCGGCCAGGACGAAGAGGCCTGTGAGGATGAGCGTGCGCGACAGCGCCTGGACAGCGTCGATCGCCTCGGCCTGGGTCTGCTCGGCCACCACCGTCCAGGGCGCGCCGAGGACGGTCACCGGCGAGGCGGCTGCCATATGGGCGCCGTCCGCGGCCGTGAAATCGAGCGGGACGCCGGCCTTGAGCCGGTCTGCGGCCATTCCGAGGCCGGCGAGACCCGCGCCGGCATGCACAGCCGGATTCAGCGGCGGATTGCTGCGCAGGAGGCCGTCCGTACCGACCGCCAGGATCTGGCCGGTCTCACCGAGTCCGGTCCGCTTGGAGAGCGTCTGATCGAACAGAGCCGGCGTGACCCGCATGACGATGTAGCCGATCCGCTCGGCCGCCTGCGCCGTGCCCATGGCGACGTTCGCACGCTTGGTCATGGCACGACCGATGAAGGCGGCCGGGCCCCCATCCACCGGATAGGCGGCGAAATCCTCGAACAGAACAGCGCCCGGATCGGCGGACTTGAGACGCTCGACGAGGCGCGCGAGCGCCGTGCCCGCCAGGCCCTCGTCCGCGACCGACTTGGCGAAATCGGCACTCTTCGTCGTCGTGTAGTTGATCCGGCCATTGTCATCGATGAACATCAGGTCGGCATAGCCGGGCTGCGCCACGAGCTTGCGCGCTACCTCCTGGACCTTCACGTGCCGGCGGCCATACATCGACGACATGCCGCTGCCGTCGAGGGCGACCCGCGCCTCGGTGGTCTGCGGCGCACGGAACGCCTCGACGACGCTGGCGGTGTCGGGCTTCGCCGGGTCGAGCGTCTCGATCAGGTCGGGGAAGTTCGAGACGATCTGGGGATGGGCCGCCACCGCCTGGAAGTCGGCCTGGGCCCGGTCCGCCACCAGCTCGATCGCGTCCCGGCGCGCCGCCGCGGCGAGTTCGAGGCGCTCATGCGCGGCGGTCATCAATCCCGCCCGCGCCGAGTACCAGCTGAATCCGCCCATGGCGGTGGCGCTCAGAAGCGCAAGGCCGACGGTCGTCGCGGGAAGGCGCGTGCTCAGCCGCGATAGCGTGATCATGATGGCCCTGAATCTTTGAGAGATTGGTTTGAGGCGAACCAATCGCCCAATCCTTATAAAAATCTCGTAAACACCGATACACCGCTCAAAAGTCCTCCAAAGCCTGGACATACAACTTATATGACAGTCGGTCGTGGCGAACCCAAGTTGTGAATGGTCCGTTCCGTATCTTGACAAGGTTCCGCCATGCGGATCGCCGTTGGAATCCTGCACGCTTGAGAAACCAACGCGCCGAGCGGGATCGGGACAAAGTTGGAAAGTTGCAGACAAGACCGGTCGGGCACGGACGGTGCTTACGCCGGGAACCCGTCGCGTCACATCGGCGGCCTGGGCAAGAGAACGATGCCCCCAGGGTCATTCGACGCGGCGCGCTGCCGTCGACGCCGTCGAGATCGCGGCTCTGCGCTGCCGATGCGGGGACGAGCGCGGTCCTCGCAGCCCGCGCGGGTTCGCAGGGGCGGTCCTCCTGACCCTGGCCTCAGCCGCGGACGGCACCCTGGACGTGGAATTGCGCGCCGTTCCTCAGGATCGATCTTTGTGGGACATGGCGCGGATCTTCGCAGGCCAGCTCTGCCTCCTGCTGATCGGGCAGGGGCTGGTCTTCATGATCCTGCGGGTGGTGACGGATGCCCGGCATCCGGCGCTTCCCTGGACCGCCCGTCTTCTCGCGGCCGCGCTCCTCGTTCTTCTGCTCCTCTGGGCACTTCTCCGGACGCGTCGCACAAGATCCCGGCCCAAACATGCCGTCACGGATCTTGCTGCCGATCCCGTCTCGCAGTCACCGTCATCGGCCGGTTATGAGTCCGAGTGGTAGAGCGGCCGCGGAGCACCGGTGCTTCGAGACGACGATGGAGATGGGATGAGCGGCGAAGCCCAGCCGGACCCGGCGCGCAGCATCGCGCTGATCGGAGCACCGATCGAGGTCGGAACCAGCGAGCCCGGCGCGCTCATGGGGCCGTCAGCCCTGCGCACGGCCGGCCTGGTCCGAGTGCTCTGCGAACTCGGCCACACCGTCACGGATCGCGGCGACATCGTCCCCGACGGACCTGCAGGTGCACGCGGACTCATCGGCGTGGCCGCCTGGACCCACGCGCTCTCCAGGGTCGTGGAGGATGTCCTCAACGCGGACAGCGTTCCACTGACTGCCGGCGGCGATCACAGCCTGTCCCTCGGCTCCGTCGACGGGGTGATGCGGCACTGCGCGCGGCGCGGCCAGTCGGTCTTCGTGCTCTGGCTCGACGCGCATGCGGACTTCAACACGCCGGCGACGTCACCCTCAGGGAACGTTCACGGCATGCCGCTCGCGGCCCTGTGCGGCGAGCCCGGCTTCCCGCCCCTGTTCGCCGAGCCGGTGCCGCAGCCTCTGCACCCCGCCCACATCCACCTGTTCGGCCTCCGGTCGATCGACGCAGGCGAGCGCGCTCTCGTGACGGAGAGACGGGTTGGCGTCACCGACATGCGCACGATCGACGAGTTCGGGGTCGTGGCGCCGCTGCGGCGGGTGCTCGATCGCGTCGCCGCGCAAGGGGCGCATCTCCATGTCAGCCTCGACATCGATTTCCTCGACCCGTCGATCGCGCCGGCCGTGGGCACCACCGTGCCGGGCGGCGCCACCTTCCGGGAGGCGCACCTGATCATGGAGATGCTCCACGATTCCGGCCTGGTGCGCTCCCTCGACGTCGTGGAACTCAATCCGTTTCTCGACGAGCGCGGGCGCAGCGCCCGGGTCTTGGTCGAACTGGTGGCGAGCCTGTTCGGCCGGCGCATCCTCGACCGGCCGACTCTGCCGATCGAGGCCCTGCCCGCAGAGCCGACCGGGCGGAGCTGATGGACAGCCCCCCCTTTCGTGCATCGTCACCGCTCGCCGAGACCGACACTGCACCGGCGCGCCAGCGCTCGGACGGACGCGTCCGCCTTCGGGTTGGGCCGGCTTGTCCCGGCGGCGCGACGCGGATCCTGGATCTCGCGGAATCCGGGCCGTCGCGGCTGCGCTTCCCACGGGGTTCGGGCGCGCTCGAGACGGTCCTCGTCAACACGGCGGGCGGCGTCGCCTGCGGCGACACCTTCGCCATCGACCTCGCCCTCGAACCGGCCGCAGATCTGGTGCTGACCACCACGGCCGCCGAGAAGATCTACCGCTCGGACGGTCCCGTGAGCCACATCGCGAACACCCTGACTCTGGGGGCAGAGTCGCACCTCGCTTGGCTGCCGCAGGAAACGATCCTGTTCGATCGCGCCCGGGTGCGGCGCCGCTTCCAGGCCGATCTCGCCGAAGGAGCCGCTCTGCTCGCCGTAGAGGTGGTAGCCTTCGGCCGTGCGGCCAGGGGTGAGCGGATCGCGGACGGGCTGTTCGCGGATTCGTGGCGGATCCGTCGGAACGGGCGGCTCGCCTACGCCGACGATTTCCTGCTGGAAGGCCCGATCAGCGATCTTCTCGCCCGCCCGGCCGTCGGCGGCGGCGCACGGGCCTGCGCGACGATCCTCGACGTCTCCCCCGGGGCCGAGGCACGTCTGGAAGAGGTGCGCACCCGTCTGGCCGAGGCCGCGTCGCCGGGAACCCATGCGGCGGCGAGCGCCTGGAACGGGCATCTGGCGGTCCGTGCGCTGGGCGAGGCCGTGGGGCCGCTGCGTGGCGTGATCGCCCGCTTCCTCGCCGGCTATCGCGGCCTGCCGATGCCGCGGGTCTGGCAGAGCTGACACGGTCTGCACGAGGCGCGGCCTCGGAGCCGTTGCCTGGGACGGCCGACCTCTGCTAGAGACGCGCACCCGGAGCTGTCCGCCAAGCTCCGGACGGGACGGCGGCGCCGTTCAGGAAGGCCTCGTGGCGGAGTGGTTACGCAGAGGACTGCAAATCCTTGTACGGGGGTTCGATTCCCTCCGAGGCCTCCATCCTTCCAGGCTGATCCGGCCATGATGCGCCGGTCCGGGAGCCGGCGCACCGTCATGCGCCGTGGACCTGCTTCACAAAGGTCTCGATCGCCTGTTGCAGGCTGTGCGTTCCGGCATTGACCCGCGCCGCGCTGCCGCGCACCTGCCCGGCCTGCGCCTCGTTAGAGGCGGCAGCGGCCTGAACGCCGGCGACGCTCTCCGAAACCTGCCGGGCCTCCGATGCCGCGCCGAAAATCGCCCGCGCGATCTCCTGGCTGGCCTGGCCCTGCTGATCCGTGGCGTCAGCCACCTCGGAGGCGATCAGGTTCATCCGGGCGATGGTCTCGCCGATCGTATCGATCGCGCCGACTGTCCGTCCCGCGGCACCCTGGATCGAACCGACCTGCCCGGTGATGCGATCGGTTGCGAGCGCCGTCTGGCCCGCGAGCGCCTTCACCTCGGCGGCAACCACCGCGAAGCCGCGCCCGGCGGCGCCGGCACGGGCGGCCTCGATCGTGGCGTTGAGCGCCAGGAGGTTCGTCTGGTCCGCCACGTCACGGATCAGCGTGACGACAGCGCCGATTTCCTCGGCCGCCCGCGAGAGGTTCATCACCGTCTCCTTGAGACCCTCGGTATCGGTGAGCGCGGAGGAGGCGATCTCGCTGGTGTAACGGACCCGGGCCTCGATCTCCCGCGCCGAGGCCGACAGTTCTTCGGCAGCGCTGGCGATGCTGTCGACGAGGCCTGCGCTCTGGTCCGAGGCCTCCGCCACGCGGGCAGCCTCGGACGCCATCGCGCCCGCATTGCTCGAGAGGGTGTCGGCCGACGTCTGCATCGCCTCGGCGGAACCGGCGAGATCGGCGACGGCGCGATGCGTCTCGGCCTCGAAAGCGTGGGTTGCGGCGTCCAATGCCTCCGCCCGGGCGCGGTCCCGATCGCGGCGCGCCTGCGCCTCACCGTCGAGATCGCGCTTCTCGATCAGGGCCCTCTGGAAGGCCGCGATGGCGGCAGCCATCTCGCCGATCTCGTCGCGGCGGTGCGTGAACGGGATCGCACGACCGAGATCGTTGGCGGCAAGCGCCGTCATTCCATCCTTGAGCCGATGCAGGGGCCGCCGGATCTGGCTCACGATGATCCAGATCGCCGCGAGCAGACCCAGCGCCAGCGCCGCGGCCGGCACGATCACGAGGGTGATCCGCGCCTGGCGACGGTCGGCCGCGTCCTCGGCGCGGCGGGCATTCAGCCGGTCCAGAACCTCTCGTCCGAGGGCGCCGATCTCGGCGACCATGCGCTCGCGGTTCTTCACGGTGGATTCATCCGTCGCCTGGATCAGGGCGGCCTTGGGCGAGACCGTGAGACCGAGTTCGGCCGTGTCGGTCTGATAGGCGATGAACTCCTTGACGAAGAGATCAAACCGGCGGCGGCGGTCTGCGGGAAGCTGATCCTCCATGGCCGCCAGGAAGGGAACCCGCACCAGTTCCACAGTAGCGAGAGCGTCGTGCAGGGCCGACAGACGCGTGCGCGCCTCTGACGTGTTCTCCGCCGTGTAGAGTGCCGTGGCCTGGACCACGGCGTGCTCGATCGCCTGGCCCAAGGCCCCCGCCTGCAGCCCTGCATTCCAGATCCGGTCAGTGGCGGCGGCGCGCTCCTGCTCCCAGTTCGATTGCCGAACCGAAAAGGCCGCGATGCCGATCGCCACCAGAGCCAGAACCCCGATCACCGCAAAAAGCTTCAGGCCGAGTGAGATGCGCATGGGACGTGCCGCCTTGGCCAAGGATTCGGATGGCCAAGCTATGAAGAAGCAAATCGAACTTAACAATTAAATATAGCCGGCAAAAGCCCTTCTTTTATACTATGCAGATTTTGATACGTTGCCGACAAAACGCCGGTCCATTCAATTTGACTCCAATCGCGATACCCCGGTTGTTTCCAGATCCGATCCGATCGAGCTGACCCTGTGCAGTCGAGGAGGATCCCTCGCCGGGAGCCAGGATGGGGTCGAGACTGAATTCGCGGGGCACCGCGGGTGGGCCGCGCCTTCGACCGCCCAGGGCAGGGGCGTCTGGTCAGCGGTCGGTCATCAGGCCGATCGACCCGTGCGCCGCGCAGGGTGGACCGGCCGTCGCGTGAGGCGAGCGGACATGATCTCCCGGCAGAGATCGTCGCGCTGCGCCTCGACGAGGTCGGGCAGAATATCGGCCTCTTGCTCATCCAGGGCTGCGATCAGACGGGGATGATCGGCGGCCCATTCGAAGGCGACATGCACCTCACGCTCCGCATAGGGGTCTTGGGGGTCGAGGCAGCGATGGGTCAACATGGCGACACCGGGAACAGCCGGCACGCCGGCGGGGTGGCTCCCGTAGGATCGTGTCACGACAGCCGGATGACCGCGGACCCGTGGGGACAATTTCGAGGGATGACATCGTCGGTCGGGGCCGGCGGATTGGTGTTGCCGATCAGCCACGCGGCGGCCCATCCGACCTCATCGGCGGGGATCATGCGCCGTTCCGCAGACCGCCACGCGCCAGATCGTCGGCGGAACATGCATCGAGGCCCTTGCGTCCGGCGATCTCGGTGTGTAGAGACCCCCTCGTGATCCCCGATAGCTCAGTTGGTAGAGCAGGCGACTGTTAATCGCCTTGTCGCAGGTTCGAGTCCTGCTCGGGGAGCCATCACTTCTCCCAATACAATCAGGCGCTTAGGGAAGACGGGGCAATAGCTTCGCGTTACCGCGGATCGCGCCCCTGTTGCCGACGCTTGTTTCAGCCTTGCGCGCCCTTCGGACAAGTTCGTTGCACGCAGAAGCCGTGCATCGTTCCATCACCGACAAACGGTTTTATCCTGTTCATCCGCAGAAAAGGGCCTGTGGCAGCACCCGGCGGCTGGGCCTTCCCCGCGGCCGCCGCGGTAGGCTTGCCGCAGACTCGGCGGCTGATCCCCCAGCGCCGGGATCTGGGAAAGCCGGCTGGGTCCACCGGTGCGGGCTTTCCTGTCAAAGGCGATGGCGGCCGGCAGGTCTGCCGTGATGCGCGTCAGCGAATTGGTTCTAGATCGATGATGGGACCGCCAACGTCGAAGAATTCGTCGTCGAGCACTGGTGCCAACTCAATGTCTTCGCGCCGCGGCCTCAGCGGCAGGAACGTGGACAGCATCCCGAGACACAGCGCCCCGGCAAGCAGGGCGGCCAATAGAGCAAGGGTCATGGATGCCACCGGTCGCCGGGACGAGACCGGGACGGTGAACCGGTAAGCTTAAGTTTCAGTTTCGCTTGGATGGTCTGCGGCTATCGCTGCCGGCCGTCCGATACGTAAGCCGGGTTGCGTATCAGCTCGACCAGTAGGCGATGAGATCAGGCGCTCACCCGCCCCGCGAGCAGATCGGCGCAGGGCCGAGCGGATGCCGCTGGGACTACACGGTGTCGCAAAGTTTAGCCGCTGCCATTATCGCGGCGCCGCCGCTTACCAGTGCGATGATGATGCACCGTTGGAAGCGGCCGTAGATGTCGATGGGCATCGTCAGCGGCTTATTAGAGCGCCGCCCTTGATGGTCGGCGACGAGCGCGCGTCACAAGGCCTAAAACTTAACAGTTCGGAATTTCAAGTCTCGCGTTGTTCGCAGGTCACAGCGCCTAGCAGGCGATGAGTGGTATCTCCTGTCGCGGTTGGGGGGCCAATTATGAATCTGTTATTCCATGTTCTGTCGGCCTTCGCGGGCGCCATCCTTTCGGTTGCCGGTACATGGCCTTGGTTGGGTGCGATCGCAATCCTTGTGGCACCGGTCGGGGCCGCCGTGGCATGTGCTGCAAGCGCAGCCTTACTGTTTGCTCTGAGGCGCACGCCGCCAGCGAGCGCCTACGCTTCTCGTGTCGTCACTTTGCATAGCCAAAAGCCGCAACAGCAACTGAGCGCAGGTGTGAAGAGCTCTGATCATACAGAGATGAAGCGTTCAGCCTGACTTTCCCTCTCCCGCATCCTTGGACCGACCGATAGGGCCGCCGGACGCCCGAGATCCCGATCTGGCAATTCGCTGCGCGGGGTCACTAGTGCACTGACTCAGACGGATGGTTCAGGGGATCGGCTGACGGCGGCGAGGATGTCGGTGGCGGGTTTGGTCCAGACGAAGGGTTTGGCGCTCCGGTTGTGCTCGGCGATGTAGCGTTTGATGGCTGCCTGCAGGTCGACGACGCCGGTGAAGGAGCCTCGCCGCAGCCGACGACGGGTCAGCGCTGAGAAGAAGCCCTCGACCGCGTTGAGCCACGAGGCCGAGGTCGGAGTGAAGTGGAACGTCCAGCGCGGGTGCCGGGCGAGCCAGGCGCGCACCTTCGGATGTTTGTGGGTGGCGACGTTGTCGAGGATCGCGTGGATCGCCTT
>NZ_FMWU01000013.1 GCF_900103195.1 Methylobacterium sp. UNC378MF | reverse complement strand
CCCGCCCGGCAAGGCGATCCACGCGATCCTCGACAACGTCGCCACCCACAAACATCCGAAGGTGCGCGCCTGGCTCGCCCGGCACCCGCGCTGGACGTTCCACTTCACTCCGACCTCGGCCTCGTGGCTCAACGCGGTCGAGGGCTTCTTCTCAGCGCTGACCCGTCGTCGGCTGCGGCGAGGCTCCTTCACCGGCGTCGTCGACCTGCAGGCAGCCATCAAACGCTACATCGCCGAGCACAACCGGAGCGCCAAACCCTTCGTCTGGACCAAACCCGCCACCGACATCCTCGCCGCCGTCAGCCGATCCCCTGAACCATCCGTCTGAGTCAGTGCACTAGTGCGCCGTCGTAGGAAGCGTAGGACTGGTATTCCTCGAACTTCTTCTGCGCGGCGTCGTCGGTCTCCGCGACGATCACGGTGGTGAGGTTGTAGATCAGCACATCGCGAGCAGACCGGCCGGCCGCCTGCGCTTGGGCGCGAATATCCGCCACGTAGGCCTTGAGCATCGGCTTGAGCGGGGCGGCCACGAACACGCATTCGGCATGGGCAGCCGCGAAGGCTTTGCCGGGCCCGGAGGCGCCGGCCTGATACAGCACCGGCGTGCGCTGCGGCGAGGGCTCGCACAGGTGATAGCCCGGCACCGTGAAGTGCCGGCCGCGATGGCCGATCTCGTGGACCTTGGCCGGATCGGTGAAGATCCGCCGGTCGCGGTCGCGCAGGACCGCGCCGTCTTCCCAGCTGCCCTCGAACAGCTTGTAGAGCACCTCAACGTATTCGGCCGCGACCTCGTAGCGGTTGTCGTGGCGCTTCAGACCCTCCTGGCCGAGGTTCTTCGCCCCGCTCTCGAGATACGACGTGACGATGTTCCAGCCGACCCGGCCCTTTGTGTGATGGTCGGCGGTCGAGAGGCGGCGGGCGAAGGTGTAGGGATGCTCGAACGAGGTCGAGGCCGTGATGCCGATACCGAGATGCTCGGTGGCCAGCGCGATCGGCGCGGCGAGCTGAAGCGGATCGTTGACCGGGATCTGCGCCGCCTGCTGCAGGGCGTGCCAGTTCGAGCCCTTGTAGACGTCGTAATAGCCCACGACGTCGGCGATGAAGATCCCGTCGAAGATGCCGCGTTCCAGCGTACGCGCGAGATCCTGCCAGTATTCCAGATCCTTGTACTGCCATGACCGGTCGCGTGGATGGGCCCACAGGCCCGGCGACTGGTGGCCGACGCAGTTCATGTCGAAGGCGTTGAAGCGGATGGTTCGCGACATGCGGGCGTCATACCTCTGGGAACTCGGCAACGGACAATGGGAGCGCGCATCGCCGTGAGGGACACCGGCTCGGCGAAAACAGCGCGTCGCAACAAAGGTTTAGGGCCGCCTGCGATGGCAGCGCGCACGGAATGCGACGGACGACCGGGAAGCCTCGGGCTGGCTATCCCTCCCATCCCTCATCCGGAGGTGCCGGAGCGCAGCGGCCCGCTGTCGCGGTCACCTCAGGATGTAGAGATTGGTTGAGACCGCCCCAGCACGGCGCGCTGTCGTGTGCCGCGTTACAATGCGACCGGGGGTGGTCCTAGGTCATGCGGCTTCCCGAGGCCGGGACCGAGCAGGGGGTCGTTCATCGACGCGATCCGGTTCAGTTCCGGCCATCAGTGTGATCCTATCATTTCGGATTAATCCTCCCGGACGAAGTATCTTTCCTCCTAAATTGTTAATTTTCGAGCAAATGTCTTTCTTTATATAGACTTATCGTTCGCCTATGCAATTAGTTTTGCAGAAAAATAAGGGAATGTGCTGTTAAAATTTCCGTGCAATAAAGAATAACGTTTCAAACGTGGGGTCTGATAGAAACAATTTCTCTTACCGCCTGAGATCGACTTTGCTGAACACCGCGGCTTGGCATAGGCGGCCGGCACGGGGCGAGGCCAGCCGAACGGTGCTCCATTCCGCCGTGCTGACGACGGGACAGCGCGGAAGACGGCTCGCACCGATACAATTGATAGTGTATTCCGAGTCTATCTATAATATATATGCGCGCTTATCTCGCAATGACGCCGATGTTATCGTTCGACTAAGCCGCTGATCCTGCCTCAGGCCAAGTTATCGCCCAAAGTGTTGCTACTGTCCTGACATGCTGGGAGCTAAACTGTAGAATGGAAGCCGTTCCAGTAAGGATGCGAGGATCCTTGACACGGAACAGGTAGCTCCGGGCCGCTTGGACCGCATTCCGGTCGTAAGCGTAGGCAGTTTCTCAGCTCAACTTTGGCCCTTCATGCGGCGTGGCCGAGGGCATAGGTCCAGGGCGCGGGCAAACGGAAGCGGGTTTCGTTCTGGCGCGTCGGCGCGGTGATATCGCCAAAGTCCGCTCGCGCCAGATCGCACAGCGCACGGCGGCCAGGGCATCGGCGAAGGTCGGACGCGGTTTGGGATACGACGCAGCGGCCGCAGCGCGTCTCCGCTGGCGGGCCGGGAGCCGTGCGGCCAGCAGCGTGACGATTGTGAACACCTGCCCGGTGGGCCGGCGCGTGATCCGCGCCGGCGC
This sequence comes from Methylobacterium sp. UNC378MF, assembly GCF_900103195.1. Classification (GTDB taxonomy): domain Bacteria; phylum Pseudomonadota; class Alphaproteobacteria; order Rhizobiales; family Beijerinckiaceae; genus Methylobacterium. The sequence continues at coordinate 186,435 of NZ_FMWU01000013.1, read as the reverse complement.
GTTCGGGTCCCGTGCGGGCGTGGCCGGCTCGGTGCGCGCTCCGCATGGACGGTGGCGGGGTAGCGGGCCGACATCGCGGCGGTGAGGGTGGGCGACGGCCGCCACGGCTTCGACCTCGGCATCGCGACACCCCTCGCTCACGGCGTGCGGCACCCGGTCGAGGTGCGCCGCTCAGCCGACGAAACGATGATCGGCGCCATGACCGCCGGCGCAGCGGGCGTGCGGCGACCGCTGCTGGTCGCACAAGGCTCCACGGAGGGCGGGCGGGTCAGGCTGCCCGGCGCGCCGGACGGTCTTCAGGCGCGCCGAAGCTGGCTGGATATCCGCAACTCCGAGGCACGGCTCCGCGTGGCGGGGACGCGCGACCCGGGCACGCGCGGCTCGGCCTGGCGGATCTGGTCGAGCAAGAGGGGGCGGGCGAAGTAGTAGCCCTGCGCGCAGCGGATCTGCGTCGCGCCGAGCAGGTAGGCGACCTCCTCGAAGGTCTCGACACCTTCGGCCACCACCGTCATGCCGAGCGCCGCACCGAGGGACTCGATCGCCTTCAGGACGATCTGGCTGCGCGGCCGCTTGTCGATGTCGGTGATGAACGAGCGGTCGATCTTCAGCTCGTCCGCGGTGATGTCCGCCAGTGCCGCCAGAGACGAGTAGCCGACGCCGAAATCGTCGATCGAGACCCGCGCGCCGATCGCCCGGATTTTCGGCAGAACCTCGCGCTGGAAGTGGCCCGTGGTGAAGAAGGCCTCCTCGGTCAGTTCCAGCACGAAGCGCTCCGCAAGGCCGGTCTCGCCGAGCGCCGCGCAGAACTCGGTCATGAACGGCACATCGCAGGCCTGCTTGGCGGCGATGTTGAGGCTCACGGTGACGCCCGGGCCGAACACCTCATCGATATCGGGCATCGCCCGCACAGTCTCGGTCAGGAGCTGGAGGGTGATCTCGTTGATCAGCCCCAGTTCGATGGCGAGGGCGATGAATTCGCCGGGCGCCTGGATCATGCCCAGCTCATCCCGCCAGCGCAGAAGAACCTCGACGCCGGTGACCGCATGGCTGCGCATGTCGACCTTCGGCTGGAAGGCGCAGCAGAAGCAGCGGTCGCGGATCGCCAGGCGAAGGCGTTGCTCCACGGCCATGCGGGCCGTTGCGGCTTGGCTCATCGCGTCGTCGAACAGGCTGACGCCACCCTTCAACTCGCCCTTCACCCGGTACATCGCGTTGTCGGCCTGTCGGGCCAGGGTCTCGTAGGTGTCGCCATGCTCCGGAAACAGGCTGAGGCCGATGGAGGCGGAGGCGAAGATCTCGTGCCCGTCGATGAAGAACGGCTGCTTCAGGCGCTCCGAGATGGAGCGCACCGCCGCGAGCGCCTCATCCGCGTCGGCAATGGGGGCAAGCAGGAGCACGAACTCGTCGCCGCCGATGCGCGCCAGAAGGTCGGTCTGACGCAGCGCGCCGCCGATCCGGTCGGACACCTTGCGCAAAAGCGCGTCACCCGCGGCGTGGCTGTAGTAGTCGTTGATGTGCTTGAAGTTGTCGAGATCGATGAAGGCCAGGGCGAACTGATCCCCCGGTGCGGATCCCGCCAGAACATCCGCGATGCTCTGCTCGAACATCGTCCGGTTCGGAAGCCCGGTCAGGGCGTCGATGAAGGCCTTGGTGAGCAGCTCCCGCTGAATCCGATGATGGTGCGTGACGTCGGTCAGGGTTGTCAGCGTCAAGCCGGTCCGGCCCTCCAGCACCGGCTGCGTCTGCGTCTCGACCATCCGATCGTCGATGAGCTCGACATTCGTGACGTCCCGTTCGCTGGCAGCTGCGGCGGGACGCGCATGAATGGCCTTGTCGCCGAGGCGACGCGCGGCGGCATTGGCCAGGATGCAGTGGCCATGCCGATCATGGACCACGACGCCCACGGGAAGGGCCTGTATGGCCGCTTCGAGCAGGGTCGCGGGCTCCGGGAAAACGGGTTCGCTCATGCCCCGCCCTGCTGCCAGAGCGGCTTGGCAGCTTGGGCACTGGTCTGCGTGGCGGTGTCGCCGGCCTCGAGTGGGCGGCGCAGCAGACGGCGATGCACCTGGTCGAGTGCGGCGCCGTGCAGACCCTCCGGGCCCGTCTCGCGGCCGAGACGCGCGGCGGCCGGCTCGGCGTCGTGTCCCATGGCCTTGTTCATGGTGGCGCCCCGCCAGCGCTCGACGACAGCGCCCACGAAGGCCGCGCCGGCGATCGCCGCGCCGTCCTCGCCTGCGCGACCGCTCACATCGTTGCGCGGGTGACGCGCCGACGGAAGCGGACGGAAGGTCATCCGGGCCGGAATCGGGACGCCCTCGCCGAAGGCGATGACTTCGCCCGTGCCCAGCGACGGCACGAAGGTGAGCAGATTGGCAGCATCGGACACAGCCGCCGCCAGGAAGGCCTGGTCGCGGGCATTGGTCATCCGCATGGCGAACAGGGTACTGCATTGCGACATGATCGTCGCGTCGAGTTCGGCCGGACGCTGCGTGACCAGGCCGAGATGGACGCCGTGTTTCCGGCCCTCGCGGGCGATCCGCGACAGGGCGCGACGCGTCGGCGTGAAGCCGACCGAACGATCCGCCGAGGCAAAGCGGTGAGCTTCCTCGCAGACGAACAGCAGGGGGACCGCGCCCTCGCTCCAGACGCCGAACTCGAAGGCGAGCCGGCACAGGACACAGACGACCGCATCTACGACCTCCATCGGCAGGCCGGCGAGCTGCATGATCGTCATCGGCCGCCCGTCCGGATCGAGCCGGAACAGGTGCGCCAGGATCTCGCCCATCATGTCGCCGCCCACATTGGCGTTGTCGAACATGAAGCCGTGCCGGGGATCGTTCCGGATCGCCTCGATCCGGGTGATCAGCCGGTGATAGTGCATCCGCGAAACGCGGTTCTCGAGCCGCCCCATCCGCTCGTCGATGAGCGCGAGCAGGTCCTGCAACATGTAGGGGACCGGCGTGTCGATCGTGTAGCCGGCACCTTTGCCGAACGTCCGCTTCACGATCTGCCGATCGCTCGCTTCCTTGTACTGCGCGTACTTGCTCTTCGCGAGGGGGATCACCTCGGCGAGGATCTCGATCTCCTCGTCCACGGCCGGCCGTCCGCCGTAAACGACGTCGGCGATCTCCTCGAGGTTGAACAGCCAGAACGGAAGCTTCAGGCTGCGCGGGTTGATCACGCTCGCGCGGTCACCGAAGCTGGCGGCGTATTCATTGTGGACGTCCAGCAGGAAGATGCGCACCGCCGGCTTGGCGCGCATCACCTCATCCAGAATGACGGTCACGCCGCTCGACTTGCCGACGCCGGTGGTGCCCAGCACCGCGAAGTGCTTCGAGAGCAGGTCATCGATCTTGATGCAGGCTGGGGTGTCCGGGTCTTGGTATAGAGCGCCCACGGCGGCCGTGTTGGCCGCCGACACGTGGTGGACGATCCGGAGATCCGCGGCCGACAGCAATCCGACGGTGTCGCCGATCGCCGGATAGCAGGTTACGCCGCGGCTGAAGCGATGTCCGCCCTGCGCCGCGACGATCTCGCCCAGCAGATCGAGGCTCGCATAGGCGCCCGGCTGTCGCCCGGGCTCGGTGCCCGAGGATAAGGTCGTGACAATGCCGACAAGGACGGCGTCGCCCGCCCGGATGCGGACCAGATTGCCGACGGTGACCCGCACTTTGGGACGCCCGTCCCGCACGATGAGTTCCAGATGAACCTTCGATCCCTCGACGGACGTCACCGAGCCCATCTGCGACGCGGCATCGTCGTCCCGGAATGTCCCGTCGCCGCTCAGCATCATCCGCACCCTGATCCAAATTCGAGTCGGTCGGATATTGGGTACCCATGATTAAAGTTCTGACAAAGAATAATGCCCGACGGAGCGATGCTTAACCGTTGCCTTATGCGTTCAAGCTATCGGCAAGGTTGTCTTGGATGTTCCTGGTTTGAGGCCCGCGCAGCCGCAGAAACCAGTTCGGTACGGCGAGCCGGTCAGAGCGTGACGGAGCCTTGCGCAGGGCGTCGGGGTCGGGCGCAGCGCCTCCGGCCACCACCGGTTCCGCAAGGCGGACCCGACCGCTTCCCAACCAGGTTGAGCTTAGGGGGCCTTTCCGTCGCTGAAAAGCTCGCGCATCCAGCATTCGCCGGAAATGCGCGCGCCGTTCTGCGTTACGAACGCGTAGGGAGAGTGCTCCACCACCGCCCCGCCGCGATTGCGGATGATCCAGCGGAAACATCGGGGATCGTTCAGGCACGGAACGATCTCGACCGTATGGGAGCGCAATGTTTCGATTGACATGTCCCGTTAACGTCCGAGCGTGGAAATCCGCTCCCCGGGCCGTGCGTGAAGGGTTACGGAGTCGTATGAGCGCGGACGCGCTTTGCGCCTTTCCAAGGATGCCGCATGCCGATCAAGGCCCTCAACGACCGTAAGAAGCTGTCGAGCGACTTCAACGAGGCGAATGACGCCTTCATCGACGAGGTGCTGAGCGCATTCCAGGCCGGCCGAATTCCTGCCGATCTCGCCCGCGCCTATCTCGCGCATCCCGTCGCGATGATGCACACGGACGGGGCGCAGGCCGTGGCCAACTACTTCGAGCGCATGCTGGCCCAGCGGCCGAACATCGACTGGACGCCGGGCGGTTGATCGAGGCACCGGGCGCCAATGGAGAGGGAGCGCGGATGACCGTTGACGAGATCGAGGACCTGAACCGGGCCCGTGCCGCCCTGGCACGGCAGAGGAACGCCATCGCCCGGCGGTTGGGTGGCCTCGACGTGGCGCCGATCTCCATGGCCGAGGACCTGACCCGGACTCTGCTCGCCATCGAGGCGGTGGACCGCGCTCTGGTCGATGCGGGCCAGCCGCATATCGATCTCTGCCATCAGCCGGAGGCGTAGCCCCGCCGTCTTGCCGCAGGACGTCTTGCGCCGAACTCCCGGGCGGGCGTACAGGCTCGGGTGCTCTGAGGAGACCCGACGATGTCCGACCGCCTGCCCGGCTTCAACACGCTGGCGATCCACGCGGGCGCCGCCCCCGACGCAGCCACGGGCGCGCGGGCCACGCCGATCTACCAGACCACCAGCTTCGTGTTCGACGACGTCGACCACGCCGCGTCGCTGTTCGGGCTCCAGGCCTTCGGCAACATCTACACGCGGATCACCAACCCGACGAACGCCGTGCTGGAGGAGCGCATCGCCGCGCTCGAAGGCGGAACCGCCGCCCTCGCGGTCGCCTCCGGCCACGCGGCCGAGTTCCTGACCATGCACGCCCTGATGCAGCCGGGCGACGAGTTCGTGGCCTCGAACAAGCTCTACGGCGGCTCGATCAACCAGTTCAATCACTCGTACAAGAATTTCGGCTGGTCGGTGGCCTGGGCCGACAACGACGATCCCGCCTCCTTCGAGGCGGCGATCACGCCGCGCACCAAGGCGATCTTCTGCGAATCGATCGCCAATCCCGGCGGCGTCATCACCGACCTCGCGGCCCTCTCGCAGATTGCCAAGAAGCACAACATCCCGCTCGTCGTCGACAACACCATGGCGACGCCGTACCTGATCCGGCCCTTCGAGCACGGCGCCGACATCGTGGTGCACTCGGCCACCAAGTTCCTCGGCGGCCACGGCAACTCGATCGGCGGCCTGATCGTCGACGGCGGCTCGTTCCAGTGGGCGGGGGATGCCCGCTACCCGATGATGAGCCAGCCGCGCCCGGAATATTCCGGCATGGTTCTGGCCGAGACCTTCGGCAATTTCGGCTTCGCCATCGCCTGCCGGGTCCTTGGCCTGCGCGATCTCGGGCCGGCCCTGTCGCCGTTCAACGCCTTCCTGATCCTCACCGGCATCGAGACGCTGCCGCTGCGCATGCAGCGCCATTCCGACAACGCGCTGACGGTGGCCACCCACCTGTCCCGCCACGAATCCGTATCGTGGGTCAGTTATCCGGGCCTGGAGACCGACCGGTACCACGCGCTGGCCAAGCGCTACACGCCGAACGGCGCCGGTGCCGTGTTCACCTTCGGTCTGAAGGGCGGCTACGAGGCGGGCGTGAAGCTCGTCTCGAACCTCCAGCTGTTCTCGCACCTCGCCAATATCGGCGACACCCGCTCGCTGATCATCCACCCGGCCTCGACCACGCACCGCCAGCTCACCGACGCGCAGAAGACAGCCGCGGGCGCGGGACCGGAAGTGGTGCGTCTCTCGATCGGCCTGGAGGATCCGGCGGACCTGATCGAGGATCTCGACGCCGCGCTCGCCGGCTGACGGATTTTCGCTCCGCCGTGCAATTCCGCAATCGTTGCGAGCCCAGCGAAGTGACCCCGGGTAGCGCGCCCTGGATCAGCGTCGCGTTCTTGGATAGCTTCGCTTCGCTCGCAAAGACGATGGCGCGGTGAGGACGTTGAACGGCGGCCCTCTCAGAAGGCCTCAGCCTCCAGCGCCATGGTGCTCTCGGCCCCGGCCTTGATGCGGGTCAGGCGGAGGGCGGTCTCCGGCAGCATCCGCTCCATGAAGAACCTGCCACTCGTCAGCTTCGACTCCCAGCGGGGGGAGGGCGCCTCGGCGTGCTTCGCCAGCGCCGCCTTCGCGATCCGCGCCCACATGTAGCCCAGGGCCACGAGGCCGAAGAGGTGCATGAAGTCGGTGGCGCCGGCCCCGGCATTGTCGGGCTTGCTGAAGGCGTTCTGCATCAGCCACATCACGGCCCCCTGGAGATCGTTCAGCCCGGCCTGGAGCGGCTTGGTGAACGGCGCCATGGCGGGATCCTCGCCGTGGTCCTTCAGGAAGGTCTGGACCTCGCCCAGGAAGGTCATCATCGCCCGGCCGCCGTCCTTCGGCAGCTTGCGGCCGATCAGGTCCATCGCCTGGATGCCGTTGGCGCCCTCGTAGATCATGGCGATGCGGGCATCGCGCACGAACTGCGACATGCCCCATTCCTCGATGTAGCCGTGGCCGCCGAGCAGTTGCTGCGCCTCGACCGCGTTGGCGAAGCCCTTGTCGGTGAGCACGCCCTTCACCACCGGCGTGAGCAGGCCGAGATGGTCGTCCGCCGTCTGGCGCTCCTTCGCGTCCTCCGAGCGGTGCAGGATGTCGGCCTGGAGCGCGGTCCAGAGCATCAGGGCGCGGGCCGCCTCGTTGAAGGCGCGAATCTGCAACAGCGTGCGCCGTACGTCCGGATGGACGATGATCGGATCGGCGGCCTTGTCGGGCGCCTTAACGCCGGTCAGAGCCCGACCCTGCAGGCGGTCCTTCGCGTAGGCGGCGGCGTTCTGGTAGGCGACCTCGGACTGGCCGAGCCCCTGGACGCCCACGGCGAGCCGCGCCTCGTTCATCATCACGAACATGGCGTTGAGGCCTCGATTCTCCTGGCCCACGAGCCAGCCGGTCGCCCCGTCGTAGTTCATCACGCAGGTGGCGTTGCCGTGGATGCCCATCTTGTGCTCGAGGGAGCCGCAGGACACGCCGTTGCGCGCGCCGAGGGAGCCGTCGGCATTCACCAGAACCTTCGGCACCACGAAGAGCGAGATGCCCTTGGTGCCCGCGGGCGCGCCCTCGATCCGCGCCAGGACGAGATGAACGATGTTGGCGGCGAGGTCGTGCTCCCCGGCCGAGATGAAGATCTTGGTGCCGGTGATGCTGTAGGAGCCGTCGCCGTTCGGCACGGCCCTTGTCTTGAGCAGCCCGAGATCCGTGCCGCAATGCGGCTCCGTGAGGTTCATGGTGCCGGTCCAGGCGCCCTCGACCATCTTGGGCAGGTAGAGCGCCTTCTGCTCCTCCGTGCCGTGGACCAGCAGCGCCGCCATCGCGCCCTGCGTCAGGCCGGGATACATGCCGAAGGCGAGGTTCGCGCCCGAGGCGAATTCCTGGATCGCCGTATTCAGCGTGTGGGGCAGGCCCTGGCCGCCATAGGCCTCGGGCACCGACAGGCCCATCCAGCCGCCGCCGGCATAGGTGTCGTAGGCAGCCTTGAAGCCGGTGGGCGTACGCACCGAACCGTCGGCCTCACGGCGGCAGCCCTCGATATCGCCCGTCCGGTTGAGCGGAGCGAGAACCTCCTCGGCGAGCTTCGCGCCCTCGCGCAGAACCGCCTCGACCACGTCGGGCGAGGCATCGGCGAACCCGGCCAGATTGTCCCGGGCATGGAATCCGAGGACATCGGTGAGCAAGAACAGCGTGTCCTCAACCGGAGCGCGATACTGCGGCATCTCTGGCTTCCCCCGTGTTGCGCGTGCCTCTCGGATCGGCCCGCTGCGTTGGCTGCATGTAAACGCGACGCTGCCTCCGGAGCAACGGCTCCGCCCTGCGAGCACGCGACACGCTCGGGTGTTTCACGCCGCGCCCCGGCCGCAGCCATTACCGAGGCAATCAAACCTTAACTTCGTGTTTACCAAGAAAGTTAATGGTCACGCTCGAACGATCCGACGCGTGCGTTCGCGGATACCGAATTCCGGTTCCGCTCTGCGCAGAGGACGCGGACGCCGAACGCTGCCGACGACAGGCCACCGATGACCCGCAACGCGATGCCGCAGCTCGACAGTTTCGATCCCGAGGTGCTCGATGCGGCCCGTGACGTGGCGGCGCGGGCGGGCGTCCCGCTCGAGACCTGGATCGCGTCGGTGATGCCGCAGCAGCAATCGGCCGCCCCGGGGAATCGCCGCCATCGCCGTCGTCACCGCGCCGAGCAGCTCGCCCACGGCGGTGCCCGGCTCGAATCCACGGCCGAGCGCTCCGCGCCGGTGGCCTCGGGATCCGACCATCCGGCGCATGCTCCCCCACCCCGCGCCGACGGTTACGGCCAGGGCATCGCCGCTTTGATGGACCGCCTGGACGGGCTCGACCGCGCCCTCGACCACGAGCGGCGCGCCGCGCAGGAGGCCGAGGCGCGGCGGCTCGCCGAGATCGAGGCGCGGATCGAGCGGGCCCTGAAGGCCGCCCCCGTCCAGCAGGTGACCGAGCGGCTCGGCGATATCGAGCGCCGCATGTCCCAGCTCGGCGATCAGGTCGCCGCGACACGCCAGCCCGGCCGCCGCGCGCGCCCCGCCGCAGCCGATATCCGCAGCGCGGTCCAGGATATCCGTCAGCGCCAGCGCGAATTGGCGGAGGCCGGCGAGCCGGGCACCGGCGCGGTGTCGGCCGACGGCGGCGTCGTCGCCAGCATGCGCCTGGACCTCGCCCGCCGCCTCGAGGCGCGCATCGAGGAGGGCGTCGCGCCGTCGGCCGCCCTGATCGAGCTTCAGCAGGAGACCACGCGCCTGCGCGAGGCGATCAACCAGCTGGCGACGAGCCGGGACATCGGCGCCCTCGAGCAGGCCGTCGTCTCCCTGGCGAGCGGCATCGAGCGGGCGCAGGCGGGCACCGATCTCACCGCCATCGCAGTCCCGATCGAGCAGGTCCGGGCCCAGGTCGAGCGCCTGGCCGAGGAGGTGGCGGAGAACGTCCACAGCCGCGTCGCCGAGGATGTCCGCCGTCTGGCCGAGCGCCTCGACTCGGCGGCGGCGACGCGCGCCGCCGATGCGGACGATCACACCCTCGCCGGCCTGTTCGCCGAGCTTGAGGAGATCCGCCGCCAGATCGGCGCGCTCGCCGGCCCGGAGCGGATCCAGGGCCTCGCGCAGAGCCTCCAGGCAGTGAGCGCGCAGATCGCGCAGCTTCAGCGCATGGGTGCGGGTCCGGACCTGCGGCCGATCCTCGAGGAGATCCGCAGCGACGTGAAGATCGCTGCGCCCGCTGCGCTGGCGGAGCAGATCCAGTCGCTCGCCGAGAAGGTCGACGTGCTCTGCGCGCGCGACGACTGGTCCGAGCGTGCGGGCGACGCGAACATCGCTCGTTCGGGCGACATGGCCTCCATTCACGCCATGCTGCGCAGCCTCGCCGAGAAGGTCGACCAAGTCGGCACCCGGTCCGAGCACGAGGGCCTCGACGCCTTGGAGCGGCAGGTCGTCTCGCTGGCCGGCCGCCTCGATGCCCCGCACAGCGCCGATCCGGCCCTGGCCGGTCTGGAACGGACCATGGGCGACCTGCTGCGGCAGGTGACGGCGCTTCGGGACTCCGCGCCGAGCGAGGCCGTCGTGGAGCGCGCCGCCCGCAACGCGGTGGCTCAGACCCTCCAGACTACCGGCCTCGGCACGGCCGAAACCGGCGAGATCGGTCTCCTGCGCGCCAGCTTGGCGGACATGCAGGCCCGTCAGGTCGCGTCCGATCAGCGGCTCGGCGCAACCCTCGACGGGGTTCAGTCGGCGCTCGAGCGCCTCCTCGTCCGGCTCGGCCCGGCCGAGGCGGCTTCGACGCGGGCTCCGTCCCTCGACGAGCGCCTGATGTCGTCGACGAGCCAGGAGGTGCCCCTCGTCCCCGCCGGAGCGCGCGCCAAGCCGCGACGCGACGGCGTCGAGGCTGCGCGCCTCGACGACCTGCTGGAGCCCGGCAGCGGCCGGCCCACGCGCGAGCCGCGCACGGTCCGGGAGCCGTCCGCCCGCCGGCCGGCGCAGGAGCGTCCCGGCGACGTCGCCGCTGCACGGACCGCGGTCGAGCCGAAGTCCGAGAACGACATCAAGACCAGCTTCATCGCCGCCGCGCGCCGTGCTGCCCAGGCCGCGCAGGCGGAACTCGCCGCCGAAGCTCCGGCGGAGCGCCGTGAGGCGCGGGGGGATCGGGCCGCGGCGGTTCCAGGGGCGACGACCGGGCGCCTCGGTCGGCTGCGCGCCGAGATCGATCGCCGCCGCCGGCCGCTGCTGCTCGGGCTCGCCGCCATCGTGCTGGCATTGGGCGCGCTCCAGGCAATCACCATGCGCGGCGCGGACGAGCCGCGGGCGGCACCTCCGACGAGCCAGAGTGCGCCATCCCGCGACGATGCCGCGGATGTCCAGAAGCCAGCTCCGAAGGAGGCGGGCAAGGATGTCACGGAGGCGAAGCCGGCCGTGTCCGATCCGACCACGACGCAGGCCCTGCCCAATCCCGCGCCCGCCGAGGCCCGTCCCGACGCCAAGCCGGCGGTGCCCCAGGTCTCCGGGATGAACAGCCTGCAGGCCGATCTCGCCAACCTGCCTCCGGCTCTGGCCAAGGTGAAGCTCGCCGCGCTGGACGGCGACGGCACGGCGATCTGGGACCTCGCCACCCGGGAAGCCGACGGCCGCGGCATGCCGCGCGACCTCTCGGTCGCGGCCAAGCTCTACGAGAAGTTGGCCTCTGCCGGCTACGCCCCGGCCCAGTACAAGCTCGCGGGCCATTACGAGAAGGGTTCGGGCCTCGTCCGCGACCTCGACAAGGCGAAGCTGTGGTACGGCCGGGCCGCCGAGCAGGGTCATGCCCGCTCCATGCACAATCTGGCGGTGCTCTACGCCGAGAATCCCGGCGCGAACGGCAAGCCGGACTTTGCGTCCGCGGCTTCGTGGTTCCGCCAGGGCGCCGAATTCGGCGTCCGTGACAGCCAGTACAATCTTGGCGTCCTCTACGCGCGGGGCCTCGGCCTGACGCAGGATCTCGTTCAGTCCTACGCGTGGTTCTCGGCTGCCGCGAGCCAGGGCGATGACGATGCCGGGAAGAAGCGCGACGACGTGGCCAACAAGCTGAGCCCCGCCGATCTCGCCAGCGCCAAGAGCCTCGCGGCGAACTTCAAGCCGCGAAAGATTGACGCGGCGGTCAACGAGCCACCCGCGCCGAAGGCCACCGTCACGGCCCCGATGTCCCTGCTCGGCGCGCCGCTGCCCAGCGCCGTGCCGGCCGCCGCCCCGCCGCGTCGGGGCTGAGGCCGGTCCGGCACCTGGGCCCACCGCGGCTTCGACCTTGACCACCGTGCGGCGATGCGGGAACGCTGCAGCATGGCGGCGTCGGACCGGGGGTCGGATCGCGTGGGTCGCCAACGCTTGCCGACGCCCGGAGGATGGATGGCGCACCGGAACTCTGTCCCGCTCAGCGCCGTGGTACTCGGCGTTGCCGGGCTCATCCCCTTCCTCGGCTTCGCGGCCCTGGCCGTCTCGGGTACCGATGGCGGCCTGAGCAGCATCGGCCTGTCGCCGCGCACCATCCTGTCGGCCTATGGAGCCGTGATCGCCTCGTTCCTGGGCGGGATCCGCTGGGGTGCCGCTGCGGCGCGCAACGGCGGCAACGGCGATTATCTCGTGGCCATTGTCCCATCCCTGGTGGCCTGGGCCGCGATGGCGGCGCCCGCACCGTGGGATCTGCGCATCCTCGGCGGTCTGGTGCTCGCCTGGGGGCTGATCGATCAGGATCTGCCCCGTCGCGGACTCGCGCCGCTCTGGCTCGGTCGTCTGCGCCTGGTCCTCTCGGGCGTTGCCGGGGCTGCGCTGCTCGTGGCGGCCTGAGGCCGGGCGCTGAACCCTGCGGGGGTCGTGCGCAAGCCGTCAGGATTCGCGGGTCATCTCCCGCAGGAGGTTCAGCACGGCGTTGCGGCGCGCCGGCGACCTGATCGCCCGGAACAGCGCGGTGACCTCCGCGCATTCACGGTCGGTCTGATCCGCTTCCGCGAGCCGATCCGCCTGCAGGAAATAGGTCGGACCGACATTCAGAGTGGCTGCGATCCGTTCCAGCAGCCAGCGTGTCGTGGGCGGGGTCACGTCGTCTGTCATGCCGCTGAAACTCGCACGCCACCCCCTGGACCGTGTCGAACGGTGGAGCTTCCCGGCGCGACCTTAGCCTTTCAGCGTCCAGGATTCCATCCTCAGGTTGCGCTCGACCTATCATTTGTCGCAATGCGTGCATCAATTTCGAGATCGGGCACGCCGCATTCGAAGCAGTTGGACCGGACCTCCAGCGTGTTGCGCGATCTGGAGCGTGCCGCCTCGGCCGACGAGATCGCGCACCTGCTTGTCGGCGCCTTCGCTCGCTACGGGTGCTCGTACACCATGGCCGGGATCGTCGCGGAACCCGCCCTTCCGGCGCAGCGGCAGGCTGGCTTCGTGCTGGCGAACACCATGCCGGAGGGATGGGGCCGCCGGTCTGTGACGCAGGGCTATGCCCGCCATGACCCGCCGGCTCTGCACCAGCGCGACGCCGTTCGACTGGAGCGCCGTGGCGCAGGCGCTCCGGGCCGGACCGACAACTTAGAGACGGCAGGGGGGCAGAACAGCCCGTCCGCGCGCGGCGATCGCAACGGCTCGCATCGCGGCAAGTACCTGTCGACATGGAGACTTACCGGCCGGAACCCTGCGGTTTCTCGCAGTATCCGGGCCCTCGCGGAACGAAGACAACCCACGCCTTGTCAACGTGAGATTTCTTCGTGATCCAAATCGCCACCCCCGCCAACGCGGATCGCTACGCCGCGCTCGATCCTGATCTCCGAACCCGCTTACCTGGCGGCCTGACCATGATCTTCGACCGCAAGGATAACGCGCTGGACGCGCTCGCCGCGCAGTGGCTGCGGGTCCGCGAACTCGTCGACACGGTCGGAGACCCGCTGCTGCGGGCCGCCATCGATCTCCTGCTTCTCGAGGTTGCCCGGGCCCTGGCGGAGTCCTGTCCGCAGGAGCGCGCAAGCGGCGCGTGAGGCGGCCGCCGGCGGAACGCGGATACGAAAACGGCGGGCGCCCCGGAGGACGCCCGCCGCGTCTCGCGCCGGTGCGGGAGCCTCAGGCGCCCATCGCCGTCTTCAGGTTCTGATCGACCTTGTCGAGGAAGCCGGTGGTCGAGAGCCACTTCTGGTCCGGCCCGACGAGGAGCGCGAGGTCCTTGGTCATGAAGCCGGCCTCGACCGTGTCGACGCAGACCTTCTCGAGGGTCGCGGAGAACTTGGCGAGATCGTCGTTGCCGTCGAGCTTGGCGCGGTGCGACAGGCCACGGGTCCAGGCGAAGATCGACGCGATCGAGTTGGTCGAGGTCTCGCGGCCCTTCTGGTGCTCGCGGTAGTGGCGGGTGACGGTGCCGTGGGCGGCCTCGGCTTCGACAGTCTGGCCGTCCGGCGTCATCAGCACGGAGGTCATCAGGCCGAGCGAGCCGAAGCCCTGCGCGGCCGTGTCGGACTGGACGTCGCCGTCGTAGTTCTTGCAGGCCCAGACGTAGCCGCCCGACCACTTCAGGCACGAGGCGACCATGTCGTCGATCAGGCGGTGCTCGTAGGTGATGCCGAGGGGCTTGAACTTGGCCTCGAACTCCTCCTCGTAGACCTTCTGGAACAGGTCCTTGAACCGTCCGTCATAGGCCTTGAGGATGGTGTTCTTGGTCGACAGGTAGACCGGGTACTTGCGCGCGAGGCCGTAGTTCATCGAGGCGCGGGCGAAGTCGATGATCGACTGATCGAGGTTGTACATCGACATGGCGACGCCGGCGTCGGGGAACTTGAACACCTCCTTCTCGATGACCGTGCCGTCGTCACCCTCGAACTTGATGGTCAGGCGGCCCTTGCCGGGCACCTTGAAGTCGGTGGCGCGGTACTGATCGCCGTAGGCGTGGCGGCCGATCACGAAGGGCTGGGTCCAGCCGGGCACGAGGCGGGGCACGTTCTTGCAGATGATCGGCTCGCGGAAGATCACGCCGCCGAGGATGTTGCGGATCGTGCCGTTGGGCGAGCGCCACATCTCCTTGAGGCCGAATTCCTGCACCCGCTGCTCGTCGGGGGTGATGGTGGCGCACTTCACGCCGACGCCGTGGCGCTTGATCGCCTCGGCGGCGTCGACCGTCACCTTGTCGTTGGTGGCGTCGCGGTGCTCGACGCCGAGGTCGTAGTACTCGAGGTCGACGTCGAGATAGGGGTGGATGAGCTTGTTCTTGATCTCGGCCCAGATGATCCGGGTCATCTCGTCGCCGTCGAGCTCGACGACGGGGTTCGCTACCTTGATCTTCGCCATGGACCGATGCCTTCCCGCGTTGTCCCCGCGCACGGCATGCAAGGGCCGTGCGGTCGTTGTCCCGGGAGCCCTGTCGGGCGCCCCGGGCCGGAATCGCCCCGCGACATAGCGCGGGCCATCCGGCGACGGAAGGCGCGCGCTGTCATCCGGGCGGCATCGTCACTCGCCCCTCGACGGGCGCGGGTTCGTCATGCCAGACGGCCGCCATGACGAGCCGAGACGCACGGGGCGACGCCCCCGAGGATGCCCGCAGGAAGGTCACCGAACTGCCGCCCGGGATCGCCCCCGCGGTGATCCTGGTGGAGCCGCAGCTTGCCGAGAATATCGGCATGACCGCCCGCGCCATGGCGAATTTCGGGTTGTCGGAGCTGCGCCTCGTCAACCCGAAGAACGGCTGGCCCAAGAAGGGCGTCCGCGAGGCGGCCTCGGGCGCGACGCACGTTCTGGACGGCGCCACGATCTACGGCAGCGTCGCCGAGGCCATCGCGGATTGCCGGTACGTGCTGGCGACCACGGCACGCGAGCGCGGGCAGATGAAGCGGGTCTTCGCACCCGAGGAGGCCATGGGCGAACTCGTGACCCGGGATGGCCAGCGCACCGCGGTGATGTTCGGCCGCGAGCGGGTCGGGCTCACCAACGACGAGGTGTCCCTCGCCGACGCGATCATCACCTTCCCGGTTTCCCCGGATTTCCCCTCGCTCAACTTGGCGCAGGCGGTCCTGCTGGTCGGCTACGCGTGGCGGCAGGCGAGCGGGCGGGCGCAGCTGCCCTTCACGGGCGAGCTGCTCTCGCCGCCGGCGACCCGCGAGGCGCTGATCGCGCTGTTCGGGAGCCTGGAGGCGGCGCTCGACGAGGCCGGCTTCTACCCGCCGGAGAAGAAGGAGATCATCGCCCGCAACATGCGCGACATGCTCCACCGCATGAGCTTGACCGAGCAGGACGTCCGGACGTTCCGCGGGGCGCTGCGGGCCCTGACGCGGAAGAGCGGCTGATCAGCCGGAGGCCGGCTTCATCGCTGGCGGCTTGCCGCCGCCGAAGCACCGGCCGACCGCCTCCCAGAACGCCGTCTGCTCCTCGGGGGTGCACTGCGCCATGCGCGCCTCGACCTTCGCGCGTCCGGCCACCGCGTCGGGCGTTGCGGCAACCTCGGTCTCGCTCGGGTTTCTCGCCTCGGCCATGGGCAATCCTCCGTTGCAGAACGAAAGCGCAGCTGCGCCGTGCGGTTCCGTTCCGCGGCGCAATCAGGCATGGAGGCGGCGATTCGCGGAGCGGCCGCGCGGTGCCGGAACGAGGGCGGGGTATCGGGTGCGGCTCAGCGTGGACAATCTGGCCTGCCGCCGCTCCGGTCGCCGCATCTTCGCCAATCTGTCCTTCGCCCTCGGACCCGGCGATGCCCTGGCGGTGACCGGGCGGAACGGCGCGGGCAAGTCGAGCCTCCTCGCCATCCTGTCGGGCCGGCTGCGTCCCGATTCCGGTCGGATCACGGTCGGCGATGTCGGCGAAGCGAGCCTGACCGAATGCCTGCACGTGGTTGGCCATCGCGACGGGCTGAAGGGCTCCCTGACGGCGGGGGAGAATCTCCTGTTCGCGCAGCGGCTCCTGGGCGCGCCGCGGCTGGACCCGCGCGCCGCACTGGAGCGGCTCGGCCTCGGCCACGCGCACGACCTGCCGGTGGCCTATCTCTCGGCCGGCCAGCGGCGGCGCGTGGCGCTGGCGCGGCTCCTCGTCTGCGCACGGCCGCTCTGGCTCCTGGACGAGCCGACCGCCGCCCTCGACACGGCCTCGCAGGCGGTGCTCGCCGAGCTGATGGAGGGCCATCGGGCCGGCGGCGGCCTCGTGATCGCCGCCACCCACCAATCCCTCGGCCTCGCCGGCGCGGCTGAGCTGCGCATCGAGACCGCCGCCGCGGCACCGGTCGCGGACGTGCTGGAGGAATGGGCGTGATTCGCGCGCTCCTCGCCCTCATCGCCCGCGACCTGCGCCTCGCGGGCCGGGTCGGCGGCTCCGGCGCCCTGTCGCTGGTCTTCTTCCTGATGATCGTCGCGCTGGTGCCCTTCGCCCTCGGGCCCGATCTCAATTTGCTGTCGCGGATCGGCCCGGCAATCCTGTGGCTCGCCGCCGTGCTGGCGACGCTGATCGGCCTCGACCGGCTGTTCCAGGCCGACGAGGAGGACGGTTCCCTCGACCTGATGACCGCCGCGCCGGTGCCCCTCGAACTGGTGGTGCTCGCCAAGGTCGCGGCGCACTGGCTGACCACGGGGCTGCCGCTGGCGCTGGCCGCGCCGCTCTTCGGCCTGCTGGTGGCCCTCGACGGCACCGCCATGGGCGCCACCGCCCTGACGCTGCTGGCCGGCACGCCGGCTCTGAGCTTCATCGGCGCGGTGGGCGCGGCGCTGACGGCCTCGATTCGCCGGGGCGGCCTGATCCTGGCCGTGCTGGTCCTGCCGCTGATGATCCCGACGCTGATCTTCGGCGTCTCGGCCGCGCAGGCGGCGAGCGGCGGGACGGTGCCGTTCCTCGTGCCGCTGGCGGTGCTGGCGGCGCTGACGCTGATCGCCGCCGTGGTCGGGACGCTGGCGGCGGCGGCGGCGTTGCGCTGGCCCGAATAGTCGAAGCTCGCTTGCGTGAGCCGCTCAGCGCTCGTCGTTGGACCGGCTGTGCTGCCGTCTGCGTTCAGGATGACCACGGTCGGGCAGGCCGAGCGCTTCCCAGGTCCTGGGCCGTGGCCGAAGCCTGAGATCGGGATTTGCCTCTGAGCGCGTTGACGCGCGGCGCCCCCCTCACTATAGAAACCGCTTCGCCGAGGGGCCGCGTTTTCGCGCGCGCTGCTTCTCGGCCATCGCCAGACAACCTGACGCGACGACCGATTTCCGGCCCAGCCGGCCCGTCGGCATCGCCCGACGAGAAACACGAGGACGTACATGGCCAACACCGCTTCGGCCAAGAAGATGACCCGCAAGATCGCCAAGCGCACGGCGATCAACCGCTCGCGCCGCTCGCGCATGCGGACCTTCGTCCGCAAGGTCGAGGAGGCCATCGCCACCGGCAACCAGCAGGACGCGCTGGCCGCCCTCCGCGCCGCCGAGCCCGAGATGATGCGCGCCGCCCAGCACGGCATCGTTCATAAGAACAACGCCTCGCGGAAGGTCTCGCGCCTCGCCGCCCGTGTGAAGGCGCTCGCTGCCTAAAACGTCACGCACGTCCGAGACGATTTCGAGCCCGGCCTTCGCGCCGGGCTTTTTCGTGCGCGCTGTCCTGGCTTGGGCGATCGCCCCCGAGTTCCGCGTCGCCGCGAACTGTTAACCCTATCCAAGAATCAACGCGATTGCGGAGTCCGGAAACCGCGTGTAGCTTAACAGAAACTGACCCAGGTCAAGCATAACACGACGATTTTGGGACTCATACGAATCAATCCGATTCGCCAAGACTCTAGCGTCCGTGTTCTGCGCCTCCGGGAACACTTGCGAATGGGAATCCGCGCCGTCCCCACAAGTCCCACTGTTAAAGGAACCGTAGGTAATTGTTGATAGGCTCTCCCAATCGGCAAAAGTTCCTCGCGGTGGGGTTGACTCCGTCCAGAGGACTCTGTCCCGCCCGTTCTTGCGGGACGCTGAAGGCGTAATTCGTGCGTACGCGCGGCCTGCGGACTTCCGCGGGCAGCGTCGGGAGAGCCAATGATGCGTGTCGACGGAACGGTGGCGAGCGACGACGACGGGGGCCGCAGCGGCGGCAACGCGGATTACGGGTCCGCCTGGGCGCGGGTGAAGCGCCGGCTGCGGGCTGAGCTTGGCGAAGATGTGTTCGCGAGCTGGTTTGCCCGTCTGGAGCTGGAGGCTGTTGCCGGCGGAACGGCCCGGCTGACGGTCCCGACCCGCTTCCTTAAGAGCTGGATCGAGTCGCACTACCTCGACCGCGTGCTCAACACGTTCAAGGCCGAGGTCGAGGAGATCGCGCGGATCGAGGTCGGCGTGCGCGGGACCGGGGCCCCGGTCCGTCCGGTCGCCGCGGGCGTTTCGAAGCCCGGCCCGGCCAGCGGCCCGCTCGCTCGCCTCCACGCGACCAGCGCGCCGATGCCGGTCGCCGCGGTCTCGCCCTCGCCCGAGGCGCGCAATGCCGAGGCCGGCGGCGACCTCAGCGGCACGCCGCTGGACGCGCGGCTGACCTTCGCGAGCTTCGTGATCGGGCGCTCCAACGCCCTGGCGCATGCAGCTGCCGAGCGGGTCGCCAATCACCAGGGGGAGGGCGCGCTCTACAACCCGCTCTACCTCCATGCCGGCGTCGGGCTGGGCAAGACCCACCTGCTGCACGGAATCGGCCATGCCGCCCGCGAAGCCGGGCGCCGGGTGATCTACCTGACCGCCGACCGGTTCATGTACGGCTTCGTCAACGCCCTGAAGACCCAATCGGCGCTGGCTTACAAGGAGCGCCTGCGGGGTATCGACCTGCTGATCCTCGACGATGTGCAGTTCATCCAGGGCAAGTCGATCCAGGCCGAGTTCGGCCACACGATCAACGCGCTCATCGATGCAGGCCGTCAGGTCGTGGTCGCCTCGGACCGGCCCCCGACCGAGCTGGAGGCCCTGGACGAGCGAGTGCGTTCGCGGCTCGGCGGCGGACTCGTCGTCGAGATCACCGCCCTCGACGAGGCCCTGCGCGTCTCGATCCTGTCGGCGCGGCTCGCCGCGGTGCGGGCATCCCATCCGGGCTTCGATGTCTCGCCGCAGGTGGCGGCCTACGTGGCCCGTGCGATCACCGCCAACGGCCGCGACCTCGAAGGCGCGGTGAACCGCCTGCTGGCCCACGCGACGCTCACCGGCACCGCCGTGACGATGGAGACCGCCGAGAGCGCGATCCGCGACCTCGTGAAGAACCGCGAGCCGAAACGCATCAAGATCGAGGACATCCAGAAGCTGGTCGCCTCGCGCTACAACGTCTCGCGCTCGGACATCCTGTCGGAGCGGCGGACCGCCGCCGTGGTCAAGCCGCGTCAGATCGCCATGTACCTCTCGAAGGTGCTGACGCTGCGCTCGTTGCCGGAGATCGGCCGCCGGTTCGGTGGACGCGACCACACCACGGTGCTGCATGCCGTGCGCAAGATCGAGAAGCAGATCGGCGAAGATTCGGTGCTCGGTGATGAAGTCGAGCTGCTGAAGCGGATGCTCCAGGACTAGTCGAGCATCTTGATCTTCTGGAAGAACCTGCTCCCGCCGGAGCAGGTTCGCTCCGGAAAGGCTGCGGGAATCTTCCCGTTCCGGCGTGATCGATGCCGCCCCCGGACGATCACTGCCAAATCATTGCTGCTGTCACGCGCGGTTCGCCAGCGCCCTGCTTTCGGGGCTGGCGGAGGGCGCGCGCCCCGTGGCAGACTGGCGCGAACCGAGACGGCCCTGTAAGGCCGCGTCGCCGACCGGCGAAGATCGACGCCCCGGGGGAGTGCTGATGACGGACGCCTTCATCTACGACCACGTTCGCACGCCGCGCGGGCGCGGCAAGGCGGACGGCTCCCTCCACGAAGTCACCGCCCTGCGGCTGGCCGAGACGGCGCTCCGCGCGCTCAAGGACCGCAACGGCCTCGACACGAGCCTCGTCGATGACGTGGTGCTGGGCTGCGTCGATCCGGTCGGGGAGGCGGGGGGCGACATCGCCCGCGCCGCCGCACTGGTGGCCGATTACGGCGCGCATGTCCCGGGCGTGCAGATCAACCGCTTCTGTGCCTCCGGTCTCGACGCCGTGAACTTCGCCGCCGCGCAGGTCATGAGCGGCCAGCACGAGATGGCGGTGGGCGGCGGTGTCGAATCGATGAGCCGCATCGGCATCGGCGCCTCGGGCGGCGCATGGCCGGTGGACCCGGCGATCGCCATCAAGTCCTACTTCATGCCGCAGGGCGTGTCGGCGGATCTGATCGCCACCAAGTACGGCTTCAACCGGGACGATTGCGACGCCTATGCGGTGCGCTCGCAGGAGCGCGCGGCGAAGTCCTGGGGCGAGGGCCTGTTCGACCGCTCCGTGGTTCCGGTCCGCGACGTGAACGGCATCACGCTCCTCGACCGCGACGAGCACATGCGTCCCGGCACCGACATGCAGTCGCTGGCCGCGCTGAAGGCCTCCTTCGTGCAGATGGGCCAGATGGGCGGCTTCGATGCCGTTGCGACGGACGCGCATCCGGACGTCGAGACGGTC
Organism: Methylobacterium sp. UNC378MF; assembly: GCF_900103195.1. Taxonomy (GTDB): domain Bacteria; phylum Pseudomonadota; class Alphaproteobacteria; order Rhizobiales; family Beijerinckiaceae; genus Methylobacterium. The sequence continues at coordinate 165,472 of NZ_FMWU01000013.1, read as the reverse complement.
GAGCACGTCCACCATGCCGGCAACTCCTCCGGCATCGTGGATGGCGCGGCCGCCGTGCTGATCGGCTCCCGGGCGGCCGGCGAGGCGGCGGGGCTGCGCCCGCGCGCCCGGATCCGCGCCTTCGCCAATATCGGGTCGGACCCCGCCCTCATGCTCACGGGCCCGGTGGACGTCACCCGCAAGGTCCTGGCGAAGTCGGGCCTGAGCCTGTCGGATATCGACCTGTTCGAGGTCAACGAGGCCTTCGCGGCGGTCGTCCTGCGCTTCTGCCAGGCGTTCGACCTCGACCCGGAGGCGGTCAACGTGAACGGCGGCGCGATCGCCCTCGGCCACCCGCTGGGCGCCACCGGCGCGATGATCCTCGGCACGGCGCTCGACGAACTGGAGCGGACCGGCAAGGAGCGCGCGCTGATCACGCTGTGCATCGGCGCCGGCATGGGCACCGCGACCATCATCGAGCGGGTGTGAGCCACCGCGTGCGAGGGAGCGGCGCACCGCCGCTCCCCAAAGTCCGGGAACGCTGCTAGAGGCGCGGGCGACGTCCGGCCCCATCAGTGGGCCGGACGATAAAACAACGGGAGACAAGCCCTTGAACCGCCTGATTGCGACGCTCTGTCTGGGCGTCACCCTGAGCCTGCCGGTCGCCGCACGTGCCGATGAAGCCGCGGACCGCGTCGCTGCGGCCACGACGCTGGTCAACAAGACCCTGATCAAGAACCTCCAGACCGGGTTCAACGTCGCCCTGGAGAAGACCGTGGCGCCGATGCCGGAGGCCCGTGCCGAGGCCGTGCGCAAGGAATTGCTGGACGAGTTCGAGAAGCAGCGAACCCTCATGGTCCAGGGGCTGTCGAAGGATTACGCCGAGAAGTTCAGCCTCACCGAGCTGAAGCATCTCGACGAGATCTACTCCGATCCGACCTACCTCAAGTTCCAGACGATGAACGCCGATCCGAACTCGTCGGTGACGGCGATCTCGCAGAACTCCGTCACCAAGCTGCTCAACATGCTGGCGGTCGCTTCAGCGACCGACAACACCCCGAAGCCGGGCGCCGCGCCGGTGCCGCCGATTGCGGCGCCGGCTCCGGCCCCGAAATAGGCGGTGGACGCCGCGCGTGTCGGGCCGGCCTCAGGCTGCGCGCGCGGCCGCCACGGGGGTGAAGCCCGCGACCGGGGGCAACGCCTGCAGAAGGGGCTTGGCGAAGTGATAGCCCTGAACCAGCGTGATCCCGATGCTACGCAGAGCCTCGAGCTCCGCCGCGGTCTCGACCCCCTCGGCGAGCACTGTCACGTCGAGGGCGCGAGCGATGGCAACGACACCGGAGACGATGGCGTATCGTCCGGCATCGCTGTCGAGGCCGCGCAGCACGTCCATGTCGATCTTGATGAGGTCGGGGCGGAAATTGGCAAGCAGGCTCAGGCCCGCGAAGCCCGCGCCGAAATCGTCGAGGGCGGTCAGGAAGCCCTGCTTCCGGTAGGCGGCGACGATGCCCTTGACGTGATCGAGGTCCCGGAAGCGTTCCTGCTCGGTGAACTCGAACATGATCCGCCGGTGCTCGAAGTCGATGCGCCGCGCCGCCTCCAGCGAGGCGCGGATGCAGGCATTCGGCTCGTAGACCGCATTCGGCATGAAGTTGATCGAGAGCCGCGTGGCGCTGTCGCGCGGAAACAGCGCGCCTGCGAGTTCGATCGCCTTCACGCGGGCGGCCTGATCGAACTGGTAGCGGGTCTCGTCGGTCACCCGATCGAGAATCGTGTAGGCCGGCTCCCCGTTCGGGCCACGGACCAGGGCCTCGTAGGCCCAGACGGAGCCGTCGGCGAGGTCCAGGATCGGCTGGAAGGCCATCGTGAAGTCGAAGTCGAGTTTGGTGCCGGCACGACAGGCGCGGCAGCCGATATCCTTCGTCATGTCTGGCTTCCGTCGGTGCCCCCCGACCGGCGGATCCTGGACTCCGCCGCTCTACGCAACCTTAACGTCACCACCTTGGTACTTCGCTAACGCTCTCCTGGGAGGACGGCACCGTGACGCTGACCGATTTCCGCTTCGAGACCGATCCCGACGGCATCGCTGTGGCGACCTGGGACATGCCCGGCCGCTCGATGAACGTGATCACCGAAGGGGTGATGGACCAGCTTGACCAGATCATCGAGCAGGTCGCCTCCGATCCGGCGATCAAGGGCTGCGTCATCGCCACCGGCAAGGACAATTTCTCCGGCGGTGCCGACCTCACCATGCTCCAGGGCCTCGGCCGGGCCTACGAGCAGTTGAAGGCCGAGCAGGGCGAGGAGGTGGCGATGCGCCACTTCTTCGACGCTTCCCGGCGACTCTCTCTCCTGTTCCGGCGGCTGGAGACCTGCGGCAAGCCCTTCGCGGCGGCGATCCGGGGACTTTGCCTCGGGGGGGCCTTCGAGCTGGCGCTCTCGTGCCATTACCGGGTCGCCTCCGACGACGGGAAGACGCGGGTCGGCCTGCCGGAGATCAAGGTCGGCTTGTTTCCGGGCGGCGGCGGCACGCAGCGGGTCGCCCGGCTGATGCAGACCGGCGACGCCCTCCAGATGCTGTTCAAGGGCGAGCAGATCCGCGCGCCCATGGCCAAGGGCATGGGGCTGATCCACGCGGTGGCGCCGCATGCCGAGATCGTCGAACGCGCCAAGGCCTGGATCCGCGAGGGCGGCTCGGCGGTGGCGCCGTGGGACGTGCCGAAGTTCAAGGCGCCCTCCGGCAAGGTCTACTCGCCGGCCGGCATGATGATCTGGCCGCCGGCCAACGCGATCTACCGGCGCGAGACGCACGACAATTACCCGGCCGCCAAGGCGATCCTGGCCTCCGTCTACGAGGGCCTGCAACTGCCGATGGACCTCGCCCTGCGGGTCGAGAGCCGGTACTTCGCCCACATCCTCCGATCGACCGAGGCGGCGGCGATGATCCGCACGCTGTTCATCTCCATGGGCGAGCTGAACAAGGGCGCCCGCCGGCCGAAGGACGTGCCGGCCACCAATCTACGCAAGGTCGGCGTGATCGGTGCCGGCTTCATGGGCGCGGGCGTGGCCTACGTGACCGCGCAGGCGGGTCTCGAGGTGGTGCTGATCGACCAGTCGGTCGAGGCCGCCGAGAAGGGCAAGGCCTACGCCCACACGCTCATCACCGGCCAGATCAACAAGGGCCGGGCCAAGACCGCCGACCGCGATGCCTTGCTCGGCCGGATCACCGCCACGGCGGATTACGGCGCGCTTGCCGAATGCGACCTCGTGATCGAGGCCGTCTTCGAGGATCCGAAGGTGAAGGCCGAGGTGATCCAGAAGGTCGAGGCGGTAATCCGCCCCGACGCGATCTTCGCCTCCAACACCTCGACCCTGCCGATCACCGGGCTGGCGAAGGGCTCGCAGCGCCCGGCGCAGTTCGTGGGCATCCACTTCTTCTCGCCCGTGGAGAAGATGATGCTCGTCGAGATCATCAAGGGCGAGGCCACCGGCGACGCGGCGCTCGCCACCGCCCTCGACTACGTGCGCCTGATCAAGAAGACGCCGATCGTGGTGAACGACGCCCGCGGCTTCTTCGCCAACCGCTGCGTCGGCGCCTACATCCTCGAAGGGCACAAGATGCTGGCCGAGGGCGTGCCGCCCGCGATGATCGAGAGCGCCGGGCGGCAGGCAGGCATGCCGGTCGGGCCCCTGTCGCTCAACGACGAGGTTGCCCTCGACCTCGTGCTCAAGATCGCCAAGGCCACCGAGGCCCAGGTGGGGCAGGGCGCCGTGGATCCGGCGCAGAAGGCGATCCTCTCCGAGATGGTCGAGAACCAGGGTCGCCTCGGCCGCAAGAACCGCAAGGGCTTCTACGATTATCCGGAGGGCGCGCCGAAGCGCCTCTGGCCCGGCCTCAAGGATCTGCAGCCGAACCGCCTCGATCCCGATTCCGTCGACTTCACCGAGCTGAAGCAGCGGCTCCTGGTGGTGCAGGCGCTGGAGGCGGCCCGCACGGTGGGCGAGGGCGTCGTCACCGACCCGCGCGAGGCCGATGTCGGCTCGATCCTCGGCTTCGGCTTCGCGCCGTTCACCGGGGGTGCCTTGTCCTACATCGACTTCATGGGCGCGGCGGCGTTCGTCGACCTTGCGCGGAAGCTCGAGGCCAAGCACGGGCCCCGGTTCCATGTGCCGGACAACCTGTCTGCGATGGCCGAGCGTGGCGGCACCTTCTACGCGGGGGCCGAGAAGCGCGCCGCCTGAGGTCGACTGGCCGGACGCCCGTTCGCGGCGTCCGGGAGCTGGGCGAGTTCCTCCAAGAGGATTGCCCGTGCGCAGGCGCCGAAGGCCCGCATCAGCCGACCCCGGGCGTGGTCGGGCGGGAACAGCAGCGCGAAATGCACCGGAAGGGCGGGGGCGAAGGGCCGGATCGCGATCGGCGAGACCTTTGCCTCCTCGTAGGCGGCCAGCGGGTTCATCACGCTGACCCCGAGCCCGCCCGAGACCAGGGTGCAGATCGACGCGCCGAGGCCCGCCTCGGCGGTGATGGTCAGGTCGACGCCGGCCGCTTCGAAGATGGCCTCGGTCCGGCTGCGCAGGGCGCTCCCCAGCGAGGAGGCGACGAAGGGAACGCCGCGGAAATCCTCGGGTGCGAGCGCGGTCCGCGCGGTGAGCGGATGATCCTGCGGCAGGACGGCGACGCAGGCGCGCGTCTCGACCTGTTCCAGGCGGGCTTCCGGGGCTTCGCCGTAGAGCATCGTCAGCGCCGCATCGCAGAAGCCGGTGGCGACCCACTCGTTCACGGTCCCGTCGTCGCCGGAATGGATGGCCACGATCACGTCCGGATGCGCGGCGCGGAATCGCACGACTGCCCGCGCGAGGAGCCCTCCCGCCAGACGCGGCATCGCCGCCACACGCAGCCGCTCGGCGCCGAAGGCACGGATCCGTGCGGCCGCTGATTCGAGGCTCGTGAGGCCCACGAAGGCGCGCTCGACCTCCGCGTGGAAGCGCGTCCCGTCGAGGGAAGGGACAACACGGCTCCCGCTCCGATCGAACAGGGGCAGGCCCGTGATCGCCTCCAGCTGCGCGATCAGGCGGCTCACCTGTGGCTGCGAGGTGTGGAGCCGGCGGCTCGCCTCGGTCATCGACCCGGTGGCCACCACGGCCCGGAAGGCCTCGATGTGCCGGAAGGTCATGCGCCGTTCGGCCATATCAGATCCGTATGCTCGGCGGGTGAATCGGCATTGGACGATGGCGCGCGGCCGCTCCTAGGATCGTGCGGCAAAGCTTCCGGACGAGGCCGGGGCGGGACGATGGTTCGGTGCTTCGCCGGGTCAGACATAACGAGGGGGTTCGGATCATGTCGAGGACGCTGTCGCTCCTGCTGGCTTCCCTATGCTGGGCCGGGCTTGCCGCGCCGTCCTGTGCGCAGGGGCGCCTCGACAAGATCCGCGCGACCGGACAGATCAGCCTCGGCTTCCCGGACGCGTCGCCGCCCTTCGGCTTCCTCGATCAGAATGCCAAGCCGGTGGGCTATTCGCTTGAGATATGCGAGCACGTCGCGCAGAAGCTCAAGGCGGCGCTTGGCCTGCCCAAGCTCGACGTGCGGCACATGCCGGTGATGTCGGCAACGCGGATCCCGCTGATCAACAACGGCACGATCGATCTGGAATGCGGCACCGCCAGCAACCTGCCCGAGCGGCACAAGCTGGTCTCGTTCGCGCCGACCACCTTCGTGGCGCAGGTGGTGCTGGTGGCCAAGAAGGACACGCCGGTGGATGTCGACGACATCGCCTCGTTCCGCGGCAAGTCCATTGCGGCGCAGGCCGGCGGCGAGACCCAGCGCGTTGCCACCCGGATCAATGTCCGCGACAAGCTCGACATCCAGGTGATGCCGGCCAAGGACACCGCGGAAGTGTTCCTGCTCGTCGAGACCGGCCGCGCCACGGGCGCCATCAACGACGACGCCCTGGCCCACGCGACGGTGGCGGGCGCCAAGCGGCCGGCGGATTACAAGATCGGCACCAAGGGCCTGGAATTCGCACCCTACGGTATCCTGGAGCCGAAGGACGACCCGGCCTTCAAGGCGGCCGTCGACAGGGCGGTGATCGAGCTGATCCAGGACGGCACCGTGGGCCGCCTCTACAGCCGCTACTTCGAGCAGCCGATCCCGCCCAGGGGCATCAACCTTGAGCTGCCAATGAGCGACGTCCTCAAGCGGGCTCTGGCCCATCCGACCGATTCCGGTGACGAGGCCGCGTACCGATAGGGCGGCGAGAGCGACATGCGAAACGATCAGACCCAAGCGGCGGGGACGCCGGCCGTGGTCGACCTGCGGAGCGACACGGTCACGCGGCCGACAGAGGCGATGTACGCGCGGATGCGGACGGCGCCGCTGGGCGACGACGGGCTCGACGCCGACCCGACGGCCTGCGCGCTGGAGGAGACCGCCGCCGCAATGCTCGGCAAGGCGGCCGGTCTGTTCGTGCCGAGCTGCACGATGGGCAATCTTCTGGCGATCCTGGCCCAGGTCCAGCGCAGCGAGCAGGTCCTGCTCGAGGCGCAGGCCCACATGCTCCACACCGAGCGCGGGGCCGCCACCCTGACCGGAGCGTTTCTCTACGGGATCGGCGGCACGGACGGCGCCATGGACCTCGACCGGCTGGAGGACGCCCTCCGGCCGGGCGCGAGCCCGCTGCGGACGGCCATGATCGCGCTGGAAACCTCCCACAACGCCGCCGGCGGCACCGTCCTGCCGGAGGCCCACATGGCGGCGGTGGCGGACATCGCCCGGGCGCGCGGGATCCCGGTCCATCTCGACGGCGCTCGCCTGTTCAACGCCGCGACCCATCTCGGGGTCGCGCCGGCCACTCTCACCGCCCATGTCGACACCGTGTCACTGTGCCTGTCGAAGGGCCTGAGCGCCCCGGTCGGCGCGGTGCTCGCCGGCGACGGGCCGGTGATCGCGGCGGCGCGGCGCCTGCGGAAGATGATCGGCGGGACGCAGCGACAGGTGGGCATCGTGGCCGCGGCCGGCCTTGAGGCGATCACCGTCATGGGCGCGCGCCTCGCCGAGGATCATGACCGCGCCCGGCAGCTGAGCGACGGGTTGAATGCCCTGCCGCGCCTGTCGGCGAACGCGCCGCAGACCAACATCGTGCAGGTCGATCTCGGGCGGACCGGCCGCGACAGCGCGCGCTGGGTCGCGGATCTCGACGCGGCCGGCATCCGCACGCGCCCGCTCGGTGAGCGGCGGCTGCGGCTCGTCACGCACCGGCACATCGCGGCTGATGATGTCGTGCGCGCCGTGGCGGCCTTCCGCGCCTGCCTCGACGCGGCCTGAGCTGGGTCAGGCCGCGCCCGCGACGGGGGTCTTGGCTCCGAGCATCCGGGCGAGGAGGACGACGTCGCCGGCATTGTCCGAGAGTAGGTCGGTGATGTCGCCGACCTCCAGCGCCTTCACGTGGCGGCAGCGCATCCCGTAGCGGCCGGCCGTGCAGGTGCAGCGCAGCTGCGGGCCGCCCGGTCGTTCCTCGAAACTGACGTGGTAGCGGTTGCCGGTCGATCCCCGCATGGCGAAGCGCAGGGCCGCGGGCTCGTCGCCGAAGGCCGCCAGAACCCGGCCGCTGATTGCCCCCGGGCTGCGACGCGGCACGGCCGGACCGCCAACCGCCCGCGTGACCGGCAATCCGAGCGCGGCCGCGAGGGCGTGCACGTCCGGGACCGCCCGCTCGCGCATCGCGGCCAGCGCGATCTCCGCGCAGGCATAGGCGTCCTCGCCGGCATCGTGGTGCTCGAAGCGGATGCCGAGGCGTCGCGCGACCTTGCCGAGCCCGCAACCCTCCGGGGCGGGGAAGACCCGGCGCGCCACCTGGACCGTGCAGAGATAGGCGAGATCGGGCACGGGCAAGCCCGCCCGCGTCAGGCCGGCGCGCAGGACGCCGATATCGAAGCTCGCGTTGTGCGCCAGGATCAGACCGCGGCCGAGATCGCCGAGATAGGGCGCCATCACGCCGGCGAAATCGGGCTTGTCGGCGACGTCGGCCGGCAGGATGCCGTGCACGCGAATGTTGCCGGGCGCGAAGCGCAACTCCGGCGGCCGGATCAGGTGGCTCTCGCGGCGCACGACTCGGCCATCCGCGATCCAGGCGAGACCCACCGCGCAGGCGCTGTCACGCCGCTCGTTGGCCGTCTCGAAGTCGAGGGCCAGGACCGTCATCGCGGTTCAACCGTGCCGGGTGTGAGTTCTCGGGGTGTTCCCCGAGAGGTCTAGGCCGCCACGACTCGGGCTTCAACCCTGCGCCACCATCGCCAGCCAATCGTCCTCCGAGACGACGCGGACGCCGTGCTTCTCGGCATCCTTCAGCTTCGAGCCCGCCCCCGGGCCGGCCACCACGAGGTCGGTCTTGGCCGAGACCGAGCCCGAGACCTTCGCGCCGAGGCGCTCGGCCACCGCCTTGGCTTCGTTCCGGGTCATCTTCTCCAGGGTTCCGGTGAAGACCACGGTCTTCCCCGCGAAGGCGGAGGCCGAGGCTGCCTGCTCCATCGGCTCGACCGTGACCGCGTCGAGCAGTGCCGCGACGGCGTCGGCATTGTGCGGCTCGGAAAGGAACAGGATCAGGGCATCGGTCGCCACCGGGCCGATCTCACCATCGTCGGCGAAGACCCGGTAGGCATCCCCGGGGCGCTGCGCCGCAGCCCGCGCGATCGCCGCGCGCACCGCGTCGGCATCGCCGTAATGGCTGAGGAGGTTCTCGCGCTGAACGGTGCTCAGGCGCGCCCGCTCCTTGGCCGGTGCCGCGTCATCCTCCGGGAAGCCGAGATCGAGCAGACGATCCCGGGTGGTGCCTCCGACGCGCGGAACGGCGGTGAGCTCGATCCAGTCGGGACCGGGCTGAGTCGCCGAGGCCTCGCGGATCGCTGCGATCAGCGTCGGCATGTCGGCGAAGCGCTTCGCCAGCGCCTTGGCGGTCGCCTCGCCGATCTGCGGGATGCCGAGGGCGAAGAGCAGGCGGTTCATCGGCACCGCGCGGCGCGCCTCGACGGCGGCGAGCAGGTTCTTGATCGCTTTGTCGTCCTCCTCGCCCTTCTTCTTGGCGGCTTTCTTGGGCGGCTCGGCCGTTGCAGCTTCCGCGCGCCGCTCGGCTGACAGCGCCTCGCGCCGCGCTACGATGGCGGCCTTGAGCGTCTCGAAATCGAGCCGGAACAGGTCGGCGGGCTGGCGCACGAGCCCGGCCTCGAACAGGACCTCGATGTAGGTCTCGCCGAAACCTTCGATGTCGAATCCGTTGCGCGACACGAAGTGCTTCATCCGCTCGACGCCCTGCGCCGGACAGATCAGGCCGCCGGTGCAGCGCCGCACCGCGTCGGGCCGGCCGGTGCGCGGGTTGATGGCGCGGACGGCGCGGCTGCCGCAGGCCGGGCAGGTCTCCGGGAACGCGTAGGGCCGCGAGTCGGCTGGGCGCTTGGTGAGGTCGACATCCATGACCTTGGGAATGACGTCCCCGGCCCGGACCACCGTGACTGTGTCGCCGACGCGGATGTCGCGGCCGTCACGGATCGGCTCGCCGTCCGCGCCGACGCCCTTCACGTAGCCCTCGTTGTGGAGGGTGGCGTTGGACACGACGACGCCGCCCACCGTCACGGGCCGGAGCTTGGCCAGCGGGTTCAGCGAGCCGGTGCGGCCGACATTGATGACGATGTCCTCGAGTACCGTCGTCGCTTCCTGCGCGGCGAATTTGTGGGCGAGCGCCCAGCGCGGCGAGCGCGACACGAAGCCGAGCCGCTTCTGCAAGCCGAGATCGTCGACCTTGTAGACGACACCGTCGATGTCGTAGCCGAGCCCCGCCCGGTCCGCCTCGATGCGGCGGTAATGGGCGAGCATCGCCTCTGTGTCGGTGAAGGTCTCGGTGCGCGGGTTCACCGGCAACCCCCAGGACGCGAAGCGCTGGAGCGCGCCGAATTGCGTGTCGGCGATGGGCGCCGACAGCTCGCCCCAGGCATAGGCGAAGAATCGCAGCGGTCGTGACGCGGTGATCCCGGGATCGAGCTGGCGCAGGCTGCCGGCGGCGGCGTTGCGCGGGTTGGCGAAGAGCGGCTTGCCGGCCGCTTCCTGGCGGGCATTGATGGCGGCGAAATCGGCGTGGGACAGGTAGACCTCCCCGCGCACCTCGCAGATCTCCGGCCAACCGGACCCCGAAAGCGTCGCCGGGATGTCTTGCACCGTGCGGGCATTGGCCGTGACGTTCTCGCCGACCTCGCCGTCCCCGCGGGTGGCGGCGGTTTCGAGCCGCCCGTTCACGTAGCGAAGCGACAGGGACAGACCGTCGATCTTCGGCTCGGCCGTGAAGGCGAGGGGGGCGTCGTCGGGCCAGCCGAGGAAGCGGCGCACGCGCGCGACGAACTCGGCCACCTCCGCATCGTCGAAAGCGTTGCCCAGCGACAGCATGGGCACCGCATGCCGCACCTTGGCGAACTTCTCCGAGGGCTTGGCGCCGACCGACGTGCTGGCCGCCCCGGTGCCGGCGAGATCCGGATAACGGGCTTCGATCGCCTCCATGCGACGGCGCAGGCTGTCGTACTCGGCGTCCGAGATCTCGGGCGCATCCTCCTGGTAGTAGAGCCGGTCGGCCTCCAGAATCGCGTCCGAGAGGCGCGCATACTCGGCGCGCGCTTCCTCGGCGGTGAGGTCGAGATCGAGCGGTTCGGATTTCGTGACGGCCATGCCGGGGTTCTAACGCATCGGCGGCCGAGGGGGAGTCGGCCGGGGCCAACACTCCCCGCTTCTCTCAAGGGCGGGAGGCGAGCAGATCGCCGCGCTTCGCCATCCGGAAGGCTGCGAAGAACGCCGCGGCGACGAGGGCGGCGACCGCCTGGAGCGGCAGCACGGGGGCCAGCCAGCCTGCGACCGCGGTCCCGGAGACCGAGCCGAGATTCATCGCCGCCATGTACACCTCGAACTGCGTGGCCGCGCCCGGGCGGCCCCGGCTCGCCTCGAGCAGGGCCGGCATCAGGGCGACGATCAGCAGGCCGGGCAGCACGCTGGTGAGTGCCAGGATCGCCGGTGCCGCGGCCCCGACGAGGCCGGCGCTGATCAAGCCCCCGGCCAGTACGAAGGTGACGGCGCTGCCCAGAAGCAGGACGCGAAGCGGCGCTGCAGCCCCGGCGCGGTCCGACCAGAGTCCCACCGCGACGGCGCCGGCTGTGCCGCTCACCAGGGTCAGCACCGCCTGGAGGCGCGACAGGCCGGCGGCCTCCCAGCCCTGCTGCTGGAGGAGGTCGACCGAGAAGGGCAGCTCGAACAGGCCGAGCGCCGCATCCAGGCCGAAGCACAGGGCGAGCAACCGCAGGGCGCGCGGACGGCGCAGGGCGAGGACCGTCCGGCCCAGGAAGCGCCGGAACGGGACGCGTCGCGGTGCCGGTCCGCGGCGTTCGAGCGACCAGATCGGATCGCTCGGCGCCTCGCGGACCAGGAGCATTGGCAGGCTTGCGAGGATCGCGGCGGCGAGCAGCCAGCGGGTGCTCGCCGCCAAGCCGCAGCTCGCGAGCATCCAGCCGAGGAGCGCGGCGCTGAGGCTGGTTCCGGCCACGAAGCCGGCGCGGGTGCAGGCGCTGACCCGGCCGAGTTCATGAGCCTGCACATGGTCCATGATCATCCGGTCGCAGGCGGTGTCGAGGAGGGACGCGAACAGGCTGTGGACGAGGAAGACCAGGCCCAGTGTACCGATTGCGTCGTCTCCGACGACGAGGAGGAGCGCCAGACTCGCGTGGCAGCCGAGGAGCGCGGCGATCGCGAAGGGCCGGCGCCGTCCCATCCGCGTATCGCCGGCCCGGTCCACCCACGGACCCCAGAGGAACGGCTGCAACGTCCAGGGCAGGCCCGCCAGGGCGAAATGGAGGCCGACCTCGGCCGGCGAAACGCCCTGCGCCGCGAGGTGGTTGGCAAGCGCGGTCAGGGAGAAGCCCGCAATCAGACCCTGATAGAGATAGGTGGCGAAGAACACCCCGTAGCGGACGATCCCCCGGCCGAGATTCAGCCCTCGGAAGGGAAAGCTGCGGAGATCCGCGACGTCCAACGTCATGAAGCCCCGTGCTTCTTGCACGCGACAGGCCGGTTCCCGATGCTGCTCATACCGTCCTCACCGGATCACTGCCCGTGCCGTTTCGCCCTGCCGACGCTAGCGCCAGCCCTCAGTCCCCGCGAGGCGTCGCGTGAGCGCGGCTCAGGTCTGGGTCGTGGACCTCGCCCTCCGTCCGGGCGATCTCGACCGGTGCGGAGCCGTCCTCGACGGTGCGGAACGCCTGCGCGCCGACCGTTTCCTGCGGCCGGCCGATCGGGCGCGCTTCGTTGCCAGCCACGCGGCACTCCGCCTGATCCTCGCCGATGCGCTCGGTGTCTTACCGGCCGCGGTCGAGATTGCGGTCGGCCCCAACGGCAAGCCGGAGCTTGCGGACGCGGCGGAGGGCGTCTTGCAGTTCAACCTGTCGCATTCCGGTGAGCGTGCATTGATCGGCCTCGCGCGCGACACGCCGATCGGCGTCGATGTCGAAGCCGTGCGACCGATGTCGGACGCGCTGCGTATCGCACAGGGGCATTTCGCCGCCGATGAGGTGTCTGCCCTGGCCAAAGCTCCGCGGAGCATGGTCGAGCGGCGCTTTTTTGGCCTGTGGACGCGTAAGGAGGCTGTGGTGAAGGCACTCGGCAGCGGTCTGTCGCTGCCCCTCGATCGGTTCAGCGTCAGCGTCCCGCCCGATGTCCCGCGCCTTCTCCGGGCCGTCGGCGACGAATCCTGGGACCTGGACGGTCCCTGGACTCTGATGGATCTCGATTGTGGCGCAGACCATGTCGCCACGGCAGCGGTCCAAGCGGCCGAGGCAGCGGTCACATGTCACCGGCTCTCCGACGACTGGCCCGATCATCTCGGCCGAAAAGGCGCAACACCGCGCTTGCGGTAGGGGAAAGGCGCGGCTATACACCCGCTCGCCGGCCCTGGCGGTCACGCGGGTCGGCCTTCGGAGTGTAGCGCAGTCTGGTAGCGCACCACGTTCGGGACGTGGGGGTCGCAGGTTCAAATCCTGCCACTCCGACCAAGATTTCCCGAGATCACTGAAAGTAGGCGCCGGTCGGCCTAGTGTTGCCGAACAGGCGTGATGCTTGGGTGCGGGTAACGCGCCGCAGCCGCCTCGACAGCGTCCCGTGTCCGCACGAACGCGTTCATCGGCCTCGCGCAGGCCTCGACGTGTGTCCGACTTGCGCCCCTCGGTCCGATTTTCTGCGCGGGCCGCCTCTGGGTCTTGGTCGACGTGAGGCCTGCCCGGCGGTCGGAGCGCAGACTATCCCCCGCCTCGCCCGTCCGGGCGTCCCGCACTCTGCTTCTGCGGTCGGCGCGGGCCAGCGTCGAGATCCGTCCTTTCGGATCCGACACCGGGAAGCGTGAGCGGCGCGGCGGGTACACTCTCCACCAGTAGCGCGATCATCGCGGATCGCGAGTTCAGGAGAACGGCCGGCGGCTCGCCCGTGATTTGACGCCATCGGGTGACAAAAACGCCCGTCGGCAACACGGCGAGGGCATCCGACTCCGTCGCATGACGGTCCGTTTCGGGAGGCGCGGACTGATCCATGCGCCTAAACGGCCTGGACCCCGATTCAGCAACAGCATCCGCGTGGGATGGTGAAGCGGCCGTTGCCCTGCTCGGAGAAACATCTTCCCGCCGCGACGGGCGGGCCGAAGGAGACGCGATGTGTCGACGAGCAGCGCGGCCGAGCCCACGGGCGATGGGCGAGCTTGGAAGCCCGCCGGCGAAAGGGATCGGGCCACAGGAAGGGACGCGCCGGGCAAAGGCCTACATCCAAGCCTTCAACCAGCGCTCAGCGCCAGCATGAGCCTCTGTCCGATCACGGCCAGGCCTGCCAAGAGGCCACCGATCATGATCAGGTCGGCAAGGCCACGCTTCGGTTCGGGGCGAGCCTGCGTTCCGGGATTGCGGGACCGCATCACGTTGTCCGACAGGCTCATCACCGACCTCCGTTCGTGAGGTCATCCCTATCGCGGTTTGCGTATCCCGGGGTTGCGCAAGCGCACACGGCCGCGCCTGTCGGCGAGCTCCGGGAGACTTCAGGGCGCTCGGTTCAGGCCGGCAGGAGCCAAGGCGTCGACGCACCGCGAGTCCGGGGCTGCGAGATCAAGCCGCCCGGGGAAGACCGGTCCGACGGTCGCTGTGCGCCGCCGCGATGGTCTTGGGCTGGGGCGACAACCGGCCAATTCGCGAGCAGTGAAGCGCCGGGACGTTCTGCTCCTCCGCCATGGCGCCTGCGGCGCCGCTGAATCGGCCATTGATCATCACGCACGCCGTGGAGGATCCGGCACGTTCCGCCGCTGCGGCCACGTCGGATACCGGGAGGCACGCGAGATCCTGATCGGTCCCGTACAGGCACAGGACGAAGCGAATGCGGTCGCGGATCAGAACGAGGTGCTCCTGATCCTGATAGTCCAGATCTCAGCCGGCCGCCCTGACGCACCGCAGCATCGGCGCCTCATAATTGGCCCGAGAGGAGCTGACGTTCACGGACTTCGTCGATCTGACTGTGCGGACACGTGAAGGATCGATCGTTGCGCTGCCCAAGATTGATGCGGCCTGTCTCCGCGCGCGATCCTGCGACGCGGCTCGCAGAACGGGGTAAGGAACTGGCTGATGAAAGCGCCCTCGCACCGCCAAGCCGGTCAGCCCGCAGGATGGACCGGTTTTGCACGCAGCTTCGTCGTCAGTGCCGCCGCTCTGGGCTTGGCGGTGATTGGCTTCGTGGCCGCAATCGATCCCTACGGCTTGCGGGCCGCGCCAGGCCGCCCACCCGGTCCGATCCTGGACGCCAACCAGCGGCTTTCCTACCCTCAGATCGCGCGCGGGGGTCCCTTCGACGCGGCGGTCTTCGGCACCTCGACGGCGCGGCTGCTCGATCCGCAGGCACTGGATGCGGCCTTCGGTGTGCGGTTCGCCAACTTGGCGATGAATGCCGCGACGCCCGACGAGCAGACGCGCCTCGCCACGCTGTTCCTGGCGCGCCGGCCGATCCGCGCGGTCCTGTTCGGTCTCGACGCCACATGGTGCTCCGCCGATCCGCCGGCGCGAACCGCCAACGCTTTCCCGGACTGGCTCTACGCGGATCGGGCTCCCGGTGACGTCCTCCGGCAGGTCAACCTGCGCTCGGTGACGACGGCCGTCAGAACCGGGCTCGCCGATCTCGGGCTGGCACGGTCCAGGATCCGCGGCGATGGCTACGCGGTGTTCACGCCGCCGGATGAGCACTACGATCTCGGCCGCGCCCAGGCGCATATTCGCGCGGGGACCGTCGACGCGACGGCCGACGACCGCCTCGACGCGCCGATGCCGGCGCTCACCCGGCTTGACGATCTGCTCGGACGCCTGCCGGCAGAGGCGCTGAAGGTCGTGGCCTTCATGCCGGTCCATGCGGCGGCACAGGGTCCGCCGGATTCGGCTGCCGGCCGACGCGCAGAGGCCTGCAAGGCGCGGACCGCGATGATCGGGAAACGCCGCGGAGCCGTCGTGGTGGATTTTCGCCTGATCTCGCCGCTCACCACCCGAGACGAGAATTACTGGGACGCGCTGCATTACCGTCTGCCCGTCGCTGCGCGCCTCGTATCGGATCTGAAGGCCGCCGTCGCGACCGGCCGCGACGCTCCGGACGGCGTCTACCGCGTGCTCACGCATCCCTGACGCGAGCGGTCAGGCGGCGGCGCGCTCGGCGCTGGCCCAGCCCGCGCGCGTGCTGACGCAGTAATCCGCGTAGCATCCATCCCGGATCGCCGCGCGGGCGCCGGCCATCAGGTCCTGGTAATAGGCGAGATTGTTCCAGGTCAGCAGCATCATCCCGAGGATCTCGTTCGAGCGCACGAGGTGATGCAGATAGGCACGGGAATAGTCCCGGGTGGCCGGACAAGCGGAAGCCTCATCGAGCGGCGCGGAGTCCTCGGCGTGGCGGGCATTGCGCAGGTTGACCCGTCCGTGGCGCGTGTAGGCGAGGCCGTGCCGTCCGGCGCGGGTGGGCATCACGCAGTCGAACATGTCGATGCCGCGGGCGACCGCGCCCAGGATGTCGTCCGGCGTGCCGACGCCCATCAGGTAGCGCGGCTTCGCCGCCGGCAGGTGCGGTTCCACGGTCTCGATCATGGAAAACATCACGTCCTGAGGCTCGCCGACCGCGAGGCCGCCCACCGCGTAACCCTTCAGATCGAGATCCGCGAGGGCGCGGGCGCTCTCGATGCGCAGGGCCGGCACGTCGCCGCCCTGGACGATGCCGAACAGGGCCCGCCCCGACTGCTCGCCGAACGCGACGCGGCAGCGTTCAGCCCAGCGCAGGGACAGGTGCATGGCCTTCTCGATGGCCGCGTGATCCGCTGGCAGGCGGACGCACTCGTCGAGCTGCATCTGGATGTCGGAGCCGAGCAGGCCCTGGATCTCGATGGAGCGCTCCGGGCTCATGTGGTGGGCAGTGCCGTCGATATGTGAGCGAAAGGTCACGCCCTGCTCGTCGATCTTCCGCAAGGCGGAGAGCGACATCACTTGAAATCCGCCGGAATCCGTCAGGATGGGCCGGTCCCAGTTCATGAAGCGGTGCAGGCCGCCGAGCCGGGCCATGCGCTCCGGGCCGGGCCGCAGCATCAGGTGGTAGGTGTTTCCCAGCACCACGTCGGCACCGAGGTCGCGGACTTGGCCGGGATACATGGCCTTGACCGTCGCGGCGGTGCCCACCGGCATGAAGGCCGGCGTCCGGATCTCACCGCGCGGCGTCGCGATCACGCCGGTGCGGGCCGTGCCGTCCTGCGCCAGCAGATCGAAGCGGAAGTTGGTGCTGTCGGTCATGGGATGTCCGCGCACGGGCCCGGGAAGAGCAGGCTGGCGTCGCCGTAGGAGTAGAATCGATACCCGGCTCTGATCGCGTGCGCGTAGGCCGCGCGCATCGTCTCGAGGCCGGAGAAGGCAGAGACCAGCATGAACAGCGTCGAGCGCGGCAGGTGGAAGTTGGTCACGAGGGCGTCAACCGCGCGGAACCGGTAGCCCGGCGTGATGAAGATCTCGGTCGGCCCCGAGAACGGCGCGAGGCTCCCGTCCGGGCGGGCCGCGCTCTCAAGCAGGCGCAACGCCGTGGTGCCGACCGCGACGATCCGGCCACCCGCGGCCCGCGCGGTATTCAGGGCATCGGCGGTGGCGGCGTCGAGGATGCCGATTTCCGCGTGCATGCGGTGTGCGTCGGTGTCGTCTGCCTTGACCGGCAGGAAGGTCCCGGCGCCGACATGCAGGGTGACGTGATGGCGCACCAGGCCCGCGGCATCGAGATCGGCGAGCAGCGCGTCGGAGAAGTGCAGGCCGGCCGTCGGTGCCGCCACTGCGCCCGGATTTTTCGCGTAGACCGTCTGGTAATCGGTGGCGTCGCGGGAATCCGTGGCGCGCTTGCCGGCGATGTAGGGGGGGAGCGGCAGGGCCCCCTCGAGCGCGATGGCGGCGTCGAGGTCGGGCCCGGCCCGGTCGAAGGCCAGCACGATCTCTCCGGCGTCGGCCTTTTCGATTACCGTGGCGCACAGTGTGCCGAAGCGCAGCGCGTCCCCCGCGGCGAGCCGCTTGGCCGGCCGAGCGAAGGCGCGCCAGCGGTCGGGAGCCTCGCGCAGGTGGAGCATCACCTCCGTGCGCTGTCCTGGGGCGCCGGGGCGGGTGCGAACGCCGTTCAGCCGGGCAGGGATCACCCGCGTGTCATTGAAGACCAGGGCATCGCCGGCCCGGAGGGCGTCAGGCAGATCGCGCACGGCCCGGTCGGCCAAAGGCGCGCCGGGGCGCACCACGAGCAGCCGCCCGGCGTCGCGCGGCTCAGCCGGGCGCAGGGCGATACTGGTCTCCGGCAGTTCGAAATCGAAGAGGTCCACGCGCATCGCCGGCTGCGTGCACCGAACGTCCAGAGGTTTCAACCGCGGAACCGCCTGGGAGCGCGTCCGTTTCCGCGTCACCGAGACGCGAGGCCCTCGATCCATGCCCTGGTACGCCGTTCGCCCCCGTGATGACGCCGACCCCCGATGGCCGTTGCCCGGCACACCCGAAATCGTGCTGAAGGCCGAGGATCCTGCCGACGCCCGCACAAAGTTCGAATCGGCCTATCCGAGCCAGCCCTTCGGCAGTCCGGGCGTGCCGGTCCCGGATGCCGGTGCGGGCAGCTTCCGCGGCGATCCCGACGCCCTGACCGTGGCTGAGACCGGCGAACCGCCCGCACCGCGAGATCACGAACGATGACGCCTCGCCCCCGACTCAGGCGGATCACCCTCGACGGCCAGCTCCTCGGCTACTGGGAGCGCGAGGCCGCCCGTCTGGAGGCCCTCGCCGCCGCGACGCGCTTCGTCTGGCAGCGTCGCCGCTATCTCCGCAAGGCCGAAACCGCGCGGTCCAAGGCGGAACTGAGCCGCCGGCGCGAGGCCGCCCGGGGCGACGGCGGCAGGTCGGAGACTTAGCCGCGGCTAATACGTTTTCGATGGCGTCGAACCTTTGCCGTGGCCTTGGCCGTAGCGGGTGCCGTATGGGCGCGGCGTCACTCGAACGGCGCGCACCATGGACCGCACCCAGAAAGCCGCCCTGTTCAGCGCGGGCATCGGCCTCGCCGTCACGGCGATGAAATTCTACGCCGCGTGGCTCACCGGCAGCCTCGCCCTGTACTCCGACGCGCTGGAGAGCATCATCAACGTGGTCGCGGCGGTGGGCGCTTTCGTGGCCCTGCGGGTCGCCGCCCGCCCGGCCGACGAGGACCATCCCTACGGCCACCACAAGGCCGAGTTCTTCTCCGCGGTCATCGAGGGCGCGTTGATCGTGGTGGCGGCGCTGCTGATCCTGCGCGAATCCTATTACGGGCTGCTCGCCCCGAAGCCCCTCGACGCGCCGACCCTCGGCCTAGCGATCAACTTCGCGGCGGGAATCATCAACGCGGTTTGGGCGGCGGCGCTGATGCGCTGGGGCCAACGGTGGCGGTCGCCGGCCCTGATCGCCGATGCGCGCCACGTCTTCGCCGACGTGGTCACGTCCTGCGGCGTCCTCGCCGGCGTCGGCGCCGTGGTCCTGACCGGCTACCCTGTCCTCGACCCCGTGGTGGCCGGGCTGGTCGCCATGAACATCCTGTGGTCCGGCTTCCGCATGGTCCGGGAATCGGTGGACGGCCTCATGGACCGGGCCGCTCCGGCCGAGATGGTGAGCCAGATCCGGTCGCTCATCTCCCAGCACGGGGAGGGCGCGCTGGAGGCGCACGACGTGCGCACGCGCTCCGCCGGTCAGGCGACCTTCATCGACTTCCACCTCGTCGTTCCCGGCATGATGACCGTCGAGGATTCGCACGCGATCTGCGACCGGCTGGAGACCGCCCTGGAGACCACGATCCCCGGCGCCGTGGTCACCATCCATGTCGAGCCCGGCGATGAGGCCAAGGCCCGAGGATTGCCCGTGCTGTAGCCCTCCGGTCAGCTCCAGGCGTGGAGCGGCGGGTTCACGCCGTTGAGGGCGTGGTTGCCGACGATCGCGTATTTCCAGCGGACCGGATCGTGCAGCGTGTGCGTGCGGGCGTTGCGCCAGTGACGGTCGAGATTCTCCGCCGCCAGGGTCGAGCGCGTCCCCGACAGCTCGAACAGCTTGTTCGCCGCCGCCAGGGCCACCTCGGTGGTCAGCACCTTCGCCTCCGCCACGGCGAGCTGCGCGGCCGCGACGGTCTCGGCATCCGGCCGCGCCACGGCCGCATCCAGGGCGAGGCCGGCCCGATCGAGCAGCGCCTCTGCCGCGTGCTGGCGGATGGTCAGATCGCCGACCGCCTGGATCGTGTAGGGATCCTCCGAAGCCCGCTCCAGCCCGCTGTCGATCCACGGACGGGCCTTGTCGCGGACGAAGCGGATCGTATCGTCGAGGGCCTCGCGGCCGATCCCAGCATCGACGGCCGCCTGGATGATCTGGAACACCGCGCCGTCGGCGGTGGGCGCCTCGTAGCCCTTCCAGGCGGGAACCAGATGACTCTTCGGGACACGCACATCCTCGATCAGCACGGTCCCGCTCGCCGTACCGCGCTGGCCGAAGCTCGACCAATCGTCGATCACCGTCAGGCCGGGCGCATCCCGCTCGGCGATGGCGTACCAGGCGCGCCCCTCGGCATCGAGGGCGACGATCGGGACGAGATGCGCGAGGAGCGCGCCGGTGGCGTAGAATTTCTGGCCCCGCACGACGACGTGATCGCCGTGATCCGTGAAGCGCGTGTCGAAGTCGGCCGCCCGCTTGGTGCCGCGCTCCGAGAAGGCGTTGCCGAACCGCGTTCCGCGCAGAACCTCTCCGAAGAGCAGGTGCTTCTGCGCCTCGTCCGACACGGTCCGGATCGCCGCCAGGATGCCGAGATGGTTCTGGGCGATCTGTGCGATGGCGGGATCGGCGGCCGCCAGAATGGCGATCACCTGGGCGAGGGTCCGGTACGAGACCTCGGGTCCGCCATAGGCCCGCGGCACGTTGATCGACCAGAGGCCGCTCTGGGAGAAGGCATCGAGTTCCGCGAGCGGGCGTACGGCGTGGCGGTCCCGCTCAGAGGCGCCGGCCCGGAATTCGGCGGCCAGCCGTTCGGCGACCGATAGCGCTTCGGCATCGTCACGGATCACATGGGCGGGGGAGGGCGGCCGCGCGGGTCCGGGAGCACCCGGGCGGTGCTCCGGCTCGAGCGTGCGCGCATCGACGGCGATGTTCATGGCTCACTCCGGTCAGACAAGATTCGCATCGGCAGGCGGCGTTCAGGCCGCCTCGGCGCGCCGGTCGCGCGCGGCTTCGAGGGCGCGGACCCGCGGGATCACGTGCGCGCCGAAATACGCGACGTCCTCCTGGAAATGCAGGAAGGCCAGCAGGGCGAGGTCGGCACCGGCATCCTTCAGCGCCAGGATCCGCTCGGCGATCTGGTCGGGCGTGCCGATCAGGTTGGTCTTGAAGCCGTCGTTGTACTGGACGAGGTCCTCGAAGCTCGACTTCGCCCAATTGCCTTCCCCTTCCGGAGAAGCCTTGCCGGCATTCTTCACCTCATGGCCGAAGGCTTTCACGGCGTCCGGATCGGCGTGGTCGATGATCTCCTGAAGGACGGCGCGGGCTTCCGCCTCGCTGTCGCGGGCGATCACGAAGGCGTTCACGCCGATCCGCGGATGATTGCCGGTCTCGGCCGACTTGGCGCGGATGTCATCCACCTGGGCGCGGATCGTCTCCGGCGTGCCGCCATTGGTGAAGTACCAGTCGGAGACGCGGGCCGCCATGTCGCGCGCGGCGCGCGACGAGCCGCCCTGGAAGATCTCGGGCAGCGGCTGGGCAGGCTTCGGCTTCAGCGTGTAATCGCTGTAGCGATAGAAGTCGCCGCGGAAGGTGAAGTTGTCCTGCGTCCAGATCCCGCGCAGGCTCCGGATGAATTCCTCCGATCGGCGATAACGCTCGTCATGGTCGAGCCAGGGTTCACCGATCGCCCGGAATTCGCCCGAGAACCATCCCGAGACGATGTTGACCGCGATGCGGCCTTCGGTGAGCTGCGAGATCGTGGCGATCTGCTTGGCAGCGAGGGTCGGATGCCACGGCCCGGGAAGGAGGGCCGCGATCACCTTGAGCCTGGTCGTGGCGGCCAGCAGGGCGTGGCTGAAGGCGACCGATTCGTGCTGGTACTCGGCCCCATAGCCGGCGGTGAACCGGATCTGCGTCAGCCCGTAGTCGAATCCCGCTTCCTCAGCGATCTGCGCCAGCTTCCGGTTGTACTCCGCATCCCAGCCCGTCCGCTGGGGGATCTTGCTGATCACCAGCCCCCCGGAGACGTTAGGCACCCAATAGGCGAAGCGGATCGGCTCCCGCGGTGCGTTGTCGAAATGGCTGGTCATCCGGCGTTACCTCAGTTGCACGGCGGTCCAGCGCCGTGTCGTCTTCGGATGATCGCCGCGAACTGAATACACTATGCAGGACGCGGCCGATCGCTCAAGAACACTGAAAGTATTCCGGGGCGATGGCGCGCGGTCAAAGGAACGGGATGCCGTTTTTCAGCCGATCCAGGCGAGACCTTTCCTCGCCAGGGACGCGAAGCCGTGGCTTTGTCCTAGGCGATACCTGCCGTGGGCGAATCGTGCAGGCGGCGCCACGCGAAGACCGAGAAGACGCCGATCAGACAGGCTGCGAGGCCGAACCACGTGAACGCGTACTGCAGATGGTTGTTCGGCAGGTCGACCCGTAGCTGACCGCCGCGCGGCCAGGTCGTCTGACTTGGCACGGCATCGGCCTCGATCAGGTAGGGAGCGACCGCGCTGAGGCCGCGCGCCGCCGCGATTCCCGAGACGTCGCGGTTGAACCACTCACCGCGGCTGGGGTCCGGCTCCGGCACGAACAGGCCTCGCGCTTCGCTGGCGCGGAGGATGCCGGTGACCCGTGTCGGCCCTTCGATCAGGCCGTCACGGCGATCGCCCTGCGCCTTCAGCTCGGTGGGCACGAAGCCCCTGTTGATCAGCACAATGCTGCCATCGTCCCGGCGAAGCGGCGTGAGCACGTAATAGCCCTGCAAGGCGCGGCCCGGTGTCTCGCCGGCTGCCAGCCCGTGGACCAGGGTCTCCTGGTCATTGAGGAAGCGCCCCGAGACCTGGACATGTCGAAACTCATCGCGCGCCGGATCCCAGGACTCAACCGCCGGTGGCGCCACCGGCTCCGCCCGGGTCTGCCGCACGATCCGGGCGATGAGGTCCTCCTTCCAGGCCTTGCGCTCAAGCTGCCAGACCCCAAGGCTCAGCAGGATGGCCAGTGCGATCAGCGACGCGACTCCCGGCGCGACGAGATCGCGCCAGGCAGCCCGCTGCATTTCGGCTGCGGTCACGGCTCGAAGCGTCCTTCCTCCGCCCGGTTGCTGTATTGCAGGGCGATCAGAAGACCCTTGAGCGGTCGAACCAGGAGCAGGCTAAGACCGACGGAGAGTGTCAGGGCCACGGCGGCGTGGACCCAGATCGGCGGCTCGTAGGTGATCTCCAGCCACAGGGCGAGGCCGACGACGATCAGTCCGACGATCGACATGACGAAGAAGGCCGGCCCATCTGCCGAGTCGAAATGCGCGTAGTCGAGGCCGCAGGCCTCACAGGTGGGGCGCAGAGTCAGGAAGCCGCGGAACAGATGCCCCTCGCCACAGCGGGGGCAGCGTCCGCGCAGGCCGGTGGGGATCGGGGGCGGCGGAGAATAGGTTCGGTTGTCCACGGGCACACTCCAGAACTGATCCGCGCGGGCCCCGATCGCCCCGCGCCCGGGCCGTCCTATCCGCATATGGGGTTCTCGATCCCTCGGAAACGCAAAAGGGCGGCCTGAGCCGCCCTTCGCAGGTCCGCCATGCAGCGGCGGGATGGTTCGGTTCAGTGGGCGCTGCCGTGGAAGACGCCCGAGCCCCAGACATAGATGGCGGCGAAGAGGAACAGCCACACGACATCGACGAAGTGCCAGTACCAAGCGGCGAATTCGAAGCCGAGATGCTGACGCGGGGTGAACTGGCCCGCATAGGCGCGGAACAGGCACACCGCCAGGAAGATCGTGCCGATGATCACGTGGGCGCCGTGGAAGCCTGTCGCCATGAAGAAGGTCGACGAGTAGATGCTGCCCGAGAAGCCGAACTCGGCGTGGCTGTACTCGTAGGCCTGGCAGGCAGTGAACAGCACGCCGAGGATGATGGTCAGCCAGAGGCCGTATTTCAGCCCCTTGCGGTCGCCCTCGATCAGCGCGTGGTGCGCCCAGGTCACCGTGGTACCCGAGGTCAGCAGGATCAGCGTGTTGAGCAGGGGCAGGTGCCAGGGATCGAAGGCCTCGATGCCCTTCGGCGGCCAGACACCGCCAGTGAACTCCACCCGCGAGACCTGGATCGGGTCGGCTGTGTAGAGGGCAGCCTCGAAATAGGCCCAGAACCACGCGACGAAGAACATCACCTCGGAGGCGATGAACATCATCATGCCGTAGCGGTGATGCAGCTGAACGACGCGGGTGTGGTCGCCGGAATTGGCCTCGTGCGCGACGTCCTTCCACCACGAGAACATCGTGTAGAGGACACCGATCGCGCCGGCCCCGAAGATGTAGGGGCCCGGCGTCAGGGTCCCGATCTGGAGGCTCTTCATCCAGAACACGGCGCCGAACGCCATCAGGAAGCCCGAAAAGGCCCCGATCAACGGCCACGGGCTCGGATTCAGGATGTGATAGTCGTGATTCTTGGCGTGCGCCTCGGCCATCGTCCCGTCGCTCCTCACCCTCGCGCCCCGCGCCGTTCCCGGCATCCGGCCTTACGCTGTTCGTTGCTTACTCTTGGCCGGGCGCGGCACGCACCACGCCCAAGCTTGCCCGAACGTTTAGTCGGTGCAGCCCCGTGTTGTCACGGGCCCGCGATCAGAAATCGCCCTTCGTTCCCGAAGATCCGGACCTCGCCACCGTCGCCTTGACCGGCTGACCGTTCTTCGAGGCGAAGTACGTGTAGGACAGCGTCATCTCCGAAAGATGTGCGGTGTTCGAATCGTCCCGGAGGGCCGGATCGACGTAGAACACCACCGGCACGTCCAGCGTCTCGCCCGGCTGAAGCGTCTGCTCATTGAAGCAGAAGCAGGCGATCTTGACGAAGTAGCCGCCCATCAGCCCCGGCTGCACGTTGAAGGTCGCCACCCCCGCCGAGGGCACGCTGCCGGTATTCTGCACCCGGAAGAAGACCGTCTTGGTCTCGCCGAGCTTCGCCTCGACGCGGCTGACCTCCGGGATGAACTTCCAGGGCAGTCCCGGCGCGACGTTCGTGTCGAAGTGGACGACCATACTGTCATCGGTCCGAGCCGCCGAGTCAGCCAAGGCCGGACCCTGTCGGGGCGTGCCGTCGTAGCCGGTCGCCTTGCAGAAGGCGTCGTAGAGGGGCACCGACGCGAAGGCGAGGCCGATCATGCCGACCGCGAGGCCGGCACAAGCGAGAGCGGTCCGCTTCGCGCCTCGGCTTGGTCCAGGAGGAGTTGCTGCCATCGCGAAAGCCTCAGAGCGGCCGGCTCAGGATCTGCGGTCCGAGCTTGACGATCGTCAGCACGAAGAACAGCAGCACCCATGCGCCGAGGGCCAGCGCGATCGCCACGGAGCGCTTGCGGCGCCGCGCTTCCTCCTCGGGGGTGAGCGGCCGGTAGTGGATCTCGGGATCCGCCATGGCGCTCAGCCCAGGACCGGGCGGAACAGGCCGAAGCTCTGCTCGGCCAGGAGCGCCGAGAACAGCGCGAACAGGTAGAGGATCGAGAACCCGAACATTCCCATGGCGGCGCGCTTCTCGGCATCGCCCTCGCGGTTCCGCAGCACCCGGATGCTGAAGGCGATCATGCCGAGGCCACCCACCAGGCCGATCACCGCGTAGACGAGGCCGCCGAAGCCCAGAGCCACCGGCACGAGGCCGAGGGGCGCGAGGAGCAGGGAGTACCAAACGATCTGGCGGCGGGTGGAGGCCGGTCCGGCGACGTTCGGCATCATCGGGATGCCGGCGCGGGCGTACTCGTCGGCCTTGATCAGGGCCAGCGCCCAGAAATGCGGCGGGGTCCAGATGAAGATGATGGCGAACAGGATCAGGGACTCGACGCCCACCGAGCCGGTGACCACCGCCTGGCCGATCACCGGCGGCAGCGCTCCGGCGGCACCGCCGATGACGATGTTCTGTGCGGTCGCCCGCTTCAGCCACATCGAGTAGACCACTGCGTAGAACACGATGGTGAAGGCCAGCAGCCCGGCGGCCAGCCAGTTCGCCGTCAGGCCCAGCACCAGGACTGAGGCCACCGAGAGGAAGAGGCCGAAGCCGAGGGCTTCTTCGGACGTGATCTTGCCGGCCGGGATCGGCCGCGTGGCCGTGCGGCTCATCACGGCGTCGATATCCGCGTCCCACCACATGTTGAGGCAACCGGAGGCGCCGGCGCCGACCGCGATGGCGAGCAGCGAGATGGCGCCGATCGCCGGCTGCACGTGACCGTGGGACACCACCATGCCGACCAGCGCGGTGAAGATGACGAGAACCATCACCCGCGGCTTCAGCAAGGCGAAATAGTCCGGCACGTCACCACCGGCGCTGGTGAGGGCCGGGGCCGGGAGGTCCGGTCCGATGCTGTTCGTCAGGCTCGTCATCGCGTCTGCCGCTGCTGTGTCGGCGCCCGTCCGCGCGCGTCACGGCCGAGTCGTGTGTCGAATTCGACGTGTTCCAAGAGTCGGCGTGAGCGGGGCCCAGGAGATCTCCCTCGGCCCGTGCAGTTCGCCCTCATCGCTCGCCCTTGCCGGGAGGTCGGTGACCGGCCTCCGGGGAAGGGCGAGGGCCGCCGATGCGGCCCTCGCGAGCTGTCTATCAGTGCGCGCCCGGCTCGTCGACGATGCGGGGCAGGGTCTCGAACTGGTGGAACGGGGGCGGGGAGGAGAGCGTCCACTCGAGGGTGGTGGCGCCTTCGCCCCACGGGTTGTCCGCCGCCCGCTCCTTGGACCGGAAGGCCAGAACCACACCGATCACGAACACGAACATGCTGAGGCCAAAGATGTGTCCGCCGTAAGTCGAGACCTTGTGCCACTGCGCGAACGCATCCGGGTAGTCGGCGTACCGCCGCGGCATGCCGGCCAGACCGAGGAAGTGCATCGGGAAGAACAGGACGTTCGCGCCGATGAAGGCCAGCCAGAAGTGCAGCTTGCCGGCCCATTCCGGAATGATGTGGCCGGTCATCTTCGGGAACCAGTAGTAGACACCGGCGAAGATGATGAACACGGCACCCAGCGACAACACGTAGTGGAAGTGCGCGACGACGTAGTAGGTGTCGTGCAGGTACTTATCGACCGCCGAGTTGGCCAGCACGACGCCGGTCACGCCGCCCACGGTGAACAGGAAGATGAAGCCGACGGCCCAGTGCATCGCCGCGGTGAAGCGGATGGAGCCGCCCCACATGGTGGCGATCCACGAGAAGATCTTCACGCCGGTCGGCACCGCGATCACCATCGTGGCGAAGACGAAGTAGGACTGCGTCTGCAGCGACAGGCCGACCGTGTACATATGGTGGGCCCACACGACGAAGCCGACGACGCCGATCGCCACCATGGCGTAGGCCATCGCGAGATAGCCGAAGACGGGCTTGCGCGAGAACGTGGCGATAATGTGCGAGACGATGCCGAAGGCCGGCAGGATCATGATGTACACTTCGGGGTGACCGAAGAACCAGAACAGGTGCTGGTACAGGATCGGGTCACCGCCGCCGGCCGGGTCGAAGAAGGTCGTGCCGAAGTTCCGGTCAGTGAGCAGCATCGTGATGGCGCCCGCGAGCACCGGCAGCGACAGGAGCAGCAGGAAGGCGGTGACCAGCTCGGCCCAGGCGAAGAGCGGCATCTTGTGCAGCGTCATGCCGGGGGCGCGCATGTTCAGGATGGTGGTGATGAAGTTGATCGCGCCGAGGATCGAGCCTGCGCCCGACAGGTGCAGGGCGAAGATCGCGAAGTCGACGGCCGGTCCCGGATGGCCGGCGGTCGAGAGCGGCGGGTAGACGGTCCAGCCGGTGCCGGCGCCGGACGCGCCGGGTGCGCCCTCGACGAACAGCGAGCAGAGCAGGGAGCAGAAGCCCGCCACCGTCAGCCAGAATGAGATGTTGTTCATGCGCGGGAACGCCATGTCGGGCGCGCCGATCATGAGGGGCACGAACCAGTTGCCGAAGCCGCCGATCAGCGCCGGCATCACCATGAAGAACACCATGATGAGGCCGTGACCCGTGACGAACACGTTGTAGGTCGCGGGGTTCGAGAAATACTGCAGGCCGGGCTGCTCCATCTCCATCCGGATGCCGAAGGAGAGGAACGCGCCGATCATGCCGGCGCAGAAGGCGAAGAGCAGGTAGAGGGTGCCGATGTCCTTGTGGTTCGTCGACAGGAACCAGCGGGCGAAAAACGACGGCTTGTGGTCGTGGACCTCATGGGCCTCGGCATGGGCTGCGGCTGTAGCCATGGATTCGGGTGCCTTGTGGATCTGATGGGTTCGGGTCGGTCAGCCGGGGCTTAGCGCGCCTCGGCGACGCTCGTGCCGTTGTCGATGCGGGCGTACTTGGTCTTCGCCTCCTTCAGCCAGTCGGCGTAGGCCTGCTCGCTGACCACGCGGACCACGATCGGCATGTAGGCGTGGCGCTGGCCGCACAGCTCGGAGCACTGGCCGTGGAAGGTGCCTT
Source organism: Methylobacterium sp. UNC378MF (assembly GCF_900103195.1). GTDB lineage: Bacteria > Pseudomonadota > Alphaproteobacteria > Rhizobiales > Beijerinckiaceae > Methylobacterium. The sequence continues at coordinate 137,282 of NZ_FMWU01000013.1, read as the reverse complement.
CCTTGTCGGCCTTGAACCACATCTGGTTGAGGCGGCCGGGCACGGCGTCGATCTTGAAGCCGAAGGCCGGCATGGCCCAGGAATGCAGCACGTCGGCGGCGGTGACCTGGATCTTCACGATCTTGCCGACCGGGACGACCATCTCGTTGTCGGTCTGGAGCAGGCGCGGCTGCTTGTCCTCGTCGAGGTTGGCGTCGAAGGTGAAGCCGCCGCCGGCCTCGGTCTGCGGGTACTCGTAGGACCAGTACCACGCGTGGCCGATGACCTTGACGATCATGTCGGCCTTCGGATCCGAGAGCTGCGTGCGCAGCAGGCGGAACGAGGGGATCGCCACGGCGACCAGAATGAGAACCGGGACGATCGTCCAGGCGACCTCGATGGCGGTGTTGTGCGTTGTCCGCGAAGGCGTCGGGTTCCGCTTCTCGCCGAAGCGGAAGACGCACCAGAGGATCAGGCCCAGTACGAAGACCGAGATGCCGAGTGACAGCCAGTGCAGGCCGATCTCGAAACTGAGGATGTCGCGACCGTTCTCGGTCACCTGAACCTGGCGGCTCATCTCCCAAGGCTCGGGCTGACCGAAGCCCGCCGCATGAGCAAGGGATATCGGGGAGAGCAGGGCGCCGAAGGCGGCGAGGCTCCAGAGTGACCGGTTGATCGTCCGCACCGTCCGCATCTGCCTCTCGTGGCTCCCCTGGCTAACTGGCTGCCGCCGGACCTTCCCGTCTTGATTGCGTGCGGGATTGTACCGACGTGACGGAGTACCGGTTGTGTCACCCGGCATTATCCGACCGGGGCTTCAGACCACAAGGGCCGACGCGGTGCAACCGCACAAGCGTCGCATCGCGCGCTTTCCGCCCGGTTGACGACCTCTCGTGGCGTCGGCGCACTAGGGGCCCGCGGATATGGCCCCGGTCGCGTTGCGTTGGGGATGAAGCGGCGCCTAGTGTTCGTATCGCCCCATCGGAGTTCAAGATGTCGACCGAAACCGGAGATCGATCATCCGGTCCGCTGCCCTGTGCGGTACGCGTGCCCATGCAGGTGATGGCCTATGGGGGGGCGGCGCCGAAGCCGGATACGCGGGCGCTCGCCGTCGAGGCGCCGGTTAACCTCGTCTACGGCAGCGTGCCGCACGCCGTGATGATGGCGACCCCCGCCGACCTCGAGGATTTCGCCTACGGGTTCAGCCTGACGGAGGGCATCGTGGACAGCGCGGAGGAAATCCGCGCGACCCGGGTCGAGGCAACTGTGGACGGCCTTCGCCTCCACGTCGACCTGGCGCCCGGACGGCTGCGCGAGCACCTGGCGCGCAAACGCGCCATCAGCGGCCGCACCGGCTGTGGGGTCTGCGGAATCGAGGATCTGGCACAGCTGCCGCGGGCCGAGGCGCGGGCGGCAGCTGGAGTCCGCGTCGCGCTGCCGGCCATCGCCCGCGCTTTGTCTGGTCTGGATCGCGCCCAATCGCTCGGGGCAGAGACGCGCGCCGTCCATGCGGCGGCCTGGGCCCGCCTCGACGGAAGCCTCGCGGCGGTGCGCGAGGATGTCGGCCGCCACAATGCCCTCGATAAGCTGATCGGCGCCTTGATCCGGTCAGGCGCGGCCACCGACGCGGGCTTCCTGGTCATCACCAGCCGCTGCTCGTTCGAGATGGTCGAGAAGGCCGCGCGTCTCGGCGCAGCCGTGATCGTCGCCATCTCGGCGCCGACCTCCCTGGCCCTCGAACGCGCTCATTCCTACGGCATGACACTCTGCGCCATCGCGCGGGCCGATACGGTGACGGTCTTCAGCGGTGCCGAACGGCTGACCACCGACCCGTGAGGCGACTGCTGCGGCTTCGTTCCTACTCGGATGGGCCCGGAACGATCGTGGCGCCGCCGATCACGCGCACCGGCTTCTTGTCCGGTGGCGGGTCCTTCCAGTCCTTCGCAGCCGGCTTGGCCGCCTCCGCGACGGCAGCATCGGCTGATTTCGACGACGTGGTGGTCTGAGCCGCGGGGGGCGCTGACGGAGCCTTCTCGATCGACGCCGCCTTGGTCTCCGGTCTGGAATCTGGCGTCGGATCGCTCTTGATCGCTTCGGCTGGAGCGATCTTCGGAGCCGGCGCCTCGGGTGAGGTGCGGTGGGACGGCTTCATGTCGGGCGTACGCGCTGGCGCCGCGCGCGCGGCCTTCCTGGGCGGAGCGCTTCGGCCGACGCCGTCGGGATTTACGCCATCGGGATTGGCGTCAGGTTTGACGGCTTCAGGTCTGAGGGCTTCGCCGCTCGACCGGCGCTGCGGTCGCGCCGCCGGAACATCCTCGGAGGGGACAGGACGGATCACGCGGTGCGGGACGGCCTCATCCTCGGTCCAGCCGAAGCCGGGCGCCGGTCGCTCCAAACGCGCGTAGGATTCCGGTGCGCCGATCCGCTGGCGGCCCACGATCGCCGCGGTCATAGGGTCGACGAAGAGGCGGACTGGCATGCCGGTCGGACCGACCGCATCGACCACGTAGACCCGCCCGTCGAAGCGCGGGCGACTGAGGCCGCCGAAGCCGCGCTCTGCGAGGCGCCAGGCCACGACCCGCGGCGGCAGGACCTCGTCCTCGAAGGCGAATTGCGCATGCGCGCCGCTGGACGCACCCAGAAGGGTCGCCGCCGATATGACGATCGCGCCAAGCGTTTGGCTGCGGAAGCGTGCGGCTCTGCTCTTCATCGTCACTCTTGTGCGTTCCCGATTCGGAGACCCGCAGAGTATCCGGTTCCGGCATGGTCCGGGCCGGTGGACCCGGACCTCGACCATGCCGGCGAGGTCGTTGCCCCGCATGCCGCTTGTGCTCGGCTCGTCCCGTAGATCCCCCGATTCGGGCGAGATTGCGGAGGCCGGAACCCGGCGCCGGCCGGCTATCCAGAGCGGCAACGCTGCAGACGCGCGCGGTCTCTTGCTGAAAACATTTCAATCTGGCAGTTTCCCGCCGTTAGGACAGCACAACTGTCCCATCGGCCGTGCATCCCGGCCGTCGCCGTCTCGCGCGCGGGCGAGTTCTTCGGCTGACGGATACGGGCGCGCCAGCGCACCGCTCCTCGAGCGGTCTGGGTCCTCGATGAACGTGAGCCGACGGACGTGTCCAACCGGACCGGCCGGATGGCCTGCGGCAAGAGGCCGGAGCGCCGGGCGCCGACGGCTTGCGGGCATGAAACATGCTCGCGGGTTCATTGGCTGCGGACGGGTTCGAGGGAAGGACGAGACGAAGCATGTCACAACGCAGACCCGCCGAAGAGTTTGCTGCGTCCACGGTCCAGGCTGCCGCCCCGCGCGGTGGCGCGATGCCGCTCATCGTGCGCGATCCCGCGCTCCCGAAAGCCCAGGGTTCCTACGATCCGGCGAACGAGCGCGACGCCTGCGGCGTCGGCTTCATCGCCGATATGCATGACCGCCGGACTCACGCCATCGTCGCGCAGGGTCTGAAGATCCTGGAGAACCTCGATCACCGCGGGGCGGTCGGCGCCGATCCCAAGATGGGCGACGGCTGCGGCATCCTCACGCAGATCCCGCACGGCTTCTTCGCCGAGGAGTGCTCGCGCCTCGGCTTCGAGCTTCCGCCGGCCGGCGACTACGCCATCGGCCAGTTCTTCATGCCGAAGGCCGAGGAGCCGCGCGCGATCATCCAGGACATCGTCGAATCGGCGCTCGCCGCCGAGGGGCTGCCGCTCCTCGGCTGGCGCGATGTTCCGGTCGATCCGGAAGATCTCGGCGAGGCCGTGAAGGCCACCGAGCCGCATCACCGTCAGGTCTTCATCGGCCGGCCCGCCTCGGTCACTGACCAGGACGCGTTCGAGCGCCGGGTCTACGTCGCCCGCAAGGTGATCTCCAACAAGGTCTACGGCCTCGACGACCCGCGGGTGAAGGAATTCTACCCGGTCTCCGTCTCCACCCGGACCATCGTCTACAAGGGCATGGTGCTGGTCACGCAGCTCGGGAACTACTTCCTCGACCTGAAGGACGACCGCTTCGTCTCGGCGATCGCCCTCGTCCACCAGCGCTTCGCCACCAACACCTTCCCGACCTGGCGGCTCTCGCACCCGTACCGGATGGTCGCCCATAACGGCGAAATCAACACGCTGCGCGGCAACGTCAACTGGATGGCGGCCCGTCAGGCGAGCGTCGATTCCGACCTGTTCGGCAACGACATCTCGAAGCTGTGGCCGATCTCCTACGAGGGGCAGTCCGACACCGCCTGCTTCGACAACGCCCTCGAGTTCCTCGTGCAGGGCGGCTACCCGCTCGCCCACGCGATGATGATGCTTATCCCGGAGGCCTGGGCCGGCAATCCGCTGATGAGCGAGGAGCGGCGCGCCTTCTACGAGTACCACGCCGCCCTGATGGAGCCGTGGGACGGCCCCGCCGCCGTGGCCTTCACGGACGGCCGCCAGATCGGCGCGACCCTCGACCGCAACGGCCTGCGCCCGGCCCGCTACATCGTCACCGACGACGGCCTCGTGGTGCTCGCCTCCGAGATGGGCACGTTGCCGATCCCGGACGAGAAGATCGTGCAGTCCTGGCGCCTCCAGCCGGGCCGGATGCTGCTGATCGACCTGCAGAAGGGCCGCATCGTCTCCGACGAGGAGATCAAGGGCGAGCTCGCCGCCGCGCACCCCTACGCCGACTGGGTAAAGAACACCCAGATCGTCCTGGAGGATCTTCGCCCGGTGCAGCCGCGCGAGTCGCGCGGCGACGTCAGCCTGCTCGATCGCCAGCAGGCTTTCGGCTACACGCAGGAAGACCTCAAGCTGCTGATGCAGCCCATGGCCGTCACCGGCCAGGAGGCGGTCGGCTCGATGGGAACGGACACGCCGCTCTCGGCCCTCTCCGAGAAGTCGAAGCTGCTCTACACCTACTTCAAGCAGAACTTCGCGCAGGTGACGAACCCGCCCATCGACCCGATCCGCGAGGAGGCCGTGATGAGCCTCGTCTCGTTCATCGGGCCGCGGCCGAACCTGCTCGACATGGAGGGCGCGTCCCGGCGCAAGCGCCTGGAGGTCCGCCAGCCGATCCTCACCAACGCGGATCTGGAGAAGATCCGCTCCATCGGCCATTTCGAGGACCGGTTCGATACCAAGACCCTCGACATGACCTACCCGGCCGAGACCGGCGCGGCGGCCATGGACGGGGCGCTGGACCGCCTCTGCGACCGTGCCGAGGCGGCGGTGCGCGGCGGCTACAACATCATCGTGCTCACCGACCGGGCGGTCGGGCCGGACCGGATCCCGATCCCGGCGCTGCTCGCCACGGCCTCGGTGCACAACTACCTGATCCGCAAAGGGCTTCGGACCTCGGTCGGCCTCGTGGTCGAGTCGGGCGAGCCGCGCGAGGTGCATCACTTCGCGTGCCTGGCCGGCTACGGCGCCGAGGCGATCAACCCGTACCTCGCCTTCGAGACGCTCCTCGAGATGAAGGACGAGTTCCCGCCGGATCTCACCGACGACGAGATCATCTACCGCTACATCAAGGCGATCGATAAGGGCCTGCTGAAGGTGATGTCCAAGATGGGCATCTCCACCTACCAGTCCTATTGCGGCGCCCAGATCTTCGACGCGGTCGGCCTGAACTCGACCTTCGTGGGCCGTGACTTCTTCGGCACGGCGACGACCATCGAGGGCGTCGGCATGGCGGAGATCGCCGAGGAGACGGCGCGCCGTCACCGCGACGCCTTCGGCGACGCGCCGATCTACCGGAACGCCCTCGATGTCGGTGGCGAGTATGCCTACCGCCTGCGCGGCGAGACCCACACCTGGACGCCCGACACGGTGGCGACCCTGCAGCACGCGGTGCGCCTGAACGTGCCCGAGCGCTACCGGGAATACGCCGCGCTGGTGAACCGGCAGGAGCACCAGCTCAAGACGCTGCGCGGCCTGTTCCGGCTCAAGTCCGCTGCCGAGATCGGCCGCGCGCCGGTACCGCTCGAATCGGTCGAGCCGGCCTCCGAGATCGTGAAGCGCTTCGCCACGGGCGCCATGTCGTACGGCTCCATCTCCAAGGAGGCGCACGAGACGCTCGCCATCGCGCTGAACTCCTTCGGCGGCCGCTCGAACTCTGGCGAGGGCGGCGAGGAGGTCGAGCGGTTCAAGCCGCTGCCGGACGGGCGCTCGCGCCGGTCCTCGATCAAGCAGGTCGCCTCCGGCCGCTTCGGCGTCACGACGGAATACCTCGTCAATTCCGACATGATGCAGATCAAGGTCGCGCAGGGTGCCAAGCCGGGCGAGGGCGGCCAGCTGCCCGGCCACAAGGTCGACGCGAAGATCGCCAAGGTCCGCTACGCAACCCCGGGCGTCGGCCTGATCTCGCCGCCGCCGCACCACGACATCTACTCGATCGAGGATCTCGCCCAGCTGATCTTCGACCTGAAGAACGTGAACCCGTCGGCCGACGTGTCGGTGAAGCTCGTCTCTGAGGTTGGTGTCGGCACGGTGGCGGCCGGCGTCGCCAAAGCGCGTGCGGACCACATCACGATCTCGGGCTTCGACGGCGGCACCGGCGCGGCGCCGCTGACCTCGCTCAAGCACGCGGGCGGCCCCTGGGAGACCGGCCTCGCCGAGACCCAGCAGACGCTGGTGCTCAATGGCCTGCGCGGCCGCGTCGCCCTCCAGGCCGATGGCGGCATCCGGACCGGGCGCGACGTGATCATCGCGGCGCTCCTCGGCGCCGACCAGATGGGCTTCTCCACCGCCCCGCTGATCGCGGCCGGCTGCATCATGATGCGCAAGTGCCACCTGAACACCTGCCCGGTTGGCGTCGCCACGCAGGATCCGGTGCTGCGCAAGCGCTTCAAGGGCACGCCCGAGCACGTGGTGAACTACTTCTTCTTCGTGGCCGAGGAGGTGCGGGAGATCCTGGCCTCCCTGGGCTTCACGAAGCTGGAAGAGGCGGTCGGACGGTCGGATGTCCTCGACAAGGTCGAGGCCATCGCCCACTGGAAGGCGAAGGGGCTCGACTTCACCAAGCTGTTCCACCGGCCGAAGGTGGCCGAGGGCACGGCGATCCGCCACGTCGAGGTGCAGCATCATCCGATCGACACGGTCCTCGATCGTCGTCTGATCGAGGGCGCCAAGCACGCCGTCGAGACCGGCGAGCCGGTTGTCCTCACCGACACGATCCGGAACTCGGACCGGGCGGCCGGGGCGATGTTGTCCGGCATGGTCGCCAAGGCGCACGGCCACGAGGGCCTGCCCGACGACACCATCGTGGTGAAGCTCAGCGGCACCGCCGGCCAGAGCTTCGGCGCCTGGGTTGCGGCCGGGGTGACCCTCGAACTCACCGGTCACGGCAACGACTATGTCGGCAAGGGTCTGTCGGGTGGCAAGCTGATCATCCGGCCGAGCGATGCGCTGAAGTCGCCGCCTGACCGGACCATCATGGTCGGCAACACCGTGCTGTACGGGGCGATTGCCGGGGAGTGCTACATCCGCGGCGCGGCCGGTGAGCGCTTCGCAGTGCGCAACTCGGGCGCCATCACGGTGGTCGAAGGCATGGGCGACCATGGCTGCGAGTACATGACCGGCGGCGTGGTCGTGTCGATCGGGGAGACCGGCCGCAACTTCGCGGCTGGCATGTCGGGCGGCATCGCCTACGTGCTCGACGAGGACGGCTCGTTCTCGGCGCGCTGCAACTTGTCGATGGTCGATCTGGAGCCCGTCGAGGAGGAGGACGACCTGATGCGCCGCTTCCACCAGGACGGCGACCTGGAAACCAAGGGCCGGGTCGACATCCTGGCCGACATGTCGGGGCACGACGAGGAGCGGCTGACGCAGCTCATCACCAACCACCTCAAGTACACGGGCAGCCCGCGGGCGAAGACGATCCTAGACAACTGGTCGGCCTACCGCACCAGGTTCGTGAAGGTGATGCCGGTGGAGTACCGCCGGGCGCTCCGCGAGATGGAGATGGCCCGGATACCGGTGGCCGCCGAGTAGCCGGCGCTCAAGGCCGGGCGGTGCGCCGCCCGGTCCCGCACACACGAGACGAGACGACGCGGGCAGCGCAGTCACAGACTGGCCGGCCCAGGGGCTGACCAATGGGCAAGATCACAGGCTTCCTCGAATTCGACCGGCAGGAGCAGAAGTACCAGCTCGCCGCCGATCGGGTCCGGCACTTCCGCGAATTCACGCTGCCGCTCGACGAGCACGACCTGACGAAGCAGGCGGCCCGGTGCATGGATTGCGGCATCCCGTTCTGCCATGGCCCGACCGGCTGCCCGGTCCACAACCAGATTCCGGACTGGAACGACCTCGTCTTCCAGTCGGATTGGGAGGAGGCCTCGCGCAACCTCCACTCCACAAACAACTTCCCCGAATTCACCGGCCGCGTCTGCCCCGCGCCCTGCGAGGAAGCCTGCACGCTGAACCTCGAAAACCAGCCGGTGGCGATCAAGACGATCGAGCAGGCCATCGCCGACCGGGCCTGGAACATGGGCTGGGTCAAGCCCGAGTTGGCGCAGTCTCGCACCGGAAAGCGTGTCGCCGTTGTCGGCTCAGGGCCGGCTGGCATGGCGGCGGCGCAGCAGCTGGCCCGCGTCGGGCACGATGTCCACGTCTTCGAGCGCGAGGCGAAGGCCGGCGGTCTCCTCCGCTACGGCATCCCGGACTTCAAGATGGAGAAGCGGCACATCGACCGACGCGTGCGCCAGATGGAGGCCGAGGGCGTCGTCTTCCACTACAACCAGAATATCGGCGTGACGAAGTCGGTGGATGAACTGAAGGCCGAGTTCGACGCCGTGATGTTCTGCGGCGGCGCCGAGGATCCGCGCAACCCGCAGCTTCCGGGCCAGGATCTCGACGGTGTCCACTACGCGATGCCGTACCTCGTCCAGTCGAACCGTCGGGTGAGCAACGAGCCGATCCGCGGCAACGGCGAGCAGCCGATCCTGGCCAGCGGGAAGAACGTGGTCGTCATCGGCGGCGGCGACACCGCCTCCGACTGCGTCGGCACCGCCTTCCGCCAGGGCGCCCTGTCGGTGACGCAGCTCGACATCCGCCCGCGGCCGCCGGAGCGGGAGGACAAGCTGACCGTGTGGCCCTATTGGCCGACGAAGATGCGGACCTCCTCAAGCCAGGCGGAGGGGGCGGAGCGTGAGTTTCAGGCCGCGACGCTTCGGCTCCAAGGCAACAAGAAGGGTCAGCTTACCGGCGTGGTCTGCGCCCGGGTCGATGCCAAGCGCCAGCCGATCTCCGGCACCGAGTTCGTTCTGCCCGCCGACCTCGTCTTCATGGCGATCGGCTTCGCCGGCTCGGTCCAGAAGGGTCTGCTGGAGCAATCCGGAATCGGCGTCAGCAAGCGCGGCAATGTCGAGGCGAACGAGGACGATTACCGCACCTCGGATCCGAAGATCTGGGCGGCTGGCGACATGCGGCGCGGCCAATCCCTGGTGGTCTGGGCCATCCGCGAGGGGCGTCAGGCGGCGCGAGCCATCGACGAGACGCTGATGGGGGCCAGCGTCTTGCCGCGCTGAGGCCGAGCGACAGGCGCGCCCTGTTCAGCCGGGCGGCCAGCGGAAGTCGTCGGCGCGGCCGGGTTGTGGCATCGGCGCGTTGCCGCGCAGCAGCGTTCGCTCGACGGTGCCGAAATTATCCGGCTCGCGCGGCCGCCCGTTCAGCAGCGCGCCGCCGGGCGAGACCTCCGTTCGGCTCAGCGGGACTACGGGGCCGGCCGCGGGCTTGACCGGCAATGCCGGAACGCCGGGTGGTTCCGGCAGGCTCGGTAGCATCGCGGTGATCTGGCGATCGATTGCAGCGGTGTCGGTCGCAGGTGCGGTCCCGTCAAGGCTCGGCCCGGTGGTCGGGGTCGCTGCGGTCGGCGCCACGGTTGCGGTGGGCGCAGGCTCGGCCGTACCCGGGACTGCCCCCATGAGTCGCTTCAGCTCCACATCGGCGAAATGGGCGAGCTTCCGGTCGCCCGCCTTTGTGAAGTGAACACCATCCGCAGTGCGAAGCTTGGCGATCTGCCCCTCCGGATCCGGTCCCGATGCGGCGTAGCGGTCGCGGTCGTCGACGAAGCCCGGCCAGATGTCGACATAGGTCCCGCCGGCCTTGGTGACCGTGTCCCGAACGATGTCGTTCAGCGCGGCGAGATCGCGGCTCAGCGCTTCACTCTGCATGGGCGGCAGGCCGACCCAGATCAGCGGGATCTTGCGATCGACGAACACCTTCGCCAGGGCTTCCACCCGCGCGTGGTAGAGGGCGCGCCATCTGTCCGTAAGGGGCTCGACCGTCTCGTCTCCCTCGCGCATCGCCTGCCGGTCGTTGGCGCCCATCATCACGATGGCATAGCGAACCTTGGAGTTACTCTGCAGGTAGTCCTGCGCAATTTTCGGCCAGTCGACCGCATCCTTGCGCACCAGGCCGCTGTCGCCCTTGGCGCGGTCGATCACGGCGACGTCGGCATTGTCCTCGAACACGTCGTCGAGGCCTTTCGCGAGGTGATCGGCCAGGGAATCGCCGAACACGGCAATCTGGACATTGGGCTCGGTCTTGGCGATTGCGGGCTTCGGCGGCGTCGGCGCCCGGGCCGGACGCACCCGACGCTTGACCGCCGGGGCCGGTCGCTGCGCCTCCCCGGTTCCGTAGGGCGTGCGTGGGCGCGGCGCCCGGTAGGTGCGCTCCGGCTGCGGCGCCACCTGCTGCGGCCTGTCCTCCCACGGCCAGTAGAACTGGCGCGGCGCCTCCTGCTGCGGCGCGTAGCGGGGCTGGCGCCCGTAGGTCCCGTCGTCGCGGTAATAGGCATCTCGCGGGCGACGACGCGGCGGCGCCTCGTAGTAGGTGCCGCCCCCGGGCTGCTGGTAGCTGTCGCCCCACTGGGCGCGTGCGGGCCCTCCGCCGAAGGCCGACAGCCCGGCCAAGGCCATGAGGGCGGCGAGTCCGAGGAGCAACGGGCGTTCCGAGTGACGCCGACGAGCGACTACCATGCGCATCCCGTACGCTGTACGCCGAACGGAAACCGTTCGGAATGCAGCCATTATAGGTGGAAGCGGACCACAGGTCTAAACCTGTCGACAGGCTCAGCGTCGCGGCACTGGTGTCCCGGAGATCCGGGCCAGCAGGGCCGGCGTGGCATAGCCATCGGCCGGTATTCCGACGCTGATCTGGTAGCGCCGCACCGCCTCGCGCAGCTTCGGGCCTGCGCGGCCATCCGTCGGCCCGTCGTAGAAGCCGGCCGCCGCGAGGCCGGATTGAAGGGACTGCAGGCCCGGCCCATCGAGGCGTGCCCCGGCTGCCGGCCAGGGAGCTGCGAGGGGCGGCCCGCCGGCGAGCCGGTCGGCGAGATGGCCCACGGCCAGCGCATAGGCATCCGACGTATTGTAGCCTCGGATCACTTCGAAATTGTCGGTGATCAGGAAGACCGGGGCGCCCAGGCCACCGGGCAGGAAGAGGCTGGCGCGGCCACGCGCGGGCAACGGCTTCCCATCCGTGCGGCGGATGCCGCGCTCCGTGAAGCCACCGAGTTCGCCCGAGTACCGGCTCAGATCGAAATCTTTCGGCAGGCGTACCTCATAGCCCCAGGACAGCGTCGGATCCCATCCGAGATCCTTGAGGTAGGCCGCGATGGAGGCCAGGGCATCCGCCTGGCTCGTCCAGATGTCGCGTCGGCCGTCCCCGTCGAAATCGACCGCATGGGCGAGATAGGTGGACGGCAGGAACTGGACCTGACCCATGGCACCGGCCCAGCTGCCGCTCATCCGGTCCGCGGTGATGTCGCCACGTTGCAGGATCGTGAGGGCGGCGAGGAGTTCGTCCCGAAACAGGCTGCCGCGGTGCCGCGCCTCGGCCAGCGTCGCCAGGGCTCTGATGGTCGGGACGCTGCCCGCACTCGCCCCGAAATCCGACTCGACACCCCAGAATGCGGTCACCATCGGCCCCGGCACGCCGTAGCGGGCCTCGATGGCCTGAAGTGTCGCCGCGAGGGAGGCGGCGCGGGCGCGTCCGCGCGTTATGCGACCGGCAGAGACCGCACCAACAAGATAGTCCCAGACCGGCCGGACGAATTCGTTCTGCCGGCGGGTATGCGCCAGGATTCCGGGATCAGGGCCCGTGATCCCGCGGAACGCCGCGTCGAAGGTCTCGGGCGTGACACCCCGGGCCGCCGCGTCCGGTCGCAAGGCTTCCAGGAAGGTCCGGAAGGCGTCCTCGGCGCGGGCCTGCCCGGTGGCGAGGCACGCCGCCGCGGCGAAAAACCATCTGCGGGAGAGCATCCGGTCAGATCCGGTTTCGCGTCCCCAGGCGCTCCTCCCAGGCGAGCGCCTGGGCGACGATGGCGTCGAGATCGTCATGCCGTGGCTTCCAGCCCAGCCGCTCGCGGATCAACTCGGCTTCGGCGACGATCCGGGCCGGATCGCCGGCACGGCGCGGGCACAGCCGCACCTCGAAATCGCGGCCCGATATCCGCTTCACCACCTCGACGACCTCGAGGACCGAGTAGCCGCGACCGTAGCCGCAATTCATCGTCAGGCTCTCGCCGCCGGAACGGAGATGCTCGAGCGCGAGGCGATGCGCCTCGGCGAGATCCGAGACCTGGATGTAGTCGCGCAGGCACGATCCGTCGGGGGTCGGATAATCGGTGCCGAACACGTCGAGCCGTGCACGCTGCCCCAGCGAGGCCTGCGTGGCGACCTTGATAAGATGCGTGGCATTCGGCGTCGACTGACCGGACCGACCGTCCGGATCTGCCCCGGCGACGTTGAAGTAGCGCAGGACCACGTAGGAGAAGCCGTGCGCGGCCGCCGCGTCGGCGATCATCCACTCGCTCATCAGCTTCGAGCGGCCGTAGGGATTGATCGGCTTCAGCGGCAGATCCTCGGGGACCGGAACGACTTCCGGCTCTCCGTAGACGGCCGCGGTCGAGGAGAAGATCACGTGCCGCACGCCGGCACGCACCGAAGCCTCGATCAGCGAACGGGTCTTCACCGTGTTGGACAGATAGTAGCCCAGGGGATCGGCGACAGAATCGGGCACCACGATCTTGGCGGCGAAATGGGCCAGCGAATCGATCCGATGCTGGAGGACCGTCTGCGTGACGAGGGCTTGGTCGGCCACGTCGCCGACGACGAGCTTAACGCCTTCCGGAACGGCCCAGTCGAAGCCGGTGGAGAGATCGTCCAGGACGACGATCTCCTCATGTCCGGCATCGAGCAGCGCCAGCACCATGTGGCTGCCGATGTAGCCGGCGCCGCCCGTCACCAAAACCGCCATGTCGCCCCCACTGACGCTGTCGCGCCACGCCTGTCTACGCGCTCGCAGACGGACTATTTACGCCCCCCCGCCTTATACTATCGACGTAGAACCCTTGCGACGGCTCGCGTTAAGCTATCTCACTGACGGCACCGCCGACCACGTCGTTCCATCCTGTTCCGGGGTTACCGCTCGATGAAACCGATCCGCAAGGCCGTCCTGCCCGTCGCAGGCCTGGGCACGCGCTTCCTGCCAGCCACCAAGGCGGTCCCGAAGGAGATGTTGACGGTCGTGGACCGGCCGGTGGTGCAGCACGTCGTCGACGAAGCCCGCGAGGCGGGCATCGAGCATTTCATCTTCGTCACGGGTCGCGGCAAGGCGGTGATCGAGGATCACTTCGACATCGCCTTCGAACTCGACCACACTCTGCAGGAGCGGGGCAAGACAGCGGCTTACGAGGAGCTGAAGAAGGATCTGCCGAAGGCTGGCCAGACCAGCTTCACACGCCAGCAGGCGCCCCTCGGTCTCGGCCATGCGGTCTGGTGTGCCCGCGAGATCGTCGGTGACGAGCCCTTCGCGGTGCTGCTGCCCGACATGCTGAGCCGTGGCTGCATGCATCAGATGCTCTCGGCCTACGAGCAGCACGGCGGCAACATCATTGCCGTCGAGGAGGTGGCGCCCGAGGAGACGCATCAATACGGAATCGTCAGTGTCGGCGAGACCTACGGTCAGTCGTTCCAGATCACCGGGATGGTCGAGAAGCCCAAGCAGGGCACCGCGCCATCGAACTTCATCATTTCCGGTCGCTACATCCTGCAGCCCGAGATCTTCGGGATTCTGGAGCACGGCAAGAAGGGCGCGGGTGGCGAGATCCAGCTCACCGATGCCATGATCGAGCTGATGCAGATGCAGGCCTTCTTCGGCATGCGCTACCAGGGCCGCACGTATGATACCGGCTCCAAGCTCGGCTTTCTCACGGCAAACCTCGCCTACGCCCTTGAGCGGAAAGACCTCGCAGCCCCGCTGAGGGCCGAGATCGAGAAGCTCTTGAAGGGACAGGGCTGAGCAGCGCGACCGGCGCAGGCGCGGCGATCACGGTGTCGACCCGAGCCGGCGCCGTCGATCGGTCCAGATGTCGCCATCGAACTCCGATCGTCAGACACCGCGATCAGGGGCTTCGTTCCGCCTCGATCCATCGTCCGGCTGCCGCGGCGTTCCGCGCCGCGTCCGGTGAACGCGGTTCTGGTATGCATGGGATGCGGCCGAGGACGCCGTTTTGCTCTTGCTTCTTGTGCGCCGCACTTTAATTTGTGCATTGCGAGATCGCGATGGCGTCGCGGTCTCGCTGCCCTTCTTGGGCGTTTCCTCCCTAGACTTCGGGCCGCTCCTTCGGGAGTGGCCTTTTTTCTGTGCGGTTCACGGGACCGGCTGTGTTCGATGAGCGGACCTCGCGCTGCCGCTATTCCGCGGCCATCCGGCGCGGCACGAGATCGTCGAGGTCTCCGGCAACATCGAGGATGACGGCGCGCAATGTTTCCGCCAGTGCCGGAAAGCCCGATGTCATCGCGAGGCTCGCCTCGTTCATGTAGAGCCCGCGATTGATTTCGATCTGGAGTGCGTGTCGGTCGAGGTTCGGCTCGCCGTAATGCTCCGTGATGAAGCCGCCGGCATAGGGCTTGTTGCGGACCACGCGGAGGCCCCGCGCCCGGAATGCGGCCTCGAACCCGTCGATCAGGATGGGCGCACAGGCCGTCCCGTAGCGATCGCCCAGCACCACGTCCGCCTTCATCTCCGGATCACGGCCCAGGCTCGATGACGGCATCGAGTGGCAGTCGACGAGCATGCAGCGACCATGTGTGCGCGCCGTGCGCTGGATGAGCCCGCGCAGCACCCGATGATACGGCTTGTACAGGCCCTCGATCCGGGCCGTCGCCTCGGCCACGGGGAGGCGCCGGGCATAGATCTCCTGACCGTCGGCGACGACACGCGGCACCGTCCCGAGACCGCCGGCGACGCGCATCGAGCGGGTATTGGCGAACGGCGGCAGGCGCCCCTCGAACATGCGCGGATCGAGTTCGTAGGGTTCGCGATTCACGTCGAGGAAGGCGCGGGGAAAGTTGGCGCGCAGCAGAGGCGCGCCCAGTTCGACGACCGGCGCGAACAGTCGTTCGACATGGGCGTCCTCGGAGCGACGCAGAGCCAGGGCATCGAGCCGCGAGGCCGCGATGAAGTCGGGGGGGTAGACGGCCCCGGAATGACCGGTATTGAAGACGAAAGGCAGGGTGTGCGCCGCGGGCTCGTCGACCGCGAAGGCCGGGGCAAATCCGAAGGCGTCTGGCTGTACCGGTTCGGATGCAGTCATCGGCTGGTGGACACCCCGGCGTTCGAACGAGGACGACAGGGGTTCAGTGTGCTGTGCGATCGACCGCCTGTCCACTCCGTGCCGGCGCCCGGCATAGTCGCTCGGGAGACACGCGGCCCCCGCTGCGCGCTCCATCCTAACACCTTGTTTACCATCGCCTCCCTTTATGGGATCAACTTCTCGACTCGAAGGCTCGGATCCGGCCGATGAAAATCCTGCTGGCGGAAGACGACAACGACATGCGCCGCTTTCTGGCCAAGGCGCTGCAGAATGCGGGCTATGATGTCCTGTCCTTCGACAACGGCCTCTCCGCCTACAACCGGCTGCGCGAGGAGCCGTTCGAGCTGCTGCTGACCGATATCGTGATGCCCGAGATGGACGGCATCGAGCTGGCGCGCCGCGCCACTGAACTCGATCCCGACATCAAGGTGATGTTCATCACCGGCTTCGCGGCGGTCGCCCTCAATCCGGATTCGAAGGCTCCGAAGGACGCGAAGGTCCTGTCGAAGCCCTTCCACCTCCGCGATCTCGTCAACGAGGTCGAGAAGCTCCTGGCCGCCTGAACTGGCCGCTGCGCGGACTACGTCGCCTGTGACCAGACGGGCATAGGCAAGTCGCGCCCCGCGCTCCTATATGTCGGGAGTTCACGCGCGGGACGACCATCGCGATGCAGCCGGTCACAATCTACACCACGGCCTGGTGTCCCTACTGCTCGGCGGCCAAGAGCCTGCTGAAAGAGAAGGGCGCGGCCTTTCAGGAGATCGACGTCGAGCGCGTGCAGGGCGCCCGTGCCGCCATGGTCGGGCGCGCCGGCGGCCGCACGAGCGTACCGCAGATCTTCATCGGTACCGCCCATGTCGGCGGCTGCGATGATCTCTATGCCCTCGACCGGTCCGGCAAGCTCGACCCGCTGCTCCAGGACACGGCCGATGTCTGAGGCCCGGTTCACGGCTGCCTGCTTGCAGATGCGGTCGGGGCGCGACCCGGTTGCCAACCGCGATGCGGCTGTGGCGGGCGTCCGCGAGGCGGCGGCGCGGGGGGCGGCCTACGTGCAGACACCCGAGATGACCTCCCTGGTGGAGCGGAGCCGCGAGCGCCTGTTCGCCCACGTCACCACCGAGGAGCAGGACCAGACCCTTGCGGCCATCCGTGACGCCGCGCGGGCGACCGGCACCGTCGTTCAGATCGGTTCGATCGCAGTCCGGTCCGGTGACAAGATCGCCAACCGGGCCTACCTGATCGGTGCCGACGGTGCGATCCTGGCCTCCTACGACAAGTTGCATCTCTTCGATGTCGACCTGCCGAGCGGTGAGCGCTGGCGGGAATCGGCGACCTATTCCGGAGGCGCCTGTGCGGTGCTCGCCGAGACGGGGTGGGCGACGCTGGGCCTGACGATCTGCTACGATATCCGCTTCCCCGCTCTGTACCGCGCCCTCGCCGAAGCGGGCGCGGATGTGCTGACGGCTCCGGCCTGTTTCACTCGTCAGACCGGGGAGGCTCATTGGCACGTCCTGCAGCGAGCTCGGGCCATCGAGACCGGCGCCTTCGTGATCTCGGCGGCGCAGGGGGGGGTACACGAGGACGGACGCGAGACCTACGGCCACTCGCTGATCGTCGACCCCTGGGGCCGGGTGCTGGCCGATGCCGGCGGGGCCGAGCCAGGGATCATCATGGCGGAGATCGATCTCGCGCAGGTCGCGGAGGCGCGGGCGCGTATTCCGTCGCTGCAGCATGGCCGGCCTTTCACCATCGAGCGCCTCGGTTCACAGGTTCGAGCGGCGCAGTAGGCACCACAGCAAGCAACAGAATGATCCGGTACAGTCTCGTCTGCGAGGCCGGACACGGCTTCGAGAGCTGGTTCCCGTCCTCTGATTCCTACGACACGCAAATCGAACGCGGACTCGTGACGTGCCCGGTCTGCGACACCGCCAAGGTTGGCAAGGCCCTGATGGTGCCCAACGTCGCCCGCACGGATCGGGGGCGTGAACCGGCGGCGCCTGCAAAGGGGGAGGCTCCGGTGACCATGATCGCCGAGCCCGAGCGGCAGATGCGGGCGATGCTGCGCGCTCTCCGCGAGCACGTCATGGCGAATGCCGAGCATGTCGGCGCGCGCTTCCCCGAAGAGGCGCGCAGGATCCATTATGGCGAGGCCGAAGGCCGCTCGATTTACGGCGAGGCGACCCCCGCGGAGGCGCGCGCCTTGGTCGAGGAGGGCATCGAGGTCGCGGCGATCCCGATCCTGCCCGACGACCGGAACTGATCGGGTTTCGAGCCTGCGCGAGACTCAAGGCCTAACGGCGGCGGTCCCCGCGAACGAGGCCAGCAGCGCGGAGATCAAAGCGCTCCAGCCGGCGAGCGAGACTCCGGCCACGCGCAGCGCTGCCACCGAACAATCGACCACCTTCGTGGCTTGGAGCGCGTTGAGGAATTCGCCGATCTGGCCCGGATTGGCTCCCGTTCCGCCACCGCAATCGGCGGGGCCCCGCCACAAGCCCCATTCGGCGCCGGCATGATAGACCCCGACACCCGCCCCATAGAGCAGGCCGAGGGCGGCCAGCCCGAGCGCGATCCGCGCCAGACGCTCCGGTAGGAACAGGGCCAGCAGGCCCAGCGGGATCGCCGCGTAATAGGGTAGCCGCTCGGTCAGGCAGAGCTTGCAGGGTGCGTAGCCGTATCCGTACTGAAGGACGAGTGCAGCTCCGACGGTGAGGGCGGAGGCGATCGCGAGCCAGAGGCCAGCGGTCTTGAGGCGCAGGGCGGCCGCCGTATTCATCGCTACAGGATCACCTTGAAGAGCAGGAAGCCGAGGACGATGACGGCGACGGAGATCGCCGCGACCGCGTTGAGATGCCGATCGAGCACGCCGCGGATCTGGACACCGTAGCGGCCGAGCAGGCCGGCCAGAATGAAGAAGCGCGCGCCGCGGGTCACGATCGACAGGATTGTGAACCAGAACAAGCTGTAATGGGCGAAGCCCGACGTGATCGTCACGAGCTTGTAGGGGATCGGCGTGAGCCCCTTCAGCAGGATCACCCAGTGGCCGTAACGCGCGTAGGAATCCTGGAAGGTCGCCGCCGAGTTCTGCAACCCATAGAGGCGGATGAGCCACTCGCCGACGGAATCGAACAGTAGAGCCCCGATGGCGTAGCCGACGAGCCCGCCGATCACCGAGGCGACGGTCGCGATCGTGGCGTAGAGCCAGACCCGGTCCGGTCGAGCGACGGCCATAGGCACCAGCATCGCGTCCGGTGGAACCGGGAAGAAGGAGCTTTCGGCGAAGGCCACGGCGCCGAGCGCGTAGGGCGCGGATGGCCTGTCGCTGAGGGCCAGGATCCACGCGTAGAGCCGGCGGAGCATTCAAGATCCCGAATTGAGCGATCGGCCGCCCTTTGAGCATAGGCGACCCACCTTGGCCAGATCGATGCCGATCGCAAAAACACACTTGGCCGGAGCCGCCGACCTATGCGAAGAGCCCCTCGCACGCGGGTATGGCGGAACTGGTAGACGCGGGCGACTCAAAATCGCCAGCCGCAAGGCGTGGGGGTTCGATTCCCTCTACCCGCACCATGCACCCTCGCACGACCGTGCGACGCATTCCTCCCGTCAGGATTGGTGTCGCGATCCCCGTTCGCTTGCGGCATGGAGCGAAGATCGGTCGCTCTGACGTCCTTCGTGATGTCCTCTATGTTCGCTGCCGTGCGGCCATCAGAGCCGCTGTCCGACGCGGAGCAGGGGCGTGACCGAGCAGGGGATTGTCGCGGTTCTCGGCGCCGGCATGGCTGGCGCAGCCGCCGCGCGCCGGCTCGCCGAGGCGGGCTTGCGCGTCCACGTCTTCGACAAGGGGCGCGGAGTTGGGGGTCGCATGGCGACCCGACGTGTCGGCGCCATACAATTCGACCACGGCGCGCAGTTCATGCGGGCGCGCGGGGCCGCTTTCACAGCGCAGATGGATGGATGGGTCGAGCGCGGCATCGTCGCGCCCTGGGCCGGTTCCGAACGATACGTCGGCGTGCCCGGCATGACCGAGCCCGTTCGCGACTTGCTGTCGAATCTTCCGGTCGCGACCGCCACGACCGTCCTGCGACTTCATCGAGAAGCGGCACGCTGGCGTGTCGAGGATGCATCCGGGACCGTTCACGGCCCATTCGACGCCGTGGCTGTCACGTTTCCGGCGCCGCAGATCATGACGCTGCTCGAGTCCACAGGCGTCATGTTGCCCGGGCTCGCCCGCGCTTCCTATGCGCCCTGTTGGTCCCTCATGCTGTCCGTCGAGACGGGCCCGTCCGATGCCCTTTTCGAGCCGCGGACCGATTCGATCGCTCTGATCGCATGCGATTCCTCGAAGCCCGGCCGGCCCGCCGGAACCCGGCTGACGGTGCATGCCACACCGGATTGGTCCCGTCGGCACCTTGAAGCCACGCGCGCTGCAATCCTCGCCGAACTCGTTCGGGCAGCCGGGAACCACCTCGGAACCGAACTTCGACCGACCCACGCGGAGGCGCATCGCTGGCTTTACGCGCAGGTCGAGACGGCCCTGCAGGTGCCCTGCCTGTATGATCCCGCTCTGCGCCTCGGAGCGGCCGGAGATTGGTGTCTCGGTGCCCGGATCGAGGCGGCCTACGACAGCGGGCAGGCGCTCGCCAACGCTCTGCTGGCCGATCTGGATCTGCCCGCGTGATCCCGCCGATCGCCTTCCATCCGGCCTACGAGGCATCCCTCCCGACCGGCCATCGGTTTCCGATGCGCAAGTACGGCCTGCTCGCGGAGACGCTGATCGCCAGGGGCTTGGCACCCCTGGGCTTCGTCACGCCGGAGCTGGCCGGTGCGGATATCCTCATCCGCGCCCACGATCCCGCCTATGTGGATGCGGTTCTGGCCTGTGATGTCGGCCGGGAGACCGAGCGGGCCATCGGGCTCCCGGTGGATGCCGCTCTCGTCCGCCGCTCTCGCGCCTCGGTGGGCGGCACCCTCCTGGCCGCGCGCCTTGCGCTTGCGGAGGGGCTGGCCGGCAGCGCCGCCGGCGGCAGCCATCATGCGCGCCGACAACAGGGTGCCGGCTTCTGCGTGCTCAACGATGTCGCGGTGGCGGCGCGCACCCTCCAGGCCGAAGGGCTCGTCCGGCGCGTGCTCGTGATTGATCTCGACGTGCACCAGGGAGACGGCACCGCGGATTGCCTCGCTCGCGACCCCGACCTGTTCACCCTCTCGATCCACTGCGAAAACAATTACCCAGCCCAGAAGATCGCCGGAGACCTCGACATCGGTCTGCCGGACCGGCTCGACGATGCTGGCTACATCGAAGTCCTGAGGGCCCGCCTGCCACCCCTTCTCGATGCGTTCGCGCCGGACCTCGTCTTCTACAATGCCGGGGTCGATCCGCATCGCGACGACCGCCTCGGCCGGCTCTGCCTCACCGATGGGGGTCTGCTCGCCCGCGATCGCTTCGTCGTAGCCCAGGCCCGTGCCCGCGGGATCGCACTCGCTGCGGTGATCGGCGGTGGCTACACGCACGATGTCGAGGCTCTCGCGCGGCGCCACGCGCTGGTCTTCGAGGCGCTGGCGGCCGCGGCCGCGGCCAGACCGCAACTCCGGTGAGGCCCGATTGCATCACGTCGCCGAGGATATGCAGGTCTCGGCGGCACGAGAAAGGTTTTGGGAAGAGCTGCGGCCGAGGATGCTGGGGTACGGATTGTCGAGGCGGATCCGCCGCTTGACATCCGTAACGCCGTTGGAGTTCGGCCATGCTCGCGCGGGTCTGGGACGTGGTGAAGGCGACGCTGGCGGTGTCGGCCCTGATCGCCGCAGCTCTCGTCTCGGCGGATAAGGTCGACCGGCAGAGGACGCAGCCTGTCATCGGCGCTGCACTGAGCGAGCCCGCCATCACAGGAGCGATCGCGCCGGCCGGGAAGCCGTGAGCCAGCGGGCACCGCGACGGAGCGGCGACGCCCCTGCGTCAGATTGAAACAAGCGCCGTGGGATATCTTATCCGACATCGGCGTTCTCGCCCGATGCCGAGGCTTGGCCATTCGCTGCCCCGACCCGTTCAGGAGAACCCTTCGCGATGAAGTCCGCACCCTTCGCCCTGCTCGCCGTCCTCATCGGCGCGGTCCCGGCGTACGCGGAGACGGGGGCCGACCGGGCCGCCTGCACGCCGGACGTGATGCGCCTGTGCGCCGCCCAGATCCCGAATGCCGGTGCGATCACCCTCTGCCTGCGCGACAAGCGCGTGTCGCTCAGCAATGCCTGCCGGACCGTCGTCGACCGATCCGACCGCTCGGCCCGCGACATCGCCAACCGTCGCTAGGCGCGGCGCCCCGTTTCACCAGCCGTTGATGCGCGGCCAAACCTCACCGGTCAGGCTTCCGTCGGCGACGACGTGGTAGCGGTCATGCTGGGCACCGGTGGCGCAGGCGTGGTTCGGCAGGACCCGCAGGCGCGCTCCGATCGGGAGATCGGGGAGCGCGGCCGCCGAGCCCTTCCGCACCGCCACGATGCCGTGCTCCTGATTGGCATCCTGTACGATCAGGTCGGGGAAAGGCCGTCCGGTGAGGTCACAGGCCAAGCCGTAGCCCTGATCGATTGCCTGCCGCGCCGTGCCCCGGTCGCGCGAGAGCGCCATCCACCCGGCATCCGTGATGATCCAGCCCTTGTCCCGCTGGTGTCCGATCACCGTCGCCAGAACAGTCAGCGCGATGTCGTCCACCGCGCACGATCCGACCCCCGCCTGGAACAGGTCGCCGATCATGAAGACGCCGGCGCGCACCTCCGTGATGCCGACCAGGTTCTCCGCATAGCGGGCGGTCGGTGTCGAGCCGACGCTTACGATCGGGCAGGGCAGCCCGGCCGCGCGCAGGGTCTCGGCCGCCGCAACGGCGGCACGGCGCTCGGCCTCGGCCGCTGCACGGAGCGCGGCGGGATCGCTCAGCCCGTAGCTGTCGCCGGCATGAAGCAACACGCCGCGCAGGCGGGCGCCCGCGTTGAGCGCACCGCCGATGGCGACGAGCGCCTCCGCATCGCGCGGTCCGACACCCGAGCGGTGACCATCGGCATCCACCTCTATCAGCACCGGAAGGGCATCTCCGGTCCGGCGGCTCCAGGTTGCGACGGCCTCGGCCTGCGCGACCGCATCCACGACGATCGCCAGATCCGCCCCCCATCGCCGCCGGATCGCGCCGACCCGGTCGAGCTTCTGCGGCGCGATGCCGACAGCGTAGATCATGTCGCGAACGCCGCCCTCGGCGAAGAACTCCGCCTCCCGCAGCGTCGAGACCGTGGCAGGCCCGGCCGCACTCGCCATCGCCCGGCGCGCGACCTCGAGGGACTTAGCGGTCTTGAGATGGCAGCGGAGTGTCACGCCCAGCCCGTCGAGATGCCTGTGCATCCGGGCGACGTTGGCGTGCAACTTATCCGCATCGAGAAGCAGGCACGGTGTCTCGAGCCCCGCAAATCCGTCGCCACCGGGCGATACCGTGCTGTCACCGATCACCGATCGCTCCCGTGCTGTCCGATGCGCGAGCCTGATAGGCGAGCCTCCGCTCCGGTCCAAGCGGGCGGGACGCCGAGCATGCCGCGCTAGGCGGCTCGCTGGAACGCCGTCACGTAGGCCGCTGCATCGCGCGCGACGTCGGCGGCCGGCTTGCCGGGGCGGTAGAGGTTGGATCCGAGGCCGAAGCCGTCGGCGCCCGCCTGCCGCCAGCTTGCGATCGTTTCGGGCACGACTCCGCCGACCGCCAGAACCCGCGTGCCCGGCGGCAGAATCGCACGGTGAGCCTTGAGCGCCAGGGGCGTTGCGACGTCCGCGGGGAACAGCTTGAGCGCGGTCGCGCCCGCCGCCAGGGCCGTGAAGGCTTCCGTTGGCGTCTGATAGCCCGGCAGAGAGGCGAGTCCGGCGGTGACGGTCGCACCGATCACGGCCGGATCAGCGTTCGGCGACACGACGAGGGCCCCCCCGGCTGCCGCAACGTCGCCGACCTGCCGCGCGGTCAGAACGGTGCCGGCGCCGACCAGGGCCCGCCCGGAGAGGCGCTCGGCGAGCACCGCAATGCTCTGCAGCGGATCGGGCGAATTCAGGGGTACTTCGATGAGGGTGAATCCGGCGCCGGCCAGGGCTTCGCCGATGGCCGGCGCCTCGTCCGGCGTCAGCCCACGCAGGATCGCGACGAGCGGGCAGGCCGCGAAGGCCGCCTCGAACCGGTCGAGGATGGTCATGCCCGCAGACTCCAGATGGCGTGGATACCGGCTGTGGTTGAACCGTCCGGCACGATCACCGGATCCCCGCCTGCTTCGGTGATGGCAACGGCGTAGAGCGCGGCCAGCGGGCCGCCGCCGAGCAGATGAACCGGGCGGCGCTGAAGGTCGTCCCGGGTGCCGATATCGGCGCCGATCAGGATGCCGCTGGCATACGAAGCTGCCTCGGCGGCGGCGAGACGATCGAGGAGGAGCCCGGAGCGGACCTCGAACAGGGTGGCGGCGAGATTCCGGGATGTGATTCCGCGCCGGACCCCCTTGCGGAAGGCGGCTCCATCCGCCACGACCCCGTCGAGCATACCGGCCAGGATGCCCTGCGCCCGCAGGAGGGCGAAGATTTCACCGGTCATCACGGTGGTGAAATCCGTGATGGCGCCGTCGACCGTCTCGATCCACTTGTTGTGTGTGCCCGGCTGACAGAACAACGCCGTCGGCGGCGCGGCACCCGCGCCGATCGCGCCGAAGACCTGGATCTCCTCGCCCCGCATCACATCGGGACGCTTCCCGTGCCGCAGGGCGACGCCGGGGACGATCCATACGTCCGGAGCCGGCGCGATACAGGCCTGCGCCAGGGCAGCGAGGGTCGCCGGCGCGGCCACGTAGGGCGCCGCCTGCCAGCCCCGGTTCGAACCCACCATCCCGACGGCGATGACCGGGTTGGCACCGAGCCGCGCGCGCAGAGACGCGATTGCTGCAGGATAGTCGCCGGGCTCGAGGGCGAGCACGCCCTGTTCGTCCTGCAGGCTGTCCAGCACCGCGCCCTCGGCCGACATGGCGAAAGCCCGGCGATTCGTCGTACCCCAGTCGACGGCGAGATAGGCCGCTCGACCGACCATGCGGTGCCTCCTCGAACGTAGCGGCGTCCGGATTTGTCTGCGTTAAGGGCGCTCTGCCGAGCGGTCAAGTTCGGTTCAGCGGTCGGCGTGACACCGCCGCCGACTGATATCACTCCCGGGGGATTGTCGCGTCGCCGCGAGCGTTAGCGATGGACTGTGCTGCCGCGGATCGGCGATATGGCGGCAAGAAATCAAACCCGGGAGGGACACGCTTGGCACGGGATGTAATCCTGGCGACCGATGGCCTGACAATGGAATTCCGCGGATTCCGGGCCGTCAACGGCGTGGCGTTGCAGGTGGAGCGCGGCACGATTCACGCGCTCATCGGACCGAACGGCGCCGGCAAGACCACCTGCTTCAATCTCCTGACCAAATTCCTGATCCCGACTGCCGGGACGATCCGTTACAAAGATCGCGACATCACCGGGCTGAAGGCGGCGGATGTCGCGCGGCTCGGCCTCGTGCGCTCCTTCCAGATTTCGGCCGTGTTTCCTCACCTCACCGTGATGGAGAATGTCCGCATCGCCCTGCAAAGGCGGCTCCGGGGCGATTCCTTCGACTTCTGGCGGCCCGAGCGGGTCCTGCGGGCGCTGAACGGCGAGGCCCTCGCGCTGGTCGAGGCGGTGGGACTCTCGGACTTCGCCGACGTGCTGGCGGTCGAACTCTCCTACGGTCGCAAGCGCGCGCTGGAGATCGCCACGACGCTCGCCCTCGATCCCGAGATGCTGCTCCTCGACGAGCCGATGGCCGGCATGGGCCACGAGGATGTGGACCGGACTGCGGCCCTCATCCGGCGGGTCTCGAAGGACCGAACCATCCTGATGGTCGAACACAACCTCTCGGTGGTCGCCTCCCTGTCAGACCGCATCACCGTCCTGGCCCGCGGGCAGGTGCTGGCGGAGGGCGATTACGCCACCGTCTCGAAGGATCCGCGCGTGGTCGAAGCGTATATCGGGGCGGGACATGCCTGAGGCGGCGCTGAAGACGGTCGTGCCGGCCGCCGCAACCGGCTCGCTCCTCACGGTCCGCGGATTGGAGGGCTGGTACGGCGAGAGCCACGTCCTCCACGGCATCGACATCGATGTCCGGGCGGGCGAGGTGATCACGCTGCTCGGGCGCAACGGCGCGGGCAAGACCACGACGCTTCGGGCGATCATCGGCATCCTCGGCAAGCGCGCCGGCTCGGTCGTCTATGAGGGCGTCGAGACCATCCGCATGGCCTCGCGCAACATCGCCCGCCTCGGGCTCGGCTATGTGCCGGAGGAGCGCGGCATCTTCGCGAGCCTCACGGTCCACGAGAACCTGATGCTGCCGCCGCGGGTGAAGCCGGGGGGCATGTCGGTGGCGGAGATTCACCAGCTCTTCCCAAACCTGAAGGAGCGCGCTGGCAGCCAGGGCACCAAGCTCTCCGGCGGCGAGCAGCAGATGCTGGCGATCGGGCGCATCCTGCGGACCGGCGCCAAGCTGATCCTCCTCGACGAGCCGACCGAAGGTCTTGCACCGGTTATCGTCCAGCAGATCGGCCGGACCATCCAGCAATTGAAGACACAGGGCTACACCATCGTGTTGGTGGAGCAGAACTTCCGCTTCGCCCAGACCTTGGCGGACCGGCATTTTGTGATCGAGCAGGGGCGGGTGGTCGACATGATCCCCAATGCCGAGCTTGACGCCAATATCGACAAGCTGCACGCCTATCTCGGCGTCTAACGAGATGACCGAGATCTGTTCAAACAGCGGATCACGGTCGATGGGGACGCCGTCATTCCGGGGCTTGCCGCAGGCGAGAGCCCGGAATCCAGAAAAACCGCGGGCTCGGAGTGTCGCGCAACGAACATATCCGGCGGCGGCTCTGGATCCCGGGCTCCGCTGCGCGGCCCCGAAATGACGGTGACGGTTATCTGCTTGATAATACGGCAACGTAATACGTTTCAATAACTCCCCCGTCAGTCCGAATACCGGGCCGGCGCGAATGGGTGCATAAGTTCAAGGATGGAAACGAACATGTTCGGACGTATCGCCCGGCCTGTGACCCTCGCCGCCCTCGCTGGAGCCCTGACGATGGGCACCGCAGCGGCCCAGACGAACGTGAAGATCGGCATCCTCGGCGACCGCTCGGGCGCCTATTCAGACATCAGCGGCGAGGGCTCGGTGGTGGCCGCCAAGCTCGCGGTCGAGGATTTCAAGCCGGAACAGCACGGGCTGAAGGTCGAGATCGTCTCCGCCGACCACCAGAACAAGCCGGATGTCGGCGCTGCCATCGCCCGGCAGTGGTACGACCGCGACGCCGTCGACATGATCACCGACGGCGTGACCTCCTCGGTGGCGCTCGCCATCAGCCAGGTCACCAAGGAGAAGAACAAGGTCTTCGTTGATACCGGCGCCGGCACGGCTGATCTGACCGGCCCGCAATGCACGCCGAACACGATCCACTGGGTCTACGACACGGTGGCGCTCGCCAACGGTACCGGCGGCGCCATGGTGAAGCGCGGCGGCAACACGTGGTTCTTCCTCACCGCCGACTACGTCTTCGGTCAGACGCTCCAGCGCGACACCAGCGCGGTCATTGCCAAGAATGGCGGCAAGGTTGTGGGTTCGGTCAAGACCCCGTTCCCGACCTCGGATTTCTCGTCCTTCCTGCTGCAGGCGCAGGGGTCGGGCGCCAAGGTGATCGGGCTTGCCAATGCCGGCACCGACACGATCAACTCGATCAAGCAGGCGGGCGAATTCGGCATCACCGAGGGCGGGCAGGCGCTCGCCGGCCTCCTGGTCTTCTCCTCGGACGTCCACTCGCTCGGCACCAAGGTCGCGCAGGGCCTCGTGCTCACCGAGCCGTTCTATTGGGACCTGAACGACCAGACCCGTGCCTTCTCGGACCGGTTCGCCAAGCAGATGAAGGGCGGTTCGAAGCCCACCGCCAACCATGCCGGCGTCTATTCCGACGTACTCCACTACCTGAAGGCGGTAGCCGAGCTGAAGTCAACGGCGGATGGCGCTGCTACGGTCGCCAAGATGAAGGCGATGCCGACTGACGATCCGCTGTTCGGCAAGGGCGTGATCCGCGCCGACGGTCGCAAGATCCACGACATGTACCTGTTCGAGGTCAAGAAGCCCGCCGAGTCGAAGGGCGAGTGGGACCTCTACAAGAAGCTCGAGACCATCCCCGGCGATCAGGTCTTCCGCCCGCTCAACGAGGGCAATTGCCCCCTCGTGAAAGGCTGAGCATGCGATCGGGGCGCGGAGAACGGCCATGACCACGATCTTCGGTGTGCCGACGCAGGCTCTGTTCGGACAGCTGCTGCTCGGCCTGATCAACGGGTCGTTCTACGCGATCCTGTCGCTCGGGCTCGCGATCATCTTCGGGCTCCTGAACATCATCAACTTCGCCCACGGCGCGCTCTACATGATGGGCGCGTTCGTGGCCTGGATGCTGCTCACCTATTTCGGCCTCGGCTACTGGTGGGCGCTGGGCCTCGCGCCGCTCGTGGTGGGTGCCTTCGGCATCGTGCTGGAGCGGGTGCTCATCGCCCGGCTCTACAAGCTCGACCACCTCTACGGGTTGCTGCTGACCTTCGGGTTGGCGCTGATCATCCAGGGCCTCTTCCGCAACCAGTACGGCGTCTCGGGTTTGCCCTACGCGATCCCGGCCGAGCTGTCCGGCGGCCAGCGCCTGCCCTTCATGTTCCTGCCGAACTACCGGGCCTGGGTGGTGGTCGCCTCGCTGACCGTCTGCATCGCCACCTGGCTGGTCATCGAGAAGACCAAGCTCGGCGCCTATCTCCGGGCCGCTACCGAGAACCCGACCCTGGTCCAGGCCTTCGGCGTGAACGTGCCGCTGTTCCTGACGCTGACCTACGGGTTCGGCGTGGCGCTCGCTGGCTTTGCAGGGGTGCTGGCCGCCCCGATCTACTCGGTGAACCCCAATATGGGCGCCGACATCATCATCGTGGTCTTCGCCGTGGTGGTGATCGGCGGCATGGGCTCGATCATCGGCTCGGTGATCACGGGCTTCGCCCTGGGCCTCGTCGAGGGGCTGACCAAGGTGTTCTATCCGGAGGCCTCGGCCACCGTGATCTTCGTGATCATGGTGCTGGTGCTGCTCGTCAAACCCGCCGGCCTGTTCGGGCGCACGGCCTGACCGCGAACTGAGGCTCACACATGGCCGACACCGCCGCCCTCGACGCCGCCCCGATCGCCGCCGCTTTGCCGACGACCCGGGACGACAAGGCGCTCCACCGCCTGATCTTCGTCGGCATTGCCGTGCTGCTGATCGCGGCGCCGCTGGTCCTCTACCCCGTCTACCTGATGAAGGTGCTGTGCTTCGCGCTGTTCGCGCTCGCCTTCAACCTTCTGCTCGGCTACGGCGGCCTGCTCTCCTTCGGCCACGCCGCCTATTTCGGCATGGCGAGCTACCTCTGCGCCTACACGGCCAAGAGCTTGGGTTTCACACCCGAGCTCGCGATCCTCTCCGGGACGGTCACGGCCGCGCTTCTGGGGCTGGTCTTCGGCGCGCTGGCGATCCGCCGTCAGGGGATTTACTTCTCGATGATCACCCTGGCGCTCGCCCAGATGGTGTTCTTCTTCTCCCTGCAGGCGAAGTTCACCGGCGGCGAGGACGGGATCCAGGCTGTCCCCCGCGGCGCCCTGTTCGGCATGTTCAGCCTTGCGGACGACCGGGCGATGTACGCGGTCGTCGCCGTGGTGTTCATGGCCGGCATGCTGCTGATCTACCGGATCATCCACTCGCCCTTCGGGCAGGTGCTGAAGGCGATCCGCGACAACGAGCCGAGGGCGATCTCGCTGGGCTATCGGGCAAATCAATACAAGCTCGCGGTGTTCGTACTCTCGGCGACGCTGGCCGGGCTCGCCGGCTCCACCAAGGCGATCGTGTTCCAGCTCGCGTCGCTGACCGACGTCCACTGGTCGATGTCGGGCGAGGTGGTGCTGATGACGCTGGTAGGCGGCATGGGAACGGTGTTCGGGCCGATCGTTGGCGCGCTGGTGATCGTCACCATGGAGACCTACCTCGCGCAGTTCGGTGCCTGGGTGACGATCATCCAGGGTTGCGTCTTCGTGCTGTGCGTGCTGCTGTTCCGCGAGGGCATCGTCGGCCTCATCGCCAAGCTGATCCGCAGACCGCTCTAGGCGGGCGCGCGATCTGCGGTGGGCGGCACGCAGGCGCGCCGACTGCGCCGACACCGTTTCAGGCTTCGTGACCCATTCGCTTTTGCCCGATCGGGACGCGCTTGCGGGCGCGGATCGCCACGAAGGCATCGCGTGGCTCTGCGGCAACGCGACCGCCGCCCTATTCGGCGGCGAATGAAGTCCAGCCGGATACGGTGAGCTTTCGTTAACCATCTCCGCCCACCCTGACGGCCTCACGCTGGGAGAGGCCGCCATGACGCAGGACCAGACGCTCAGCATCGACGATCCCGCCCTGGACTGCCCGGTGGCGCCGGATGTCGTCGGCCGCCTGATCAAGGCCGATCCGGAGGGCGCTACGTTCCTCCTGGATGGCATCCCCGAGGCGACGCGGGCGCGCCTCGCGGTCTGGCTCTACGGCCGCAGCCACACCCACGCGATCGGCGTGCGGGTCGCGGCGACCTGCGACGGCGTCACCCTCCGGCGGACGGCGGGCCTCGTCGGGACCGTCCTCTACGACCTGTCCCGCCGACCTCAGGCGCTGGCGAGCCACCCGACACGGGGCGCCGTCGGACGGATTTCCCTCGGCGGATCGCGGCGTCGCGCCTGACGGACCGCGCGGCGCGATTGGATCGCCGCCGCGCAGGGACTATTCTTCGGAACGATGTCCGCCTCCGTGTCCTGCCCTTTATCCGCGCCGTCCGTCCGCCGCCTCGAGCCTGTACTGGTTGATCGCATCGCCGCGGGCGAAGTGGTCGAGCGACCGGCCTCGGCCGTGAAGGAACTCGTCGAGAACGCCATCGATGCCGGGGCCCGGACCATCGAGGTCACCGTCGAGGCCGGCGGGCGCCGGCTGATCCGCGTTGTCGATGACGGCCGCGGCATGACGCCGGAGGACCTCGACCTCGCGGTCGAGCGGCATGCCACCTCCAAGCTTCCAGGCGGCGACCTCACGGCGATCGCCACCCTCGGCTTCCGCGGCGAGGCCCTGCCGTCGATCGGCGCTGTGTCGCGGCTCGCCATCGTCACCCGGACTCCGGAGGCCGAGGCCGGCGCGAGTCTGACGGTCGAGGCAGGCCTGAAGGGTCAGGTCCGACCGGCACCGGCGCAGCGCGGTACCCGGATCGAGGTGACCGAACTCTTCGCCGCGACACCGGCGCGGCTCAAGTTCCTGAAATCGGACCGGGCCGAGAACACCGCCGTCGCCGAAACCCTGCGCCGGCTCGCCGCGACGCAGCCCGGAATCCGGTTCACCTTGCGGGCCGATGCCGGTCAACCGCTGGTTCTGCCGGCTGAATCCGGGGCCGAAGCGGAACTGCGCCGGCTCGCGGCGGTGCTGGGACAGGACTTCCTCGCCAATGCCCTCCCGATCTCCCTGGCGCGAGAGGGCTTCGCGGTCACCGGTCATGTCGGCTTGCCGACCTATCATCGCGGCGCGGCGACCCATATTCACCTCGCGGTCAACGGGCGCCCGGTGCGCGATCGGCTTCTGCTCGGGGCCATTCGCGGCGCCTACGCCGACACCCTGGCCTCCGACCGGCATCCGGTGCTCGGCCTCGCCATCGCCTGCGATCCCGAACTGGTCGACGTCAACGTCCACCCGGCCAAGACCGAGGTGCGCTTCCGTGAGCCTGGTCTCGTGCGGGCCCTGGTGGTGAGCGCTATCCACGATGCCCTGCGCCGGGGCGGCGCCCGCTCGGCCACCACTGGCGCAGCCCGGACCCTCGACGCGCTGCGACCGGCGGGGCCCGTGCTCGCGACCCATAGCGGCGCAGCAACGCCGAGCCTGTTCCGGCCGACGCGTCCGAGCCTGTTTCCGGCCGGCGCGCCCTCGGTGGCGGCACCGCCGGGTTATCGTCAGCCGGCCGCGTGGCATCCGACACCGCAACAGGCCTGGGCGGACGCCGCCGGCCTCGGCGAGGCCGCGCAGGCCGTGTATGCGGGATCCGAGCCCGCCGAGGCGGTCGCCCCGCCGCAGGCGGATACCCGCAGGGCCGGTGAGGCGGCGGAAGCTCTCGATCATCCCCTCGGTGCCGCACGCACGCAGATCCATGAGACCTACATCCTCGCTCAGACCCGCGACGGGCTCGTGATCGTCGATCAGCACGCTGCCCATGAGCGCCTCGTCTACGAGCGGATGAAGGCCGAGCGGGAAGCGGGCGGCATCGCCCGCCAGGGACTCCTGATCCCCGACGTCGTCGAGATGAGCCCGGAGGAAGCCGACCGGCTCGTCGCGGCCGCTCCGGACCTCGACCGGCTCGGGCTCGCCATCGAGGCCTTCGGACCGGGGGCGGTGCTGGTGCGCGAGGTGCCGGCCGCGCTGATCGGCGCCTCGACGCGCCATCTCGTCACCGATATCCTCGATGCCCTGGAGGCCAGCGGCGACGAGGAGGGCGGCGCACCGGCCGCGGAGGGCGGCCCGCTCGGGCGCCGCCTCGACGCTGTCCTGTCGCGCATGAGCTGCCACGGTTCGATCCGCGCCGGGCGGCGCCTGCGGCCGGAGGAAATGAACGCCCTCCTGCGCGAGATGGAAGCGACGCCCAATTCCGGACAGTGCAATCACGGTCGCCCCACCTCGATCGAGCTGAAGCTCGCCGACATCGAGCGTCTGTTCGGACGTCGATGACACGACCGCGCCGCCGATGCGGCTGGCGGACCGGGCGGAGCCGGTTCACAACAGGGGTTGAAGCCTCGGCGTGACGATCGAGGGATTGGCTGTCCGGGATCGACGGCCCGCGCATGGGAGGCGCAGAGCCATGACCGACATCATCATCACAGACGCGCGCTGCGTCGCCGAGGCGACACGGAGCACGGTGCCGTCCGCCGCGGCGGAGCGCTGAGATGGCAAGCCCGTTCGATCTCGCCGGCCGCCACATTCTCATCACTGGCGCTTCGAGCGGCCTGGGTCGTCACTTCGCCGAAACCTTGGCGCGCGCGGGTGCGCGCCTGTCGCTCGGTGCCCGCCGGTCCGACGCCCTCGCCGAAACCGTCGTCGGCGTTGCGTCCCGGGGCGGAGAGGGCCACGCCGTCGTCATGGATGTCACCGATGCCGCGAGCATCGAGCGGGCGCTCGACGCCGCGGAGGCGCACTTCGGACCCGTGGCTGTGCTGGTGAACAATGCCGGCGTGACGGCGACCAAGCCGGCCCTCGATCTCGACCAGTCCGAGTGGGACGCGGTGCTCGACACCAATCTCAAGGGCGTCTGGCAGGTGGCCCAGGCAACCGGCCGGCGCATGGTCCGGCACGGCACGGGAGGCAGCATCGTCAACATCGCGTCGATCCTGGGGCTGCGGGTCACCGGCGGGCTCGCGCCCTACGCCGCTTCCAAAGCCGCGGTCGTGCAGCTCACAAAGAGCCTGGCGCTCGAATGGGCCCGTTACGGGATCCGGGTGAACGCCCTCGCGCCGGGCTACATCAAGACCGAGCTGAACGACGCCTTCTTCGAATCCGACGCCGGCAGGGCGCTGATCAAGCGCATCCCACAGCGCCGGCTCGGGGAGGCGGCCGAACTCGATGGACCGCTCCTGCTCCTCGCCTCGGAGGCCGGCGCCTACATGACCGGCAGCGTCGTCGCGGTCGATGGCGGCCACCTCGTCTCCGGCCTCTAGAGACCGCTCCGGGATTGACCCTGTCCGGGCAGGCGCTCGTCAGAGGGCCCGCGCCTGCTCGCGCAGAACGAATTTCTGGATCTTGCCGGTCGAGGTCTTCGGTAGCGGCCCGAACACCACCGTCTTCGGCACCTTGAACCGCGCCATGTGCTCGCGGCAGAACGCGATCAGCTCCTGGTCGCTCGGCACGGCCGCGCCGGGCTTCACCTCCAGGAACGCGCAGGGGCTCTCGCCCCAGGTCGGGTCCGGCCGCGCCACGACGGCGGCCAGCATCACCGCCGGGTGGCGCATCAGCACCTCCTCCACCTCGAGGCTGGAGATGTTCTCGCCGCCCGAGATGATGATGTCCTTCGCGCGATCCTTGATCTCCACCGATCCGTCGGCGTGCCAGACTGCGAGGTCGCCGGTCCGGTACCAGCCGCCGGCCAGCGCCTGTTCGGTGGCGGACGGGTTCCCGAGATAGCCCTTCATCACCGTGTTGCCGCGCAGACGGATCTCCCCGACCGTCGTGCCGTCCTGCGGCACCGGCGCGTCGGTTGCAGGATCAGCCACGCTCACCGCCTCGAGCGTCGCCAACGGCACGCCCTGGCGGGCCATGCGTGCGTAGCGCTCGGTGTCGGTAAGATCGGTCCAGTCCGGCTGCGCCAGACAGACCGTCGCGGGTCCGTAACTCTCGGTGGCGCCATAGAGGTGGGTTACCTGAAAGCCCAGCTCCTCCATGGTGCGGATGATCGTCGAGGATGGGGCCGCGCCGCCGACGGCGCAGCGCACGCGCTGCGGGAGCGGCACGCGGTCCTGCGCCGGCGCATGCGCGATCATCGACAGGACGATCGGAGCCCCGCAGAGATGCGTCACCCCGTGCTCGGCGATCAGCCGGAAGATCGCCGCCGGCTCGACCCTGCGCAGGCAGACCTGCGTGGCGCAGGCCGCGACGCACGCCCAGGGATAGGACCAGCCGCTGCAATGGAACATCGGCAGCGTCCAGAGATACACGCTCTCGGCGGTCAGGCCGAACGTGACGGCGTTCCCGAGCGCCTGTAGGTAGCCGCCGCGATGGCTGTAGACTGCACCCTTCGGGTCGCCCGTCGTCCCGGACGTGTAGAGCAGGCAGAGCGACTGCCACTCGTCCTCCGGACCGGCCCAGGCATAGTTCGGATCGCCCTCGGCCAGCAGCGCATCGTAGGACAGGGCACCGTCGATGCCGGTGTCGCCGATCGCCACCACCAGGATGGACTCTGCGAGGTCTCCGAGCGCCCGCGCGGCCAGCGCCGCATACTCGGCCTCGACGATGAGCGCCCTGGCGCCGCCGTGCCTGAGCGAGAACGCGATCGTTGCGGGGTCGAGGCGGGTGTTGAGCGGGTTGAGCACCGCGCCCAGCATCGGCACGGCGAAGTGCGCCTCGACCATCTCGGGCACGTTCGGCGACAGGATCGCCACGGTGTCGAGGTGTCCGATCCCCCGGCCTGCGAGACCGGCCGCGAGGCGCCGGCAGCGCGCATAGAGTTCCGCATAGGTGAGACGCCGGGTGCCGTCGATCACCGCCGTCCTGGCGCCGTCGGCGGCGGCGGCGCGCGCCAGGAGGCTTACGGGGGTCAAGGGGACGTAGTTGGCCGGCCGGCGGCCGAGCCCGACCTCGAACGGATGATCGCGGGCCTCGGTGGGGATCGGACGGGTCTCCGTCATCATGCTGCCTTCTGATCGGGCGGCGGGCGTGGCGTGCGCTCCGCGCGACGATGATTTCGCGGACGTCGCGCCTGTCAATCGCGGGTCCCGTGACCGTGTGGGCCGCGCGCGAATTCTGTTACCCGTCGCGGTTGACGGGACGACGGCCCTGGCGGATGCCCGTGGTCCTGCCCGGGCCGTCCGGGCCGGGTAAGATCGGCCGATCCGCAGGAGACGATAATGGGCAACGACAACCTGCCGATGGTCGCCGACGAGACCGGCCGCGCCATGGCCGAGAGCGGTGTCGCCCGGGCGCGCGAGGCGTATGAACGTTTGGCCGAGGCCGGCGAGATGGCGCTCAACGCCTTCGAGGCTTCGCTTGCACAAAGTTTCGAGGGCTGGCGCTCGGTGATGGGCTCCAGCCGCGAGACCGCGCACCAGCTGACCGACAGCAACGTGGCTGGCGCCCGCAGGATGCGCGAGCAGTGGGACGCGGCCGGCGCGCGGCTCTACAACGCCTTCGAGGACAACGCCGTCCATGCCATGGCGGCGATGCGCGAGATCGGCCATCGGATGCTGGTGGCCTCCGACACCAATGTTCGGGCAGGCCTCGATTTCGCGGACCGCATCGCCAAGGCGGCCGACGCCCGTGAGGTGGCGGCGCTGAACATCGCGTTCCTGCAGGAGCAGTCGCGCCGCCTTACCGACCAGATGGTCGACCTCCATCAGACGACCAGCCGCCTTGCCCGCGAGGCCGCCGCGCGCACGGAGACCCCGTGACCGCTGGCGAGGGGCCGGCTGCCGGACCCGACACGATGCCGCGGCTCGATGCTCTGAGCCGCGCGGATGTGCCGTTCCGGACCGGCCATTTCCAGGCCTATGCCCCCCACGACTTCCACCGCATTGCCTACGTCGAATGGGGCGATCCGGGCAGCCCGCACGTCGTCGTCTGCGTCCACGGCCTCAGTCGCCAGGGCCGCGATTTCGACGCGCTCGGTTATCGGCTGGCGAAGCTCGGTTACCGGGTGATCTGCCCGGACCTGCCCGGGCGCGGCCTCAGCGGATGGTTGAAGGACCCCGAACGCTACGGCCTGCCGCAATACGCCGCCGACATGGCGGCGCTCATCGCGCATCTGCGGGTTCCCGGGAAGATCGACTGGGTCGGCACCTCCCTGGGTGGCCTGACCGGCATGGTCCTGGCCGCGGCCGCCCGCTCGCCGATCCGTCGGATGGTCATCAACGACATCGGTCCGTTCCTGCCCTGGGCGCCGATCCGCGAAATCGGCTCGCGCCTGCGCGACGCGCCACGCCTCCACCATAACCTCGCCTCGGGCGAGTCGCGCCTGCGTACGGTGCTGGGCGCCTTCGGGCCGCTCACCGACGAGCAGTGGCGCCACATCGCCCGGTACAGCTTCTTCCAGGAGCCGAACGGCGCCTGGCGGCCCCATTACGATCCCGGTATCGGCGACGCGTTCCGGCCCGGGCGGGTCTACAGTGTCAGCATGTGGCGCGACTGGGACGCCATCACATGCCCCGTCCTGCTGCTCCGCGGCGAGCATTCGGAACTGCTTCTCGCCTCGACCGCCGACGAAATGACCCGGCGAGGTCCGCCCACGCGACGCGTCGAGATCCCCGATTGCGGCCATGCGCCCGCCCTTCTGGACGACGACCAGTTGCGAATCGTCAGTGATTGGCTTGGCCCCGCGGCATGAAAAGGCCACCGCCGAACGGCTGCGAAGACCGAGGCGACCTGCAAGCCTTCGCACTGCATTCACAGCGATCGACGGAGCAGGCGCGAATCTCAGTTAGGCAATCCAATAGCGTGTTGCAGTGTTCAAAAGTGAAGCTCCCGCGGATTGCAATCACATTTATTTGATCGTCCGCGGTATTTGAGTTGTTTCCCGCATGGGCATTGAGCCGCCGGCGCCGCGGTCTTCCGGACCTAAGATTTCGAAAGCGTAACCATTCGTTGCACGCGCGGCTGACCTGTGGCACTAACAGATGTCAGGTCTGGATCTTGGCCGCGCAATGTTGCACCTGTCGGTTGTGAGTGGCGCCCCGGATCCGGGCGAGCAAGCCTGCAGACAGCAAGAACATCCGGACTACCAACTATGGCCAACCCAACCCCCAAGCCGAAGCAGACGACAGCCATCGATCACGGGGTCGGCAGCCGCATCGCGTTCCTACGAGCGGCCAACGGGCTCAGTCAGTCCGCCCTGGCGAGCGCGCTGGGCGTCAGCTTCCAGCAGGTCCAGAAATACGAGACCGGCAAGAACCGTGTCGGTGCCGGCCGGCTGCAGGCGATCGCCGAGCGGCTCGGCGTGCCGGTCTCGAGCTTCTTCGACCCCGAGCCCGAGGCGACCACCGAAAACGGTCCCGCGTTGCTGCGCGTTTCCGGCGCCGTCGAACTGCTCCGGGCCTACAATCAGATTGCCGACGACCAGATGCGCCGCGACGTGCTCTCGCTCGTGAAATCGGCTGCGCGGATCAGCCAGTCCCGGTCGGCGGACGAAACGGCACCACAGGCAACCGGCGCAGCGCGGAATTCCTGATACAGGGCTTCGCGGCCGCCAACCCGGCATCCGCGTCAGTCAGGCGGGACGATGGCCGAAATCCCGACGCTCGTGACCAATCTTCTGGTCGATCTGCCGCTGCGCGGGGACGAAGAACTCGTATCGGTTCAGGTCTCCGGTCCGGGTCTGCGGGTAGAGCGCATCGTCTCGACCGGTCAGGCGAGCCCACCGGGCTTCCATTACGATCAGCCGCACGCGGAATGGGTCGTCATCCTGACGGGTTCGGCCGAACTGCGATTCGCCGACGAGACGGCTCCGCGTCGCCTCGTCGCCGGCGATGCCGTGCTGATCGCGCCGCACCGCCGGCATCGGGTCGAGTGGACCGACACCCCGACCGTCTGGCTCGCGATCCATTTCGGCGCCGACCTGGACGCGACGGCTCCGGTACCGGCCGAGCAACCCTAGCCACTGCTCACACGGCGAACCGGGCGATCGCCACCGCCGTGTCGCCGTAGATGCGCCGCTCCAGCTCGTCGAAACCCGCAGGCCAGTCGAGGCGTACGGCTTCGGTCTCCTCGACCACGATGAGGGCTCCCGGAGCGAGCCACGCACCCTCGGCGGCGCTCTTCAGGGCTCGGGGCGCCAAGTCTCGGCCGTAGGGCGGATCGCAGAAGACCAGCGAGAAGGTGCCCGCCGTCGCGGCCGGACCCAGGCGCGTTGCGTCCCGGCGGAACAGACGCGTCACACCCTCAGCGCCCAGCGCCTCGATGTTGGCGCGGATCACCGCGCGGGCCTCGGCGCCTTCATCGACGAGCAACGCGTAGGTGGCACCCCGCGAGAGGGCCTCGAAGCCGAGGGCGCCCGTGCCGGCGAACAGGTCGAGGACGCGGGCGCCGGTCACGGCGCCGTCATAGGCGTGCGTCAGCACGTTGAACAACGCTTCACGCAGCCGATCCGATGTCGGCCGTATGGCGTCGGTGCGCGGCGTGGCGAGCCTGCGGCCCCGCCACGCGCCGCCGACGATCCTCACCGCGTGCCGCGTGGCGGCCGGCCGCCACCGCCGGGCTTGGCTCCGCCGCGCGGAGCACCGGGACGGCCTCCCGGACGTCCGCCGCCCGCGCCCGGCCCATTTCCGGGTCCTCTGCCGGGTCCCTTGCCGCCGAAGCCGCCTGGCTTGCCGCCAGGGCGGGCGCCTCCGGGCCGTGGGCCGCCGGCTTTGGGTCCACCGAAGGCAGGCTTGCCGCCAGCAGGGGCCGGCCTCTGACCGCGGAATCCCTCGGGCTTCCGAGAGGCCCCCTGGGCTGAGCCGGAGTCGAACGGACGCTCGCGGCGATCGCCGGGTTTTCCGGTGCGGCGCTCATCAAAGCGAGCGTCGTCGCGCATGCCGTCGTGACGCGCCGTGTCCCGGCGCGGCCGCTCACCGGCGCCGCGCTCCGCGCGCGGACCGGAGTTCCGTTCCGGCCGATCCATGCCAGCCTTGTCGGCGAAGCGGCGCCGAGGCCTTTCGGCGGGGGCGGCCTCGGCGGGCGTTGCCGCGAGACGCTCGACCACCACCCGTCGCTCGCCGGCGCGGATCGATCCGACCCGCTCGCGGCCGCGTTCCGCCGCAGATGCCTGCGCGGCCCTTGGATCTGCGCCGCGACGGGGTATGCGCGTGCCCCGGGGTTTCGCGGCACCCTCATCGCGCCACGTCGAATTCCGAGGCCCGGAACCGCTGCCGCCTGTCGAGACCCGAGGCGCCGGTGCGGGGCGCGCCGCATCGCGACGGGCCGGAGTCTGCTTTGTGGCGCGGGCTTCCCGATCCCCCGAAGGGGCGCCGCCGAAAGGCGCGATCGGATCGCGCACCGGGCTGTCGAAATCCACGCCGGCCTGCTCGGCGAGGCTCTTGCCGAGCTGGTCCTTGAGCACGCGCGTGCGCACCTCCTCCACCAAGCCGACCTCCAGGTCGCCGAGCTGGAAGGGCCCGAAGGAGAGCCGGATCAGACGGTTCACCGAGAGCCCGAGATGCTCGAGGATGCGCTTGACCTCGCGGTTCTTGCCTTCGCGGAGACCGAGCGTCAGCCAGACATTGTCGCCCTGGACCCGGTCGAGGGTAGCCTCCACGGGACCGTATTCCATCCCGTCGATGGTGACGCCCCTGGCAAGCTTGTCGAGCTGCGCCTGGTCGGTGTCGCCGTGCGCACGGACCCGGTACCGGCGCAGCCACCCCGTATCGGGATGCGCGATGACCTTGGCGAGGCCACCGTCGTTGGTGAGGAGCAGCAACCCCTCGGTGTTGATGTCGAGGCGTCCGACCGCCACGACCCGGGGCAGATCCTCGGGAAGCACGTCGAACACGGTCTGCCGACCCTCCGGATCCCGGGCCGTCGTCACGAGACCGCGCGGCTTATGGAAAATCCACAGCCGGCTGCGTTCCCGCGACGGCATAGGCTCGCCGTCGATCAGAATCCGGTCGTTCTCGGTGACGTTGAGGGCCGGCGACGTCAGGATCTCACCGTTGACGCTGACCCGGCCCGCCAGGATCATCGTCTCGGCATCGCGCCGCGAGGCGACGCCGGCACGGGCCATCGCCTTCGCGATGCGCTCGCCGGGCGGGGTCTCGATCAGATTCTCTTCGTCTGTCGGCGGATCGGGCTCAGTCTGCGGCGACTTTCGCGCAGTCTTCTTCGCGGCGGATTTCGCACCCGGCTCCCGCTCGGTATCGGCGCTCCCCGCATCAGTCGGCGGGGTCCAGCCTCCGGTACGCGTCGTTTCCGGGGCCGGACCGGCGGTCCCTTCCGGCTTATCGTCGTTCGGCAAGTCACTCATGCCTGCCGCTTATCAGAGCCGGTTCCCACAGGCGAGACGGGTCGTGAAGCGCGCCGATGGCCCCAACGCAAAGAGGCGGCCCATCAGGACCGCCTCGGAAGCGTGGAAGACGGAGATAAAACGCGGCGCCGTCAGAGCCTGGGCGAACGTCCGCGCATCACGCCGAAGACCGCAGAGATCAGGAACAGCGCAATCGCCACGAAGAAGACGATCTTGGCCGCCTCCATCGCTGTGCCGGCTATGCCGCCGAACCCGAGAAGCGCCGCTACGAGAGCGACGACGAGAAATGTGACAGCCCAGCCGATCATGGCATCCTCGCGTTATACGGGTCGGTTCAAGTCTGGAACCCGCGCGAGGCGGGTTCCGTTCCGCTCGTGCTCGGTGATCAGAGCTTGTCGGTCGCGGACTTTACCGCGCTCTTGGCATCTCCGACGGTGCCCTGAGCCTTACCCTTGAGTTCCTGGGCGGCGCCCTCGGCCTTCAGCTTGTCGTTTCCGGTCACGTCGCCGACGCCCTGCTTGGCCTTGCCGAGAGCCTCGTTGGCCGCGCCCTTGATCTTGTCGGTGGTGCTGCTCATGGCATTGTCCTCTTGTCTGGCCTGCGGCGGCGCCGCACTGGTTCCTGAAACGGTCACGGTCGGTCGAATGTTCCAGGCTGTAACATTGACTTGGATCAAGCGAGGCGCCCGCTCCGCGTCCATGGCGTCCGCGGGCTGACTACAGCGTGGCCGTCGATCCGATAGACTCTGCGGGCGGGGCGCTCCCCGGTACGTTGACTGCGCTGGATCGTGCCTTCGAGGCCGCCCGCGCCGCGGCCGCCGTCGGCGAGGTCCCCGTCGGCGCCGTAGTCGTCCGCGACGGAAAGGTGTTGGCGATCGCTCACAATCAGCCGCGGCGGCTGCACGACCCGACGGCGCATGCGGAGATCCTGGCGATCCGCGCGGCCTGTGCCGCCCTGGGCTCCGAGCGCCTCACTGGCTGCGATCTCTACGTCACCCTGGAGCCGTGCCCGATGTGCGCGGGGGCGATCTCCTTCGCGCGGATCCGGCGGTTGTACTACGGCGCAGCGGATCCGAAGGGGGGCGGCGTGGAGCACGGGCCCCGCGTCTTCGATCAGCCGACCTGTCACCACGCGCCGGAGGTCTATGGCGGGTTCCGCGAACGCGAGGCGGCGGCGTTGCTCCGGGATTTCTTCGCGCAGCGTCGCGGATGACCCCCGGGCATGCGGACATGCCACGAAGGCCTCGGAGAGAGCCTGGAGGAGGACACGATGATCCCGACCTATCGCAGAGCCCTCATCGTGGGGGCGGGTTCCGGTCTCAGCGCTTCACTTGCGCGCCTCCTCGCCGCGGACGGCTTGCGGATCGGCCTCGCCGCCCGGAACGTCGACAAGCTCGCCACTCTGGCCGCCGAGACAGGTGCGGCCGTTCATGTCTGCGACGCCAGCCGGCCCGCGGAGGTGGAGGCCCTGTTTGCCCGTCTCGAACCTGCCCTCGGCGGCACTCCGGATGTCGTCGTCTACAACGCGAGCGGCAGACTCCGTGGCCGGGTCGCCGATCTCGATCCGGTAGCGGTTGCGGAGGCTCTGATGGTCTCCGCGTATGGCGGATTCCTCGTGGCGCAAGCCGCGGCGCGGCGCATGCTGCCCCACCGCCACGGTGCGATCTTGCTCACCGGTGCTTCGGCGAGCGTGAAAGGCTTCGCCGGGTCGGCACCCTTCGCGATGGGGAAATTCGCACTGCGGGGCCTCGGCCAGAGTCTCGCGCGGGAATTGCAGCCCCAGGGCATCCACGTCGCCCACATCGTGATCGATGGGGCGATCCGCGATCCGGCCCGCGGCGGCGAGCCGCCGGAGTCGCCCGACAGCCAACTCGATCCCGACGCCATCGCCCAGGCCTATCGCGATCTCCTGCGGCAGGACCGGAGCGCCTGGACATCCGAACTGGAACTGCGGCCCTGGGTGGAGAAGTTCTGAACCGGCCTCAGGGATTGACCCGCAGGCCGAGCAGGAAGGTGTTCTCGCGAAAGCTCGATCCGGCGACCGTGCTGTCGAACTTTTGATAGATGTAAGTGCCGCGTAGGGTCAGCCAGCGGGTGAAGTGGTAGTCGAGCCGCGCAGTCGCGGAGAATCCGTTTTCGCGGATGCTGCTGCTCTGATAGTCGTTCCGGAGATAAGATCCGCCCAGGACGATCGACAGGTTCCGCAGCAGATCATGCTGCACCTCCAGCGTCGCCACCTCGGTGAGGACGCCGCTGGACCCTGGAATCGTCGTCTCGGTGACGCCGGTCGCCGCCGTGAACCGGACGGTGGTGAGCGGGCTCGCCGCCCAGACCAGGGCGGCGTTGACCAGCGGCGCGTTGATGTCGCGCAGGCTCGGATCGACATAGGTCCGATGCTGGAGACCGGCCGAAATCTCGCCCGTCACCGAGCGTGCCAGGCCGATGCTCGTGCCGAAGGCGATCGCGATGCCATCCGAATCCCGGCGCACGCCCGTGGTGTCGAAGCGCTGGTCGTAGACACGCGTGTCGCCGAGGAGATCGATGAACGGGCTGAAGTCAGGATTGACCTCGTAGGCCGTGCGCAGCTGGAGGCTGTACTGGTTCAGGTTCCGGTCCGATTGATTGACGATCGTCCCGTCGGCCAAACGCGCATTGTCGAATTCGGAGCGGTCGACGGATCCGCGCAGGGTCACCGACAGGCGGTTGAACGTCTGCGTCGCCCCCAGCGAGCCGCCATAGACCGCCAGCAGCGGTCGGCTCGTGGCCGAGGAGGCCTGGAGATTGGCGCTCGACGTGCGCTGCGTGTCGACGAGGAACCGCCCCTCCGCGTCGATGCGCAGATCCCGGTCGGCGTCGATCCGCAGGCGCACCACGCCGTCGGCCGCAGGGCGGCTCGCGGCCTCGTTCTGCGGCGTCTCCAGGTATGAGCCGCGGAGCGAGCCCTGCAGCGAGCTGGACGACCAGTTGCTCCGGAAGTCGACCGTGGCATCGGTTCGCAGCGCGACGGAGCCCTTGGCGATCTGCCGGCTGGTCTGATCCGGGTTGGAATCGTAGCCGACGCTCTGCGCGAACGTCGGGAGAACCGTGAAGGTCCCGATCTGATAGCCGATCGGTGCGTAGGCAGGATCGGTGGGGATCGCGCGCGCCAGGTCCGTCCCGAGGATGAAGCCGGGGGTGAGAAGGCCGAGGGCCGGCGCGATGGATTGGAAGGGCAGGATCGGCCGGATCGGCGTCAGCGGCTGCGGGTTCGGGACGCCGACGACCGCCTGCTGCACGACCGGCGTCAACCGGAGCGACGGGGGCGGGATCTGCGTCACATCCTGGGTCACTCGCCGGGTGGCGGTGCCGATCCGGCGCGGCGGAGCGGCCCGGGTGCGCAGGAGCGTCGACGGCGCGAGGTTGGCCGGCGCCGTCGAGGTTCCGCCCGTCCGCCGCCCTCCCGTAGTGACGCGGGTATCGAGCTGGGACTGGCCGGGCTGCCCCGGAACTTGTGTCGGGATCGGGGGCGACAGCGGGGATCGGAGGCTGTCGCCCCCGGTCCGCTCGCCGCCCGTCGTGTCCCCGCCGAGTGCGCTGCGGCCCTGATCGCGGCTCAGACCGTCAGGAATGCTCCGCTTGAGGGTGGGTAGCCCGTTCGGCGCCGTGTCCTGACCGATGCCGGGATTGTCGGGCTGGCCGGTGACGGGGCTGGTCGCATCGAAGCGCTGGGCCACCGCAGGCGTCGCGAGCATGATGCTCAGGGACGCGACGGCGAGCCGCATCGTCTCCCGTTCCCGCCGGTCAGCCGCCGTCCGCACCTGATCCCGGTCTCCGCCAACGTCCCCGGGGCCAAGGACCGGAGATCACAGGTCCCGCCGACCTAGAACAGGCCGGCGGCATGGTTAATGAACCCTAGCGCCGGCATGGTTAATGCACCGTCAACGACGGCATTGCCGCCACGTTCGGCCG
Organism: Methylobacterium sp. UNC378MF; assembly: GCF_900103195.1. Classification (GTDB taxonomy): domain Bacteria; phylum Pseudomonadota; class Alphaproteobacteria; order Rhizobiales; family Beijerinckiaceae; genus Methylobacterium. The sequence goes on along the minus strand of NZ_FMWU01000013.1, from coordinate 92,968 downwards.
CAGGGATTCAATCTCGCCTGTGCAATGCGAATACGATTGAGAGTTTCCGTATACTATGCTACGAAGATGGAGAATTCGATCGCATCCGAGAGGGATTGATCGGTCAGAACAATTGTAACTCTTGAGGTTTTCCGTGGGTGAGAACGCTGGGACCGAGCATAGCCCGTCGATCGGGCTTGCCGTGGATATCGTGGCCGCTTACGTGTCGAACAACTCTGTGCCTGCGTCGGAACTTCCCGGATTGATCGGCGGTATCCATGCGGCATTGAACAGTCTGACAACTCAAGGTCGCGTGACGAACTCGATTGTCGAGAAATTGAGCCCGTCACAGATCCGCAAATCGATCACGAATGATCATCTTGTCAGCTTCGAGGACGGGAAGCCCTACAAGACGCTGCGTCGCCACCTGACGCTGCGAGGCCTGACTCCCGAGGCCTACCGCGAAAAGTGGGGGCTGCCGCGGGACTATCCGATGACGGCGGCAAGCTACTCGGCGCAGAGATCGGAATTGGCCCGGGCTCTCGGCCTGGGGCAGCAGCGCCGCAAGAGCCGCGGAGGACCGGCGCCGGCACCGGAGGTGACCGCTGCACCCGCTCCGAAATCGCGGAGCCGGAAGAAGGCTCCGGCCGAGTAAGTCTGCCGAGCGCGGCGATCGCTTTCGATCAGATCGCCTTGGACCGTGTCTCGCACCTGCGCCCCTCTCGCACCTTTGGCCGAGCGGAGCGTGGGTGCTTTCGCGCACCGCTCTGGATCGAGCCGGTTCGGTGGTCGCGCTCCGCTGCCGGCCATATCGACGCGCCGCAGACTTCATTTCAACCTGAGCGCCGTGTGGCCGCCGCAGGACGGGCTGGATCAACACTGGGTTGCGCGCCTCCGGTTCGACGCGGCCGATCGCACGGAGCGTATCGGCACCGGCTGATCCACACGCTGCGAATCCGCGTGTCGTCCTCGATCAGAGATCCTCTGCGCGCTGAGACACGGCGCGAGTGCGGGTTGCACGTCGCGCTGCGCCCTCCCTCTGCGTGTCGCGCAACTGTGCGCCGCGCCGTCGGCGCTATCCTTCGGCGGACGCGCTGCGATGCTGCTCCGCACCATCGGATCTCCGCCCGCGCCGAAGGACTTTCCCGTGCCGCCTCTGCCGATCCTCGCCCTCGCCGTCGCCTCGTTCGGGATCGGCACCACCGAATTCGTGATCATGGGGCTGCTTCCGGAGGTCGCGCAGAGCTTCGGCGTCACCATCCCGCAGGCCGGGTATCTGGTCTCCGGCTATGCCATGGGCGTGGTCGTGGGGGCCCCGATCGTGGCGATCGCCACCGCGGGTTTGCCGCGCAAGACTGCGCTCCTGGCGCTGATGGCCGTGTTCCTGGCGGGCAATCTCGGTTGCGCGCTGGCACCGAGCTACGGCCTGCTGATGGCGGCGCGGATCCTCACGGCCTTCGCCCATGGGGCGTTCTTCGGGATCGGTGCCGTAGTCGCGCGGGATCTCGTGCCGCGGGAGAAGCGCACGCAGGCGGTCTCGCTGATGTTCGCGGGCCTGACCCTCGCCAACGTGCTCGGTGTGCCGCTCGGCACCGCCCTCGGGCAGGTCGCGGGGTGGCGCTCCACCTTCTGGGCCGTGGTCGGAATCGGCCTCGCGGCCGGACTCGCGATCCAGCTCTGCGTGCCCGATGGGCTTCCAGGGACGCGCGGGCGGCTCGTCAGCGAGTTCCGGGCGCTCGGCCGCTGGCCGGTCCTGCGGCCGATGCTGATCTCGACCCTGTCATCGGTGAGCTTCTTCACCGTCTTCACCTACATCACGCCGTTTCTGACCGGCGTGACCGGGTTCACGCCGCAGGGCGTGACCGGCGTGCTGTTTGCCGCCGGCATGGGACTGACCATCGGCAATCTCGCGGGCGGCCATCTGGCCGACCGGGGCCCGATGTCCACCATCATCGGCAGCTTCCTGGGCATCGTCGCGGCCCTTCTCGTGCTGGCCGCAGTCGCGCACCACCCGGCCCTGACGGTGGCGGTGCTCATCCTCTGGTCGGGGCTGGTCTTCGCCCTGGTCTCGCCCCTGCAGATCTGGGTCGTGGAAGCCGCAAGCGACGCGCCGAACCTTGCCTCCACGCTGAACCAGGGTGCGTTCAACCTCGGCAATGCCACCGGCGCCTGGATCGGCGGCGCGGCGCTGACCCTCGGGGCCGGCTATGGCCAGCTTCCGCTGATCGCCGCCGCGGTGTCGCTCGCCGGGCTCGGTCTGGTGCTCACCGCACTCAGCCGCGAGCGTCGGGGCCTCGCCTCGGCCTCCGCGCCCGGCGCCTGATCGGTCAATCGGTCCGGACCAGGTCGCCCAGCAGACTCGCGGCCACCGTCGCCTTGGAGACCGTGAGGCCGGAGGCACTGATCGCGTCCACCGCCTCGCGGATCCTGGCCAGCGGGGCGCCGCGCGCCTTGATCCAGGCCTTCACCGCATCGGGCCCGGCGCCGAGATCCGCCACCACCTCGGCGGTCAGCTTCCGGTGGGCGGCGGCGATGCCGGCTCCCGCGCGCTCCAGGGCGACGCGGTCGAACGTGTCGGCCACCGGCACGGTGCGCGCCGCAGCGGCGAGGTCGTCGAGACGGAAGGCGTGTTCCAGCGCGAAATGAGTCGCCGCGACCTCCTCGACCGGTCGGCCACTCGCCTCCGCGACCCGAACGATATCGGGCGCGGAGACCAAGGCGGTGAGCGAGGCGAGCCGCCGGGCCTGGGCTTTGGCCATGCCATGTCCGGTCAACTCTGCCTCCCGGTCGCCGATCGTCGTCAGGGCTTCGTCGCCGAGGACCTTGGGCAGGGCCGCCTCCACGGCCGCGATGCCGTCCCGATAGCGGGCGACCACCGGCGCGAGTCCGCCGGTCAGGTCGAGATTGCGGATGAACCACACGATCCGGTTCGTCAGCAGATCCTGCACCTCCGCATAAAGGTCGAGCTGCCCCTGGCCGGAAACGCGGCCCGCGAGCCCGTCGATGGCGAGGTTCAGCTCCATCAGGCCGAAGGCGTCGCGGGTCACCGCGTAGGCCTTGGCGATGGTCGCGGCGTCGGCCCCGGTGCCGTCGACCAGGCGGGTCACCAGCGACGGGCCGCCGCGATTGACGATGATGTTAGCGAGTGCCGTGGCGATGATCTCGCGGCGCAGACGGTGCCCCTTGACAGCGTCCGGGAAGCGCTCGCGCAGCGCCTTCGGGAAGTAGCGCTGCAGCTCCCGGTCGAAATACGGGTCATTCGGGACGGCGCTCTCGAGGATTGCGTCGTGCAGCGACAGCTTCGCGTAGGCGAGCAGGACGGCGTATTCCGGCCGGGTCAGCCCCTCGTTCCGCCGCATGCGCTCGGCGAGGGTGCCGTCCTCCGGCAGGAACTCCACCGACCGGTCGAGTCGGCCCTCCGCCTCCAGCGCTTGCATCGTCCGCATGGCAAAGCCGGTCTCGCCCAGCCCGCTGCGCTGGGCAAGGGACAGGGCGAGCGTCTGGAGTTCGTTGTTGCGGAGGACCAAGCGTCCGACCTCGTCGGTCATGTCGGCGAGCAGGGCGTTGCGCGCCGCGTAGCTCAGCCGGCCGTCGCGCTCCGGAATCATCAGAGCGATCTTGATGTTCACCTCGACGTCCGAAGTGTTGACGCCGGCCGAGTTGTCGATGGCGTCGGTGTTGAGGCGGACGCCCGCGCGCGCGGCCTCGACGCGCCCGCGCTGCGTGAGGCCGAGATTGGCGCCTTCGCCGACGACCTTCGCGCGCAGCTCCGGGCCGGTGATGCGCAGGGCATCATTGGCGCGGTCGCCGGCATCCTCGTCGGTCTCGGTGGTGGCCCGGACATAGGTGCCGATGCCGCCGAACCAGAGCAGGTCGGCGGGCGCCTTCAGGATCGCCTGCATCAGCTCAGTGGGCGTCGCCTCGGCCCGTTCGAAGCCCAGCGCCGACCGGATCGCCTGCGACAGCGGTACGGTCTTCAGGCTGCGCGAGAATAAGCCGCCGCCCTCCGAGATCAGGCTCCGGTCGTAATCCGCCCAGGACGACCGCCCCAGATCGAACAGCCGCCGACGCTCGGCGAAGCTCGCCGCCGGATCCGGATTCGGATCAAGGAAGATGTCCCGGTGGTCGAAGGCCGCGATGAGGCGGATGCTCTCCGAGAGCAGCATGCCGTTGCCGAACACATCGCCCGACATGTCGCCGACGCCGACCGTGGTGATCGGGTCGGTCTGCACGTCGATGTCGATCTCACGGAAATGGCGGCGCACCGCCTCCCAGGCGCCGCGGGCGGTGATGCCCATGCCCTTGTGGTCGTAGCCCTGGCTGCCGCCGGACGCGAAGGCGTCGCCCAGCCAGTGGCCCTTTTCCAGCGAGAGGGCGTTGGCGATGTCCGAGAAGGTGGCGGTGCCCTTGTCGGCGGCGACCACGAGATAGGCATCGTCTGGATCGTGCCGCACCGTGTCGGGCGGGGGCACGATAGCGTTGTCGACGATGTTGTCGGTGAGTTCGAGAAGGGTGCGGATGAAGATCCGGTAGCTCTCGGTGCCCTCTTGCATCCAGGCGGCCCGATCAGAGGCCGGCGGCAGCCGCTTCGGGAAGAAGCCGCCCTTGGCGCCCACCGGCACGATCACGGCGTTCTTGACCTGCTGGGCCTTCACGAGACCGAGGATTTCGGTGCGGAAATCCTCCGGCCGGTCGGACCAGCGCAGACCGCCGCGGGCGACGTAGCCGAAGCGCAGGTGCACGCCCTCCACCCGCGGCGAATAGACGAAGATCTCGAAGAACGGCCGCGGCAACGGCATCGCCGTCACCTTCGCGCAGGCAAACTTGAAGCTGATCGTCTCCCGCGGCTGCCCGTCCGCCCCAGTCTGGAAGAAGTTGGTCCGCACCGCGGCCTCGACGAGGTTGACGAACCGGCGCAGGATCCGGTCGTCATCGAGGCTGGTGACCTCGGCGAGCGCCGTCTCGATGCCGGCGCGGACCTGCGCCTCCCGCGCCGCTCGATCGCCGGTGACGGCCGGGTCGAACCGGGCACCGAACAGCGCGACGATCGCGCGGGCGACCCCGGCGTGGCGGCTCAGCGTGCCGGCGAGGTAGTCCTGGCCGTAGCGGATCCGCAGCTGCCGCAGGTAGCGACCGAGCGCTCGGAGCAGGGCCGCCTCGCGCCAGGGGAGGGCGGCCTCCAGAACGAGGCGGTTGTAGCCGTCGGATTCGGCCGCACCATCCGCGATGGCGAGCATCGCGGCTTCGAGCGGTCGCTCCAGTGCCCCGAGATCGATCGCTGCGCCGGAGGCGCGCTCGATCAGCATGTCGTGCAGCCAGATCCGGGCTGACTCCTCCGCCCCCGCCGGCGCAATCCGGTAGGTGCGTTCGTTGATGACGCGGAAGCCGAGATTTTCGAGCACCGGTACACGATCGGACAGGGCGATGGCGGTCCCGCGCGAGAACACCTTCAGGCGGACCTGCCCGTCAGCATCGCTGGGCCGGCGTCCGAGATGGACCGCGCGCGGCTGCATCTCGCCGAGGCTGTCCAGAATCGCCACGTCGGCGACGGCGACCTCCGGCTGGAAGTTGTCACGGTATGCGGCGGAGAACGCGTCGCCGTAGCGCGCGGCCAGCTGGCGCGCCCGGTCGCCGCCCTGGGTCTCGGCCAGCGCCGCCCGCAGCGCATCACCCCACGTCCGGACCAGGGCGACGATCCCGGCTTCGAGAGACGCGGGATCGTGCTCCGGGCCTCCCTGATCGGGCAGGCCGATGATGTAGTGGATTCGGGCTAGCGAGCCTTCCGGATAGTCGGGATAGGCAGCGCTGAGCTGCCCGCCGTAGGTCTCGGCGAGATAGCTGCCGATCCGGGTCCGCACCCCAGAATCGTAGCGGTCCTTCGGAACGTAGACGAGCAGCGAGACGAAGCGACCGAAGCGGTCCGGACGGGACAGCACGCGGACGCGTGGCCGGTCGGCGAGGGCGGCGATGGCGAGGGTGAACCGGTAGAGCCGGTCGATGTCGATCTGGAAGAGTTCGTCCCGTGGGTAGCTCTCCAGCACGGCCAGGAGGCTGCGGCCCGCATGGCTCGTCGGGTCGAGGCCGGCGCGACGGACGACGGCTTCCACCTTCCGGCGCAGGACGGGTATTTCGCGGGCCGGGCTCGTATAGGCCGAGGCGGTGAACAGCCCGACGATCCGCACCTCGCCCGACAGCTTGCCGAGGCCGGAGAACAGCTTGACGCCGACATAGTCCAGGAAGGCCGACCGATGGACCCGGGACTTCACGCTCGCCTTGGTGATGATCAGTGGCTGCGGCTCTTCCAGGAAGGCGAGGATTTCCGGCGTGTAATCCACCGGGGTGTTGCCCCGGCGCAGAGGCGTCGCGCCGGGATCGCGGAGAACGCCGAGGCTCGACCCATCGACCAAGGGATGCGCGTCGCCGGCGATGCCGTGCTCCTGCATGCCGAGGATCAGGAACTGGCCGTCCGTCAGCCATTCGAGGAAGGCCCGCGCCTCTTCGGTTTCCGGCTCCGGCACCGGAGTCGGCGTCCGACCCAGATCCGCCGCGAGGTCGCTGAGGCGCGCCAGCATGGCGTTGTGATCGTCGCTCGCCAGGGCGACGTCCCGGTAGACCGCGTCGAGGGCGTTGAGGAGCCGCTCGCCGGTCTCGGCTGCCAAACGGTCGAGATGGATGTGGATGAAGCTCTCGCGCGCCAGACTCCCGTGCGCGTCCGCGGTCGTCTCCCCGACCACCCGGATGAGCCCGCCGGCGCCGTCCCGCTCCACGCCGAGGATCGGATGCGCGACGAGCTGCGGGGCGAGGCCCTGCTCGGTCAGTTCGGCCAGGGTCGAGTCCAGCAGGAACGGGCGGTTGTCATTGACCACCTCGAGAATCGTCGTCTCGCGCGCCCGTCCGTCGCGCAGGAACTCGCTGTCGCTCAGGCGCATCCGCGCCGGGTCGCCGGGGCTGCGGGGTTCTGACAGAAAGGCCCGGGCGCGGGCGGCGAGGTCTGCGAGGACCGCGGGGTCGTAGGGCGCCAGATCCTCCGGTGTCACGCGTCCGTACAGGTCGCGGACGAATCCGCCCGGTCCCCCTTGCTCGGTGACGATGTCGGCGGCCGCCTCGATCAGCCCGGTGCGGGCTGTCTTCTGCTCCGAGGAGGACAACGCCGTCGCGGTCTCGAGTGTCATCGCGCTTCTCCCGAACCGGGTCACTCGCCCAAGCGATAGCACCGTGGCCGGACGTGTCGATGATGCCGCCCGCTTGTTTCCGGGCCAACGGGTGTCGATCGATGCGAACCGTCAGCTTCAGCTTGCCCCCGGGAGCATGCGTGCATATACACCTATGCCATGAGTGGTCCTCCCCCCGAGCCGTGCACCTGCTCCGCCCTGCGTCGTGCGACGCGGGCGCTGACGGCGACCTACGACGCGGCACTGAAGCCGACCGGGCTTCGCGTCACGCAATTCGCGATTCTGCGCCATCTGGATCGGCTCGGGCCGGTTCCGGTCACCCGCCTCGCCGCCGAGGCGGCGCTGGAGCGGACCACGATGGGGCGCAACCTGGATCCGCTCAAGCGGCGCGGGCTCGTATCGGTCACCCCCGGCGAGGCGGATCCGCGCGAGCGCCGCGTGTCCTTGACCGATTCCGGGCGCGCGGCGCTCGGGGCTGCGACACCCTACTGGCGCGAGGCGCAGACGCGCATCAATGCCCGGGTCGATCCCGCAACCGTCTCCGCCATGGCGGAAGCCCTGATCTCCGCCGCCTGACCGATCCGCCCCGTTTCCGGAGCCCGTCCATGACCACCCTCACCGAGACGCGCCCCGGGTCGCGCGTGCATTATGCCTGGATCGTCGTGGCGATCACCTTCGTGGTGCTGCTCGTCGGCGCCGGCGTCCGCGCCACCCCGAGCGTCCTGATCGTGCCGTGGGAGCGGGAATTCGGCTGGTCCGCCGCCACGATCAGCGTCGGGATCGCACTCAACATCTTCCTGTACGGGATGATCGGCCCCTTCGCGGTGGCGATCATCGAGCGGTTCGGCCTGCGCCGCTCGGTCTGCACGGCGCTGCTGATCCTGGCGATCGGCACCGCCGCCACCAGCCTGATGACCGCACCCTGGCAGATGGTTCTGCTCTGGGGCCTCGTCGTCGGATCCGGATCCGGGATGGTCGCCAACGTCCTCGGCGCCACCGTCGCGGGGCGCTGGTTCGCCAAGCGCCGTGGCCTCGTGCTCGGCATGCTGACGGCGAGCAGCGCCACGGGCCAGCTCGTGTTCCTGCCGATGCTGGCCTCGCTCGCGGTGGGACAGGGCTGGCGCTCCGTCTCGCTGGTGGTCGCGGCGGCAACCCTTGCTCTGATCCCGCTGGCAGCCCTGTTCCTGCGCGACCGGCCGGCGGATCTCGGCCTGCCCCGCTACGGCGAGGCGTCGGTGACGCCGACGCCGGTCCTCACCGAGAATCCCGCCGTCCGGGCGCTGCGCGGCCTGCGGGTGGGTCTGCGCTCCCGGGATTTCTGGCTGCTCGCCGGGACGTTCTTCATCTGCGGCGCCTCGACCAACGGCCTGATCGGCACCCACCTGATCCCGGCCTGCATCGACCACGGCATCGCCGAGGTCACGGCGGCCGGTCTGCTGGCGCTGATGGGCATCTGCGACCTGATCGGCACGACCGCCTCCGGCTGGCTCACCGACCGGTTCGATTCGCGTAAGCTGCTGGCTTGGTACTACGGCTTGCGCGGCCTCTCGCTGATCTTCCTGCCCTATTCCTTCGACTACAGCTTCTACGGCCTGTCGCTGTTCGCGGTGTTCTACGGGCTCGACTGGATCGCCACGGTGCCGCCCACCGTCCAGCTCGCGGGCAAGTCCTTCGGCGAGGAGAACGCCGCGTTGATGTTCGGCTGGATCGCGGCCGCCCACCAGATCGGCGCGGCCTCGGCGGCCTGGCTCGCCGGCATGATCCGGACCGACACCGGCACCTATCTCGGCGCCTTCGTGTCGGCGGGCCTCCTGTGCCTCGTCGCGGCGCTGATGGCGGCCTTCGTGGGCCGCAAGCCCGCCGAGCCGGTCCTGCGCCCGCTGCCGGCCTGAACTGCGCCGGGCGGGCGCGGTTGTCACATGTGTGCCGCGAAGGACGAGCCCTGATCGGCCAATCCCAGCGCATCCCGAGAACCCGCTTTGACCATCGCGATCCGGCCCGTACCACCCGTCCAAGAGGTCCGTACGCTGCGACCCTGGTCGGGCCCGGGCTTTGCCGAGTTCGTCGCCATCATCGCTCTGATGATGGCGGTGACGGCGATCTCCATCGACAACCTGCTGCCGGCTTTCCCGGCGATCGAGGCGCGCTTCTCCGTGCCGGATCCCAACCGGCTGCAGCTCCTCGTCTACGTCTACATGATCGGCTTCGGCTTCGCGCAGATCGTCTACGGGCCGGTCTCGGACGCGCTCGGGCGAAGGCCGGTGCTGCTCGCAAGCCTCGCCGTCTATACGGTCGGCTGCGGCCTCGCCATGGTGGCGCCGAGTTTCGGCTGGCTGCTCGCCGCGCGGATCATCCAGGGCGTGGGGGCGGCCGGTGGGCGCGTGCTGTCGGTCGCGATCGTGCGCGACCGGTTCGCCGGCCGCGAGATGGCGAGCGTGATGTCGCTCACCATGATGGTGTTCCTGATCGTACCGATGATCGCGCCCGCGATCGGCGGGATGATGCTGGCCCTGGGATCCTGGGTCTACGTCTTCGTCTCGATGCTGGTCCTGGCCTTCTGGCTGACCCTCTGGTTCTCCCTGCGGATGCCCGAGACCCTGCACCCAGAATACCGCCGGCCGCTCTCGCCGGCCGCGACCTGGGAGGCGATCCGGCTCACGCTCAGGACGCGCGTCGCCATCGGCTACACCACCGCGCTCGGCCTGATGACCGGCTGCATCATGGGCTACGTGGGCTCCGCCCAGCAGGTATTCGACACCGGCCTGTACCATCTCGGCCCACTCTTCCCTCTGGCCTTCGGGCTGGTGGCGGGTTCCATGGGCGTGGCGACGCTGATCAACGCCCGTGTCGTCCGGCGGATCGGCATGCGGGCGATGTCCCACGGCGGGATCATCGCCTTCCTGGTGGTCGCGCTGGTGCAGGTCGGCGTCGGCTTCGCCTATCAGGGCCGTCCGCCGCTGGCCCTGTTCCTGGCGCTCCTGGCGTTGAATCAGTTCTTGATGAGCTTCGCGATGCCGAACTTCAACGCGCTGGCGCTGGAGCCCCTCGGCGCCATCGCGGGCACGGCGTCGTCGTTCCTCGGCTTCTACACGACGATCCTCGGCGCCCTCTGCGGCTTCCTGATCGGGCAGGCCTTCGACGGCACGGTGCTGCCGGTGGCGATCGGCTACGCGGGTCTGGGCGGTCTGGCGCTGCTGGTGGTGGCCTGGACCGAGAGGGGCCGATTGTTCCGCGGCGGGGTGGGCGGCTGAGGCGTCGGGCTTAACGCGGTCTTCAGCGGGAAACGGTCAAGCTCCGGGCTTCAACCCAGCTGACCGGACCCGCCCATGATCGCCCGCGTCCAGGACGGAACCCTCCTCGCTGCGCGTGTGCTGCTTGCCGCCGCGCTGCTGCCCACCGGAATCGCGCGGGCGCTCAACGTCTCAGGCTTCGCTCTCACGCTTGCCGGCAGCGGCATGCCAGCCCCAAACGGCGTCGCCACCGCCGCCGTGGTGGTTCAGGTCTTCGGACCGCTGGCACTGATCCTCGGCGTGCTGCCGCGATTGACCGGCCTGGCGCTCGCCGCCTTCGCGGCCGTGACGGCCTTCGTGCTCCACCCGTTCTGGCACTTCGTCGGTCCGGCCGCGGTCGCCGAGCGCACGCTGATGCTGGCCGATCTCGGGCTGGCGGGCGGTTTCCTGATCTACGCCCTGATGGGCCCCGGCGCGTGGAGCTGGCAGGGCTGGCGGGCCGGTGTCCCGGCCGCGGCGTCGAGCGCCAAGGCCACCGCCGGAAAGGCCTCGGCGAAGGGCAACGCCGCGCGGGGCGGCGGCAAGCGTCCGACCGGACGCGCGCCTGCACGCGCGGCGGCCTGATCAGCCGTGCCGCGGCCTCATCGCGGCGGACGGAGCCGCCGTCGCGGCGACGGTCTTGCGCCCGGAAATCTCCGCGCCGGCATCCGCCGCCAGCTTGCGGAAGCCCAGCACGGAAGCCGCCGAGATCATCGCCACGGCGAAGAAGGCCGGCCCGAAATCGGCGGCCTCGATCTGCGTCCGCCCGTGCCAGGCGGCCGTTCCCTCCAGCGCCAGCGCGCCGAGCGTGACGCCGAGGCTCAGCGACAGCTGCTGGCAGACGCTGGCGAAGCTGGTGGCCGCGCTCATCTCGCGGGATTCGAGATCCGCATACGCGATGGCGTTGACGCAGGTGAACTGGATCGAGCGCGAACAGCCGCCGACAAACAGCAGGGCCACCATGATCCAGTGCGATGTCTGCGCGGTGTAGAACCCGTTGACCGCCAGAAAGAGGGAGGCGACCAGCGCGTTCCAGACCATCAGGGTCCGGAAGCCGGTGCGGCGGAGGATCTTCGGCGCCAGGGTCTTCACGAACATCGCGCCGGCCGCCGCCGCGAAGGTGATCAGTCCGGAATGCAGGGCGTCGAGGCCGAAACCGACCTGCAGCATCAAGGGCAACAGGAACGGGATCGCGCCGGTTCCGATCCGGAACAGGCTGCCGCCGATCACCGCGACCCGGAAGGTCGGCCGCTCCATCAAGTCGAGCCGCACGATCGGGTGGGCGACCCGCCTGCCATGCGCCCAGTAGAGCGGCAGCAGGACCGCGCCCGCGGAGAGGCAGCCCCACGAGACGGAGCCGGGCAGCAGGTGGCGGCCCAGCGAGGCGAGTCCGAGCATCAGCGCAGCGAGCCCGGTGCCGAGCAGGACGAAGCCGAGGATGTCGAGGGGCGGTCGCTCGGGCTCGCGCACATCCTCGAAATACAGGCTCGCCAGCACGATTCCGGCACAGCCGATCGGCAGGTTGATGAAGAAGATCCACCGCCAGTCGAACCAGGTGGTGATCAGGCCGCCGACGGGCGGTCCCAGCACCGGGCCGACGAGGGCCGGGAAGGTCAGGTAGGCCAGCGCTGTGACCAGCTGCGATTTCGGCACGCTGCGCAGCACGACGAGGCGCCCGACCGGCACCATCATGGCGCCGCCCATCCCCTGGAGGAACCGCGCGGCGACGAACCATGCCAGCCCATTGGCGGCCGCGCAGGCGAGCGAGCCGGCCATGAACACGACCAGGGCGACACGGAAAACCGTCCGCGATCCGTAGCGGTCGGCCATCCAGCCGCTCACCGGGATGAAGATTGCGAGGCTGACCAGGTAGGAGGTCAGGGCGAGCTTAAGGGCGATCGGATCCTCGTTCAGGCTCGCCGCGATGCTGGGCAGCGCCGTGGCGATCACCGTCGAATCGGTGTTCTCCATGAACAGAGCGGTGGCGACCGTCAGCGGGACGATCCAGAACGGTCTTTGAGCGGTCGCAGGCATCAGACAGCAGACGCGTGTCGCGCCGCGACGGTTGCACGGCCGTGCAGCCACCTCGCACCCTCGTGTTTCGCGATTGTATCCCTCCTGCAACAGACGTTGAACGCCTGACGGAGCCCACCTTTTTTGCGGGTGCTCCAATGGCTACGTTTCCATCACGCGACCGTGAAGCCGCTCCAGCCGGCCCGGGGCCGGGCCCACGAGGAAATGATGCAGTCCAGCCCCAGCAAGATCCGCTCCGTGCCGCGGATCGCCGCCGGCGTCGCCCTTCTCTCGATGGTGGCCGCCTGCGGCACCGTCCTGCTCAACGACCGCGGCTCCCTCACGCGCTACGATCGGCTGAAGTCCAGCGATCAGGTCGCTTCGGCCTCGCGGATTTTCGTCGACCAGCCGGCTTTGGCGAAGGCCCGCACGGTGCGGATCATCCCGACCGCGTTCCACGCCGACGTGGCCGGGGCCGCGCCGCTGACGCCGGCCGAGCGCCGCCTCATCGCCAACGCTGCAGACCGGGCGCTCTGCTACGACCTGTCGCTGAAATACGACATCGTGACGAGCCGCGATGCCGACCTGACGGTGCGGGCGCAGGTCACCCGCGTCGATCCCACGGATCTCCTCGGCGCCGGCGCCACAATTGCGGGCTCGGCCGGCGTCACGGTGGCGTCGCAGCTCGGCCTGAGCTTCGCCGAGGGCGTCGGCCGCGTCCCGATTCCGCGGGTGCCGATCGGCCTCGGCAGCCTGACCGTGGAGGCCGAGGCACTGGACCGGCGGCGCGAGCAGCGGGCCGCCATGGTCTGGGGCGGAGCGGCCAATTCCTTCACCAGCCAGCCGCGCTTCTCCCAGGCCAGCGACGCCTACGATCTCGCCGGCGAGTTCGGCCAGGATTTCGGCTACATGCTGGCGACGGGCGAGGATCCGTTCACGGCGCCCAACACGCTTCCGACCTGGGACCGTATCCGCATCACCACGCTCGGCGAGGCGCCTCTCGACCCGGATTGCGAAGCCTTCGGCCGCGCCCCCGGGATCGACGGGATGCTCGGCGACTATATCGGCCTGCCGCCCGAATATACCGACAAGGGGCCTGCCACGCCGGCGATGCGCTGAAGCGCCCTCGGCATTCCGCGTCGTCGCGAGCGCTCCTCGCCAGAGGGTCGCTCCACACCGCGTCATGGCGCTGCGCTCGTGACGAACGCCGAGGGACGCGTCGACCCTGGGGGCCTCGGCGTCCGAAGGCGCCGTCCCGCGGTCCGACCAAGCGTGGATAAGCACCGAGCCATGCACGTTTTGGCATTGCGACGCATCAACCGCGCATTGGCGCCGTCACGGAGCCCGTGATACTGGCACTTGCCAACCCGATCCCGCAGCGCGAACCCCACGCGCTGCCGTCCGAGGAAAGTTGGCACATGGCCCGAGTAGAAACCGCATCGATCATCGAGGGCCTGACCTTCGACGATGTGCTCCTGCGGCCCGCCGCCTCCTCGGTGATGCCCACCGAGGTGAGCGTGGCCTCCCGGCTCACCCGCACGATCCCTCTGAACCTGCCGATCCTGGCTTCCGCCATGGACACGGTGACGGAAGCCCCGATGGCCATCGCCATGGCGGCCAATGGCGGCATGGGCGTCATCCACCGCAACCTGGAGCCGGCGGAGCAGGCCGAGCAGGTCCGCCTCGTCAAGAAGTACGAGTCCGGCATGGTGATGAACCCCATCACCATCCACCCCGACGAGACCTTGGCCGACGCCTTCGAGGTGATGAAGCTCAATCGCATCTCCGGGATTCCGGTGGTCGAGCGCGGCCCGAACGGCTCGCGCGGCAAGCTGGTCGGCATCCTGACCAACCGCGACGTCCGCTTCGCCACCAACTCCGCCCAGCCGGTCGCCGAGCTGATGACCCGCGACCGTCTGATCACGGTCCGCGAGGGCGTGACGCAGGACGAAGCCAAGCGCCTGCTCCACCAGTTCCGGATCGAGAAGCTGCTGGTCGTCGATGACCATTACCGCTGCATCGGCCTGATCACCGTCAAGGACATCGAGAAGCGCGTCGCCTACCCGAACGCCGTCAAGGACGAGCAGGGCCGCCTGCGGGTCGCCGCCGCCACGACGACGGGCGACAGCGGCTTCGAGCGGGCCGAGCGCCTGATCGATGCCGGCTGCGACGTCATCGTGGTCGACACCGCCCACGGCCACTCGATCAAGGTGCTCGACGCCGTCGCACGGGTGAAGCAGCTCTCGAACGCCGTGCAGGTCATCGCCGGCAACGTCGCGACGCGGGACGGGGCCAAGGCGCTGATCGATGCCGGCGCCGATGCCATCAAGGTCGGCATCGGGCCGGGCTCGATCTGCACCACCCGCATCGTCGCGGGTGTCGGCGTGCCGCAGCTCACCGCCCTCATGGAGGCCGTCGAGGCGGCGGGCGAGGCCGACATCCCGGTGATCGCCGACGGCGGCATCAAGTATTCCGGCGACCTCGCCAAGGCGATCGCCGCCGGCGCCTCCGTGGCGATGCTCGGCTCGCTTCTCGCCGGCACCGACGAGGCGCCCGGCGAGGTGTTCCTCTACCAGGGCCGCTCCTACAAATCGTACCGCGGCATGGGCTCGGTGGGCGCCATGGCCCGCGGCTCGGCCGACCGCTACTTCCAGGCCGAGGTGAACGACACCCACAAGCTCGTGCCGGAAGGGATCGAGGGTCAGGTGCCCTACAAGGGACCGGTCGGCAACGTCTTGCACCAGCTCGCCGGCGGCCTGCGTGCCGCCATGGGCTATGTCGGCGGCGCCACGATCCCCGAGTTCCAGGAGCGGGCACAGTTCATCCGCATCACCAATGCCGGCCTGCGCGAGAGCCACGTCCACGACGTGACGATCACCCGCGAGAGCCCGAACTATCCGTCGCGGACCTGAGGGATCGATGCGCACGCTGATCGTCGGGGCCGGCGCGACCGGAGGCTATTACGGAGCGCGTCTCGCCGAGTCGGGCGCAGACGTGACCTTCCTGGTCCGGCCGGCGCGGGCCGCGAAGCTCGCCGCGGACGGCCTGAACGTCCGCTCGCCGCTCGGTGACCTGCATCTGGCCGATCCGCCCACTGTCACGGCCGATCATCTGGCGGGGGCCGGCCGGTTCGATCTGGTCCTGCTGTCGTGCAAGGCCTACGACCTCGACAGCGCGGTTTCGGATCTGGCGCCGGCGGTGGGCGAGGGCACCGCGATCCTGCCGGTGCTGAACGGCATGTCGCATCTCGACGTGCTCGACGCCCGCTTCGGCGCCGAGCGCGTCCTCGGTGGCTCCTGCGCCATCGCGGCGACGCTCGCGCCGGACGGCGCGATCCGTCACATGAGCGAATTGTGCAGCATCACCTACGGCGAGCGCGACGGCTCGCGCTCGGCCCGCATCGAGTCGGTGGATGCCCTGATGCGCGGGCTCAAGTTCCAGCCGCGCCTGAGCGACGTGATCCTGCAGGAGATGTGGGAGAAGTGGGTGTTCCTGGCGACGCTGGCCGGGGCGACGACCCTGATGCGCGCCGCGGTCGGCGACATCGTGGCGGCACCCGAGGGTACCGCGCTGATTGCAGCCCTGCATGCCGAGTGCACGGCCGTGGCCGCTTCGAGCGGCTTCGCCCCGCGGGCGGTCGTGGCCGAGCGGGCGCGGGCTCAGCTGACCGCTGCCGGATCCACCTTCACGGCCTCGATGCTGCGCGACATCGAGAACAAGGGGCGGATCGAGGCGGATCACGTGATCGGCGACCTGATCGCGCGCGGCCGGCGGCAGGTGCCGGAGGCGGTGTTCCCGCTCCTGACCGCCGTCTATACCGGCCTCAAGGCCTACGAGGCCCGACGGGCACGGGAGGCGGCTTGAGCCGCCGCCCCGTGCTGACGTCTTAGTAGCGGCCGGGCGGCGGTGCGGGCGGCGTGCCGTATTCCAGCTGCGTCTTGGCGTCGACCCGCGGGCGCGGTGGCGGCGTCAGGTCCGGCTGGGCCGCGGGCGCGCTCGCACAGGCGGCAAGGGTGGCGGTAACCAGGGCCGCGAGGGCGAGGCGAAGGGTTGACGTCATGGGCTGGGGTACTCCCGGTACGCGCCCGGAGACGGACCGCTCTGGTCCGAGACGGGCGGATGCCATACGACACGCGGCAGTCCACACGACGGACCACCCGCAGCACGGTCTGCGCCGCGAAGGTGCAGGAAGCTCGGCCGTATCGTGGCGGCATCGTGGGCCAAGCGTGGCCGTTTCGCGTCCGCGCTGACGCATTCCGAAGGATCCGACCCCTGACCCCCGCCGCTCGCTGCTCCGCCGCCATCGAAGTCCTGACCGATATCGCCGAGCGCCGTCGGCCCGCCGCGGACGCCCTCAAGGATTGGGGCCTCGCCCATCGCTTCGCGGGTTCGGGCGACCGAGCGGGCATCGCCAGCCTCGTCTACGACGCCCTGCGGCGCCGGGCATCGGCGGCCTGGATCATGGGCGCGGACACACCGCGCGCCATCCTGATCGGGACCCTGCGCCTCCAGCAGGGGCTCGCCGCGGCTTCGGTCGCGGCCTTGTTCACGGGCGAGCGCTTCGCGCCGCCCCCCCTCAGCGACGACGAGCGCTTACGCCTCGACGGGGGGACGCTGCAGGATGCGCCTCCGGAGGTGGCGGGCGACGCCCCGGCCTTCGTGCTCCCGGACCTCGCGGCCTTGCTCGGCGACGACCTCATCCCGGAGCTGAAGGCGCTGGCCCGGCGCGCGCCCCTCGATATCCGCGTCAACGCCCTGCGCGGCGGCCGCGATGCGATCCTGCCGGCGCTCGCCGCCTTCGACGCGGCCCCGACGCCGCACGCGCCGGCGGGTTTGCGCGTTCCGATCGGCGCAGACGGGCGCGGTCCGGCGCTGCACGTGGAAGCGGAGTTCCTCGAGGGCTGGTACGAGATCCAGGACGAGGGCTCGCAGCTCGCCGCGCTTCTGGCCGCGCCCCGGGCCGGTGAGACGATCGTCGATCTCTGCGCCGGCGGCGGCGGCAAGACCTTGGCGCTTGCGGCCGAGACCGGGAACGGTGCCCGCCTGATCGCCACCGACGGCGACCCGCGCCGCCTGGCGCCGATCCATGAGCGCCTGCGCCGGTCCGGTGCGCAGGCCGAGGTGCGGACCCCGCGCAGCGGCAAGGCGCGGGCCGACATCCTTGAGGATCTCGACGGCAAAGTCGATCGGGTCGTGGTCGACGCCCCCTGCACCGGCTCCGGTACGTGGCGCAGGAACCCGGACGCCAAATGGCGTCTGCGGCCCGGAAGCCTCGCGCTGCGCACCGCCGAGCAGGCCCAGGTCCTCGATCGGGCGGCGCGGCTCGTCCGGCCCGGCGGCCGGATCGTCTACATCACCTGCTCGCTGCTGGCGGCGGAGAACGACGCGGCTGTACAGGCCTTGGTGTCCGGTTGGCGTGGCCGCTTCGACGTCGTTCCCCCGGACGACGTGCTGGCGGCGGGGCCGGATTCGCTGCGGGCGGCCGTGCGGACAACCGCCCATGGGGTGCAGATGAGCCCGCTCCGGACCGGGACCGACGGCTTCTACGTCGCGGTCATCGCGCGAAAGGCCTGAGGCGCGCGGACGCGGCGGAACCCGCGACGAAGCCTTTGGCGTTGGACCGGCGCTCCCGCGGGAGCTGGGCCGTCTGCGGACGGCTCCGATCGCAGCTCGATCCGGGAGATGCCCTTGCGCCTCGACCGCCGTTTCCTGCTCGCCGGCCTCGGAAGCGTTCTGGGATCCCGCAGCGCCCGTGCTGAACGCCCCACGGGAACGGAACCGCAGCCGTCACCGCAGGAGGCGGTCCGGGCGCTCCCGCGCAGCCTGCCGGGCGCGGATCTGGCAGTGATCGATCTGTGGCCCGGCGAAATACCGGGCGGTGGCGACGGACCGGACGCGGACAATTTCCGCTACGTCGAGGGACGATACGGCGATGTCACCCGGGTGTCGCGGCCATGCCTGCTGGTCATGCGGCCGGCCAATCCCAGCGGTGCCGCGATGATCGTCGCCGCGGGCGGCGGCTACCAGTCCATTGCCCTCGGCAACGAGGGCGTGCCGGTCGGGCGGGTCCTCAATGCCGCCGGCATCACGGTCTTCCTCCTCGTCTATCGCCTGCCCGCGGAGGGTTGGGGTGCGGGGCCGGACGCGCCGCGGCAGGACGCACAGCGCGCCCTCCGGCTGGTCCGGGCGCGGGGTGCGGAGTTCGGCATCGATCCCGGCCGCGTCGGCGTCCTCGGCTTCTCGGCGGGCGGGCACCTGATGGGCGAGACCGCGGTCGGCAGTGCCCGAAATCTGTACGCCGGCGTGGATGCCGCCGATGAGCAACCCATCCGTCCGGTGCTGGCCGGATTGATCTATCCGGTCATCACCATGCGCAAGCCGTTCGACCGGACTGCCACGCGCCGCATCCTCGTGGGCGACGAGGTCACGCCCGCCGAGATGAAGACCTACTCGGTGGACCTTCAGGTCGGGCCGGAGACGCCACCGACCTTCCTGGTCCAGGCGATCGACGATCCCGTCGCCGTCGCCGACCACCCGCTGCTCATGTTCTCGGCCCTGCGGAAGGCGCGGGTGCCGGCCGAACTGCACCTGTTCGAGCGCGGCGGCCACGGATTCGGCCTCGGCGCGCCGGGGACGCCCGCGGCGGCTTGGCCAGGCCTGTTCCTGGCCTGGATCCGCCTTCACGGCTTCCTGCGCACCTGAGCCTTCAGCCCTCGCGGGATTGCAGCCGCTGCAGCTTGGCCACCTTCGGCCGGCTGGTGCGGAACTGACCCCGCTCCACGGCGACGAAGACCACGATCGCGATGGCGACGGTCGTCAGCCACCAGACGGACGTGAGGCCGACGCTCAGGCAGGCCACCGTGAAGGCGGCGGCGAAGCAGCCCATCGCGCCCGGCACCAGCGCCGGACCGTCCCGCCCGGCCCGGCGGATCGAGGCGTAGAGTGCGAAGGCGGCGGCCAGCGCGCCGACGATTCCGAGCTCGTACCAGAACTCGAAGAGCGCGGTTGTCGGAGCATTGGCCGGGAGGAGGCCGATCAGACGCCCGCGCAGCGCCGTCTCGAAACCGTGCCCGGTGATCAGCCGTACCGGATCTGCCGTGACCACCTTTTGCCAGCTCTTGAGCGACAGCACCGCGGGCGCGAGCGGCCCGAGGAGGGCGGCTCCCACGGGCCGCGCCAGGAAAGGCAGCAGCGGCGCGGCGGCCAGCAGAGCGGTCGACAGGAAAGCGGTGAGCATCACGCCGAGCCGCGGCCGGTAGCTCGTCACCGCGAAGGCGATGGCGCCCACCGACAGGGCGGCGATCTGGGTCCCGTCGGGCTGGACCGTGAGGGCGAGGGCGACCAGCAACGCCAGGCCGAGCGCTTCGCGATCGCGGCGCCGGGAGCGCAGCCACGCCAGCGCCGGCCAGAGCAGCAGGATCAGCAGGACCAGTCCGCGATCCAGCGCACCGTCATCCTCGACGCCGGACGGGCCCAAATGGGCACCGAACAGCCCGAGCACGATCGCTACGATCGCCCCCGCCACGACGCCCAGCGGCAGCAGGTAGAGGTTCGCCGAGCGCATCCGGTCGGGAAGAGCCAGGTAGCCAAGGAGTGCGAGGCCGATCGTCGCGCCCAGGTTGGCCAGCCGCTCCAGGGCCGGCCCGAGGAAGGGGGTCCAGATCAGCGACAGCGCCGACCACAGAACGACCAGCATGCCCGCCAGGAAGGCCGGAGCGGTCAGAAGGCGGTAGGTCGAAGGGCGGACCGGGCGCTGGCGCCGGTCGATGACACTCGCGATGATCAGCAGGATCACGGCAATCGGTGCAAGGATCACCGAGGCGCGGCGTGCGACCTGCGCCAGGACCGGGAGAACGACGAACAGGCCGAAGAAGCCGATGCGGCGCAGCAGAGCGGCGGCGTCGAGCGCCGGATCGATGGTGGTGGAGGTCGACGCGCGCGGCATCTTGCGCCTTCTCCCGGACCGGGACGGCCGGATCCCTGCTCGATACGCAAGGCTCGCGCAAGCCGCTGTAGACGTTGCGCCACACTCTCGGCTGCACGAACCGCGCTCAGGCGACGCGCGCGGTTTCGCGGGGGCGCCGACGCACCGCCCGCCGGCCGACATCCGAGGCGACTCGCCAGCCGCCCCACGCGACGAAGAACCCGATCAGCCCTGCTGCGAGGCCGTCGGCGCTGGTGGGGACGGCCGGGCTGAAATCGCGATAGGCCGCCTCGGCCACCGGCAGGTCCGGATCGCGCAGCATCGCCACGACTCGCCCGAGGGGGCTCGTCGCCGAGGCCAGGGCCTGTTGCTGAGCACTCAGACGGGCGAGGCGCGCGATGTCCGCCTGGGCTGCGTCGCCGCGGCGGGCGACCAGCTGATCCGGGTTGGCGCGGAGCCGATCGACGGCCCCGTCGCGGGTCGTACCGGACGCCTGCGCGTCGGATTCGAGCACCGCCACCTGCCGGCGCAGTTCGTCGGCGGCACCGCCGAGCCGCTGCGCGTATTGCTGGGCGAATTCGGGGGCCTGCGCGGCCACGACGCCGCCCAGCAGGCCGAGCGCCAGCCCGAAGGTGCGGAACACGCGAAACATGTCTGGCCTCCGGCGCGGGAATCGACCTCCGACAAAGAGCATGCGCGCGGCCACGGTTCCAGCCGGGACCGCGACAGGTCTCAGCCCGGAAGCGTCAGCAGGCCCGCCTTGCCGTCGGCGCATCCGAACAGCAGCCGGCCGCCGCGCCCGTCCCAGGCCAGCGCCGTCACGCCGCTCCCCGGAATGGCTGGCCGCACCAGAAGCTCGGCCGCATCGTTGAAGCGGACGAGCAGAATGCAGCCGTCCTCGTAGCCCATGGCCAGCACCGGTGCCTTCGGGTGGAACGCGACCCGCGAGACCCGGGCGGGACGGACACCGCATTCCCGCGGCGCCTTGCCGGTCGGGCCCTCCTTGGAGTCGAAGGGCCACACGATTGCCGCTTCCGCGCCGCTGGTCGCGAGCCAGTGCCCGTCCGACGACCAGGAGATCGAACGGACCTTGCCGGGATAGCCCGACATCCTCATGTGGCCGCGGTCCGGCTGCAGGCGCCAGCCATGCAGGCTGTTCTCCTGCATGGTGGACACCACGAAGCGGCCGTCGGGCGACCATGTCACGTCGATATGCGAACCCTTCCAGCCGATCACCTCGGCAGGCGTCTCCAGGTTCGGGTACCAGAGGCTGACCCCATTGTAATGGGCGATACCGAGCCGATACCCTTTGGGCGCGAAAACGAGGCCACGTGCGGAGGAGGGGGCCTCGAAGGTCTTCTCACGGCCCTTCGGGTCGCGGGCCACGACAATGCGGCCGGCCGACCAGGCGACGGCGCCGTCGGGATGGACGGCCAGCGCGTCGATCCAGGCGCCGCCCTTGGCTATGGCGATCTGCTCCAGCGTTCCGTCTTTGCGGATCGCCACCACGCGGCCGTCGTCGCCGCCGGTGACCAGCCGGTCGCCACACCCGGTTGCGACGAGGATTCCGCTGTCAGGATGGGTCGTGACCCGGGACAAACCGTCTTCCCGCGCCAGGGCGACGGTGCCGTCGCTCAACGCCAGGGCAGGCACATCCTTCAGGAAATGCGCCGCGAGCACGTGCTCGCCGGGCTCCAGCGCGGCGACGTGACTGGTGAGGGAGGGATTGCTGACAGGGCTGCTCATGTTGGGGGGACATTTGCGGCCGGCGGCGCGGTGCGCAAGACCAGGAGAGCGGTAATCAACGCCAGGCCGCCCGTGATCGCCGCCGGGGTGATCAGCGCGTACAGGCCGAATTGCTGATAGGCGTGGGCGCCCATCAGGGCGCCGACCAGCAGCGACACCCAGACCAGAGCGTCGCCGATCCAGCCCAAAGGATTACCGGTACGGGTGAGCGCCTGGGCGATCTTCTGACCCAGGCTGAACAGCGCGCCGGTGACGAAGGTCGTCCCGGCCCGGAACCCTGTGACCTGCGTCAGGACCGCGTTCTGCGACCCCATCGCCACCGCGATGAAGAAGGCCGCGAGGCCGAGTTCCGGCGATGCGAGGCCGAGCCCGAGGCCGGCGAGGATCAGCAGCGCTTCGTAGGCGAGCACCGTGGGCGTCGCCCAGCGGGCGGGAACCAGGATCGCCAGTCCACTCCCGAGGACCGAGCCCGTGAGGAAGGCGAAGATCAGGATCGCGGGCAGGACCATGCGGTGCAGCTCGACCTGCGCCCCGAGAACGGCGAGCTGTGTGGTGTTGCCGCTCATGAAGGACGTGTAGAGCCCGCCGAGCCGCACGAAGCC
Source organism: Methylobacterium sp. UNC378MF (assembly GCF_900103195.1). GTDB lineage: Bacteria > Pseudomonadota > Alphaproteobacteria > Rhizobiales > Beijerinckiaceae > Methylobacterium. The sequence continues at coordinate 70,263 of NZ_FMWU01000013.1, read as the reverse complement.
CAGGGCGTCGACGTATCCGGCCAGCCCGGTGAGGAGCAGGCCGGTCCCGAGCTGCCACGGGCGCTTCACTGTCCGACCCTCGCGAGGCAGCCCGGTAAGGCTTCGTTAACCATTCCGGAGACTTCGTTGACGGATGCCGGACGGCGGTTAACGCGCCGCTCACCGAACCCGAGCAATTCGATGCAATCACGGTGAACGCCGCGTCGGAAGGGGCCGTTGCCCCAACGATCCGGCTCGGGGACATCGTGCCCCCGCCGGGTGAGTGGGAGTTGCGTCATGGTTCCGTTCGCCGCTTTCGTCTGCCCGTCCCCGCCCGCCCCGGACCGGGCCGTCGCCACGATCCTGGTGGTCGAGGACGAGCCGACCGTATGCGAGCTGGCCGCCGAAGCGCTCCTCGATGAAGGGTATCGGGTGCTCACGGCCGCGGACGCTTGGGAGGCCGAGGCGATCCTCGCTCGGGAGAGCGTCGATCTGCTCTTCACCGATATCGACCTGGCCCGCAACACGGATGGCCTGTCGCTGGCCCGCTGCGCCCGCAGGCTCTCGCCCGGCCTCCCGGTCGTCTACACCTCCGGGGGGCGGGCCTCGCTCCCGCCCTGCGAGGCGGTTCCGGGCTCGGTCTTCGTGCCGAAACCCTACCGTCCGAGCCAACTCGTGGCGCTGACGCAGGATGTTCTGCGCGCCACGCTCCTTCACGCCGTCTGAACCGGACCTCCGAGGATACCCGCCATGGGGCGCACCCTTCCCGCACTCGGCCTCGCGATCGCCGTTCTGGTCGCTGCACCGCCGGCCCGGGCCGCCTGCGACGTGAAGGGCGCGCAGATCGAGGAGGCGATCGCCAAGAAGAGCGAATTGCGCGCGGATGCCAACGCCCAGCTGGTGCGCGACCTGCGGACCCTGCGCGATGCCGCGATCGTCCTCGAGAGCTACAAGTTCCCCGGCGAGTGCGAGGTTCTGCTCGGGATCGTGCGGTCGTTGCTCGCCAATCCGAGCAAGACCATCGAACAGAGTGGCGACACCGACGAGGAGAAGGCCGAGGACCTGATCGAGGCGCGCGAGCCCAAGGACGCGGCCGGCGCGCCGAAGGCGAAGTAGCGGCGCGATTCAAGCGCGCAGGGATCGGGCCGGGCTGATCGGTTCTTCCGGCCGGGATCGGGCTCCGACAAGCTGCCGTGTCGCCCGTGGAAGGGCGCCCCGGGGCCGTCAGCGCTCCTCGCCGGCGCTGGCCCCGATCTTGGCGCGCGCCAAGGCCCGGCTGAGCTTGGCGGCGATCTGCTCGCGCAGCACGTCGGCCATCTCGATATCGACGAGGCGCCAGCTCAGTCCGCGCAGCCGCAGCCGGATTCGCGTGCGCTCGGCGCGGGAGGCCTCGGGCGGGATCGGGATCACCACCGCGCGGAACCCCCGCATCTCCAGCGCCGCGTAATACGGCATCAGCCGCCCGAGGCTGCGGATCGCCAGACCTTCGGGGCGGGCGCCGGCCGGCCGTTCCACGTCGAGCTTGTCGGGCCAGCCATTGGCCAGGAGATCGATCACCGTCTCCGGCGTGACCATCGTTTCCGCGAGCGCCAAGGCAAGGCCGTAGGCGGCGTCGTTGAGGCGCTGGCGGTCGCGGGGTTCCAGATCCGGGTCGCTCTCGGACGCCATGCGCATCGCCGCGGTGATCTGCCGGACCAGCGACAGGCGCAGCGTCCGGAAGTTCACGTGGCTCTCAACATAGGCCGCATCGTGCCGACGGACCGCCTGCGCGAGGTCGTAGAGCGACCAGAGCGGACTCATCGTGAAGGCGAGCCACGCGAGGGCCAGGGCGAGCGGGACCGCGAGCCAGCGCACGGCCTCAGTGTCCCGTCCGCGCGATCATGTCCGCACCGTCCACTGATCGAGGCCGGCAAAGGCCGCGACGACGCGCTCGTAGACCGGTCGCTTGAAGGGAACGATCAGATCCGGAAGCTCGGAGAAATGCGCCCAGCGCCACGCGTCGAACTCCGCCTTGTGGCCGCCGCCGCCGGGGTTGAGCACGTCGATCTGTTCCTCGCTGCCGACGAAGCCGTAGGCGAACCATTTCTGCGTCTGGCCGCGGTAGCGACCCTTCCAGGCCTGCTTCATCACGGCGGGCGGCAGATCGTAGGCGAGCCAGTCCGGGATCTCTGCGAGGAGTCTCACGGCATCCGGCGGAACATTGGTTTCCTCGTAGAGCTCGCGGCGCGCGGCGGCCTCGGCATCCTCGCCGGGATCGATGCCGCCCTGCGGCATCTGCCACATATGCGGACCGGCGACGTGTTCGGGGCCGGCATCCTTCGTGCGCCGCCCGACGAAGACCCCGCCCGAGGGCGCGATCAGGGCGATGCCCACGCAGGGGCGGTAGGGCAGGGCAGTGCCCGGGTCCGAATCCTTCACCATCGCGGAAACCATAGGTCAGGGGTGGGGGAGGCGGCAACGTCGCCCCAGTCTTCACCGGCCCCGGAGGATCGGGATCTACTTGCGCTGACTTTGGATCCGCGCGCTCTCAATCAGCCGTCGAGACCCGCTTGTCGCGACCGCCGCGAAGCGCAACGCTTGCCGGGACCAGGCGCAGGCCACGGGCATCGATCTCCCTCGCCCAGCGCGCGATTCGGTCGACACTGAGCGCCGCTCCGCTCGCGGAGACGAGGACGAAGCCGTTGGCGCGGGCCCGAGCCTCCGCCTGGGCGAGGGCAGCGTCGATGGCATCGGCGCGCGGCGTCGCGTCGAGGACGAGCTCGGCGCGGACGATCGGGGTCTTGCCCTTGTTGCCGGGCGGGGCCGCAGCCCTCGGGGTCGTGCCATCGTCGAGGAACCCGAGGCCGCGCGCGCCGATTTCGCGCAGGATCGGCTCGAAGGCCGCATCGACCATCAGCTTGGATCCCATGAAGTTCGCCACGCCGACATAACCGGGAAAGCGGGCCATCGCCCAGGCGAGGCGGTCGGCATTCTCCGGTCCCTTCAGAGCGGTCAACAGGGTCTGCGGCCCCGGGTCGCTGTCGGGGTAATCGAACGGTTCCATGGGCAGCTGGAGGAAGATTTCGTGGCCGGCATCCCGCGCGCGCGCAGCAGAGCGCTCGGCCTCGCCGCCATAGGGCAGAAAGGCGAGACTGACGGCCGCGGGCAGGCGCGCGATGGCGCCGGCGGTGGCGGCTTGGCCGACGCCGAGCCCCGTCACCACGATCGCGATGCGCGGCCCGGTGCCGGGTTCCTCGGGGCGGGCGTAGACGTCAAGGGCGCGGACGCGACTCTCGCCGAGCTTCGGCATGATGCCGTGGCGACCGGATTCGCTGATCCGCGGATCCGGGGCCGGGGCGAGTCTCGGGGCGTTCGGCGGCGGCACGCGGATCACCACGGCCTCGCTCGGTGCGCTGCCAGGCGGGCGCACCACCGTCACGCCGGATGCGGTCTCGATCTCCTCGGCGCTGCGCTGAAGCGGCGCCGTTCCCGGAGCCGTGGTGATCGCGTCCGGCTGTGCTGGGACGGGAGCCTGTGCGGTCGGGCGGACCGCAGGCTCGCGCATCGTGATCGCGACCTGTACCCGGGGCTCACCGCCCAGCGGATCGCCGAGCGCCACGATCAGGCCGGCCGACACGACGAAGCCGCCCGCGATCGCGGCGGCGGCGATCCGGGGCCGGCGGGCAGCCGCGATCAGCCGCCCGAACCGGCTTGCGGGCTGCGCCGGCGCCGCCTCGGGCACCCCGAGGGGGCGCGTGAGGATATCGTCGGTGGACTCGGTCAAGCGGCTCTCGATGCGGGATCACACTTGCAGCGCCGGTCGGCGCGCGCCAATCCTTCCTTCCATTGCCGTCGAGTATGGTTAACGTTCCGCTAATGCCTGATTCCGGAACGGGAAATCCCGCCCGGCGGTGAGCCGGGCGGGATCTGGTTATTCTCGATCCATCGTGGGTGGGGTCAGTTCGGCAGGCTGGGCTTCTGCTGCGCCGCCGGCGTGCCATTGGCCGCGCCCTTCTGGATGCCGTGCAGGAAGTCCACGGCCGAGATCAGCTGCTTGTCCTTGGCGGGATCCGGCGGAACATAGGCGGAGGAGCCGCCGCGCTCGTCGGTATCCTTCTGCTTCAGGTGGCCCTTCAGGCCCGCCTCGCCCTTGGTCTCGTCCTTGCCCTTCAGTTCGTCCGGAACATCCTGCGTGACCTCGACGTCCGGCTCGATTCCCTTGGCCTGGATCGAGCGGCCCGACGGCGTGTAGTAGCGCGCCGTTGTCAGGCGCAGGGCACCGGAGCCGCCGAGCGGGATGATCGACTGCACCGAGCCCTTGCCGAAGGAGCGCGTGCCCATGATGGTCGCGCGCTTGTGATCCTGAAGGGCGCCGGCCACGATCTCGGACGCCGAGGCGGAGCCGCCATTGACCAGCACGACGATGGGCTTGCCCTTGGTCAGGTCGCCGGCCTTGGCGGAAAACCGCTGGGTCTCGTCCGGGTTGCGGCCGCGGGTCGAGACGATCTCGCCGCGATCCAGGAAGGCGTCCGACACCATCACCGCCTGATCGAGCAGGCCGCCTGGGTTGTTGCGCAGGTCGACGATGTAGCCCTTGATCTTGTCGGCCCCGATCTCGCCCGTCAGCTTGTCGATCGCCGCCCGCATCCCGTCGAAGGTCTGCTCGTTGAACTGGGTCAGGCGGATATAGGCGACGTCGCCGCCCTCGACCTTGGAGCGCACCGGCTTGATCTTGATCACGTCGCGGGTGAGCGTGACGTCGATCGGGTCCTTCGACTCCTTGCGCGAGATCTTGAGCTTAACGCTCGAGTTCACCGGGCCGCGCATCTTGTCGACCGCCTGGTTCAGGGTGAGGCCCTGGACCTGATCGTCGTCGATCTGCGTGATGACGTCGTTGGCGAGGAGGCCGGCCTTTGCGGCCGGGGTATCGTCAATCGGCGTGACGACCTTGATCAGGCCGTCCTCCATGGTGACCTCGATGCCGAGACCACCAAACTCGCCCCGGGTGGTGGTCTGCATGTCGCGGAACGCCTTGGCGTCCATGTAGCTCGAATGCGGATCGAGGGAGGTCAGCATGCCGTTGACGGCCGCCTCGATCATTTTCGACTCGTCGGGCTTCTCGACGTAGTCGGTGCGGACCTTCTCGAACACATCGCCGAACAGGCTCAGCTGACGGTAGGTCTCGGCCGACGCTGCGACGGCCCGCGGACCCGACAGGAAGTCGGTCTGGGTGGCCACCATCGAGGTGCCGGCACCCAGGAAGGCGCCGAGCATGATCAGGGAAGTCTTGCGCATCAGCCGCGAACCTTCTCGCCAAGTACCGTATTGTTCGGGCTCTTCGCCCACCACGGCTCCGGATCGATGGAGCCGCCGTCCTTCTTGAACTCGACGTACAGGGTGGGATCACCCTCGGATCCGCCGGGACCCGCGCCCTTGTCGCCCATGCTGCCGACCGGTTCACCCGCGAGCACGAATTGACCGACCTCGACGCTGATCTGATCCATGCCCGCGAGCAGAAGATAGTAGCCGTCGCCCGCGTTGATGATCAAGAGTTGCCCATAGGACCGAAACGGGCCGGCGAACTGCACCCAGCCGTCGGCCGGCGAAGAGACTGACGCCTTCGGACGGGTGGTGAACGACACCCCCCGCGTCGTTCCGCCATTGCCGTCGGGCTGGTTGAAGCCGCGCGCGACGCGACCACTCACCGGCCGCGGCACTTCGCCCCGCGCCTCGGCGAAATGCACTTTGGGTGCCAGCCTGGCAGGATCGCGGAAACCCGCCGCGGCGAAGCGCTCCTGCGTGACGCGCACCTCCCGCTCGGCCGCGGCCTTGGCCTCTTCGGCGGAGCGCTTCGCTGCCGCAACTTCCGCCTCCGTGCGGTCGAGCAGATCTTTCAGGCTCTTGGCTTGAGCGCCGAGTTCGGTGGCGCGCCGGCGCTCGGCCGTGAGGCCGCTCTCGACCTCGGCCTGACGGGCGCGACGGGCCGCGACCAGCGCCTGCAGGCGCTGCTGCTCCCGCGCCCAGCCGGCGAGGTCGTTGGACAGACCCTCTTTGTCCTGCGCGATCAAACCGCGCAGCCTGATCATTTCCGCGAGATCGGCCGCCAGCGTGTCGACCTCGCCGCGCAGTTCCGGCACCACCGCACCGAGCAGCATGGAGGTCCGAATCGCGGCGAGCACGTCCTCGGGGGACACCAGTACGGCCGGCGGCGGCCGGCGACCCATGCGCTGGAGCGCCGCCAGAATCTCGGCGACGACGCCGCGTCGACCCTGCAGCGAGTGCCGGATCGCCGCCTCGCTCTCGCTCATCGCCTTCAGGCGCTCTTCCAGGCGGCTCAGGCGGTCTTCGGTCGCCTGTGCCTGCCGGTTCGCATCGAGGAGGGCGGCATCGAGCTTCGCCCGGTCGGATCCGATCGCCGCAATCTCGGTCTCGAACTGGGCGCGCTGACCGGCGCTGGCGGCGAGCGCGTCCTGAACGCGCTTCAGATTCTCCGCACGGCGCTCGCGCTCCTCGTTGGCGCGCTGAATAGCTTCGGGATCGGTGGGCTTGGGGGCCTCCGCGTGCGCCGTCCCGGCGAACGAGACCAGGACCATCAGGGCGAGTACCGGCAGCGCCCGTCGTGATGCCTGGCTCGGCTCGGCTCCAATCTCGGAAATCGCCACGGCCGATCAGCCCGCCTCACCGCGATGATACGGGTGTCCGGCCAGGATGGTGAGGCTGCGGTAGAGCTGTTCGAGGGCGAGCACGCGCACGAGTCCGTGGGGCAGGGTTGCGGCCCCGAAGGACAGGATCAACTCCGCCCGCGTCCGAATTGAGGCGTCCAGACCGTCCGGCCCGCCGATCGCCACGACCAGAGCCGGGCGGGACGCATCGCGCCACGCAGCGACACGGTCGGCCAAAGCGTCGCTGCCGAGATCGGCCCGGCCGCGCTCGTCATAGGCGACCAGCACACCGCCGGGGGGCAGAAGGGCCCCGAGCGCCGTGCCTTCCTCGGCGCAGCGGTCGAGGGCGCGGCGGGCACGTGATTCCGGGATCTCGACACTGTCGCAGGTCGAGAAGCCGAGGCCGCGACCGAGTTGCGCGGCGCGGTCGCGATATCGTGACGCGAGCTCACGCTCCGGTCCCGCCTTCAACCGTCCGACCGCGGCCAGGACCAAGCGCACGGGGCGCGATCCGTCCTAGCCGGCCGCGATCCCGACCGGGCGGTCGGCGCCCCACATCTTCTCGAGATTGTAGAAGCCTCGGACCTCGGGACGGAAGATGTGCACGAGCACGTCGCCGGCATCGATCAGCACCCAGTCGCAGGCCGGCATGCCTTCGACCCGGGCATTGCCGAAGCCGCGATTCTTCATCTCCTGGATGATCTTGTCGGCGATCGAGCCGACATGCCGTTGCGAGCGGCCCGATGCGATGATCATCGTGTCGGCGAGCGAGGTCTTGCCGGCCAGATCGATCGCGATCGTCTCCTCGGCCTTCATGTCGTCGAGACATTCGAGCGCAAGGGCCTTCAGGTCGTCCGAGCGCGCCTGACCGGCTTCGCCCGGGGCCTGGACGGGGGTACGGATCATCTCCGTGCGACTGATCTCGGGCAGAGTCCTGGTTCCTCGTTCTGCCGCACCGCGCCATCGGGCGTTGCGGGATTCTATGAAATTGGCGGTATCGGGCGTCGATTGCAACCGCGCCGGCGGGAGTTGCGGTGTCCCGGGCCCGATCCGTGCGCGGATCTGCGTGGATGACAGGGGCGAGCGGGGCCCGTGCAGGAATATCCAGGCCGGCGGCGGACGCAGCGCGAGGGTCGATACCGCTCGCTCGGGAATCCGGGCGCCGGCCAGGCGCCGCGCCGCCCGCGCGCTGAGTGGCGTCATGGTGAAGCCGGGGCGGTCGATCACGGCGATCGGCATCAGCTCTGCGATCTCGGCGAAGCCTTTCCAGCGGTGGAAGGTGGCGAGCGAATCGGCCCCCATGATCCAGACGAAGTGAACGCCCGGATACCGGCGCGTGAGAAAGCGCAGGGTCTGGACTGTGAAGCGGACGCCCAGAGCCGCCTCGAAGCCCGTGACGGCGATTCGGGGATGCCGGGCGATGCGCCGCGCCTGCACGCACCGCTCTTCCACGGAGGGGAGGCTGCTCCGGTTCTTCAGCGGGTTCCCGGGGCTGACCAGCCACCAGACCCGGTCGAGGCCGAGCCGACGCAGCGCCGAGAGGGTGACGTGCCGGTGGCCCAGATGGGCGGGGTTGAAGGACCCGCCGTAGAGGCCGATCCGCATGCCCGGGGCGCACGGCGGCAGGATCAGCCGCACGCCGGACCTTCCACTCGGGTCACGGACGGGTCTGGCCGTTGCCGTGAACGCGATATTTGAACGTGGTCAGCTGCTCGACACCCACCGGTCCGCGCGCATGCATCCGCCCCGTGGCGATGCCGATCTCGGCCCCGAACCCGAACTCGCCGCCATCCGCGAATTGCGTGGAGGCGTTGTGCGTCACGATGGCGGAATCGACTTCGGCCAGGAAACGGGTGGCCTCGGCATTGTCCTCGGTGATGATCGCGTCGGTGTGATGCGATCCATACGTCTCGATATGCTCGATGGCGGCCCCGATCCCGTCGACCACGCGCACCGCGATGATCGCATCGAGATACTCGGTGTGCCAATCCTCCTCGGAGGCGGCCGTCACCCGCGGATCGACCGCACGGGTCTCGGCATCGCCGCGGACGGCACAGCCGGCATCGAGCAGCGCGCGGACGAGCGGTGCGAGATGCGTCGCCGCGCAGGCGCGATCGACCAGCAGGGTCTCGGCGGCGCCGCAGACGCTGGTTCGGCGCATCTTGCTGTTGAGCAGCACGGAGCGGGCCATGTCGAGGTCCGCCGCCGCGGCGACGTAGACATGGTTGATCCCGTCGAGATGCGCGAAAACCGGTACCCGCGCCTCGGCCTGGACGCGCTCCACGAGGCCGCGCCCGCCCCGGGGAACGATCACGTCGACGCAGCCGTCGAGGCCGGCGAGCATCAGCCCGACCGCGGCGCGGTCGCGGGTCGGCACCAGCTGGATGGCGTCCTCCGGCAGGCCCGCATCCGCGAGACCGCGGCTCATGGCCCGCGCGATCGCCATGGCGCTGCGATGGCTGTCCGAGCCGGCCCGGAGGATCGCGGCATTGCCGGCCTTGAGGCAGAGCGCGCCCGCATCCGCGGTCACGTTCGGGCGCGCCTCGAAGATCACCCCGACGACGCCGAGCGGCACCGCGATGCGCTCGATGAGCAGGCCGTTCGGCCGCTCGATGGCGGCCAGCTGCCGCCCGACCGGATCGGCGAGCGAGCCCACCTTCTCGACGGCATCGGCGATCCCGGCAAGGCGCCCTGGGTCGAGGGTGAGGCGGTCGATCAGCGCGGCGCTCTGGCCGGCGCTCCGGGCGGCGGCCACGTCCCGCGCGTTCTCGCTCAGGATCTCGTCCCGGCTCGCCCGGATCCGCTCCGCGATCAGCTTGAGCGCCACGTCCTTGGTCCGCGCCGAGGCCAGCGCCATGCGCCGCGCCGCCGAACGGGCGCGGCGGCCGATCGCGGCCATCTGCTCCGGCAGCGCATCGGCCTCGGCGAAGTCCGATCTCAGGTTCAGGACGGGCACGCTGGCGTCCTCGGTTGTCGGCGGCCGAACAGGCGGCCAGAACGGGGATGAGCGCCGTATTTGCACATCGGGCGCTGTTCCGACAAGAGTGCTCGGCCTGGAATGATGACGATGATTGCGACCAAAATTCGTAAATAGATTAGCTTAGATCGACGATCTCTAGAACAATGCCAAGTCATCGCGGTGCACCATCCAGGCGCGGCCGGGATAATTGAGCAGATCGGGAATGCGCGCGCTCGGATGACCGATGATCAGGGCGGCCTCGGCGCTGTCATACGCCACCAGGCCGCGGCCGAGGATCCGACCCTCCGGATCGCGGATCATGACGGCGTCGCCGCGGGAGAAGCTGCCCTCGATCGCACGAACGCCCACCGGCAGAAGGCTGGCGCCGCTGCGCAAGGCCTGCTCGGCTCCGGCATCGATCGTGAGGGTGCCGCGCGGCTCCAGGGAGCCGGCGATCCAGGTTTTCCGGGCGGCCGTGGGCGTGGAACCGGAGAGGAACCACGTGCAGCGCGCGCCGTCCCGGACCGCCTTGAGTGGGTTCTTCCCGCGCCCATCGGCAATCACCAAGTGGGTGCCGCCAGAGGCCGCGATCTTGGCGGCCTCGACCTTGGTGCGCATGCCGCCCCGCGACAGTTCCGAGGCCGGTCCTCCGGCCATCGCCTCGATCTCCGGGGTGATGCGATCGACGATGGCGAGGTGGCGCGCCGCCGGATCGCTCTTGGGCGGGGCGGTGTAGAGACCGTCGATATCCGAGAACAGAACCAGCACGTCGGCATCGATCATGGTGGCGACCCGGGCCGCGAGCCGGTCGTTGTCGCCGTAGCGGATCTCGGAGGTCGCCACCGTGTCGTTCTCGTTCACGACCGGGACGGCGCGCATCTCCAGAAGCTTCAGCACGGTCGCGCGGGCGTTGAGGTAGCGGCGGCGCTCCTCAGTATCCTGGGGAGTCACCAGGATCTGCCCCGCGACGATGCCGTGATGGCCCAAAGCCTCGGCCCAGTGGCGCGCGAGGGTGATCTGTCCGACCGAGGCCGCGCCCTGGCTCTCCTCCAGTCGCAGCGGGCCCGGCGGCAGGCCGAGCACGGTCCGTCCGAGGGCGATGCTGCCGGAGGACACCACCAGCACGTCGACTCCCCGGCCGTGCAGCTCTGCGATGTCCTCGGCCAGCGCCGCGAGCCAGGCATGGCGCAGGCGGCCGGCGGCGCGATCGACCAGCAGGGCCGAGCCGACCTTGATCACCACACGGCGGAATTCTTCGAGGGCAGGGATCATGATTCTTGCGGGGACGCGCGTTCCGGGCGGGTTTGAACCAAGACCGGCCCGTTGAACAGCCGCGCGAGGACATGGGTCGCCGCGCTCGTCCGGATCGACGGCCACAGATCTCGACGCTCGGGATGGCTGGGCCGAGCGACACGTGAGAGCGGGCGGTCTCCACCGCCACGCCTCGAAGCCGGTCCGCCGGCTACGGCTGCCAGGCGGCCTCCGGCTTCCGTTCCGCCTCGGCGCTCGCATCGATCTCCGTCTGGAGCGCCCGCAAGGCCTCGGGCACGCCTTTTCGGCTCGCCGAGGACAGGACCAGGGGCGCGCGGCCGGCGGCGCGCTTCAGCTTGGCGACCTGGCTCTTCAGGGTTTCGGCATCGAGCGCGTCGGCCTTGGAGAGCGCCACGATCTCGGGCTTGTCAGCGAGGCCGTTGCCATAAGCTTCGATCTCGCCGCGCACCAGCTTGTAGGCCTTGCCGGCATGCTCGCTGGTGCCGTCGACGAGGTGCAGCAGCACCCGGCAGCGCTCCACGTGAGCGAGGAACCGGTCGCCGAGGCCGACGCCCTCGTGCGCGCCCTCGATCAGGCCCGGGATGTCGGCGAGCACGAATTCGCGGCCATCGGAGCGCACGACGCCGAGGCCGGGATGCAGGGTCGTGAACGGGTAATCGGCGATCTTCGGCTTGGCGGCCGTGACGCTGGCGAGGAACGTCGACTTGCCGGCATTCGGAAGCCCGACGAGGCCGGCATCGGCGATCAGCTTGAGCCGCAGCCAGATCCACATCTCCTGGCCTTCCTGGCCGGGATTGGCATGTTTCGGAGCGCGATTCGTGGAGGTCGTGAAGTAGGCGTTGCCGAAACCGCCATTGCCGCCCTTGGCCAGCCTGATCCTCTGGCCGACCTCGGTCAGGTCGGCGAGCAGGGTCTCGCCGTCCTCGGCGAAGATCTGCGTGCCGGCCGGCACCTTCAGGACCGTGTCCGCACCGTTGGCGCCGTGGCAGTTCGAGCCCATGCCGTGCTCGCCCTTCCGTGCCTTGAAGTGCTGCTGGTACCGGTAGTCGATCAGGGTGTTGAGCCCCTCGACGCATTCCACCCAGACGTCGCCGCCGCGGCCGCCGTCTCCGCCGTTCGGACCGCCGAACTCGATAAACTTCTCCCGCCGGAACGAGACGCAGCCGGGGCCGCCGTCACCGGAGCGGACATAGACCTTGGCTTCGTCGAGGAATTTCACGGCTCTTCTCGTCTTTGGCAGGCCTCGGCGCACCGGGGCCGCCGCAGGATACAGGGTGCAGGATATATGGGGATGCCGGCGCGTCCGAGCCCGCCCCCGGCGCCTCCACAGGGTCGGAGGCGCCCGGGGGCGGGCCGCATCAGCACGCCATCGCGAGTTCCGGGGCCGGCTCGACCGCAGCCGCGCGTGACATCCAGGCGTCACGGTCGAGGCCGAAGAGATCCATCTCCCGGTCACCGCCGCGGGCCGGGCAGGCCCGCAGGGCACGCCCGGCCCGGCGGAAGCCGGTCTTCTCCAGGACCCGCCGCGAGGCCGGGTTGTCCGGCAACGCATGGGCCTGGAGGCGCTCGCCCCCGGCATAGGCAAAATAGGCGTCGGCGAGCGCCTGGACCGCTTCGGCTGTCAGCCCGTCGCCCCACCAGGGGCGACCGAGCCAGTATCCGAGATGGGGTGCCGCCGCCTCGCCAGACAGCCCGACCAACCCGATCAGCGTCGCGGGGGCTGAGCGCTGGGTGATCGCCAGCGTCAGACCGGTGCCGGCGGCGTTGCCGCTGCGCACCTTGAGCACGAAGGGTTCGACGTCGCGCCGTTCGAGGGGGTGCGGGATCCGGGCCGTCATCTCGGCCACCTCCGGCTCGCCCGCCCAGCGCAGCATCGCCGGAATGTCCTTGGCGGTGGGCCAGCGCAGCCACAGCCGGCGCGTCTCGATCCGGAAGACGTCATCACGGGTCAGATCGGGGAACATCGTGCCCTCGCAGGGCGGCATTCCCGGCTCCGGGGCACCGCCTCAAGACGACGAAGGGGAGGATGGCGTCCCATCCTCCCCGGTGTTCCGTCCGAACCGGCCCGTCAGGGGCTCGGCAACGACGTCTCCGGTCCGGTGTGGGACACCGGGCGGGACGCCAGCTTCGCCTCAAAGGCGCCCGCCTGTTATTCCGCGGCCTCGGCCAGCGGTGCTACGGCCACGAAGGCGCGCCCGCGGCGCGTCTCGAAGCGGACATGGCCCGGTACCAGCGCGAAGAGCGTATGGTCCTTGCCCATGCCGACATTGGCGCCGGGATGCCATTTGGTGCCGCGCTGACGCACGATGATGTTGCCCGGAATCACGGCTTCCGAGCCGAACTTCTTGACGCCGAGGCGCCGGCCTTCCGAGTCGCGACCGTTGCGGGACGAGCCGCCTGCCTTTTTGTGTGCCATGGGATGAACTCCGAATTCTGATTGGCTTGGATGCGGTCGCGGATCGGATCCTCAGGGACCCTGACGCGCCCAGCGTCTGGCGTGCGTCAGGCCGAAATGCCGGTGATGCGCACGACCGTGTGGTCCTGCCGGTGACCGCGCTTGCGGCGCGAGTTCTGCCGACGGCGCTTCTTGAAGGCGATGACCTTCTTGTCGCGGCCGTGGCGCACGATCTCGCCGGTGACGCTGATGCCCGAGAGGGTCGGGGCGCCGACCTGGGTCGCGCCCGCGCCGTCGGCGAACAGGAGGACCTCGCCGAAGGTCACGGCCTCGCCGGCCTCGCCTGCCAGGGAGGCGATGGTGATGGTGTCGTTGGCGGCGACGCGGTACTGCTTACCGCCCGTCTTGATGACTGCGAACATCGTTCTCTCGTGTTCTCGAACGGCCTCCGGGGCGGCTGCCCCTGGACCGGCTTCTTGTTTGAAGTCATTGCGCGGACTTTGAGCCCGGACAACGCGAAACGCGCGGACCCCAGCTGAGGCCGCGCGCCATGCGGGGTCACTACGGGCGCGCCGCTTCCGTGTCAATCCGCGCCGCCGTGCCGGGGCATATTCACCGGATCCGGGCGCCGGTGGCCAGGACGCCCTTGGCCACGGTGCCGTCCGGACCGAAAGCCGCCAGCGCCGCGGAGCACCAGGCCTCGCGGCCATCGGCGGCGAGCTGCTGGCGCACCTGCGTGGCGCGGGTCCGCAGCTTCTCCTCCAACATCGCCTCCTGGCCGGCATTGACCCGGGCGGCGAGACGGAGCGTCGTGAGCTGGCCGGCCCTCACCTGCACGCCCGGACAGGCCTGCTCGGCGATGATCGTGGTGGCCGCCGCCGCCGCGTAATTGTCCAGGGGCGAGGTTGCCACGGTCGGCGCCGACGAGGGAGGGGGCGGCGCAGGCACCTGCGCCGCGGCTTCGCCCGCGAAGCTCATCGCCAGGGCAAGGCCAAGGATACCGACACGCCGCACGGTTCAGGCCTCCACGATGGCGCCGACCTGCGCGGTGATGCGCCCGTCATGCTCGGGATGGCGACGGCAGGTGCCCCTCGGGAGAAGCATGGTCATGTGGGTCCATCCCTTCGCTGCAGCGGCGCGACGGCGGCTGCCTACACCCCCGGCGACAGGCCGTCACCCGACCCACTCGCGTGCAGGCAGAGGCCCCCATATGGAAGCGGCGTTCTCGGCGCGTCGGCCCCCCGCGCCGGTCGCTGCGAACCATCTTTCCGCAGTGCCGAAGGCGAGCCCGGAATCCGGAGCCGCTACCGGTGCCCGTGCATGGCGCATCGGCGCGTCTGGATCCCGGATCCCGCTATGCAGCCCCGGAATGACAGGGAGACGCGGCTGCGGGCGTGCTCGGTCGTTCCAGAATCCCCGGTTCCGGCCGCGATGGATGGACCTTCCAGATGTCAGGGCGCGGCCTTGAACTCGCCCTCGATGCGCAGGCTGACCTCGTCGCCGAGTTGCGGCAGGTAGGCGTTGATGCCGAAATCCGAGCGCTTGATGACCGCGCGGCCGTCGAACCCCACCGTGTAGCGCTGATCCACCGGATGGATGCCGGCCTGGTTGAACGTGGCGTCGATCGCGAACGGCCGGACGGTGCCGCGCAGGTTCAGGTCTCCGCTGATCCGCGCCGTCGTCGGACTGGTCGGCTCGACCTTGGTGGCCGTGAAGGTGGCGTTCGGGAACTTGGCCGTGTCGAAGAAATCGGGTGCCGCGAGGTGCTCGTTCAGCCGCGTGCTGCCGGTCAGCACCCCGCTCAGCGGCACGGTCACTTCGAGCCGGCTCTTATCCGGGGCCTTCGGGTCGAGCTGGAGCGTGCCGTTCAGGCCGGTGAGCTGACCGTAATAGGTCGAGTAGCCGAGATGGGAGACCGACCACGTGATCTTGCCGTGGTCCGGATCGAGCACGTAGCTCCCCGGCCGGACCTGCGTCGGATCCGCGCTGGGCGCTACCGGAGCGGGCGGGGCGGCCGGATTGTCCGCCGCCGCGGCTGCGCCGAGGCTCAGCAGGCCGAACAAGGCAAGATGTCGCGCACGCATGGTCGTCCCCCCCCGTGACCGGCCAAGCTCGGCCGGCGCGGCGCCCGTGATTTCATGATCTCCCTGCGCGCTCAAGCACGTCTGGCGGAGGCCGCCGCGGTTCTGTAGGCAACCCGGGACAGCGGCGGGCGTGGCATGATCGGCAAACTCAGGGGCGTCGTGGACTCGTTCGGCGAGGATTTCGTGATCCTCGACGTCTCGGGCGTCGGCTACATCGTGCATTGCTCGGCGCGGACGCTCCAGCGCATGCCCAAGGCCGGCGAGCCCGCGGAGCTGTCGATCGAAACCCATGTCCGCGAGGACATGATCCGCCTCTACGGATTCCGCTCGGACGCCGAGCGGGAGTGGTTCCGCCTGCTCCAGACCGTGCAGGGCGTCGGCGCCCGCGTGGCGCTGGGTGTGCTGTCGGTCCTCGAACCCGAGGCGCTGGCGGCCGCGATCGCCACCGGCGACAAGGGTGCGATCAGCCGCGCGCCCGGGGTCGGGCCGCGACTGGCCGCGCGGCTCGCCGCCGAACTCAAGGACAAGGCCCCGGCCTTCGCGCCCATCGACCCGGCCCTGGTCGCCCTCACCGGCGCCGTGGAGGAGGGCGCCGCGCCCCGGCCGGTGGCGGATGCCGTCTCCGCCCTCGTCAATCTCGGCTATCCGCAGGTTCAGGCCGCCGCCGCCATCGCGGCCGCCCTCAAGGGCGCGGGGGAGGGTGCCGAGGCCAAGGTTCTGATCCGGCTCGGCCTGCGTGAACTCGCCCGCTGACCCGCGGCGCGGCACGACCGTGACTCCGATGCGACTCCGGCGCGACCTTTGGGGCGCACTTTGATCGCACGCACTTGACCCGCCGGAGCGGGGGTGCCATGTCGACCGCAACCGGTAAAGTATTGAAAAGCCAACTACTTTTCAATTCTTCTAAACTGGAACGGGTGCCCGGGACGGTCGTCGACGACCGCGGCGGGCGCGGGGATGACGGGATTTGCGGCGCGCATGATCGTCTGTTCTTGTAACGTCATATCGGACGGCGCGGTCCGCGGCTGCCTTTCGCCTGGCCCGG
Source organism: Methylobacterium sp. UNC378MF (assembly GCF_900103195.1). Lineage (GTDB taxonomy): Bacteria > Pseudomonadota > Alphaproteobacteria > Rhizobiales > Beijerinckiaceae > Methylobacterium. The sequence continues at coordinate 53,888 of NZ_FMWU01000013.1, read as the reverse complement.
GCTGCCCGCGTACGCCCGCGCAGGTGTATGCGTGCCTCGGCTGCAGCCCGAAATGCGGACGCTGCGCCCGCACGATCCGGGCCATCATGCAGACCGCGCTGGGCGAAGCGCCGGCGGTGGAAGGCAGCCATGCTTGCTCGACGACTTGCGCCAGCGCGTGTAGTTTGGTGAAGTTCCAAACTGCGGATGAGGGAGTCGCTGCCTGATGCTTCTACCCCCCGCCTGAGATCACGGTAAGGAGTACGGGGGCATGAAGGGCGACACCAAGGTCATCGAGTATCTGAACCGAGGCCTGCGCAGCGAGCTGACGGCCGTCAGCCAGTACTGGCTGCATTTCCGCATGCTCAATGACTGGGGCTACGTCGAGCTGGCGAAGTTCTGGCGCAAGGAATCGATCGAGGAGATGAACCACGCGGACCGGTTCATCGACCGGATCCTGTTCCTCGACGGGTTCCCGAACCTGCAGGAGCTCGACCCGCTGCGGATCGGCCAGAACGTCCAGGAGATCCTGGAATCCGATCTCGCCGCCGAGAACGAGGCGCGCAGCCTCTACCTCGAAGCCGCGAAGTACTGCGACTCGATCAACGACCGCGTGTCCAAGCGCCTGTTCGAGGATCTGGCCGAGGACGAGGAGGGCCACATCGACTTCCTCGAGACCCAGCTGGAACTGATCAAGCAGATCGGCCTGCCGCTCTACGCGCAGAAACATATCGGCGGGCTCGAGCAGATCGCCCCCGAGAAGGAGTGAGAGCGCCCGGGCTCCCGCCGCCCGCACGGCGGAGCTGGAGCCCGGACAGCGAGGCGAACAGGGGCGGGGCCGCCGCGGCCCGGTCCCTGCGCATGAATATGGCAAGCTGGGGAACGGAATGCGGCTCGTGGTGGTCGGCGCCGACGGGCGCATGGGGCGGATGCTGATCCGCGCGGTGGCGCAGGCCGAGGGCTGCACGCTCTCCGCGGCAATCGAGCGCGCGGGATCCCCGGCGCTCGGACAGGACGCCGGCGTGCTCGCCGGGCTGCCGCCCCTCGACGTGCCCGTCACCGACGACGCTCTCACGGCCTTCGCGGCCGCCGACGGCGTCCTCGACTTCACCGCGCCGGCCGCCACGGTGGCCTTCGCCGAGCTGGCCGCTCAGGCGCGCATCGTCCACGTCGTCGGCACGACCGGCCTGTCGGAGGACGACTTCGCCAGGTTAAAGGCGGCCTCCTACCACGCCCGCATCGTGCAGTCGGGCAACATGTCGCTCGGCATCAACCTGATGGCTGCCCTGGTCAGCCGGGTCGCCAAGGCCCTCGGCGACGAGTTCGACATCGAAATCTGCGAGATGCACCACCGGATGAAGGTGGACGCGCCCTCAGGCACCGCGCTGATGCTGGGCGAGGCCGCCGCGGAGGGCCGCGGCGTCGACCTGAAGGCGGTCCGGGTCTCCACCCGGGACGGGCATACCGGCGCCCGCCGGCCCGGCGATATCGGCTTCGCCACCCTCCGGGGCGGCAGCGTCGTGGGAGACCACAGCGTGATCTTCGCCGGCACCGGCGAGAGCCTGACGATCAGCCACCACGCCGCCGACCGGGGCCTGTTCGCCGCCGGCGCCGTCAAGGCCGCGCTCTGGGCGCATCCCAAGCCGCCGGGACTCTACACAATGACCGACGTGCTCGGCCTGTGACCGGCGGCGCGGCCTCGATGGAGCGGCTGCTCGTCCTCGTCCGGCACGGCCAGAGCGAGTGGAACCGCCAGAACCTGTTCACGGGCTGGCGCGACCCGGACCTGACCGAGCGCGGCGTCGCCGAGGCCCGGGCGGCCGGGCGCGAGTTGAGGCGGGATGGCTACGGCTTCGACGTGGCCTTCACCTCCGAGCTGATCCGGGCGCAGCATACCTGCGCGCTAATTCTGGAGGAGATGGGCCTCTCCGATATCCCGATCCTGCGCGAGCGCGCGTTGAACGAACGCGATTACGGCGATCTCTCCGGCCTCAACAAGGACGAGGCCCGCGCCCGCTGGGGCGACGCGCAGGTCCACGCCTGGCGCCGGGGCTACGACGTGCGGCCGCCCGGCGGCGAGAGCCTGAAGGACACGGCCGCGCGGGTGCTGCCCTGCTACGTTGCGGCGATCCTGCCGCGCGTGATGGCTGGCCGGCGGGTCCTGGTGGCGGCCCACGGCAACTCGCTGCGCGCCCTGGTGATGGTGCTCGACGGCCTGACCGAGGCGCAGGTGCCGGATCTTCAGATCCGGACCGGCGTGCCGCTGGTCTACCGCCTGAACGCCGACACCACGGTTGCGTCGAAGTCCGTGCTGGAGCAGGACATCGACGCGGGCCGCTGAGTGGCGACGGAACTCGCTCCCGGCCTGATCCACCATCCGGGCTACCTCGGCGCGGCCGCCCGCGCGCGGCTCGCCGCCGAGATCGCCGCGATCCTCGCCGAGGCGCCACCCGTGACGCCGCGGATGCCCCGCACGGGCAAGCCGTTCTCGGTGCGGATGTCGAATGCCGGCCCCCTCGGCTGGGTCTCGGACGTCGCTGGCTACCGCTACCAGCCCGACCATCCCGAGACTGGTCGGCCCTGGCCGGCCCTGCCGCCGACTGCTCGCGCGGCCTGGGCGGCGCTGGCGGCCTATCCGGCGCCGCCGGAAGCCTGCCTCATCAACCTCTACGCGCCGGGCACCCGCATGGGTCTCCACCAGGATCGCGACGAGGCCGATCTCGCCGCGCCGGTCCTGTCGCTGTCCCTCGGCGCGGCGGCACTGTTCCGCTACGGCGGCCTGAGCCGGTCGGACTCGACCCGCTCGATCCGGCTGCAGGCCGGCGACGCGCTGGTAATGGGCGGCGCCTCCCGGCTGGTCTTCCACGGCATCGACCGGCTCTACCCGGACGGCGACCTGCTGGCGGCGGACGCGCCCGCGTTCCTGCCGCCGGGCGGCCGCTGCAACCTCACCCTGCGGCGCGTCACGGTGCCGGCCGCGCCATGACGCGCGAACGAGACCCGGACCGGGCGCCGTCCGCGGTCCCGGGCGGCCGCGCCAGCCCGGCCTTGCACTGGCCGGCGCTCGCGGGCTTCGTCGCGGACAAGGCCCGCCTTCGGGAGGCGGCCCTGGCGCGGCGGCGTCAGGGCTGGGCTGCACGAGTTCGTCCCTTCCGGGCTCAAGCAGGGCTGGGCCTGCCTGTTCGCCGCCCTCGCGGCCGCCGCGATCATCGATGGCAGCGGGCTCGTTCAAACCCCGACCCTGGACGCCTTCCGCGTGACCCTGCCGGGCCAGCTTTTCCTCGGCTCGATCTTCTCCCGGTGGAATCTCTGCGCCAACGTCCTCGGGATCGGCTCCGCCGCCGGGTTTGCCGGTTTCTCTTCATCGTGATGGCAGGCGCGCCGCGTTGCCGGCTTGACAGAACAGGTCGCCCGGCAGACCCATCGCGTGCGGACTAACCCCAAGTTGGATCCACCAGGAGAACCGGTTTTCGATGCGGATGCGCAACCTGACGCTGCGTCTCGGACGGGTTCTGTGCGCAGCCGCGCTGGCGGCCAGCCTCGGCTCGGCCGCCCGGGCCGGCGATCCTGTCTATCCCGCGGGCTCGCGCTTCGGCTTCGACCCGCCCGCTGACATGTCGCTGTCGCGGCGCTTCTCGGGCTTCGAGCGGAAGGAGGGCGGCGCGACCGTGTCGGTCGTCGAGTTGCCCCCGAACGCTTTCGCGGAACTCGTCAGCGGCTTCACCGACGCCAACCTGCTGAGCCAGGGCTTCGCGGTCGAGAAGCGCGAGGAGGTGAAGATCGGCGACAACGAGGGCATGCTCTACACCGGTGAGCAGCCCGCCGATCCCGGCTCGTCCGCGCCGGCGATCCGGAAGTGGATCCTCGTGGTCGGCACGCCGACGGTGACCGGGCTGATCATCGCCCAGGCGCTGCCCGACGCCGAGACCGAGGCGTCGATGCGCAAGATGGTGACGGGCGTCACCCTCCGGCCGGCCCTGTCGCTGACCCAGCAGGTCGACGCGCTGCCCTTCCGCATCGCCGACATGGCGGGCTTCCGGCCGGTGCGGGTGATGGCCGGCAACTCGGTCCTCCTCACCAGCGGGCCCAAGGACCAGATGCAGAATCTGGAGCAGCCGATCCTCGTCCTGGCGCAGGCGGTGCAGCAGCCGCCCGGGGCGGAGCAACGGGACGGTTTCGCCCGCGCCGCCCTGGCCTCGAACCAGACCATGAAGGACTTCGTCATCGAGCGGGCGCAGAGCTACCGCTCGAACGGCGTCGACTGGCACGAGATCGTGGCCCGCGCCCTCGATCAGCCGACCAACCAGCCCGTGGTGGTCATGCAGACCATCCGGTTCGCACCGGATGGCTATCTTCGCGCCCTCGGCGTCGTGCGGCAGGATCAGCGCGACGGCGTCCTCGCCAAGTTCCGCCAGGTGGTGGACAGCCTCCAAGTAAAGTAGCGCCTCACCAGACGGCGGCCTGCCCGTCGCGGCGCGGGTCGCTCGCCGCCACGTAGCCCTCGACGGCCGGATCGCCCATCCGCCAGATGAACTGGCCGGCACCGAAATCCTGGTAGCTGTCCTCGATCACCTCAAGCCGGTGGCCGAGGGCCTTAAGGCGCTCCAGCGTCGGTCCCGGCATCGCCGCTTCGACGTTGATGTCGAGACCCTCGTTCACCCGCCAGCGGGGCGCGTCGCAGGCCGCCTGCGGGTTCTGGCCGTGGTCGATCATCCGCACCAGGGTCTGGACGTGCCCCTGGGGCTGCATGTTGCCGCCCATCACGCCGAAGCTCATCACCGGGGCGCCGTCCTTCGTGAGGAAGCCCGGGATGATGGTGTGGAACGGGCGCTTGCCGGGCGCCACCACGTTCGGACTCTCCGGATCGAGCACGAAGCCGTAGCCGCGATTCTGCAGGGAGATGCCCCAGCCCGGAATGACGACGCCCGAGCCGAAGCCCATGAAGTTCGACTGGATGAAGCTCACCATCATGCCGGATTCGTCGGCCGCGGTGAGGTAGATCGTCCCGCCCGCTGGCGGCTTGCCCGGCCCGAAGACCTGGGCTCGGTTCCGGTCGATCAGCTTGGCGCGCTCGGCGAGGTAGGCGGGGTCGAGCATGGCCTCCGGCGTCACCTCCATCCCGCGCGGGTCGGCGACGTACCGGTAGGTGTCGCTGAAGGCGAGCTTCATCGCCTCGATCTGCAGGTGCTGCGCGTCCGGCCCGTCCACCGGCAGGCCGCCGAGGTCGAACTGCTCGAGGATGCCGAGCGCGATCTGCGCCGCGATGCCCTGGCCGTTCGGCGGGATCTCGTGCAGCGTGTACCCGTGGTAATCCTTCGCGGTCGGCGTCACCCATTCGGGGCGGAACGCCGAGAGGTCTGCGGCCGTCATCGCGCCGCCGTGGGCCTGCGCGTGCGCGGCGATCGCCTCGGCGATCTCGCCCCGGTAGAAGGCCTCGCCCTTCGTTTCGCCGATCAGCCGCAGGGTCTTCTCGGCACCGGGGAACGTTACCAGCTCGCCGACATCCGGCGCCCGACCCCGCGGCAGGAAGAACTCGGAGAAGCCCGGCTGGCGGGTGATCGCGTCGATTCGGGCCGCGGCCGCCCATTTCTGCTGGACCACGATCGGCGCCAGGTAGCCGCGCTCGGCGATGCGGATCGCGGGCTGCATCAGGTCAGCGAAGGGGAGGCGGCCGAAGCGCTCGCTCAGTGCTGCCCAGGCGCCGACCGCGCCCGGCACGGTGACGGAATCCCAACCGCGCATCGGCGGCCGTTCGGCGGCGCCGTACTTCTTCAGGAAGTAGTCGCGGCTCCAGGCGGCCGGAGCCCCGCCGGAGGCGTTGAGGCCGTGCAGCGCCTTCCCGTCCCACAGGATGCAGAAGGCGTCGGAGCCGAGGCCGTTGCTGCACGGCTCGGTGACGGTCTTGGCGGCCGCCGTGGCGATCGCGGCGTCGACCGCGTTGCCGCCGGCCTGGAGCATCTGAATGCCGGCCTGCGCCGCCAGCGCGTGCGAGGTCGCAACGCAGTTGCGCCCGAACATCGGCATCCGCAGCGACGGATATCCGGTCACCCAGTCGAACGGCTTCATGGCACAGTTCCCGGCCTCGGCAGCCCACGCGCTCCCGCGGCCCCTGGCATACAGGATATCCGGCCTCGGTGAAGGCGCGGCCGGGCTGGACCGCCAACGAAAAACGCGGGCCCGAGGACCCGCGCTTCGCGAACGGTATGCTGCCTGGCGGGTCGCCTCAGTAGGGGCGGCCGTAGAGCGGCGAGGTGGGATCCAGTCGGTCGACGAAGGACAGGTCGACGTTGCGGATCGCCGAGGAGCGGGCGCCGATGAACGGCCCGTTGGTGATCGGGTCCGGCAGGATGCCGCGGCCGAAGCGATCCGTCGGACCATAGGGCGGGGTCAGCTGGTTCGACGCCGCGATCAGGTAGGGATTGAGAGCCGGGTTGCGCGAGCCGCCGGCACCCGGAACGTTCGAGGTCAGCGGCACGTTGCCGGCGTCCAGCCAGCTGCGCGGGCGAACGCGGATCGGCAGCGGCCGGCTGACCCGGTAGATCGGGCCGGGCACGTAGCCATCCTGGGCCTGGGCGGGCGCGGAGGCCAGAGCGCCGAGGCCGGTGGCGGCGACGACGCCGAGAAGGGCGATCTTAAGCGAGCGCATGGCCAACCTTGTCCTTGAATGCCATCAGTATGGCGGCCGAAGCTTAACAGTTCGCCGCCTTTGACGATAAGACGCTTGGGCGAGGCTGTTGTTCCGCAATTATGGCTGAGCTTGTGCGTTTTGCCACACTCCAGCCTCATTTTTATTTCGCGGCCGCCGTATTAGCGATCCGACCCGTCCGGGAGGCTCTGTCCCAGCCGTCGCCGGGCACGCGCCTGCCGGATCGGGCGCGGCCCCGAACGCCGCCGTTGTGTCGGCATCCGCGAGATCGACGAGGCTCAGCGCGTCGAGCATGCAGCCGATCGCCTGCGGCTCCGGCGGGCGCGCCAGGGGGGCGCAGAGCCACCCGTCGAGCTGGAACGGCGCGTCGCGGGTGACGAAGCCGGTGCAGGTCCGCTGCGACGGGCCCGCGAAGGTCACGTCCAGGGTCTCGACCGCGCCGAACTTGGTGCGGATCTGGCCGCGCGCGCCGGTCCGTGCGACCGCCAGAGCGGGCCGGTCGAGGGCCGGACCGTTCGCAGCGCGCCGGGCCATCAGGACGAAAAGCGTCGGCGGTGCGCCGGACTGAGGTCCGCGAGTGAGCTGGACCCGCAGGGCCGGCGCCTCGATCGCCGCGACGTCGCCGCGAGTGAGCGTGTCCTCGCGTAGCCCGGTCCGCGGATCGACCCGGGCGGTGACGCGCACCGGATCGAGCCCCGGCTCCGCGAGACCGAACTGGGCGATCGCGGCCGCGGGCGGCGCCGGCGAGGCCTTAACGGAGGGGACGAAGGGGGTTTCCGCGGCCGGCGGAGCGAGCGCCGGGATCTCGCCGGGCCAGCGGGGGAGGGCCCAGAGCAGGGCGATCGCCGCTGAGGCAAGGGCGATGCGCAGGCCCAGAGAGGCCGGGGAGCCCGGCGCGTCCGGCGCGCGCGCGTCCCGGCCGCCCGGGATTCCGAACCCGATCCGATCGACGAGGGGCGCTGTTCCGGTCAGGAGCGTTCTCCGTAGCGACCGCGGGCCGCGGGATGGGCGGCCAGGATCGCGCCGAAGGATTGAATTCCCTTTCCGTGCCGGCGGCCGTCGCCGGGTTTCCGGCCGCAGGGTGAATCGAGTGTTGCGCCCTCGGCGGCCTTGACAGCGCGCGCCCATGCGCGCCTTGCTCGACCCGGCCGTCGCCCCCACCTCCGCGGAGGACGGGGTCTGCGGCCGAGCCCGTTTGGCGGGCTCGTCCGGCACGAACGATCCTTCGGCCGATTGCACTGGCACAGGCGCGGCACCCGGATCGGTCGGGGTTTTCCGCGCGGAGACGAGAGATGGGTTACAAGGTCGCCGTCGTCGGCGCCACGGGCAACGTGGGCCGCGAGATGCTCGATATCCTGGCCGAGCGGGCTTTCCCCGCCGACGAGGTCGTGGCGCTGGCCTCGCGCCGCAGCCAGGGTCAGGAAGTCTCCTACGGCGACAAGACGCTCAAGGTCAAAACGCTGGACACGTACGACTTCTCTGACACCGACATCTGCCTCATGTCGGCAGGCGGCGAGACCTCGAAGGAGTGGTCACCGCGGATCGGCCAGCAGGGCTGCGTCGTGATCGATAACTCCTCGGCATTCCGCTACGACGCCGACGTGCCGCTGATCGTGCCCGAGGTGAATGCCGACGCGATCGTGGGCTTCAGCAAGCGCAACATCATCGCCAACCCGAACTGCTCGACCGCGCAGCTGGTCGTCGCGCTCAAGCCGCTGCACGAGGCGGCGACGATCAAGCGCGTCGTCGTGTCGACCTACCAGTCGGTCTCCGGCGCCGGCAAGGAGGCGATGGACGAGCTGTTCAACCAGACCCGCGCCGTGTTCACCGCCGGCGAGATCAAGCAGGGCGGCAAATTCACCAAGCGCATCGCCTTCAACGTCATCCCCCACATCGATGTGTTCATGGAGGATGGCTACACGAAGGAAGAGTGGAAGATGGTCGCCGAGACCAAGAAGATGCTCGACCCGAAGATCAAGCTGACGGCGACCGCCGTCCGCGTCCCGGTCTTCATCGGCCACGCCGAGGCGGTCAACGTCGAGTTCGAGCGTCCGCTCTCCCCCGAGAAGGCCACCGAGATCCTGCGCGCCGCCCCCGGCGTGCTTGTGATCGATAAGCGCGAGAACGGCGGCTACATGACGCCCCACGAGGCGGCCGGCGAGGACGCGACCTACATCTCGCGCATCCGCGAGGACGCGACGGTGGAGAACGGCCTGAACTTCTGGTGCGTCTCGGACAACCTGCGCAAGGGCGCGGCGCTGAACACCGTTCAGATCGCCGAGGTGCTGGTCAACCGCAAGCTGCTGAACCGCGCCAAGCGCGCGGCCTGAGACCGTTCCCCTCCCGCCGGGAGGGGATCCTTCCGGGGGGGCCTTGGGACACGAATCCTGGGATCCGTCACGCGTCTGTCATCGTTCGGGCTCACGCCGCGGACCGGATCACTCGGAGATTCGGTATGCGGCGCGCCCTCGTTTCCTGCCTCGTCGGCCTGAGCATCGCCGGGCCGGCCCGCGCCGAGCCGCAGCCCCGCAACGTCGTGCTGTTCATCGCCGACGGGCTGCGCGATGGACTCGTCAGCGCCGCGACCACGCCGGCCATGGACGGCCTGATGAAGGCCGGGGTGCGGTTCACCAACACCCACTCTCTGTTCCCGACCTTCACCATGCCGAACGCCACCGCCATGGCGACGGGCCACATGCTGGGCGATACCGGCCAGTTCGGGAACACGATCTACACCGCCTTCCCGGTCCCCGGGCCGGGCGAGAGCCTCACGCCGTTCCTGGAGAGCGATCCGGTCCTGGGCGACGTCGACGCGCATTTCGCCGGTAACTACCTCAACGAGGAGACGATCCTGCGGGCGGCCCACGCCCGGGGCTTCTCGACCGCCAGCATCGGCAAGCTCGGGCCCTCGCTGGTCTTCGACCATACGGCGCGCTCCGGGCAGGACAGCGTCCTGGTCGACGACAGTACGGGCCGGACAGGCGGCATCCCGCTCGGCGACGAACTCGGCACGCGCCTGAACGCGGCCGGCCTCCCGCTGCAGGCGCCGACGCGGGGCGCCAACGGCCAGGCCGGAACCGACGAGGTGCCCGGGACGCTCGCCGCCAACGTCGAGCAGCAGGCCTACTTCACCGCCGTGGCGACCAAGGCCGTCCTGCCGCTGTTCAAGGCCCGCGGGACGCCGTTCGTGCTCGTCTACTGGTCGCGCGATCCCGACGGAACGCAGCATAACCAGGGCGACAGTCTCGGGCGGCTGGTGCCGGGGATCAACGGGCCGACCAGTCTCGCGGCGATCCGCAACGCCGATTCCAACCTGGCCGCGCTGAAGGCGCAGGGCCTCGCTGAGAGCACCGACGTGATCGTCACCTCCGATCACGGCTTCTCGACTATCTCGAAGGAGAGCGCGACCAGCTTCGCCGCGTCGCAGAGCTATCGCGGCGTCCCCAAGGGCCAGCTTCCGCCGGGCTTCCTCGCCGTCGACCTCGCGCACGACCTCGGGCTCGGCCTGTTCGATCCGGACGCTAAGGGCGCGAAGCTCGGTCCCGACGCCTTCCCGAGCCGCGCCAACGGCCTGATCGGCGCCGATCCGGCCAAGCCTGCGGTCGTGGTCGCGGCCAACGGCGGCTCGGATCTGGTCTACCTGCCGGAGGGCGACCGAGCGCTGGCGCGGCGCGTGGTCGAGGCGCTGTCCCGCCAGGACTACGTGAGCGGCCTGTTCGTCAGCGCGGCGCTCGGCCCGATCCCGGGGACGCTGCCGCTGTCGGCGATCGCCCTCGACGGGTCGGCGCTCACGCCGATGCCGGCCATCGTGGTCAATTTCCGGAGCTTCTCGACCGGCTGCGCCGATCCGACCACCTGCGGGGTCGAGGTCTCCGACACCGGGCTGCAGCAGGGGCAGGGCATGCACGGCAGCTTCTCCCGCGCCGATACCCGCAACGTCATGGGTGCGATGGGGCCGAGCTTCCGGGCCGGCCTGCGGAGCCCGGTGCCGGCGAGCAACGCCGATCTCGGCAAGACGATCGCCCAGCTCCTAGGCCTGACGATTCCCGGCAAGGGCCGGCTGGTCGGACGCGTCCTGACCGAGGCGCTGGCGAATGGCGGCACACCGACCTTCGCCCGGGCGGAGCTGCGCTCGGAGCCGGACGCGGCCGGCCACGTCACGGTGCTCGCCTACCAGACGGTGGGCGAGACCCGCTACTGGGATGCCGCCGGCTACCCCGGCCGCACCCTCGGCCTCGACGTGCCGGCCTCTCCGGCCGCCGCGGAGGCCCACTGAGCGTCACATGGTCCTGCCCGCGAGGCGGAGCGCGTGGAGGGCGCCATCTCTCGCACGCCCATCCTGACTGCCCGGGTCAGCGGGCCTCGACGAGGGGCTCCCGCGAGCCGCACGATCCGAGTCGGGCTTCGTCGATGCCCCCGCCGCGGTCCCGCACCCCCGGACGATGGCCGCAGTGGGGATGAACCGGGCTTCCGCCCGGTCCGACTACGCCATGCCGAGGGCCTGCATGTAGAGTTCGAGGATCGCCTCCTGCTCCTGGCGCTCGCTGTGGTCCTGCTTGCGGATGCGCAGGATCGTGCGAACGGCCTTCGCGTCGAAGCCCCGACCCTTCAGCTCGGCGAACACCTCCTTGATGTCGCCCATGATGCCGGCCTTCTCTTCCTCGAGACGCTCCAGGCGCTCGATGAACTGCTTCAGCTCGTCCGCGGCCACACCCTCGGCCGACGAGACGTCGCCGCCGGGCCGCTGCGCGGCGGTGGGCATCGAATGGGCGTTCATGGGGCTCTCCCGAATGCACGGCGCGGTTGCGCCCTGGACCCGTGGTTAACGGGCCGGCCTTACCGGAAGCTTAGCCGATTCGCCGCACTCCGGTCGCCGCCTCAATGATCCTTGGGCTGCGCGGCCGCGAAGCCCGCCTGCTGCTCCGGACTCGCCTCCGTCTGGAAGCGCGCCTTCCATTCGGCGTAGGGCATCCCGTAGACCGCCTCGCGGCTCTCGTCCTTGGTCAGCGCCACGCCCGTCTCGTCGGCGGCATCCTTGAGCCAGTTCGACAGGCAGTTCCGGCAGAAGCCCGCCAGGTTCATCAGGTCGATGTTCTGCACATCCGTCCGGTTGCGCAGATGCGTGACCAGGCGGCGAAACACCGCCGCCTCGAGTTCCGTCTGGGTCCGGGGATCGATCTCGCTCATCGGTCGCACTCTCTTCAGGTCGGGCAGGCCGCTCCCGATTTCGGGACCGGCCGCACGGAGATCAAGCCGCGAGCAGCGGGCGCAGGACGCGGGCGAAGCGCGCGGCCCATTCCGCCTGCCCGTCCGCTCCGGCGATCAGGTCCTGGCGGATCTCCACAAGGGCGTTCGCGAGGCCGCGCACGGTGGCGTGGCGGTCGATCGTGTCGCCCGGCAGGCCGCCGCCGTAGGGCTGGTTGTCGCCGACGGTGAGCCCGGCCGGATCAGCCTCCAGGGCGCGGATGAGCGGGCGGGCGAAGCGGTCGTCGCGGTCGTACAGGATTCCGACCTGCCAGGGCCGCGCGATGCCGCGCCAGTATGGCGTGAAGCTGTGCATGGTCAGGAGCACGGGCGGCCGGCCGGACGCCTGGGCGGCCGCGATCGCCTCGTCGATAGCCGCGTCGAACGGCGCGTAGAAGCGGGCGATCCGGGCCTGCTTGCCAGCCTCGTCGATCCGGGCGTTGCCTGGCACCACGGCGCCGTCGGACAGGCGCATCACCAGAGTCGGATCGGCGCGCCCGCGATTCGGGTCGATGATGAGGCGGGAGAAGTTCGTGAGGATCGCCGGGGCGCCGAGCTGCGCCGCGAGGCTGCGCGTCACTGCCGCCGCGCCGATGTCGTACGCGATGTGCCGGGCGTATTCCGACGCGGGGACGCCGAGTGCGATATCCGGCGGCACGAAGTTCGAGGCGTGGTCGCAGGCGATGACGAGGCCACAGGCGGGATCGCCGGGTAGGATCTCGCAGGGATGCGCCGGCGGGACGGCCGCTTCTGTCTCCGATCGGGTCACGGGGCTCCGAGGTCTTCAGATCTGTGCGAGGGCGCCGATGGCGCTTGCCGTCGCGCGGCCGCTCGGGCAGATCACCTATCAAGGATCGTGCGTTCACGGCAAGAAACGGGCCCGCCGCCCAGGGAAGAAACGGGCGGGGATCGCGCGACACAATGGAGAGAGGAGCCCGTTCGACGCCATGACCGAGACCGTTCCGCCCGTCACCGACGCGGCCAACCGGGACCAGCGCGCACTCCTCGATTCGATCCTCACGGCCGCGATCCGCGCCGCCCATCCGGATCTCTGCCTGCCGCCGCACCTGCCGGAGCCGAGCCCGGGGCGTCTGATCATCCTGGCCGCCGGCAAGGCCGCCGGCAGCATGAGCGCCGTGGCGAGCCGCTTCTACCGCCAGAAGCACGGGCTCGGTGACGACCGGATCGTCGGCCTCGCGGTGGCGCGCCACGGCTACGGGCAAGACGCGCCGGGCATCCACATGGTCGAGGCGGGTCACCCCGTCCCCGACGAGGCCGGCATCTCGGCGACCCGGGAGGCGCTGCGGCTCGCCACCGAGGCCGGGCCGGACGACGAGGTCCTGGTGCTGCTCTCGGGTGGCGGCTCGGCCAACTGGATCGCCCCGGCCGGCGACCTGACCCTCGTCGAGAAGCAGGCGATCACCCGGGCGATGCTCCGCTCCGGCGCGCCGATCGGCGAGATCAACACGGTGCGCAAGCACATCTCGCGGATCAAGGGTGGCCGGCTCGCCCTCGCGGCCCGCAACGCCCGGCGCGTGCTGACCCTGGCGATCTCCGACGTGCCCTTCGACGATCCGGCGGTGATCGCCTCCGGGCCGACCGTGCCCGACCCGTCGACCCTGGCGGATGCCCGGGCCATCTGCGAGAAGCGCGGCATCCCGCTGCCCGAGGAGGCGGTGCGCCTCCTCAACGACCCGAACAACGAGACGCCCAAGGCCGGCGATCCCGCCTTCGCCCGGGCCGAGTACCGCATCATTGCCCGGCCGATCGACGCCCTGAACGCCGCCGCCGAGGCGGCCCGGGCCGCCGGCTACGAGCCGATTCTTCTGGGCGCCGATCTGGAGGGTGAGGCCCGCGAGGTCGCGGCCGAGCACGCGGTCGAGGCGAAGCGCCACAAGGCGGCGGGCCGGCGCGTCGCGCTGATCTCCGGCGGCGAGCTGACCGTCACCATCCGCGGCGAGGGCCACGGCGGCCCGAACCAGGAATACGCCCTGGCGCTGGCGGTGGCGCTTGACGGAGAGCCCGGCATCTTCGGGATCAGCGCCGACACCGATGGGACCGACGGCGGACGGGGCCTCGCCACCGACCCGGCGGGCGGTCTCGTCGACCCGACGACCTTGGAGCGGGCCCGGGCCGCCGGCCTCGACCCGGCCGCGATGCTGGAGCAGAACGACTCCACCGCCTTCTTCGCGGCCCTCGGCGATCTCGTGAACCCCGGTCCGACCTGTACCAATGTCAACGATTGCCGCATCATCCTCGTCAACTAGGTCCGGCGTCTCGGCGGCTCAGCTCCTCCCGGCAGTCACGGTCCTCGGCCTCGCGCTCCTCGCCGCGAGTCCCGCCAGAGCGGACCTGCGTCTGTGCAACCAGACTGCCAGCAAGGTCGGGATCTCGCTGGGCTACCGCGACCCCCAGGGCTGGGTGACGGAGGGCTGGTGGGACTTGGCGCCGAAGGCCTGCGAGACGCTGCTCAAGGGCGCGCTGGCGGCACGGTTCTACTACGTCTTCGCGGTCGATTACACGCGCGGCGGCGAGTGGAGCGGCCGTTCGCTCATGTGCACCCGCGATTCGGAGTTCACGATTCGCGGCATCGAGGATTGTCTCGCCCGCGGCTACGACCGGAACGGCTTCTTCGAAGTCGATACCGGCGAGCAGAAGAGCTGGACCATCCAGCTCACCGATCCCAACCGGGCTGACGCGCCGGCGAAACCGTAATGTGAAGGCGGCGGCCGAGACTTCAGCCTTGACGTTGTCCGGCACGGGATGCTCACAGCCGATCTGCGCTCTTCGAGCCAGATCTTCGAACCGCCGGCGCTCGACGCTGCGCGGCAACGAACAACCGGAGGAATACGCTTGAAACGGTCACGCCGCACGAAGATCGTCGCCACCCTCGGTCCGGCCTCCGATTCGCCGGAGATGATCGAGCGGCTGTTCCGCGCGGGCGTGGACGTGTTCAGGCTCAACATGAGCCACCTGCCGCGCGAGAAGCTTCCCGAGAAGGTGGAGGCGATCCGCACCATCGAGCGCGAGGCCAAGCGGCCGATCGGCATCCTGGTCGACCTGCAGGGGCCGAAGCTGCGGCTCGGCACCTTCGCGGAGGGCGCCGCGATGATCGAGGCCGGCGCGACCTTCGTGCTCGACGGCGACCCGACGCCGGGCGATGCCGCCCGCTGCCACCTGCCGCATCCCGAGATCCTCGAGGCGCTGGAGCCTGGCCACGCCATCCTGCTCGACGACGGCAAGCTGCGGCTGACCGTAGTCGAGACGTCGCACAACCGGGCCGTGACCCGCGTCGAGGTCGGCGGCCGGATCTCCAACCGGAAGGGCGTGTCCCTGCCGCACACCGTGATCCCGGTGCCGGCCATGACCGATAAGGATCGGGCGGATCTCGATGCCGGCCTGAATGCCGGCGCCGACTGGATCGCCGTGTCCTTCGTCCAGCGGCCCGAGGACGTGGCCGAGGTGAAGAAGGTCTGCGCCGGGCGCGCCCTGGTCATGGCCAAGATCGAGAAGCCGCAGGCGCTGGCACGCCTCGACGAGATCATCGAGATCTCCGACGGGCTGATGGTCGCCCGCGGGGATCTCGGCGTTGAGATGCCCCTGGAGCAGGTCCCGGGCGTGCAGAAACGGATCACCCGCGGCGCCCGGCGCTACGGCAAGCCGGTGGTCGTGGCAACCCAGATGCTCGAATCGATGATCACCGCGCCTGTCCCGACCCGCGCCGAGGTCTCAGACGTCGCCACGGCGGTCTACGAGGGGGCCGACGCCGTGATGCTCTCCGCGGAGAGCGCCTCGGGCGCCCACCCGATCGGGGCCGTCGAGACCATGAACCGCATCGCCGAGCAGGTGGAGCGGGACGCGATCTACTGGTCGATCATCCGGGCGCAGAGCGCGACTCCCGACGAGACGGCGGCCGACGCCATCGCGGCGGCGGCCCACCAGATGGTCGACGCGCTGAGCCTCGACGCGATCATGGCCTGGACCAATTCCGGCTCCACGGCCCTGCGGCTGTCGCGCGAGCGCCCGAACGCCACCGTGATCGCGCTGACGCCCCGGCGTGAGACCGCCCGGCGCCTCGCCATGGCGTGGGGCACGCACCCGATCGTCACCAAGGACGCCAGCGACGTGGACGACATGTCGTTCCGCGCCGCCAAGTTCGCCGTGCGCGAGAAGTTCGCCGCGGTGGGCGACCGGGTGATCGTCGTGGCCGGTCTGCCGTTCGGCACGCCGGGCGCCACCAACCTCGTGCGGCTGACCTTCATCACCCGCGAGCACGCTGAGAAGGCGTAACGCGGGATCTGATCCCCGGCACTGCGTGGTGCCGGGGCGTCGCTCGGGATCCGGAGGCGCCGAAGGCGCCCAGCAATGGCATGGGCGGCGGTCCTGGGTCCCCGGCTCGCCTGACGGCGCCCTGGAATGACCGCGGAAACGACGAATGGGGCGAATCGCCGTGCCCGGTCGCCCGGCGCCTCAATGCGCGACGGTCGGCTCCCGACCGGTCGTGCCCGTCGTACCGGCCAGCCGGGTGATCTCCTCCGTCAGACGCTCGGCGGCCACATATTGGAGCATGTGACCGATGCCCGGCAGCAGCACGAGCCGCGCGCCCGGGATCGCTCGCGCGAGTGGCACCGCCTGCGTGTCGGCGCGGACGATCGGGTCGGCTTCGCCGGAGATCACCAGGGTGGGTATACGAATCTCGCCGTAGCGGGGACTCTGCGCTGCGAGGGCGTGCGACAGGCCGAGCAGATCCTGGACGTTGGCAAGTAGGGTGTCCGGTCGCAGGACCAGTTCCGACCGAGCCCGTGCCGGGTAATCCGCCTGCGGAGGTTGCGGCTGGAAGACTCGCCGCGCCGCCACGGGCAGAAAATGCTGCGCCAGAGGCGGACCGACCGTCCGACTGAGCAGCCACGCCACCGGCGGCTTGACCACGATACGCCAGTACCAAGGCAGATCCTTCACGCGGTCCGGCATCGGCATCGCCACGGGCGCAGCGAGGGCGAGGGCCGAGACCCGTTCCGGGTGATCGAGGGCAAGGGCGAGGGCGAGCGCGCCGGCCCAGGAATGGCCGAAGACGATCGCCGGGCCGACACCCAGGCGCTGCAGCGCTTCCGCGATCATCCCGGCCTGCACGGACGGGGCCGCGGCGTCACCTCCGGCGATCCGATCGCTCCAGCCGGAGCCCGGCCGGTCAAAGGCGATGACCCGGAAGCCCTGCGCGGCCAAGCGACGCCCGACGCCCTCCATCGGATCGGACGCGTTGGCCGAGGCTCCGTGTAGGATCACGATGGGCGGCCCGTCGGCCGGGCCGTCCTGCAGAGTCGCGAGCCGCCCACCGCCGATCGCGACGAACGGTCCCGCAGGCGGATTAGCATGGCCGACCCGGACCGTGATCACCAAGGTCGCCAGCGCGCCGACTGCCAGGACGAGGCTGGTCAGGGCGAGCGGTAATGCCAGGACGGTGAGGAGGACAGCGATCACCCGGGTCACAGGTCGCGGCCGTCGACCTCCGGAGTGAGACGGTTGATCGCCTCGCCGATTTTCTCCATCTGCGGGTACAGTGCCCGCGCCCGCCGGAAGGCGGCCAGGGCCCGCGCCTTGTCGTCGATCGATTCGTAGATCCGGCCCATCGCGGCCCAGGCCTCGAAGTGGCGCGGCTCCAGCACCAGGGCCCGCTGCAGATTCGCCAAGGCGTCGTCCTTGTCGGACAGAAGCCAGAACACCGTCGCGCGTCGGTTCCAGCCCTCAGACCAGTTCGGTTCGAGGACGGTGACGCGATCCATCAACTCGGCGGCCAGGTCGAAGTCGTGGGCGGTGACGGCCTGACGGGCCCGGTCGGTGAGGAGGTCGGCGGTCGGACTGCCGGACCCGGCCATGCGCCGCTCGATGAGCTGGGCGACGCCCTTGGCTTCCGCGGGATCCTCGCTGGCGCGGAGGCGCGCGAACAGATCGTCGAGGCTCGGTGGCTTTGGCACCGGCTTCGCCTCGGGAGCGGCGCGACCGGGACGCGCCGTGTCCGGCGCCGCCTGCACCACCGAAGCTTGCACGGCGAGGATCGACAGGCAGACCAGGGCGACGGGGAGGCGGCTCGGCATCATGCGGCCAGACTGTGCGTCAGGCCCGCATCCGTCAACGTGCCGCGGTGCCGCGCGCATGCGGAAACGGCCGCACCCATTCGGGTACGGCCATCCCCCTGATCGAAACGGTCCGGACCCGACGCGGCCGGGCGGGGCCGTCTCAGCCCTGGCGGGCTTTGAAGCGCTTCTGGGTCTTGTTGATCACATAGACCCGGCCCTTGCGACGCACGAGCTGGTTGTCGCGGTGGCGGCCACGCAGGGACTTGAGGGAGTTGCGAATCTTCATCGGTCTCTCGAGCCCGGAGGGCCGTCCATGGGTAAGATATCGGGAACGTGGTCGCGAGGCGGGACGCGATGTCGCGTCCAGCGATCACGGCTCACGCATCGCGGGGTGGCGCGGCCATATCAGGATTCGCCCCGCGAAGGCAAGGCGCGGCGGGCCATCGTGCCGCCCGCGCGCCTCAATGAATCCTGTCGAGGTCCGGCACCGCCGGCGCGACCGCAAGTTGCCGGCCAATCTCGTGCAACAGCAGGTCGAGCAGCGGCTTCAGACGCTCGAAGCCCGGTCGGGGCAGACCATCCTCGGCGGCGCCGTACAGAGCCAGCGCCATTTCGGCGATACGGTCGATGCCCCCCGCTGCCACATCAGTTGCGCAGAACGCGGCTTCGTCCAGGAAGCCGTCCCGGCTGCACGCGCTCACGTCAATGACGATCCCATGGGCTTCGCCAACGATGCCCTGCGCGTTCCGGATGAAGCGGCCGCGCGCCAGGACCCAGCGGATCTCGCCGGGCTGCGGCACTGTTCGGTACTGCGCGATGTACAGACCACCCTGTCGGCGAAGGTCGTCGATAATCGATCCGATCCGCCGCTGATCCTCAGGGTGGATCCGCTCCAAGAACGCTGCGAAGGTGGTCCCGCTGCCATTCCTGGTCCTGGGCAGACCCAGGATCGTCGCGGCGACGGCATCGCATCGGAGAACGTCGTCGGTGATGTGCCAGGTCCAAGTCCCGACATCAGAGGCAGCCAGCGCGCGCGCCACATTGCTGCCGCTCCGCCGCTTCGTGCGCACGTCGACGCCCACAGGCTCGGTCTCCAGCCATGTCCCGTTGGTCTGCCCAGACCACTTTTCTGGTCGACACAATACGGAGATCACAGATGCTGCACAACGCGCGGGGCGGGCCGGGCAGAGCTGTATCGTTGCGGTTACCGCTTGATCATGGTCGATGGTAAACGCCTGTCGGCGTGCTTTTCGCGAGGACATGTCCGCGCATGAATTTTAGGAGCGCGCCTCGGCCCGGCGCCTTGGCCAGGGCTAAGGCTCCTGGAGCGCGTAGATCCGGAAGACGTAATCGTTTGGCCTATGGTCGGCGGCAGGATCCGGGGGCAGCCATTCCGCGCGCCCGGGGCTCGGCGGCGTCAGGCTCTCGGGGATGTCGGCGAGATTCGCCCGGGACACCGTGTTGTCCAGGGCCGCCTTCAGCCCTGACAGGACTGCGCCGATCGCACCGGGGATCTTCTCGAGCATCGCCGCCTCATCCCCCGCGTTGCCAGCGGCGAGAGGCGCAATCCGTTCAAGCAGACCGCTCGGCCGCGACCATATAGTTCACTGCCTTGTCGTGGCTAATGCGCCAGCTGTCGGTAAGCGGGTTGTAGACGACACCTACCGTGTCGGTGACAGCGAGGCCGCCCGCCCGGACGGCGCGGGCGAGTTCCTCTGGCGTCACGAATTTCTGCCAGTCATGCGTGCCCCGCGGAAGCCAGCCGAGCACGTATTCGGCTCCGACGATGGCGAGCGCGAAGGAGCGCAGCGTCCGGTTGAGCGTAGCCCCGAACAGCAACCCGCCGGGTTTCACCGCCGCGCAGGCGGTCCGCACAAAGGCCGGCATGTCGGAGACGTGCTCCACCACTTCCATGATCAGCACCGCGTCAAAGCTCTCGCCGCCGGCGACCACCGCCTCGATAGTCTGCCCACGATAATCAACCGGCACGCCTGCCGCCTCGGCATGGGCCTTGGCCACCGCGATGTTCTGCTCAGCCGGATCGAGCCCGGTCACGCGCGCGCCGAGCCGGGCCAGGGGCTCCGACAGGACGCCGCCGCCGCAGCCGACGTCGCAGACCGACAATCCCTCCAGTGGGAAGGGTGCGCGCGGATCACGCCCGAATCGCCGGCAGAGCGCATCGCGGATATAGGCAAGCCGCACCGGGTTGAACCGGTGCAGGACGCGCATCGGGCCGGTCTCGTCCCACCACGTGGCGGCCAGCGCGTCGAAACGCGCGACCTCGTCGCGGTCGACGAACCCCTCCGCGACCGGATCCGTGGCTGCCCTGTCCATGCGCGTCCCGTCCTGATGCCGGCGTCGCCTCGACCCGGCCCCGCCCGTCAATTCGGTACGGCCGGGCGGGCAGGATCCGCCGCGATGCGTCGTGCCGGCGCTCTAGCATGGAGACGGCACGGAAGTCGCCGCGGCGCGCAGGCGCCATGCTCGGCCGGTTGTTGACACTCTACCGAGCCGCTTGTACCCGCCGGGCACCGTCCGGACAGGGCTGCAGCGGTCCGTCCAATCGCCACCGGGAACCTGCGACCGAGAGACAATGCCCCGTCTGGTGATGAAATTTGGCGGCACCTCCGTCGCCAACGTCGACCGCATCCGCAACGTGGCGCGTCACGTCGCGCGCGAGGTGACGGCCGGATACGACGTCGCGGTGATCGTGTCGGCCATGTCGGGCAAGACCAACGAACTGGTCGACTGGGTCAAGGACGCAAACCCGCTCTACGACCCGCGCGAGTACGACGCCGTCGTGGCCTCGGGCGAACTCGTCACCGCCGGCCTCCTGGCGATCGCGCTGCAGAAGGACGGGATCAAGGCTCGCTCCTGGCAGGGCTGGCAGATCCCGGTCGTAACCTCGGACGCGCACGGTTCGGCCCGGATCGCCGAGATCGATCCGAAGAACCTCGAGGCGGGTTTCGCCAAGGGCGAGGTCGCGGTGATCGCCGGCTTTCAGGGCGTCCACGCGGAGACCGGCCGGGTCACGACCCTGGGCCGCGGCGGCTCCGACACCTCGGCTGTGGCGATCGCGGCCGCGATCGGGGCCGAGCGCTGCGACATCTACACGGACGTGGACGGGGTCTACACGACCGATCCGCGCATCGTGCCGAAGGCTCGCCGCATGGAGCGGGTGACCTTCGAGGAAATGCTGGAGATGGCCTCCCTCGGCGCCAAGGTGCTGCAGGTCCGCTCGGTGGAGCTCGCCATGGTCCACCGGGTGCCGACCACGGTTCGGTCCTCCTTCGATTCGCCGGACGCCGCGCGCCCGGGCACCCTCATCTGCGACGAGGACGATATCGTGGAACAGCAGATCATCACCGGGATCGCCTTCTCCCGGGACGAGGCGCAGATCACCCTGCGCCGGGTCAAGGACAGCCCCGGCGTGGCCGCCGCCATCTTCGGGCCGCTGGCCGACGCCAACATCAACGTCGACATGATCATCCAGACCGTGTCGGGCGACCAATCGACCACCGACATGACCTTCACGGTGCCGGCCTCGGAGTATCAGCGCTCGCGCGCCATCCTCGACGAGGCGCGCACGCAGATCGGCTACGCCCAGATTGAAGGCGCCACCGACGTAGTGAAGGTGTCGGCGATCGGCGTCGGCATGCGCAGCCATGCGGGCGTCGCCGCCAAGGCGTTCCGGGCGCTGGCCGAGAAGGGCATCAACATCCGCGCGATCACCACTTCGGAGATCAAGTTCTCCGTGCTGATCGACGCTGCCTATACGGAGCTTGCCGTGCGCACGCTTCACTCGCTATACGGCCTGGATCAGGCTTGAGCCTGTGACGACGCGGGTTCGAGCGGGTCGCGTGGTGTGAACTGAACAGTCACGGGCTGATTCGTCGATCCCAGAGCGCATCTGGGACCAGCGGTCCGGCCCATCCGGCGCCGGCCGTCCCTGGTTTGGCGCCAAGGTTGCAGGGTGGTCGACGCCAAGGCCGCTCACCGACGCTGGAACGACGAAAAGATGCCCGCTGCGCCCGGAGGCCCGCGCCTGCTGCTGCGCCGCCTCCGCGAAGCGATGGCGGAGCCGGTCAGCCCCCAGGCACGCCTCGACCGCATCGTCGTCCTGATCGCCGCCAATGTGGTGGCCGAGGTCTGCTCGGTCTACGTGCTGCGCGATGACAACACCCTCGAACTGTTCGCGACCGAAGGTCTGAACCGCGAGGCGGTGCACCAGACCCGCATGCGCACCGACGAGGGCCTCGTCGGCCTCATCGCCCGCACGGCGGAGCCGCTGTCTCTCTCTGATGCCCAGAACCATCCGGCCTTCTCGTACCGGCCGGAGACCGGCGAAGAGGCCTATCATGCGTTCCTGGGCGTGCCGCTGCTGCGCGCCGGCAACACCCTCGGCGTCCTGACCGTCCAGAACAAGACCTATCGCGTCTACTCCGAGGAGGAGATCGAGGCGCTCCAGACCACCGCCATGGTGCTCTCGGAGATGATCGCATCGGGCGAGCTCGAGGGTCTGGCGCCCGATGCCGGCACCGCCGCCCGGCGCCCGGTCCTCGCCCGCGGCATCGCCCTCGCGGACGGGATCGGCCTCGGCTACGTGGTGCTGCACGAGCCGCGCGTCGTCGTGAAGACGCTGATCGCCGAGAATGTCGAGCGCGAGGTGGCGCGGCTCGACGCGGCGATCGAGGAGGTGCGCTCGGCGATCGACGCCCTGGTGGAGCGCGGCGACCGGATCGGGACCGCGGAGAGCCGCGAGGTGCTCGAGACCGTCCGGATGTTCGCCCACGACAAGGGCTGGCTCCGGCGGATGCGCGAGGCCGTGGCCTCTGGCCTCACCGCCGAGGCCGCCGTCGAGCGGGTCCAGTCGGACAATCGCGCCCGGATGATGCGCCAGTCCGACCCGTATCTGCGCGAGCGGCTGCACGATCTCGACGACCTCGCCAATCGCGTCCTGCGCACCCTGATCGGCCCCGAGGCGGCCGGCGCGCTGGTGCTGCCCGAGAACGCCATCTTGGTGGCGCGCACCATGGGGCCTGCCGCGCTTCTCGACTACGAGGCTTCGACGCTGCGCGGCATCGTCTTGGAGGAGGGCGGTCCGACGAGCCACGTGGCGATCGTCGCCCGGGCGCTCGGCATCCCGGCGGTGGGCGAGGTCGAGAATGCGACCGCTCTCTGCGACGCGGGCGACGCCATTATCGTCGACGGCGTGGCCGGCGAGATCCATGTCCGGCCCGGCCCCGAGGTCGAGGCTGCCTATGCCGAGATGGTGCGCCTGCGCGCCCGCCGGCAGGAGCAGTACCGGGCGCTGCGCGACGTCCCGGCCCAGACCCGTGACGGCGTGCGGGTCGGCCTGCACCTCAATGCCGGCCTGCTGGTGGATTTCAGCCACCTTCAAGAGACGGGCGCGGAAGGAGTCGGTCTGTTCCGCACCGAGCTGCAGTTCATGGTGGCGCAGCGCATGCCGTCGGCGGCCGAGCAGGAGGAGCTGTACCGCAAGGTCTTTGCCGCCTCGGCGGGAAAGTCCGTCACGGTCCGCACCCTCGACATCGGCGGCGACAAGATCCTGCCCTACATGGCCAAGCTGGAGGAGGAGAATCCGGCACTTGGCTGGCGGGCGATCCGCATCGGCCTCGATCGGCCGGCCCTGCTGCGGATGCAGCTTCGGGCACTGCTGAAAGCCGCTGACGGCGATCCGCTCAAGATCATGTTCCCGATGGTCGCCACGGTGGACGAGTTCGTGCGCGCTCGCGGCATCGTCGAGCGCGAGAAGGCCTATCTGAAACGCCACGGCTACCGGCTTCCCACCGATTGCCGACTCGGTGCGATGATCGAGGTGCCCTCGCTCCTGTTCCAGATCGACGAGATCGCGCGGGAGGCCGATTTCCTGTCGGTCGGCTCGAACGACCTGATGCAGTTCTTGTTCGCGGTGGACCGGGAGAATCGGCGGGTCGCGGACCGCTTCGATCCGCTGAGCGTCGCCGCTCTCCGTGCCTTCCGGCTGATCGCCGACCGGGCCAACGCGGCCTCCTGTCCGGTGACGGTCTGCGGCGAGATCGGCGGCCGTCCCTTAGACGCCATGGCGTTGATCGGCCTCGGCTACCGGCAGCTGTCGATGTCCCCGGCGGCCATCGGTCCGGTCAAGGCCATGGTGCTGAGCCTCGACGCGCGCGCCGTCGCCGAACTCATCGACGTCGAGATGGAACGGATGCACGACGGCGATTCCCTTCGCCCGGCGCTCACGGCCTTCGCGCACGCGCACGGCATCCCTATCTAAGCGGGCTAAGCGCGGACGCGACCCTTGCCGAACATTCGGCCAGGGTTGTACGGCAACGCCACGACGTTTTCGGTCGATGCGCCACGGCTTCCGCTCTCGAACGGACGAGGCGTGGTTTTGGGGGACGTCCTGCCGGGTCATACATCCTCCAAGCCACGCGTCTCCGCCCCGGAGACGAGACCCGCGCCCGTCTCGGAACGGCGCGCGTAGACTTGCAGAAACACGGGCGATGATCCCCTTTCCCACCGAGCGCCTCGACGCCATCCTGGCGCGGCACGACATCGTGACCGCGCAACTCGCCTCCGGCGAGATCGATCCGGAGACGGTGGTCCAGCTCTCTCGCGAGCTGTCCGACCTGGATCCCGTCGTTTCGGCAATCCGCGCCTATCGCGCGGCCCTGGAGAATCTCGCGGGCGTCGAGGCCCTGATCGACGAGCCGGGCACGGATCCGGAGATGCGGGCGCTCGCCGCCGATGAGAAGCCGGAGGCGCAGGAGGCGCTCGAAGCCGCGCATCGGGCCCTCCAGCTGCTGCTCCTGCCGAAGGATGCCGCCGACGAGAAGAGCGCCATCCTGGAAGTCCGTGCCGGCACCGGCGGCGACGAGGCGGCCCTCTTCGCCGGCGACCTGTTTCGCATGTACGCGAAATATGCCGAGTCGAAGGGCTGGCGGGTCGAGGTGATCTCCGAGAGCGAGGGCACGGTCGGCGGCTTCCGCGAGGTCGTGGCCGAGGTGAAGGGCCGGGGTGTCTTCGCGCGCCTCAAGTTCGAGAGCGGCGCACACCGGGTGCAGAGGGTACCCGATACCGAGACGCAGGGGCGGATCCACACCTCCGCCGCCACTGTGGCGGTGCTCCCCGAGGCGGAGGAGGTCGATATCCACGTCAACGACGCGGATTTGAAGATTGACACGATGCGGGCGCAGGGCGCCGGCGGCCAGCACGTCAACAAGACGGAATCCGCGATCCGCATCACCCATCTGCCGACCGGCATCGTGGTGTTCGTCCAAGAGGAGCGGTCGCAGCACAAGAACCGGGCACGCGCCATGGCGCTCCTGCGCGCCCGCCTCTACGACGCCGAGCGCAGCGCCAAGGATTCGGCTCGGGCTGCGGATCGCAAGGCGCAAGTCGGCTCCGGCGATCGCAGCGAGCGGATCCGCACCTACAACTTCCCGCAAGGCCGAGTGACCGATCACCGGATAAACCTGACCCTCTACAAACTCGAGGAGGTGATGGCCGGGACCGCCCTGGACGAAGTGGTCGATGCCCTGATCACTGAGCACCAAGCGGAGCTGCTGGCCGCCGAGGGCATGGTCTGAGGTCATGTCGTGACGTCGGTCTCCATGCAGAACCTGTCGCGTCGCGAGGCGCTGCGCGCGTGCACGACCTGCCTGTATGCCGGCGGCGTCGGTGAAGCTGCAGGCGACGCCCGGTTCCTCCTGCTCGGCATCCTCGGCCTGGAGACGCGCGACCTTCTGATCGAAGGCGACCGCCTCGTCAGTGCGGACGAAGCCGTTGCCCTCGAAGCGGCGCTCGCCCGGCGGCTCGCCGGCGAGCCGGTCGCCCGCATCCTCGGCGCCTGGGAATTTTGGGGCCTGCCGTTTCGGCTCGGGCCCGACACCCTGGTGCCGCGCCCGGACACCGAGATCCTGGTCGAGGTCGCGCTGGCGGCCGTTCCCGACCGGAGAGCACCGCTACGCTGCCTGGACCTCGGGACCGGCACGGGCTGTATCCTCACAGCCCTCCTGTCCGAGATGCCTCAGGCTCGCGGGGTCGGACTCGACCGCTCGGAAGGTGCCCTGCGCGTTGCCCGGGACAACGCCGCCGCGAACGGCCTCGGCGAGCGAGCCAACTTCGTGGTTGGGGATTGGTGCGATGCCGTGCGAGGGACGTTCGATCTCGTTGTCGCGAACCCGCCCTATATCGCACATGATGTGATCGCGACCCTCGATCGCGAGGTGCGCGCCCACGATCCCGCGACCGCCCTGGACGGGGGCGCGGACGGCCTCGACGCCTACCGGCGGATCCTCGACGGCGCAGGTGCGCGACTTGCATCGGGCGGCACGCTCGTCCTGGAGATCGGCTACGATCAGGCGGCGGCGGTGCAGGACCTCGCGCGGGCGGCAGGATACCGGGAGCGTGGATTGGCCCGCGATCTGGCCGGTCATGACCGGGTCCTCAGTTTCGATCGGCCGGGGGGGCTTTTCTCCGGCCACAGGGATGCCTAAGTCTGAGTCGACCATCCCGGCATCGAAAAATTGCTTGTTGCATCAACCGGGGAACGCTAAAGTCGGCTTGAAGATCGCGAACCGTCCGTTAAGACGGACGGCTGTAAGGTCGGTGGTGACTATGGGTCGCCGATTGGTTCGCTGGTCCCCCTACACCGTCGAACCAGAACGCGCCGGTACCAGCGCGGCGGTACGACATATTCGAACCTGACAATCGACTAAGGATCGGCGACCGTCTGCGGACGCTCGGTTCAAGGGATGGTCAGGCAGACGCGCGAACCGTGTAACGGTTGCACGCGCGGCGCCGCCGGATGCGCTTGGCCGGACTGCGCTACCCGATCAGACCGGGCGCCTCCGTAGACAGTCGTTTGCGTGAACGAGGGTCATTACAGACCGATGAGACCAAACCAGAATCGACGGATGCGCGGCCGGAACCGGCCGAAGGGTCCGAATCCGCTGACGCGCTCCTACGAATCCAACGGTCCCGACGTCAAAATCCGCGGCACTGCGCAGCACATCGCCGACAAGTACGCGCAGCTCGCACGCGATGCTTTGGCGGCCGGTGATCCAGTTGCGGCCGAAAACTACTTCCAGCACGGCGAGCACTATTTCCGGATCGTGTCCGGCGCCCAGGATCAAGGCAGGCCGGCCAATACGGGCGGATATGCCAGTCGTCCCTATGATGATGACATGGAAGAGGGCGACGAGGAGGGCCAGGGCAACGGCGGTTCGCAGAACGGTCACGCCTATAACGGCTACGACGATAACGATCCCGGCCAGCAGCCGCAGCCCTACGAGAACCGTTCGGACGCCAACCAGGATGGCCGTCAGGGCCGCGACCGGTTCCAGAACCGCGATCAGCGCCGTTTCGACAACAACGGGCGCCAGGATTATCGGCGTCAGGACCAGCCGCGTCAGGACTACCAGCGACAGGATTATCAGCGGCCGGATTATCGTCAGGAAAACCGGCAAGAGAATCGGCAGGACAACCGGCAGGATCGTCAGGATTATGGCCGTCCGGATTACCGGCAGGAGCGTCAGGACGGCCGACAGGACCGCCAGGACAATCGGCCGGACAATCGGCAAGAGACGCGTCAGGACAGTCGCAGCGACCAGAGTCGGTACGATAACGGCCGCGGCGAGGCCCCGCGGTCGGAGACCCGGCAGGAGGATCGTCCGGCGAGTCGGCCGGAGCGGGCTCCCCGCGGTGAGGCCGTGCGTCAGGGTGAGGCTGCACCACGTCGTGAGCGTCGGCGCGAGGCTGCGCCCGTCGTGGAGGCCGAGGAGCCGAGCGGCCTGCCGGCGTTCCTGATGGCGCCCGCGCGTCCCGCCCCTGCGGCCGAACCGTCGACGGCTCCTGAGCCCGAGGTTTCGGCCGAGGAGGCGCCAGCCGCCAAGCCCCGTCGCCGTCGCCGTCCGCGCTTCGAGAGCGCCGCGGAAGAGGGGGGCGCCACGACGCCGGCGGCGGACGTGCCGACCGAGTGAGCGTAGGCCGCAAGCCGCCGTTCGAAGAGGCCGTTCCGGGTAACCGGGGCGGCCTTTTTCGTGGCCGAGCCGGCGCCGAACGGCCTTCCGATCCGGGTAGGGCTGCACCCGGCGGATCAGACGGTGCCGCCAGCCGATCTCGCCGAACGGCGCAATGTCCCAG
Organism: Methylobacterium sp. UNC378MF; assembly: GCF_900103195.1. Lineage (GTDB taxonomy): Bacteria > Pseudomonadota > Alphaproteobacteria > Rhizobiales > Beijerinckiaceae > Methylobacterium. Next base: position 25,793 of record NZ_FMWU01000013.1, on the reverse strand, counting down.
TCCCTGGTCACCGCTGCGGGCATTTGCCCGAGCCCGAACATCAGATCGAAACGGCCCGTGATTTGGCCGCGCCGGTCTTCCTCGCGCTGTAGCGTGTCGGTGATCAGACAGACCCGCTCGACGCGGCCGGGAAGGGCGTCCCGGGGCGCAAAACGGGTCTCGATGAGTTCCCGCCCTAAGCCGGGCCGCGGCGTCGCGGAAGCGGGCTTTGTGGGCCGCGATCGGGACGATCGAAAGCTGGGAGAGCAGATTTGTTGCGTCGATCAGGTCGGCGCCCGTGCAGGGCCCCCCGATGGCTTGGCGACGCCCGCGCCGGTCTCGGCAATCATCAACGCGAAATTCAGGTCCCGGCGGGTGACGATCCGGGCCAGCGACGGATGGATGGCATTCACCAGGCCGACCTGGTCGAGCAGGCGAGCGAGGTCGTCCAGCGGCACGTCGTCGAGCAGACCGGATCCGAGCACCACCGCGTGCCGACGCTGACACGTCACCTCCGCCGTGATCCCGCTCCGCACCGGCGCGAGACGCGGCACCTAGGCCGCCCGGCAGCGACGCGAGCGGCTATGGAGCGGGCCGTTCTGCCGGACATCGCCGAGCCGGCGCCGGGCTGATGATCGACAGAGTCGGGGCGAGCAGCATCGCCGTGCGGCTCAATCCTCGTCGGAGGAGGCAGCCGCGGCCGGCGTTCCGCGATAGCCGGTCGCCAGGACGTAGAGTTCGCTCGAATCGGCGCGGCTCGCGGCGGGCTTGACGTGGCGGACCGCAGCGAAATCGCGCTTCAGGTCGTTCAGCAGAGCGCCCTCGGTGCCGCCCTGGAGCACCTTGGCGAGATATGCGCCCCCGGGGCCGAGGATCTCGCGGGCGAATTCTGCCGCCGTCTCGGCGAGGCCGATGATGCGCAAATGGTCGGTCTTCTTGTGGCCAGTGGCGTTGGCGGCCATGTCCGACATCACGAGATCGGCCGGGCCGCCGAGCATGCCGGTCAGGCGGGCGGGGGCCTCGGGATCGAGGAAGTCCAGGGTGATGAACTCGACCCCGGCCATGGGCTCGATCTCCAGAAGATCGATGCCCACGATTCGACCGGACGGTCCGACCACCCGCGCGGCCACCTGCGACCAGCCCCCTGGCGCGGCGCCGAGATCGACGATCTTTTGGCCGGCCCTCAGGAGCTTGTAGCGCTCGTCGATCTCCAGCAGCTTGTAGGCCGCCCGCGACCGATAGCCCTCGCGCTTGGCGCGCGCCACGTAGGGATCGTTGAGCTGGCGCTCGAGCCAGCGCTTCTGGGACAGGGTCCGACCGCGGCCGGTCTTCACCCGCTGCTTCAGTTCGCCCCGGACGCCCCCGCCTGAACTCGCACCGCCGCGCCGGTCGCTCATCGCGCCGCCCTCATCTGACCGCCTTCCGGTTCCAGACGCCGTCCTCCCGCATCATGTTCATCAGCAATCCTTCGCGCAGGCCGCGATCGGCGATGCGCAGGCGCTCCGACGGGAACGCACGGCGGATCGCCTCCAGAATGGCGCAGCCCGCGAGGACAAGGTCTGCCCGGTCGCGGCCGATGCAGGGATTGTCCGCGCGCTGTTCCAGCCGTGTGTCAAGCAGGTCGTCGATGGCGGTGGAGACCGCGTCATCGCTCATCCACAGGCCGTCGACACGCCGACGCTCGTAGCGCGCAAGCCGCAGATGCATTGCCGCGATGGTCGTGACCGTTCCTGAGGTGCCGAGGAGGTGGAAGTTCGGCGCAGTCGCGGCCGCCGCCGCCCGGATCGCGAAGGCGGAGAGCTTTTCGGCCACTTCCTCGACCATGCCCTCGAACATGCGGCGCGTCACCTCGGCGCCGCCATGGCGCTCAGCCAAGGTCACCACGCCCACCGGCAGCGAGTCCCAGGCCCGGATGCGCAACGTGGGGTCGGTCGACGGGTTGGCGGCCGCACCGTCGAGCCACGCGATCTCGGTCGAACCGCCGCCGATGTCGAAGATGATCACCGATTCGGCCAGCGGATCCGCGAGCGCGGCGCAGCCGGTGACCGCGAGATAAGCCTCGGTCTGCCGGTCGACGATCTCGAGGTCGAGGCCGACGCCGCGGCGCACGCGTTCCACGAAGGCGGCCCCGTTCACCGCGAGGCGGCAGGCCTCCGTGGCGATGATCTTGGCCCGCTGCACACCGCGAGCCTCCATCTTGGAGCGGCAGATCCGCAGGGCCTCGACGGTGCGCTCGATCGCCGCCTCGCTCAGCCGGTCTGATGTACCGAGGCCCTCACCGAGGCGGACGATACGCGAGAACGCGTCGATGACCCGGAAGCCGCTGAAGGTCGGCTCCGCGACCAGCAAACGGCAATTGTTGGTGCCGAGGTCGAGCGCCGCGTAGGCGGCGCGCCGACGCTCGCGGCCCGCCACCGGGACGGGCGACGGGGCTGGCGTCTGAAGCGTCACCGCGCCGGTCTGGATTCGGGACGGCGCGGCCGCGGCGGTCTCGTCCCTCATCGGCGCGGCCGTCGATCCTTCGGGTCGGCCTTGAGCAGCGCGCTCGGCCTTTGTTGATCTGTGACCCTACAGGCTCGGTGAGGAACTGCAACGCCCCATCGCGGTCGCGGTCAGGCCACGGCCTTCATGGCGCTGGCCCGACGCGGGATCGGGCGCAGCAGGCTCTTCACCTGCGAGTACGGGCGCGGCCGGTTGATCACCTCGTCGAGGCGCGACCACAAGGTCTTCGGCGAGAATGGCTTGGCGATGATCTCGTTGACGCCGAGCGCCACGGCGCGGTCGACGACGTTGCGACGCGGTTGGGCCAGCATCAGGATGATCGGAATCGTCGGACAGGGGGAGGTGGTGGGCGTGCGCGCGAGCCGGATGAACTCCTCGCCCGACAGGATCGACAGGTCCCAGTCGATGATGCTGATGTCGGGCTTGCTCTCCGCCAGCACGCCAAGGGCCTCGGCTCCGTCCGGCGCCTCCAGCACGCGCTTGATGCCGACGCGCATCAGCATGTCGCGCACGATTCGGCGAATGTAGAGGCTCTCGTCGACAACGAGTGCCGAGAGATCGGGGAAAGTCGGGGTCGCGATCATGGCCGGCTGGCTCTGCGGGGCGCAGCGCCGAGTGTAGCCAGACAGCCTTTGCGTTTCGCTAACGCCTTCTCTCGAATGAGAAAGGACTGGTCCGGTGACTGCGGCGGATTCCGATGTTTGCCGCGAGAAAGTAACGAAACCGGCGCGTCTGAGCCAAGAAGGTCCTTGCGGTCAAGGCCCGATTGCGTCAGGACTGGGGCGTTATTCTTGGTTACCGCGACCTGGGGTAATGATAGTGCGGGGCGTGGGCTGTCTGGGATGGCGCGCACGCGGTATTCGAGACAAGGGCGGCGGACGGTTTTTGCGAGCTTTCTATGGGACGTGGTCGTGATTTCAGGGGGCCGCAGAAGCGCGGCTTCGACGAGAGTGGCGAGCCGAGATGGCCTGATCAGGCTCCCCCGAGCGGCGGATATGGCGGCGGCGGCTTCGGGGGCGGTGGTGGCGGCGGGTTCGGCGGCGGCGGTTTCGACCGCGGTCCGTCGCGCGGCGCGGCACCGGTTGCGTCCGGACCGGAGCGCGATGCGACGGTCAAGTGGTTCAACAAGGAGAAGGGCTTCGGCTTCGTCGAACTCGGTGACGGTTCGGGCGACGCCTTCCTCCACATCCGCGCCGTCGAAGCGGCCGGCCACGATGACCTGCAGCCGGGTACCCGGCTGACGGTCACGACAGCTCAGGGCCAGAAGGGTCCGCAGGTCACCAGCGTCACCAGCGTCGACACCTCCACGGCCGAGGCACCTGCGCCCCGGCGCGAGTTCCGTCCGCGCACCGGTGGTTACGGTGCCGGTGGTGCGGGCGGCGGCTACGGCGACCGCAGTGGCGGCTACGGCGATCGTGGTGGTGGCGGTGGTTACGGCGGTGGCGGCGGTGGTGGCCGCTTCGCCGGCGGCCCGTCGGTCGAGATGAGCGGCACCGTGAAGTGGTACGATCCCGCCAAGGGGTTCGGCTTCGTCTCCGTCAACGACGGCGGCAAGGACGTGTTCGTGCACCGCTCTGCCCTGTCCCGCGCGGGTCTCGATTCGCTGGCCGAGGGCCAGCAGGTCACCCTGGGCGTGGTTGAGGGTCAGAAGGGCCGCGAGGCCCAGAGCATCAACGTCGAGGATTGAGGATGTTGCGGCGGTCGCTTTGCCGCCGCGTTCCACGAGAAGAGTGTCAGGCGGCGGCTCCTCCCGGGGCAGCCGCCTTTCTCGTTCCTGGATGGCCGATGCGTCGCCTGCTGCTGTCCACGGCTCTGCTCATGCTGGCGGGTAATGCCCGAGCGGAAGACTTCACGGGCTTCTACGCTGGCATCAATGCAGGCTACGGCTGGGGACGCGCGCGCAATGGGCCCACGGGAGCCGGTCCGGCTGCCGCAGCCGCCCCAGCCTCTGCCAAGCCGGACCTCGGAGCCGATCTGCCGCCAAGCGCCCGGAGCGCGGCCGTGGCGATTCGCAGATCCGATCGGGCTGGTCCGTCCGGAGCGGGCGGCCGTTAAGACGACCAGCCGATGGTGACGAGGTCGTGGCCGGCCCGACCGTCATGCGCCTACCTAACCACCTCTTTTCACACTGGAATCGTTCCGGAACATAGCCGTTGCGCGCCGACCGGCGCCGCTGGTAGGTCGCGGCATGGGCTCACGGGAACGAGAGGTGGCGCCATGAGCGCCCGCACCACGCCAATGCTGGCAGATCGTGCGGCGGTAGCCGGGCGAGTGCTCCTGGCGGCGCTTGGTGGCTACACGGTCGCCGCGCTCGCCAGCGCGCTGCTGGCCCTCATCCTGCCCGGTCCCAGGGCCGAAGCGGTGTCCGCCGGGACGTTGGCGAGCTTCGCCATCATGGCGGCAGCCGTGATCTGGGTCTTCGCCGCCCGGACATTGATGCGGGCGGCCCTTGTCCTCGGCCTGACGGCCCTGCTGCTGACCGGAGCCCTGTGGCTCGCGGGTGCTTTCGTCCCAGGCGGTGCCGCTTGAGCCGGGCGCGGAGCTTCCGCCAGTCGATGGCGTGGCTGCACACATGGTCCGGCCTCGTGGTCGGGTGGGTGCTGTTCGCGATCTTCGTCACCGGGACCGCCAGCTACTACCGCACCGACATCTCGCATTGGATGCGGCCTGAACTATCCGATTCGAGCTCCGATCCAGCGGCTGCGGCGACGCGTGCCGGCGCCTTTCTACAGAAAGCCATGCCGAACGCGGCCGGCTGGTCGGTCAGGCTGCCGAATGCCGAGAATCCGGCGGTCGAGGTCTATTGGTGGCCGCATCCAGGCGGCCCCTATCATCACGCACTCCTCGATCCGGCGACCGGTGAGCCTGCGCGGGTTCGCGACACCCGCGGCGGCGATTTCCTGTATCGGTTCCACTTCGAACTGAGCCTGCCACCAATCTGGGGACGCTGGATTGTCTCGGTCTGCGCGATGATCCTGTTGATTGCGCTGATCTCCGGGATCGTGACCCACCGGCGCATCTTCGCCGATTTCTTCACGTTCCGGCGCGACCGCTCGGCCCAGCGAGGGTGGCTCGACGCTCACAACGTGATGGGCGTGCTGGCGCTGCCCTTCCATCTGATGATCGTCTACACGGGCCTCGTCACACTGTCGGCGATGCTGATGCCCTGGGGGATGAAGGCCGTCTACGGCAACGACCCGCTTCGCTACTACGCAGAAGCCGGCCTGGCGACCCCGGGCGTGGCCCCGGCCGGGCGCCCCGGCACGCCGCTGCCGCTGGGCGAGCTCGTCGCCCGCGCCGCGGCGGCCGGCGGCGCGGTGCCCGAGGTGATGCTGGTCACCCGGCCGGGTGACGCCGGTGCCACCGTGACGGCGTACTTCGAAGAGCCGATGGGGCTCGCGCATCTTCACCCGCAGATCGCCTACGGCGCCGATACCGGCTCGGAGATCGCCCGAGTTGGCGAACCCGGTGCCGCGACCCGGACCGGGGCCGTGATGGCCGGGCTGCACGAGGCGCATTTTGCCGCCGCTCCCCTACGCCTCTTGTTCTTCCTCTGCGGCCTGATGGGCGCGGCTACGGTGGCGAGCGGGCTCGTCCTCTGGACCGTGGCACGGGCGCCTCGGGGCGCCGATCCGGAAGGATTCGGCCTGCGGCTCGTACGGCTTCTCAACATCGGCACCATCGCGGGCTTGCCGGTCGGTCTCGCCGCTTATTTCCTGGCCAATCGTCTGTTGCCCCTCGGGCTTGAGGCGCGGGCCGATTGGGAGATCCGCGTCTTCTTCGCAGCCTGGATCACCGCCGCGATCGCCGCGTCCCTGTATCCGCGGCGGCGAGCGTGGTCGGTAGCCCTTGCCGTACCGGCTTGCGCCTTCCTGGTCATTCCCGTGATCGACGCTGTCCTGGTGGGCCAGCCACGCTTCCTGGCCTTCGATGCCGCAATGGCGGTGGTGGGGCTGGCCCTCGTTGCCGGTTCCCGGCTTGCGGCACGGCCGCGACCGGCGGAGTCGCGACTTGTGGAGGCGAACCTGTCCCGGACGGTCGAAGCATGACATTTGCCGCGCTGATCCTCAGCCTTCTCCTGAGCTTCTCGGGTTTCGCCGCCTTGGCCTTGAGCCTCGACCGGCATCATCGGGCAGCCTACCGCGCGGGCGTGCCGAAGCGGCGCGTCGTAAGCCTGCGGATGGCCGGCTGGTGTGGCCTCGGCCTTTCCTTCGCGGCAGCCATCGCGGCCGCGGGCTGGAATTTCGGGCCCGTCCAGTGGATCGGATCACTCACCGGGGCCGCCCTGGCCGTAGTGGCGATCATCGCTTATCGGCCAAGCTGGCTGCGCAACGCTGCCCTGGCGGCCCTGCCGTTCGCGGCCGCGGCACTGCCACTCGCCCTACTCGGATAGGCGCTACAGCTGAATCTTCGCAGTATTCGTTGAACCGTCACGCTGCAGGACCATGCGCACGGCCTTCGTCACAGCGCCCGGGGGCCGGAATACGATCAGGTTGAATGTCCCCGACGGCACCGATCTCCTGGATAATTGTCCGCTCGCGATGACGGCGGGAAGCGCGTAGGATCTCGACACTCGCGCACTGGCCAAAAGTCCACCTTGATTCGGCAGGCCAAAAGCCATTGGCTGCGAACAGAGCGGAAGCGGATGCGGCCCCCAATGTCAGGTCGCCCGAGCGCCAGCTTAAGCCCAAGAGCCGCGGTTCGCGAGGCCGGGGCCTATGGAGGGAACACAGCGATGAACAAGCCGGAATTCCTCGGCGACGCCAAGGTCAAGTCGCCCTTCTCGGCCCGTTACGAGAACTTCATCGGCGGCCAGTGGGTCGCTCCCGCGGCGGGCCGCTACTTCGAGAACACCTCCCCGATCACGGGTAAGGTGGTGTGCGAGGTGGCCCGCTCCGACGCGCAGGATGTCGAGAAGGCGCTCGACGCCGCCCATGCGGCCAAGGAAGCCTGGGGGCGCACGGCGCCGGCCGAGCGCGCCCGCATCCTCCTCAAGATGGCCGACCGGATGGAGGAGAACCTCGATCTGATCGCGCTCGCCGAGACCTGGGACAACGGCAAGCCGATCCGTGAGACCACCAACGCCGACATCCCGCTGGCCATCGACCATTTTCGCTACTTTGCGGGCTGCGTGCGGGCGCAGGAGGGCTCGATCTCCGAGATCGACCACGACACGGTCGCCTACCATTTCCACGAGCCGCTCGGCGTCGTCGGCCAGATCATCCCGTGGAACTTCCCGATCCTGATGGCGGTGTGGAAACTCGCCCCGGCGCTCGCCGCCGGCAATTGCGTGGTCCTGAAGCCCGCCGAGCAGACCCCGGCCTCCGTGCTGGTGCTGATGGAGATCATCGGCGACCTGCTGCCGCCGGGCGTTCTCAACATCGTCAACGGCTTCGGCCTCGAGGCCGGCAAGCCGCTCGCCTCCTCGCCGCGGATCGCCAAGATCGCTTTCACGGGTGAGACGACCACGGGCCGCCTCATCATGCAGTACGCGTCGCAGAACCTGATCCCGGTGACGCTGGAGCTCGGCGGCAAGTCGCCGAACATCTTCTTCGCCGACGTCGCGAACGAGGACGACGACTTCTTCGACAAGGCCCTCGAGGGCTTCACGATGTTCGCCCTCAACCAGGGCGAGGTCTGCACCTGCCCGAGCCGCGCGCTCGTGCACGAATCGATCTACGACCGATTCATGGAGCGCGCGTTGAAGCGCGTCGAGGCGATCACGCAGGGTTCGCCGCTGGATCCGGCTACGATGATCGGTGCCCAGGCCTCGGGCGAGCAGATGGAGAAGATCCTCTCCTACATCGACATCGGCCGGCAGGAGGGCGCCCAGCTGCTCACCGGCGGCGAGCGCAACGTCAAGGACGGCGAGTTCGCCGAGGGCTTCTACGTGAAGCCGACCGTGTTCCGCGGCCACAACAAGATGCGCATCTTCCAGGAGGAGATCTTCGGGCCGGTCCTGTCGGTCACGACCTTCAAGGACGATGCCGAGGCGCTCTCTATCGCGAACGACACGCTCTACGGCCTCGGCGCCGGCGTGTGGACCCGCGACGGGACCCGCGCCTACCGCTTCGGCCGGGCGATCCAGGCCGGCCGGGTCTGGACGAACTGCTACCACGCCTATCCGGCCCATGCGGCCTTCGGCGGCTACAAGCAGTCCGGCATCGGCCGCGAGACTCACAAAATGATGCTCGACCACTACCAGCAGACCAAAAACATGCTGGTCAGCTACTCGGCCAAGAAGCTCGGATTCTTCTGAGGTTCTTTCCGGGTTAACCCCCGAAGCAACTTCAGCCCCGGCCTTGCGGCCGGGGCTTTTTCGATTCCAGATCGCCGTGCTCAACACGGGCCGCCCCTTTCGGAAAAGGGCATTGACGATCGCGCTCTGGAGGCCGCGGGCCCGGTATCGACGCTGACGCTGGGCATGTGGTCCAGCGGAGTTTCCAGGCCCGCGAAGCCCATGAGCTTGGCAGGCGCGACGTTGGGGTCCCAGCGGCAGGGCGCGCGTGCTCCACGCTCAGGGACCGGCGGGGCTGGGCCCGGAGAACAAGCCATGCGGCGGCCGCGGTCGGTCAGGCCGAGCTGAGCAGGATGAGGACGAAGCAGACGGCACCGGTCCGACCGACCGGGACGGGCACGTCCGGTCCGCTTGGGCGGCGCATACAGCGCTCCGTCGACGCGAACACGCCCTTCGGCGTCAGCGGAAGTGCGAACGATCGACCGTGGAAAACCGCAGGTGACCACGCATATTCAGACAACGACTGCGGAGGATGACATGAGTTCGGATCAGGCCTTGGACGACAACGTCGCGCAGCAGGCCGGCGCCGACGGAACGCCCCTGCGGGTTACCGCCACACCCGCGGCCCTCGCACTGATCGACGAGCTGCGGGGCGAGTACGGGCCGGTCATGTTTCACCAGTCGGGCGGCTGCTGCGACGGGTCCTCGCCGATGTGCTACCCCGTCGGGGACTTCGTCGTCGGTGACGGCGACGTCAATCTCGGCACCGTCGGCGGCGCGGACTTCTTCATCAGCCGGTCGCAGTTCGAGGTCTGGAAGCACACGCATCTGATCCTCGACGTCGTGCCGGGACGCGGCGGCATGTTCTCCTTGGAAAACGGGCGTGAGAAGCGTTTTCATATTCGCTCGCGCCTGTTCTCGGACGCCGAGAATCGGGCGCTCGAGGGGGCATGCAAGCTCTGAGAGGAGGGGGCCGCGATGGCGACCGTGAAGCTCTGGTCTGACGCTGAGGCCGAAGCCGAACCGCGTGTAAGTGCGGTCTTCGCCGACATCCGGGCGACCCGCGGCTCCGACTTCATCAACAACTTCTGGCGCGGCCTCGCCAATGATCCGGCATTGCTCGAACGGACATGGTCGACGCTGAAGACCGTCATGGGGGCGGGGAGCCTGGATCCCCTGACCAAGGAGCTGGTCTACATCGCGGTCTCGATCGCCAATGGCTGTCCGTACTGCATCCATTCCCACACCGCGGCGGCGCGAGCCAAGGGCTTGACGGCAGAGCAGCACGGCGAGTTCCTGGCCGTGGTCGGGATGGCCAACCAGACCAACGCGCTGGTCAACGGCATGCAGATCCCAGTCGATTCCGCCTTCAGAGTGGAGGAAGGTTCATGAGTTCCGGATCCGACACGGAGACACAGGGGTTCCGGGTGGTGCACGAGAGTGCACCGTTCCGGGGCAAGCAGGGGCACATCTATCGTCCGGCGGTCTCTGCCGAAGCTGTGGGCGCGAAGGCGCTGCACATGCAGCTCCTGGAGATCCCCCCCGGCGAGCGTGCCCACGCCCACAAGCACGAATCCCACGAGACGGCGATCTACGTGCTGTCTGGCGTGTCGGGCTGCTTCTGGGGTGAGCGTCTGGAGAACCACGCGATCGCGGGGGCCGGCGAGTTCGTCTACATCGCCGCCGACGTACCGCATCTGCCCTACAATCGGAGCCAGACCGAGCCGGTCACCGCGGTGATTGCCCGGACAGACCCGAACGAGCAGGAGAGCGTCGTCCTGCTGCCGCATCTCGAGGCCGGCGTCGACTGGTCGAAGGCCGAGGGATAGCGGCTCAGCGCTGCTCGATCCGCTCGTTGGCAAGTCGCTCGGCGCGTGTGCGCTCGTCGGCAGAGAGGCCGGACAGAGTCTGGTCCAGCCAAGCATCGGACAAGCCCTGTCCGGCCGCAGCGAGATTCCAGGCCGCGGCCTCCACGGGGTTCTTGGCTACGCCGCGGCCGACCGCGTAGAGCCGCGCGACGCGGTTCTGCGCGATGGCGTTGCCGCGCGATGCCGCGTGCAGGAAGTAGCGGGCGGCCGCGCGCTCGTCCTTCGTAACGCCGGTGCCATTGAACAGCAGGATCGCGTATTCCACCTCGCTGGCGAGATCGCCATTATCGGCTCCGCGCCGGAACCAGGCCGCAGCCTTGGACGGGTCCTTCGGCAGGCCGCGGCCCTGCAGGTAGAGCACGCCCAGATCGTGCTGAGCGGGGCCGATCTCGGCCTCGGCCGCCTTGCGGAACTGCGTGGCGGCCGCTGCCTCGTCGGCGGTGGCTCCGGTACCGATCAGGATCAGGCCGAGATTGTAGGCGGCGGTCGGCGAGCCGTGGGAAGTCGCCTGTTCCAGCCAGCGACGCCCAGCCTTCGGATCCTTCGGCATGCCGCGGCCGTCGAGGGCCATCAGCCCGAGGGACGCCATGGCCGACGCGTCGTTCTGCGCTGCGGCCAGGCGGTACCAGTCGGCCGCCTTCACCGGATCCTGCTTCACGCCGAGGCCCTGATTGTACAATTCCCCGAGCAGCGTCATGGCGGCGGCATCCTTCGGATTCGCCTCGATGCGCTTGGTCGCCTCTCGGAAGGCGGTGACGTACTGGCCCCTTTGATAGGCTCCGTAGGCGAGGTCCGGCGGCTGGCTGCCCGGCGGCGGCACGGCGCCCCGCGTGTAGTTCGGCGTGTACGGGCTCGGCAGTTCCGGCATCGGCTTCTTGCCGGTCTGCGCCGTCGAGCCGATCGACCCGGGGGGCGGCGTTCCGGCCGGGTCGGCCGGCCCAGAAGCAGCCCAGGCTGGCAGGGCCAACACGGTGGCTCCGACGAAAGCCACAACGTGGTGCGCGATACGGCGCCTCACGCGGCCGCCTCCCGAACAGCCTGCTGAGCCCTTGCGACGGCGCCCGGATCCGGCAGCCACAAGCCGCTCTCCAATCCGACGAACTCCGCACCGGTTGCGCCGAGCGGCGCAATCTCCTCTGCGGCGGCCGCGACCGCCACGCAGGGCGTCTCGAAGATCTCGGCCCACCAGGAGGCACGGGCGCGCACGGTCTCCGCGTCGGGCGCCACGCCGTCCGGGTAGAGGCCACCGAACATCAGGTAATCGACCCCGACCTCTCCGGCCTCCATGGCGGCGTGCTTGGTCTCCAGGCCTCCGGCGCCGAGAATACGCCCATCCCGCAGCTGGCCGCGCAAATCCTTCAGATCGCGGGGCTTGTCGACGTGGATGCCGTCGGCACCGCCGCGGACCGCCACGGTCGCGAGGTCACCCAAGAAGCCCGGGCAAGCCACGACCAGGGCTGCACCGTGTTCCTGGGCAACCGGAGCTACCAACTTGACGCGCGCCGTCAGCGCGCGCTCGTCGGTGGCCGCAAGGCGCAGGATCACGGCGGCGACTTCGCCGGCTTCGCAGGCGGCCTTCAAGGCTGCCACGAAATCCGCGATGCCATCCGCCTCGAGGCCGTGTGGCCCGAGCAGGGCGAGACGGGCGATGTTGCTCATCGAAGTTGACAACCCGCGTTCTATCGCGCGCCGATCTTCGGATCGAGAGAGCCGCTGGCGTAGCGCTTCGCCATCTCGGCGACGGAGATCGGCCGGATCTTCGAGCCCTTGCCGGCGGTGTTGAACTCCTCGAAGCGCTGCTTGCAGAGCTTCGTCATCGCTTCCATGGCGGGCTTCAGATACTTGCGCGGGTCGAATTCCGAAGGGTTCTCGGTGAGCACCTTCCGGATCTGGCCGGTCATCGCCATGCGGTTGTCGGTGTCGATGTTGATCTTGCGCACGCCGTGCTTGATGCCGCGCTGGATCTCCTCGACCGGGACGCCCCAGGTCGGCTTCATCTGACCGCCGTACCGGTTGATGATGTCCTGCAGGTCCTGCGGCACCGACGAGGAGCCGTGCATGACGAGGTGGGTCGTCGGCAGGCGGCGGTGGATCTCCTCGATCACGTTCATCGCCAGCACCTCACCGTCGGGCTTGCGGGTGAACTTGTAGGCGCCGTGGCTGGTACCCATGGCCACCGCCAGCGCATCGACCTTCGTGGCCTCGACGAACTTCACCGCCTCGTCCGGATCGGTGAGGAGCTGGTCGTGGCTCAGCGTGCCCTCGGCGCCGTGGCCGTCCTCGGCCTCGCCCTGGCCGCTCTCCAGGGACCCGAGCACGCCCAGTTCGCCCTCGACCGAGACGCCGGCCCAGTGGGCCATCTTGGTGACGTTGCGCGTGATCTCGACGTTGTAATTGTAGTCGGCCGGGGTCTTGCCATCGGCCTTCAGCGAGCCGTCCATCATCACGGAGGTGAAGCCGTACTGGATGGCGGTGGCGCAGGTCGCTTCGTTGTTACCGTGGTCGAGATGCATGCAGACCGGGATGTGCGGGTAGATCTCGACAAGGCCGTCGATCAGCTTGGCCAGCACGACGTCGTTCGCGTAGGCGCGGGCGCCGCGACTCGCCTGGAGGATCACCGGCGCGTCGGCGGCGTCGGCCGCCGCCATGATGGCGAGCCCCTGCTCCATGTTGTTCAGGTTGAAGGCGGGCACGCCGTACTCGTATTCAGCGGCGTGATCGAGGAGCTGCCGGAGGGTGATGCGTGCCATCGTGCGTGTCTTCCCGTTTCCCGTTTGGTCGTCCGCCCGATCGCCGGAGGTGCCGTCAGGCCCTCAGCTGAGCTGTATCGTGTCGCTCTGCCGAGTGCCTTGCTTTCGGTCAATCTCCCACACGGCGCAGGGCATTCTTTCGGCGGATGATCCTCAGCCGGTCCGGCCCGCTAACCCGCGCGTCGAAGTCGCCCGCTCTGGCCCGCATCGTCACGAGCATTCCCGCCGCGTTCCTGCGATCGTTGCGCGTGCCGAGATCGGGGCGATCGGTCCGTGCCTCAAGTCTATCGAAGCGCGCCGCCGTCTTCGCCCTCGGATCTGCAAGGATCGTCTGAATGCCCTTCAGGATCTCGAATCTCGCGTTCTCCACGTCGTGCCCCATCGACCCGGCTCCCGGCTGAAGACGGCCGGCAATATAGATAGGGCCATGCCGCCGGGGGAGGAGAGCAAAGCGGCCGTCTCAGCCCTTCGCCCGCAGCGCCTCGACGCCCGGGAGGGCCTTGCCCTCGAGCCACTCGAGGAAGGCGCCGCCGGCTGTCGAGACGTAGGTGAAGTCCTGCGCCACCCCGGCATGGTTGAGCGCGGCCACGGTGTCGCCACCGCCCGCTACCGAGACGAGCTGGCCGTCCTTCGTCCGCGCGGCAGCGTGCTTGGCGGCGGCCACGGTGGCGGCGTCGAACGGGGCGAGCTCGAAGGCGCCCAGCGGGCCGTTCCAAACGAGGGTTTTGGCCCCGTCGATGGCCGCGTTGATCTCGGCGACCGAGCGCGGTCCGGCATCAAGGATCATGCTCGCGTCCGGCACGGCATCCACCGGCACGGTCTCGTGGGGGGCCTGCGCCTTGAACTCGGTCGCGGCGATCGCGTCGACCGGTAGGATGATCCGGCAGCCGGCCTTCTCGGCCGCCGCCAGGATCCGCGTGGCGGTCCCGGCGAGATCCTTCTCGCAGAGGGACTTGCCGATCCCCTTGCCCTGCGCGTGCAGGAAGGTGTTGGCCATGCCGCCGCCGATAACCAGCATGTCGACCTTGGCGACGAGGTTCTCCAGGAGATCGATCTTGGAGGAGACCTTGGCGCCGCCGACCAGCGCGATCACCGGGCGCTGCGGCGATTCCAGGCCCTTGGTCAGCGCGTCGAGTTCGGCCTGCATCTCGCGGCCGGCATAGGCCGGCAGCCGGTGCGCCAGACCCTCGGTGGACGCGTGGGCGCGGTGGGCCGCCGAGAAGGCCTCGTTGACGTAGACATCACCGTTCGCCGCCAGGGCGTCTGCGAAGGCCGCATCGTTCTTCTCCTCGCCCGGATGGTAGCGGGTGTTTTCGAGGAGGAGGACGTCGCCGTCCTTCAGGGCCGCGACGGCCTCCGCGGCCGCGTCGCCGACGCAGTCCGCCGCGAAGGCGACGTCGCGCCCGAGGGCGGCGCTCAGCGCCGGAACCACTGGCTCCAGCGAGTCCTTCGGCTCGCGCTTGCCCTTCGGTCGGCCGAAATGGGCGAGAAGGATCACCTTGGCGCCCTGCGCGGCGACTTCACGGATCGTCGGCGCGACGCGCTCGATCCGGGTCGCGTCGGTCACCCGGCCGTTCTCCATGGGCACGTTCAGGTCGACGCGCATGAGGACCCGCTTGCCCGTGAGGGAGCCGGCGTCGTCGAGGGTGCGGAAGGCGCTCATGCGGTCTGGTGCGGTCCTGTGCGAGGTGAGGGCGGTTACTGAGCGGTGGTGCCGATGGTAGCCCGCTGCGGCAGCAGGCGGTCGAGATTGAGCCGCTGGACGGCGACCATCAGAACCACCGTCAGGATAGCCGTGATGACGGCGGTGAGGACGAGGGCGCCGGTCCCGGGCAGGCGCCGGGTGCGCTCGGCGAGGCCGCGCATCTCCGTCCGGAGCGCCGCGAGGTCGGACTGGCGCGCGGATTCGTTCATCCGGTTCGCGGCGTTCTCGACCTTGTCCTCGACCCGGGACAGCAGCGCCTCGGAGCGGGCGTACTTGTCCTCGATGCGCGAGCACTTGTCCTCGATTCGCGCGAGCTGGTCGAAGAGCTGGTTTGCCGGGAGCGCGTGCGACGGGACCGCGGAGGCGGCGGTCGGTGCCACGGCGGGTGTGGTGGGCGGCGGCGGAGCCGGCCTGGGGGTGGGCGGCGCGGCAGCCAGTCCGCTCGACGTGCCCTGCGAAGCGTCGGTCATCCCTGGAGAGTCCCTGGTTCGAAGATAGGCCGTCCGAAGAGTGGTGCGGCCGCCGACCTCTCAGGAGGCGGCGACCGCTGCAGTCCGGCTCAGATGAGCTTGGCCATCGCCACGGCGGTGTCGGCCATGCGGTTCGAGAAGCCCCACTCGTTGTCGTACCACGTCAGGATGCGCACCAGCACGCCGTCCATGACCTTGGTCTGGTCGAGGTGGAAGGTCGAGGAATGCGGATCGTGGTTGAAGTCGATCGAGACGTTCGGCCGGTCGGTGACGCCGAGGACGCCCTTGAGCGGGCCGGCCGCGGCGGCCTTGATGGCGTCGTTGATTTCCTGGACCGTGGTGGCGCGCTTGGCCGTGAAGACGAGGTCGACTGCCGAGACGTTCGGGGTCGGCACGCGGATCGCGGTGCCGTCGAGCTTGCCCTTGAGCTCCGGCAGCACGAGGCCGACCGCCTTCGCGGCACCGGTCGAGGTCGGGATCATCGAGAGCGCCGCGGCGCGGGCCCGGTAGAGATCCTTGTGCATCTGATCCAGCGACGGCTGGTCGTTTGTGTAGGAGTGGATCGTGGTCATGAAGCCGCGCTCGATGCCGACGGCCTCGTCCAGCACCTTCGCCACCGGGGCGAGGCAGTTCGTGGTGCAGGACGCGTTCGAGACCACAAGGTGCTCGCTCGACAGCTTGTCGTGATTCACGCCGTAGACCACCGTCAGGTCGGCGCCATCGGCCGGGGCCGAGACGAGGACGCGCTTGGCGCCGGCGTCGAGATGGGCCTTCGCCTTGTCCTTCGAGGTGAAGATGCCGGTGCATTCGAGCGCGATATCGACGCCGAGGTCGCGATGGGGCAGCTCCGCCGGGTTGCGCACGGCCGTGACCTTGATGCGCTTGCCGTTCACCACCAGGAACTCGCCGTCGACCGCGACCTCGCCGGGGAAGCGACCGTGCACGGAGTCGAAGCGGAGCAGGTGGGCGTTGGTCTCCACCGGGCCGAGATCGTTGATCGCCACGACCTCGATGTCGTTGCGCCCCGCCTCGGCGATTGCGCGCAGGACGTTGCGGCCGATGCGTCCGAACCCGTTGATGGCAACCTTCGTCACGGCGTGACTCCTTCCTGATGCGGCTCGCCGCGCGCCGGACCTGGAATCGGTCCGCAGAGCGGTCTCGGCGGCCCGTCATACCGTCCAGGCCGGGCCGGGCGGATCTGGGCGGGCGGATTTGAACCTGCGATGAACCGGACCGGGAGAGGCCGGGCTTCGACGCCCGTGACCGTCGGATCGGACGGTGCCGGCTGAGGCCTCGGAACTGTCGCGGACCGGCCCTCCGGCATGTCTCGCGCGGTCCCTCTTCGGGATCGCGCGGCTGTCTAGCATGGCGCCTCGACCTGTCAAACGCATCGCCATGACAAAGACCTTCGTTCCACCGACCAATAAGCAAGGATCGCGACGATCCATTCGGTGAACGGCCGGAGCGGGGATCGTTCGCGATT
The DNA here is from genome assembly GCF_900103195.1 of Methylobacterium sp. UNC378MF. GTDB lineage: Bacteria > Pseudomonadota > Alphaproteobacteria > Rhizobiales > Beijerinckiaceae > Methylobacterium. The sequence continues at coordinate 8,798 of NZ_FMWU01000013.1, read as the reverse complement.
TCGCGCTGGAATTTCGCCTGCATTCGGCGGAAAGCTTCAGGTCGAGGTAGACGAAGACCCATGGCCGACGAGACCGAGACCCGTTCCATCGACGACGCGCTCAGCCGGCTCGAAGCGGCGATCAACCGCCTCGATGCCGTCGTCCAGCATCGCCTCGACGCCGACGCCGAGCCCGACGACCGGGATGCGGAACTCGCCCTCATGGATGAGGATCGAGCTCGCCTCGCCGCAGCCCTCGATGCGGCGAGCGCCCGGCTCGCCACGGTCACGGCGGCCACCGGGGAGGTCGGCCACCGGCTCGACCGTGCGATCGAGTCCGTCCAGGATGTCCTCGGACGCGTCTGAGCCCAGCGGAGCCACCCTTGCCGCAGATCAACGTGACCATCGACGGCCGCAGCTACCGTATGGCGTGCGGCGCGGGGGAGGAGGCGCACCTCACCGGGCTCGCCGCGACCCTCGACGGGCGCATCGCCGAGATGCGCAAGAGCTTCGGCGAGATCGGCGACATGCGCCTGCAGGTCATGGCGGCGCTGACCATCGCCGACGAGCTCGCGGAGCTGCGCTCGCGGATCGCGGCGCTGGAAGGCAACGTCGCGGAGCTGCGCGCCGCCGCCGAGACTGCGGAGCGGGGGCGGGCGGAGGATGCCGAGCGGGCGGCGTTCGGGATCGGTCGGGCCGCCGAGCATATCGGGAGGCTCGCCGACGCGCTGAGCGCGTCGGCGCCGAGGACCTGATGCCCGGCGTGCAGATGCGGGTGGAGACGCGCGGCCGTTGAAGCGGCCGCTCGGAGGTAGTCTTGGGCGAGCCGTGTCTGAATGGACCGCAGCCGCAATGCCCGTCGTTCCCGGCCGCATCGAGGCCGAGGACGCCATGCTGTTGACGGTGCGCGGCCGTCGCGCAGCTCCGCCCAAGGTGCGGGCCGGGCGGCCGCGCGGAAGTCCTCAGCGCGGCCCACGCCGACGCCTCACTCCATCCCGGCGATGTAGCGCCCCAGCGCCGCGGCTGCCCGGAGCATGTGGGCGCGCATGCGCCGGGCGGCCGTTTCGCCGTCGCCTTCCGCGATCGCCGACAGGATTTCACCGTGCTCCTCCCGGGAGCGGCGGATCCGGTCGGCGTGGCGCAGCTGGGTGCGCCGGAAGGCAGCGAGACGCTCGCGGATCGCCAGCGCCTGCTCCGCCATGAATCCGTTATGGGTCGCGGTGTAGAGCGCCTCGTGGAAGACGCGGTTGAACCGGTCGTAGGCGTCGACATCGCCCGCCTCGACCGACGCGGCGGATGCCTCGTGGAGTTCCATGAGCTGCCCCCGTTCCAGGGGCGTCATCCGGTAGGTGGCGAGCCGGGCGCACATCGCCTCTATCTCGGCGGTGGTCTCGAACATGTCGGCGATCCGCTGCGGCGTCAGGCGCGCCACCACCACGCCCCGGCGGGGCCGCATCTCCACGAGCCCCGAGGCCGCGAGCTGACGCAGCGCCTCCCGGACGGGCGTGCGCGACGCGCCGTAGCGATCGGCCAGGTTCTGCTCGTCGAGTGCCGTGCCGGCCGCGATCGTCCCCGACGCGATGGCGTCGGTGAGCGCGTCGCGGATCCGGTCCGAGAGCAGCCCGCTGTCGATCTTCTGAAAGTCCCCGTGCATCCGCCGTTCCTCAATCATCCCGTGAGCGGCGCCTGCCAGTCCTCGGGAAGACGAGGCGCAACCATACCCTAATCGGCGGGCACGAATCCGCATTTCGACCGGCGCGCCGGAATGCTGCCGCGTCTGCCGATCAGGGACCGCACCGTCAGCGCGCCGCAGGGGACGAGTTTCGGATCGGTCGCCGCGAGGCCGCCCGCAGCCCGGCTGACCGTGCCCATTCGGCGAGGCCCTTCCTCCCGCCCGTGTAAGGCCCGCCGACATAAACGAGCACCAGCCCAAGCACGATCAGGATGGTGGAGCCGTGGACGCGGCCGTTGGTGAGATGCTTGGCGGTTAAGTTCGAGACGAGGATCAGCGCACCGACCACCGCGAAGGCGGCCATGAGACTCTGCTCAACGAAGACGTGCTCGACTCCGTGCCCGATGTCGTGTCCCAGGGCGTTCAGCCCGTCCTGGCAGCGGGCTCGGCGCCGCCGCCGATCACGCGGAGCCGCCGTGCTCCACGGCGCCGATGCCTGGATCGCACCGGCCAGTCCGGCTGACCAGGGCGACAGCACCCAAGCACAGGACCAGGGAGCCGGCCGCAGCGATGAGCAGGATCATGGCGATGACGATGCCGCCGACTTAGGCCTTTACGTGCAGAGCGGGGCCGAGAAGATCACCGAGATAGAGGCCCATACGCGTGCAGTCGGCGAGCAGGGCGACACTGTGGGCGATCATCGGCGTTGCCCCTTCATGGGGGCGTCTTCTCCGAACCCATTCAGCGGCCGTAGGGACGCAAGCCGGATGGAGGGCCTCCTTCCCGGTTGGCCTGCTGGATGGCGCCTTAAGTATGCAAGACGCTGACTGGACGGTGATTACGTATGCGATTTACCGGGTGAGGCCGGTTTAAAAATACCGGTTTGGCCGCTATGTATCGTTTGGTACACCGATGGGAGCACGCGGATGGGCGAGTGGCGCGGTGAGGGGAAGGCGCGCGACGCGCGCATCGCGGCGGGGCGCGCCCATGCGGATGGCAAGGTCGTGCCGGCTGCGGCCGTCGTAGATCTGCTGGAAGCGATCCTGCAGCCCGGTGATCGTGTCTGCCTCGAGGGTGACAACCAGAAGCAGGCCGACTGCCTTGCCCGCGGCCTGAGCGCCTGCGACCCCGACAAGATCCACGACCTGCACATGGTCCAGTCGGGGATCGTGCTGCCCGAGCATCTCGACGTGTTCGAGACGGGGATCGCGAAGCGGCTCGACTACTCGTATTCCGGTCCGCAGGGCGCCCGCATAGCCAAAATGCTCTATGGCGGCCAGATCGAGCTCGGGGCCGTCCATACCTACCTGGAGCTGTTCGCCCGCTACTTCGTCGACCTGACGCCCAACGTGGCTCTGATCGCGGGCGTCTCCGCCGACCGCGACGGCAACTTGTATACGGGGCCGAATACCGAGGACACGCCGACCGTCGTGGAGGCGACCGCCTTCAAGAACGGCGTCGTGGTCGCGCAGGTCAACGCGATTGTCGATACCGTCCCGCGGGTCGACATCCCGGGCGACCGGATCGACTTCGTGGTCGAGGCCGACAAGCCGTTCTATGTGGAGCCGCTCTTCACCCGCGATCCGGCTGCGATGACCGAGACGCAGATCCTGATCGCCATGATGGCGATCAAGGGGATCTACGCCGAGTACGGCGTCAAGCGGCTTAACCACGGCATCGGGTTCGGGACGGCGGCGATCGAGCTGCTGCTGCCGACCTACGGCGAGAAACTCGGCCTCAAGGGGAAAATCGCCACCCACTGGGCGCTCAACCCGCACCCGACCCTGATCCCGGCAATCGAATCCGGCTGGGTCAAGCAGATCCACTGCTTCGGCTCGGAAGTCGGGATGGACCGCTACATCCGCGAGCGGACCGACATCTTCTTCACCGGCGCGGACGGGAGCCTGCGCTCGAACCGGGCCTTCTGCCAGACCGCCGGCCTCTACGCCTGCGACATGTTCATCGGCGCGACGCTTCAGATCGACCTGATGGGCCATTCCTCGACCATAACCCAGTCACGGGTGGCGGGGTTCGGCGGGGCGCCGAACATGGGCTCGGACCCTCACGGCCGCCGCCATCCTTCCGATGCCTGGATGAAGGCCGGCCGAGAGGGCCAGATCGTCGGCGATCCCGCGCTGATGCGCGGGCGCAAGCTCGTGGTGCAGCTGGTCGAAACCTTCGGCGAAAAGCTGGTTCCGACTTTCGTGGAGAAGCTCGACGCTCTCGAGCTGGCGAAGTCCATCGGTCTCGAGCTGGCGCCGGTCATGATCTACGCCGACGACGTGACCCACATCGTCACCGAGGAGGGCATCGCGAATCTGCTGCTCTGCCGGGACGCCGACGAGCGCGAGCAGGCGATCCGGGGCGTGGCCGGCTACACCGAGGTCGGTCGCGGCCGCGACCGGGCGAAGGTCGAGGAGCTGCGCGCCCGGGGCGTCATCCGTCGCCCAGAGGATCTCGGCATCGAGCCTCTGGACGCCGACCGCGCGCTGCTCGCGGCGAAGTCGATCAAGGATCTCGTGCATTGGTCCGGCGGGCTCTACGAGCCGCCGGCCCGGTTCCGGAACTGGTGAGCGGCGCGCGATGAAGGGTCCTCTCTCAAGGAGCCGGCGATGGAAACTCTGACCTTCCGCCACACCACCAAGAAGCCGCTGGCCGGCTCGGTGCCGCACGCGATCACCGGCGTCGTGGCGTCCGGCAACCTCGAGATCTTGCTCGAGCGGGTTCTGCCGCCGGATGCCTGCGAGGTGGCCATCGAAACCCCGATCGCCGGCTACGGCGACGTTTGGGAGGCGGTGGTGGCCGATTTCGTCGCCCGGGCGCAGCCCGGGGGTCTTCGCATCAGCATCAATGACGGCGGCGCCCGCCCCGACACCGTGTCGCTGCGCCTGCTCCAGGGCGCGCGGCTGATGGAGGCCTGACCATGGCTGGCAACCGCGCCGCGAGCATCGATCCGGACAGCCTGAGTTGGTACGAGGCCACCGCCCGCCAGCGCGTGCTTGCGCTCACCGATCCGGGAAGCTTCCGCGAGTTCCTGCCGCCGACGGAGCGGCGCATGAGCCCGCACCTGCCGCTCTTCGATCTGCCCCGCGCCTTCGACGACGGCATCGTCGTCGGCCGCGCGCGGCTCGACGGTGCCCCGATCCTGATCGCTGCCCAGGAGGGGCGCTTCATGGGCGGCGCCTTCGGCGAGGTCCACGGGGCCAAGCTGGTCGGCCTGCTGCGGGCGGCCCTCGAGCTGAAGCCGAAGGCGGTGCTGATCCTGTTCGACACCGGTGGCGTCCGCCTGCAGGAGGCCAATGCCGGGGAGACGGCCATCGCCGAGACCATGCGCGCCATCGTCGACGCCCGCGCGGCCGGCATCCCGGTCATCGGGCTGATCGGCGGCCGGGCCGGCTGCTACGGAGGCGGCGGCCTGATTGCCGGTACCTGCTCGCGGCTCGCCGTGTCGGAGGGCGGCCGCATCTCGGTGTCCGGGCCTGAAGTGATTGAGACCAACAAGGGCGCGGAGGAGTTCGATTCCCGCGACCGGGCATTGGTCTGGCGGACCATGGGCGGCAAGCACCGCCGCCTCACCGGGGGCGCCGACGCCTTCTGCGCCGACACAGTCTCGGCCTTCCGCAAGGCCGCCCTCGCTCTCGTCGGGCGCGCGCCGGCCTTCGACCTGCAGACTCTGGAGGCCGAGCAGGCGCGCCTGGAAGCCCGGATCGACCAGTTCGGAGACTGCCGCGACGCCGCCGATGTCTGGGCGCGCCTCGGCGTGAACGATCCCGAATCCGTGCCGGCCATGGACACGGGGGCCTTCGACGAGACCGTGGCCCGCAGCCCGGAGGCCGATCATGACGCTCGCTGAGATCCTCGCCTCCCTGTTCCCGCAGGGCCACGCGGTCGCGGTGCGCGACGGCCTCGTGACCGGCACCGGTCCCTTCGCGGGCGGCCAGATGCACGTGGTGGGCGTCGACGGCGACACGCCCCTCGGCGTCGACGGGGCGCTCGTCCTTTCGCGCGTCGTGCTCGACGCCGTGCGGGCTAGCGACCGCGCGCCGATCCTCGTGGCGGTGGATTCCGACAGCCAGCGCATGAGCCGCCGCGACGAACTGCTGGGCCTCAACGAATGCCTCGCGCATCTCGCCAAGGCGATCCTCCTGGCCGACCGCTCCGGCCACCCGACGATCGGGCTGATCTACGGTCACTCGGCCGCGGGCGCCTTCATCGCTACGGCGCTCGCCACGCGAGTCCTGGCGGCTTTGCCTGGGGCGCATCCGAGCGTGATGGATCTGCCGTCCGTCGCCCGTGTGACCAAGCTGCCCCTCGACAAGCTGAAGGACATGGCGAAGTCGACGCCCGTCTTCGCGCCAGGACTCGACAACATGGTGGCGACCGGCGCGGTCCACGTCGTTCTGGAGCCAAACCTCTCCCTGGAAGCGCAGATCCGCGCGCTGATCGACGGGATGAGCGCGGGTGATGTACGGGACCGGCTCGGCGAGGAGCGGGGCGGCCGCCCGGTGGCGCGCGCCATCGCGGCCGCGATCGCCGATCAGGCCCGCCTTGGCTGAGACCTTTCAACGCCACGACCTCGTTCACGTCGACCCAGCGGCATGGACGGCCTGTCTGGCGAACCGATCCGATCTACGCGATGTCCCGCACCTGAAGGGATGGGCCGAGGCCGGCCGACCCGTGATCGTTCGCCGGCGGGCCCCGGGGGAGGGGGGCGACGCGGTTCCGCTCGGCCTGCCGCTGCCGCCCGCGGACGGCAAGCGACGGATTGGGCTCTCGTTGCCCCCGACTGCGCTGTCTCGCGCGCCCATGGTCAGCCTCGCCGACGCAGCCGCTCAGGCACCGATTCCATGGGGCTCGACCCTTGCGACGCTGACGGCGCTCGGCCAGCGGCACGAGATCGTGCCGCGGCCCTTCGGCAGCCTCCTTTGGCAGGCCGTCACGGGCCTGACCTACCTGAGCGCAACCTCCGACCTCGATGTGCTCTGGCGTTGCCGACTGCCGGTGCCGCTGAGCCTGCTCGACGGAATCGCCGCCGCGGCGGAGACGGCGCCGATGGGCATCGACGGGGAGATCCTGGTGCCGGACGGCGCCGGTCTGCACTGGCGCGAGCTGCGCGACGCACCGGTGGATGGATCGGTGCTCGCCAAGAGCCTGGATCGGCTGGCCCTGAGACCCGTCGCCGGACTGCGCGCCCGCAGGCCCGCATGACTCTGGCGCTCCTCCTCTCCGGCCAAGGCGGCCAGCATCCCGCGATGTTCGACTTTACGGCCGATCACCCGGCAGCCCAGGACGTATTCGCCGCCGCCAGGCCGCTTCTCGACGGTGCTGACCCGCGCGATCTGGCCCGAAAGGGCGGCGGCGACCTCCATGCGAATCGCACGGGCCAGATCCTGTGCTGCGTCTCCGCCCTGACGGCGTGGCGCGCGCTCGGTGGAGGGCCATCCGACCGCATGATCGTGGCCGGCTACAGCATCGGCGATCTCGCGGCATGGGGCGTTGCTGGACGCCTCGACTTCGCAGACGTGCTTGCTCTGGCCGCCCGACGCGCGGAGGCCATGGATGCCGCCTCCGGCGCGGGGTTCGGGCTCGCGGGCGTGCGGGGCCTGAGGCTCGACGCGCTCGAAGGCCTCGCCGCCCGGCACAATTGCCATCTCGCCATCCGCAACGCGGCCGATAGCGGCGTCGTCGGCGGCCGGCTTGGATCCCTCGAGGCGCTGTGCCGGGAGGCAGCCGGCTCGGGCGCGCAGCGAGCCGTGATCCTTCCCGTCCGCACGCCTTCACACACGCCCCTGCTGAACGCCGCGACGGCGGCTTTTCGGGAGGCGCTCGCCGCCGCGCCGCCGCGCCGCCCGCCGCCAAGCGCGCCGCGGCTCCTCAGCGGCCTGGACGGTGCCGCGGTGTTCCGCGACGTGGAGGGACGGGAGAAGCTGGCCCTGCAGATCTCGCGGACGATCGACTGGGCAGCCTGCCTGGAGGCCTGTCGGGAATACGGCGCCGATCGCGTGCTCGAACTCGGGCCCGGCCATGCCCTCGCCACCATGGCGCGGGTTGCGCTTCCGGAGGCGCGCGTTCATGCGATGGAGGAATTCCGCTCAGTCATGGGCGTGACAGACTGGCTCGCGCGACCTTAGCCGTGCGGCGCTTCTTCTGCGGAGGCTCGTGCCGCTGTAGCGCTAGTCTGGTGATGTAGGAATCGCTCCTCGGACCCTTGCGACAATACTGATGTTGAGACCTCGCCTTGACGCGTAGGCCGCCGCGGTCGTAGCAGCCGGGCATCTTCGGAACGGGACGGGTTCATGACGGCCAAGCGAGCGCTGATCACGGGTGTGACGGGCCAGGACGGTGCGTATCTGGCGCAGCTGCTCCTGCAGAAGGGCTACGCCGTCACCGGCATCGTGCGCCGCTCCAGCCATGCCGGCGTGTTCGATCACCGGCTGAAGTGGCTCGGCATCCTCGACGATGTCGAGCTGGTCGACGGCAACCTGCTCGACCAATCCGCCCTGCTGCGCATCGTCCAGGCCGCCAAGCCCGACGAGATCTACAATCTCGCCGCCCAGTCCTTCGTCACCTCGTCCTGGCAGCAGCCGCTGCTCACCGGGCAGGTGACGGGCTTGGGCGCCGCGCACATGCTGGAATGCCTGCGCTCGGCCGCCCCTCAGGCGCGCTACTACCAGGCCTCGACCTCGGAGATGTTCGGCCTGATCCAGGAGGCCAAGCAGAGCGAGTCGACGCCGTTCTACCCGCGCTCGCCCTACGGCGTGGCCAAGCTCTACGCGCACTGGATGACCATCAACTACCGTGAGAGCTTCGGGCTGCACGCGTCGAACGGGATCCTGTTCAACCACGAGAGCCCGCTGCGCGGCGTCGAGTTCGTCACCCGCAAGGTCACGGACGCGGTGGCGCGGATCAAGCTGGGCCAGCAGAAGGAGCTGCGGCTGGGCAACATCGACGCCAAGCGCGACTGGGGCCACGCCCGCGACTACGTGAAGGCGATGTGGTTGATGCTGCAGCAGGACCGCCCGGACGATTATGTGATCGCCACCGGCCGGACCACGACGGTGCGGGACATGTGCGCGATCGCGTTCAAGCATGTCGGGCTCAACATCGACGACCATCTGGTCATCGACCCGGCCTTGTTCCGGCCGGC
>NZ_FMWU01000046.1 GCF_900103195.1 Methylobacterium sp. UNC378MF | reverse complement strand
CAGCAGACCGCGGCCGGCACACGCCAGGTCGAGGCCGCCTCCGCCAACCTCACCGAACTCGCCCAGGCCCTCATGGCGCTGGCCGAACGCTACCGGCACTGAGGCGGGCGCCCCTTGGCCGAGGACATTCGCAAGCTCCTGCTCGCCGCTTTCGACGTCGAGCACCGGGAGCACGTCGCGGCGATCCGCGGGGCGCTCGGCAGCGCCACGCCGGATTGGAACGACGTCTTCCGCAGGGCCCACAGCCTGAAGGGGGCGTCGCGCGCCGTCGACCTCCCGGCGGTCGAGGCGGTTGCCCACCGCCTGGAGACGCTGTTCGAGGGCGTGCGCACCGGCGCCACCGCCCTCGACCGCGAGGCGGCCAACGCCGTCCACCTCGTCCTCGACCGGATCGAATCCTACGTCGCAGGTCTCACCGACGGGGCCGGCCCGGACATGCCCCCCGACGCCCTGGCGGCCCTCGGGCGCCTGCTCCGGCTTCCGGGCGAGGCGCCGCCGGCATCCTCTCCCGCTCCACTGCCGGATCCGGCACCGATTCCTCCCGCCGCGCCCGCAGCCCCGCCGGCCGCGACCGCGCTGCCGGCCGCACCCGCGCCGAAGCCCGGCTCCGAGCCCGCGGAGGCCTCCGCGGCGATCCTGCGGGTGCCGGCGGAGGCCGTCGAGGTGCTGGCGCGGGCGAGCCACGATCTCGCCAGCACCCTGGCGGGCCAGGCGCCCGCGGCCGACGGGCTGGCGCGGCTCGCCCGTCTCGCACGCGACCTGCGTCTCGGCGCCGAGGCCCTCGCGGCGGGGGCGGATGCGGAGCGGCCCGAATGGCGCGCCTTCGCGGCGCGTGCCGGCACGTTCGCCCGGGAGGCCGCGGATCTCGCCCGGCGCCAGGCCTCCGCGACGAGCGCGGTCGAGGGGGCCGCCACCCGCGTCCGCGCCGCTGCCGAGCGGCTGGCCCTGGTTCCGGCCGAGACCGTCCTGGCTCCGCTCGCCCGGTCGCTGCGTGAGACCGCCCGCGAGCAGGGCCGGGAGGTCGATATCGACCTGCGCGGCCTTGAATTGCCGGTGGAGCGCGGCACGCTGCAGGCCCTGAAGGATCCGCTGCTCCACGCCCTGCGCAACGCCTTCAGCCACGGCTGGGAGGCGCCGGAGGTGCGCCGCGCGGCCGGCAAGCCGGAGGCGCTGGGCCTCGGGCTCGAGGTCGCGGTGCGCGGCGCCCGCCTGCAGGTCACCGTGTTCGACGACGGGCCGGGGCCCGACCTCGCCCGGATCGAGGCGACGGCCCGGGCGCGCGGCCTCCTCGACCCCGCGGCCGCCGCCGATCCGGAGACCCTGCTGCGCCTCGTCTTCGAGCCCGGTTTCTCCACCGCCGAGGCGGTCGATACCCTGTCGGGACGCGGTTACGGCCTGTCGGTCGCCGCGGACGCGGCCCGCCAGCTCATGGGCAGCGTCCGCCTGGAACCGCGCGATCCGGCCGGCACCGCACTGGTCTTCAGCCTGCCGCTCTCGGCGGCCCGGCGCAGCCTGCTGCTGGTCGAGGCGGCCGGGCGCAGCTACGCGCTGCCCGGGGGCGCCGTGGAGCGCCTGCTGCGCCTGCGGCGGAGCGAGCTGCCGGTCGCGATGGGCCGGACGATCGTGCGGCTCGGCACGGGCGATGCGGCGACGAGCCACCCGGTGACCGACCTCGCCGCGATCCTCGGACAGGTCGCCGATCCGGCCGACCCCGGCATGCTGACCGCCGTGGTGCTGCGGACCGGCGGCGGCCGTCTGGCCCTCGCGGTCGATCGCCTGCACGACGTCCGGTCGTTCCTGGTCCTGCCGGCGCCCGCCTTCGGGGCCGATCCGGGCCTGATCGCCGGCACGGCGGTGCTGCACGGGGACGTGCCGGTCCTCGTCCTCGACCCCGAGGGGCTCGCGGTGCGGGCTCTGGCCGGGGCATCGGGCGGTCCGCTCGGAACGATGGCGCCGGCTCCACGTTCGACGACTCACGCCTCGCCGAGCGCGTCCGTGCGCGCGACGATCCTGGTCGTCGACGATTCAATCACCACCCGGACCTTGGAGAAGGGTATCTTGGAAGCCGCCGGCTACCGCGTGGTCGTCTGCGTCGACGGGCAGGATGCCCTCGACCGGCTGCGCGCCGAGATCGAGCCCGTCGACCTGGTGCTCGCCGACGTGGAGATGCCGCGTCTCGACGGCTTCGGCCTCCTCAAGGCCCTGCGGGCCGATGAGCGTTTCGCCCGGCTTCCGACGATCCTGATGACCTCCCGCGGGGACGCCGCCGACGTGGCCCGGGGTCTGGATCTCGGTGCCGACGCCTATCTGACCAAACAGAAGTTCGACCAGCGCCAGTTGCTGGATACGATCGGGCAGCTCCTATGACCCCCGTCCGTGTGATGCTCGTGGAGGACAGCCTCGTGGTGCGCGAGCTGCTGCGCCACATCGTCTCCCGCGATCCCCGTCTCGAGATCGTGGCCGCGGTCGCCTCCGGCGAGGAGGCGCTCGACAAGCTCCGGACGGTCCGGCCGGACGTGATCTCGATGGATATCCGCCTGCCGGGGATCGACGGGCTGGAGACGACGCGCCGGATCATGGCCGAGAACCCGACCCCGATCGTCGTGGTAGCGGATTCGGTGGAGGATTCCTCGCTGCGCATCTCCATGAACGCGCTGCGCGCCGGGGCCCTGTCGGTGGTCGAGAAGCCGGTGGCGACCACCCATGCCGGCTACGAGGGCGTGGCCGGCGAGATCTGCACCCAGCTGCGGATCATGGCCCAGGTTCCGGTCATCCGCCGCCGCCCGATCGGCACCGAATGGGCAGGCCGCGCCGGCGCCGCGCCCGCCGCGCCGCCGTCCGAGCTGCCCGGTCAGGCCCCGAGCCTCCTCGGCATCGCCGCCTCGACGGGCGGTCCCCCGGCACTGGCCCGGGTGATCGGGGCCCTGCCCAAGGATTTCCCGCTGCCGGTGCTCGTGGTTCAGCACATGGGCGCGGCCTTCATGGACGGCTTCGCCAACTGGCTCGACAGCGTCGTGGCCCTGCCGGTGGCACTCGCCCGGGACGGGGAGCGGGCCGAGCCCGGTCGCGTCTACGTCGCCCCGGGCGACCGCCACCTGGAGATCGGTTCGGGCCGGATTCTGCGGGTGATCGAGTCCGCGCCGGTCTCGGGCCAGCGCCCGGCGGCCACGGTGCTGTTCCGCTCCATGGCCCGGCAGTCGGGCGCCTCCGGCATCGGCGTGCTGCTCACCGGCATGGGCGAGGACGGCGCCATCGGTCTCGCCGACATGCAGAAGGCCGGCGCCCAGACCGTGGCCGAGCATGAAAGCACGGCCGTCGTCTACGGCATGCCGGCGGCGGCAGTGCGCCTCGGGGCCGCGCGGGCAGTCCTCCCCCTCGATCGCGTCGCGGACCACGTTCTGCGCCTCGTGGATGCGGGAGTGCGACCTTGACCGAGGCCGGCGTGGCCATGGTGCCGGCCCAGATCCTGCTGGTGGAGGATTCCGAGACGCAGGCCCTGGAACTGCGTCTGCTGCTGGAAGCGCACGGGTTCGCGGTCGAGCGCTGCCCCTCGGCCGAGACCGCCCTCGACCACCTCAACCACAGCCAGCCCGATCTCGTGGTGGCCGATTACCACCTGCCGGGCATGAACGGCGACGAGCTGATCCGGCAGATGCGCCTGTCCCTGCGCACCCGGGCCCTGCCCGTCCTGATGCTGACCGGCGGCAGCGGCGGCGAGCGCCAGGGCCTCGAGAGCGGTGCCGATGCCTATCTGCCGAAATCCGCCGACCGCGACCTGATGATCCTGCGCATCCGCGCCCTGCTGCGCGAGCGCCGCCCGACGAGTGACGGCGAGGGGCCGGGCGCGGCCGCATTCCGGCGCGGGCGGATTCTGGTGATCGACGGCAGCGCCACCTACCGCACCTTCCTCGCCGGCGTGATGGGTCAGGACGGGCACCATGTGACGAGTGTGGACGGGCCGGAGGCGGCGCTGGCCGCCCTGGACGCGGCGGCCGGTGACGAGGCCTTCGACTGCGTGACCGTCGATCTCCTGGGACATGCCTATGACGGCCTCGCTCTGTGCCGGGTGATCAGCCAGCGCCGCACCGGACAGGCGGCGGGCGCCGGCTTCCACCTCGTCGGCATCGCCGGCAGCGATCCGGCCAAGGACTTCCTGGTCGAGGCCTACGCGGCCGGGGCCGACGACGTGGTCTCGAAGACCGACGCCGAGGTCCTGGCGCTGCGGGTGCGCGGCTTCGTGCGACGGCGCCTGCTGGAGGAGGACGACCGGCGCATCGCCGGCCAGTTCGGCGAGCGTGAGCGGGCGGTGGAGCGCGCCCGCGCCGAAGCCGAGGCTGCGGAATCCCGGGCACGTCTCGCCGACGCGCTGGAGCGGGCCAACCGCGACCTCGCCGACGCCAACCGCCAGCTGACCGAGGCGCAATCCAAGCTCGTTCAGGCCGCCAAGATGGCATCGCTGGGCGAATTGGTTGCCGGCATCGCCCACGAGATCAACAATCCGCTGGCCTTCATCCTGGCCCATCAGGGCACGGTCGAACGCCTGCTCGGTGAATTGCCGGATGCCGCGCCGGAGGCGGCCGCCCGCGCCATCGACAAGGCGCGCCAGCGCGTCGGCTCCATGCGGATGGGGCTGACCCGGATCCAGGACCTGGTCCTGAATCTGCGGAAGTTCTCGCGCCTGGACGAGGGGGAGCGCGCCCTCGTCAATGTGCCGGAGGCGATCGAGACGGTCCTGGCCCTGATCCAGCACAAGCTCGGGGACCGCATCACCGTGGAACGCAGCTTCGCGGGCCGCCCCGAGATCCACTGCACCCCGGCGCTGCTCAACCAGGTGGTTATGAACATCCTGGGCAACGCCGCCGACGCCATGCCGAAGGGCGGCACGATCCGGATCACGACTCAGTCGAGCCCGGATCTCGATGAGATCCAGATCAGCGATACCGGTCCCGGCATCCCGGATACGCTGCGCGAAAAGATCTTCGAGCCGTTCTTCACGACGAAGCCCGTTGGATCCGGTACGGGCCTGGGTCTTGCGATTGCATACAGCGTCGTTCAAGCGCATAGCGGCTCGCTCACCGTGGAGACTGCCCCGGGTGGGGGAGCCTGCTTCGTGATCGGGATTCCGCGGCAGGCGGCCAGTGCATGAGTGACGGTACGGCAGGTGTAGGGACGATCCTGGCCGTCGACGACGAGCCGGACATCCTGATCGCCCTTGAGGACCTGTTCGAGGATTCCTACCGGGTCCTGACGACTTCGCGCCCGGCCGAGGCGCTGGAGATCCTGCGCGCCGAGCCCGACATCGCCGTGGTGCTCTCGGACCAGCGGATGCCCGGCCTGACCGGCGATGCCCTGCTCGCCGAGGCCCGCACCTTCCACGACGCGCAGGCGATCCTGCTGACCGGCTATGCCGACATCACCGCGGTGATCGCCGCCCTCAATCGCGGCGGCATCGTCGGCTACGTCACCAAGCCGTGGGATGCCGGCCTTTTGCGCTCCACTGTCCGGCAGGCCTTCGAGCGCCACCGCCTGGGCCGGGACCTCGCCACCGAGCGGGCTCTCCTGCGCGGCCTCCTCGACCACGCCCAGGACGCGATCAGCTTCAAGGATGCCCAGGGCCGGTTCGTGCGGCTGAACGCGCGCAAGGCCGCCCTCCTCGGCCGCGACATCGTCGAATGCCTCGGACGGCGCGAGGGCGAACTCCTCGGCCCGAAGGCGGAGGCGGTGACGGCGGCGGATGAGGCGGCGATCCGGTCCGGCGGCGTCGCCGAGAGCCTCATCAGCGACGGACCGACCGGCGCCGAGCAGTGGAGTCACGTGACGCGGGTGCCGATTCGCGACGCGGGCGGCACGATCAGCCATCTCGCGATGATCGAGCGCGACGTGACCGAGCAGCGGACGCTCGAGGCGCGGCTGCGCCAGTCCGACAAGATGCAGGCGCTGGGCACCCTCGCGGGTGGCATCGCGCACGATTTCAACAACCTGCTGACCGCGATCCTCGGCAGCCTCGAACTCGCCAGCCCGAAGGTCGCCGATCAGCCGCGGGTCCAGCGCCTGATCGAGAACGCCCGCGGGGCGGCCGAGCGCGGCGCCTCGCTGACGAAGCGCCTCCTCAGCTTCAGCCGCGCCCACGACCTGCAGGCGCGTGCCGTCGACGTGAACACCCTGATCACCGGGATGAGCGACCTGTTCGGGCGCAGCCTCGGCGGCCTCGTCACGGTCCGGACCGACCTGCAGGACGGGCTTCCGGCGGTCCAGGTCGATCCGGACCAGCTCGAGCTCGCCGTGCTCAACCTCTGCATCAATGCCCGGGACGCCATGCCGGAGGGTGGCGCCATCACGGTGGCGACACGGCGGCTCAGCATCAGCGGCGATCCCGAGATCGCCGACGGCGCCTATCTGGGCATCAGCGTCACCGACGAAGGTACCGGCATACCGGAGGAGATCCTGCGGCGGGTCTGCGAGCCGTTCTTCACCACCAAGGCGGTCGGCCAGGGGACGGGTCTCGGGCTCGCCATGGTGTTCGGCCTCGCGCAGCAATCCAAGGGCCGCCTGGTGATCGACAGCGTGGTCGGCGAGGGCACCCGCGTCGAGCTGGCTTTGCCCTTCGCCGACCAGGCACCCGAGCAGGCAGCCGTCGCCCCCGGCGCCATTCCGGTCGCCGGCCGCCGTGCCCGCGTCCTGATCGTCGACGACGATCCGCAGGTGCGCCACGTGACGGCGTCCTTTCTCACCGGCTTCGGCCACAGCACCACGGAGGCCGGCGACGGCGAGTCCGCCCTGCAACTCCTGCAGGGCGACGGCTACGACCTCGTCGTCGCCGATCTGGCCATGCCGGGCATGAGCGGCATCGAACTGGCCGCCGCGATCCGTGACCGGGATCCACGCCTGCCGGTCCTGATCCTGACGGGCCACGCCGATGCCATGCAGATCCCTGCGGACCTGCCGGTCCTCGCCAAGCCGTTCCGCTCGGCCGATCTCGCAGCCCGGGTCGCCACCCTGCTCGACGGCGCGGCCGGGACCTCGGTCTGAGGGGGGGCTTGCAACCAATTGGTTGCCGGCTCATTCTCCCTTCGTGGGGCCCGCGGGCCCCGGGATACGAAGAGGAGGTGGACCATGAGCAATCACGGCATCTTCCCGCGCCGCAGGCGTGACAACGAACCAGACCAGGACGGTCCACCGGACGAGTTCCGGCAGGGATAGGGGTTTCAGAACGCGGCGCGGTCGAGTTCCCGGCCCGTCCGATACGGGCCGCCAGGGCGAGCTCCCGCGACCATCCGAAACGTGGACCCTGCTTCAGACCCGTCGGCGCGAGCCGGCGGGTTTTCTTATGTGCGACCGTCATTGCGCGCAGCGCAGCAGCGTCGGCGGCCCTCTGTGCCGCCGCCATTGCTCTCGGGCGCTCCGAGGACCGCGGCGCCGAAATGCGCGAAGCCGCCCCGGGTTGATCCGGGACGGCTTCGCGATGGACGGGAGCGTGGAGACGCCCGGTAAGGCTCAGGCGGCCTCGGCGACCTGGCTCGGACCGGAATCCTTGCCGCGGGCCTCGACGTCGCGGTCGACGAACTCGATCACCGCCATCGGGGCGTTGTCGCCCTGGCGGAAGCCCGCCTTCATGATGCGGCAATAGCCGCCCGGGCGACCCTTGTAGCGCGGGCCGAGCACCGTGAAGAGCTTCTTGACCATGTCGGCGTCGCGCAGCTGCGCCATGGCGAGACGCCGGGTGTGCACGCTGTCGATGCGGCCGAGCGTGATCAGCTTCTCGACGACCGGACGCAGATCCTTCGCCTTCGGCAGGGTGGTGATGATCTGCTCGTGCTTGAGCAGGGCAACCGACATGTTGGCGAACATCGCCTTGCGATGCTCGGCGGTGCGGTTGAAACGGCGACCGCGATAACCGTGACGCATGTGCTGGCTTCCTTCTCGTCTCGGCCGCCGTGCCACGGTACGGCCGGATGCCCCGAGAACGGGGCGGTTGATTCCGCATGACCCCGCGGCGGGAACTCCAACCCTGAGCCCTCATCCCGAGGAACTGCGCAGCAGCCTCGAAGGAGGTCTCCAGGTCTCGCTAGGGCAGCCGGAGGCCTCCTTCGAGGCCTCCGTCGCGCTCCGGCGCCTCACGATGAGGACGGAGCGCGGGAGGACGGCCTAGTAATGCTCCTCGAAGCGCTTGGCGAGGTCCTCGATGTTCTCCGGCGGCCAGCCGGGGATGTCCATGCCGAGGTGCAGGCCCATGCCGGCGAGCACTTCCTTGATCTCGTTGAGCGACTTGCGGCCGAAATTCGGGGTCCGCAGCATCTCGCCCTCGGACTTCTGGATGAGATCGCCGATGTAGACGATGTTGTCGTTCTTCAGGCAGTTCGCCGAACGGACCGACAGCTCCAGCTCGTCGACCTTCTTGAGCAGCGCCGGGTTGAAGGGCAGCTGCGGCGCGAGCGGGGCGGCCTCCTCCTTGCGCGGATCCTCGAAGTTCACGAAGACCTGCAGCTGGTCCTGGATGATGCGCGCCGCGTAGGCGAGCGCATCCTCCGGCGAGACCGCGCCGTTGGTCTCGACCGTCATGGTCAGCTTGTCCTTGTCGAGATCCTGGCCCTCGCGGGTCGTCTCGACGCGGTAGCTGACCTTGGTCACCGGAGAGAACAGCGAATCGACCGGGATCAGGCCGATCGGCGCGTCCTCGGGGCGGTTGCGCTCGGCCGGGACGTAGCCCTTGCCGGTGGCGACCGTGAACTCCATGCGGATCTCGGCGCCGTCGTCCAGCGTGCAGATCACGAGGTCGGGGTTCAGGATCTGGATGTCGCCGACCGTGCCGATGTCACCGGCTGTGACGAGGCCCGGGCCGGTCTTGCGCAGGGTCATGCGCTTGGGCGCATCCGTCTGCGAGCGGATCGCGATGGTCTTGATGTTGAGGACGATGTCGGTGACGTCCTCCCGCACGCCCGGGATCGACGAGAACTCGTGCAGCACGCCGTCGATCTGCACCGAGGTCACGGCCGCGCCCTGGAGCGACGACAGGAGCACCCGGCGCAGGGCGTTGCCCAGCGTCGTGCCGAAGCCGCGCTCGAGCGGCTCGGCGACGACCGTGGCGACCCGCTTCGGGTCGTCGCCGGTCGTGACCTGCAGCTTGTTCGGCTTGATCAGTTCCTGCCAATTCTTCTGAATGACCACGATCCTACCTCTCGTCCTTGCCCGGGATCCGCGACGACCGTCCCCCGCGCTTCGGCCGTCCGGCGCCGCCCCCTGGCGCCCCGAACGGTCCCTGAATGTCTGTCCGTCGTTACTCGCCGCCGACCCACAGCACCGGCACGAAGCTGTAGCCAGCCCCGTCCCGGTCCACGGTGCCGAGCGCCGGGAATTCGAGATGGCCGCCGGCGATGAGCGTCCGCTCGCGTGCCACCTCGTCCAGGATCCGCTTGCGCGTCTCCCGCGCCTGATCGCCGTCGACATCGAAGCCGACGCCGGCCTCCGGGTTCTTGAACTGGATCGCCGGCAGGTGCACCACGTCGGTCCACATCAGCAGCGACTGTCCACCGGATACGATGCGGAAACCGCAATGGCCCGGCGTGTGGCCGGGCAGGTGGACCGCCGTGATCCCCGGAAGAACCTCGCCGCCCCGGTGCTCGCGCACCCGGCCGGCATAAGGTGCGAGCGCCTTGCGGGCGCCCTCGAAATAGGGCTTCGCGGCCTCCGGCGCCTGGGCCAGGGCCGCGTCCGGGAGCCAATGCGCCGCCTCGTCGGCATGCAGCACGATCTCGGCATTCGGGTAGCGCGCCGCGCCGTCCTTCACGAGCCCGCCGACATGGTCGGGGTGCAGGTGGCTGACGAGCACCGCGCCGATCTCCTCCGGCGTGACGCCGGTGAGCGCGAGCGCCGCGCCGGCGCGGCCCAGGGTCGGTGCCGGCGCGAGGTCGCCGTAGCCCGTGTCGATCAGGGTCGGCTTCAGGCCGGGACCGGTGATCAGGAAGGCGTTCAGCGTGATCTTGGGCTGCTCGGTGCGGAAGCCCGCCCGCTGAAGCCGCCCGGCCTCTTCCTTGGAGATGCCCGTGACGAGATCGAGGCTGGCCTGAAACCAGCCGTCGTTGAGCGCGGTGACCGTGAGGTCGCCGAGGTTCCAACGCAGCACGCCCGGAAGCGGCTTCGATCCCGTCATGAGCTTCTCCGTCACCAGGCTTCGATCAGACGCGGCGGCGCTTGCGCGGGCGGCAGCCGTTGTGCGGGATCGACGTCACGTCGCGGATCGAGGTCACCGTGAAGCCCGCGGCCTGAAGGGCGCGGAGGGCCGACTCACGGCCCGAACCCGGACCCGAAACCTCGACCTCGAGGGTGCGCATGCCATGCTCGGACGCCTTGCGGGCGGCATCCTCGGCGGCGACCTGAGCGGCGTACGGCGTCGACTTGCGCGAGCCCTTGAAGCCCATCGCGCCGGCCGACGACCACGAGATCGTGTTGCCCTGCGCGTCCGTGATGGTGATCATCGTGTTGTTGAACGAGGCGTTCACGTGGGCGACGCCCGACACGATGTTCTTGCGTTCGCGGCGGCGGACGCGTTGCGGTTCCTTGGCCATTCTGGTCTCACTCTTCCTTCAAGCGCGCCCGTAATGCCAGGCGCTCGGGATTCTCTTTGGGACTTGGCCGGCGCGTCCGTGCAGGACCGTCATGCCAAAGCCGGGTTCCTCGCGGGACACCCGGCGCGACGGGAAGGAGGCCGAGCGGAGCCCAGCCTCCCGATCCCAAAAATTACTTCTTCTTGCCGGCGATCGGCTTCGCCTTGCCCTTGCGGGTGCGGGCGTTGGTGTGGGTGCGCTGGCCGCGGACCGGCAGCTGCTTGCGGTGACGCAGGCCGCGATAGGCGCCGAGATCCATGAGGCGCTTGATGTTCATCGAGACGTCGCGGCGCAGGTCGCCCTCGACGAGGTAGTCGCGGTCGATTGTCTCGCGGATCGAGAGAACCTCGGCGTCGGTCAGCTGGTTGACCCGACGCTCGGCGGGGATGTTCACCTTCTGGGTGATCTCCTCGGCCTTCTTGGCGCCGATGCCGTGGATGTACTGAAGCGCGATGACGACGCGCTTGTTGGTCGGGATGTTGACGCCTGCGATACGGGCCACGATCACTCTCCATGTAAGGCCCGGTGATCCGGGCCGGTGTCATGCGCGTCCGGTGGAGGCCGGCCCCTGCGCACGTGAAACGACGACGCGGCCCGCGGGCGGCCCTGGACAGGGCACCTCGGACCATCGCGCGGTTGGACGAAGGAGGGCCTGCTAGCGCGCGGGAGGCCCGATGTCAACGCGGTGTTGCCGGTTCGGCGCGCCGACCTGCACCGTGCGCCAGGCCGAGTCCTGCGTGATCGAGGAGCGTGGATGTCCCTATTGACCAGCGACGGCGCCACCCTGCGGGCCTTCGCCGATGCGGTGTTGCGGGCCGCCGACCAGACCCTCGACGAGGTCGTCCCCGTGACCCTGGCTGTCATCGGCGGCGTGCTGGCCGAGGCCGAGCCCGGCTCCGTGGCCTTGCAAAGCGCGGATGACGGGCCAGGCCTGCTCTGGGCCACCTTCGCCGGGCGCCAGATGGTGTTCCGCTACAACGTCATGACGGCGATGATCGAGATGCGCGAGGACACCACCGACGGGTATCCCCTACGCCTGTTCGGTCACCGGTCCCTGGCGATGGACGTCGTCAATTTCTTCGGCACGCTGCGTCGCGAGGGCCGGCTCTGACCCTGCGCCTCAGCGGAAGCCCTGATTCCGCAACCGGCAGTAGCCGCCCATATTCTGGTAGCCGGCCGGGCAGTGGCGGACGCAGGCTCCGGCCGCGAACTTGAGCGGCGGTCGGCAGGCGTGGCGGAACTGCTTCTGCCCGTACACGAAGGATTGGGCCGGGCTCTGCGCCGCGGCCGGGAGGGCCGGGAGCGCAAACGCGAGGGCGAGGACAGCTGTCGTAACGGCAAGGCGCAGGGTCATGGTGCTTCCGATCGATGCTGCGTCACGCGAACGATCGACATAACGGGCAAGTCACCACCCGGTCGACAGGATCGCCGTCGGGCAGTTCTGCTCTCGCGGCTGGTATGACCGATGCCGAAGGCGCACTGCCCTGTCGTCACGAGGTTGCGCTCACGCGGCTACCGCAGGCTGTGCTTGCCCCCCTACCCTGCCGTCGCTGTCGAGCGGACAGGGTACCGGTGCCTCGCTTGGTGATCAGGACGCGACCCGCTCCTCGTGCGGCTCCAGGACGGCCATCAGGTCCGCGGTAACCTTGTCGATCGGCTGCATGCCGTCGACGGTCTTCAGCATGTCCTTCGCGGCGTAATAGGCCGACAGCGGCGCCGTCTGGGCGCGATAGGCCTCCAGGCGCTGCTTGAACACCTCGGGGGTGTCGTCCTTGCGCACGGCCTGACCGCGGGCCAGGGTCTCGGCCGCGCGCTTCTCGATCCGGCCGACAAGGGCGTTCTCGTCAACCTTCAGCTCGATGACCGTGGAGAGGCTCAGGCCCTTGCCGGCCAGCATCTCGCTGAGTGCCTCGGCCTGGGCGACAGTCCGCGGGAACCCGTCCAGGATGAAGCCGCGGCGGGCATCCGGCTCCTCGATCCGGTCGGCGACGATGCCGACCACGATCCGGTCAGAGACGAGGCCGCCCGATTCCATCACCGCCTTCGCCTCGAGGCCTACCGGCGTGCCGGCCGCCACCGCCGCGCGCAGCATGTCACCCGTGGAGAGCTGCGGAATGCCGAAGCGCTGCACGATCCGCTCGGATTGCGTTCCCTTCCCCGCACCGGGCGGCCCGAGCAGAATGATACGCATGGCGTTGTCCTCGTTCGGCCCAGTCTCATTGGGCACAAGCCGTGGTGGCGAAGCCTCCCTGGCATCGCCGGATTCGGGGATTTCTAGCCGGTCCCGGGCGCGGAGACACCCGGACCTTTGGGCCAGAGACGGGAGAAGCTTGGTGTCGTCCCGCCTCTGTAGCAGGCCTAGCGCCGGCGTTGCGTGGTCGAGGCGCCACGCAGCTTGGCCTTCTTCACGAGGCCCTCGTACTGGTGGGCCATCAGGTGCCCGTGGATCTGTGCCACCGTGTCCATGGTCACCGAGACCACGATGAGCAGCGAGGTGCCGCCGAAGCCGAGGCTCGCGGCCGCATAGGACGACAGGATCTCCGGGCACAGGCACACGAGGGTCAGGTACAGGGCGCCGATCACCGTGATGCGGGTCAGCACCTTGTCGATGAAGGCCGCGGTGCGCTCGCCCGGGCGGATGCCCGGGATGAAGCCGCCATGCTTCTTCAGGTTGTCGGCCGTCTCCTGCGGATTGAAGACCACCGCAGTGTAGAAGAACGTGAAGAAGATGATCAGCGCCGCGTAGAGCACCATGAACAGCGGCGTGCCGTGGCCGAGATAGGCCGTGACCGTGCCGAGCCAGCCGGTGGCGCCACCGTTGGCCGAGAAGCTCGCGGCGGTGGCCGGCAGCAGCAGTAGCGACGAGGCGAAGATCGGCGGGATCACGCCCGAGGTGTTGAGCTTGAGCGGCAGGAACGAGGTCTGGCCCTCGTACATGCGGTTGCCGACCTGGCGCTTCGGGTAGTTGATCAGGAGGCGGCGCTGGGCCCGCTCCATGAAGACGATGAAATAGACCAGCGCCACGGCGGCGACGCCAACGCCCAGGATGATCGCCGGCGACAGCGCGCCGGTCCGGCCGAGTTCGAGCGCACCCGCGATCGCCACCGGCAGGTGTGCGACGATGCCGGCAAAGATGATCAGCGACGAGCCGTTGCCGATGCCGCGCGAGGTGATCTGCTCACCGAGCCACATCAGGAACAGGGTGCCGCCGGTCAGCGTGATCACGGTCGAGGCGAGGAAGAACGGGCCCGGATCGATCGCGGCCGAGGAGCCTTGAAGGCCGACGGCGATGCCCCAGGACTGGACCAGCGCCAGCACCACCGTGAGGTAGCGGGTGTACTGGTTGATGACCTTGCGGCCGGACTCGCCCTCCTTCTTCAGGGCCTCCAGGCTCGGGATCACCGAGGTCAGGAGCTGCACGATGATCGAGGCCGAGATGTAGGGCATGATGTTCAGGGCGAAGATCGCCATGCGCTCGACGGCGCCGCCCGAGAACATGTTGAACAGGCCCAGCACGCCCCCGGCCTGCTGCTGGAAGTTCCGGGCGAACTGCTCCGGGTCGATGCCGGGGATCGGGATGTACGTGCCCAGCCGGAACACCACGAGGGCGCCGAGCGTGAACCAGATGCGCTTCTTCAGCTCATCGGCCTTGGCGATCGCACCGAAATTGAGGTTGGCGGCAAGCTGCTCGGCGGCTGAGGCCATAAGCGTCGCGTCCTGGAAGTGTCGCCGGGCGGTCGGCACCCGGATGAAATGAAAACGGCGGCCCGCGTGGTCGCAGGGCCGCCGCTCGAAGGATCGGCTTATAGGGAGCGCGGAGCCCGTGCAACGGGTCCCCGGGTCGCTCCCGCAGCGCTCGCTCCCGTCAGGCCGTGGCCGCCTCGCTGCCGCCGCGGGTGGAAGCACCCTGGGCGTAGACGACGCTGACCGAGCCGCCGGCCTTCTCGACCGCCTCGACGGCGGACTTGGAGGCGCGGGTGACCTCGAAGCTGAGCTTCGCGGTCAGCTCGCCGACGCCGAGCAGCTTCACGCCATCGCGCGGACGGGCGATGATGCCGGCCTCGACCAGGCTCTGCACCGTCACGGTGGCGGCCTTGTCGAGCTTGCCCGCATCGACGGCTTCCTGGATCCGGCCGAGATTCACCTCGTTCAGGTCCTGGGCGTAGAGGTTGTTGAAGCCGCGCTTCGGCAGGCGCCGATGCAGCGGCATCTGACCGCCCTCGAAGCCCTTGATGGACACGCCGGTCCGGGCCTTCTGGCCCTTCACGCCGCGGCCTGCGGTCTTGCCCTTGCCGGAGCCGATGCCCCGGCCGACGCGCATCCGGTCCTTGGTGGCGCCGGGATTGTCGCTGATCTGGTTGAGCTTCATCGGAACCTCCTCACGCCACGTCGCCGTGGACGCGCACGAGGTGCGCAACCTTGCGGATCATGCCGCGCACGGAGGGGGTATCCTCCAGCTCGGACACGCGGTGGAGCTTGTTGAGCTTCAGGCCGATCAGCGTCTGGCGCTGGCTGGCCTCGCGGCGGATCGGCGAGCCGATCTGCTCGATGCGGACGGTCTTCTGTGCCATCGGACCCTCCCCTTACGCGACCGCAGCTTCGGACTGGTCGGCCGGATCGGCATCGCGGCGGCGCGACTGGAGGGTCGACACCTTGATGCCGCGGCGGGCCGCCACGGAGCGCGGGCTGTCCTCGTTCTTGAGCGCCTCGAAGGTGGCGCGCACGAGGTTGTAGGGGTTGGACGAACCCAGGGACTTGGCGACGACGTCCTGCATGCCGAGCGTCTCGAACACGGCGCGCATCGGGCCGCCGGCGATGATGCCGGTGCCCTGCGGGGCCGCGCGGAGGATCACCTTGCCGGCGCCGTGGCGGCCGTTGACGTCGTGGTGCAGGGTCCGGCCCTCGCGGAGCGACACGCGGATCAGGCCACGCTTGGCCGCCTCGGTCGCCTTGCGGATGGCCTCCGGCACCTCACGGGCCTTGCCGTGGCCGAAGCCGACGCGGCCCTTCTGGTCGCCGACGACGACGAGGGCCGCGAAGCCGAAGCGACGGCCACCCTTCACCACCTTGGCGACGCGGTTGATGTGGACGAGCTTGTCCACGAACTCGCTGTCGCGCTCCTCGCGATCATCGCGGCGGCCGCGGCCCCCGCCTTCACGTTCACGTGCCATGTTTTTGCAGCCTATCTCACTGGCGCAGATCCGAAGACCCGCTCGCTCGATTCCCCTCCCCCTTGCAGGGAGGGGTTAGGGGTGGGGCGCTGGAGGAGGCACCGTAGCGCCTCATCCTGAATCACCCCAACCTCCAGCTCCTCCCCGCAAGGGGGAGGAGAGACGTTCCTTAGAACTCCAGGCCACCCTCGCGGGCGGCCTCGGCCACGGCCGCGACACGGCCGTGATAGATGTAGCCGGAGCGGTCGAAGATCACCTTCGTGACGCCTGCGGCCTTGGCGCGCTCGGCGACCAGCTTGCCCACCGCCTTGGCGGCGGCGACGTCGGCGCCGGTCTTGAGTTCGCCCTTGAGTGCCTTGTCGATCGACGAGGCGGCGGCCAGCGTCTTGCCGGCGACGTCGTCGATGACCTGCACGTAGATCTGCTTCGACGAGCGGAACACCGAGAGCCGCGGACGGCCATTGGCGGCCGCCCGCAGCGCGCGGCGGACGCGCGCCTTGCGGCGATCGAGGGCTTCGAGCTTGCGAGACATGATGCCCTCCTTACTTCTTCTTGCCTTCCTTGCGGAAGATGAACTCGCCCGCATACCTCACGCCCTTGCCCTTGTAGGGCTCGGGTCCGCGGTAGTCGCGGATCTCGGCGGCGACCTGACCGACCTGCTGGCGGTTGATCCCGGAGATCGTGATCTCGGTGGGCTTCGGGGTTGCGATCGTGATCCCGGCCGGGATCGCGTACTCGATGTCGTGGCTGTAGCCGAGCGACAGCTTGAGGGCCTTGCCGGCCATCGCCGCGCGGTAACCGACGCCGGTGATCTCGAGCTTCTTCTCGAAGCCCTTCGACACGCCTTCGACGATATTGGCGATCTGCGCCCGCGACGTGCCCCACAGGGAGCGCGCCGGCTTGGACTGGTTCACCGGCTGGACCTCGATCGCGCCGTCCTTCATCGCCACGTTGACGAGCGAGGGGACCACGAAGGACAGCTCGCCCTTCGAACCCTTCATCTTCACCGTCTGACCGGTGACCGTGGCGGTAACGCCGGCCGGCACAGGGACCGGCTTCTTGCCTACGCGAGACATGGGAAAACCTCCTTATGCCCCGATCAGAACACGGTGCAGAGCACTTCACCGCCGACGTTGCGCTCGCGCGCCTCGTGGTCGGCCATGACGCCCTGCGGGGTGGAGACGATGGTGACGCCGAGGCCGTCGGCCACGTGCGGCAGCTCGCCGACCGACGAGTAGACCCGGCGGCCCGGCTTCGACACGCGCTTGATCTCGCGGATCACGGGGCGCCCGTCGTAGTACTTGAGCTCGATGGCGAACTCGGTGCGGCCGTTGCCGAGGTCGGTCGCCGCGTAGTCGCGGATGTAGCCCTCGGACTTCAGCACGTCGAGGACGCTGGCGCGCAGGCGCGAGCCGGGCGTCTGGACGACGTTGCGACGGCGCAGCTGGCCGTTGCGGATGCGGGTGAGCATGTCGCCCACGGGATCGTTGACCATGGGGACCTCCTTACCAGCTCGACTTGACCAGGCCGGGGATCAGGCCCCGGTTGCCAAGCTCGCGCAGTGCGACGCGCGAGATGCCCATCTTGCGGTAATAGGCGCGCGGGCGGCCGGTCATGCCGCAGCGGTTGCGGATGCGGGTGGCCGACGAGTTGCGCGGCAGTTCCGCGAGCTTGAGGCGCGCCTCGAAGCGCTCCTCCATCTCGAGGCCATCGTTGTTGGCGATCTCGAGGAGCGCCTTCCGCTTGGCCGCGAAGCGCTTCACCAGCGCCTTGCGGGCCTCGTTCTTCTCGACTGAGCTTTTCTTCGACATGTGGTCTATCTCCGGTGTCCGCGTCTGAAGCCCGAGGGCTTCACTGCCGGAACGGGAACTGGAAGGCGGCGAGGAGAGCCTTGGCCTCGGCATCGGTCTTGGCGGTGGTCGCCACGACGATGTCCATGCCCCAGGTCTGCTCGGCCTTGTCGTAGGAGATCTCCGGGAACACGAGGTGCTCCTTGAGACCCAGGGCGTAGTTGCCGCGGCCGTCGAACGAGCGCGGGTTCAGGCCGCGGAAGTCGCGCACGCGCGGCAGCGCGATCGTGATCAGCCGGTCCATGAACTCGTACATGCGCTGCTTGCGCAGGGTCACCTTGCAGCCGATCGGCATGCCCTCGCGGACCTTGAAGGTCGCGATGGCCTTGCGGGCCTTGGTGATGACCGGCTTCTGGCCGGCGATGAGGGCGAGATCGCCCGCAGCCACCGAGGCCTTCTTCGAATCCGCGGTGGACTCGCCGACGCCCATGTTGATCACGATCTTCGTGATCTGGGGCACTTCCATGGGGTTCTTGTAGCCGAACTCCTCGATCAGCTTCTGGCGAACCACTTCCTCGTAGTGCTTGCGCAGACGGGGGGTGTAGGCGTTCTTGTCGGCCTCAGCCATCGATCTGATCCCCCGTGGTCTTGGCGAACCGGACCTTGCGCCCGTCTTCGAGTATGCGGAAACCCACGCGGGTCGGCTTGCCGTTGGCGTCCGCGACCGCGATGTTCGAGAGCTGGATGGCGGCCTCCTTGGAGATGATGCCGCCTTCCTGGTTCTGGGTCTGCTTCTGGTGCTTCTTGACCAGGTTGATGCCGCGCACGAAGGCCCGGCCTTCCTTCGGCAGAACCTGGATCACCTCGCCCGACCGGCCCGAATCGCGGCCGGTGAGCACGACGACCTTGTCGCCCTTCTTGATCTTGGCAGCCATCACAGCACCTCCGGAGCCAGGGAGATGATCTTCATGTGGTTGCGGGCGCGGAGCTCGCGCGGCACCGGTCCGAAGATACGGGTGCCGATCGGCTCCTTCTGATTGTTGATCAGGACCGCGGCGTTCTTGTCGAAGCGGATGACCGAACCGTCGGCACGCTTCACGTCCTTGGCGGTGCGGACGACGACCGCCTTCATGACGTCGCCCTTCTTGACGCGACCGCGCGGGATCGCCTCCTTGACCGAGACGACGATGACGTCGCCCACGCCGGCATATTTGCGCTTCGACCCGCCGAGAACCTTGATGCACATCACACGGCGTGCACCCGAGTTGTCGGCGACGTCCAGATTCGTCTGCATCTGGATCACGTGCGTGACTCCTTGTTTCAGGCGGGTTTCCGCACACGGACGGTATTGCCCGGCGGACGACGCCTGATGGGGACTTGACGTCCCCGGCTCATGTGTTCGACCGCGCTGGCGGTGTCATGCGACACCGGCGCGGTCACCGCGTTCACAGGGTGCGAGCACCCATCGAAATTCTCGCGAAGGCCGGGCGGATACTACGGGCGGCCCGCGATGGCAAGCCGAACGGCGCGAAATCGTTCATCCCGGGTGGGTGGTATGATCCAGCGCGGAGGCTGGTTCGCGGCGGCGCGGCCCGCGTGGCGCTTTGCGCGCCGCGTGCGGAGCGTTGGTCCTGCCGTCCCGGTATCCGGGAGCGGGAGCGTGCCACCAGTCCCGGACCCGTTTCCCGAACGGATGGGGCGGGGCGGAACCGGGCGCGAGAGCCGGCCGGCGATTCGCCATGAAGCGGCAGGCGAATCCGGATCGCGCCGGACGTGGCGCAACCCGACCCGGGATCAGCGTCCCGGTTCGCCTATCCCGACGTGCAACGACCGGCACGCCCCTCGGCGCACCGGTCGCAAGGCTTGCACGGGCCGGGATCAGGCCGGCTGGCCGGCCGATTCGAACAGGAAACCGTCGAGGCTCGGGATCGTCACCGCCGCGCCGCTCGTCGGCTTCGACAGGCGCCAGGGGCGCTCCGAGCGGGCGCGAATGGCCTCGGACGGGCGGAGCCGCCGCATGAGGCCGTCCTCGCCCACCTCTTCGATCGCCAGGAACCCGTAGACCTGGAGCCGGGAGGCCGTGAGCTTCATCCCGCGATCCTCCGCGGCAACGACCATGCTGCCGGTGGCGTAGAGCGCGTCCAGCAGGGACCGCTGCTCGCTGCGGCGCCGGTTCCGCGCCTCCCGCTCGCCCGGCGCCTGAGCGGGGACGGCCCGCCGGAACGGAACGACGTTGCTGACCGCGACGCAACCCATACGCAACACCCTTGACGCGAACTTGAGCGGCGTCCCGGCCGCTCGTTGATCGCGACAATTCGACGGAGGCCTTTAATTCTCCGTAGACCCTGATGGCGCTCTCCTGCCCCGATCCGGCACGCCCCGGGCGGCAACCCGGCAGGATTTGCCGCCTCGCAACCGATGCCGGGGATACGCCTCCGACCCGCCCGCCCGCGGACCTGATCGTCTGCCGGCGCCTGGACCGGCGACGGCGGGTCGAAGCGGCCCTCTCAGGCTCGATGGACCGTCACCGAGCGCGGCCGGGCGAGCCGGGAGGCCAGCCCGTCGAGGGACACGCACAGGATGCCGTAGACGGCGCCGACGAACAGGAAGATCTCGGTGGGGTAGATCATGGCGCGGTTGTTCACCTGCGCGGCCACGAAGGAGAGTTCGGGCACCCCGATCACGTAGGCGAGCGACGTGTCCTTGATGAGCGCCGTCCACTGATTGACGAAGGACGGCGCCATCGCCCGTAGCGCCTGCGGCAGGACGATGAACCGCAAGGTCGGCCAGCGGCCGAAGCCGAGCGCCAGCCCCGCTTCCCACTGGCCGCGGCCGACGCTCTCGATTCCCGCCGCCACTCCGTAGGACAGATAGGCACCCCCGACGAGCGACAGGGCCGCCACCACGGTCCCGATCTCGGGGACCGACAGGCCGAACAGGATCGGCAGCAGGAAGTAGAGCCAGAAGATCAGCATCACGATCGGCACGGCCCGCAAGAGGCCGAGCCCGACGGCGAGGGCGGCGCGGGTGGCCCCGGCGCTCATCGCGAGCCCGAGGCCCAGGATCAAACCCAGCACGGCCGAGACGAGACCGGACAGGCCGGAGAGTATCAGAGTCAGGGCAAGCCCGCCGATCGGCCCGTCAGGCCAGGCCCCGACCAGCAGGTAACCGAGATTGTCTGTGATGACCGACAGAGTCATCGCCGCGAACCTGCCGGGCGGGAGCGGCGCGCCAGGGCTTGCCCCGCCATTTCCACCGCCGCCACCGCGCCGACATAGAGCAGCGTCGCGATTCCGAAGGCCTGGAAAGTCTTGAAGGTCTCCGTCTCGACCTGCCGGGATGCGTAGGATAGCTCCGCCAGACCGATCGTCATGGTCAGCGACGTGTTCTTGATCGTGTTCAGGTACTGGCCGACGATCGGCAGCCAGGCGAGGCGCAGGGCCTGGGGAAGCACGATGTGGCGGAAGGCCTGGACCGGCGTGAGGCCGAGGGCGAGGGCCGCCCCCCGCTGGGCCGCACGGACGCCGTTGATCCCGGCGCGGGCCTCTTCGGCGATGTAAGCGCCAGCGTAGAGCGTGAGCCCGCAGAATCCGGCCAGCGTCTCGTAGGCAGGCCAGTACAGGGCGCCGACACCCAGGTTCAGGACATGCGGCGCATTCAGCCAGACGGTGATCGCTCGCGGAAGAAGGGCGGCCGCCGCGAAGTACCAGACGAAGAGCTGCACCAGCAGCGGGGTGTTGCGGACGAGACCGACATAGCCGGCCACGGCGCGCCGCCCCGCTTCGCCGCCCACTTCGCGCAGGCTGCAGGCCGCGAGCCCCAGCGCCGTGCCCGCAAGGCAGACGGCGGCCGACAGGGCCAGGGTCACTCCGAAGCCCTGAAGCAGCCAGGCGAGATAGCGGGGCGCCAGAAGATCGCCGACCAGCTGATCCACTTCCGCCGCTCCGCCTCCGCTAGAGGTGGTCGCCGATCCGGAACAGGCGCGGCAGCGGCTGCTCGGTCTTCGGCCCGAACCAGCTTTCGTAGATCGCCGCCGCCTTTCCGCTCGCCTCCAGGTCGCGCAGGGTCTCGTTCACGAATTCCCGCAGTCGTGTTTCGCCCTTCGGGATGCCGATGCCGATGTAGTCGTTGGAGATGCTGAAGGGCGGGATCTCGTAGTTCTCCCGGTCCGGCACCTTCGCCAGCAAGCCGACGAGCTTCGGCCCATCCTGCGTGATCGCCTGGACGTTGCCGTTGCGCAGGGCAGTGAACGCGAAGGGTGTGTCGTCGAAGGCGACAACGGTTGCCTTCGGGAAGTCGCGGCGCAGCACGATCTCGTTGGTCGTTCCCTTGTCGGCACCGATCCGGAGCCCGTTCAGCTGGTCAGGCGAGGACAGGGTGCCTTTCTTCGCCAGGAACTGCTGGCCGGAGGCGAAGTACGGGATGCTGAAATCGAGCTGCCTCGCCCGCTCCTCCGTGATGGTGAAGTTCGCCAGCACCAGATCGACCTTGCCGGAGGTGAGCAGCGGGATGCGATTGGCCGGGTTGGTCGGCCGGACCTCCAGCTTCACGCCGAGCTTGTCGGCGAGGGCCTGCGCGTAGTCGAGATCGAGTCCGGTGATCCGCTTCGTCGCCGGATCGACGAAGCCGAAGGGCGGATTGCTGTCGAACGCGGCCACCCGGAGAATGCCGGCCTTCTTGATGTCGTCGAGACGGTCGGCTTGGGCGGCACCCACCGACAGGAACGTTGCCAGGGCGAGGGCGAAGAGACGGCGCACGGGTATCTCCATTGACGTCGGCGAACACGATTCGGCACGGCCAGCGATGACGAACGATCCTCGGCCGTGCCGACCAAGTCGAGCGGTCAGCCATCGAAGATGTTCTGCCCGACTCGTCCGAGCACCGGCAGTGTTCTACGAAGGTGTTGCCTCGATCAACGGTCCGGATTTTCTTTCTTTATCGGATCCGGAGCACGGAACGCCGGTGTCGCGCCGGAGAACGCGGTGGATCTTTCTTCCGAGGGGCGAGGCCGTCCCTGTGGCCACGCTGAGATCCCGGAGCCGGCAGGCCGCGGTAGCCGCAGAATCAGATCGGCACCCGGCACCGTTTTCAGCCGAGGATGCCGCGCGCCACGCCCGCGCCGTCGTGGCAGGCCGCCGCCGGCCCGACCGAACCCCGGCGACATGCAGCGACCGGCGCCGTGCGCGTGACGCGGCTTCAGATTGCACGCCTGCGCCATGTCCCTCGACACCGCAACCCGCCGCTCTGTCCGATCGGACAAGCGCGATTCGTCGGACGGGTTTCGCGATCCTGATCGCATTCAATTCCGGATCGGCGCTCCGACGGGCTGTCCCGATCGGTGCCGCGTCCGGGACCCGCCGCGGCGCACAGAACGGCCGATCGCGCGCCTTGACCGAACCTTAACCTCCGCCGCGGCGCAGTTTTCTGCCGCGACCGCATTGACCTCCCGGGCAACGGCGGCTAGAAGCGCGCCACTTCGGACGGCCATCGGCTGCCGACGGCCCTTGGGCATACCCCCGGACGCTGTCGCAATCGCCCCGAGCGCTCCGAGGGTTCAAATCGCCTGACGCTTGAGTCAGATCCGTAGGTACGAGCGCGTTCGTTTCGGGCGTGCTCCTCTGCCCACACCGCGCCGAGGGTCCGTGACAGGCCCTCCGGCGCATATTCGTTTTGCGGATTGCCCAGCGCAGTCCGGCCTAGGTGACCGAGGAAGAGGGCACAGGATGCCGACGATCAACCAGCTGATCGCCCAGCCGCGGAAGATCCAGCGGAGCCGCAACAAGGTTCCGGCGCTCGACGCTTGCCCGCAGAAGCGCGGCGTCTGCACCCGCGTGTACACGACGACCCCGAAGAAGCCGAACTCGGCGCTCCGCAAGGTCGCCAAGGTCCGCCTCACCAACGGCTTCGAGGTGATCGGCTACATCCCGGGTGAGGGTCACAACCTTCAGGAGCACTCCGTGGTCATGATCCGCGGCGGCCGCGTGAAGGATCTTCCGGGTGTGCGCTACCACATCCTGCGCGGCGTGCTCGACACGCAGGGCGTGAAGAACCGCAAGCAGCGCCGTTCGAAGTACGGCGCCAAGCGTCCGAAGTAAGTCGGCCGCCCGGATTTTTCCCGGGCGCCGGTCTGCGTTTCCACGGCCTCGCAAGGATGTCGCCGGCCTCACGGCTCAGGCGGCCTGCGCGGGGCGCTTAAGATCTTTTCGTTCGAGAGTCTCTGAAGATGTCCCGTCGTCACTCTGCCGAGAAGCGTGAGATCATCCCGGACCCGAAGTACGGGGACGTGGTGCTGACGAAGTTCATGAACTCCATCATGTACGAGGGCAAGAAGTCGACCGCCGAGCGGATCGTCTACGGTGCCTTCGACATCGTCGAGAACCGCGCCCGCGCCAACCCGATCGAGGTGTTCCGCGCCGCCCTCGACAACGTCGCCCCGATGATCGAGGTCCGCTCCCGCCGCGTCGGCGGCGCGACCTACCAGGTCCCGGTCGAGGTGCGCACCGAGCGTCGTCAGGCCCTGGCCATCCGCTGGCTGATCCAGGCGGCCCGCTCGCGCAACGACCGGACCATGATCGAGCGTCTCTCCGCCGAGCTGCTCGACGCCGCGAACAACCGCGGCAACGCCGTCAAGAAGCGCGAAGACACGCACCGGATGGCGGAAGCCAACCGCGCCTTCTCGCATTACCGCTGGTAAGCGGTTCCGCCGTCTCTCAGGAGCAATCCGATGCCCCGCACGCACGCGATCGAGGACTACCGCAACTTCGGCATCATGGCCCACATTGATGCCGGCAAGACCACGACGACCGAGCGGATCCTCTACTACACCGGAAAGTCCCACAAGATCGGCGAGGTCCATGAGGGCGCCGCCACCATGGACTGGATGGCGCAGGAGCAGGAGCGTGGCATCACGATCACCTCGGCTGCGACGACCTGCTTCTGGCGCGACAAGCGCCTGAACATCATCGACACCCCCGGCCACGTCGACTTCACCATCGAGGTGGAGCGCTCGCTCCGCGTGCTGGACGGTGCCGTGTGTGTGCTCGACGGCAACCAGGGCGTCGAGCCGCAGACCGAGACCGTGTGGCGTCAGGCCGACAAGTACGACGTGCCGCGCGTCGTGTTCGTCAACAAGATGGACAAGATCGGCGCCGACTTCTTCAAGTGCGTCGCCGACATCATCGACCGCGTCGCCGGCAAGCCCGTCTGCCTGCAGCTGCCGATCGGCGCCGAGTCCAACTTCCAGGGCGTCATCGACCTCATCAAGATGAAGGCGATCGTCTGGTCGGGCGAGGCGCTCGGCGCCAACTTCGACGAGGCCGAGATCCCGGCCGACCTGAAGGACCAAGCGGTCGAGTACCGCACCAAGCTGGTCGAAGCCTGCGTCGAGCTCGACGACGAGGCGATGTCGGCCTACCTCGACGGCACCGAGCCGGACGAGGCGACCATGCGCAAGCTCGTGCGCAAGGCCGTGCAGCTGCGCGCCTTCCACCCGGTGCTGTGCGGCTCGGCGTTCAAGAACAAGGGCGTGCAGCCGCTCCTCGACGCCGTCGTGGACTACCTGCCCTCCCCGGCCGATCGCGGCGAGATCAAGGGCATCGACTTCAAGACCGAGGAAGAGACCGTCCGTCACCCGACGGATTCGGATCCCTTCTCCATGCTCGCCTTCAAGATCATGGACGATCCCCACGTCGGCACGATCACCTTCTGCCGCGTGTATTCCGGCAAGGTCGAGACCGGCGCCAACGTCCTGAACTCGTCGCGCGACAAGAAGGAGCGCGTCGGCCGCATGCTCCTGATGCACGCCAACAACCGTGAGGACATCAAGGAGGCCTTCGCGGGCGACATCGTCGCCCTGGCCGGCCTCAAGGATACCCGCACCGGCGACACGCTCTGCGATCCGCAGAAGGCCGTGATCCTCGAGAAGATGGAGTTCCCCGAGCCCGTCATCGAGATCGCCGTCGAGCCGAAGTCTAAGGCCGACCAGGAGAAGCTCGGCATCGCGCTCTCGAAGCTCGCCGCCGAGGACCCCTCCTTCCGCGTCTCCACCGACCAGGAATCGGGCCAGACCATCCTCAAGGGGATGGGCGAGCTCCACCTGGACATCAAGGTCGACATCCTGCGCCGCACCTACAAGGTCGACGCGAATATCGGTCAGCCGCAGGTGGCCTACCGCGAGAAGCTGACCCGCCGTCAGGAGATCGACTACACGCACAAGAAGCAGACCGGCGGTACCGGTCAGTTCGCCCGCGTGAAGTTCGTGGTCGAGCCGAACGAGCCGGGCGCCGGCTTCTCGTTCGAGTCGAAGATCGTCGGTGGCGCGGTGCCGAAGGAATACATCCCGGGCGTCGAGAAGGGCCTGAACTCGGTCCTCGGCGCGGGCGTGCTCGCCGGCTTCCCGGTGGTCGACGTGAAGGTCGAGCTGGTCGACGGCGCCTACCACGACGTCGACTCGTCGGCGCTGGCCTTTGAGATCGCCTCCCGCGCGGCCTTCCGTGAGGCCCTGCAGAAGGGCGGATCGGTCCTGCTCGAGCCGGTGATGAAGGTCGAGGTCGTCTCGCCGGAAGAGTATACCGGCTCGGTCATCGGCGACCTGAATTCTCGCCGCGGCCAGATCCAGGGCCAGGACATGCGCGGCAACGCCAACGTCATCAACGCGATGGTGCCGCTGGCCAACATGTTCGGCTACGTGAACCAGCTGCGCTCCTTCTCGCAGGGCCGCGCCAACTTCACGATGCAGTTCGACCACTATGAAGAGGTGCCGCGCGGCGAGGCCGACAAGGTCATCGCCAAGTACGCCTGAGGCTCACGCCTCAGCATCTCTTCTTCCGCAACACGAATTCGAATTTAGGAGGCTCTGATGGGCAA
This sequence comes from Methylobacterium sp. UNC378MF, assembly GCF_900103195.1. Classification (GTDB taxonomy): domain Bacteria; phylum Pseudomonadota; class Alphaproteobacteria; order Rhizobiales; family Beijerinckiaceae; genus Methylobacterium. The sequence continues at coordinate 1,183 of NZ_FMWU01000046.1, read as the reverse complement.
GGAAAAGTTCTCCCGCACCAAGCCGCACTGCAACATTGGCACGATTGGTCACGTTGACCACGGCAAGACGTCTCTGACGGCGGCGATCACGAAGGTTCTGGCTGAGACGGGCGGGGCGACGTTCACGGCCTACGACCAGATCGACAAGGCTCCGGAGGAGAAGGCGCGCGGGATCACGATCTCGACGGCGCACGTGGAGTACGAGACGCAGAACCGTCACTACGCGCACGTGGATTGCCCCGGCCACGCCGACTACGTGAAGAACATGATCACGGGCGCGGCGCAGATGGACGGCGCGATCCTGGTGGTGTCGGCGGCCGACGGCCCGATGCCGCAGACCCGCGAGCACATCCTTCTGGCGCGCCAGGTCGGCGTTCCGGCGCTGGTGGTGTTCCTCAACAAGGTCGACATGGTCGACGACGAGGAGCTTCTGGAGCTGGTCGAGCTGGAGGTGCGCGAGCTTCTCTCGAAGTACGACTTCCCCGGCGACGACATCCCGATCACCAAGGGCTCGGCGCTGATGGCGCTGGAGGACAAGGAGCCGAAGATCGGCAAGGAGGCCGTTCTGGCGCTGATGGCGACGGTGGATGCCTACATCCCGCAGCCGGAGCGTCCGATCGACCTGCCGTTCCTGATGCCGATCGAGGACGTGTTCTCGATCTCGGGCCGCGGCACGGTCGTGACGGGCCGGGTCGAGCGCGGGATCGTGAAGGTCGGCGAGACGGTGGAGATCGTCGGCATCCGCGACACGCAGACCACGACGGTCACGGGCGTGGAGATGTTCCGCAAGCTGCTCGACCAGGGCCAGGCGGGCGACAACGTCGGGGTGCTGCTGCGCGGCACGAAGCGCGAGGACGTGGAGCGCGGCCAGGTCGTGTGCAAGCCGGGTTCGGTGAAGCCGCACTCGAAGTTCAAGGCCGAGGCCTACATCCTGACCAAGGAGGAGGGTGGCCGTCACACGCCGTTCTTCACCAACTACCGGCCGCAGTTCTACTTCCGCACGACGGACGTGACCGGGATCTGCACGCTTCCCGAAGGCACCGAGATGGTGATGCCGGGCGACAACGTGACCATGGACGTGGCGCTGATCGTGCCGGTGGCCATGGAGGAGAAGCTGCGCTTCGCCATCCGCGAGGGCGGCCGCACCGTCGGCGCCGGCGTCGTCGCCGCCATCAACGACTGA
>NZ_FMWU01000007.1 GCF_900103195.1 Methylobacterium sp. UNC378MF | reverse complement strand
GGCGCCGGCGCGATCTTCTCCCTCGACAGCACCGGCACCAAGATCGTGCTGAACGCCCAGGCTGACGTCGAATTCCAGAACGCCGCCAGCCAGGCCGCGCTCGGCTTCACCTCGTCCTCGACCACCGCCTCGACCTACACCGCTGGCGGCGTCACCGCCTCCACGGTGGTCAGCAGCGACCTGTCGATCTCCGGCGTGACCCAGCGCGCCTCCCTGGCCCAGCAGTACAACAACCTGCTCAACCAGATCACGCAGCTCGCCGGCGACGCCAGCTACAACGGCGTCAACCTCATTGCCGGCAAGGGCAATGACATGAACATCAAGTTCAACGACACCGGCAGCTCCAACCTGAACGTCGCCTCGGTGGACGCGACCGCCAGCGGCCTCGGCCTGTCGGCGATTACCAACTCCAACAGCTCGACGAGCCAGACCGGTCTCGGCAACTTCCTGCTCAACGCGGACGTCAACAAGACGCTGGCGACCCTGACGAGCGCCGGCAACAGCCTGAACTCGGCGGCGAGCACGCTGGGCTCGAACCTGTCGGTGGTGCAGAACCGGCAGGACTTCTCCAAGCAGATTATCAACGTACTGCAGACCGGTTCGGCCAACCTGACCAATGCCGATCTGAACCAGGAAGCGGCCAACTCGCAGGCGCTGTCGACGCGTCAGTCGATGGGCATCTCGGCCCTGTCGCTCGCCAACTCCGCACAGCAGGGCGTTCTCCAGCTCCTGCGGTAAATACCTCTCTCGTCATCGACGCAACGGCCGGAGCACAGCTCCGGCCGTTTGCATTGAGGGTGCACGCCTCTGGGTACCGCCGAATACACTGCCCGACACGACGGCACGCGAACCTGTCGGGATCCTAGACCCCTCGCCGTATCCGGGTGCCGGCAGGTGTTGGCCCGGGCGCGCTCCGGCTGAGCACCAGGGTCAGCGGCATGGAGGATCTTCGGGGGAGGTCGAGCGGCTGCGCCGGCGGGAGCGCGTGCTGGTCAAGGAGAACTCATGCCTGCACGCGGCGACTGGCGGCGGAACCGCTTGGTTCCAGCAACGCCACCTGAGGACCGGGCGCCGATGCTGCGGCTCTGATCGGTCCGCTTGCCGAAACATAGGGCCGGGGACGGTTCGCTTCCGGCCATCGTGCCCGAAACGCGGAAGACCCGGTCAGTCGAAAAGGGCTTGTGCCGGTGCGCCCATCCCGGGATGCGCACCGGGACTGACCGAACGACCGACGGCGCACGGTTCTTATGGCCGCGCTGCCAGTAAGCCCGAGCCCCGCCACACCGAGCAGCCGAAGGACGTGCCGTCCTGCTGCCGCCGACATTGCCGCACCCAGGCGCCATCGCCTCAACCCTGTCGCCCAGCGCGGGACCTTGGCAGGCCCCATTGTCTTACGTGTAACCCCGCCGAATTCGTTTCTCTATCTCTACGGCCCGATCCAGATAGGGACGCTCAACCGAAACGAACCGTTGGCCCGCCAGAAAGAGGGGCCTCGGTATTCACCGGATCCGGCCCGAACCTGTTCGGGCCGGCAGTTCCGCGGGTCACCGAGAAGATGAAGAGCGGAATAAGCCCCACGATCGTAAAAGCCGCGAAATACCACCAACCGGACCGGTCGGTATCGTGGAGCCGGCGAACGAATATGGAGAGAGAAGGAACGAAATGCACGAGATGAACGATCGCAGACAATATATTTGGATTCTCATGCGTCCTGAAAAATCCATGTATAAATCCATCGCCGAAGCCAGCCAGAAAGCAAATTACGACGTAAATAAGAACATAATACCAATAATCAGACCGCGATGCGCGACCTGAAAAATTGGCATAGTTTCTCATCGCATTCGCGTAATAATGCATCTCTATCTCCGACGTAGCGGCAAAGGCAATTCAGCATCCGTGCGGGATATGCCTAACTCGGATGATTTTTAAAAAATAACGATAGGCAAGAGATCGGACTGCGTGCAGATTTTCGTGGCCCTTTAGGGCATCATTGGTATTACGAGATGTTGGTGGTGGCGTTCAGGGCGTCGATCTGTCCATCCGTCTACATCGCCAACACCGTTCCGGACGGATTTCAGTGCAGCGGATAGCGGCTGAGAAGGTCGGCGGTTCTCTGCACCGTCTTGTCGTAGCGGCACGCGGGGACAGCCGGGTTCGCTCCGCTCCCGTTGGACCACTCACTGTAGGTCAGGTCGCCGCAATCGGCGTCCCGGAAGGCAATCCAGGCCCGCTGCGCCTTCTCGAGTTGAGTCTTCCAGACGGCCTTGGCGCTCGGGTCCTGCGTGCGATCATCGTGGTCGATCACCGACATCGCCTTCTTGTAGACCGCGTTGAGCTTCGCATCGGCCTCCTGAAGCGCGCGCGCCATGCAATCCGTGGTGCCAGGCGTCGAGGTTTCGTTCAGGCACAGTTTCGCCGACGGCTGATCAGCGCGCGCCGTGGCCGGCATAACCCCACAGGCGAGCAGCCCGACGAGGGTGGGAATTGCGGCGTTCAGCAGGCGAAAGGGCTTGTGGTGCATGTGGGACATGGTTGTCGGGCCTAATTCATGCGCTCCGCGTCAACCGGACGCGACCGGAAAGCGCGGGTAACAGAGGGTTAAGACAGTCTGTTGGAGGTCTTACCGCGGTCAGACCGAGCGGCATGGCCCCGTGGCGAGGTTGCTCGTTCAGGCTGGGCCTGAGCTCGTGACGTGCGACTTAACGAGTCTCGACGATTACGGCCGTGCCGTAGGCGACGACGCCCATCATGGACTGGTCGGTGTCGGCCGTATCGAAGCGCATCATGACGATGGCATTGGCGCCGAGTTGCGCCGCGTTCTGTGCCATGCGGTCGACGGCCTGAGACCGGGCCTGCTCGATCAACTGGCTGTATTCGTTGATTTCGCCACCCATCAGGCTGCGCAGCCCCGCGGTGAAATTGCCGACTGCGCCGCGGCTGTGCACCACGGCGCCGAAGCACGGGCCCCGCACCTCACGCACATGGTAGTTCGGAATATTCTCGGTCGTAACGATAATCATGAGATGCAACGTCTGAGCAGGGGGTTGGTGGGACGGGGTGACGTGCCGGTCACGGCGGGCAGGAGAGATCGCCACCTGGGCATTTGATCTGCGCCGCCAGGTCCTGGATGCGCTGGCGCGTCAGCGTGATCTTGCATTCGCCCAGGAGCATTGGCGAGAGACTTCCATTGTCGTCGGGCGTCGACGCGTTGTATCCGGTCCGCAGGTTGCACTCGAGGTCCCGGAACGTGATCCACGCCCGCTCGGCGGCAACCAGATTGCGCCGGCCATTGTCGTCGAGTTTGCTACGCAACGTCGTGTAGCTTCGGTTCAGTTCTGCATCGACCCGATCGAATGCCTGCCCCGTGCAGAAACCCGCCTCCATCTGGTTTGCGGGCTGGTTGCAATCCGCTTGAGCCCCGAACCCAGCTGTGGGGACGAGAAGCAGGATGGCGACAAGGGCTTTGCGTAACATGGGAGACACGGGCATCGAACCGCGGATTGGATGGGTGGCCAGCCTGCCGGTCATCGATCGTCGGCCGCCGAAAGCGTGCTGCGAGGGCGGAATCCGTAATATCCGCGGTCGGCGTCGTAGAGGACGTCGAAGCCATTGAGGACGTGCAGACCCGTGTTGACGAAGGGCTGCGGGCGGGTCGTATTGAGGACGATGCGCTCGGGCGCGAGCGGCGACGCGTGATCGCCGACAATGATCGCGTAGCTGGCCGAGTCGCCGAAGCGGAAGTTCAGGCGCGTTCCGGACCGGAGGACGCCGTGACCAGCCGCATCGGTCCGGACGCTGTCCGCGACCTGCGCAGGCGGCAGCGTCAGGAACATGCCGGTGACGCCGGTGTCGAGAAGCGCGCGCCCGCAGACGCCCGGCTCCCGCCCGTCGACGGTGATGCAAGCGGGGACGCCAAGCCAGTCCCCCGGTACGTGCGGGTGCGGATCGAGCTTCACGAAGCGGAAGCGGCCGCGCGTATTGGCGCGCGTCAGGCCGACATGCACGCCCCGCCGGGTCAGCACGTAGCCGCGGCGCAGTGCGCCGGGGCCGGGCGGTTCCGCGTTGAGCAGGGGGTTGGTGTCCGGCGTGCTCTGGGTCTGGCTGTCGTCTTCGCGGCCGAATCCGATGCCCATCATCGCCACGTGGCTGGGCGCCTCTTCGGGCGTGCAGTTGCGGGCGCGTTCGGCGCAGTCGATACGGTCGACCGCGAGGACCCGGATGGGCTGGGTGGCCACGCTCTGGCCATTGCGGCCCCACAGGGTGACCGGCACACGGATCCAGCGGCCGATCATGATCCGGCCAGAACTCGAATAGGTCAGGCGTCCCGGCTCGCTGGGCAGTGTTTCATTGTTGGGGATGCGGCCGGCCGAGACCACGATGCCGGTGGAGCCGGTGTCCACTAAAACGGGTCGCACCGCGCCGCCGAAGGAAAGGCCGAGACGAGGCGACTTGGTGATCACGTCACCGGCTTCCGGGGTGTTCAGAAACGGCAGGAAGATGCCGCGTCGATCGTCCGCGTAGCTCGGACCCTCCTGGGCTTCGGCCGGTTTCGTCGGTCCCAACAGCCCTGCCCCGACAAGGCCCAGGCTCAGAAGAGCGAGACACAGCGGCATGTGCCGGAAGCGCGATGAGACGGGTGGGCAGGCGCCCGCCACAGTACTTTGCAATGCCTGGCGCATCCGGTCCCCCGGGAAGAGATCATTGCCTCGGCGACGCCGCGCCAAGAAGCGTCGGTGCTGTGAACGGTGTCGTGCAACCAGCTCGCGACCGCGCTGGCGCGGCGAGCCATGGCAGGGCGATCGCCGCGCGAGACTCCTCAGCGGGTCCGGCGATAGATTTCGCGATTACGGTCCGCCGCGAGAACATCGCGGTCAGCCCGGTCGCGCTCGATCGCACCGCGCTCCTGGGCGATCGCGGCGCCCACATAGTTTCCTTCGGCTGCACGCTCACGGGCGACGCCGAAATCCTCGCGGGCTCGGTCCGTAGCGGTGTAGGCCGCGCCGCGGTCGCGCAGATCGCGCCCGAGGAACTCGGTCGCCGGCTGAGCGAAGGCGGTGGTGCTCAGCAGCGCACCGAAACCCGCCATGATGATTGTCTTCATAGCCACGACTTTCGATATATCTGTAATAATTAACGAGATCTGTGCTCCTGCCGAGCAATATCGCGCCGGTCAGGTGATTATTTGATGGCGCCTGCCAGCCAACGGGTCAACGAATCGTCGGGAACATTGTTACCGGTTCAGTAACCGGCCACGCATTGCTCGTCGCGCGCCACTCATTTCCATCGAATTATCGATTGCCGAGCCATTCTGATGGATTCATTCCAGGCCAGCCGGATAGGCTGGGTTCGGGAGAGCCCATCATAGGGAAGCGAAGTCGGATCGCGGTGCCGACCGTCGCGCATCCGGGTCTGTCTTCAGAGACAGGCCGACGACTTAGGCAGTTGATGCGATCCATCAGTCTCATCGTTGTCGCGCGAAGAAATGCGCTGCCGCGCGGTCCGCGCCCGTGCCCCTGTCGAGACGGACACTGAATCACCCGAGTTCGGCGATGCGGCTTAACTCACAGAGTGATTCTCGTACTCACCGGCGCCGGTCTTCGCGGCGCCGCCGCCTGGCTCGCGCCCAGGCGAGCGCATAACCGCGCATCGACCAGGAGTCTCTCGGTGCCCACCTCGACAAGGGCGCCGTCTACGGCAACCTCCGCAACGCCACCCGGTACCGTGTCGTCCGCACCCTCGGCCTCTTCGATCGCTGTTGTGACGGCGTCAACGTTCCCTGCTGCGGCATCAACCGCCGCCAGCCATGAACCGGGTGGCGGTCCCGAGGCCCTGTCGCCCGAAGCACCCGGCGTGCCGGATGCGCAGGCCCCACTGATCCTGACCGGTCTGGAGGTGACCGACCGATGAGTGGCCGCGACCCAGGGCGACCGAGCCCGTCCGGTCGAAAGCCTGCTGTTGCACCTCGAAGCTTGGCATCGATGAGAGGGCAAGCAGTTCAGCACGCTCTGAGGTCCCGTTTTTTAACCGCAACGGATCAAACCCAGCTGCGGATCGTCTGTCTGGCGGATTGATTGCGGATGAGGGGAGACGTGTGAGCGTCGGACTGATTGCCTTACTGGACGATGTCGCCTTCATGGTCAGGGCTGCGGCGGCCTCCCTCGATGACGTTGCAGCCCAGGCGGCAAAGGCGGGTACGAAGGCCGCCGGCGTCGTCATCGACGATGCGGCGGTCACACCGCGCTACGTCGTCGGTTTCGCGGCGGAACGCGAGTTACCGATCGTCGGCAAAATCGCGGTCGGTTCGCTCCGCAATAAACTTCTATTCCTGCTCCCAGGCGCCCTCGCCCTCAGCGCCTTTGCACCCTGGGCGATCACGCCACTCCTGATGCTGGGTGGCGCCTACCTTTGCTATGAAGGCGCCGAGAAGGTCTTCGAGGTCCTTGTCCCGCATCGCGCACACGGCGATCAAGATGACCGTGAGGGAAGCGCCGAAGGCGCTCGGTCGCGCGAAGACCGCCGCGTGGCGAGCGCGATCAAGACCGACTTCATCCTCTCGGCCGAGATCATGGCCATCACACTCGCGGCCCTTCCGGAGGGCAGCTTCTGGATGCGGGCGGGCATACTGGCCCTTGTCGCCGTAGGCATCACCGCCGGCGTCTACGGCGTGGTCGCGCTGATCGTGAAGGCCGACGACGCCGGTCTCGCCCTCGCCCACAGCACCGCAACACCGCCACTCGGAAGCCTCATCCGCGGTCTCGGGCGCGGTGTGGTCCGCAGCATGCCGATCCTACTCAAGATCCTGGCTATCATCGGTACGGCGGCAATGATCTGGGTCGGTGGCGGGATCCTGATGCATGGGCTGGAGACCTACGGCCTGTCTGCACCTGCACATGCCGCCCATGCGGCCGCGGCAGCCGTCGTATCACGCGTGCCGTACGCCAAGGGCTTCGTCGAATGGCTGGTTACCGCGAGCGCGTCGGGCCTGATAGGGTTGGCGGTCGGCGGCCTGCTGATCCCGCTGACGCGCCTCGCGCTGGCCCCAGCTTGGCAGACCCTGTCAGCGCTATGGAAACGGGATGCGTGACGCGACGCCCGGTGCGGTGGGTCGAAAACCTCACGCGTCGACCGGCCGACGTATCACGCACCAGGCGGCGCAACTGCCAGTAATGATCGCCCGCACCCAGTGGGCTTACCCGGCAGCACGCCGAAGGATCTCCGCCTTCAGCCCGAACCGCTCTCCGCCCGCCGAGCCGCGCCGCCCGATCCGGAAATCTACGCTGGTTCAGGGGAGACTGGTTGATCGGAACAACGACGGTCCATCCTGCTTCAGGGACGGAGCGGCCGGCCATCGAAAATGGTTTCGAAGTCGATCAAAAACGACAAAGGCCGCAATAATGCGGCCTTGAAAATCGTTCGTCTGGTTGGGAAAACTGGAGCGGGCGAAGGGATTCGAACCCTCGACCCCAACCTTGGCAAGGTTGTGCTCTACCCCTGAGCTACACCCGCTCACTGTGCCGCGCCGCCTGGACTTCCGTGCCGGCGGCCCCCGGCGCGGCTCTCTAAACACCATTCCGCCGGGCGACGCAAGCGCCCTTTTCGCGAACCGTGACGATTTACCAATTCGGCTCCGGCGGGAGGCCGTCGCGGATCTCCCGAAGCCGGGCGCGGGTCCCCCGCGTCGTCCCTTCGGGCAGCGCGTCTACCGGGAAGAAGGCGCACTCGGCGACCTCCCGGTCCGGCGCCTTGGGGCGCAGGACCGTGAAGGCCGGAAGGACGAACAGGGCGACGTGGTCTCGGGGCGCGGCGACGACGTTCCGATAGAGACCGTGCAGGCGCGGCTCTCCCGCGGGGACGATCTCCGCCTCCTCGCGGAACTCCCGCAGCATCGCGTCGCGCGCGGTCTCGCCACGCTCGACGCCGCCGCCCGGGAGATGCCAGCCACTCACGTAGGTGTGACGCACCAGGGCCACGCGCCCTGCGCCGTCGAGGGCGACGCCGCGTACGCCGAGGGTCATGCCGCGGGACGCGAGCGCCCCGAGGTGGAACAAGCGCCGCAGCAGCGGCCGATCGAGGAGCATGCGGGTGCGCTGCTCAGACGACGTCGAGGGTGATCGCGCCGAGGCCGGCGATCGCCGCGACCATCCGCTGGCCGCGCAGGACCGGACCGACGCCGGAGGGCGTGCCGGTGAAGATCAAGTCGCCCGGCTGCAGGGCGAAGTAGCCCGACAGGTAGGCGATCTGCTCGGCGACCGACCAGATCATGTCGGCGAGGTCGCCCTTCTGGCGGGTCTCGCCGTCGACCGACAGGGTGATGGCGCCCTTGGCCGGGTGGCCGATGACGGAGACGGGGTGGAGCGCGCCGATCGGCCCCGACCCGTCGGCGGCCTTGGCGGTGTCCCAGGGCCGCGACATCTTCTTGGCCTCGTCCTGGACGTCGCGCCGGGTCATGTCGAGGCCGATGGCGTAGCCGTAGACGTGCTCCAGGGCGGTCTCGGCTGGGATGTCGCGGCCACCGCTGGCGAGGGCAGCCACCATCTCAACCTCGAAATGGTAGTTGGCGGTCTTCGGGGGGTAAACGTGGGCCGTCGGCTCCGAACCGACGATCTGCAGGGCGTCAGCAGGTTTCATGAAGAAGAAGGGCGGCTCCCGGTCCGGGTCGGCACCCATCTCGCGGGCATGGGCGGCGTAGTTGCGGCCGACGCAGTAGACGCGGCGCACGGGGAAGAAGTCGCTGCTGCCGATGATCGGGAGCGCGATGCGGGGCGGGTTCTGGATGACGGAGAGCATCTCTGCCTCTGCGGTGGGTCGTCCGGTTGGCCCGGCGCGACGACGCCCGGGCCCTACATCATCGTTGTAAGGTCCGCATCGGCGTGCGCCATACCGGCGCTTGCGTCCGGCCTCCTCTGGCCTACAGAATTGTCGCGATGACGCCGACAGCCGACCTCGACACCCTGCTGACCGCGCTCCGGGACGGGCTCGGCGCGCGGCACGTGCTGACGGATCCGGACGCGCTGGCACCCTACCTGACCGAGAGCCGCCGCCTCTTCACCGGGTCAGCGCTGGCCGTGCTGAGGCCAGAGAGCACCGAGGAGGTCGCCTTCGCGGTCCGCGCCTGCACGCAGGCCGGCGTCGCCGTGGTGCCGCTCGGCGGCAATACCGGTCTCACCGGCGCTGGCGTGCCGCAAGGCGGGGTCGTCCTGTCCCTGGAGCGCATGAACCGCCTGCGCGCGGTCGATCCGGTGGACGCCACCATCACGGTGGAAGCCGGGATGATCCTGCAGGATGTGCAGGAGGCGGCCGAGGCCGCCGGCATGCTGTTCCCGCTCTCTTACGCATCCCGGGGTTCCGCCCGGATCGGCGGCGGCGTCAGCACCAATGCCGGCGGGATCGCGGTGCTCGCCTACGGCAACGCCCGCGACCTCGTGCTCGGGCTCGAGGTCGTGCTCGCCGACGGGCGCGTCTGGAATGGGCTCAGGGCCCTGCGCAAGGACAATGCCGGGTACGACCTGAAGCAGCTCTTCATAGGCTCGGAGGGCACCCTGGGCATCGTCACCGCGGCGGTGCTGAAGCTGTTCCCGCGGCCGCGCTCGACGAGCGTCGCCTTCGTGGGACTCGACTCGGCCAGGGCGGCCCTGGACCTGTTCATTTTCCTGCGCACCCGGATGGACCGCGACCTCACGGCGTTCGAGTACCTGCCGCCCTTCGCGCTGGAGATCGTGCTGCGCCACGTCCAGGGGACGGTTCGTCCGCTGGAGGGCGCGCACGGCGCCTACGCGCTGATCGAGGTCGCGTCCGCACGCCCGGACGCCGATACGGGAGCCGAGCTGGAATCGGCCCTTGGTCAAGCCCTTGAGGACGGGCTGATCGCCGACGCCACGATCGGGACTAGCGGGGCCCGGAACGCCGCACTCTGGCGCCTGCGCGAAGGCGTTCCCGAAGCGCAGACCCGCGAGGGTGCGTCGATCAAGCACGACGTGTCGGTGCCGCTCTCCCGCCTGCCCGAGTTCCTGGAGCGGGCAGGCGCGGCCTGCCTCGCCGAGATGCCGGGTCTAAGGCCCTGCGGCTTCGGTCACTTCGGCGACGGCAACATCCATTTCAATCTGTCACAGCCGCCCGGCATGCCGCCCGCGGAATTCCTGGCGGAATGGGGCCGGTTCAACCGGATCGTTCACGACCTCGTGCACGCGCTGGGCGGCTCCATCGCGGCCGAGCACGGCGTGGGTCTGATCAAGCGCGACGAACTCGCGCGCTACGGCGATCCGGTCGGGCTTGACCTCATGCGGCGCCTCAAGGCCGCCCTCGATCCAGAGGACCTGCTCAACCCCGGAAAGGTCATCGTCCGAACCGACCGCGCCGCGCCGGCAGCCTGAGGAAGTTTGTGCATCGCGCCATAATTCGGCGCAAACACAGGTGCAGGACAGCAACGCCGCGCCGCCAACCGCTGCGGCGGCCCGTCGCGTTAAGCCGCTGTCAACGCTTCGGACAGACCTTCAACACAGGCGGCGAAGACGGATCCGTCGGCGCCAGGCATGGCAATTGCTCAGAGGCCACCCTATCTCGCACCTGCGAGAACGAGCGACGAACCGTCACCGACAGGCTGTTTTCACATCCATCTGGAGACCGACGGAATGCCCACCTCTCAGGCCCGCGTGCAAACCACCGAGGCGAGCCGCTACCTGCAGCAGCTCTGCCGGCACTGGAGCCACAAGTTCAAGGTCGAGGCGACCCCCGATCACGGCACCGTGCCTTTTGGCGAGGACCGCGTCTGTACCTTCGATGCTGAGCCCGACGCCCTGGTGATGCGCATCGACAGCTCCGACCCCGTCAATCTGACCCGGCTGGAGAACGTCGTGGCCGACCACCTCGCGCGCTTCGCCTTCCGCGAGAGCCTCGGCGACATCCGCTGGTCGCGCGCCGCCTGAGGGCACCCGCAGGGCGATCACGACCGACCCCTCCGGCCCCGGACCGGGCGGGTTTTCGTATCCCGATCGAAGCGCGGCAGTGGCGCACCACTTGCAAGCGTACCCGGCTTGCGGCCAGATCGCACGCCGTCGTGACCGGGATCGATTCATGAAGCGACGCACCCTGCTGACAGGCGCCGGAGCCCTGATGGCCGGGGCTATCGCGCGGCCCGCCCTGGTCCGGGCGGCTTCGGCAACGACGCTACGGTTCGTGCCCTACGCGGACCTCGCGCTCCTCGATCCGATCATCACCACCAACTACGTCACGCGCACCCACGCGCTGATGGTGTTCGACACGCTCTACAGCCTCGACACCGCCTACCGCGCGCAGCCACAGATGGTGGCGGGCCACGAGGTCGCGTCCGACGGCCTCACGTGGCGCCTGACCCTGCGGGACGGGCTGCGGTTCCACGACGGGGCGCCGGTCCTCGGCCGCGACGTGGTGGCGAGCCTGAAGCGCTGGGCGCAGCGCGATGCCTACGGCGGCGCCCTGTTCGCGACGGTGGATGAACTCACGGCGCCTTCCGACACGGTGGTGCAGTTCCGCCTCAAGCGACCCTTCCCGCTCCTGCCGGACGCCCTCGCCAAGCCGACCTCCTACGTCCCGGTGATCATGCCGGAGCGCCTGAGCGCGACGCCGGCGACGCAGCCGGTACCGGAGATCGTCGGCAGCGGCCCGTTCCGCTTCGTCGCCGACGAGCGGGTTCCGGGCTCGCTCAACGTCTACCGCCGGTTCGAGGCCTATCGACCGCGCCCCGACGGCACGCCGAGCTTCACGGCCGGACCGCGGATCGCGCATTTCGACCGCGTGGAGTGGCGCACGATCCCCGACGGCGCGACCGCGGCCGGCGCCCTGCGCTCGGGCGAGATCGACTGGTGGGAGCAGCCCCTCGTCGATCTCGTGCCGGACCTGAATCGCCAGCCCGCCTTGCGCGTGGATCTGGTTGAGACCGCCGGGCTGATCGGCCAGATCCGCCTCAACCACACCCTGCCGCCCTTCGACAATCCCGCGATCAGCCGGGCGCTGCTCGCGGCCGTCGACCAGACCGAGATGATGGACGCCGTGGCCGGCAGCGACCCGGCGATCCGGCGCAGTCCCGTCGGCATCTTCACGTCCGGCGGACCGATGGCGTCCTCCGCGGGCATGGAGGCGCTCACCGGCCCCCGCGACCTCGCCGCCGCGAAGCGGGCGCTGGCGGCAGCGGGCTACAAGGGCGAGCGCGTCGTGCTGCTCTCCGGGACAGACGTGCCGCGGATCAACGCGATTTGCGAGGTGATGGCCGATGCCTGCCGCAAGATCGGGATGAACCTCGACGTCGTCGCCACCGACTGGGGAACGGTCAACCAGCGGATCCTGAACGCCAAGCCCCTGGACCAGGGCGGCTGGTCGATGTTCGGCATCTTCTCCGGCGGGCTCGACCACCTCTCGCCGGCCTACCATCTGGCCGCCCGCGGGAACGGCCGGGCCGGCGTGCCGAGCTGGCTGACCGACGCGCCCCTCGAGGAGCTGCGCGGCGCGTGGTTCGACGCGCCGGACCTCGACGCCCAGAAGGCCCTGGCGGCGCGGATCCAGGCGCGGGCGCTGGAGGTCGGTGCCTACTTGCCCTGCGGCCAGTATTTCCAGCCGACCGCCTACCGGCGCGACCTCGAAGGCATGCTGACCGGGCTTCCCCTGTTCTGGAACCTGCGGCGGTCGGCCTGACCGGGCGGCCGCTCGCTCAACCGACGCTCATCAGGCTGGCATTGCCGCCGGCCGCCGCGGTGTTGATCGCGGTGGAGACCTCCTCCACGAGGCCGGCTGGATCGTAGAGGTCGCCGGCCGCGAGCGCGTGCGGGCTGCGCGACTGGATCGGCAGGATCGCCCCGTCGCGGGCCGCGACGGTCCTGTTCAGCGCCCGCAGGTCGGCGGCCTCGCCCGCGAACAGGAGGCCGGCGATATCGCCCGCACGCCCGAGATCCGGCGCTCGGGTCACCCGTGCCGCGCACGCTCCCGGCAGATCGTCCAGGACCGGATCGGACCCGTTCGGCCCGATGACGGCGGCCGCGTTGCCGGTGCCGAGGATCATCCCGAGTTGGAGCAGGAGCGCCGTCTCGGTCGCGGCGACCGCCGCGAACCGCCCGCGGGGACGCAGCGCGTACAGGTTGCGCTCACCCACGGGACCGGCCAGCGCGATCGCGGCGCGGCCGGGATAGCGGACGGCTTCGAGCCTGTCCGCGAGGTCGTGGCGGTGCCGCGAGCGCAGCCACGCCGTATAGGGACGCAGCGCTGCATCGTCAGCGGGCAGCCCGTCGCTGGCGGCTGGCGATCGCCGCAGCAGGCGGCCGAGGGCCAGCGGACCGCCGGCCTTCGGGCCCGTTCCTGACAGCCCGGAGCCGCCGAAAGGCTGCACACCGACCACCGCGCCGATGATGTTTCGGTTCACGTAGCGGTTGCCGGCCCGCACGTCGCCGAGGACGTGGTCGATGGTCTCGTCGATGCGGCTGTGCAGCCCGAAGGTGAGGCCGTAGCCGGTGGCATCGATCGCCGCGAGGAGCGCGTCGAGGCCGTCGCGGCGGTAGCGCAGCACGTGCAGCACCGGTCCGAACACCTCCTGCTCGACATCGGCGACGGCCCCGATCTCGATCAGGGTCGGCGGCACGAAGGTCCCGGCGCCCGCCTCCGGCGGCAGGGGGTACTGCTCTACGGGGAAGCCCCGCGCGCGCATCCTCGCCACGTGCCCGGAGATCCGGTCGGCGGCCTCGGCGGTGATGACCGGCCCGACATCGACGGCGAGGCGCCGCGGATCGCCCACCCGCAGTTCCCGCAGGGCTCCCTTCAGCATGTGCAGCGTGCGGTCAGCGATCTCCTCCTGCAGACACAAGATCCGGAGTGCCGAGCAGCGCTGTCCAGCGGAGTCGAAGGCGGAGGCGATCACGTCGGCCACCACCTGCTCGGCGAGCGCCGAGGAATCGACCACGAGGGCATTCTGGCCGCCGGTCTCGGCCACGAATGTCACCGGCTCGCCGAAGCGGTTCAGCCGTCTCGCCAGCGCGCGCTGGATGTCCTTGGCCACCGCCGTCGAGCCAGTGAACATGACGCCCTGCACGCGCGGATCCTCGACCAGGGCGGCGCCGACACGGCCGTCGCCCGGCAGGAGATGCAGCACCTCTTCCGGGATTCCGGCGGCGTGGAGCAACCGGATCGCCGCGGCGGCAATCAGGGGTGTCTCCTCCGCGGGCTTCGCCAGGACCGTGTTTCCCGCCGCCAGGGCGACGGCGGCCTGCCCGACGAAGATCGCCAGCGGGAAATTCCACGGTGCGATGCAGGCGATCGGCCCGAGGGGTTCGTGTACTCCGCTCAGGATCCGCTCGGCCTCGGCGGCGTCGTAGCGGAGGAAGTCGACAGCCTCCCGGATCTCCGCGACGGCGCTCCCGTAGGTCTTGCCGGCCTCCCGCACGATGAGCCCGACCAGACAGGGCATCTGCGCCTCGAAGGCATCGGCGGCCCGCCGCAGGCAGGCGGCGCGCGCCGCCGCCGGCGTCGCCGCCCAGCGGACGGCGCCCGCTTCCGCCTGCGCCACGGCGCGCGACACCGCCGCGGGTGTCGCCGGTCGGCAGTACCCGACGATGTCCCGGTGGTCGGCGGGATTGCGGATCGGTTCGCCGGCCGCTGCATCCTCCTCCCCTGACGGCACGGCCCGGCAGACGATGCGGCCGCTCGCCAGCAACCCCTCCGACAGACGGGCGAGCGCCGCCTCGTCGGCGAGGTCGAGACCGGCGGCGTTGGCGCGCGCCGGGCCGTAGAGGTCCCGGGGCGCCACGATCCGGGGGTGCGGCGTTCCGGGGTGCGGCATGGCCGCGACGGCGGCGACGGGGTCGGCAATCAGGGCCGCGACCGGGACCGAATCGTCGGCGACCCGGTTCACGAAGGAGGTGTTGGCGCCGTTCTCCAGAAGCCGCCGGACGAGGTAGGCCAGCAGGGTTTCGTGCGTGCCCACCGGCGCGTAGATGCGGCAGGGGCGCCGTGCGAGCTCTCCGGCGATCACCGCCTCGTAGAGCGGTTCGCCCATGCCGTGCAGGCACTGGAACTCGTACTGGCCGAGCCGGAAATCCGGGCCGGCCATCTCGACGATGCTCGCCAGGGTCTGGGCGTTGTGCGTGGCGAATTGCGGGAAGACCGCGTCGGGCGCCGCGAGCAGCCGGCGCGCGCAGGCGAGATACGCGACGTCGGTGTGAACCTTCCGGGTGAAGACCGGGAAGTCCGCCGCTCCGTCGACCTGCGCCCGCTTGATCTCGCTGTCCCAGTAAGCCCCCTTGACCAGGCGCACCATGAGCCGCCGCCGGCTGCGGCGGGCCAGATCGATCAGCACGTCGATGACGAAGGGGCAGCGCTTGCCGTAGGCCTGAACCACGAAGCCGAGCCCGTCCCAGCCAGACAGATCCGGATCGAGGGCGAGCCGCTCCAGGATATCCAGCGACAGGTCGAGACGGTCGGCCTCCTCGGCATCGATGTTGAGGCCGATCCGGTCGGCCCGGGCGAGCCGGGCGAGATCGAGCACGCGGGGATAGAGTTCCGCCAGAACCCGGTCGCGCTGCGACCGGACATAGCGCGGATGGAGCGCCGACAGCTTGATCGAGATGCCGGGTCCAAGGAGCACGCCGCGCCCGGCCGACGCCGCCCCGATCGCCCGGATCGCATCCGCGTAGGCGCGCCGGTAGCGCGCGGCGTCCTCCGCGGTCACCGCGGCCTCGCCGAGCATGTCGTACGAGTAGGTGAAGCCCTTCGCTTCGAGCGGCGCCGCGTGCCGCAGGGCCTCGGTGATCGTCCGCCCTGCCACGAATTGCTCGCCCATCATGCGCATGGCCAGATCGACACCGGTGCGGATCAGCGGCTCACCGCCGCGGGCGATCAGCCGGGAGAGCGCGGCCGACAGCCCCGCCTCGTCCCGGGTCGCGGCCAGCTTCCCGGTCACGAGCAGGCCCCAGGTGGCCGCGTTGACGAAGGGCGACGGGCTGTGCCCGAGATGGGCCGCCCAGTCGCCGCCCGCGATCTTGTCGCGGATCAGCGCATCCCGCGTCGCCGTGTCGGGGATGCGCAGCAGCGCCTCGGCGAGGCACATCAGGGCCACGCCCTCCTGGCTCGACAGCGCGTATTCGTGAATCAAACCCTCGATGCCGCCGCGGCGGCCCCGGCGACGGAGGGTTTCGACGAGGCGCCGTGCGTGTTCGCCGACGCGCCGGGCGGCCTCGGGCGACAGGCGCGCCTGTTCGAGGAGCGGCGCCACGCAATCGGGTTCGGGCCGCCGGCAGGCCGCGATCACGGCCTGCCGCAGGGCCGACCGATCAGGCAGTTCGGCCGCGAAGGCGCGGAACGGATCGTCCGCCCCCAGAGCCACAGCTTCGACAATGCCGGTTCCGGACATGGGCCGCCCTCCGACAGGAGACGGTGCCGCCGCGCCGTCACGGCCTGAGGCTACACCCTCTGGAGTCCAGTTCGAAGCCCGGGGCCGTCCGGGCGGCCCGTCCTGACCGACGTGTCATGGGCCGTGGAGACCGAGCGCGACTTCCCTTCACCGGGACGGCGCACCCGCCCGCGCAAGTCGTCTTGCAACCACTGCCAATGGCCCGAAAGCCCTGGTGGCGCGCGGAGAGACGGAATGCGCCACCCGGCCGGGAACGAGGTCGCGGGACGACCACAGGCCCGACGCGCGATCCCGTCACTTCACGGCTTGCGCATGGGCGGCCTCCAGTGCGTCCGCAAGAAGGGGCTGGGCCCCTTCACGGCGCAGCGTGGCGACGGGGATCACCACCGTATCGGCGCAGGCCTGGACGGCATGGACCAGGTCGAACTGCACCGCGAGGCCCCCGGCCTTGGCGTCGAGCCACGCCATCATGGCCGGTGGCTGGCCATCATAGGTCTCGGTGACCGCTTCACGGCATTCCTTGTCCGCGTCGTCCGTCTTCGAACCGGCCGTCTTGGGGCGATAGCCCGCGAGGTAGAGGGCGTGCAGCCTCTTGGAGGCGAGCGTCACCATTCTGGTCCTACCTGGGCCCTCGGCGAGGGCGAGCTTCCCGGTCAGGGAAACCGGCAGCAGCGTGGTCCAATCCACCGGGGCGCCGGTGGTGAGGTCGTAGACGATCGACATCGTGTTGCTGTTCGGGTGCGGGCCGCCGCAGAGCCAGCTGTCGGTGATCACGAAGCTCAGGAAGCGGGGGCCCCGCATCGGCGCATCGACGGCCCGCTCCCAGTAATCATACTGTCCACCCTCGGATTTGCATTCCCGCGCCGCCTCGAGGGCCTTCGCGTCGAGGCGCTTCACCGCCGCGTTGATCCGCCGCTCGGCATCGTCGGCCGGCGCAGCGATCTGCGGCATGGCCGCGATGCCGGCGGTCAGATCGGACGGCGCTTTCAGGATGGCGGGTCCTTCACCCGCCCAGGTGGGCGTGGCCAGAGCCAGGAGAACAGCGCTCCAGCCGGCAGCCCGTCCGCTGGCCCGCCATGCACTCGGCCGGGTGTTTCGCTTGAACATGATACCGCTGCTCCCGATCGCGGCGGGTCCGACGTCCCGGGTCGCCCGCCATGTCGCGCTCCGATGGGTGCATCCCTACCCTCGGCAGAGGCCGTATGCCGCGCGCTTTGACACGCGCGGAAGCGGTGGCAGAAGCGCCCCATGAGCGAGATCCTGATCTACGGGGCCACCGGCTATACCGGGCAGCTCCTGGCCGCCCACGCCGTCGACCAGGGCCTGAAACCGATCCTGGCAGGGCGCAATGCGGATACGCTGCGGCTGATCGCGGGCCGGCTGGGCCTGGAGATGCGGGTCGCAGGGCTCGACGAGTCCGAGGCCCTGCGCGCTGCGCTCGCCGGCGTGGCGGCGGTGATCCACGCGGCCGGTCCGTTCTCGAAGACGGCGCAACCGATGGCGGAAGCCTGTCTCGCAGCAGGCGCCCATTACGTCGACATCACCGGCGAGATCGCGGTGCTGGAGTCCCTCGCGGCCCGGGATGCGGCGGCGAAGGCGGCCGGCATCGTCCTCCTGCCCGCTGCCGGCTTCGACGTGGTGCCGAGCGACTGCCTCGCCGCCCATGTGGCCGGACGGCTGCCCGGCGCGACGCATCTGCGCATCTCCATCGGCGGCTTCGGCGGCTTCAGCCGCGGAACGGCCCGTACCATGGTGGAGGGTATCGCCTGGGGGACGCGGGTGCGCCGCGATGGGCGCATCGTCGAATTGCCGAGCCCGCCCCGCGCCACCACCGATTTCGGCTCCGGCCCGCGCCGGACCGTGGGCCTCGGCTGGGGCGACGTGTCGAGCGCGTGGTACTCGACCCGGGTCCCGAACATCGATGTCTATTTCGAGGCCTTTCCGGCGATGGCGGCCGCGGCCGGCCTGCCCGCCGGCCTCCGGAAGATCATAGCCGGCGGCACCGCTCAGCGCCTGATCAACCGCGGCATCGACCGGCTGCCCGCCGGCCCGACCGCGGCCGCGCGGCAGAGAGCCCGCAGCACCTTCCTGGCAGAAGCCTGGGATGGCGCCGGCCGCCGCGCGGCGAGCCGGATGGAGACCGCGGAGGGTTATACCCTGACGGTCTGGACGGCCGTGGAGGCCGCGCGGCGCGTCGCGGCGGGGCATGTCGCCCCGGGATTCCACACGCCGGTCACCGCCTTCGGCCCGGACTTCATCCTGGGCTTCCCGCACGTGGTGCGAACGGATCTGTAGGTCTCCCGACGGCCGCGAGAGGCGATGCCACGACGGTTCACACGGTCGCGCCGATCTGCCAGGGCGCGAATTCCGATGACCCGAAATCGAACTGCTCGCTCTTCGTCCGCTCGCCGCCGGCGACCCGCAGGATCAGGTCGAAGATCCGGCGCCCGGCCTGCTCGACGGTCTCCTCGCCGTCGAGGATCGTGCCGCAATTCACGTCCATGTCCTCTTCGAGCCGCCGATACATGGCGGAATTCGTGGCGATCTTGATCGACGGTGACGGCTTGCAGCCGAAGACGCTGCCGCGTCCGGTGGTGAAGCAGACGAGGTTCGCCCCGCCCGCCACCTGCCCGGTGGCCGAGACCGGATCGTAGCCGGGCGTGTCCATGAACACGAAGCCCTTGGCGGTGACCGGATCGGCGTAGCGCAGCACATCGACGAGGTTGGTGCTGCCCGCCTTCGCCATGGCGCCGAGCGACTTCTCCAGGATCGTGGTCAGGCCGCCGGCCTTGTTGCCCGGGGACGGGTTGGCGTCGATCTCCGACCCCTCCTTGCGGGTGTATTCCTCCCACCAATGCATCAGGTCGACGAGCTTCTGGCCGACCTCCGGGCTGACGGCGCGGCGGGTAAACAGGTGCTCGGCCCCGTAGGTCTCGGTGGTCTCCGACAGGATCACCGTGCCGCCGTTCTGCACCACGAGGTCGCTGGCGATTCCCAGCGCCGGGTTGGCCGAGACGCCCGAATACCCGTCCGAGCCGCCACATTGCAGGGCGACGATCAGCTCGCTCGCGGGCACGGGCTCGCGCTGGACGACGTCCGCCTCGGCCAGGATGCCCCTCACGAAGTCGATCCCGGCCTCAACGGTCTTCCGGGTGCCGCCGAGACTCTGGATGTTCATGCTGCGGATCCGGTCGCCGAGCCCCTGCTCCTCCAGGAAGGCGCCGATCTGGTTCACCTCGCAGCCGAGCCCGATCATCACGATGTGCGAGAAGTTGACGTGCCGCGCGTAGCCCGCGAGCGTCCGGCGCAGGAGCCGCAGCGGCTCGCCCATTGCCATGCCGCAGCCGGTCTTGTGAGTCAGCGCCACCACGCCGTCGACGTTCGGGTAGGCGGCGAGCGGGTCGAGGCCGAGGATCGGGTGGCGCCGGAACGCGTCGGCGATCAGGTCGGCCACGTGGGCGCTGCAATTCACCGAGGTGAGGATGCCGACATAGTTTCGGGTGGCCACGCGCCCGTCGGGGCGGCGGATGCCCTGGAAGGTCGCCGGCGGCGCGACGAGCCGCGTCGGTGTGGCATCAACCCCGAACGCGTAGTCCCGGGCGAACTCGCCCATCCCGAGATTGTGGCCATGGACGTGCCGGCCGGCCGCGATGTCGTCTTTCGCGAAGCCGATGATCTGGCCGTATTTGGTCACCGGCTCGCCGCTGCGGTGATCGCGGATTGCGACCTTGTGGCCGGCCGGGATCCGCTCCGCGGCCGTTACGCCGTCGGCGATCGGGGTGCCCGGCGCGATGGCGCTGCGCGCCACGGCCACGCCGTCGGCCGGCCGGAGGGTGATCACGGGGTAGCTGGACATCGAACTCTCCTGGGATGTGCTCGGGCTGCCCGCCATCAGCGCGCCGCCACGGGGCGCAGGCCCGGGGCGCGGGCTTTCGACGTCAAAGCCGGCCGGACTTGGCCGGCTCAGGCGCGGTAGGCATTGCCGTCTAGGCCGTGCGGCCGGCCGGCGGCGAGCAGGGTCTCCCAGACGGGCTCGGGCAGGGGCACGCCCTCGGCGAGGCGTTCGGCGCGCATCCGCCGCTCCGGCTCGCCCGGCAGCAGGACCTCGGCGCCGGGCATCGGCTTGGCGCTTTTGAAGAAGTCGAGATAGGCCCGGGTCTCGGTCGCGAGCGCATCCTCGGTGCCGAGGGCGGCGGGCGTGACGTAGATCGACAGCATGCCGTTGCAGATCCGGCGTTGCCCGGGCCCGGCGGTGCCGGAGCCGGTGAGCGCGCCGGCGAGCAGCTCGCACATCAGCGCGAGGCCCGACCCCTTGTGCTCGCCGAAGGCCCGGATCGCCCCGCCACCACGCTGGTTATCGCGCTCAACGCCCTCCAGCGGTCCGAACAAGGTCGCCGGATCGGCGCTCAGGCGGCCGTCGGGCTCGATCAGAGCGCCCTCCGGCAGCGGCTTGCCGCCGCGGGAGGCGACGAGCACCTTGCCCTCGGCGACCAGGGAGGTGGCGAAGTCGAGGATGATCGGCTCGCCTCCCGGGACCGGAAAGCCGGCCGCGAAGGGTGCTGTGGAGAACCGGCGCTCCACCGAACCGAAGGGCGCCACGAGAAGGCTGCCCGCCACGTTGACGAAATGGACCGAGACCAGGCCGGCCGCCGCCGCCCGCTCGGCCCACTCGCCGATGCGGCCGAGATGCCCGGCATGCCGGAGGGCGACGATCGCGACCCCGTTCTCCCGCGCCTTGGCGATTCCGAGATCGGTGGCGTAGGGGCCGGCTGTCTGACCGAACCCGTAATGGGCGTCCAAGAGGGCGAAGCACGGGGCGTCCGTGACAATCTCGGGCGTGCGCCCGGCCTCGACCTCCCCGGCGCGCAGCCATTCGACGTAGCGGGTGACGCGGACGACGCCGTGGCTGTCGTGGCCGGTGAGGTTCGCCCCCACGAGGAACCGGCCGATCCGCTCGGCCTCGGGCTCGGCACAGCCCTCGCGCACGAAGATATCCCGCACATAGTCGGTCAGCCGGTCGGCCGAGATCCGCATTCCGTCTCTCCCTCGCCGCGCTTCACCGAGCGCGTGCGGGACGAGCCTAGCGTTCCCGGACGTGCAGGGCGAGCACCCGGCGGTGACGGCGGCCGCCACCTGTCGTCCCCGCGGGACCGGTCACCGACCGGACGGGACCGGGCCGGCCGGATCGCCGTAGGGGTAGAAATCGGCGACCCGCATCTGCTCGTAGGCGAGGTGATCGACCCGCACCGTGCCGAGGAACGGCTCCGGGGGCTCAACCAGCAGAATCGTGCGGGCATAGCCGCTGTCGTCGAAGCCTCGCCGGAAATGGACCCGCGACTTGATCGCCACGACATCGAAATCGACGGGCTCCAGGCCGAGGCGCCACAACTCGTCGGGCTCGACGATCTGCGCGAGCTGCGGGCTCAGGACGAGCACGTTGCCGCTCCCGAAGGCGACGCAGATCCAGCGCCCGCCGCCACCGCCGCTCCCGGCAACGCCGGGCTCCGGCGCCGCGACGACGCGCAGCACGGTTCCGGTGATCCGCACCGGATCACCCGCCGAGGGGTCGCCGCCGCCTCCGACTGATGCGTCGAACGGGTCGCCGGTGGCGACGCCGTCCATCGCCGCCAGGATCTCCGGCGCCGCGACGGTGGCGATGAGCGCGCGCGCCAGACCTTGCCGGAGGATCTCGCGCAGCAGCCAGGTCGCCCGGCCGGACCGGTCGCTATGGTCGGCGAGGACGACCGGCGCGGCACCTTCGGCGACCGCCTCCCGGGCGAGGCGCACGCCCTCGGCTATCGGATGGATCCGTGTCGCCTCGAGCAGCGCGCGCCGATGCCGCCACGCGAAATCCGCGACGTCCCGCGCGACCCGGTCGGCGAGGCCCGGGTCGTCGTTGGTGATGACTTGGACGGTCATCCCGCCATCCGGTGCGTCACCCCACGGGAAGCCGAAGAAGACGTTGACGAACACGTCCGGCTCGCGCGCCTCCCAGACGAGGGCCCGCTGCACGAGGTCGGACCAGGGCGGGGCGCCGGTCCATTGCACGACGGTGGGCGAGAGGATCGGCACCTTCAGGGTGCGATGCGCCGGTCGGAAGTCGCCGCGCACGGCGCGGACCATCATCCGGGCGGCGCGCTGACCCTGGAGGTGACCGTCGTAATGCGGGAAGTACTTCACCGCGAAGGCCATGTCGGCATGGTCGAGGAAGGCCGCATCCTCGTTGCCGTGCAGGTCGAAGGTCCCGACCAGGATCGCCCGCTCGCCCACCGCCGCGCGGACCTGGCGGGCGATGTCGGCCTCCGGCCGGGAGACGCCGCGCACCGCCATCGCGCCGTGAAGCGCGAGATAGACGCCGTCGAAGGGCCCCTGCGCCCGCAACTCCGCGACCATGAGCCCGAGGAAATGTGCGTAGGCGTCCGCGGTGATCCAGCCGGAGGCCGTGCCGGTCCGCGGCCAGAGCGGCGAGGTGATGCCCACCAGCTCGACACCGTCATATTCCCGCGCCACCTGCACGAAGCCGCCCATGTAGCCCTTGGGATCGGTGGCGAGCAGTGTCGCCCCGGCGGCCGGCGAGCCGGGATAGAGGAAGTCGTCCCGGGTCGTGTCGTTCGGCAGGAACGTCACGGTCTCATGCGTGAACTGGAGAACGGCAAGGCGCATCGATGGTCGGCCCTCTGGAATCCGGGTAACGGTCAGGAGATCTCACGCACCAGTTTGGCGATCAGCGAGCGGCCGAAGGCGGCGAAGCTCTCGGCGGTCATCACGAAGGCGCCCTCCCCGCCGATCACGACGCTCCGGTAGTACGCCGCCAGACCGCCCGCCGGATTGGTGTGCTCCTTCAGGAAGGCCGGCATCCCCTCCGGTTCGGTGAGGATGACGATGCCGTTCACCGTGATGCCCGCCGCCACGGCGGCGTCGCGGGCCTCGGCGATGGGGCGTCCGGCATTGCCGGTGCCGTCCCCCGAGATGTCGATCACCCGCCTTTCGGCGCGGAACGGCGCGCGGGCCAGCAGGTCGGTGGCGAATCCGATCGCCGATCCGATCGCGGTGCGGCCGTAGAACGGACGCGGCACGGCGAGCAGACGCGCGGCGAAATCCGCCGCATCCCGCGCCGAGCCGACCACCATCCAGTCGACCGCGACCTGCTGCTCGCCGGGGCCGGCCCAGTCGAACAGGGCGACGCCGATGCGCCCGGTCGGGCCATCGCCGATGGCGCGCAGCACGCGCGGATCGCTGAAAGCCTCGGCATAGCCCCTGCGCTCGAGGTCGAAGCGCGCCTCGCTGATGCTGAGCGACACGTCCGCCGCCAGGACGAGGAGAAGGTCGACGCTCGCATCGGCCGCCCGGGCACGGCGGCCGGCCAGCGACAGGGCGGCGAACATCCCGGACAGGAACGGGCGTCGCCGCATGGCCGACCCTCGATGACGGGCGCCCGCGCGGAACGGCGGACGGCCACCCTCATGCAACGAGCCTGCCGACCGACCGGTTCGAGCCGGCCCGCCGCCCTGCGCAGACGCCCGGCCCGTCGCCGAACGTTTCCGCTCCGCTGGTGCAGATCCGCGTCGCCTTCGGCCGCCGCGACGGGCGGCGGGCCGGCACGATCGACCCGACCGCGCCGAAACGGCGTCGCGGGAAGGCTGCGCGCTACAGTCCCGGCCCTTTCGCGGCCCCGAGGATGCGGCCCGGCTTGCCGTCGGCGGCGCCCTGCAGAAGGACGACCCAGCTATCCGCGTCGGCGACGCGGGCCTGGGTGTCGGGCACCTCGAACCGGGCCGGCTGGCCGGTCCACGGGCCGAGGCGCTGCATGCCCCGCACAACGTTGACGTAGGTCGCGGTCCGGCCGCCATTCTCCCCGGCCGCAATGGCGATGGCGCGGCTGCGCAGCACCGGCACGAGCCACACATCGCCGCGGATTTCGGTCTTGGCTTCCGGGGCAGCGCCGACCTCCACGAGGATCCGGTCGCCCTTCGTCTCCCCACGCACCGGTACCGGCAGCCCGCCGCGCTGGCAGGCTTCGCGGATCAGCCGGTCGAGGGCCGGGCGGTCGGACCCGACGGCGAAGCTGTTGCCATCGACCACGACCTGGGGCGTGAAGACCTGTCGGGCACCGCGCCCCCGCGCGTAGGCGCGCTGGCGCTCGGTCAGCGGCCGCAGCGCCAGCGTGTCCTTCCAGCCGAGATAGTCCCAGTAGGTCACCGGCAATGTCAGCGCGATGACCCCGGGCTTGTGGGCGAGGTCGCGCAGAACCGGATCGGCGGACCGGCAGGCCCCGCATCCCTGGCTGGTGAACATTTCCACCACGGCGCGAACCGGCTCGGCCCGCGCCGGTATCGCGGCCATCGTCGCGCAGGCAAGCAGCGCAGCGCGGAGCGCGCGGCGGTCGCGGGTCGGGGCGCGGTGCCGGGGCGTCATCGATCCATCAGACCGTCTGGGAGGCCGAAGGTGAAATCACGTTGGCTTGAGAGGCCTCTACCATCGGTTGAAGTGGCGCCGGCGCCACTTTCGGCTTGGGCAGCATGTCGGGCCGCCAGCGGCGATGCATCCAAAGCCACTGGCCGGGATTCTCCCGCACCCAGCCCTCGACGACGGATGTCATCGCCTGCATGGCGCCGGCGACGTCGACGGTCCCGTCGGCGGCCCTGGGCAGGTCGAGGGGCGGCGTCAGGTCGAGGCGGAAGCGGCCTTCCGGGAGGCGGACGACGCGCACGCCGTGCACCGGGCAGTCGTAGTGGCGGGCGAGCTTGGCGAGCAGCGGGTTGGCGAGGCACGGCCGGCCCAGGAAGGTCACCACGACGCCGCGGGTGAAGTGCTGGTCGATCAGCTGGCCAAGATGGCCGCCATTCTCGACCACGTCGCGCATGGCGAAGACGGCGCCCGGCGTCGATGCGGCGAGCCCGCCCATCGTCCGCCGCCTGACCTCCTGGACGAGGCGCGCGGCTGCGGGATTGTTCGGCGGGCGGAACACCGCGGTCGCATCCAGGCCGAACCGGGCCGCGCAGATCCCCGGCAATTCCCAGTTCGCCAGATGCGCCGAGAAGATCAGACCCGGCCGGCCGTCGTCGCGCAGGGCGTAGAAGTGCTCGATCCCCGAGACCTCGGTCCGCATCGGCCCGGCGCCGGCAGGATCGTAATCGAACAGGGTGTCGAGATGGGCGTATTCGGCCCCCGTCCGCCCGAGATTCTCCCAGGCCTCCAGGGCGATCCGCCTCCGCTCCGCATCCGTCATGTCGGGAAAGGCCGCGCGCAGGTTCGCCATTGCGGTGCGGTGCGCCGGCAGCAGCGGCCCGAGCGTGCGCAGCAATGCGGCGCCGAGCGCCGTGGAGCGCACCGGTCCGAGGCCCCGCGCCAGCAGGACCAGGGCCCGGATCACCGGGATCATGGCGAAGCCCGCGAGGCGCGGGTAAGACCGTTTCAGCAGGAGGGCGAGACGCAGCACAATCACTTCCAGGACTACGGTACGGGCGGCCCCCCAGCGACCCGTACGGCGACGTTTACGCCAAGTCTCTCGCAGCGCGAAATGAAGACCGACGCACTCGGAGACGTTGTGGTCCCGAGCGGGCGCACCGTCGTCGACGCTACAGGCTCACGAGAATCTTGCCGAAGACCCGGCGCGATTCGAGGCGCTCCAGACCCTGCGCGAAATCCGCGAGCGGGTACACCGTATCCACCACCGGTCGAATGCCGGCGTCCATCTTGGCGAGCGCCTGACCGATATTCGCCAGGGAGCAGCCGAACGAGCCGGTGATGCGATACTGCTGCTGGAACAGCTGCATCAGGTTCATGGTCGCCGAGACGCCCGAGGTCGACCCGCAGGTCACGAGTCGGCCGCCGCGCTTCAGGCAGAGCAGGGAGCCGTTCCAGGTATCGGCACCGACATGCTCGAATACCACGTCGACGCCCTTGCGCTTGGTCAGCCGGCGGACCTCACCCTCGAAGCGCTCGGTGCGATAGTTGATCACGTGGTCGGCGCCGAGTTCGGCGGCCTTGCGCCCCTTCTCGTCGTCGCCGACGGTCGCGTAGACGGTGCAGCCGATCGCCTTGGCCATACGGATCGCCGCGGTGCCGATCCCCGAGCCCCCGGCATGGACCAGCACGCTCTCACCGGGTTCCAGGTGGGCATTGTCGAACAGCATGTGCTGCACCGTGCCGAAGGCGATGCCGGCGCAGGCGGCGTCGGTGTCGCTGACGCTGTCCGGCACCCTCACGACCAGGCGGGCCGGCACGGTCACCAATTCCCGCGCGAAGCCGTCGAGATGGAAGCCCATCACCCCGGACACGTCCTCGCAGAGGTTGTCGCGGCCCTCGCGGCAGGCCCGGCACCGGCCGCAGGTCATGGCCCCGTAGGGAACGACCCGGTCGCCGACCGCGAGGCCGGCGACGCCCGCCCCGACCGATTCGACGATCCCGGCCGCTTCCGCGCCGACGATCAGCGGCATCTTCCGCTTGGCGAAGGCCATGCCGCGGAAGCCCCAGACGTCGATGAAGTTGAGGCCGACGGCGCGGATCCGGATCCGAACCTCGTCGGCGCCCGGTGCAGGCGGCGGCTCGATCTCGGTCAGGCGCAGGTCGCGGTCGCCGAACAGCTGGAGGGCTTGCATCGTCTCTCTCATCGCTCGGGCGCCAGGTATCGCCGCCGCGCCCAGCCCAGGACCCGTCCGGCCTTCACCCGGCACCACGTGGTACGGCTCGGCGTGTCGTTGGTGCAGCCGAAGACCAGGGCGCGGCTGCGGATCTCGCCGATCTGCTCGGCGGACGGGTCCGGCTCGGCGCGGATGCTCAGCGGCTCGCCCGGCGGCAGGCCCGAGATCCGGTAGGCCTCGGGCTCCGCCCGTGCGTGGCCCGGGGCCAGGAGAGCCGCGCAGCAGAGGGCGGCGGTGAGGGCGTGGCTGGCGCGCATCGGCAGAATCGTCCGGTTCGGCGGCACCACCGTCAGGACCGGTGGACACCCATCATGGCGGTCAGGCCGCCATCGACGGGCAGCACGGCACCGGTGATGTAGGATCCGCCCGCGCCCATCAGGAAGGCGGCCAGCGCCGCCACGTCCTCGGGCCGCCCGAACCGGCCGGCGGGGATCTGACGCGCCATGCCGTCCCGGTAGGCGGCGTAGCGCTCCATCATGGCGGTGTCGACGAAGCCGGGGGCGATCACGTTGACGGTCACGCCGCGCTTGGCTGTCTCGATCGCCAGGGTACGGCAATAGGCGATGAGCGCGCCCTTGGTCGCCGCGTAGGCGGCATTTCCGGCATTCGCCCGCAGGGCGGCGACGGACCCGATCGCCACGATGCGGCCGGACCGCGCCCGGGTCATCTCCCGCACCAGGGATTTGGCGAGCCGGGTCAGCGAGAAGAAATTGACCTGCATGGCCGCCTCGGCCCGCTCCTGATCGAGCATCGCCGCGAGCGCGTCGCAGGACTGGCCGGCATTGTGGACGAGGCCGTAATAGCCCGCCGCCTCCGCGGTCTCGCAGAAGGATTCCAGCGCCGCCCGATCCGCGAGGTCGAGGGCATGGGCCGCGAAGGCCCGGTCCGGATGCGCGCCGCGCAGTTCGGCGAGCAGCGCCTGCGCGGCCTCGGCGGAGGCGCGATAGGTGAAGTCGACGGCCAGTCCGGATTCCGCCAGGGCGCGGACGATCGCCGCGCCGATCCCGGACGCGCCGCCGGTCACCAGGACCCGGTGGGGTTCCATCCCGGCGCTCACGCGGGCTCCGCGCCGAAGACCAGGCAGGTATTCTGGCCGCCGAAGCCGAACGAGTTCGACAGCACGATCCGCACCGGCAGGTCGCGGGCGGCCTCGACGATGTCGAGGGCGATGCTCGGGTCTGGCACCCGGTGGTTGATGGTCGGCGGGATCCGGCCGTGGCGAATGGTCAGCAGCGAGATTGCGGCCTCGATCGCGCCGGCCGCCGTCAGGGTGTGGCCGATCATCGACTTGTTGGAGGTCACCGGCAGCGCGGCGGCGCGCTCGCCGAACACCGCTCCCAGGCCCAGGGCCTCCATCTTGTCGTTCTCCGGCGTCGAGGTGCCGTGGGCGTTGACCGTGTCGATCGCCTCCGCGCCGACGCCGGCATCCTCCAGGCTGGCGCGAATCGCCGCGATGATCGGTGCGCCGTCGGGACTGGAGCGGGTGCGATGGAAGCCGTCGCCCTTCTCGCCGCAGCCGAGAACGTAGCCGAGGATCGTCGCGCCCCGGGCGACCGCGGCCTCGGCATCCTCCAGCACCAGCGCGGCCGCGCCCTCGCCCATCACGAAGCCGTCCCGGTCCTTGGAGAACGGCTTCGAGGCCGCCTCCGGCTCGTCGTTGCGGGTCGAGAGCGCCGAGAGGAGTGAGAAGCGGATCAGGGATTCCGGGTTCACCGACCCATCGGTGCCAATACAGAGCGCTGCCGCGGTCTCGCCGCGCCGGATCGCCTCGACGCCGAGCTGGATCGCCGTGGCCCCCGACGAGCAGGCTGTCGAGAGGGAGATGGGCGAGCCCTTGGTGCCGAACCGGTCGGCGATGCGGTCGGCGACCGTGCCGAAGATGAACAGGTCGTGCCAGGGATCGAAGCGGCGCGTCGCCGCCGCCCGCAGGAGGCCGGCATAATCGACCGGTCCGTCACCGCCTGCGGCCGCCGCCAGGGCCTGACGCTGCGGCCACTCCATCTCGACCGGCGGCACCGCGATGAACAGAGCGCCCGGAAAGTCGCCCCTGGCGCCGATTCCGGCCTGCGCCACCGCCTCCTCGGCGGCGACCGCGGCGAAACGCTCCGACAGGAGCGGCGCGACGAGGGGCTCGGTGTCGAGGAAATCCACGGTTCCGGCGATGCGCGTGCGCAGACCGTCGGTGGGGAACCGCCCGATGGAATGGATGCCCGACCGGCCCTCGGTCATGGCCGTCCAGGTGTCGGCCTGTCCCTGACCGAGGGAGGAAACGACGCCGATGCCGGTGACCGCGACGAGCGGCCGGCCCTTGGCGTCGCGGTAGGATCGCGCGCTCATGGAGCGGTCCTTACGGGATTTTCCGCCGCGGTACACCTCCGCACAGGCTTGCCGGTCCACGCCGCCGTCCGTCAGGGGCACCGCAGGCGAGTCCGGAATCCGGAACCGCTCGGTGCCCGGCTCCGCTCCGCCGGCCGGGATCCCGGCGCCGCTGCGCGGCCCCGGGACGACGCGGTGCTGTCCTGGACGGCGGCCCTAGGCGCGCGGGGCGTTGGCGAGGCGGAGCACCGTCTGCAGCAGCACGTCGGCGCCGGCCGCGCAGTCGGCCTGCGTGGCGGATTCCGCCTCGTTGTGGCTGATCCCGTCCTTGCACGGCACGAAGATCATCGCAGCCGGCACCTTCGCGGCGAGGTTGCAGGCATCGTGGCCGGCGCCCGAGATGATCCGGCGGCGCGCATGCCCCAGGCTCTCGGCGGACGCGTCGATCGCCGCCACGATGGCCGGATCGAACGGCACCGGCTCCTTCCGCCAGATCCGGGTCAGCGCGATGTCCAGGTGACGCCGCGCGGCGATCTCGGCCGCCGCCTCGCTGAGCGCCGCCTCCATGGCGTCGAGTGTCGCGGCGCGCGGATCGCGCACGTCCACCGTGAAGGCGACCCGGCCCGGCACGACGTTGCGCGAGGGCGCGAGGATCGCGGCCTCGCCGATCGTCGCCACCGCGGAGGGCGCGTGGCTCAGCGCGATCCTCTCGGCCGCCAGGGCGAATTCCGAGAGCGCGAGCAGCGCGTCGCGGCGGCGCGGCATCGGCGTGGTCCCGGCATGGCTCTCGAAGCCGGTGATCACGCCGTCGAACCACATGATGCCCTGGCCGCCCTCGACCACGCCGATGGTCTTGCCCTCGGCCTCCAGGATCGGACCCTGCTCGATGTGCAGCTCGACGAAGGCGCCGATCTCCCGCGTGCCGACGGCCTCGACCCCGCGATAGCCGATCGCGTCGAGCGCCTCCGCCACCGTGGTGCCGGCGGCGTCGCGCTTGGCCAGGATCTCTTCGGTGGTGAAGTCGCCGGCATAGGCCGCCGAGGCCATCATGGCGGGGGCGAAGCGCGAGCCCTCCTCGTTGGTCCAGTTGACCACGAGGAGCGGCGCCTCGGTCTCGATCCCGGCATCGTTCAGGCTGCGCATCACCTCCAGGCCGGCCAGGACGCCGAGGACACCGTCGAACTTGCCGCCGGTGGGCTGCGTGTCGAGGTGCGAACCGAAGGCGATCGGCTTGCGGTTCATGTCCCGGCCCGGCCGCAGGGCGTATTGCGTGCCCAGGGCGTCGACCGAGACCGTCAGCCCGGCCGCCTCGCACGCCTTCCGGAACCAGTCGCGGACCTGGCCGTCTTCGGCCGAGAGCGTCAGGCGATTGATGCCGCCGGCGGGCGTGCCGCCGAATTCCGCGGTCTCCAGGATCGTCGCCCAGAGTCGCGCGCCGTTGGCGCGCAGGTTGTGGGTCTTGCTCAGGGTCATCTCGGCCATGCCGGTTCCTTTCACGGCGGGTCGCCGTGCGACGGGGTCTTTATAGGCGGGCGCGGCCGATCCGGAAGCGCTCCCACGGCGAGCAACCGCAATGCCAGCCGGAATGGTCAGGCCGGCGGGCGCCGGACCGGATTCGCGCGGAGCAGCCCGATCGCGTCGACCCGGAGGGCCACGGCGATCTCGCCGAGGGCGCTCGCCTCGATATTGCTGATCCCGTCCTGATCGGCGACGTCCGCGGCGATCAGGAAGACGTTCTCGCGCTGGTTCGGCGGCCGCTCGGCGATGGCCGTGACGTGGCGCAGGTTCTCGGCCCGGCCGAGCCGGGTGCGCGCCCGGGCGATACCCTCGTAGAGCGCGGTCTCCAGCATCAGCGCGTCGTAACCCTTCATCAGGACCGGGTCGGCCTTCAGGCCGTGCAGCGCCGCATCGAATTCCGGCCCGGCGACCTCGCCGTCGGCCACGATGACGTTGGCGGCGGCCGAGACCGCCGCGAGCATCAGCGCCTTGTCGCCGGCATAGGCCGTCACGGTACGGCCGACATGGCCGAAGAGGTCGCGCAGGAGGCTCATTCCGGAGGATCGGCCGACGGTCGGGGGCTGCTTGAACGGGAGGGATAGCAGAGCGCGGCGCGGAGGGAACCCACCCGCACGTGACCGGCCATAATCGCACGCGACTGCGACGACCAGACATCCTTTGGCAACATGGGCATGCGACTCATTGGGCCGACCGCGTTCTCAAGCGCGGCCGACGGAACGCGGCCTCGGCGATCCCCCCTCAGCCGGATCCGCGCTTGCCGTCACGCCGCCGGAGCGATGTTCGGGTGCCCCCCAGGCCCGCACTTCGAGCCGGCGGCGGTCTCGGCCGCGAGATGGTCCACGACGGCCGACAGCGCCGCGCGCGCCCGGGCGCCCGAGCGGCACGCCGCTGCGAACACCGCCATCTGCCGGTCGGCACTCGTTCCCTCCGAGACGATCCGGGTTGCCTGTTCGCAGGCCGGGCGGCAGCCCAGCGCGTCCGCATCCTCGGCGATGTCGGCGAGAAGGGTCTCGACCAGCTCGGAGACCGGCACGGCCCGGATCTGCACCTCGTCGATGAGCGTCGCGCGGACGCCGTCGCGGCCGGCTCGCCAGAGGTTCTCCATCACGAAGCCGCGGGACGCGGCGGTGAGGCCGGCATTGAGGCGCCGGTCCCGGACCACCCGGCGGACGAGGCAGCGGAACAGGGAGGCGATGCAGAGCGCGTCGTCGAGGCGCGTGCAGCTGTCGGCGACCCGCAGCTCAAGGGTTGGGTATTTCAGCGACGCGCGCAGGTGCCACCAGAGATAGCTGGCATCCGCGATGGCGCCGGTCCGGGTCATCACGTCGACGTAGCGTGCGTAGTCGGCGGGATCGGCAAACAGCTCAGGCACGCCGGTGCGCGGCAACTCCGCATAGGCGCGCATCCGGTAGCCGGCGAGACCCGTCGGCTGCCCCTGCCAGAACGGCGATCCGGCCGAGAGCGCGAGGAGCACCGGGAGATACGGCAGCAGCCGGTTGATCAGCCCGATCCGCGCCTCCGGGTCCGGAACCTCCACATGCACGTGAAGGCCGCAGACGAGGTTGCGCCGGCCGAGCATCCGCAGGTCGGCCATGATGCCATGGTAGCGCGCCTTGTCGGTGGGCCGCTGGTCGTGCCACCGGGCGGTCGGATGCGTGCCGGCCGCGAAGATCAGGATGGTCCGCTCGGCGCCGATCTCGGCGAGGGCGCTGCGGAGTTCCGCGAGATGCGCCTGGGCCTCAGCGAGATCGGCGGTCGGCGGCGAGGCCACCTCAACCTGGCACTGGAGCTGCTCGCGTTCGGCCGCGTCGAGACGGGCACGCACGGCAGCGTGGAAGGCCCGGAGTCCAGCGCGCGGCGTGCCGCGCGAGCGGGCATCAGCGAGAAAGAACTCCTCCTCGATGCCGAACCTGTAGGCGTGAGCCATTCGCGCTCCCTGCCCGCGCCCCGGGCCGATTGTCCGGCGAATTCCGCCGCGCCGCCCCGAATCCGGGCCGCGCGGCGGCATGAAGAGCGTCAGCGCCAGAAGGGCTTCACGTCGAGAAGTTCGGACCGGGCCTCCGCGGCCGCATCCAGCAGTTTCTGTGCCCCGGGATCGTCCGGACCCGGCATCGGCGGCCCGGACAGGCTCTCGGTCATGGCCCGGGCCGTCTCCAGATCGTTGAGGGCGCCGAGATGGTCCTGCAGGTCCGAGAGCGCGTCGCCGAACTTCGCCTGCCGGCGGAGCGCCTTCTTCTTCCGGTAGAGGCCGGCGAAGAATTCCGCGCCGTAGCGCAGCTTCTTGGCGGCGATCCGCGCCCGATGGCGGGTATGCGGGTCGAGGTGCCGGAGGCCGCGCCCGCGCTTCTTCAGCCGCGACCGCGCCGTGTCGAGCACCTGGGCCGCGAAGTGCCGCCCGTCGACGGCAGCGTCAGGCCCGTCGGCCCAGGACCCGGCCTCGACCCAGCCTGCGAAGTCGATGATGAGCGCCCGCCACTGGGGGCTTTCCAGGGTCCCCATCACGGCGTCGTAGGCGACGGCGCGCTCCGCCTCGGCCCGCTTGCGCAACTCGTCGAGTCCCGGCTCGTCGGGACGCTGCTTGGCGAGATCCGGCAGCGTGTCGCTCAGGAATACGTCAAGGTTGCGGGCGTGACCGAACGGCTCGGTGACCCGCTTGATCTCGTCGTTGAAGCCCGCCGCCCGTGGATCGCTCCCCAGCATGGGCGCGAACAGCGACAGCGCCGAGCGCAGGCGGCGCAGGGAAACGCGGATCTGGTGCAGGGCCTCGGGCGGGCGCCCCCCTTCCAGAAAGGCGGTTTCGTTGAGACGCATATGGCGCAGGCAGGCGCGCGCCACCTGGCGGAAGACCTCGCCGGCGCTCGCTCCCTCGGGCAGTTCCACCGGCTCGGCCTTCACCACCGCCGGCCCGGTGCCGTCGAGCAGCGCGTAACCGACGGCGCTCTTGGCCTTCACGCCGAGGCGCAGCGGCACAGTCTCAGCGAGCGATTGCGCCAGCGCGAACAGGTCCCCGGGCTCGCCGGCCTGAAGTTCCAGCTCGATCTCGCACAGCGGCGCGTCGCCC
Organism: Methylobacterium sp. UNC378MF; assembly: GCF_900103195.1. GTDB lineage: Bacteria > Pseudomonadota > Alphaproteobacteria > Rhizobiales > Beijerinckiaceae > Methylobacterium. Next base: position 190,209 of record NZ_FMWU01000007.1, on the reverse strand, counting down.
TTCGCGGTCTCGACCCGGCCCTCGTCGAGGGTGACGAGCACGCGCGATGCGCCCTGCTCAACCGGGATCTCCCGGCGCATCACCACGGTGGCGAAGAGACGCTCCAGCGCGGCGTCGGCCTCGCGCAGGACCGGCTCGGCCGCGGTGTCGGCCCAGGCCGCGGGGTCCGGCGTCTCCCCGGCGATCTCGGTTTCCCACTCGGACCGATCGAACAGGCCGACGCCGCCGCTTCCGGCCTTCACGGTCTGGATATGCCGTCCGCCCTTGGCGCGGACGCGCAGGGTCAGGCCGGCCTCGCGGAGCGCGCGGTCCGGCGTGTCGTAATAGGTCGAAACCAGGAGTTCGGGCTCGGCGGCCGCGGCGTCCTTGAGCCGGGGATGGGACGCGAGCGCCGTCAGGTCCGGCCCGGCGCAGTCGAGCTTCAGCTCGATCTCGCGGGGCTCGGCCGCGGCGTTGCTATCGGTGTCGCTCATTCGCTCCTCTTCGTCACCCGCCTCGCTAACGAGGCAGGGATGCCCTCCGGTTGCATCGCGGCGGGCGAAACCGGCATCGGGGCGTGACCGTCCGACGCACGCGCTCCAGCAAAGGCGGCAGCGCTACCGGCGTCAAGCGGAGAGGGTGGCTCGCCGGTTCTGCGGATGCTTGCTGCGCTGCGCTAAAATCGCGCTTTCCCAAAACGGCACGACATGGCAAGACAGATTGTCCACAATCCATCTGCCTCGCAAGCGCCGACCCCGACCGTCCGGCGACCCACGGCGCCGCAACGCGCCGGCGCGGCGGATCTCCCTTCCGAGCGAGCGGTGCGCCCCGGGTGGACGGCGGTATCGCGGAGATGGTCCGGTCGGTGACTGCTTTGAAGACACTCCTCGTCGGCGTGATCGGGCACGTCGATCACGGCAAGACGGCCCTCGTGCGGGCCCTCACAGGCGTCGAGACCGACCGGCTCAAGGAAGAGCGCACCCGCGGCGTGTCCATCGTGCCGGGTTTCGCGCTGCTGAACGCCGATCCGGGCGAGATCGACCTCGTCGACCTGCCGGGTCACGAGCGGTTCGTCCGCGCCATGATCTCGGGCGCCACCGGTATGCGGTCCGTCCTGCTGGCGGTGGACGCGCATGAGGGGATCAAGCCGCAGACCGTGGAGCATCTCGAGATCGCCCGGCTGATCGGCGTGCGCCGCGGCGTCCTGGCGCTGACCAAGGCGGATCTCGCGACACCCGAGACCCTGGCGGCCCGCGCGGCCGAGATCGCCGCCGCCGCTCTCCGCGCCGGGATTGAGGCCGGTCCGGTCATCGCCACATCGGCGGTGACGGGCGCCGGCCTAGGGGAGCTGTCGGCGGCCCTGTCGGCGCTGCTGGCGGAGACGGAACCCGGCCGTGACGACGGTTTCCCCTACCTGCCGGTCGACCGGGTCTTCTCCCGACCGGGCTTCGGCACCGTCGTTACCGGGACGCTGCGGCGCGGGCCGCTCGCGGTCGGGAACACCGTGGAGATCGCTCCCGGCGGTCGCACGGCGGTGGTGCGCGGCCTCCAGATCCATGGCCGTCCGGTGGAGCGCGCCGAGCCGGGACGCCGCACTGCGGTCGCGCTGCGCGGGATCGACCTCGACGAGATCGCCCGCGGGCAGGCGCTGTCACTGCCGGGCCTGCTCGCTCCGAGTTCATGGCTCGATGTCGCGATCACCGCGGCCACGAACGTGCCGGAGGCTCTGGCCGGCGGCATGCGCTGTCGCCTGCTGTTCGGAACCACCGAGGCCGAGGCGCGGCTGCGGCTGCTCGACCGCGACGTCCTCGAGCCGGGCGCCAGCACCCAGGCGCAGGTGCATCTCGCGGAACCCGTGGCGGTGCCGGCGCGGGAGCCATTCGTACTGCGGCTTGATTCGCCCTCCGTCACTTTGGCGGGTGGGCGGATCCTCGACCCGGCGAGTCGCCGTCTGCGGCGCCACGACCCGCGGGTCATGGCCGATCTCGCCGCCCTCGCGGCGGGGAGTGCCGCGCAGGCGATTACGGTCCGCCTCGGACAGCTCGGCGCGGCCGGAGCGCCACTGATCGACCTCGCCCGGATTTCCGGCGTATCGCCGGATCGGGTCCGGCAGATATTGTCCGATGGGGGCGCCCGTGGGATCGGCGACCGATACGTGGGAGCGGCAGCCTTCGAGGCCTTGCGCGCCGGCACGCTGGCGGCGCTGTCCCATCATCACCGCGACAGCCCGATGGATCACGGGATCGCCCTCGAGCGCCTCGCGCGCACCCTGGCCCTACCCGAGGCGGTGACCGGCGCGGTGCTGCGCGACCTTGCGGCCGCCGGCTCCGTCGCTCAGGCGGGTGCGCTGTGGCGGCGGGCGGAATTCGACCCGGCGCGCAACGAGAGCGAGGCCGCCCGGAGGCTGGAGCAGATCTTCCGCCGGGCCGGCCTCAACCCGCCCGACGAAGCCGACGCCGTCGGCCGCGACGTGCGGCGCCGCGAGGCGCTCACCTATCTGGTTGGGTCCGGGACGGTGATCCGCGCCGTCGACCGGGTTCAGCGCCGGGCCGTTCTGTTCCATCGGGAAGCGGTGGCCGGCGCCAAGACACGCCTCGTCGAAGCCTTCCCGGAGGCGAAGACCCCGGAGGCCGGGTTTCTGGCCCGGGAGGCAGGAGCGACCTTGGGAATCTCGCGCAAGTTCTCGATCCCGCTGCTGGAGCACCTCGACGCGACGGGGTTCACCCGCCGGGCCGGGGATCGCCGGATGATCGTATCCCTCGAAGCCGGGCGCGCTGCCCCGGACCAAGGCTGACGCGGTTGTCGTGATCGCTCCGACCGTTCCGAACAGGCTCGGGGCCCCGGCGGCGGTCCCGGACCCGGAGGGGCAGGCTGGAGCGTCCGGGGATCCCGGGCTCCGCTGCCCGGCCCCGGGATGAGCGCGGGGTCAGCCGGTCATCCGGGTCGAGGCTCGGTCTAGTCATCCGCGCCGAACCAGTCGCCGGCCCCCGGCTCGTAGCACGTGTACCCGATCAGGCAGTTCGGGTTGTCGCGGGTCGGCCGGAAGGCGCGCTTGGCGAGTTCGGTGGGCTCGCAGAAGGAGCGGTCGCGGACGAACCGGTCATAGGTCATGCCGCCGGTGCCGAGGACCAGAGCGCCGCGCGCCTGAACGAGGCGGATCGTCTGCTGACAGGTCATGTCCGTGCTGGACGGACGCGTCTGCGCCGCAGCCGGCGACGCGGTCAGGATCAGGGTCACCGCAATCCGGGTCATCATCGCCTGCGCCTTCGCTCGAACCGTGGGTGATCCGAACAACCCGACCGGGCGCGGCTCTGCCCTGCGTCGCCTCGCCGCACGCTCCGAAGCCGGGCCTCACAGCTCGAAGGCCTCGACATGGACGGTCCCCGGCTCCTGTCTGCGCGCGGCTTCCTCGATCCGGGCGAGCTGCGCCAGGGCGCGACCGCAAGGAAATCCGTAGCGGGCGCGGACACGCTCGCTGGCGATGCCCAGGGCGAGGCGGCTCAGGGCGACGAACTCGTCGAGCGGGTAATCCTGGCCGACGGCGAGGTGATCCTTGATCACCAGGGAGGGGGCGTAGCAGGCCTCCCTGGTGCCGTCCGGCCAGCGGATGTGGAAGCGCATCTCAGGCATCGCGGGGGATCCGCAGGGTATTCCAGGCTGCCGCGCCGGTGGCTGCCGGCATCGCCGGCGGGCCCCCGGGCGCGAGGTCCGCGTAGGTCGGCAGGTGGCGCGCCGCACAGGCTTCCCAGACATGGGCCCGCGCGACCTCCCGGCCGGCGTTGCGCAGCCGTGCCCGCTGGCGCGGATCGAGGCTCGCCTGCATGGATGCCGCGATGGCCTCCGTGTTCTCCGGATCCACCGACAGGGCTTCCCCGGGAGCGAGGTACTCGGTGAAGGGCGGGCGCCTCGAGACGATCACCGGCGTGCCGCAGGCCATCGCCTCCAACACGCACAGGCCGTAGCCCTCCATCAGCGAGGGAAAGACCAGGGTATCGGCGAGCCGGTAGAGGCTCGGCATGTCCGACTGCGCCACCGCGCCCGTGCGGATCACCGGTCGGCCCGGGCCGACTTCGAGCCCCTCGCGTTCGAGGGCGGCGCAGCACCTTGCCTCGTAGCCCGCATGATCGAAGAGCGACGCGCCGCCGGCCACGACGAGCTGCGCGTCGGGGCAGGCCCGGCGGAGGGCGGCGAAGGCCTCGATGATCGCCAGCGTGTTCTTGCGCGCCTCGAAGCCGCCGACGCTGAGGAAGACCGGTCCGCCGCCGAGACCCAGGCGGTCGCGCAGCGCCTCGTCCTCGGGTCGGGGATCGGGCGTGTAGGAGGAGGCGTCCACGCCGGTGCCGACCACGTCGGCCCGGGCGCCGTACTCGGCCGCCAGCGTCGCCGCCCAGGTGCGGCTGACGCAGAGCAGGCGCCCGGCATCGAGAAACGCCCGCTCCTCCCAGTGCGCCAGCTGCGGGTCGGCGAAGGTCTCGATGTGATGGACGGTGCGGACGAAGCCCGGGATGAGGCGTCGCCGCGTCAGGGTGGCGAGCGCGTTGCCGCTGATGCGGCAATGCGCATGGAAGATGTCGAAGTCGCAGGCGGCGGGGGTCGAGAAATGCGCGAGGTAATCGCCGATCCGGCTGCCGACCACCACGGCGGACGGTCCGGCGACGGGCTTGGCCGCGACCGAGATGACCGGACAGCGCGCCGCGCGGAAGAAGCCGCGGCCGGTCGGGTCGGGCGCATGCACCACCGCCTCATGGCCGAGTCCGCACAGGGCCTCTCCGAGAGCGAGGGCGTGGGCCACGCCGCCGCGCGGGTCGGTCGAATGCGTGAGGATCGCGATACGCAAGCGGTCGACCCTGGGACGGTTCATGGAGGCCCGCAGCCGACCGGGGCGCGCCGAAGCCCCGATCACGCTCCCCGCCGCCGGTCCGGAGATGCGCACGGTCCCGGTCGCATTGTTCGTGCCGGATCGGGCAGCGTGGGTCCCGAAAAGCGGAAACGGGCCCCGGCGGGCGCCGACACCTCGGGGCGCTGTGGCTGATAAACCGCAGGCAAGCGGCCGCTTCCCAACAACCGCCTAATTTTGTGTTACGAATTCATTGCGATTTTAAACTCAGCACGGAACCGCTCTTTTCAGCGGCCTGTGTCAGATTGTATCTACCGCTCACGAGAGCCGGAGCCGACGGTCCCGTGTCACAATCGCCGAACACTGTCTTTCCCGCCCGGCCTGCCCGCAGGATGCTGCGTCGCCTCGGCTTGCTGGCCGGCCTGCTGCTCCTGCCGACGGCGGTTCTCGCCTACGCGGACCTTCTTCCCGACTCGTTGGACATGCTGGGCTTCGACCTGAACGAGAGCCCGGACCTGCCGCATGTCGCCCGCCAGATCGCCATCGGGGCGCCGCTCAAGATCGTGGCCTTCGGTTCGTCCTCCACGGAGGGCATCGGCGCCTCGAGCCCGGCCAACGCCTACCCCGCGCGCCTGCAGATCAACCTCCGCAAGCAGCTGCACGGGATGGACGTGGCGGTCATCAACCGCGGAATCGGCGGTGAGCACGTCGACGACATGCTGGCCCGCCTCGACCGCGATGTCATCGCGGCCGAGCCGCAGCTCGTGATCTGGCAGACCGGCAGCAACGATCCGCTGCGCGGGGTCTCGATCGAGCATTTCCGCGAGGCGACCGTCTCGGCGATCCGTCGGATCCGGGAAGCCGGGATCGACGTGGTGCTGATGGAGCCGCAGTGGTGCCCGAAGCTCGAATCGACGCCGGGCGCTTCCCGCTTCCGCGACGCGGTGCGCGGCATCGGCGAGGAGCTCGATGTCCCGGTGATTCGGCGGGCCGACCTCATGCATGGCTGGGTGCGCGAGGGGAAGCTGACCACCAAGCAGCTCTTTGCCTCGGACGGGCTGCACATGGCCGATCGCGGTTATGCCCTCCTCGCCGAGGCCGCCGCGCGGTCAATCCTCCAGGATGCCGGTCCGGTGCGCAGCCCCGAGGCGGTCGCGGAGTAGAGCTGCCGGCTGGACTCGGCCGGCGAAGCTCCCCATCTCGGCGCGGTCGAGAGCGGAGCCGAACCTTGAGCCAGGACGCATTCAGGTACGAAGACCGGGGCGCGATCCCCCAGATGCATGCGACCACGATCCTGATGGTGCGCAAGGGCGGCCGGGTGGTCATCGGCGGCGACGGCCAGGTCAGCCTGGGCCAGACCATCGTCAAGGGGAATGCCCGCAAGGTCCGGCGCCTCGCCAAGGGTGCGGTCATCGGCGGGTTCGCCGGCGCGACGGCGGATGCCTTCACGCTGTTCGAGCGTCTCGAAGCCAAGCTCGAACAATATCCCAATCAGCTGACCCGGGCCTGCGTCGAACTCACCAAGGACTGGCGGACGGACCGCTACCTCCGCCGCCTCGAGGCGATGATGCTGGTCGCCGACCGCGAGGTCAGCCTGCTCCTGTCGGGTTCGGGCGACGTTCTGGAGCCCGAGAGCGGCGTCATGGCCATCGGCTCGGGCGGCAACTACGCCCTGGCGGCCGCCCGGGCGCTGGAGGACGGCGACCTCGACGCCGAGGCGATCGTCCGGCGGGCCATGGGGATCGCCGCGGAGATTTGCGTCTACACCAACGGCAATCTGGTCATCGAGGCGCTGGACACCTGAGGCCCGGCTTCGCAGGGCCGGGTCTCGCCGGCTCTAGGGTCACCGTCGCGGATTCGACTTGGAGCCGGGACGCAGCGCGCGATCGGTCGATCCTGCCCGACCATCGTCGGAGACGCTTTCCTGGCGGCGCATCTCGCCCAGAGCTGTTGCTCGGACGCGCTCGGCAAATGCGCGGGGAGCGTCCGGCTGAAGGCGGGAAGCGACAGCTTCCGCGCGCATTGCGCTGCGCCTGACTACGATCCTGCGTCGTTCGTCGATGGATAGATCACCGTCCTGAATCCGCGCTGGAAACGTCGCCCTGATCCGTATCTCCACATAGCGTCTCTCATCTCAGGTTGCACAACCCGACAACAGCAGAGCGCGATGCGATCACCGGCTCTTGATTGGGAATGACACTTTTTCAACCACCGTTGCGCCCATCTATTCAGAGCGACACAGCGTGAAGTAATACAAAATTTACATCGTATAATTTATCACACGCGGCAGGGAACCGTATTCAAATTCCTGAATGACCCCCTGGGGACTGACTATGCGCTCGATCAATGACGTGCGGATCGTAACGAAGCTGACTGCCGCATTCGGCAGCTTGGCGGCGGTCACGGTCGGGATCAGTGCTATCGGATACAATCATTTATCTTCGATCGAACGCGTCAATCACCTGACCGAGCACTCCTATCAGGTCATCTCCGCCCTCGACGGCCTGACGCAGTCGATGGTCAATCAGGAGACCGGCCTGCGGGGTTACCTGATCGCTGGCGACGCGAAATTCCTTGAGCCGCTCCACAACGGCCAGAAGGCCTTCAAGGCGTCGCTGGAGAGCGCCAAGTCGCTCACCGCCGACAATGCCGCGCAGCAGGCGCGCCTGGAGGGGGTGCGCAGCTCGGCCGAGACGTGGGCGAACGACATCGCCGCGAAGGAGATCGCCCTCGTCGAGGCGGGGAACCTCGACAAGGCCCGGCAAATCGAGGCGAGCGGCGCCGGCAAGGCGTCCATGGACGCCCTGCGCGCGAAGATCGGCGACGCCGAGAAGGCCGAGCGGGACCTCCTCGCCGCCCGGAGCGACGAGCAGGCGCGCTCCTTCGGCGCCGCCTACCTCGCCAGCCTTCTCGGCAGCATCGCCAGCGTCGTCATCGCGGGCCTGCTGGCCTTCCTCGTCTTCGCGATGCTGACCCGCCCCCTCGCCCGCCTCGTCGCGGTGCTCCAGCGCATGGCCCGGGGCGAGATCGAAGCCGAGATCAAGGAGGCCGCGCGCGGCGACGAGATCGGTGCCGTCGGGCGCGCGGTGGACGGGATCAAGGCCATGGTCGCCAAGAAGGCCGCCGAAGAGGCCGAGGTGAAGCGGATCGCCGATTCCGCCGCTGCGGCCGAGCGGCGCCGGACCATGATCGAGCTGGCTGACAGCTTCAATCGTGCCGTGGGCGGGATCGTCGGGATGGTGTCGTCCTCGGCCACCGAGTTGCAGGCGACCGCCCGGACGATGTCGGCGACCGCCTCACAGACATCGGGCCAGTCCAGCACCGTGGCGGCTGCCGCTGAGGAGGCCGCCTCCAATGTGAACACCGTCGCAGCGGCAGCTGAGGAACTGGGCTCCTCCGTTCAGGAGATCGGCCGGCAGGTGGACGGTTCGGCGCATCTGGCGCAGAGGGCCGTGGCCGACGCCGATCAGACCGGCGCCCTCGTCCAGGAGCTGAGCAATTCCGTCTCGCGGATCGGTGACGTCGTCGGCCTGATCTCGAACATCGCCGGTCAGACGAACCTGCTGGCTCTCAACGCCACCATCGAGGCGGCGCGCGCCGGAGCGGCCGGGAAGGGCTTCGCCGTCGTCGCCTCGGAGGTGAAGGCGCTGGCCGAGCAGACCGCGAAGGCGACCCATGAGATTTCGGGCCAGATCGCGCAGATCCAGGCCTCGACCGGCCAGGCGGTCACGTCGATCAGCGGCATCACCGAGCGGATCCGGGAGATCAGTGGCGTCGCCACCTCGATCGCGGCAGCGGTCGAGCAGCAGGGCGCGGCCACCCAGGAGATCGTCCGCAACGTCGCGCAGGCGGCCATCGGCGCCGGCGAGGTGACGAGCAACATCTCCGGCGTCGCCAGCGCCGCTGAGGAGACCGGCGTCGCCGCCGGCCAGGTCCTCGACGCGGCCTCGGAACTGTCGCGGCAATCCGAGCATCTGGCCGCCGAAGTCAGCCGATTCCTCGACACCGTGCGGGCGGCGTGAGCAGGCTCGGCGTGGCACGCTCCGTGCCGCGCCGAGCCGCGGCCGGATTACCGTTCAGCGGCGAACACAAATAATTCCGGACGGCGATAGTTTACGGCGCCTTGACGAATAACCGGCATTTTAGCGCCAACCGAGCCACGACGGTTGGATCAGCATGAAAATCGGCGGAAAACTCCTGAGCTTCGTCGGCGCCTGCAGCCTGACGACGCTCGTCGTGGCCGGGGTGAGCGTCGCGACGCTGCAGAGCTTCGAGCGCTCCCTCACGAGCGTCGAGAGCGCCTCGATCCGGGCCCTCGACGCGGCCAACTTCAACCGCCTCGCCGCCGAGGTGACGATGGACTCGCGCGGCGTCTACGCCTCGGCCGACCGGACGGAGGCCGCCAAGTACACGGCCGGCATCCGCAAGGGTCTGGCCGAAATGGATGCGCTCAAGGCAGACTGGGCGCCGCGGGTGACCGAGGCCGAGCGGCCGCTCTTCGAGACCATGGTGCGCCACGCCGACGCATTCCGCACCCTCCGCAGCGCCCTCGCGGAGGCCGGCGACACGGCCGGCCCCAAGGCGGCCGCCGAACTCGGGTTCAACGACGCCAACCGCGCGAACCGCAAGGCCTTCCAGGCCAGCATCGATACCCTGGTGAAGCAGGGGCGGGCGGAGATGACCGCGATCAAGGCCGACACCGAGGCCCTGTTCCACGCGCGCACGCTGCTTCTGCTTGGTCTGGCAGTTGCCGGAACGCTGATCTGCTGCGCCATCGGCCTGTTCGTCGGACAGCGGCAGATCGCCCAGCCGCTGGGGGCGGTCTCAGATGCGATCCAGCGTCTCTCGCGCGGCGACACCACCCTCCCGGCGGTCAAGCCGAGGCGTGACGAGATCGGTGCGATCTGGACGAGCATGCAGGTCTTCAGCGACACGATGCGGGAATCCGAGATCCTGCGCCGCGAGCACGATCGGCTGCAGGTCGACGCCGCGACGCGCAAGCGCTCCGAGATGGCCGGTCTCGCCGACCGCTTCCAGGGCAGCATCGGCGGCTTGGTCGATCATCTCGCCGGAGCGGCCGCCGGGCTGGAGCGTGCCGCCGCCACCATGGCGGGCAATGCCGATCACGCCGGCACGCAGTCCCAGGCCGTGACCCGCGCCGCCGAGACCACCGCCCACAATGTCGAGGCCGTCGCGGCCGCCACCGAGGAACTCGCGGCGACCGCGAGCGAGATCGGCGTCCAGGTCACGCAGAGTTCGACGGCCGCCGAGAGCGCCGTCGAGGCGGCACGGCGGACCCGGACGAGCGTCCAGGCCCTCGCCCGGAGCGCCGACGGCATCGGTCAGGTCGTCTCGCTGATCTCCACCATCGCCGGCCAGACCAATCTGCTGGCGCTGAACGCCACGATCGAGGCGGCCCGCGCGGGGGAGGCCGGACGCGGCTTCGCGGTCGTGGCCACCGAGGTGAAGGATCTGGCGACGCAGACCGCCAAGGCGACCGAGGAGATCGCCGGGCAGATCGCCGCCATGCGGGCCGCGACGCACGAAGCCGTCGTCGCGATCGAGGAGATCGGCGGCACGATCGAGCAGGTCCACGGGATCGCCCTCGGGGTGGCGGCGGCCGTCGAGGAGCAGCAATTGGCGACGCAGGAGATCGCCCGCAGCGTTTCCGAGGCCGCCAGCGGCACCCGCGCGGTCACCGAGACCATGGCGCTGGTCCTGGATGCGGCCCGCGAGACCGGCGCCAGCGCCGCGGAAGTCCTGAATGCCGCCGCCGACATCGCCCGCCGCTCGAACGGGCTCGGCGGCGAGGTGGCGGGCTTCGTCTCCCAGGTGCGCGCGGCCTGACTGCACCGCGACCGCAGGGCTCCGCAACCGTAGCGACAGTCCTGCGCGGCGTACCCGACCGGCAATCCCGCAATTCCGGGGCGGCGGAGGCGAGCCCGGAGCGACGGGGGCCCGCGTTGCAGGCCGCATCCCGGACGTTGTTGCATTGCAGCGCGTGCGCCCCTACGGTCGGGGCATTCGCAAGGACCCGGTGAAAGCCCGGGTGGCTCTTCCGGCCGCCGATCCGCCGGACCACGCATTCGAGACGCGCCCGACCCGCCGCCGACGCGGGCAAGCCGCTCGTGCGGATTCATCGATGTCAGACAAGTTCACCGGGAACGCCGGATTCCTCCGGTCGTGGACCTCCAACCTGCGCGGCGACACCCTGTCGGGGATCGTCGTCGCCCTCGCGCTGATCCCCGAAGCCATCGGCTTCTCGGTCATCGCCGGTGTCGACCCGAAGGTCGGCCTCTATGCCTCCGTGGTCATCGCCTGCACCATCGCCTTCGCGGGCGGGCGCCCGGCGATGATCTCGGCCGCCACGGCCGCCACCGCGGTGGTGATGGTCGACCTCGTGCGCGAGCACGGCGTCCAATATCTCTTTGCCGCCACGATCCTGATGGGCCTGATCCAGATCCTGGCCGGCCTCCTGCGGCTCGGCCGGCTGATGCGCTTCGTCTCGCAATCGGTGATGACCGGCTTCGTCAATGCGCTGGCGATCCTCATCTTCCTGGCGCAGTGGCCCGAACTCTCCGGCGTCACGCCGGCGACCTACGGGCTGATCGCCCTCGGTCTGGCGATCATCTATGGCTTCCCGCGGATCACCCGCGCGGTGCCCGCGCCGCTGGTCGCCATCGCGGTGCTGACGGCGATCACTGCGATGTTCCACCTCGACGTGCGCACGGTCGCCCATCTCGGTGCCCTGCCGTCCGCGCTGCCGAGCTTCGCCCTGCCGGAGGTGCCCCTCACCCTCGAGACCCTGCGGATCCTCCTGCCCTACGCGGCGACGCTCGCCGCGGTCGGCCTGCTGGAGAGCCTGCTCACCGCACAGATCGTCGACGACCTGACCGACACCGGCAGCGACAAGAACCGCGAATGCATGGGCCAGGGCGTCGCCAACATGGCCTCCGCTGTGTTCGGCGGCATGGGCGGCTGCGCGATGATCGGCCAGTCGGTGATCAATGTCTCTTCGGGCGCCCGCGGCCGTCTCTCGACGCTGGTGGCGGGAGCCTTCCTGCTGGTGCTCCTCGTGGCGCTGCAGGATCTGCTGGCGGTCGTCCCGGTGGCGGCGCTGACGGCCGTGATGATCATGGTCTCGATCAACACCTTCTCCTGGCGGTCCCTGATCCGGCTGCGCACCAACCCGCTGCCCTCCTCGGCGGTGATGCTGGCGACCGTCCTGGTCGTGGTCGCAACGAAGGACCTCGCCATCGGCGTGCTGGTGGGCGTGCTGCTCTCCGGCGTCTTCTTCGCCGGGAAGGTCGCCCGGCTCAACCGGATCACCTCCGCCCTGTCGGCCGACGGCCGCACCCGGACCTACACCATCACCGGGCAGGTCTTCTTCGCCTCCGCCGGCACCTTCTCCGAGGCGATCGACGTGCTGGAGCCGGTCGAGCGCCTCGTGATCGACGTCCACGCGGCGCATTTCTGGGACATCTCGGCCATTGCGGCCCTCGACCGTGTGGTCCTCAAGGCTCGCGCTCGCGGCCGCAACGTCGAGGTGATCGGCCTGAACGAGGCCAGTGCGACCCTGGTGGAGCGGTTCGGCCAGCACGACAAGGGCGATGCCGCGACGGTCCCGGCGACACACTGAGGCGGCTATCGGCCGATGCGCAGCCCCTTGCGCGGGGCCGCGCGCGACCCCATTCCCGGCGCGGGGCCGATTTCGGGCCGGGAACAGGGATGGCTAAGCGGTGACGACGTTCTCTCCCCGCGAGATCGTGTCCGAACTCGATCGCTTCATCGTCGGGCAGCACGACGCCAAGCGCGCCGTGGCGATCGCGCTGCGCAACCGGTGGCGACGCCAGCAGCTGACCGGTCCGCTGCGGGAGGAGGTCGCGCCCAAGAACATCCTGATGATCGGGCCGACCGGCTGCGGCAAGACGGAGATCGCCCGCCGGCTCGCCCGGCTCGCCAATGCGCCGTTCCTCAAGGTCGAGGCCACCAAGTTCACCGAGGTCGGCTATGTCGGCCGCGATGTCGAGCAGATCGTCCGCGACCTCGTCGAGGTCGCGATCGGCCTGACCCGGCAGGTCAAGCGCGAAGGCGTGAAGGCCAAGGCCGAGGCCGCGGCGGAGAACCGGCTCCTCGACGCGCTGGTCGGCCCGACGGCGAGCCAGGCCACCCGCGACAGCTTCCGGCGCAAGCTCCGCAACAGCGAACTCGACGACAAGGAAGTGGAGCTGGAGCTGACCTCCAGCGGGCCTGCGGGCATGCCGATGTTCGAGATTCCCGGCGTACCGGGCGCCTCCATGGGCGCAATCAATATCGGCGACATGCTCGGCAAGGCGCTCGGCGGCCAGCGCGGCAAGCCGCGGCGGATCCTGGTGCGGGACGCCTACGCGCCGCTGATGGCCGAGGAGTCGGACAAGCTCGTGGACGACGAGGCGTTGGTCCGCGAGGCGATCCGCGAGGTCGAGAACAACGGCATCGTCTTCCTCGACGAGATCGACAAGATCTGTGCCCGCGAGGGCCGCTCGTCCGGCGACGTCTCGCGCGAGGGCGTGCAGCGCGACCTGCTGCCGCTGATCGAGGGCACGACCGTCGCCACCAAGCACGGGCCGGTGAAGACCGACCACGTGCTGTTCATCGCCTCCGGCGCCTTCCACGTCTCGAAGCCGGCCGACCTCCTGCCCGAGTTGCAGGGCCGCCTGCCGATTCGCGTGGAGCTGCAGCCGCTCACGGTGGACGACTTCAAGCAGATCCTGACTGCCACGGAGGCCAGCCTGATCAAGCAGACCGTGGCTCTGATGGAGACGGAGGGTGTGACCCTCAGCTTCACGGAGGACGCGGTCGACGCGCTTGCCCGGGTCGCCGTGGAGGTGAATGCCTCGGTGGAGAATATCGGCGCGCGCCGGCTCCAGACGGTCCTGGAGCGGGTGATCGACGAGATCTCCTTCACCGCCACCGACCGGTCCGGCGAGACGGTGCCGATCGACGCCGCCTATGTGCGGGACCGGGTGCAGGATCTGGCGTCGAACGCGGATCTGAGCCGTTTCATCCTGTAGGGCCAGGCACTGGGCGCCCCGTTCCAGGCCGTCCGCCGCGCCATTCGGCATGGGCGCCGCGGGCGAGCCCAGGACGACGAGCCACGCGTGAGGATGGCGTGAGCCATGAGGCCCGGCATGGCACGCGGCGATTGCGGCATCTGCTATGCCCGCGCCGGACCCGGTCCTGAGGAATGTCGTCGCGTGTTACGCAACAGGTTCGGTCTCGGCGACACGGTGCTCTCGGTCGCCGCGCTGGTCACCGGCATGCTCTCCCTCCAGTGCGGGGCGACCTTCGCCAAGAGCCTGTTCCCGGCGGTCGGCGCCGCCGGGACATCGGCCCTGCGGGTCGGCTTCTCGGCGCTGATCCTGATCGCCGTCTGGCGGCCGTGGCGACGCAGCCTCCCGGCGCGCGAGGCCGGCTGGATCGCCCTCTACGGGACGGCCCTCGGGCTGATGAACCTCCTGTTCTATCTCGCCCTGGCACGCCTGCCCCTCGGACCGGCGGTGGCGATCGAGTTCGTCGGGCCGCTGGCCGTCGCGCTGATCGCGTCGCGCCGCCGCTCGGATTTCCTGTGGATCGGCGTGGCGGTCGCCGGGCTCGCATTGCTGTTGCCCATCGCCAGCCGGGACGGGCTCGATCCCGTCGGCATCCTGCTCGATCTCGGCGCGGCTTTGTGCTGGGCGCTCTACATCCTGTTCGGGCAGAGGGCCGGACGCGTCGATGGCGGCCAGGCCGTCTCCCTCGGCATGTTCACGGCGGCCATCGTCGTGGCCCCGTTCGGCCTGGCGGAGGCCGGATCGGCCCTGCTCACGCCCGGGATCCTGGCGGCAGGCTTCGCGGTGGCGCTGATGTCGAGCGCCCTGCCCTATTCGCTGGAAATGGTCGCCCTGCGCCGTCTCGACCGGAAGAGCTTCGGCGTCCTGATGAGCCTGGAGCCGGCCGTGGCGGCCTGCGCGGGCCTCGTCCTGCTGGGGGAGCGAATCAGTGCCGTGCAATGGCTCGCGATCGCGCTGGTGATCGCGGCGTCCGTCGGCATCACCGTGAGCGCGCGGCGGATGGCACCCGCGGCGGCCGCTCTGGAAGCCTGATGACGGAAAGCTACTTACCTGCCAGGACGCGCGACGCGACGTTGATGTATTTGCGGCCGGCTTCCTGGGCGTGAAGCACGGCGTCGCCGAGCTTCTCCTCGTCGCGGACGCTGGCCAATTTGATCAGCATCGGCAGGTTGATCCCCGCCACGACCTCCACCGAACCGCCGTTCATGCAGGAGAGCGCGAGGTTCGACGGCGTGCCACCGAACATGTCGGTCAGTACGACCACTCCGTCTCCGGTATTTACGCGACAGACTGCGGACATGATGTCCCGGCGTCGCAGCTCCATATCGTCCTCCGGCCCGATCGTGATCGTTTCGATCTGATCCTGCGGGCCGACCACGTGCTCCAGAGCGGCCTTGAACTCGGTCGCCAGGAGTCCGTGGGTGACGAGCACCATGCCAATCATCGACACGTGTTCCAACGTCCTGTGTGTGCCGCCATGTTGTGCATCGCACAGCCTCCCACAAGGCGAACGCGACCTTTTTGCCTGGACATTCCAGAGATCATGCCACGGGCGCTGCGTGCGCGCCATGGGGGTATACCAGTCTCGGGCGAATCGGAGCGCCTGTGCGGCTGCGAAGTCACGGCAGGTGCTTTCGCAGCGCCGCACGGATGAGGAGCGGCGCGAGGCCGGCCGCCCGCACCCCGCGGTCGAGCACGAGGCGCGGGATGGCGATCCCGGAGATGTCCGCATCGTCGGGCGGTTCGGGCAGGCGCAGCGCCGTCTCCACAAGATCGACGGCGAGATGCAGCACCGCCTCCGCATCCACCGTGAGGCCGAGATCGGCCGCAGACAGGATCCCCTGGCCGCGGATCTCCACGCGTCCGGCGAGTGTCGGATGTGGGCAGGCTGTGATTCGCCCGTCGCGCGGCGCGCAGACGACCCGGTCATCGGCGACGAAAGCCCCGTCCGGCGCGGCGGCGAGCAGGAGCGCGAGGCTGGATTTGCCCGCGCCCGAGGGACCGCGAATCAGGATTCCGGCCCCGTACAGCGCGATACAGGCGCCGTGAACGGTGACCATCAGGCGTGGAGCTGCCGTGGGGCCGCCGGCAGGCGGACGATGAAGCGGGCTCCGCGCACCGTCGGCTCCCCATCCTCATCGGGCGCGCCGGGCCGATTCTCGGCGCGAATGGTGCCGCGATGGGCCTGGACGATCTGGCGGGAGATCGACAGGCCAAGTCCCGAATTCTGCCCGAAGCCCTGCTCGGGCCGATCGGTGTAGAAGCGCTCGAAAATCCGCTCCAGGGCGTGTTCGGGGATGCCCGGGCCCTCGTCCTCGCAGATCATCTCCACCTCGCCGCGGACCCGGCGCAGGACGACGCGGACCTTCGCCTCGGTTGGGGAGAACGACCTCGCATTGTCGAGCAGGTTGTTCACGACCTGCCCGAGCCGGCTGTCGTGGCCGATGATCGTGAACGGCGAATCCGGATCCGCGCCGGCGGCCTCGACGTCGAGCTGGATCAGGCAATCCTTCGGGCGTCGCCGCTCGTTGGCCACCGACACGACGGTGGTGAGCAGCCGCCGGAGATCGACGCGCCGGGCCTCCGCGCGCGCGAGTTCCGCGTCGAGGCGCGAGGCGTCGGCGATGTCGCTGATCAGCCGGTCGAGGCGCTTCACGTCGTGCTGGATGATCGCCATCAGCCGGCCGCGGGATTCGTCGGTCTTGGCGAGCGGCAGCGTCTCCACGGCGCTGCGCAGCGAGGTCAGCGGGTTCTTCAGCTCGTGGCTGACATCCGCCGCGAAGCTCTCGATGGCGTCGATCCGCCGGTAGAGCGCCTGGGTCATGTCGCGGAGCGCCCCCGACAGGTGGCCGATCTCGTCGGTGCGCTCGGTGAAGTCCGGAATCTCCTCGCGGGTCTTGATGCCCATGCGGACCTTCTCGGCGGCTTCCGCGAGGCGGCGCACAGGGCCTGCGATGGCGCCGGCGAGCAGGAACGACAGCACCACCATCACGGCCGAAGCCACCAGGAACACCTGCAGCAGGCCGAACCGCTCCGAGGCGATGACGCGGTCGATCGCGTCGCCCTGGGTCGAGATCAGCAGGGCGCCGCGGACCGAGCCGGCCCGGTGGATCGGCACCGCCACCGAGACGGTGGTCTCGCCGAGCTTGTTCCGGCGTACGAGGCTGCCGCGGTTGCCGCCGAGTGCCGCCTGGACCTCCCGCAGCGAATGGCCGTTCACCGGCCCCGTCTCCTCGCTCGTCTCGGTGCGGCTGCGGAACAATGCGCCGAGCTTGGCCTGGATCGCCTCGAAGGCGGATTCGAGCATGCCGGGCTTGTGGGCCTTCGGCTCCAGCGGATCGGGCCGGCTCGCATCGCCGCGTTTGAACAGGGTACGGGTGTCGAACAGGAGGCCGCCCTCCTGGTCGTAGACCCGGGCGCGGTTGCCTGTCGGCGTCACGAGACGCGACAGGAGCGGCGCCACTTTCTCGGGGTTGAGCGAGAAGGCGAGCGGCTGCGATTCCTCTTCCGCTGCCTCGCCGGCCTGCTGCTGGAGCAGCTTGTCAGGGTCGATGCGGATCGTGTCGGTATCCACCGAGGCCGAGGCGGCGATCGCCCCCGCGATGATCTCGCCCTGGATGGCGAGACTCTGGATCCGGGCCTGAATCAGCCCCTGGCGAAATTGGTTCAGATAGAGGAACCCGACGAGCAGCGCGATCAGCCCGACGAGGTTGAGGACGACGATGCGGCGCGTCAGACTCGACGAGGCGCGCTGGCCCACCGCCTCCCAGAGGGTGCGGGGCCAGCCGAGCGGTCGGGATAGAAACTGGGCGAGCGAGGTGCTTGGTCGGGCATCCTCGGTCTGTGCTTCGGTGCGGATGCTCACGCGGCGGATCCCGAAGATCACGCCTCCTTGAACCGGTAACCGACGCCGTAGAGCGTCTCGATCATGTCGAAGCTCTGGTCGGTGACCTTGAACTTCTTCCGCAGCCGCTTGATGTGGCTGTCGATCGTCCGGTCATCGACGTAGACTTGGTCGTCGTAGGCGGCGTCCATCAGGGCATTCCGACTCTTCACGACGCCGGGACGCTGGGCGAGCGCCTGAAGGATCAGGAACTCCGTGACCGTCAGGGTTACCGGCTCGCCCTTCCACGTGCAGGTGTGGCGCTCGGGATCCATCATCAGCGCGCCGCGCTCCAGGGAGCGGGCGGCCACCTCGGCCTCGCCGCGGGGCGTGCTGCCGGGGGCCTCCTTGGCGAAGCGCCGGAGCACCGCCTTCACCCGCTCCACCAGCAGGCGCTGAGAGAACGGCTTATGGATGAAGTCGTCCGCGCCCATCTTGAGACCGAACAGCTCGTCGATCTCCTCGTCCTTCGAGGTCAGAAAGATCACGGGAAGGTCGGATTTCTGCCGCAGGCGTCGGAGAAGCTCCATCCCGTCCATGCGCGGCATCTTGATGTCGAAGATCGCCAGATCGGGCGGCGAATGGCGCAGACCGTCCAGGGCCGAGGCGCCATCCGTGTAGGTCTGGATGCGGTAGCCTTCGGTCTCCAGCGCGATCGACACAGAGGTGAGGATGTTCCGGTCGTCGTCGACGAGGGCGATAGTCGGCATGCGCGGTCCCTGACTAAACGGGCTCAGGCGCGGTCCCGGCTCTTCGCACAGGCCGCGCCACATCCCGGCCCCCGAGGGGCAGACAAAAACGCGAACCGGGCGGTTTCGGCGCAGCCCGGCACGCGCAAAGGGACAGGTGCTTTAGTACGACCGATCGGAAAAAGCGAGCGGCCGTCATAGCTTGGCCGTAACACTCTGGGCGCGTCGGCCCATCTGACGCGGCTTGGACGCCTCGCGCGCGCTGCGCCGCGCCGCTAACGTGGCGGCGGAATGCGGCGGCACTTCGAACCGAAAAGGATTCGCGCATGAGCGAGACGGGGGGCGGGACAGGGGGCGAGACTCAGGGCGCGACCATCGAGACCGGACCGGGTCCGGGCGGCCCGGCCCGGCCACTGCCGGCGGAGGCGGCGCCGTTCGACGCCATCGGGCTGGCGCGCACCCTGCTGCGCACCATCCGCTCCGGCGCGCTCGCGACCCTCGATCCGGACGGCACCCCCTTCGCCTCCCTCGTGACCATGGCGACCGACGCGGACGGCACCCCGCTGATGCTGCTGTCCCGGCTGTCGGCCCATACCCGCAACCTGCTGGCCGATCCGCGCTGCTCGCTGCTGTTTTCGCAAGGGGGCAAGGGTGACCCGCTCGCCCATCCCCGGCTGACGGTGGTCGGCCGCGCCGTGCAGAGTGCCGAGCCGCGAATCCGGGAACGCTTCCTGGCCCGCCACCCGAAGGCCAAGCTCTATGCGGATTTCCCGGATTTCGGCTTCTTCGCCCTCGAACCGGGTGCCGGCCATCTCAACGGCGGCTTCGCCAAGGCCGCGACGCTGACCCGCGACCAGCTGCTCCTCGATCTCGCGGACGCGCAGGCGATCGTGGCCGGCGAGCGCGGCGCTGTGGAGCACATGAACGCCGATCACGCCGACGCCTTGGCGCTCTATGCCGTCGGCGCCGGCGGCGAGGCCGATCTGCCCTGGCGGCTCACCAGCCTGGACCCGGAGGGTCTGGATCTGATTGCGGGCGAGCGCACGATCCGGGTCGTCCATCCGGAACGCGTCACCGACATGGGTGCGCTGCGCAAAAGTCTCGTTGCCATGGCCGCGCAAGCGCGCGCGACCGGTGCGCGCACATGAAGGCGCAAGGACTTCACGATCAGGCATGGCGAAAGGTCGCTGGGTGCCCCATATCGGGCGCATGAGCGACACCCAGACAGATACCTACCCCTTCAGCCTCGATGTGGAACCGGTCGGCGAGAGCGGCTCGCTTTTTCAGTGGAGCATCCGCAAGCACGGCAAGCTGCATCAGCGCTCTGACCGGAAGCATCCGACCGAGGCCAAGGCGCGCTCCCACGGCGAAGCCGAGATCGAGCGCCTGATCCGCGACCGCGGCCGCTGAGCGGACCGGACGGATCCCAGCGACAGACTTGTCCCTGAACCGGGGGCCGGCATGATCCGGCCCCCGTCGTTTTGCCTGTCAGAGTGACCGATCCCCTGTCTGGCGTCCTCCCGGGGACGCGCAGCCGGACCCGGAATGGCGGCGCAGGACCTTCGATCCATCTGCGGCTGGCCTCGGGCGCTTAGGCCGCGCTTGGCGCCTTCCCGCAGCGCTGCTATCTCGCGCGGGAGCCGATCCATCCGAACACGCCCCGACGTCAGACGGTGCGCGCCGGCGCGCGCCCGAACGGAATGCCGATGACAGCCCCGATCGAATCCATCCGCAACTTCTCGATCGTCGCGCATATCGACCACGGCAAATCGACCTTGGCCGACCGGCTGATCCAGGCCACCGGCACGGTCGCGCTCCGCGACATGAGCGAGCAGATGCTCGACTCGATGGATATCGAGAAGGAGCGTGGCATCACCATCAAGGCGCAGACCGTGCGCCTGGAATACAAGGCGCAGGACGGCAAGGACTACGTCCTGAACCTGATGGACACGCCCGGCCACGTCGACTTCGCCTACGAGGTTTCCCGCTCGCTCGCCGCCTGTGAGGGCTCGCTGCTGGTGGTCGACGCCTCGCAGGGCGTCGAGGCGCAGACGCTCGCCAACGTCTACCAGGCGCTCGACGCCAACCACGAGATCGTGCCCGTCCTCAACAAGGTGGATCTGCCGGCCGCCGAGCCGGACCGGGTGAAGGAGCAGATCGAGGAGGTGATCGGCCTTGACGCCTCCGAAGCCGTGCCGATCTCGGCCAAGACCGGGCTCAACATCGAGGCGGTGCTGGAGGCGATCGTCACCCGCCTGCCGGCGCCGAAGGGCAATCGCGACGCGCCCCTGAAGGCGCTCCTCGTGGACAGCTGGTACGACGCTTATCTCGGCGTCGTGGTGCTGGTGCGGATCATCGACGGCACCCTCAAGAAGGGCATGACCATCCGGATGATGGGTGCCGACGCCGTCTACGGCGTCGACCGGATCGGTGTGTTCCGGCCGAAGATGGCCGATATCGACGCGCTAGGCCCGGGCGAAGTCGGCTTCTTCACCGGCTCGATCAAGGAGGTGGCCGACACCCGCGTCGGCGACACGATCACCGAGGACAAGCGCCAGACCACCGAGATGCTGCCGGGCTTCAAGGAGGTCCAGGCGGTGGTGTTCTGCGGCCTGTTCCCGGTGGACGCGGCCGAGTTCGAGAACCTGCGCTCGGCCATGGGCCGGCTCCGGCTTAATGACGCCTCGTTCTCGTACGAGATGGAGAGCTCGGCCGCGCTCGGCTTCGGCTTCCGCTGCGGCTTCCTCGGGCTGTTGCACCTGGAGATCATTCAGGAGCGGCTGGAGCGCGAGTTCAACCTCGACCTGATCTCGACGGCACCGTCGGTGGTCTACCGCCTCAAGATGCGCGACGGCGAGGTCAAGGAATTGCACAACCCGGCCGACATGCCGGACATCATGAAGATCGAGTCGATCGAGGAGCCCTGGATCCGCGCCACGATCCTGACGCCCGACGAGTATCTCGGCGGCGTGCTGAAGCTCTGCCAGGATCGGCGTGGCGTCCAGATCGACCTCAACTACGTCGGCAAGCGCGCCATGGTGGTCTACGATCTGCCGCTGAACGAGGTGGTGTTCGACTTCTACGACCGGTTGAAGTCGATCTCGAAGGGCTACGCCTCCTTCGACTATCACGTGTCTGATTACCGCGAGGGCGATCTCGTGAAGATGTCGATCCTGGTCAATGCCGAGCCGGTCGACGCGCTGTCGATGCTGGTCCACCGCACCCGCGCCGAGTCGCGCGGCCGGGCCATGTGCGAGAAGCTGAAGGACCTGATCCCCCGCCACCTGTTCCAGATCCCCGTCCAGGCGGCGATCGGCGGCAAGATCATCGCCCGCGAGACGATCAAGGCGCTGTCCAAGGACGTCACCGCCAAGTGCTACGGCGGCGACATCTCGCGCAAGCGCAAGCTCTTGGACAAGCAGAAGGAAGGCAAGAAGAAGATGCGCCAGTTCGGGCGCGTCGAGATCCCGCAGGAAGCGTTCATCGCCGCCTTGAAGATGGACGATTGATCCACTCCGCACTGCCCCCTCCCCTGGCCGGAGGAGGGAGAGTCTTGCTGTTGTCAGTTCGGCGGCAGCACGTCGATCTGGATGCCTGCATAGTAAGCCGCCAGATTCGCGATATCGGCGTCCGACAGCTCCTTCGCGACCACGTTCATGATCTCGTTCTGCCTCTTGCCGTCGCGGTACTCGGTGAGAGCCTTCACGAGGTAGGGCTCGACCTGGCCGGCGAGGTTCGGCGCCTCCGGCAGCTTCGAGAGCCCGTCCATGCCGTGGCAGGTCTGGCAGGCGGTCGCGCGCTTCTTGCCCGCGACCGCGTCGCCGGCCTGGGCCGTGAGCGGGACGAGGGTGGCGGCGAGGAGGAGCAGCGGGCGGATCATCGGGCGGGCTCGGATTGCGCAACGGTACTCTCCTCCCCCTTGCGGGGAGGAGTTGGAGGTGGGGGTGGTGCAGGAGGCACCGCAGCGCCTCATCCCGAACCACCCCCACCCCCGGTCCCTCCCCGCAAGGGGGAGGGAAGAACCCCCTACTTCTCGTAGGAGATCCGGTAGATCGCCCCGGCGGAATCGTCGGAGACCAGCAGCGAGCCGTCGAGCATCACCGCCACGTCCACCGGGCGGCCGAGATACTCGCCGTCGCCCGTGAGCCAGCCCTCCGCGAACGGCTTGACCGACTCGATCTTTCCGTCGGCCCCGAGCTTGGCGAACATCACCCGGGCGCCCACCGGCTCGGTGCGGTTCCACGAGCCGTGCTCGGCGATGAAGATCCCGCCCTTGTAGGCGGCCGGGAACTGCTTGCCGTTGTAGAAGGTCATGCCGAGATCGGCCGCGTGCGGCGGCAGCTCGGCCTGCGGGGCGACTGCGTCGGCCGGCGGGGTCTGGTCCTTGTACTCGACCGTCCGGACAGAGCCGCCGCCGAACCACGGGAAGCCGAAATTCTCACCCGCCTTGGTGGCGCGGTTCAGCTCGCCCGGCGGCTTGTCGTCGCCCATGCCGTCGACCTGATTGTCGGTGAACCACAGCGACTTGTCGGTGTTGAAGTCCATCCCGACGGAGTTGCGGATGCCGGTCGCGTAGACTTCGCGATTCTTGCCGTCGGCGTCGATGCGGATGATGCCGCCGATGCCGGTCTTCTTGTAGAGGTCCATCTTCTCGGCAGGCGGCACGTTGTAGGGCTGGCCCAACGCGATGTAGGTCTTGCCGTCCGGCCCGACCCGGCAGACCCGGGCGGTGTGGTTGAAGCTCTCCTCGGAGGCCGGGATCAGCGCGCCCTGCTTGACCAGCACGCCGGCGGCGACGTCGGGGTTCTCGTAGAAGAACTCGGCGGCCGGGAAGGCCAGGACGCGGTTCTGCTCGACCACGGTGAGCACGCCGTCCTTCGAGAAGCAGACGCCGTTCGGGATCTTGAACGTGATGCCCGGAGCGAAGGGGCGCACCTCGTCGGCGACCCGGTCCTTGTCGCGGTCGGTGACCGTGTAGATCTTGCTCTTGCGCGTGCCGACGAACAGCACCCCGGCGTTGGGGCCGACCGCGATGGCGCGGGCGTCCGGCACCACGGCGTACAGGTCGATCTTGAAGCCGTCCGGCAGCTTGATCTTCGACAGGTTCTTGCGGATCGCGTCGGCGCGGCGGCCGGTCTGCGGGATCTCCGCGGCGGCCTGGGTGTCCGTGCTGTGGAAGCCCTCGAGCTTCTCGAGGTCGTCGGTCTTGGCCTTGGTCTCGGCAGGGGCCGCACCCTGCGCCAGGGCGGGGAACACCGCCGCCGGCATGGCCACGCCCGCGATGAGCGCGGCGACAAGCAGAGATCGCATCGAAATAATCCTCCCGGCGGCCCTTGGACCAGGGCGTCACCGGGAGGGAACGATAGAGGCGCGGGAGAGACCGGCAAGCGGCGCCGGTGACGCGGCCGGGGCGCTGTCGCGCCTCAGGCGACCTTGCGCGGCACGAGGCGCTCGCTGCCCAGGGCGGTGTCGGCGCCCGACACGCCCGCCTCGGTGTACTCGGCATCCTCGTTGACCCGCCAGACATCGTGCCGGCGCCGGCCGCAGAGGATGTTCTCCACGGTCAGCATCGCGGTCATCATCGCGTGGTCCTGGTTGTTGTACTTGTGCATGCCGTTGCGACCGACGAGGTGCAGGCTCGGGAAATCCCGCTCCAGCTCCCGCCGCACGGTGACGACGTGGCCGGCATATTCCTCATCGTAGACCGGATAGGCCTTGGGCTGGCGGACCACGCAGGCATCGACCACGTCGGCCGGGTCGATCAGCCCGATCTGCCCGATCTCGCGCTTGGCGAGGTCGATCAGCTCGGCGTCGTCGGCGTTCCAGAGGCCGTCGCCCTCGAAGCAGAAATATTCGAGGCCCAGGCAGGTGTGGTCCGCGTCCGGCAGCATCTCGGGCGACCACGAGCGGAAGTTCTGCACGCGGCCGACCTTCACGGAGGGGTCGTGGATGTAGATCCAGTTGTCCGGAAAGTTCTTGTCCGATTTGGCGATGAGCGCCACGGTCAGGAAGTCGCGGTACTTCAGCGCCCGGGCGTTGAAGGTGCTGAGCGGCCGCGGCCGGATCGCATCGACCAGTTCGCGCACCGGCGCCGAGGAGACGACGTTGCGGGCCGTGAAGGTCTCACGGCTGCCATCCGCGCGGCGGGCGGCCACCGTCCAGATACCGGTCCCGGCATCGTAGCTGAGGGAATCGACGCTGCGGTCGAGCTTCAATTGCCCGCCCTGGGCCTGGACCTTGGCGGCGGCTGCCTCCCACATCATGCCGGGACCGCGCCTGGGATAGCGGAACGACTCGATCAGCGTCTTGATCACCGGACCACCCGCCGGGGACCGCTTGCGCAGGCCCAGCGACCGCTTGACTCCGTCTCGGATCGCCGCGCCCAGGTCGAGCCCCTTGATGCGCTGGGCCGCCCAATCGGCCGAGATCGCGTCGCACGACATGCCCCACACCTTCTCGGTGTAGGTCTTGAAGAAGATCGAGAACAGGCGCTCGCCGAACTGGTTGCGGACCCAGGCGTGGAAGGTCTTCGGCTCCTCGACCGGCCGCAGGCGGGCATAGAGGTAGGATGCGACGCAGGCTGCGCTGGTGAAGATGCCGAGGTTGCGCAGCGCCTCGAAGGCCTTGAGCGGGTAGGCGTAGTACCGGCCGCGATAGTAGATCCGCGACAGGCGCGGGCGTTCGATGAAGTCGTTGGGCAGGATCTCGTCCCAGAGATCGACTACGGCCTGGGATTTCGAGAAGAACCGGTGGCCGCCGATATCGAACAGGTAGCCGTTATGCGAGACGGTGCGCGAGATGCCGCCGACCTGTGCCGGATCCCTTTCCAGGACGGTGACGGAGCGCCCCTTCTTCGACAGCAGGTAGGCGGCGGTCAGACCCGCGGGCCCCGCGCCGATCACCAGCGTCTCGGTGTGGTGGCTCATCCCATGCTCCGGCGATTGGTGCGGCGCGCGCCGGACAGGGCGCCGACCGGACGGCAGAATGGGGCGTTGTGGTTAAAGAATCGCTGGTGCCGTGACCGGATCCGCGATCTTCGCCATCCGGCGCGAACGGACGCGTTCGGATGCGCCGCCGGTGCCTTGACCGCACGTTAATCCGACCTGCGCGAGCATGGCGTCGAGGGCATCGACCGCCCGCCCCGGGTGATCCAACCATGCCGGCTCCGGCGCTACCGCTCTCCCGAACGCACGGGCGGATCGATACCCGCACGCTGCTGTGGGTGCTCGCCGCCCTGTGCCTCGCGACGCTGAACGCCCCCCACGCTGTGTGGGAGACGATCCGGCACCTGCGTGTCCCCGATACCGACGACGCCATGCGCCTCGTCGAGGTGCGCGACCTGCTGGCCGGACAAGGCTGGTACGACAATGTCCAATACCGGTTCCTGGCGCCCGCAGGCGTGCCCAGCCACTGGTCGCGTCTCGTGGATGCGCCCATCGCGGGGATGATCCTGGCGCTCGCGCCCCTGACCGGCAGCGCCTTCGCCGAGGGCCTGACGGCCGCCTTCTGGCCGCTGCTGCTGTTCGGGCTCTACGCCGCGATCCTGTATCGCGGCGTCCGGGATAGCTTCGGCGGGCGCGCCGCGCTCCTGGCCCTGGTGGCCGCGACCCAGACCTACGGCGTCACGATCCAGTTCCAGCCCGGCCGGGTCGACCATCACAATGTGCAGATCCTCGCGATCCTCGGTCTCGCATTCTGCATGATCGGCGGAGGTCTCCGCCGCGGTGTGTTTGCCGGCGTGCTGGCTGCCGTCTCGCTGGCGGTCGGGCTCGAGGGCCTGCCCTTCGTCGCGCTGGCCGCCCTGTATCTCGCGGGCGCGTGGTGCCTGCGCGGAAGACCCGCACTCCCGCCGTTGGCAGGCTTCGCCCTCGGGCTCGGGACGGTGGCGCCCGCCCTGTTCGCCCTGCAGACGGCACCCGCCCTCTGGGGTGTTCCGCATTGCGATGCGCTCTCGCCACCCTGGCTTTGGCTGACCCTGGGCGGCCTGGTCTTCGCCGCCGGAGCCGCCGCCGCGGGAGACCGGCTCGCGACGATCCGCGCGCGCATCGCGCTCACCGGCGTCGCGGGCGGCGTTCTGCTGGCCGGGTTCGCCGTAGCCGTCCCGGCCTGCCTCGGCGGCCCCTTCCCCGACATGCCGCCGCTCGTGCGGATCCATTGGCTGCTCACGGTCAACGAGATGGCGCCGCTGGCGAAGTTCGTAGCGCGCGGCCAATGGGAGGCTCTGGTTTTCTACCCGGTCGTGATGCTCGCGAGCGTCACAGCCGCGGCGATGGCGTGGCGGGGGCCCGAGCGTCGGGCCTGGTCGGTGGTGGCGCTTTTCCTGTGGCCGGGGCTGATCCTCGGCATCGTCCAGTTCCGCGGCCTCTACATCGTCTCCGGCTTCGTGCCGCTGGTGGCGGGTGTCGTCCTGGATCGGGCTCTGGCGCCCGTCGCCGGCCCGGCGGCCGGTGCCCGACGCTGGCCCGTCGCACTCCTCGGCGCCGGGATGATCAGCAGCCTCTGGATGATCCCGGCGCTCCTGGCCGAGACGCTGGCACCCAATCTGCGCACCGCCCCCGATCCGGCCGAGACCGCCGCCTGCCTCAGCGATGCCGCCATACGCCCGCTCGCTTCTCTGCCGGCGGGCACCGTGCTGGCGCCGATCGTTCTGGGGCCGTCGATCCTGCTGCGAACGCCGCACAGCATCGTTGCCGCGCCGTATCATCGGGCGATTCCCGGCCTCACGGCAGCGGTCGAAGGTCTTGGTGGCACCGAGGCTGATCTCGATCGGGTGCTGACGGATTTCCGCGTCCGCTACCTCGTCGCCTGCCCGGCGCGGCCAGCGGACGACCTTCAGACGGAGACGGCGTTCGCCACGCGCCTCGCCCGCGGCGCCGTCCGGAGCGATCGCTTGGTCCCGCTGGACCTGCCCGGGCCCCTCAAGGCGTGGAGGGTGGTCCCCTGAGCGTCAGAGCAATCGGCGATCGAGGCGCATGATCCGGCAGGGCTCGCCCGCCCCCGCGGCCGGCGCGTGCGGTGCGCGGATCAGGAGGGCCTCGGATCGCCCCAGCACGGCGAGCATCGAGGAATCCTGGCGCCGTTCGGCGGTGGCGACCGGCAGCCGGCCCGGCTCGAGGGCGAGGCTCGCCCGCATGTAGTCGGCGCGGCCGTCATTGGCCGGGAGATCGTGGCCGAGCGTCGCCGGCTCACTCCGGTCGGCGCCCGCCTGCGGATCGCCCTGGAGCGCGCGGATGGCCGGAACGACGAAGAGCAGTCCGCAGACGATCGACGAGACCGGATTGCCCGGCAATCCGATCACCAGCATGTCGCCGAGGCGGCCGTGCATCAGAGGCTTGCCCGGTCGGAGGGCGACCCGCCAGAAGCCGAGTTCCAGTCCCTCCTTCGCGAGCGCGGCCTGAACCAGGTCGTGGTCGCCGACGGAGGCGCCTCCAAGGGTGATGAGCAGGTCGGCCCGCGCCTCGCGGGCCCGACGGAACGCATCCGCCAGGGCTGCGTGATCGTCGGCGGCGATCCCGAGATCGATGATGTCGGCGCCCGCCTCCGCGGCGAGGGCCCCGAGCGCGAGGCTGTTCGAGGCGACGATCTGGTCCCAGGCGGGCGCCGCACCGGGCTCCACCAATTCGTCACCGGTGGCAAGGATCGCGACGCGCGGCCGGCGCCGGACGGAGAGGCGCGGATGGCCGGCCGCCGCGGCCAGCGCTAGACGGCGGGCGTCGAGGCTCATGCCGGCCGCGATCAGGGTCTCGCCCGCGGCGAAATCGAGGCCGGCCCGGCGGATGAACCGCGTCGGCTCCACCGGCTCCAGGACGCGTACAAATTCCGCATCCGCCGACGCGTTCTCCTGGATCAGGATCGCGTCCGCGCCCTCCGGGACCGGTGCACCGGTGAAGATCCGCACCGTCTCGCCCGCGCCTATCCGGCCCGAGAAGCCGTGGCCGGCCGCGCTGGTGCCGATCAGCCGCAGGGTCGCCCCGGCCTGCGCGGCGTCGGCACTGCGTACGGCGTAGCCGTCCATGGCCGAGGCCGGGAACGGCGGCTGGGTGCGCGAGGCGACGACGTCCGCGGCGAGCGTCCGGCCGGCGGCCTGTGCCAGCGGGACGGTCTCGGGCTCCACCGGCGCGGCGACGCTCGCGAGCACGCGCGCCAGCGCCTCGGCGACCGGGATCAGGCCATTCATGCCGTCGGGGCCCGGTACGCGCCCGAGCGGCCGCCATCCTTGGCGGTCAGGCGGATGCCCTCGATCCGCATGCCGCGATCGACGGCCTTCACCATATCGTAGACCGTCAGGCAGGCCACCGAGACAGCGGTCAGGGCCTCCATCTCGACGCCGGTCGGGCCCTGAACCCGGACCTCGGCGGCGATGCGCAGGCCGGGCAGCGTATCGTCGGGCTCGCACTCGACCCGGACCTTCGACAGAAGCAGCGGATGGCAGAGGGGGATCAGCTCATGGGTGCGCTTGGCCGCCATGATCCCGGCGAGCCGCGCCGTGCCGATCACGTCGCCCTTCTTGGCGTCGCCCTCGCGGATCAGCGCCAGGGTCTCGGGCTTCATCACGATCTGGCCTTCCGCCCGGGCGGTCCGGTCGGTGGCGGGCTTGTCGGTGACGTCGACCATGTTGGCCGCGCCGCTGGTGTCGAGATGGGTCAGCGTCGAACCCGGCCGCATCGCTTATGCCTTCTTCCGCGGCTTGCCGCCCTTGGCCTCCGCATCCCCGAACAGCAAGGTGCGGGCCGCCTTCGTGACGTCCGGCTGCCGCATCAGGCTCTCGCCGACGAGCACCACGCCGAGGCCGTTGTCCCGGAGACGTACCACGTCGGCATGGTCGCCGATCCCGCTCTCGGCCACGGCAATGCGGTCCGCCGGAATGCCCGGTGCGAGCCGGATCGCGGTCTCGAACGAAACCTCGAAGGTCTTGAGGTTGCGGTTGTTGATGCCGATCAGCGCCGTACCGAGCGGGATCGCTCGGGTCAGTTCGGCCGCATCATGCACTTCGACCAGAACGTCCATCCCGAGGAGATGCGCCGTCTCCACCAGGGCCACGGCCTCGTCGTCGTCGAGGCAGGCCATGATGACGAGGATGCAGTCGGCGCCCCAGGCCCGCGCCTCGTAGACCTGATAGGGCTCGAACAGGAAATCCTTGCGCAGCACCGGAAGCCCACAGGCCCCACGCGCCGCCGTCAGGTATTCGGGCCGGCCCTGGAACGAGGGCTCGTCGGTGAGCACCGACAGGCATGTTGCGCCTCCGGCCTCGTAGGCGGCGGCCAGGGTGGCCGGATCGAAATCGGCGCGGATCAGGCCCTTCGAGGGCGAGGCCTTCTTCACCTCGGCGATCAGCGCCGGGCGGTCCTCGGCGAGGTGGGCGCGGATCGCCGCCGCGAAGCCGCGCACCGGCTCCGCCTGCGCAACCCGACGCTCCAGCTTGGCGAGCGGCACGCGCAGCTTCGCCTCGGCGATCTCGCGGCGCTTGTAGGCCTCGATCCGGGCGAGGACGTTCGGCCGCTCGGGCGGCGTTCCGGCGCCGGTCTCCTGGGTCGCCTCATGCGTCAGCGAGCTCATCGGCCCTCCTGCCCGTTGGAGTGGTCGTTCGAAGCCCGGACAAGGCGGGCGAGCGTCGCCCGGGCAGCCCCGGAATCCACCGCATCCTGCGCCTGCGCGACCCCGTCCGCCAGAGCCTGTGCGGCTCCCGCGACGACGAGTGCAGCCCCCGCATTGAGAACCGCGATGTCCCGATAGGCGTTGCGGGCGCCTGCCAGAACGGCCTCGAGCGCCCGTGCATTGTCGGCGGGATCGCCCCCGCGCAGTTCCTCGGGCGCGCGCAGCGTCAGCCCGAATTCCTGCGGATCGATGGTGAAGCGGGACAGCCTGCCGTCATCGAGGACGACCACCCGCGTCGGGCCGGTGACGGTGATCTCGTCGAGCCCGTCGGAACCGTGGACGGTCCAGACCCGACGGCTGCCGAGTTCCGCGAGGACGCGCGTCAGCGGCTCGGCCAGTGCCTCCTGGGCGACGCCGAAGAGCTGGTAGCCGACGCCGGCCGGATTGCTCAGCGGGCCCAGCAGGTTGAAGATCGTCCGCACCGGCAGTTCCGAGCGGACCGCCGCCACGTGGCGCATCGCGGGATGATGGGCCTGGGCGAACAGGAAGCAGAGCCCGGCCTCGTCGAGACAGCGCGCCTGCCCAGCGGGGTCGAGACCGAGCCTGACACCCAGGGCCGCGAGCACGTCGGCGGCGCCGGAGCGCGAGGTCGCGGCGCGGTTGCCGTGCTTGGCGACGGGCACGCCACAGGCGGCCACCAGGATGGCGGCCAGCGTCGACACGTTGACGCTGCCGGAATGGTCGCCGCCGGTGCCGACGACGTCGATGGCGTTCGCCGGCGCCGAGACGCGCGTCATGCGCGCCCGCATGGCCTCTGCGGCGCCG
Source organism: Methylobacterium sp. UNC378MF (assembly GCF_900103195.1). Lineage (GTDB taxonomy): Bacteria > Pseudomonadota > Alphaproteobacteria > Rhizobiales > Beijerinckiaceae > Methylobacterium. The sequence goes on along the minus strand of NZ_FMWU01000007.1, from coordinate 159,309 downwards.
ACGATCTCCTCGACGGTCTCGCCGCGCACCTTGAGAGCGGTCAGGAAGGCGCCGGCCTGGACCGGCGTCACCTCGCCCGACAACAGGTCGTCGAAGGCGGCGCGGGACTCGGCACGGTCGAGGGCGAGGCCCCCGGCGACCTTCGCGAGATGGGGTCTGAAACGATCCATGGGTTCTGACGGAGGGCCGCCCCGGCCTCCCGGCGTCAATGCACGTCGGCACGCGTCCTGTCACGCGCCGTGTTCCAGGCGGCGGCAAGATCCAGGAAGTTCTTCACGATCTCCGTGCCGTGCTGCGACCGGATACTCTCCGGATGGAACTGGACGCCGTGGAGCGGGCGCTCGGCATGTTCCAGACCCATGATCAGGCCGTCCGCCTCGGCGGTGACCCGCAGCGCCGACGGGCAGGTCGCGCGATCGACAACGAGGGAGTGATAGCGGGTCGCCTCGAAGCTGTCGTTCAAGCCGCGGAACAGGCCGCGCGCGCCGTGCCGGATCGTCGAGACCTTGCCGTGAAGCGGCAGGGGCGCCCGCACGACATCGCCGCCGAATGCTTGGCCGATCGCCTGAAGGCCCAGGCACACGCCGAAGATCGGGATCTCCTCGGACAGGTCACGGACGACGTCGAGGCAGATGCCCGCCTCAGTGGGCGTGCACGGCCCGGGCGACAGCACGATCGCGTCAGGAGCCTTGGCGCGGATGTCGGCAATCGTGAGCGCGTCGTTGCGCACGACATCGACCGTGCCGCAGAGCGGACCGATAAGGTGCACGAGATTCCACGTGAAGGAATCGTAGTTGTCGATGACGAGGACGTTGGGCATCGCGGCGGCACGCTCGGGCATGCAGGCGATGTGACCCCTCGCATCCGCGCGGTCAACCATCTGCGTCGGCCGGTGGGCGGGATCGGAGCCGACGCGCGGCTCGGCTACTGCCCGCGTTTCGCCTGCGCGGCGAAGCGCACCGCCTCCTCGGCAGCCCGGAACAGCGCCTTGGCCTTGTTGACGCATTCCTGTTGCTCGGAGGCGGGATCCGAATCGTAGACGATCCCGGCTCCGGCCTGGACATGCATCTGGCCGTCCTTCACCACGGCGGTGCGCAGGACGATGCAGGTGTCCATCTCGCCCCGGGCACCGAAATAGCCGATGCAGCCGGCATAGGGGCCGCGCTTCTCGCGCTCCAACTCGTCGATGATCTCCATGGCCCGCACCTTCGGCGCGCCGGAGACCGTCCCGGCCGGGAAGCCGGCCGCCAGGGCGTCGAGCGGATCGTGGCGCGGGTCAAGATCGCCCTCGACATTCGACACGATGTGCATGACCTGGCTGTAGCGCTCGATGAAGAACGAGTCGGTCACGCGGACGCTGCCGATCCGAGAGACCCGGCCGGCATCGTTGCGGCCGAGATCGAGCAGCATCAGGTGCTCGGCCCGCTCCTTCGGGTCGGCGAGGAGTTCCTCGGCGAGAGCGGCATCCTCGGCCGGGGTGGCGCCGCGGCGGCGGGTACCGGCGATCGGGCGGACCGTGACGGTGCCCTCGCGCACCCGCACGAGGATCTCCGGCGAGGAGCAGACGATCTGAAAGGTCTCGAAATCGAGGTAGCACAGGAACGGCGCCGGGTTCGTGCGCCGGAGGGAGCGATATAGGCTGAAGGCCGGCAGGGTGAACGGCGCCGAGAAGCGCTGGGACAGCACCACCTGGAACACGTCGCCCGCGACGATGTACTCCTTGGCGCGCGCCACCATGCCGAAGAACGCATCGGGCGGCGTGTTCGAGACCGGTTCGGGATGGGCGACGGCGGACAGGTCCACCCGCGCCTCGATCGGCAGGGGCCCCTCCAGGGCAGCGGCCACGCGGTCGAGGCGCTGGAGCGCGTCCTCATAGGCGGCGCGGGCCGCGACGCCGTCGACGGGCCGGACCGGCGACACGACGGTGATCAGGTCGCGGATGGAGTCGAAGACGACCATCACGCGGGGACGCATCAGGATCGCATCCGGCACGCCGAGCGGATCCGGGTTGGGCTCCGGCAGCCGCTCCATGGCGCGGACCATGTCGTAGCCGAGATAGCCGAACAGGCCGGCCGCCATCGGGGGCAGATCCTGGCCGTCCGCCTCGCCGATCGCGCTCTCGGCAATCAGCGCCCGCAGGCTCGCCAGCGGCGCCCGGCCGTCCGGCTCGAACCGCGTGAGATCGCCGCTCCGCGCGACCGCCGGCGTGCCGTCCCGGCAGCGCCAGATCAGGTCCGGATCGAGGCCGATCATGGAGTACCGGCCGCGGACGGCCCCGCCCTCGACCGATTCGAGGAGGAAGGCCGGCCCGGAATGGCCGGCGCGCAGCTTGAGGAACGCCGCGACTGGCGTCTCCAGATCCGCCACGAGGCTGATCGCGACGAGGCTCGGCTGTCCGGCCGCGTAGCGCGCCGCAAAGGCCGCATAATCGGGCGCGTCGGCCATGCCTCAATACTCGCCGCCGATGGCGCGGCGCAGGGCCGGCGCATCGACCTTGACGCCCGCGTTCTTCTGGACCTCGCTGATGTACTGGGACAGCACGTCGTCCGCGAGGGCGGCCTGGAAGCTCTGCGTGATCTGCTTGTCGCTGGGGCTGTCGGCCACGAAGGCCGGAACCGTCGCCGCCGTGACCTTGAAGACCGCCCGCGAATCCCCGGCCGCCGCCGTGCCGGCCTTGCCCACCGGCGTCGCGAAGATCAGGTTCACGTCGTCCGGCTTGAGCATGTCCTTGGCCTGGTTGCGCGCGAGATCCTGCGCCTCCTGCAGGTTGACGCCGACCTCCTGGGCGGCGGCTTCCATCGTCTCGCCCTTGTTGATCTTCTCGACCAGCTCGCGCCCCTTGGCCTGAAGGCGCTTGGCGATCTCGGTCGCGGTCCAGCCGGCCTTCACGCCGTCCTTGACCTGATCGAGGGGCTTGTCGTGCGCGGCGTCGATCCCGGTGACGTCGTACCAGACATAGCCGCCGGTCTTGGTGCGCAGGGGCTCGTTGTCGCCGCCGATCTCGGCGCGGAACAGGGCCGGCAGCGTGGTGTCCGGATCGGGGATATCGGCGACACGCTGCCCGTCCGGACCCTTGCCGTTGGCGTCGACGGCCTTGACGGCGACCAGCTTGAGCGCGCGCTCCGCCGCGATGTCGGCCAGCGGCTTGGCGCCGGCGCGCTGATCCTCGATCGCGTCGCGTGTCGTCTCCATCGCGTCGCGGGCGCGGGCCAGAGCGAGGGCCTTGCGGATCTCGCCCTCGACGGCCTCGAAGGGCTTCACCGTCCCGGGCTCGATCTTGGTCACCCGCAGCAGCACCGTGCCGAAGCGGCCCTGGACCGGCTGGCTCACGCCGCCCTCCGGCAGCGCGAAGGCGGCGTCGGCCACCGCCTTGTCGAACAGCTCGCTCCTGGTCAGCGTGCCCAGCGTCAGATCCTTGTCGTCGGTGCCGCGCTCGGTCGCCACCGCCTCGAACGTCTTGGAGCCATCCGTGATCGCCTTGCGGGCCGCCTCGGCCGCGGCCGTATCGGGGAAGACGATCTGCTGGATGGTGCGCTTCTCGGGCGCGCCGTAGCGATCCTTGTTGAGCGCGTAGGCGGCGCGGGCATCGGCCTCCGTGATCGCGTCCGGCTTCGCCATCGCCTCCGGCTCGACCAAGAGGAGGCTGGCCGCCCGGAACTCCGGCGCCCGGAATCCGGCTTTGTTGGCCTCGTACCAGGTCTTCAGCTCGTCGTCGGTCGGCTCGGGAATCTGGCCCGCCACCGAGGGCGTCAGCATCAGGTAGGCGGCGGCGCGGCGCTCGGTGGTGTAGCGGTGGACAGCCTCCCGCATGGCGACCGGCACATGCAGGTCCGACGACACCGCCTCGGCGAGTTGCAGACGCGCGATGACGGAGCGCTGCTCGCGCACGAACATGCCCTCGTTGAGGCCCGCGCGCTGCAGGGTCTGGTAGAAGAGCTGCGGCTCGAACTGGCCCTGCTGGTTCTGGAAGCTCTTCTCCTCGTGGATCGCCTTGATCACCGCGCTATCCGGCACGACGAGGCCGAGATCGTGGGTCTTCTGATCGAGGGCGGCCTCGGTGATCAGCTGGGACATGACCTGCCGGTCGAGACCGAGCATCCGCGCCTGATCGGGCGTGAGCGGACGCTTGAGCTGCGTCTGATAGCGCTGCAGCTGGTTTTGATAGGCTTGGCGCACCTGCTCGGCGGTGATCGGCGTGCTGCCGACGGTCGCCACCGTGTTGCTCGCGCCGCCGCGGAAGAACTCCTCGACGCCGAAGATCCCGACGCCGGCGATCAGCAGCGTGAAGATGATCGTCAAGACGATCTTGCCGAGCCAGTGCTGGCTGGCGTTGCGGATGCCCTGAAGCATGGTCTGTGATCGAGTACCTTCGGCAGCCAGCCCGTCGCCGGGCCGGCGCTGTCCCTGAGAGCCGACCGCGATAGACCATTCGCGTCCACAGGCAAAGGCTCGGGCGCTCCCGGCGGTTTGCACGCCCAAGCTCGCTCTGGTAGGCCCCGGCAACATCGGGAAAGGCCGCGGCAGAGCGAGGGCAGGAATGACGCAGTCGGGGCGCAGGCCGCTTGTCGCCGGCAACTGGAAGATGAACGGGACCCGGGCATCCATCCAGGTGGTCGAGGCGATTCGCGATGGGCTGTCGCCGGACCTCGCGTCGCGGATCGACGTGCTGATCTGCCCGCCGGCGACCTTGATCAGCTCCTGCGTGGCGGCCGTCGCCGGCTCGCCGATCGCCATCGGTGGCCAGAATCTGCATGCCCGCCCGAGCGGCGCCTTCACCGGTTCGATCTCGGCCGAGATGCTCGCCGATCTCGGCGCCAAATACGTGATCGTCGGCCATTCCGAGCGCCGGGCCTACCACCACGAGACCGACGACGGCGTCCACGCCAAGGCGCTGGGTGCCCGGCGCGCGGGTCTGTGCGGTATCATCTGCGTCGGCGAGACCATTGAGGAGCGCGAGCAGGGCCGCGCCCTCGACATCGTCCGCGCGCAGCTCGCCATCGGCCTGCCGAAGGGTGCCACGGCGGCCGACACGGTGATCGCCTACGAGCCGGTCTGGGCGATCGGCTCCGGGCGGACGCCGACGCCCCGCGACATCGCGGAAGTCCACGCCTCCCTGCGCGAGATGCTCGACAAGCTCGTGGGCGACGAGGCGCACAAGATCCGAATCCTCTACGGCGGCTCGGTGAAGCCGGGGAATGCCCGTGAGCTTCTGTCCGTCGAGAACGTCGACGGTGCGCTGGTCGGCGGCGCGAGCCTCGTGGCCGAAGATTTCCTGGGGATCTGCGCCGCCTACGCCTGACGGCGCATCGGCGGTCCGAAGGCACCGCGCAACCGGATCGCTTCGCTCGAAAAGACGGTGCGGGGCGATCGCGCGGGCGTAGCATCAGATCTTGAACGCCTGACGGGCGAGCAGCCGCCAACGTCCGCCTTCGCGGTGCCAGACCTGCATTACGCCGATATGCACCGGCGCCGTCTTGCCGCCTGAGACGACCTCGCCGGTGAAGACATGTCGGGCGACGGCATCGTCGCCGACCACCGAGACGGAGCGGTCCGACAGGGTGATGCTCGGGAAAGCCGAGCGCTTGCTGGTGAGCGTCTCGACGAACGCCGCCTTGTCCTGCACCAAGCCGCTGGAATGGCCATAGCTCAGCCCGTCGAGAACCAGGGCGTCGAGGGCGGGTCCGTCCGCGGCCAACAGCGCCTTGGTCAAGGCATCGACGGCCTGCTCCACGGCGGCGGCGTCGCCGGCGTCGGTTCCGGCCGCAATCCCGGGGACCGACCGGATCAGAACGGGCGCGGCGATGGCGGCGGCAAGCGCCGCTCGGCGTGACACGGACATGGTTTGCCTCCCGGACGGGGCTGCACGTTCGCTCGGCGGCCCTCGCCCGGGGAGAGAGCACGCGGCGCGGCCGAAGGCGAGAGCCGATGCGGACAACCGGCCGCGCCCGTCAGGTTGGCGACGGGCTGCCGGTGGTGTATGCCGTCGCCGAATTCCGGCCGGTCCGCCCGCGAAGTCGCCCACGAGCTTCCCGTCGCACGCATGCGTGCCGAGGAGCACCGGAAACGATCGCGGGCGCCGGCCATCGTGCGTTCGTCTCCCGGTGCCCGCTGCCGGCGCGCGGCGCTGAAGAAGATCCCGGAACACCGATGCAGACCGTCCTGATCGTCGTCCACCTCATCATCGTGCTCGCGCTGATCGGCGTCGTGCTGCTTCAGCGCTCCGAGGGCGGGCTCGGCCTGGGCGGCGGCGGAGGCGGCGGGGTCGCCGGCTTCATGACCGGCCGCGGCCAGGCCAACGCCCTCACCCGGGCGACCGCGATCCTGGCGGCCCTGTTCTTCACCACCAGCCTGGTCCTGGCCATCCTGTCCCACCGCTCCGCGGCGCCGAAATCGATCCTCGACACCGGCGCGCCGCAGACCTCGGGCCAGCCCGCCAAGCAGCCGACCGGCGCCGACAATCTGCTCGACACGCTGCGCCAGCAGCAGGACCGGGTGCCCGCGACCGCACCCGCACAGCCGGCCGCGCCCGCCCAGCCGGCGGTTCCGGAAGCGCCGCAGTCGCGCTGACGCGCCGCGCCCGAAGCGGCGCCGCGTCTCACCCCGTCTCCGACGGGCCGGTGCTCGACCGGCCCGTGCCATGCGTTCCGTGATCCCCAGCCCATGCAACGGCCGGGGCATTCGCCGTTTGGCAAACGTCAGCACCTTCTTTATGGACCGAGGCCCATGACGCGGTACGTTTTCATCACCGGCGGCGTGGTTTCCTCACTCGGCAAGGGGCTTGCGTCGGCGGCCCTGGCGGCGGTCCTTCAGGCCCGCGGCTACCGGGTCCGGATGCGCAAGCTCGACCCCTATCTGAACGTCGATCCGGGCACGATGAGCCCGACGCAGCACGGCGAGGTGTTCGTCACCGACGACGGCGCCGAGACCGACCTCGACCTCGGCCATTACGAGCGCTTCACCGGCGTGCCGGCGAGCCGGGCCGACAACATCACCACGGGTCGGATCTACCAGGACATCATCGCCAAGGAGCGGCGCGGCGACTATCTCGGCGCCACGATCCAGGTGATCCCGCACGTCACCAACGCGATCAAGGATTTCGTCCTCGACGGCAACGACGCATTCGACTTCGTGCTGGTCGAGATCGGCGGGACGGTGGGCGACATCGAGGGCTTGCCGTTCTTCGAGGCGATCCGCCAGCTCGGGCAGGAGCTGCCCCGGGGCACCTGCTGCTACGTGCACCTGACGCTCCTGCCCTACATCCCGTCCGCGGGCGAGCTGAAGACCAAGCCGACGCAGCACTCCGTGAAGGAATTGCGCTCCATCGGCATCCAGCCCGACATCCTGCTCTGCCGCTGCGACCGGGACATCCCGGTCGACGAGCGGCGCAAGCTGGCGCTGTTCTGCAATGTCCGCGAGACCGCGGTGATCGAGGCGCGGGACGTGGCGTCGATCTACGAGGTGCCGCTCTCCTACCGGAAGGCCGGCCTCGATCGGGAGGTGCTCGGCCATTTCGGGCTGGAGCACGGCGAGGAGCCGGATCTCGGCCGGTGGCGCACGATCGCCGAGCGGGTGCGCAACCCCGAGGGCGAGGTCTCGATCGCCATCGTGGGCAAGTACACGGGGCTGAAGGACGCCTACAAGTCGCTCACCGAGGCGCTGACCCATGGCGGCATCAGCCACCGCGTGAAGGTCAATCTCGAGTGGATCGAGGCCGAGGTGTTCGAGCGCGAGGACCCGGCGCCGTTCCTGGAGAATCTCAACGGGATCCTCGTGCCGGGCGGGTTCGGCCAGCGCGGCGCCGAGGGCAAGATCCGCGCGGCCCGCTACGCCCGCGAGAAGCGCATTCCCTATCTCGGCATCTGCTTCGGCATGCAGATGGCGGTGATCGAGGCGGCCCGCTCGCTGGCGGGCTTGCCGGAGGCCAATTCCACCGAATTCGGCGACACCTCAGAACCGGTGGTCGGCCTGCTCACCGAGTGGCTGCGCGGCAACGAGCTGGAGCGGCGGGCCGCGGCCGGCGATCTCGGCGGTACGATGCGGCTCGGCGCCTACGAGGCGAAGCTCGATCCCGAGTCGAAGATCGCGAAGATCTACGGGTCCGAGCAGATCTCCGAGCGCCACCGCCATCGCTACGAGGTCAACATGGCCTATCGCGAGCGGCTGGAGGCGAAGGGCCTGCGCTTCTCGGGCGTGTCCCCCGACGGCCTCCTGCCCGAGACGGTGGAGCATGTCGGGCACCCGTGGTTCATCGGCGTGCAGTTCCACCCGGAGCTGAAATCCCGCCCCTTCGAGCCGCACCCGCTGTTCAAGGGCTTCATCGGCGCCGCGATCGAGCAGAGCCGGCTGGTCTGAGCCGCGGCTCCGCGCCGCTGCTCGCGCGGCGGCCCGGAGCCCTATATCGTCGAGGTCGTGACCGAGATCCTCTTCTATCACATGCAGCGGCAGCCCCTGGAACGGGTGCTGCCGAATCTGGTCGAGCGCTCGCTGGACCGCGGCTGGCAGGCCGCGATCCAGGCGGCGAGCGAGGAGCGTCTGCAGGCGCTGGACGACCACCTGTGGACCTATTCCGACGAGAGCTTCCTGCCGCATGGCACCGACCGCGAGCCCGATGCGGCGAGCCAGCCGGTGGTGCTGACGCTTCGGGACGTGAACCCCAACGCGGCCTCGATCCGCTTCCTGGTCGAGGGCGCCGACCTGCCGCCCGATGCCGGCGCGTATGAGCGGATCTGCATCCTGTTCGACGGGACCGATCAGGATGCGCTCCTGCGCGCCCGCGAGCAATGGAAGCAGGCCAAGGAGGCGGGCCACGCGGTCGCCTACTGGCAGCAGGACGAGTCCGGACGCTGGAACAAGAAGGCGTGATGGTGCCCCACAACAGACGTCTCGCGCGCGCCGCGCTCGCCTTCACGCTGGCCATCGCGGTGCCCTCGGGCATCCTCGCCCAGGAGATGCCGCACGGTCATCCTCCTACGGAGACCAAGCCGGCGCCGCGCGGACCGGAGGGGCGACGGCTGCCGCCGGATTCGACGACGAAGCAGAGCGTCACCCTCCCGGATGGCAGGACCCTCGATTTCACGGCCACGGCCGGGAGCCTGCCGCTCGTTGACGAGGCGGGCAAGCTGCAGGCCGAGATCGCCTACGTCGCCTACACGATGGCGCCGGAGGCCGGCCGCGAACGCCCGGTGACCTTCGCGGTGAATGGCGGGCCGGGTGCCGCGTCAGCCTATCTGAACATCGGGGCGATCGGCCCCTGGCGGCTGCCTGTCGGCGGGGACAGCATCAGCCCGTCGCAGCCGGTGGCGCTCACGCCCAATGACGGGACGTGGCTGGGCTTCACCGATCTCGTCTTCATCGATCCCGTCGGCACCGGCTACAGCCGGGCCGCGGACGGCAACGGCAAAGCCTATTGGTCGATCGATTCCGATGCGTCGACCCTGGCTGCGGTGATCGCCCGCTACCTGCGCGTCAACGACCGCATGGCGAGCCCGAAATTCTTCGTCGGCGAGAGCTATGGCGGCTTCCGTGGTCCGCTGATCGCCGAAAAGCTTCAGGAGGAGATCGGTGTCGGCCTCTCCGGTCTGGTGCTGCTCTCGCCGGTGCTGGATTTCGGATCGCTGGAGACGCCGCGGGCCAATCCGTGGGGCTACGTTCTGAAGCTGCCGGCGCTCGCGGCCGGCGCCCTGGAGCGGGCCGGGACGGTTCCGACGCCGGCCCTTCTGGGCGACGCGGAGGCTTACGCCTCGGGTCCGTACCTGGCCGACCTCCTGAAGGGGCCGAGCGATTCGGCAGCCGTCGCGCGGATGACCGAGAAGGTTGCTCCGCTCGTCGGACTCGATCCCGGCCTGGTGCGCGCCCAGGCCGCGCGCCTCTCCACTCGGAGCGTCCAGCGCGAGATTGATCGCGCCGAGGGCCGAGTGGCGAGCGCCTACGACACCGGCGTCACCGGCTGGGACCCGAACCCGGACGCCGCGCAATCGAGCTTCGAGGACCCGCAGCTCACCGCGCTCCAGGCGCCACTGACCAGCGCGATGCTTGACCTCTACGCGCGGACGCTCAAATGGCCCGTGCCCAACATGCGCTACGAGCTGCTGAGCAACGCCGTAAACCGCGGCTGGAGCTGGGGCTCAGGCCGGCAGGCCCCGGAGGTTCTGTCGAATCTCAAGGGCGCATTGGCGCTCGACGGGCACCTGCAGGTCCTGGTCGCGCACGGCTTCACCGATCTCGTGACGCCGTACTTCGCCTCGAAGCTTCTTCTGGCGCAGGTCCCCGCCTACGGCGCCGGCCGCCTGAACCTCGCGGTCTATCCGGGAGGCCACATGTTCTACACGCGTCCGGATTCGCGTGCGGCGTTCAAGGCCGATGTCGAACGGATGTACACGGAGACGCTGAAGGTTCGCGATGGCGGCTCGCCGCGCCCGGCCGGCGCGCCGGCGGAGCGGCTCAAGACCGCGCCGTGATGTCTTTGGACTGAGCGCAGGCTGGCGCGCATTCCCTGGTCCGGGATCAGCAGGCCGCGCTTCCGATCAGGCGTCGTCGAAGGCGAGGGCTTCGGCGGGGTAATCGACCATCGTCCGGCGCTGCGCGTCGGTGTTCTGCCACTCGCCGACCTTCATGTAGCGACCGTCGAGATCGCGGACCTCGACCACTTTCCCGATGGTCGGGATCGACTGGAAGCCCTGCGGCCAATTGGACGCGAAGTAGAACACCTGCTCGACACGCTCCGAGAGGTGGCAGATCGCCGGCCCGAAGGTTCCCAACCCGAAGACGAGGTAGCGGCCGTCCACGAGCGCGGCGACGTCGGAGATCAGCGACTCGCTCTGGATTTCCACCGGCAGGCCGCACCGCTGCGCGTAGGCCTCCACCTCGGCAATGACCGGATTCAACCTGTTCTCGAAGACGAGCTTCACGGAACGGATCCGGCCCTCGGCCAACAGCCGGTCGATGACCATCCGGTAGAAGGCGAAGGGCGGCTGCGGATAGTGCGGATCGACCCAGGTGCTGAAGATGTCGCCTGACCGGATGTGAATCAGGAGCTGGTCGTCGGGCTTTGGCGGGAAGGTCTTCGGCAGGCCGTTGAACAGGGGCCGGATGACATTCTGCACGATCGCGCGGGAGTCGGTCGGCCCCTGCAAAGCGGTCACGCGCTCGAACTGCGTCGGATCGAAGTAGAGACCGGACAGGAAGTAGCCGTCCGGCGGCAGCGGCTCGTCCGGCGGGATGAAGGTGATGCCGTCACAGGTCAGCCGCTCGGTCAGGAAGATCACCTTGCTGCGGTCGGCCTTCGGGACCTTTATGTATTTCAGGTTGAGCGCCTTCGCGATCGAGACCGCGATAATGTATTGCACGAGGCAGTTGCCGAAGGCGCCGTTCTCAAACAGCGACAGGCCCACCAGGGCATGGCTCGAGCGGCCGGGCGCGGACTGGAGATTGTAGGTTACGTAGACGTTGGCGCCGGGCTTCTCGTTCAGGAGCGTCACGTCGAGGCCGAGCATCGACCGCAGGGCGATGAGATCGACGGCGGCCTCATCGGCCAGGAGATTCACGTTTGCGATGCGGGTCGGATCCGGCACGGCGATCCGCATCGCGCGCGCCCAGGCCCGCTCATCGGAGACGATCACAGCCACGAGGGCGTCCGGGGTCGCGGTCCAGCCGGCGATGTCCGGCGTGGTCCACGTCACGCCGTCCCGCGAGACCGCCACCGCGACCTCGTCGGGTTCCGGAGGTACGGTCCCCTTCGGGGGGTGCAAGACGACGGAGTGGATCGGGAAGCGGCCGCCGAGGTCGACCTCAAGCCAGGCCGTACCGGTTCCGGATTCCGACACGATCCGCGGATCGTGGCCGGCCGCGAGGTCGAGGAGGACCGGCTTCGGATCGTCTGCCAGGGCCATCGGGTCTCCGCGAGCTGCACGGACGCACCCGCGCCGGGCCGGCCGGGCGTCCGGTGCGGCGGTGCCCGCATCGCGGCGCTGCCGTCAAGCCCGGCGGTCCGAGGACAGGCAGGGGAATCGGGTTCGAACCGGCGCGGCTCCGTTGTGTCCGGGCCGTCATGCGTCTACAACGGCGGCGTGACGGTGCCCCGGAAACGGGGTGAAAAGGGAATGCGGTGAGGGGTCTAGGCCCCAACTCCGCGGCTGCCCCCGCAACTGTGAGCGGCGAGCGCCTGCCAAGCGCCACCGGAGCGATCCGGGAAGGCGGTAGGCGCGCCGAGCCGCGAGCCAGGAGACCTGCCGTCACGACAGGATTCCGCATTGCCGCCGGTGGGGCGGCTGGAGAAGTTCGACATGACCACGCAGACCCTCGCCCCCGTCGCCGCCGGCACCCGCTCGTCTGAGCGCCCGGTCGTCATTGCGCTCGCGGCCATGCTTGGCCTCGGCCTGCTGTTCATGGCCGGCTTCTCGCCGGCGATCGCGTTCCACAACGCGGCGCACGATTTCCGCCATACCCAGAATTTTCCCTGCCACTGACGTCTCTGGCGCAGGGATGATCATCCGGCTTCTGTCGGCGGCTCTCGCCGCCGGCTTCTTCGCGGCTGCCGTCGTGACGGGCCTCGAACTCACGCTGACCTCGCCGCTGATCGTCGCAGCCGAGCGCTACGAGCAGCAGGACTCACCCCATCAGGCCGCGCAGGCGCTGCCGATCGTGCTGGCTCATGCCGGGCACGACCACGCTGCGCCCGACGCGGCGCCCGCATGGCAGCCCGGCCCGGGCCTGCCACGGATGGCGTTCACCGGTCTCGCGACCCTCGTCGGCGGCGTCGGCTACGCGCTGCTGCTCGGCGCGGTGATGCTCGCCTGCGGCCGCGAGCCGACGCCGCAGGTCGGTCTCGCCTTCGCGGTGGCGGGCTTTGCCAGCGTCGCCCTCGCGCCGGGTCTCGGCCTGCCGCCGGAACTGCCCGGAAGCGCGGCCGCACCCCTCGCCGCCCGTCAGGCGTGGTGGGTGATGACCGCCGCGGCGACCGGCATGGGGCTCTATCTGATCACGATCCGCCGCGCGCTGATCACGATCCTCGGCGGCCTTGTCCTGATCATCGTCCCGCATGTCGTCGGTGCGCCCCAGGCACCGGAGGCCGCATCCGAGCTTCCGGCGGTGCTGGCCGCCCAATTCGCCGCCCGCTCGCTGGCGATCAGCTTCGTGTTCTGGATCCTGATCGGCCTTGGATTCGGCTGGGCGTGGCAGGCCTTTGCGCGCGGAACGGAACCGGGAGCGGCCCGTGCCTGAGACCGTCCTGTACGTCTGCACAACCTGTCGCCGCCCGGACGACGATCCGGACGGCCCCCGTGCCGGGGCCCGCCTGCTGGAGGCGCTTCGGGCACGAAGCGAGGGCGCACCGGACCTGCGAATCGAAGCGGTGGAGTGCCTGTCCGTTTGCAAGCGCCCCTGCACCGTGGCGGTCGCCTCGGCGGACCGCTGGACCTACGTCTACGGCGACATGGACCCGGCCGCTTCGGCCGAGACGATCCTCGCCGGGCTTGCCGCGTACGCAGAGACGCCGGACGGGCTCGTGCCTTGGCGCGCCCGCCCAGAGGCGTTCCGCAAGGGTGTGATCGCCCGTATACCCCCTTTCCCCGAATCCCGCCCGCGTCCCGCCGGCACCCTGGAGGCCGCGGAATGACCCTCGTGAATAAGATTCCCTGCACCATCGTCACGGGCTTCCTCGGGGCCGGAAAGACCACCCTGGTCCGCCACGTCGTCGAGAACGCCAAAGGGCGCCGCCTCGCCATCCTGGTGAACGAGTTCGGCGACGTCGGCTTCGACAAGTCCTTCCTGGCCGCCTGCGGGGTCGAGGGCTGCACCGAGGATGCGATCGTCGAGCTGCCGAACGGCTGCATCTGCTGCACGGTCGCAGACGATTTCGTGCCGGCACTGGAGACCCTGCTCGGCCGCGCGGAGCCGCCGGAGCACATCCTGATCGAGACCTCGGGCCTCGCGCTGCCGAAGCCGCTGGTCCAGGCGTTCCAATGGCCGGCGATCCGCTCGCGGGTGACCGTCGACGGCGTCGTCGCGGTGGTCGACGGCCCGGCGGTGGCCGCGGGCGCTTTCGCGGAGAATCCCGAGGCCCTGGCCGCCCAGCGGGCCGCCGATCAGTCGGTCGACCACGACAACCCGCTGGAGGAGGTGTTCGAGGATCAGCTCCTCTGTGCCGACCTCGTGGTGCTGAACAAGGCCGACCTCATCGACGCCGCGACCCGGACCAGGGTCCGCGCCGAGGTCGAGGGGCATCTGCCCCGGGCCGTGAAGGTGGTCGAGACGGAGAACGGCGCGATCGATCCGCGGGTGCTGCTCGGCCTCGCGGCGGCCGCCGAGGACGATCTCGATGCGCGTCCCTCGCATCACGGCGAGGGCGAGGATCACGACCACGACGATTTCGAAACCGTGGCGATGCCGGTCCGCCCGGCGGTGACCGCTGGGGATCTCGCGGCCCGGGTCGAGAAGGCGGCCGAGGCTGTCGGTGTCCTGCGCATCAAGGGCTTCGCCGAGGTAGAGGGCAAGCCGATGCGCCTCGTGGTGCAGGGTGTCGGCCGGCGCGTGGCCCATCATTTCGACCGGCCGTGGCGGGCCGGAGAGGCCCGCGACGGGACGCTGGTCGTGATCGGCCTCAAGGGTTTCGACAAGGGCGCCGTCGCGGCGGCCCTCGCGGGATGACGACTGTGGCGCGCCCCCGCCCGGACTCGGTCTAAGGGGCCGCTGCGGTGCATCTCGTGCGCATCGATGCCGTCTCCCTCGACGAGGGCGAGGCGGCCGTGGATCTCGGGCAGGAGCCCGGCGACCTCGTGGTGCTGTCGTTCACCGACAGCGACCTCGCGGCGGTCGGGCAGGCCCACGCCGCGGAGGCCGGCCTGCCGAGCCTGCGGCTCGCGAAGCTCGCAAAGCTGCGGCATCCGCTGTCCGTCGATCTCTACGTCGAGCGCGTGGTGGCTCACGCCAAGGTCGTGGTGATCCGCTGTCTCGGCGGCCTGGATTACTGGCGCTACGGCATCGAGCGCTGCGCCGAGGCCGCGCGGGCGCATGGCGTCGTGCTGGCCGTCCTGCCGGGCGACGACCGGCCCGATCCGCGCCTGGCCGCGTTCTCCACCGATCCCGAGCTGGCCGGCCAGCTCGACGCCTATTTCCGTGCCGGCGGCCCCGACAACCTGCGGCGGATGCTGCGGAGGCTGGCGGTCCGGCTGGGCGCCGCCGGCATGGTCGAGCCCCCGCAGCCGCTGCCCCGCGGCTTTCCCTGGTGTCCGGGCTGCGGCGTTCTTCCGCTCGAAGCGGCGATCGCCTCGGCCGGCACGGCGATCCCGCTCGCCGGGTCGCCGATCGCGGCCACGCCCGTCGTTCTTCTACTGATCTACCGCTCGGCCGTGTTCGGCGGCGACACCGAGCCGTTCGTCGCGCTCGCCGCGGCCTTGAGGGCTCGCGGGATCGGCACGCTGCCGATGGTGGTGTCCAGCCTGAAGGAGCCGGAGGCCGCCGCCGCCGTCGCCGCGGCCGTGCGGGCGCGCAGACCCGATCTCGTGGTCGCCGCGACCGCCTTCTCGGCCCGCGAGGAGGGCATCGACTTCGTCCTCGACGGCGCCGATTGCCCGGTGCTTCAGGCCTTCACAGTGGGTTCGCCCCGCGCGGCCTGGGAAGCTTCGGCCCGGGGCCTCGGCGCGGCCGACCTCGCCATGCAGGTCGCGCTGACGGAATTCGACGGCCGGCTCTCGGGCTTCCCGATCTCCTTCAAGGAGGAGAGCCCGGAGCTTGCCGGTTTCGCCCAGCGGCGGGCGGTACCCTACGACGCCGGCATAACCGCGCTTGCCGACCGGGCCGCGGGATGGCTGCGGCTGGGCGCCCTGCCCCGGGCGGCGCGGCGCGTCGCCCTGGTCTTGTCCGACTATCCGGCCCGCGGCGGCCGGGCCGGCTTCGCGGTCGGCCTCGACACGCCCGAGAGCGCCCGCGCGATCGCCGCCGACCTCGCCGCTGAAGGCTACGCGGCGGGCACGCTTCCGGAGGCCGCAACGCTGATGGCCGATCTCACGGAGGGCCCGGCGGAGTTCCAGGTGCCGCTCGCGGCCTACAAGGCGTGGTGGGGCTCTCTTCCCGAAGACGCGCGCAGCACCATCACCGCGCTCTGGGGCGAGGCCGAAGCGGACCCGGTCTGCGTCGACGGCGCCTTCCGGTTCCGGATGGTGACGGGCGCCGCCGCGCGCAATCAGCCACCTGCGGCGGATTGCGACGAGGTCACCGCGATCCCGGACCGCGGCGACCTCGCGCTCTTCCTGCAGCCTGACCGCGGGCGCGATCCCGATCGCAAGACCGGGTATCACGACCTCGACCGCGCTCCGACCCACGCCTACCTGGCCTTCTACCTCGGCCTGCGGCATCATTTCGACGCTCTGGTGCAGCTCGGCACGCACGGCACCACCGAGTGGCTGCCGGGCAAGGCCGTGGCCCTCTCGCCCGCCTGCTTCCCGGCGCTCTGCGTCGGCGGCCTGCCGGTGATCTACCCGTTCATCGTCGACGACCCGGGCGAGGCCGCGCCGCTCAAGCGCCGCCTCGGCGGGGTGGCGCTCGGTCATCTGACACCGAACATCGCCGTCCACACGCTCACACCCGAGGCTGCGCGGCTGCGTGAGCTGGTGGAGGAGTATTCCGCCGCCAGCGTGCTCGATCCCCGCCGCGCGGACCTCGTCGCCCGCGCCATCCTCGAGGAGGCGGAGGCGGCCGGATTGCTGGACGGTGCCGGGATCGGCGCGGACACGCCGATGGACGAGGCGCTGACACGGCTCGACGCCCATCTCTGCGATCTTGGCGAGACCGTCTTTCGCGACGGCCTCCACGTTTTCGGGCGTGCCTCCGACGGCGCGTCCGAGCCTGTGGTGGCGAGCGCGGCCGCCGAACGGAACGGGCTGCTGGCGGCCCTCGATGGGCGTTTCGTTCCCCCCGGCCCATCCGGATCGCCGTCCCGCGGCCGGTCCGACGTACTCCCGACCGGGCGCAACCTCGCGACTCTCGACCCGCGCGCCATCCCGAGCCGCGCCGCCGCGCTCCTCGGCGAGCGGGCCGCCGCCGCGGTCGTGACCCGCTTTCTCCAGGACGAGGGCTCCTATCCGGCCCGGATCGTCATGGATCTCTGGGCCTCTCCGACCCTGCGCACCGGCGGGGAGGATGTGGCCCATGCCCTCGCCCTGATGGGTGTCCGGCCGGTCTGGGACCATGCCAGCACCCGGGTCACCGGCTTCGAGATCCTGCCCCTCGCGATGCTGGACCGTCCGCGGATCGACGTCACCGTCCGGATCTCCGGCGCGTTCCGCGACACGTTCCCCGAGACACTCGCGCTGCTCGATCGAGCCGCCCGCGCCGTGGCTGAGCGGGACGAGGCCGATGACGAGAACCCGCTCGCGGGCGCTCGCCGACGGGGCGACACGTCCGTGCGGGTCTACGGAGCGGCGCCGGGCCGCTACGGCGCCGGCACTGCCGCGACCGCCCTGGACGGCACTTGGGATGGCCGCGCCGATCTCGGGCTTGCCTATCTCGCGGCCAGCGGCCACGCCTACGGGGACCGCGAGGGGCCGGACGCGGATTTCGCCGCCCGGGTGACGGCAGCCGACGCCTATCTCCACGCTTTCGACGTGGCCGAGCGGGATCTGTTCGACGGCGATGCCGCGGTCGATGCGATGGGCGGCTTCGCGGCCGCCGCAGCCCTGGCGGGGGCCAGCCCCGCTCTCTACAGCCTCGACGTCTCGGTGCCGGAACGGCCGAAGGCGCGGACCGCCCGAGAGGACGCGGCTCGCCTGATCCGCGGGCGTCTGGCCGATCCCCGCTGGATCGCGGCCCAACTCCGCCACGGCTACCGCGGCGCGCAGGAATTCGCCCAGGGGCTCGACGCGGTCTTCGTCCTGGCCGCCGCCAGCGATGCGGTGTCCGACGGCGATTTCGAGGCGCTGTACGCCGCATGGATCGCCGATGCCGAGGTGTTCGAGCGCCTGCGCGCCGCCAACCCGGCGGCCACCCGGGCGATCCTGGAGCGCTTCGATGCGGCCCGGGACCGCGGCCTCTGGCACAGCCGGCGTAACGCCCTCCCGACTGACGCCCTTCTGCGCGAGGCGGCGGAATGAGCGTGGCCGCGTATCGGCGCGCCCTTCCGGAGGCGCCCGCCCGACGAGGCTGGTGCCCCGGCTTGGCCCGACCCATGCCCACCGGCGACGGGCTCCTGGCACGGGTGCATCCGCCGCTCGGCATCCTGACGCTCGACCAGGCTCGCGCCGTTGCCGAGGGCGCGCGGCGCTTCGGGAACGGCCATCTGGATCTCACCGCCAGGGCCAACCTCCAGATCCGTGGGGTCTCCGAAGCGACGCGGGCGCCCCTCGCCGCATGGCTCACAGCCGAGGGGCTCGGCGACGTGCGCGCCGATGGCGGCCCCCAGCGCCTGACGCTCACGAGTCCTCTGGCGGGCCTCGATCCCGGGGAGATCATCGACGTGCCGGCTTTGGCCGCTGCGATCGAGGCCGCGGGGCTGAGCATCCCCGGCCTGCCGGCCAAGACACTGGTGGTCGTCGACGGGCGCGGTGATCGGGCGATACCGGAGGCCGATTGCGCTGTGATCGCTCGGGGCGCAGGCATTGTGGCGATAGCGGCTGCCTGTGATGACGGGCTTCAGGAGCTTCTGACCTGCCGGGCCGGCGAGGCGGCCCGCCTCGTGACGGCGCTGCTGACCGCTTTCGCGCGGACCCGCCGACGCCGCATGCGCGACCTGTCGCGAGATGAGCTGACGGCGCTGACCGAGCCACTCCGCTCCGACAACTCGCCATACGGCACTTCCGATCGGCCCGGAGAGCACGGTGGTCCGCTCGGCCCAGCAGCCGGGCAAAGGCTTCAGACCCTGATCATCGACGCGCCTTTCGGGCGCTGCACGGCCGACGCCCTCGACCAGGTCGCTTCCGCCGCTCTCGCGCTCAAGGCGCGTGAGATCCGCCTCTCGACGACACGGGGTTTCGTTCTGCTGGCACCGCCCGACACGCCGACGGCGGCAACGACGGCGGCCCTGTCGGAAAGTTTCATCGTCGCACCCGGCGACCCGCGACGAGCCATCGATGCCTGCACTGGTGCCCCGGGCTGCGCCTCCGGGTCGACCCCCACCCTCGCGGATGCCGCGCGCCTCGCGGAGGCCTTCGCCGCCTATGCGGCGCTGGGATGCGCCGCGCATGTCTCCGGCTGCGCCAAGGGCTGCGCAAAGCCGGGTCGGGCCGACCTGACCCTCGTCGGCCGGAATGGCCTGTACGGCGTGGTGATCGGCGGCGCCCCCGGCGATGAGCCGGCCATGGATCTCCCTATCGAGGCCGTGCTGGAGCGTCTAGGAAGGGCCAAGACCATCGGGCTTTCCGCTGCCTTCGCGCCGGAGACGACTTGAATGGGGTGCGGGAGGACCAGGAGACCGGCATGAGCGCGAGCCAGAACGCCCTGCGCCAGACAGGATCGGAGCCGGCCGCGGCCCTCGAATCCACGTCCCGCTACGACTACATCCGCGACGGCGGCGCGATCTACGCGCGCTCATTCGCGATGATCCGCGCCGAGGCCGCTCTCGGGCGCTGGTCGGGCGCCGCCGAGCGCGTCGTCGTGCGCATGATTCATGCCTGCGGCATGACCGATCTGCCGGCCGACGTGGAAATGGCGCCGGATTTCGCCGACGCCGGTGTCGCGGCCCTTCAGGCCGGCGCCCCCATCCTCTGCGACGTCCGCATGGTCGCCGACGGCGTCACCCGCACGCGGCTGCCCGCCGACAACAAGGTGATCTGCACCCTCGGCGACTCGCGCGTGCCGGATCTCGCCAAGAGCCTCGGCACGACCCGGTCGGCCGCGGCGATGGAACTCTGGCGCGAATACCTCCCGGGCAGCGTCGTGGCGGTGGGCAACGCCCCGACCGCCCTGTTCCGCCTTCTGGAGCTGCTCGATGCCGGCGTGGCGCCTCCCGCCGCGGTGATCGGCATCCCGGTGGGATTCGTCGGCGCGGCGGAATCGAAGGAGGCACTGGCCCGGGACGGCCGCGTGCCGTTCGTGGTCGTGCACGGCCGGCGCGGCGGCAGCGCCATGACAGCCGCGGCGGTCAACGCGCTCGCCAGCGAGGTCGAGTGATGGACGGGTTCGAACGCCTCGACAGCCCGGCCGAGGAAGTACCCGCGGCCGTGGTGACGGGTACGCTCTACGGCGTCGGGATGGGCCCGGGCGATCCTGAACTGCTGACCGTGAAGGCGCAGCGCATCCTGATGCGCGCGCCGGTGCTGGTGCATTTCTGCAAGCGCGGCCGGCGGGGCAATGCCCGCGCCATCGCGGACGCGATCGTCCGCGACCCGGCCCGCGAGATGGCCCTCGCCTATCCCTACACGACCGAGCTTCACCCCGAGCACCCGGATTACGTCGCGGCCCTCGCCGGCTTCTACGACGACGCGGCCGGGCAACTCGCCGATCATCTCGGCGCCGGGCGCGACGTCGCGATCCTGTCCGAGGGCGACCCGTTCTTCTACGGCTCGTTCATGCACCTGTGGCGGCGCCTGAAGGACCACTTCCCCGTTGAGGTGATCCCCGGCGTGACCGGCATGTCGGGCTGCTGGACCCGAGCCGGAACGCCGATCACCTGGGGCGACGACGTCCTCACCGTTTTACCGGCGACCCTGTCGCTCAACGCGCTGACCGAGCGCCTGCGCGGCACCGACGCCGCGGTGGTGATGAAGCTGGGGCGCCATCTCCCGAAGGTGCGCACCGCCTTGTCGGCCGCCGGGCTGCTCGCGCGCGCAGTCTACGTGGAGCGCGGCACGATGGCGGGCGAGCGGGTCGTGATGTTGGCCGACAAGGCCGACGACGACGCGCCCTACTTCTCGATGGTGCTGTTGCCCGGTGAGGGACGGCGGCCTTGAGCGGCAGCCTCACCGTCGTCGGCCTCGGCCCGGGCGACGCGGCGCTGCTGACCGAGTCCGCCCGCCGGGCTTTGGACGCGGCAGAGGACGTCGTCGGCTACTTCCCCTATGTCGCCCGCGTGCCCGAGCGTCCTGGCCTGGTCCGGCACGCGAGCGACAACCGCGTGGAGGTCGACCGGGCTCGTCACGCGCTGCAGCTTGCCGCCTCCGGCCGCCGGGTCGCCGTCGTTTCCGGCGGCGATCCGGGGGTCTTCGCCATGGCGGCCGCGGTGTTCGAGGCGGTGGAGCACGGCGAGCCGGACTGGCGCGACCTCGCGATCATCGTGGAGCCGGGCATCACAGCGATGCTGGCAGCCGCGGCCCGACTCGGCGCGCCGCTCGGCGGAGACTTCTGCGCACTGTCGCTCTCGGACAACCTGAAGCCCTGGCCGGTGGTGACCGCGCGGCTGGAGGCCGTGCTGCGGGCCGATCTGGTGATCGCCCTCTACAATCCGATCTCCACCGCCCGGCCCTGGCAGCTCGGGGCCGCGCTGGAGATCGCGGCTGGGATCCGCGCGCCCGACACCCCGGTGATGTTCGCGCGCGCCATCAGCCGGCCCGACGAGGCGATCCGGGTCGCGCCCCTCGCGGAGGCGCGCGCCGTGCCGGCCGACATGGCCACGATGGTGATCCTGGGCGCCTCGACCACGCGGCTGATCCCGCGCGCGGGCCGGACGCCCTTCGTCTACACCGCCCGCAAGGTTGCGGGACCAGCGTGATCGCCCCTGTCCAGCCAGCGGAGGGCGGCCGCGGCGTCCGGCACGCTCGGTACGTCCGGCTTGCTTGGCCGACGCACCATCACCACGGGAATGCCGAGGCTGCGCGCCGCCGCGATCTTACCGTAGGTCGCCGCGCCGCCGGCATTCTTGCTGACCAAGACCTCGATTCCGCTGGCGCGCATCAGCGCGACCTCGGACGCGATATCGAAGGGTCCGCGGGCCTCCAGCGCGGTGAGATCCGGCACCGCCAGGATCCGGCCCAGAGGCTCCACCGTTCGCGCCAGGTAGGCGTGCTGGGGCGCCGCCGCGAAGGCCCCGGCTTCCTGCCGGCCGACCGTCAGGAACACGCGCCGGGGCTCCGCTCCGAGCGCGGCCACCGCTTCCTCCATCCGGTCGACCTCGATCCACACATCGCCGGGCTCGCGGCTCCAGGCAGGCCTGCGGATTGCGAGGAGCGGCACCTCCGCCGAGGCCGCCGCGCGCGCTGCGTGGCCCGATATCGTCGCGGCGAACGGATGAGTCGCGTCAATCAGGTGGGTGATCGCCTCGGCGCGCAGGTAGCGTGCGAGGCCTTCGGCGCCGCCGAACCCGCCGCTCCGCGTCGGCACGGGCTCGGGCTTCGGCGACGCCGTCCGGCCGGCCAGAGAGAGCATCACGGCGAGGTCCGCCCGACCGGCGAGCGACCGGGACAGGGTGCTCGCCTCGCCGGTCCCGCCGAGGATCAGGATCCGCATCGTGTCGCTGGTCGGGGGCGCCGAGGTCATGGGCGCCTTGTCCATGAGCGCTGAGCCCCTGTCGAGCACTCCCTGGCTGTCGATCGTCGGGATCGGCGAAGACGGCCGGGCCGGGTTGGCGCCGGCCGCCGCCGCCGCGCTCGACGACGCCCATGTGGTCTACGGGGGCCGGCGCCACCTCGCCCTCGCGGGACCGCTCGGCGCAGAGACGCGATCCTGGCCGAGCCCGATCCACGAGGCCTATCCCGAGATCCTCGCGCGGCGCGGCCAGCCAACCTGTATCCTCGCCACCGGCGATCCGTTCCACTACGGCATCGGCGCCGAAATCGCCCGGATGGTGCCGGCGGGCGAGATCCGCGCCTTTCCGCAGCCCTCGGCCTTCAGCCTCGCCTGCGCGCGGCTCGGCTGGCCGCTCGCGGAGTGCGCGCTGGTCACGCTCCATGGGCGCGCGCTGACGCGGATCGTCCCGCATCTCCAGCCGGGGGCGCGGCTGCTCGTTTTGTCCTGGGACGGCACGACGCCCGGCGCGCTCGCCGCCCTGCTGCGAGAGCGGGGCTTCGGCGCGTCGACGCTGACGGTGCTGGAGGCGATGGGCGGGCCGCGCGAGCGCGTCCGCACGGGCCTTGCCGACGCGTTCGACGATGCCGCCATCGATCCGCTGAACACGGTGGCGATCGCGGTGGCGGGTGCCGGCCGCGCCCTGCCCCTCGCGCCGGGCCTCGACGACAACCTGTTCGAGAGTGACGGACAGCTTACTAAGGCCGAGATCCGGGCTCTGACTCTCTCCGCGCTCCGGCCGCATCCAGGCCTACATCTCTGGGATGTGGGTGCAGGCGCAGGTTCGATCGCGATCGAGTGGATGCTGCGCCACCCGAGTCTGCGCGCCACGGCGGTCGAGGGCCGTCCGGACCGGGCCGAGCGTATCCGCCGCAACGCCGAGACTCTGGGGACACCGGACCTCGCCGTCGTCATCGGCGCCGCCCCCGGGGCGCTCGACGGACTGCCGGCGCCGGACGCGGTGTTCATCGGTGGCGGCGTCTCGGAGCCGGGGGTTCTGCCGGCGGTGCTCGCGGCACTCCGGAGTGGCGGGCGCTGCGTCGCCAACGCCGTCACCCTGGAAGGCGAGGCCGCGCTGCTGGCGGCCTTCGCGACGCGGGGCGGCAGCCTGCGCCGCTACGGTGTCGAGCGGGCGAGCCCGGTCGGCGGGATGCATGGCTGGCGCCCCGCCATGGCGGTGACCCAATGGGCCTGGACCAAGCCGTGACCGGGCCGCTGGTCGCAGGGATCGGTTTCCGCCGGGGAACCGACCCCGACGAGATCGCGGCGCTGATCGAGCGGGCGCTTGCGACACTCGGCGCCGAGCGATCGCACCTGACGGCCGTGGCGACCGCGGTCGACCGGGCCTCGGAGCCGGCGATCCGCGCCGCGACGGCGCGGTTCGGCCTGTCGCCTCACCCGGTCTCCCCCGAGGCGCTGGAGGCGCGCGACATGGAGATCGTCACCCGCTCCGCGCGGATCGAGCGCCTGCGCGGGGTCGGCTCGCTGGCCGAGGCGGCGGCCCTCGCCGGCGCAGGCCCCCGGAGCCGCCTCGCTTTGCCTCGGATCGCGAGCGGCGGCGCCACTTGCGCCCTGGCGTTCCGATACGACACGACACGGGAATCATGACCGTTCACTTCATCGGCGCCGGCCCCGGCGCCGCCGACCTGATCACTGTGCGCGGGCGCGACCGCATCGCCGCCTGCCCCGTCTGCCTCTATGCGGGATCGCTCGTCGCCCCCGAGATCCTGGGCTGGTGCCCGCCTGGCGCGCGGATCGTCGACACGGCCCCCCTCGACCTCGACGCCATCGTGGCGGAGATCCGGACGGCGCACGCGGCCGGGCAGGACGTGGCGCGCCTGCATTCCGGCGACCTGTCGATCTGGAGCGCGCTGGCCGAGCAGATGCGCCGGCTCGACGCGCTGGCCATTCCCTACACGGTGACGCCGGGCGTCCCGGCCTTCGCCGCCGCGGCCGCCCTTCTGCGCCGCGAATTGACGGTCCCGGGCGTGGCGCAGAGCGTGGTCCTGACCCGCACGTCGGGGCGCGCGAGCGCCATGCCCGAGCGGGAGACCCTGGCGGCCTACGCGGCCACCGGCGCGACCCTGGCGATCCACCTGTCGATCCACGTGGTCGAGGCGGTCGCAGCGGAACTGATCCCCTTCTACGGCCCGACCTGCCCGGCCGCGGCCGTGTTCCGGGCCTCCTGGCCGGACGAGCGGGCCCTCGTCGGCGATCTCGCCACGCTGCCCGGCCTCGTCGCGGAGGCCGGCCTTGAGCGCACCGCCCTGATCCTGGTCGGACCGGCGCTGGGCGCCGCGGAGTTCCGCGAGAGCGCGCTCTACGCGCCCGACTACGACCGGCGCTACCGGCCCGGCGGCACGGTGGGGTCCCGGTCGTGAGCGCCCCCGGCCTCCTCGTCGCGGCGCCGCGCTCCAGCTCCGGCAAGACGACCGTCGCCCTCGCGCTGATGCGCGCCCTCACCCGGCGCGGCCTGCGGGTGCGGGGCGCGAAATGCGGCCCGGACTACATCGACCCGGCCTTCCATCAGGCCGCGACCGGTCATCCGAGCTTCAACCTCGACAGCTTCGCCATGGCGACGCCGTTCCTCGATGCGCTCGCCGGCGAGACGGCGGCGACCGCCGATCTCGTGATCGCCGAGGGCTCCATGGGGCTGTTCGACGGTGTCCGCGCCGCCGAGAACCGGACGGGGGCGAATGCCGATATCGCGGCGCGCTACGGCTGGCCGGTCGTGCTCGTGGTGGACGTGTCGGGTGCGGCGCAATCGGCCGCCGCCGTGGCGCTGGGCTGCAAGCTCTACGATCCCCGGGTGCAGATCGCCGGGGTCATCCTCAACAAGGTGGCGAGCGCCCGCCATCGGCGCCTCGTGGAGGCCGGGATGGAGCGCGCCGGGCTGCCGGTGCTCGGCGCGCTGATGCGCGACGCGCAGCTGGTCCTGCCCGAACGTCACCTGGGCCTCGTCCAGGCCGGCGAGACTGCCGATCTCGCCGCACGTCTCGACCGCCTCGCCGATCTCGCGGAAGCGGGTATCGACCTCGACGCCGTGACGGCCTGCGCGGGCGGGACCGTGCCGGCCGCTGGCGGCCAGCTGCCGCGGCCGCCCGGGCAGCGCGTGGCGGTCGCCCGGGATGCGGCGTTCAGCTTCCTCTATCCGCATCTGGAGACCGGCTGGCGGATGGCCGGCGCCGAACTCGTCCCCTTCTCGCCGCTCGCCGGCCAGGGGCCGCCGGAGGATTGCGACGTCTGCTGGCTGCCCGGCGGTTATCCCGAACTGCACGCGGGCCGAATCGCCGGTGCCTCCTTATTCCTTGAGGGTCTGCGCAACTTCGCCCGAACACGCCCCGTCCATGGGGAGTGCGGCGGGTACATGGTCCTCGGACAGACGCTGCAGGACGCGGACGGCGTCACCCATGCCATGGCGGGACTCCTGCCGGTGGCGACATCCTATCATCAGCGCAAACTGCATCTCGGCTATCGCGTCGCCCGGCTCTGCGGGTCCAGCATGCTCGGACCGGGCGGCGCGCGGCTCGTCGGGCACGAGTTCCATTATGCCAGCGAACTCTCGCCCAGCGCACCCGAGGCAACGGCCCTTGCCCGCATTTCGGACGCGGAGGGCGCGGATCTCGGATTCGCCGGTCATCGGGTCGGACCCGTAACCGGCAGCTTCTTCCACCTGATCGCGGCGGACCTTCCGTGAGGCGGATCCTGACGGGGGTGCCTCCCGGGCGGCAGGATGATGACCGGTCCGACCGTCAGGCCGGATCGGGCGTCGCTTCGGCCTTGCGATTCTGGGCGACACGCGCGGCGCTGCGGACCAGAGCCAGCACATCGCGGCGCATCTGATCGTCCTCGATCTGCGCGTAGGCACGCAGAAGCTCGATGGCACCATGGGCACTGAGGAAGCCGAACACGTCTTCCTGGGCGTTCTCCCGCGTCTCGCCTTCCTCGAAGAATGCGGAGACCGGAACCTCGAGAAGGCGCGCGATCTCACGCAACCGGCCGGCGCCAACCCGATTCTGACCCTTCTCGTATTTCTGTACCTGCTGGAAGGTCACACCGACCGCATTGCCGAGCGCGGTCTGGCTCAGGCCGCGGGCCTTGCGCAGGGCCGTGATGCGGATACCGACCAGACGATCGACATCCGTCGTCTGCTTCGGCATCGTCGGCCCGGAGGAATCCTTGTCCATGGCGTGGGTTGCATCCTCCTGCGGACGGGGTGTCTTCGCCTCGCTGTCGCGCCGCTTCACCGTCCGCCCCTAAGTCGCATCTCGTGCACGCCAGGTTGCCGGTACTCCGTGCCGCATCCGGCTATAGCCCTGATACCGGCACAAGTGAACCGCGCCGCAGTAGGACACCAAGTTGTCAAGCTTCGCAAGTCGAAGCTTACAGCTTCTAGTTTAACTTCACATATCTTGGCAAGATTGTTGCTGAAATGTCGGCGCCGAGGACTGGGCTGCTTTTGTGGTGCGCCTTGTCGCCGCGCGGGCGTTCCCCTTAGGAACACGGACGCTTGTAGGTTTGGTACTGCGCAGGAGACACGCATGTTCATCGCGATGAATCGATTCAAGGTCGTTAAGGACGCCACGGCGGATTTCGAGGCCGTCTGGCTCGGGCGCGACAGCCACCTCGGGGAGATGCCTGGCTTCGTCGAGTTCCACCTGCTGCGCGGACCCGAGCACGAGGATCACGTCCTGTACGCCTCGCACACGATCTGGCGGTCGCGGGCGGAGTTCGAGGCTTGGACGCGGTCCGAGCAATTCCGCAAGGCCCATGGTCGCGTTCCCTCGACCAAGCCTCTGTATCTCGGCCATCCCCAGTTCGAAGGTTTCGAGACCATCCAGACCGTCGGCGGGACAGCCGACGCCCACCAGGGCGCCGAGTCCGTCTGACGGAATCCCGACCCCGGCCCGGGGGGCTGGGGTCATCACGCACACCCGTCAGGTTGAAACAGCCGGGTTGGATACCCGCCTGAATTGAAACGGTATCGGCGGAAACGGTTCCACACGAAATCTTGCGGCCGTCGGATGCGCCGAACAGTCACTCAGCATTAATCATGTATTGCATCGACCGAAGGCGCGCCCTAGGTCGCACCGTCCCTCCGTAATTGCGATCGTGAACCCGCGAGGCCCGCGGATTGCTCCGGTACCGTCACCAGGCGGCGCCGAAACCTTTCGTGTCTCAGACTGGTACAGAGTCCGACTAAGACGGGACGTTGCGGGTCAGATGTTTCACGATCGGCTTCCGGAGACGTTTCAGGCGCTGCCGGCTTCGGCAGAGCGCCGCCGCAATGTTTGGTCGGCACTGCTGCCGCGCCGCGGTCGCGTACTGGCGCGCATCGCTCTCTCGACGGCGCTCGCCGCCACCGATCTCGCGGCGATCGTGGCGGTGACCCTGGGCCTCGAATTCGCCTACCACGTCGCAACGCAGGACAGCACGGCCTGGGCGGGTGCTCTCCGCGGCCTGCGGCTGGCGGCGCTGCTCGGCCTGGTGATCATCGCCACGAACGTCCTGCGCGAGGAATACAGCCTCGAGACCGTCATGGCGCAGAAGCCGGGCATCCAGCGGGTGGCCTCCCTCTGGCTGGTCGCCTGGGCGGCCGTGCTCGTGGTCAGCTTCATGACCAAGACGACCAACGATTATTCGCGCCTCGTCTCGTTCGGGATCTTCGCCCTCGGCCTGCCGGTTCTGATCGGAGCCCGCACGGCGGTGCGACGCCTGGTGTGGCAGCGGCTCAGCGCCGGATCGACCACGGCGAGCCGGATCCACCTCGTGGGCTACGAGGAGGACATCGCGCGCTTCTACGCCGGCAAGGAAGTCGATCATCTTGGCTCGCGCATCATCGGGACGAGCTATCTGCGGCGGGTGGATCCCGGCGCCGACGTGGCCACCCGGTACGACCAGTTGCAGGAGGATCTCGACCTGGCCGTCTCGGTGGTGCGCTTCCTCCGGCCGGACGACGTGTTCGTCCTCGTCCCCTGGGCCGACACCGCGGAGGTCGAGCGCTGCATCGACGCGTTCCTCCGGGTCCCCTCGGCCCTGCACCTGCGTCCCGGCGCGGTCCTCGACCGCTTCCCCGACCTGCAGGTCGCCCGGGTCGGCGGGGTCTCGGGGATCAATATCGGCCGTCGACCGCTGAACCTCGGCGAGGTCGTGCTGAAGCGGGCTTTCGACCTCGTCGTGGCGGCCATCGCCCTCGTGTCGCTGTCGCCCCTGCTGGTGGCGATCGCCGTGGCCATCAAGCTCGACAGCCCCGGCCCGGTCTTCTTCCGCCAGAAGCGCTACGGCTTCAATCAGCAGCCGTTCGGGGTCTTCAAGTTCCGGTCGATGCGGGCGGACTCGAACGCCGCCTTCCGTCAGGCGACGCGCAACGACAGCCGGATCACCCGGTTCGGCGCGATCCTCCGTCGGACGAATCTCGACGAGCTGCCCCAGCTGATCAACGTCCTGCGCGGAGAGATGTCGCTGGTCGGTCCCCGTCCGCACGCGATGGCGCATGACCGGAGCTTCGAGCGGCGGATCGCCCTCTACGCCCGCCGCCACAATGTGAAGCCGGGGATCACCGGCTGGGCCCAGGTCAACGGCTACCGCGGCGAGACGCACACCGACCTCGCGATGGAGCAGCGCATCGCCTGCGACCTGTACTACATCGACAATTGGTCGATCTGGTTCGACATCCAGATCATGATCCAGACGATCGTCTCGCGCCGCGCCTACCAGAACGCGTTCTAGCAGGCTGCCGGGGACTGGCCGTCGTCCCCATCCTTGCGGGCGCGGCAGCGCCTCAGGGTGCCGGCTTCCGATCGCGGCACGCGCCGCAATCGCCCTCGACCTCCAGGATGCTGTGGGTCGGCGTGAAGCCGGCCCGCTCCAGGGTGCGTCCGAGGCTGCCCTCGACCTCCTCCGACGAGGCCTCGTCGACCCCGCCGCAGGTGCGGCAGATCAGGAAGATCACCCCCTCGCCGGGCGCGTGGCCGTGCGTGCAGGGGATGAAGGCGTTCCGGCTCGCGATCCGGTGGACAAGCCCCTGCTCCATCAGGAAATCGAGGGCCCGGTAGACGGAGACCGGGGCCACGCGCTTGCCCGGCACGCTCAGCCGCTCGGCGATGTCGTAGGCGCCCTGGGCTTTCCCGGCCTCGGCCACGGCCTCCAACACATCCCGGCGCAGCGGCGTGAATTGCAGACCGCGCTCGCGACAGAGGCCCTCGGCCCGCGCGAGCATGTCACCGGTGCCGGCGTGGCACGCGTCGTGACCCTCGTGACGGTGCATGATTGCTCCAGACATGATCCGCAGGTTGTCCCGCGGGTTTGTTACAGTGTATCACCGCCGCCCACGACCGCACCAGTAGCCCCGGTGGTGCCCGCGCCGGTTCAGTGCGCGACGAGGATCCCTTGCCGACCGTTCCCAGCCCGAGACACGTGGCCCGGCATTCGCTGTTCCAGAGCGGGATCGGCCTGCGGCTGGCGCTCGCCGCGACGCTCACGACGCTCGTCTGGCTGACCATCGCCTGGGCGCTTTCGGCATGAGCGGCCGGAATCCGGACCCGATCCGCCTCGTCGGCCTCACTCTCGGATACGACCGGCATCCGGCGGTCCACCATCTCGACGGCGCCGTGCGGGCCGGCGATCTGCTCGCTTTGGTCGGACCGAACGGGGCCGGCAAGTCGACGCTTCTCAAGGGCATGGCCGGAGAGATCCGCTGCCTCGACGGCCGAATCGAGCGCGCGGGCGCCATCGCCTACATGCCGCAGGTGGACGAGATCGACCGAAGCTTTCCGCTCACCGTCATGGATCTCGCCGGGATGGGTCTCTGGCGGCAGGCGGGGGCGTGGCGCAGCCTCGTCCGGCGGCGCCCGGCGGTGGAGGCCGCGCTGGCGGCGGTCGGTCTCGAGGGCTTCGCGGCGCGGCCGATCGGCACCCTGTCGGGCGGCCAGTTCCGGCGGGCCCTGTTCGCGCGGCTGATCCTGCAGGATTGCCCCGTCGTGCTCCTCGACGAGCCGTTCACCGGCATCGACGCGCGGACGGTGGAGGATCTGCTCACCCTGATCCGGACCTGGCACGACGAGGGACGCACGATCGTGGCCGCCCTGCACGACCTCGCGCAGGTCCGCGCGCATTTCCCGTCGACGCTCCTGCTCGCCCGGGAGCCCGTGGCCTGGGGGCCGACCGCGCGGGTTCTCACCGCCGAGAATCTCGCCCGCGCCCGCAACCTGTCCGAGGCCTGGGACGAGGGCGCGGCGATCTGCACCGGACCGCGCGAGCACCCGGCCGTGGCGCATGATCACGGCGCCGCCGCGCATCACCACCACGAGGACGCCGCGTGACCGATCCGTTCGGATCCTTCCTCGCGCCGTTCGTCGAATTCGGCTTCATGCGCCGGGCGCTGGCGGGCTGCCTCGCGCTGTCGGTGTCGGCGCCGCCCATCGGCGTCTTCCTGACCTTGCGCCGCATGAGCCTGATGAGCGACGCGATGAGCCACGCGATCCTGCCGGGAGCCGCGGTCGGCTTCCTGGTCGCCGGCCTGTCCCTGCCGGCGATGACGCTGGGCGGCCTGGTCGCCGGCCTCGCGGTGGCCCTGCTCGCCGGCGCGGTCACCCGGGCGACCACGATCCGGGAGGACGCCAACCTCGCGGCCTTCTACCTCATCTCGCTCGCCGCCGGCGTGCTGCTGGTCTCCCTGCGCGGATCGCAGATCGACCTGATGCACTTCCTGTTCGGCTCGGTCCTGGCGCTCGACGATTCCGCCCTCTGGCTGCTCGGCGGCATCAGCACGCTGACCCTCCTGGCGCTCGCCGTGATCTACCGGCCGCTCGTGATGGAATGCGTAGACCCGCTGTTCCTGCGGAGCGTCAGCCGCAGCGGCGGACCGGTCCACCTCGCCTTCCTGGCGCTCGTGGTGGTCAATCTCGTGGGCGGGTTCCAGGCCCTCGGCACGCTGCTGGCGGTGGGGCTGATGCTGCTGCCCGCGGTGGCGGCCCGGTTCTGGGCCCGGGACCTGGCCGGGCTGATCCCCGTCTCGATGCTGATCGCCGCCATCGCGAGCGTCTCGGGGCTCAGCCTGTCGTACCAGTACGACCTGCCGAGCGGCCCGGCCATCGTGCTGGCGGCGGGGGCGCTCTACGTCGCCTCGATGATGGTCGGCCCGCGCGGCGGGCTGCTGCGCCGCCTCGTGCGGCCGCGCCACCTCGAAGCCTGATCAGGGCTGGTCCTTCAGGGCCGCGAGCCCCTCGCGATAGCTCGGATAGGCGAGCGCCACGCCGAGCTCCTCGCGGATCAGCCGGTTTTGCACGCGCTTGTTCTCGCCGTAGAAGCTGCGCGCCATCGGCGACAGGTCGGCGGTCTCGAAATCGATCGCGGGCGGCAGCGGCAGGCCGGTGAGCGAGGCGGCGTGCTCCGTCACGGTCTGGGGCGCGGTCGGCTCGTCGTCGGTGACGTTGTAGATCGCCCCCGGCCGCGGCCGGTCGACGGAGGCCAGCAGCGTCGTGGCGATGTCGTCGACATGGATGCGGTTGAAGACCTGACCGGCCTTCACGATGCGCTGCGAGCGGCCCTCGCGCAGCTTCACGATCGGGTTGCGCCCGGGCCCGTAGATGCCCGAGAGCCGGAAGACCTGCACGGCTTTGCCCGTCCGCGCGCCGAGCGCCAGCCACGCCGCCTCGGCGTCGAGGCGCACCCTGGACCGGGCGCTGCGCGGATTCGCCGGCGTCGCCTCGTCGATCCAGGCGCCGCCCTGGTCGCCGTAGACGCCGATGGTCGAGAGGTAGCCGATCCAGCCGATCCGGCTCGCCGCGACGGCGTCCGCGTAGCGGGCCAGAACCGGGTCGCCGGCCTCGCCGGGAGGCGCCGAGACGAGGAGCACATCGGTGCGGGCGAGATCCGCCGCGATCCGGGAATCGTCGGCCCCGGGGCCGAAGGCCCGCATGGCGAACCCGGTCTCCGCCGCGATCCGGTCGGCGGCCGCGGCATCCGTGACGGTGGCGCAGACGGTGTCGAAACGCGCCCGTGCCCGCTCGGCGAAACGGCGGCCGGTGAAACCGAGCCCGAAGACGAAGAGATTCATGCGGCGGATGTCTCGCCCGCCGGCGATTCCGTCAAGCCGGCGGCGGCGTGCCACTCGTCGCGGACATGGGAATCGGTTTCGCCGTCGCCGTGCCGCTGCCGGAGTGCGCGCACGGCATCCGGCGCGAGGAGCCGGCCGCAGGCCCAGACGGCCATGCCGCGCACCAGCGGGGACGTGTCGGCGAGCCCCGCAACGGCCGCGCCCGCCAGATCAGGATCGCCGGAATTGCCGATTGCGATCATGACGTTGCGCAGGAACCGGTCGCGCCCGGTGCGCTTCACCGGCGTGCCGGCGAAGAAGGACCGGAAGGCGGCATCGTCGAGGGCCGCCAAATCCGCCAGCGCCGGGGCTGCCAGATCAGCCCGTGCGGCGAGCCGGCTCTCGGCCGCCGTGCGGGCGAACTTGTTCCAGGGACAGACGGCGAGGCAATCGTCGCAGCCGAAGACCCGGTTGCCGATCGCCGGCCGGAACGCCGCGGGGATCGGGCCGGCATGCTCGATCGTGAGATAGGAGATGCAGCGGCGGGCATCGAGCCGGTAGGGCGCCGGGAAGGCGTCGGTCGGGCAGATGTCCAGGCAGGCGCGGCACGAGCCGCAATGGTCGCGCTCCGGCGCGTCTGGCTCGAACTCCGCGCTGGTGTAGATCGCCCCGAGGAGCAGCCAATTGCCGTGCCCGCGGGAAATCAGCACCGTGTGCTTGCCCTGCCAGCCGAGGCCGGCCGCCTCGGCGAGGGTCTTCTCCATGACCGGGGCGGTGTCGCAGAAGACCTTCACGCGCACGTCGCCCTTGGCGGACAGGTAGCCGCCCAATTCCTTCAGCCGGCCCTTCAAAACTTCGTGATAATCCCGCCTCTGCGCGTAGGCGGCGATGGTCCCGCGATCGCGCTGCGCCAGGAGGTCGAGGGGATCGTGGTCGGGCCGGTAGCTCATCGCCACGACCAGGATGCTGCGCAGGCCGGGCCACAACTCCACCGGGCTCGCCCGCTGGTCGGCCCGGTCCGCCATCCAGTCCATGGTGCCGTGCGCGCCCTCGGCGAGCCAGGCCGACAGGCGGCCCGGCAAGTCCGGAAGCCGGTCGGGGCGGGTGACGCGCAGGCCGCAGAATCCGAGGGTCCGGGCCCGGGTCTCGACGAGGCGCCGCAGGTCGGCGCCGTGATAGGTCCGTCGCGCGTTCAGAAATCCAGATCCGCGTAATGGGCGGCCGGCGCCATGCCGGGCACCCGGTCGGCGAGGAGGCCGCGGAACGACGGTCGCGACTTGACCCGTGCGTACCAGTTCCGCGCCATCTCGTCCTCGTCCCAGGGCACGTCGCCCAGGTAGTCGACGCAGGAGAGATGGGCGGCCGCCGCCAGATCGGCATAGGTCAGGTTGTCGCCGGCGATCCAGCGCCGCCGCGCGATCAGGTAGCCGATGTATTTCAGATGGTAGCGCACGTTGGAGCGCGCGGCGCGGATCGCGTTCATGTCGGGGGGGCCGCCGCCCTCATGGGCCGCCATGAAGCGCTTCGAGATCTTCTCGTTGACCAGGTAGGCGGTCACCTCGGACTCGAACTTGACCAGGAACCAGTCGAGCAGGCGCCGCACTTCGACGCGCTCGACGGTGTCCTCGGGCAGCATCCGCCGCCCCGAGAGCCCGAGGCCGCGGGTCTCGTCGAGATACTCGGCGATGACGCCGGCGCCGGGGACGACGAGGCCGTTCTGCTCCAGCAGCACGGGCGTGATGCCCGCCGGATTGATCAGCAGGAAGTCGTCGCGTCGTTCCCAGGGCCGTTCCTCGAACAGCGTCGGCTCCATGCCCATCTCGGCGAGCACGAGACGGATGAATCGGGAATTCGCGCAGAAGGGGAAGTGGTAGAGGGTTGCCATCGAGGCCGTGTGGGACGTTCGGTCTGCCAGCGCGGCCGGTCCCGCGCTCGTCGTGGGCCCTGAAGCGCGGATCTTCGGCGCGCAGGACTTCGGACCGAGCGTTATTGCCGGACCGTTGCCGAGCCCTTAACACGCGCGGCCCGGCCCGGTAACCGCCCGTCAACCCTGATCGGCGAAGTCTCGGGTACAACCATATCGCGTGGCAGGTGGCGGCTCGACGGGGGCCGCCGCGCCCGCGCCACAAGGCGTCACGATGGATCCGGCAAGCATCGGCAAGGCAGTGCTGCTCGCCCTGGTGGAGGGGGCGACCGAGTTCATCCCGGTCTCGTCGACCGGCCACCAGCTGCTGGTCGGCCACTTCATCGGCTTCCACTCGCCCAACAACACCTTCGAGGTGTTGATCCAGCTCGGCGCGATCCTGGCGATCCTGCTGGTGTATTTCCGCCGCCTGCTCGGCATTGCCACGGCGGCGCCGTCCGATCCGAAGGCGCGCCGGTTCGTGCTCGGCATCCTGGTGGCGTTCCTGCCGGCGGCGATCATCGGCGGCCTCTTCTCCAAGCTGATCAAGGCCTACCTGTTCAACCCGTGGATCGTCTGCGCGACCCTGGTGGCCGGCGGCTTGGTGCTCCTCGTCATCGACGACACCGACCTCGAAGTGAAGAAGACCGACGTCTACGACTTCACACTGCCGATGGATCTGAAGATCGGCATCTTCCAGTGCCTGGCGATGATCCCCGGCGTTTCGCGCTCGGGCGCCACGATCGTGGGTGCGATGCTGATGGGCGCCGACAAGCGCTCGGCCACCGAGTTCTCGTTCTACCTCGCGATGCCGACCATGGCGGGCGCCTTCGCCAAGGATTTGCTCGACAACTACAAGTACCTTTCGAGCAACGATGTCGGCCTGATCGTGATCGGCTTCATCGTGTCGTTCGTCTCGGCGCTGTTCGTGGTGCGGGTTCTCCTCGACTACGTCTCCCGCCACGGCTTCTGGCTGTTCGCGTGGTGGCGGATCATCGTCGGCGCTCTGGGCTTCGCCGGACTGATCATCCTGGGCTGAGGCGGGGATCCTCGCCCGAGCGCGCGGACGAATTTGCGCCGCCGCCTTGATCCATCCACGCCGTCGTTCCGGGCCACCGCAGGCAGGCCCGGAATGGCGGCTCGAATTGACGGGTATCCCGCGCTTCGCCTCGGCCGCGACCATTAAAAATCGGTGACGGGCGGCTTGAGCTTTCCTCAACCATCGGGGAATTGCCAGCGGCGGAGCGGCGTGCGAGGCAAACGCACGAAAGCGGTGCAGCAGACGCCGCGTCTGGGACGTTCCGATGGAAGACACACCGCTCGCCGACCTCTTCGAGCCTGCCGACCGGGCGCGCTGGCTCGGCCTCGTCGAAGGCGTCCTGAAGGGTGCCGATTTCGAGAAGCGGCTGGTGTCGCGTACGGCCGACGGCCTGCGGATCGAACCCCTCTATGGACCGGCCGAACCGGTCGCCCAGCCCGTGCGCGCGCCGGGACCCTGGCGGATCGCACAGCGGGTCGACCATCCCGACCTCGCCGTCGCCAATGCCCAGGCGCTCACCGATCTCGAAGGAGGGGCCGACGCCCTGGTGCTGGCTTTCGCGGGCGCGCCGGGGGCCCGCGGCTTCGGCCTGACCGCCGCGAGCGTCGAGGATCTCGACGCGGTGCTGAAGGGCGTGATGCTGCCGCTGATCTCCCTGCGGATCGACGCCGGCGGCCGAGGCCTGGAGGCGGCCCGGCTGATGAGGGCGCTGGCGGAGCGCCGGGGCGAGGATCTCTCGGCCTACGATCTCGATCTCGGCCTCGACCCGGTGGGCGTTCTGGCGGCAACCGGCAGCCTCGGCGCGGTCTGGAAGGAGGTCGCCCCGCGGCTCGCCGGGACCGTTTCGGAGCTGGAGGCTGCGGGCTTCCGCGGTCGGGCGTTCCTGGCCGATGGACGGCCCTATCATGAGGGCGGTGCCGGGGAGGCGGCGGAACTCGGGGCAGTGCTCGCGACCGCGGTCGCCTATCTGCGTGCCCTGGAGGAGGCCGGTCACGACCTGTCGGATGCCCGTGACCGCGTCGCGGTGCTGCTGGCTGCCGATGCCGACGAGTTCGTCACGCTCGCCAAGTTCCGCGCGATGCGGCGGCTCTGGGCCCGGGTCGAGCAGGCCTGCGGACTCGATCCGACGCCGCTGCGTCTCCATGCCGAGACCGCGTGGCGGATGATGACCAAGCGCGACCCGTTCGTGAACATCCTCCGCACCGGCATGGCGGCAGCCTCGGCCGGCATGGGCGGTGCCGACAGCGTCGCGGTCCTGCCCTACACGCAGGCCCTCGGACTGCCCGACGCCTTCGCCCGGCGGGTGGCGCGCAACAGCCAGATCGTGCTCGTCGAGGAATCGCACCTGGCGCGCGTCAGCGACCCAGCGGCGGGCGCCGGCGGCTTCGAGGCCCTGACCGCCCAACTCGCCGAGGCCGGCTGGGCGGCGTTCCAGGCGATCGAGGCCGAGGGCGGCATCGTCGCCTCGCTCAGCGTCGGCAAGCTGCAGCGGCGGATCGAGCTGACCCGCGAGGCCCGGATCAAGGCCGTGGCGACCCGCCGCGAACCGCTCACGGGTGCGAGCGAGTTTCCGAACCTGTCCGAGAAGCCCGTCACCGTCCTCGACGTTCCGCCCATGGCCGGGCCGCACGGGTCCAATTTCGGTGCGGGCTCGGCCGTCGCCTGCGACGCGCTGCCGTCTCAGCGTCTGGCCGAGCCCTACGAGGCCCTGCGGGACGCCTCGGATTCCTGCCTCGCCAAGACCGGCCGCCGGCCGGCAGTGTTCCTGGCCAATCTCGGCCCGGTGGCAGCGTTCAACGCCCGGGCGACATTCGCGGCCAATGCCTTCGCGGCGGGTGGCCTCGAAGCGCTGTCGAACGACGGCTTTGCCGATGCCGAGGCCGCGGCCGCGGCCTTCCGGGAATCCGGCGCCAGCCTGGCCTGCATCTGCTCGACCGATGCGATCTACGCCGAGCGCGCCGTCGCGACGGCGGAAGCCTTGGCGAAGGCGGGCGCCGGACCGATCTACCTCGCCGGCAAGCCCGCGGACCTCTCCGAGCCGCTGAAACAGGCGGGAGTGGCCGCCTTCCTGCATGTCGGTTGCGACCTGCTTGCCCTGCTCAACGCGGCTTTGCGCGCGGCCATTCGGACGCCCTCGTCGCGCTGAAGGGGCTTATCTTCGCGGATACGCCGCAGCCTGTACCCGCATGACGTCTCGCCTCGCTCTCGCACTGTTCCTCATAGGCACGATCCCGGCCGCCGCCGCACCGCGCCCATCCGCCCTGCCCGACCGGTTCGACGGCACCTGGAGCGTCGAGATCATCACCGAGACGGGAGGCTGCGACCGCGCCTATCGTTACCCCGTGCGGATCGAGCACGGGCGGGCGCGCTTCATCGGGACCGCCTTCGTGGTCGAGGGCGGCGTGGCGCGGAACGGCGCGATCCGGGGCTCCATCTCGAACGGCGCCACCACCGCCGACGTGCGCGGGCGCCTGGGTTTGGACGGGTTCGGAGCCGGAACCTGGGTCGCGTCCGGCGCCCTCGCCTGCCGGGGATATTGGAACGCCGAGCGGCGCGGCTGAGGCGGCGTGTGGCCGTCGCGAAACGGTCCGGATCTCGCCCTGAATCGGGCACGTGAACCGTGCCGCCAGCCCCGATCCCGACGCAATCATGAGCGAGACCTGAATGCGGTTCGGACACCCGACGAGGCCGCCCGTATGAAGACTTCGATCCTCGCCACCTTCACCGTCCTCGCACTCGTGTCGGCTGCTCAGGCGCGCCCTCACCGGCTTCCGGCTGCCCCGAAGGTGAATGCGGCGGAGGCCGAGAAGGTACTGGCGCCGCTGCGGCAGGCCGCAACCGCGTGTTTCGCCGACACGGTGCTGTCGAACCCGAAGGCCACCGCCGAGGCGCGCGCCGGCCACTGGTACGAGGCCGTCGGCATCACGGGCTTCCTGTGCCGCCCGGAGGTCGCCGCAATGATCCAGACCCATGACCGCCTCTTCGGGGCGAAGACGGGCGAGCGCTATTTCAAGGGCGCCTACGTCAAGCATCTCGATCAGCAGCTCGCCGAGCGGCTGCAGCCGATGTTCGCCCGCAAGGCCGTCGCCAGCGCCGAGCCGCCGGTCGAGAAGGCCTCCGCGGAGGATTCGGCCGAAGGCAACTGAACGGACATCGTCCGGGCCGGCAGCGCCCTTTCCGACGCGGCGACGGCGATGCCCTACGAACTCCATTACTGGCCGATGATACAGGGGCGCGGCGAGTTCGTCCGCCTAGCCCTTGAGGAAGCCGGCGCCGACTACATCGACGTCGCCCGCCAGGATGACGACGCCGGCGGCATCGGACCGATGCTCGAGCGCCTGTCCGATCCGGCCAATCCGCGGCCGCCGCTGGCACCGCCCTTCCTGCGCGATGGCGATCTTGTCGTCGGGCAGAGCGCCGCGATCCTGCTCTATCTCGGGCCGCGACTTGGCCTCGTCGGCGCATCGGAGCGCGACCGGATCTGGACCCACCAGCTTCAGCTCACCGTAGCGGACGCGGTCGACGAGGCGCACGACACGCACCATCCGATCGGCGTTGGCCAGTATTACGCAGACCAGAAGCCCGAGGCGCTCCGCCGCGCGGCGGAGTTCCGGACCGAGCGCATCCCCAGGTTCCTCGGCTATTTCGAGCGCGTGCTGGCGGCCAATGGCGGCCGCCGCCTCGTCGGCGCGGATCTGTCCTACGCCGACCTGTCGCTGTTCCAGCTCGTCGACGGCCTGCTTTACGCCTTCCCCAAGACCACTGCCGCGGTCCTGCGGAGAAACCCGCAGGTGGCGCGGCTCCACGAGACCGTCGCGCAGCGCCCGCGCCTTGCCGCCTATCTCGCCAGCGACCGCCGGATCCCGTTCAACGAGGACGGCATCTTCCGGCGCTATCCGGAACTCGATCCCTGAGTCGCGGACCGGGCCTCACCGCCGCGGCCCGGCGATCAGGATCGCCGCGAGCACCAGCGCGACGACCCCCAGCGCCAGCGACAGCAGGCGCCAGAACAGCAGCGGATCGCGCTCCAGCAGCGAGGCCCGCCGCCCGTCCGTGAAGGCCGGATTGGGATGGCGCAGATCGTGGACGAAGGCGGACAGTGCCGCGTAGCGCCGCGTCGGATCGGGATGGACGGCCTTGCGAAGCGCCCCATCGACCCAGACCGGCAAAAGCGGACGCACCGTGAGAGCCGACGCGTAGCGCAGCCGCCGCTGCGCCGCGCGCGTGCGTGCCCGGGGCACGGCATCGCCGTAGGGCAGCCGTCCGGTCAGCATCTGGTAGGTCATCACGCCGACCGCGAAGATGTCGGACCCGGCGGTGGCCGGGGCGCCGAGGAAACACTCGGGCGCCGTGTACTGCACCGTGCCGAGGATCTCCGCCGGGTCGATCCGCGCATCGCCCTCGATCACGCCGGCGACCTGGGTGGCGCCGAAATCGATGATCTGGACGGTCCCGGCCGGGTCGATCAGGACATTGTCGGGCCGCAGATCCTGGTGAACCATCTCCCGCCGGTGGAACGCCTGCACGCCGCGGGCGAGCTGCTCGATGAGGCCCCGCACCGTCTCCAGTTCAGGCGCCGCATGGTCGCGCATCCATTGGGTCAGGGTCTGGCCCTCGACGTAGCGCATGACCGTGTAGAGGTGGCTGCGGCGGCCGACCTGGGGATGGGCCTTGAGCACGTGGGGATTGTCGATCCGCCGCGCGATCCACTCCTCCATCACGAAGCGCTTCCGCTGGGCCGGATCGTCCCGCAGGTCCAGGGACAGCACCTTCAGGGCGACCTGGGCGCCGGTCTCCGCCTCGACCGCCAGGTAGACACGGCTGCGCGGACCGGAATGCAGGATCCGCAGCAGCCGGAAGCCGTCGAGCTCGGCGGGCGGATCGAGGAGCGGCGCGGGGTCCAGCCCATCGGCCTCGCCGAGGAGGTCCGCCGGCTCGCCTGCCGGCACGGTTTCCACCCGCACGATCTGGATCGTCAGGTTGTCCGGACTCCCGGCCGCCAGGGCCGCCTCGACGATCGCCCGTGCGGCCGCGTCCAGGGTCTCGGCCTGTGCGATCGCCGCCACCACGTCGCGGGGCCGGACATGCTCGTGCACGCCGTCGGTCGTCAGCACGAAGGTGTCGCCGGCCTGGATGCCGACGGCGTGATAATCGATCTCCACGCGGGCCTGCGCCCCGAGGGCGCGGCCGAGATAGGATTCGACCGTGGAGACCACCACGCGGTGGTCCTCGGTGAGCTGTTCGAGGGACCGCCCCGACACCCGCCAGATCCGGGCATCACCGACGTGGAAGAGGTGGGCCACGCGCGATTTCAGCACGAGGGCGTCGAAGGTGGTGACGTAGCCGCGGTCGGCGTCGTTCGGATCGGCGCCGCGCCGGGTCTGGGCGTAGAGCCAGGAATTCGCCGCCGCGATCACGCGCTGCGCCGAGGTCTTCACCGACCACGTGTCCGGCGTGGCGTAGTAGTCGCTGAGGAAGCTCTTGACCGCGGTCTCGCTCGCGGCCGCGCCCGCCGCGCTGCTGCTGATCCCGTCGGCGAGCGCCACCGCGATCCCCTTCAGGCCCAGGGCCGGCTGGACGGGGACCAGCGTGCCGTTGAAATCCTGGTTGGCCGCCTTGCGACCGGCGCTGCTGTGCTGGCCGATCGTGACGGTGAGGTCGCCCAGGCCCTGCGCCCCGGCGCTCAAGCGGCGGCCGCCGCGCTGTCGCCCCGTCCCCGGTACGACAGCGCCTCGGCGAGGTGGAACCGGCGCACCTGCGCCTCGCCGTCGAGATCGGCCAGGGTCCGGGCGACGCGCAGCGTCCGGTGAAAGCCGCGGGCGGACAGGCGCATGCTCTCGGCCGCCTGCCGGATCAGCGCCGTGCCGTCGGCATCGGGGCTCGCGACGTCCGAGATCAGCGTGGCCGGACAGGTCGCGTTGGTGGTGGAATCCGGCAGCCCGCGCGCCGCGTACCGCGCACCCTGAAGCGACCGTGCCGCTGCCACCCGGGCGGCCGCCTCGCGGGAACCCTCCGCGGGCGCCGGCAGGATCAGGTCGGCGGCGGTGACCGCCGGCACCTCAAGGCGCAGGTCGATGCGGTCGAGCATCGGGCCCGAGATACGGGCCTGATATTGCGCCATGCAGCGGGCGTTCGGCCCGCGCCGGCAGGCATAGCCCGGCTCGAGACCCTGGCCGCAGCGGCAGGGATTCATCGCCGCGACCAGCTGGAAGCGCGCCGGGTAGGTGATCCGGTGGTTGGCGCGGGCGATCATCACCGCGCCCGATTCCATCGGCTGGCGCAGGCTGTCGAGCACCTGGGGGGCGAATTCCGGCAGCTCGTCCAGGAACAGCACGCCGCCATGGGCGAGGGAGACCTCGCCGGGTCGCGCCCCAAGGCCGCCGCCGACCAGAGCCGCCATCGAGGCGGAATGGTGCGGCTGCCGGAACGGCCGACGGTTCGAGAGGGCGCCGTCCTTCAGCTCGCCGGCCACCGACTGGATCATGGAGATGTCGAGCAATTCGCGCGGCGTCAGCGGCGGCAGGATCGAGGGCAGCCGCGCCGCGAGCATGGATTTGCCGGAGCCCGGCGGCCCGTTCATCAGGAGGTTGTGGCCGCCGGCCGCCGCGATCTCCAGGGCGCGCTTGGCGCCCTCCTGGCCCTTGATGTCGGAAAGGTCCGGTAGCGGCCCGACCGACGCGGCCACGGCGGGCTCCGGCCGGGCCATGACCTGGCTGCCCTTGAAGTGGTTGGCGAGTTGGATCAGCGAGCGCGGCGCGAGCACGTCGAGGTCGCCCCCGGCCCAGGCCGCCTCCGGACCTGTGGCGGCCGGGCAGATGAGTCCGAGACCCCGGGCACCGGCCGCCATGGCGGCCGGCAGCACGCCGCTGACTGCCGTGATGCCGCCGTCGAGGGCGAGTTCCCCGAGCACGCAATAGCCGGCCAGCGCGTCGGGTGGGATCGCGCCGATCGCCGCCATGACGCCGAGCGCGATCGGAAGGTCGAAATGCGAGCCTTCCTTGGGAAGATCGGCGGGTGCGAGGTTCACGGTGATGCGCTTGGCCGGGAGGGCCAGCCCGGAGGCGATCAGCGCGCCGCGGACTCGCTCGCGGGATTCTGCCACCGCCTTGTCGGGCAGGCCCACCACGGTGAACACCACCGAGCCGGGGATGATCTGGACCTGCACGTCCACCGCCCGCGCCTCGATGCCCTCGAAGGCCACGGTAGCGACGCGGGTGACCATCGGTGCAGTGTCCTCGCCGGCGCGTTCCGGTACGGCCAAGATGTGCGGCAGATTCGAGGGAGGCTCAAGGGCATCGCTCCGATGGAACCACGGTGCTGCCGGCCTGTTCACAGCCGGAAACAATGGCCAGACCGGAGACAGCCATGCGCCTGACCACATCCCTGCTCGCCCTGACCTTGGTCGCCGGCACCGGTCTCTCCGCCCGCGCCGACGAGAAGCTTCCGCCCGATCAGCAGGCCAAGGTCGAGGCCCTGCTCAAGCAGGAGGGCTTCACCAAGTGGAAGGAGATCGAACTGGACGACGGCATGATCGAGGTCGACGACGCGGTCGACGCCAGCGGCAAGCAGTTCGACCTGAAGCTCGATCCCAAGTCCCTGGCCATCGTGAAGCGCAAGGCGGATTAGGCGGCGCTTGCGTTCGGGCCAAGGCCCGGCCATATAGCCGGCGGGGGGTTGGCGAGGGACGTTTCACTCGCCAACCGGGTCAGGTCCGGAAGGAAGCAGCCCTAACGAGACCGAGCGGGTCTTCGTCCAGCCTCCCACCTCATTCCACGGCGCGCGGCAGCCAGATCCAGATTCGGCATGGACGCTACGACCGGCACGCCTGACGACGAGCCGGGCCTGCCCGGGTTTCCAGCGCCCCCTGCCGCGGCGACGCCCTACCGGGTGCTGGCGCGAAAATACCGCCCCACAAATTTCGGCGACCTGATCGGCCAGGACGCGATGGTGCGCACCCTCGCCAACGGGTTCGCGGCCAACCGGATCCCACAGGCCTGGATGCTCACCGGCGTCCGCGGCGTCGGAAAGACCACGACGGCGCGGATCCTCGCCCGCGGCCTCAACTACGCCCGCGCCGGCCACCCCGATACCGGGCCGACCGTGTCGATGCCGGAACTCGGCCTCCATTGCGCGGCGATCATGGAATCCCGGCACATGGACGTGCTGGAGATGGATGCCGCCTCGCATACCGGCATCGACGACGTGCGCGCGATCATCGACGGCATCCGCTACGGGCCGGTTTCCGCACGCTACAAGGTCTACATCGTCGACGAGGTCCACATGCTCTCCGAGAAGGCGTTCAACGCCTTCCTGAAGACGCTGGAGGAGCCGCCGCCGCACGCCAAGTTCGTGTTCGCCACCACGGAGATCCGCAAGGTCCCGGTGACGATCCTGTCCCGCTGCCAGCGATTCGATCTGCGCCGGGTCGAGGCGCCAACCCTGCACGCGCATCTCGCGAAGGTCTGCGCGGCCGAGGGCGTCACCGTCGAGGACGAGGCGCTGGGCGCCATCGTCCGCGCCGCGGAAGGATCCGTTCGCGACGCCCTCTCGCTGCTCGACCAGGCGATCGCCCACGGCGCCGGCACGATCACCGGCCAGAGCGTGCGCGACATGCTGGGTCTGGCCGACCGGGCCCGGATCCTCGACCTGTTCGAGGCGGTGATGCGCGGTTCGGTGCCGGCCGCTTTCGCGGAATTGCGGGCGCAGTACGATTCCGGCGCGGATCCGTCGGTGGTGCTCTCGGACCTCGCGGCCTTCACGCATCTCGTCACCCGGCTCAAGGTGGTGCCGGAGACCGCCGCAGACCCGACGCTCAGCGAGACCGAGCGAGTCCGGGGGGCTGAATTCGCCGACAAGCTCTCGATCCGCGCGCTGTCGAGGGCATGGCAGATCCTGCTGAAGGCGATTCCCGAGGTTCAGGCCGCGCCCCGGCCTCTCGCGGCGGCCGAGATGGCGATCGTGCGCCTCGCCTACGCGGCCGACCTGCCGACGCCCGATGAGGCCCTGCGCCAGCTCAAGGCCGAGGCGGCCGAAGCGCCTGCCGACGAAAACCCGGCCGTTCCGGCCCGGCCGCCGCTGCCGCCGATCCCCGATCTGCGCGGCGGCGGCTCCGCGGCTTTGGCCGCCGCACCCCGCACGGCCCCGGCGGAGCCCGCTGCCGTGGCGGCGCCCACCGCCATGAGTGCGCCCGCGAGCGCCCCGGCTCCGAGACCGGCGCCCGCCGCTCCCCCGATGCCGCGCCTCGGCCGGTTCGAGGATCTGATCGCACTGGCCGACGCCAATCGGGACATCCTGCTGCGCACCGCGCTGGAGCGCGA
The DNA here is from genome assembly GCF_900103195.1 of Methylobacterium sp. UNC378MF. Classification (GTDB taxonomy): domain Bacteria; phylum Pseudomonadota; class Alphaproteobacteria; order Rhizobiales; family Beijerinckiaceae; genus Methylobacterium. The sequence continues at coordinate 114,589 of NZ_FMWU01000007.1, read as the reverse complement.
CGTCCATCTGGTGCGCTTCGAGGAGGGCCGGATCGAGTTCCGCCTCGCCCCGGGCGGACGGCCGAGCCTCGCCAACGACATCGCCGCCGCCATCGAACGCTGGATCAGGCGGCGCTGGGTGGTGGCCCTGTCGAAGGACGAGGGGGCTCCGACCCTCGACGCGGCAGCCCGGGCCGCCACCGAGACCCGGCGGGAGAACGCCGCCGCGGATCCGTTCGTCCGCGAGGTACTGACGCGCTTCCCCGGCGCCGAGATCGTCGACGTGCGCGAGACCGCCCCCGAGGCCGTGCCCTCCGCCGAGCAGGAGATCCTCGGGGAAGGCGACGCGGCGCATGGCGACGAGATCGAGGACGACGCCTGACGCGCGCCCGAAGCATGGTGGCGCCGGGGCGACGCCATACCCAGATCAGACGAGGAAACGGAAAGAGAGCCGCATGCGCGACCTGATGGGCATCATGAAGCAGGCTCAGGCCATGCAGGAGAAGATGGCCAACCTGCAATCCGAGATGGACGAGATCGAGGTGTCGGGCGCCTCGGGCGGCGGCTCGGTGCGGGTGACGATGACCGCCAAGGGCCAGATGAAGGGCGTCAGCATCGACCCGTCCCTGATGGTGGCGGACGAGCGCGAGATCCTCGAGGATCTGATCGTGGCGGCTTGCAACGACGCCCGCGGCAAGGCCGAGGCGACCATGCAGGAGCGCATGGCCGAGTTGACCAAGGGCCTGCCCCTGCCGCCCGGGATGAAGCTGCCGTTCTAGGTTGGCGCGTCGCCGTTCATCCGGTCCACGATCCTCATCCTGCGGGATGGTGGAGCCGCCTTGACGGATGGCTTCAGGGATCGCGCGGCCGGCTGGACCTCTCCGTCGAGGCCTGCGCTTCGCTCCGGCACCTCAGGATGAGGATGCGGTCTGGAGAGGCGGTCCCGACGACGAAGCGAAACGGGCGGCCCATCGGGCCGCCCGCTCTCGTTCTCAGGCGGCGATCGCCTGCGCGGTCGGCCCGGCGGCGCGCACGTCGGCGTCGACATGGGCCTCGAACCGCTTGAAGTTGTCGTCGAACATCTTCACCAGCCGCGCCGCCGTCTCCACGAAGGCACCCTTGTTGGCCCAGGTCTTCACCGGGGTCAGGATGTGCGGCTCGACGCCCGGGACCGAGACCGGAACCGCGAAGCCGAAATACGGGTCGCGGCGGAACTCGGCCTGTGCCAGGGAACCGTCCAGCGCCGCGCTCAGCAGGCGGCGGGTAACGCGGATCGGCATGCGCCGGCCGGTGCCGACGCCGCCGCCGGTCCAGCCGGTGTTGACCAGCCAGCAATCGACGCTGTGCTTGGCGATCAGGTCGCGCAGCAGGTTGCCGTAGGTGCTCGGGTGCCGCGGCATGAACGGCGCGCCGAAGCAGGTCGAGAAGGTCGCCTCGGGCCCGGTCAGACCGCGCTCCGTGCCGGCCACCTTGGCGGTGTAGCCCGAGAGGAAGTGGTACATCGCCTCGGCGCCGGTGAGCTTGGCGATCGGCGGCATCACGCCGAAGGCGTCGCAGGTCAGCATGACGATGTTCTTCGGGTGCCCGGCGCGGCCGGTGGCGCTGGCATTGGCGATGAAGTCCAGCGGGTAGGCGCAGCGGGTGTTCTCGGTGAGCGACGAATCGTCGAAGTCCGGCACCCGGGTGACGGGATCGATCACCACGTTCTCCATCACCGTGCCGAAGCGCTCGGTGGTGGCGTAGATCTCCGGCTCGGCATTGCGCGAGAGGCGGATGGTCTTGGCGTAGCAGCCGCCCTCGAAGTTGAAGATGCCCTCGTTCGACCAGCCGTGCTCGTCATCGCCCAGAAGCTGACGGGAGGAATCGTTCGACAGCGTCGTCTTGCCGGTGCCCGAGAGGCCGAAGAAGATCGCCGATCCGCCCTCGGCGTCGAGAGCTGCGTTCGCCGAACAATGCATCGGCATCACGCCCTGACCGGGCAGGATGTAGTTGAGGTAGGTGAAGACCGACTTCTTCATCTCGCCCGCGTAGGCCGAGCCGCCGATCAGCACGAGCTTCTTCGAGAAGTCGATGGCGATCACGGTCTTGGACCGGCACCCGTGCCGGGCCGGATCCGCCTGGAAGCTCGGCAGGTCGATGATCGTCATATCGGGCACGTAGGCCGCGATCTCCGAGCGATCCGGCCGGATCAGCAGGTTGCGGATGAACAGCGAGTGCCACGCGAACTCGGTGAAGACCCGCGCCTTGACCCGGTAAGCCGGATCCGCGCCGCCGTAGAGGTCCTGGGCGAACAGCTCCTTCCCCTCGGCGTGCTTCAGGAAGTCCTGGCGGAGCGTCTCGAACTGGTCGGGCGTGATCGCGCCGTTGTTGTCCCACCAGACCTCGTTCTCGGTGCCCGCGTCGCGGACCACGAACTTGTCCTTGGGCGAGCGGCCGGTGTGGCTGCCGGTGGTGGCGACCAGCGCACCGCCCCGGGCGAGCTGAGCCTCCTTGCGGGACAAAGCCTCCTCGTAGAGGCGCGGGGCCTCGAAATTCCAGTGGACGGCCTTGAGGTCGCGGAAACCGGCCGCCTCGGCGCCGTGGGCCGCGTTGTGATCACCGATGTTGGTCAAGATCGTATCTCCCGGGCCCCTGTTCGACCGTCGACGCGACTGAGCCGGACGGCACCGCCGTCCGGGTTTGCCCGGGAGACGTCCGCGCGGTCGTACAGGTCCGCCGCGCGCAGGATCTCCGTTCCCGGCCGCTTCCCGTCCCACTTTCCAGTAGGCGGCGAAGCTTCGCTGTCATAATGGGCTCCGCCATGAGCCCGCAACGTGGACAAACAGGTTAGACCACAGTCGTGGACTCAGGAACCCAAGTCTGTAAGCAGTTTCGTACGCCGCACAGCAGAACGGCACGGGCGAAGCTGTTCTGGAATACCCATATACCACGCACGCGCGCAGGCACTGGCGAATGCACCCTTGCGCGCCGCCCGGCGGCGTCTATGCCCTTGCCGGACCCTCAGCCCTTTCCTCGCCCAAGAGGCACGATGCCCCAAGCCGTCGCCGGCCCCGAGATCGAGCGTTTGATCCAGCTCCTCGCCCGCATGCCGGGCCTTGGACCGCGCTCGGCGCGGCGGGCCGCCCTCCAGCTCATCAAGAAGCGCGACACGCTGCTCGGGCCGCTCGCCGACGCCATGCGGGTGGCGGCCGACCGCATCATCGTGTGCACGCGCTGTGGCAACGTCGATACCTCCGACCCCTGCACGATCTGCCGGGACGCCGAGCGCGACCCGACGACGCTCGTGGTGGTGGAGGACGTGTCCGATCTCTGGGCGCTGGAACGCTCAGGGGCCGTGAAGGCACGCTATCACGTGCTCGGCGGCGTCCTCTCGGCGCTCGACGGCGTGCGGCCGGAGCACCTGAACCTCGCAAGCCTCGTGGAGCGGGTGGCCCCGCCCGAGGTGACCGAGGTCATCCTGGCGCTGAACGCCACCGTCGACGGCCAGACCACCGCCCATTACGTCACCGAGTCGATCCGCCATTGCGGCGTGAAGGTCACGCGCCTCGCCCATGGTGTGCCGGTGGGTGGCGAACTCGACTATCTGGATGAGGGCACCCTCTCGGCGGCGATCCGCAGCCGCACGGCGTTCTGAGGGACGTTAACCCGACGCGGACCGGTATTTGACCGGTCCTCGGCCGCATCCTATTCGACGCTGAGCCCGGCCCCGTCCCGGCGCCTTCCCTGCCGGTTTCCGCCATGACCATCCGCCCGCTCGTCATCCTCCCCGATCCGGTCCTGCGCCTTGGCTCCGAACCGGTCGGCCCGATCACCGACGAGGTCCGCACCCTCGTCGCCGACATGTTCGAGACGATGTACGACGCCCCCGGCGTCGGGCTGGCGGCGATCCAGATCGGCGTCGCCAAACGCGTCGTGACGATCGACACGTCGAAGGAGGAAGGCGTCCGTGACGCCCGGGTGTTCATCAACCCCGAGATCGTCTGGTTCTCGGAGGAGAAGCGGGTCTACGACGAGGGCTGCCTGTCGATCCCCGACTATTACGCCGAGGTCGAGCGGCCCGACCGGGTGCGCGTCAGGTTCCGCGACCTCGACGGCAGGGAGCAGGAAATCGAGGCCGACGGCCTGCTCTCGACCTGCATCCAGCACGAGATCGACCATCTCAACGGCGTCCTGTTCATCGATCACCTCTCGAAGCTGAAGCGCGACCGGGTGATCAAGAAGTTCACCAAGGCGGCCAAGCGCGACGCGGCCTGACCCGGCCATGCGCATCGTCTTCATGGGGACACCGGATTTCGCGGTGCCGACGCTCGCGCGCCTCGCGCAGGACGGGCACGACATCGCGGCGGTCTATACCCGCGCGCCTGCGAAAGCCGGCCGCGGCATGAGCCTGCGCCCCTCCCCGGTCCACGCGCTGGCCGACACGCTCGGCGTACCGGTCCTGACCCCGTCGACGCTTCGGACGCCGGAGGCGGCCGTGACCTTCGCGGGGCATCGAGCCGACGTCGCCGTGGTGGTCGCCTACGGGATGCTGCTGCCGCAGGCGATCCTCGATGCGCCGCAGCACGGCTGCCTCAACCTGCACGGATCCCTGCTGCCGCGCTGGCGCGGCGCGGCACCGATCCAGCGCGCGGTCATGGCGGGCGATGCCGAGAGCGGCGTCGGTGTGATGCGGATGGAGGCCGGCCTCGATACCGGCCCCGTGGCGCTGGAGGCCCGCATCCCGATCACGCCGGGCATGACCGCAGGCGAACTCCACGACGCATTGATGCCGCTCGGCGCCGACCTGATGGCGCAGGCCATCGTCCAACTCGCGGCGGGCACGCTGCACCTCACGCCACAGGCGGAAGACGGCGTGGTCTACGCCCACAAGATCACCAACGACGCGGCGCGGATCGACTGGTCTCGGCCGGCACGCGAGGTCGCCAACCGGATCAACGGGCTGTCGCCGTCCCCCGGCGCCTTCTTCGAGACCGATCTCGGCAAGGGTGTCGAGCGCGTGAAGGTGCTCCGCGCCGTCCCGGCGGAGGGCGCGGGCGAGCCGGGCACGCTGCGCGATTCCGAGGGACTTGTCGCCTGCGGCGACGGCGCCGTGCGGCTCATGGCGTTGCGCCGGGCCGGAAAGGGAGGTAGCGCGAGCGGCGCCGAGTTCGTGCGCGGCGCCCGCCTGACGCCCGGCGCCCGCCTCGGCTGATGCCCCGCTACAAGCTCGTCATCGAGTACGACGGCGGCCCGTTCTGCGGCTGGCAACGGCAGGCGGACGATCCCACCGTCCAGGGCGCGATCGAGGCGGCCGTCACGCGCTTTTCCGGAGAGGAGGTTCGGCTCACCTGCGCCGGGCGGACCGATGCCGGGGTCCACGCCATCCATCAGGTGGCCCATCTCGACCTCGCCAAGGACTGGCGGACCGACACGGTGCGGGATGCGCTGAACGCCCATCTGCGGCCGCGGCCCGTTGCCATCCTCTCCGCCGAGATCGTGCCCGCGAGCTTCGACGCCCGCCACTCGGCGATCCGCCGACACTACCGCTACCGCATCCTCAACCGGCGCAGCCCGGCGGCGCTGACGCGCGCCCATGTCTGGCACGTGCCGTGGCCCCTCGATGCCGACCGCATGCACGACGCGGCCCAACGCCTCGTCGGCCATCACGACTTCTCGGCTTTCCGGGCCGCCGAATGCCAAGCCAACAGCCCGATCCGCACGCTGGAGCAGCTCGACGTCGCCCGCGCCCCGATGGCGCTCCATGACGAGATCGTGGTGGCGACCTCGGCGCGCTCTTTCCTGCACCATCAGGTGCGGGCCATGGTGGGCACCCTGATGCTGGCCGGCTGCGGACGCCTCTCGGCGGATGACGTGGCCGAGATCCTCGCTTCGGGCGACAAGCGCCGGTGCGGGCCGTTGGCGCCGGCCGCTGGGCTGACCTTCGTGGGCGTGGATTACGTGCCGGGGAAATAGGCCTCGAGCACACGCACGTAGATCGCCGTCAGCCGCTCCAGATCGGCGACGGCCACGCACTCGTCGACTTGGTGCATGGTCTCGCCGACGAGGCCGAACTCGATCACCGGGCAGGCATCCTTGATGAAGCGCGCGTCCGACGTGCCGCCGGTGGTCGACAGCGTCGGCGTGAGGCCGGTCTCCGCCCGGATCGCTTCGGAGACCAGCGTCACGAAGGCGTCCGGCCGCGTCAGGAAGGCCGGCGCGTTCGAGGGCTGAAGGTCCAGGCTGAAGCGCACCGCGTTCCCGGCGGCCTGCTCCAGGCGCCGGCGGATCTCGGCGCCCAGGCTCTCCGCCGTCCAGTCGTCGTTGAAGCGAATGTTGAACGTCGCCCGGGCGGTCGCCGGGATCACGTTGCTGGCCGGATTGCCGACATCGATCGTAGTGAATTCGAGGTTCGAGGCGTCGAAATGCGCGGTGCCGCGATCCAGCGGCTCGGCGACCAGGGCCGAGGCGAGGCGCAGCAGGCCTGGGATCGGGTTCTCGGCCTTGTGCGGGTAGGCGACGTGACCCTGGCCGCCAAGCACCGTGAGCTTGCCGGTAAGCGAGCCGCGCCGCCCGATCTTGATCATCTCGCCGAGCCGGCCTGGATTGGTCGGCTCCCCGAGCACGCAATGGTCGAACCGCTCGCCCCGAGCCCGCGCCCAATCGAGCAGCTTCACGGTGCCGTTGACCGCCGGCCCCTCCTCGTCGCCGGTGATCAGGAACGCGATGGAGCCGCCGAAATTACCGCCGCGCCGTTCCAGAAAGGCGAGCGTGGCCGCCAGCATGCAGGCGACGCCGCCCTTCATGTCGGCCGCGCCGCGGCCGTACAGCATCCCGTCGATCACCGCCCCCTCGAAGGGAGCATGGCGCCACGCGCCCTCGCCTTCCGGCACCACGTCGGTATGGCCCGCGAAGACGAGGCACGGGCCTTCCCGTCCGATGCGCGCGTAGAGGTTCGGCGTGTCGGGATAGCCGGGCTCCGAGAAGACCGGCCGCGCGACGGTGAAGCCGGCGGGCCGGAGCGCGTCGGCGACAGCATCGAGGGCGCCGCGATCCTCCGGCGTCACGGACGGGCAGCGGATCAGGGCCTGCGCGAGGCGCAGGGCCGCATCGGGGGCGTGATGATCAGCCGGCATGAACCCGTCCTCTGCGGCGGAGAGTGCCGCACGGCCCGCTTACCCCGAAGCGGGCCGTCCCGGGAGCCCTACTTGGTAACCACCACCTGTACGTCGCCGTGGCGGCGCTGAACCGACACGGTGACGTCGTCATCGTAGCGCTGGAACCGGATGTCCAGGCGCGAGTCTCCGAGCCGGACGTTGTAGAGTGTCACCCCGTCGAGGAAGGACGGGAGGATCGGGTTCTTCAGCCGGACGCGATTGCGCGCGTGGTCCAACTCGAGCCCGAGACAGGCCGCCAGGAACGCGAAGGGTGCCGCCGCCGCCCAGGCCTGCGGGCTGCAGGCCACCGGATAGGAGACCGGCCCGCGCTGCTTGCGGCGCATGAAGCCGCAGAACAGCTCCGGCAGGCGCTTCTGGTCCTGGTAGAGCGAGGTTTCGAACATCCCCTGGAAGATGCGCGCGGCCTCGTGCTTGCGGTCGTAGCGCGCCAGACCCATCGCGATCAGGGCGTTGTCGTGCGGCCAGATCGAGCCGTTGTGGTAGGACATCGGGTTGTAGCGCGCCTCGCCCTTGGCGATCGTGCGCACGCCCCAGCCGTTGAACCCGTCCTTGCACAGCAGCGTCTCGGCGACCCGGGCCGCCCGCTCCGGCTTGGCGATGCCGGTGAACAGGGCGTGGCCGGCATTGGACGAGCGCACCGCGCACTGCTTCTTCGCGCCGTCCAGCGCCAGCGCGTAGGTGCCGATCTCCTCGTTCCAGAACGCCGCGTCGAATGTCTCGCGGAGGGAGGCGGCCTCCTGCGTGAGGCGCTCGGCCATCGGGTCATGCCCCAGCAGCGCCGCGAGCTTCGCCATGCCGTTCTTGGCCGCGTAGACGTAGCCCTGCACCTCGCAGAGGGCGATCGGCCCCTTGGCCAGGTGACCGTCGGTGTGGAAGATCGAATCGTGGCTGTCCTTCCAGCCCTGATTCTCCAGGCCCTTGTCGGTGTCGCGGGCGTATTCGACGAAGCCGTCGCCGTCCCGATCGCCGTAGCGATCCATCCATTCCAGGGCGAGTTCCAGCGCCGGCCAGATCGCCCGGACGGTGTCGAGATCGCCCGTGACCGCGTAATATTCCCAGGCCAACATGACGAAGAGCGGCGTGCCGTCGATGGTGCCGTAATAGTGCCGGAACGGCACCTCGCCGAGCATCGCCATCTCGCCGCGCCGGGTCTCGTGCAGGACCTTGCCGGGCTGGGCGTCAGCGGCCGGGTCGACCACCTTGGCCTGGGTCGAGGCGAGGTAGCGCAGCACGCCCCGGGCGAATTTCGGGTCGATCCAGAGCGCCATCATCGCCGTGATGATGCCGTCGCGCCCGAAGACCGTGGAGTACCAGGGGATGCCGGCGAACGGGTAGATGCCCTCAGGGGTGCGGGTCGCCAGCATGTAGAGGTCGGCCGTGGCGCGGCAAAGGCCTTCGTTGAATTGGTCGTTCGACGAGATGATCGTGGTGATCCCCGCCGTCAGCGCCCGAAGATCGCGTCGCGAGTCGCGATAGGCGCGGGCGAAGATCATCCCTTCGCCGAGTTCCTTGAGCTCGCGCCGGGCGCCACCGGCATTGGCCGCGAGCGTCAGCTTGGCGGCGGCATCTTCGCCGACCATCATGTCGGTCGGCGGTTTGGTGAAGGCCCGATGCGCCTCGAACGTGACGCGGATGAACAGGGAGGTCCGGCCCCCCGGCGGCAGCGACACATCGAAGACGACGCGGCCCGGCTCGATCAGGTCGGGCTTCGGGCCGAAATGCAGCGCCGTGGTCCGGACGATCTCGTCGAGGCCGACATAGCGGAACTGGACCTCCCGGTCGCTCGCCACCAGGACGCCGCGCTTGCCGCGCTCCTTCCTGTCGGTGCCGCGCACTTCGAACAGGTCGCGGTAATCCGCGTCGAAGGTTACGGCGATGCGCAGGCGGCGGTGCTTCGAATCGAAGGAGCGCAGGCCGATCCGGTCGTAGCAGGCGCCGCGGAACAGGAACTTGGTGCGCTCGATCGCGATCGTCTCGCGCGGAATCGAGGTCTCGTCGTGGGCGTCGAGCCGGATGTCCGGCGTCGTCATGTCGACGCTGAGCGCGCCGTTATCGTCCTGCATCACCGAGGAGAGCATCAGCGGGCGCTGACCCTCCACCGTGACCTCCAGGCGCGAGAGATAGCGTGTGTCTTGGAAATAGAGGCCTTCGGGACCGGGCTGGACGCCGATATCGCCGTAGGAGTCGAGAACGCCGAATGCCTCGCCGAATTTCAGCGAGCGCAGGGGCCGCTCCACCAGAGAGGTCTGCGCCTCGATGTGGTAGGTCGGAAGGACGTCGTCCGCGTCCTGAAATCCGTGCGCCACGCTTCCGGCGCTCGCCGCGGTCCGGACCTTCGCATCGTGGGCCGCTGCCGTGTTGTCCGCCGCCATGCAGGGCATCTCCGGGTGCAAGTGAGAGGTGCGAATCGAGAGGGCTGCCGCATCCCTTCGATGCGGCAGCCCTCTTCACCCTACGGATGAGTCGCCTTTAAGACGCTAGGCCGAGCCGGACCCGCCCCGCAAGTCCGCAGCCGGGTTTCAAGCCGGCATGGCGGCGACCGGAATCGCCGGGCGGGCGGAGCCGTTCACCTCGCCGTATTGCGGCTTGAAGCCGGACTTCGGCAGCTTGATCACGTCGGCGCCGCGGGACAGCAGCTCCTCGTACGCGGCAACATACTTCTTGACCATGCACTCGGCCGTGAAGGCGCTCTCGAAGTGGCGGCGCACGCCGGCGCGGCTCATAGCCTTCACCTTGGCGACCGCAGCCACGGCGTCGTCCATATTCTCGCAGAGAACGCCGCCGACGCCGTCCTTGATCACCTCGGGGACCGAGCCGTTGCGGAAGGCGATCACCGGCGTGCCGGCCGACATCGCCTCGATCATCACGAGACCGAAGGGCTCCGGCCAGTCGATCGGGAAGGCGAGCGCCAGGGCGTTGCCGAGGAATTCCTTCTTCTGCTCCTCGTTGATCTCGCCGATATACTCGATCAGCGGGTGATGGATCATCGGCTCGATGACCTCATCCCAGTAATCCTGGTCGGCCTTGTCGACCTTGGCGGCGATCTTGAGCGGCGTGCCCGAGCGGATCGCCATCTCGATCGCGCGGTCGGGCCGCTTCTCGGGCGAGATCCGGCCGAGGAAGGCGAGGTAGCCGCCCTTGGCCTCCGGGTAGTACGGGCAATTCTCGGCCGGCAGGCCGTGATGGATCGTCGCCAGCCAGCTGGAGGCCGGCGGCATGGGCAGGCGCTGGTTGTCGGAGATCGAGACCAGCGGCATGCCCGTGAAGGTGCGGTAGACCGGCATGAAGTCCGGCACGTCGAGGCGACCGTGCATCGTGGTGATGCACTTGTGGTTCAGATCCTCGAACATCGGATACTGAAGCAGGTCGATGTGGAAGTGCAGGATGTCGAACTCGTGCGCGCGGCGGTGCACCTGATGCAGCATCGCCAGGTGGCTGGCGGTGTGATCACGATAGCCGAGAAGGCGCAGGCCCTCGGGCGTGCAGGCCGCGAGCTTGGCAGACGTCTCGGAGTCACCGCTCGCGAACAGCGTGACTTCGTGGCCCTGGCGGACCAATTCCTCTGTAATCCAGCTGACGACGCGCTCGGTGCCGCCGTAGAACTTCGGAGGGACGGCCTCCGACAACGGAGCGATCTGGGCAATGCGCACGAAGTGTCTCCTGGTTGGCCGAATTTGACGGGGGGTCTAACCCTGCCGGCCTGAGCGGGACATGAATGAAACGGACGGCCAAGGTTATGGTTCCTGGCGCCCCCCGCTGTCGCTCACCGTTTTGTGCAGCGCGCACGCTGTCCCCGAATTCCTCCGAATCAGAGGGGGTGAATCAGAGGGGGTGACCTGGCACGGGCCGCCATCCTCGTCTGCGGCCCGGGATGGAGCGCGGCACCGGCTCGGCTCCGATCCGCAGGCGTTTTGCACCGTCTCGACTCGGGATGATGAACCCCTCCTCCCTGGGCGCCGGAGGCGAGCCCGGAGGAACGGCGCGGGCGTTCGCTTGGCAACCGACGCTCGGACCCGTTGCGATCCGCTCATGCGACGACAGCACCTCGCCTCGCAGGCGTTGCCGCCGCGTCAGCTTTCTGTCATAAGCCGCCCCGCGTCGAACCGCCCGGCCGATAGGGCTGCCGTGGCGGCTCGTGCTGCTCCACCAGAAGCATCAGCGCGCGAACCTCATCCGACCCTTGCGGGGCGGTCCGAGATCATTTCGCGCAACGGAGAGCCAAATGCCCAAGTTGAAGACGAAATCGGGCGCGAAGAAGCGCTTCAAGATCACCGGCACCGGCAAGGTGATGTACGCCCAGGCCGGCAAGCGCCACGGGATGATCAAGCGGACGACCAAGCAGATCCGCAACCTGCGCGGCACCACGACCCTGTTCGAGGGCGATGCTGCCAACGTGAAGAAGTACTTCCTGCCGAACGCGCGGTAAGTCCTTCGACACCCGTTGCCACTGTCTTTCGTCGAATCCAGGAGATAACCGATGGCCCGCGTCAAGCGCGGCGTGACCAGTCACGCGAAGCACAAGAAGGTTCTGAAGGCCGCCAAGGGCTATTACGGCCGGCGCAAGAATACGATCCGGATCGCCAAGCAGGCGGTCGAGAAGGGCATGCAGTATGCCTACCGCGATCGCAAGAACAAGAAGCGCACGTTCCGCGCGCTCTGGATCCAGCGCCTCAACGCGGCGGTCCGCGAGCACGGCCTGACCTATTCGCGCTTCATCAACGGCCTGGCCAAGTCGGGCATCATCGTCGATCGCAAGGCCCTCTCTGAGCTGGCGATCCACGAGCCGGCGAGCTTTGCCGCCGTCGTCGAGAAGGCGAAGGCCGCGCTGCCGGAGAACACCGCCAAGGCGGCCTGATCCAGGCCTGAGGCGAGACAGACGGAAGGCGCGGTTCCCCGGGGGCCGCGCCTTCGTCGTTTGCGAGTCCCCCGCGCCCCGCGCTTGCGCCCGGGCGCGCAACGCGCGAGAGCACGGCCCGACGGCCGACTCCGCCAACCCTGCTCGAAGACAGCGATGACCGATCTCGACACCCTCGAACGCGATCTCCTGGCCCAGGTGGGCGCGGCGTCCGACGAGGCGGCCCTCGACGCGGTCCGCGTCGCCGCGCTCGGCAAGAAGGGCAGCGTCTCGGATCTCCTGAAGACCCTCGGCTCGATGACGCCAGACGAGCGCAAGGAGCGCGGCCCGCTGATCAACGGCCTGCGCGACCGGGTCCAGGGCGCCGTCACCGCGCGCAAGACCGAACTCGCCGAGGCCGCCCTGGAGGCCCGCCTCGCCTCCGAACGGGTCGACGTGACCCTGCCGGTCCGCGAGGCGCCGGAGGTGCGCGGCCGGATCCACCCGATCTCCCAGGTCATCGACGAGATCACCGCGATCTTCGCCGACATGGGATTCGCGGTCGCCGAGGGCCCGGACATCGAGACGGACGAGCTGAACTTCACCGCCCTCAACTTCCCGCCCGGCCACCCGGCCCGCGAGATGCACGACACCTTCTTCCTGGCCCCCGACCGCGACGGGAAGCGCAAGGTGCTGCGCACCCACACCTCGCCGGTTCAGATCCGCACCATGCGGGCGCAGACGCCGCCGATCCGCGTGATCATCCCGGGGCGGACCTACCGGCACGATTCCGACCAGACCCACACGCCGATGTTCCACCAGGTCGAGGGGCTGGTGATCGACACGAGCGCCAACATCGCCAACCTGAAATGGGTGCTGGAGGAGTTCTGCAAGGCGTTCTTCGAGGTGGAGGGCGTGAAGATGCGCTTCCGCCCGTCCTTCTTCCCCTTCACCGAGCCGTCGGCAGAGGTCGACATCCAGTGCTCGCGCAAGGGCGGCGAGATCCGCTTCGGCGAGGGCGACGACTGGCTGGAGATCCTCGGCTGCGGGATGGTCCACCCGAACGTGCTGCGCAATTGCGGGCTCGACCCGGACGCCGTGCAGGGCTTCGCCTTCGGCGTCGGCATCGACCGCATCGCCATGCTGAAATACGGCATGCCGGACCTGCGCCCGTTCTTCGAGGCCGACGTCCGCTGGCTCGACCATTACGGCTTCCGCCCGCTCGATGTGCCGAGCCTCGTGGGCGGCCTCACCGGCTGAGCCGCCTGCGCCCTCGCCGCGGCCGTCCAGCCCCGGGGAAGGCTCCGCGATCCTGTTCCTCCGACGGTCGAGCCGACGTCAGGCTCTCGAAGGCCCATCATGAAGTTCACCCTCTCCTGGCTCAAGGACCACCTCGACACCGAGGCCACCCTCGACACCGTCGCCGAGACGCTGACGCGCATCGGCCTCGAGGTTGAGGGCGTCGAGGACAAGGCCGCCGCGCTCAAGCCCTACGTGATCGCGAAGATCCTGACGGCCGAGCAGCATCCGAATGCCGACCGGCTTCGGGTCTGCTCCGTCGACACCGGCGCGGGCGCGCCCGTGCAGGTGGTCTGCGGCGCCCCGAACGCCCGGGCCGATCTCGTCTCGGTCTTCGCGCCGCCCGGCACCTACGTCCCGGGCAAGAACATCACCCTGTCGGTGGGCACGATCCGCGGCGTCGAGAGTCACGGCATGCTCTGCTCGGGCGCCGAGCTCGGCCTCGGCGACGACCACGACGGCATCCTGGAGCTCCCGACCGACGCGCCGATCGGCCAGGCCTACGCGCTCTATGCCGGGCTCGACGATCCGGTCATCGAGATCAACCTGACGCCGAACCGGCCGGACTGTACCTCGGTCCACGGCATCGCCCGCGACCTCGCGGCTGCCGGCATCGGCACGCTCAAGCGCGAGACGCTGCCCGGCGTGCGCGGCGAGGGTCCCTGCCCGGTCGCGGTCGAGCTGGCCCTCGATCCGGCCGACCGCCACCTCGCCCCGATGTTCGCCCTGCGGCTGGTGCGCGGCGTCCGGAACGGCCCGTCGCCGGCCTGGATGCAGGCGCGGCTGCGCGCCATCGGTCTGCGCCCGATCAACAGCCTCGTCGACATCACCAACTACGTCACTTTCGACCGCGGCCGGCCGCTGCATGTCTTCGACGCCGCCAAGGTCGCCGGCACGCTGACCGTGCGGCGGGCGCGGGAGGGCGAGAGCCTGCTCGCCCTCGACGGCCGGACCCACGCCCTCACCGAAGACACGGTGGTGATCGCCGACGAGAACGGTGTCGAATCCATCGCCGGCATCATGGGCGGCGAGGCGTCCGGCTGCGACGCCGGCACCACGGACGTGCTGATCGAGTCTGCCCTGTGGGACCCGACCAACATCGCCCAGTCGGGCCGCCGCCTCGGCATCATCACCGACGCGCGCTACCGCTTCGAGCGGGGCGTCGACCCGGCCTTCACGCTCCCCGGCCTCGACCTCGCGACGCGGCTCGTGGTCGATCTCTGCGGCGGTACGCCGACGGAGGCGCGGATCGCCGGCGAGCCGCCGGAAGCCGAGCGCATCATCGACTTCCCCTGGACCGAGGTTCGCCGCCTCGCCGGCCTCGAAGTGCCGCGCATCGAGACGAAGCTCATCCTGGAGACCTTGGGCTTCCACATCTCCGGCACCGGAGACCGGGTGAAGGTGCTGACGCCGTCCTGGCGGCCCGATGTCGAGGGCAAGGCTGACCTCGTCGAGGAAGTCGTCCGCATCGCCGGGCTCGACCGTATCGAGGCTAAGCCCCTGCCGCCACTCGCCGGGATCGGCCGCCCGCTGCTCACCGTGATGCAGAAGCGGACCCGTCTGGCCAAGCGCGCCCTGGCGAGCCGCGGCCTCATGGAGGCTGTCACGTGGTCGTTCGTGCCGCACGGCGATGCGGTCCTGTTCGGCGGCGGCGGGGCCGACCTCGTGCTGGCCAACCCGATCGCCTCGGAGCTGTCCGACATGCGGCCGAGCCTGCTGCCGGGCCTCCTGCGCGCGGCCCAGCGCAACGCCGACCGCGGCTACCCGGACGCCGCCCTGTTCGAGGTCGGCCAGTGCTTCGCCACGGACGAGCCGGAGGGCCAGACCATCCGCGCGGCAGCGGTCCGCCGCGGCGGCGCGACCCTGGCCGGCGCCGGGCGGCACTGGGACGGCAAAGCCGCGACCGTCGACGCCTTCGACGCGAAGGCGGACGCCCTCGCCCTGCTCGGCAGCCTCGGCGTGCCGACGGGCGGCCTCCAGATCTCGGCAGGCGGCCCGTCCTGGCTGCATCCCGGCCGCTCGGGCACGCTGCGCTTCGGCCCGAAGACCGAGATCGGCTGGTTCGGCGAGGTGCATCCGCGGACGTTGCAGGCCCTCGACCTGAAGGGGACCCTCGTGGCCTTCGAGATCGTCCTCGACGCCCTACCCCTGCCCAAGCTCAAGCCCACCAAGGCCAAGGCGACCCTGGCGCTGTCGGAATTCCAGCCGCTGTCGCGGGACTTCGCCTTCGTAGTCGGCCGCGACGTGCCGGCCGGCGACATCGTGAAGGCCGCCCAGAACGCCGAGCGCAAGCTCGTGACCGGCGTCGACGTGTTCGACCTCTACGAGGGGCCGGGCGTGCCGGACGGCGCCAAGTCGGTTGCGATCGCGGTGCGCCTCCAGCCCGTCGAGCGGACCCTGACCGACGCGGAGATCGAGGCGGTGAGCGCCAAGATCGTCGCCGAGGTCTCCCGCCGGACGGGCGCGACCCTTCGGACCTGAGAAACGCCATGGACCGGATCGCCCTGCTCATCGACGATCTCGCGGCGGCCGAGTACCGGCCGAAGGCGGCGTTGCGGGAGGCGCTCAGACATCCCGCCGCCGTCGCGGAGGCGACGCTGCCGCTGCTGGAGGCGGCGGCCGACGGGCGTGAGCTGGCGCCGGAGGAGACGAACCTCCTGTTCTGGGGCCTGCACGTGCTGGCCCATGCCCGGGACACGCGCGCCCTGGCTCCGCTCCTCAGGCTGCTCCGGCACGACGAGGAGACCCTCGACGCGATCCTCGGCGACGCGGTCACGGCGACCCTCGCCAGGGTCGTGGCGAGCCTGTTCGACGGCGATCCGCAGCCGCTGTTCCGGCTGATTCTGGACAGCACGGCCGACGATTACGTGCGCATGGCGCTGCTCAGCGCCTGCACCTTCCTGACCCTGGAAGGCCGCATCGACCGGGCGGCGATGCACGACCTGCTTGTCCGGTTCGACGACGCCCAGGCCGCCGTGGAAGAGGCGCCGGCCTGGGTCGGTTGGGAGGAGACGATCGCGCATCTCGGCTTCCGGGACCTCGCACCCAGGGCGGCCGCGGCCCGCGCCGACGGTCGCCTCACCGACGAAGTCAGCGACGCCGAATGGTTCAAGGAGGCGTTGCGGAAGGCCGAGACCAAGCCGGACGACCGCGACCGGCTCGGCCCATACCAATACGGCTATCTCGACGATCCGGTGGAAGCGCTCGACTGGGCCGAGGAAGGCGCGGGCGAGCCGCAGCGCAACCCGTTCAAGGATGTCGGCCGCAACGATCCTTGCCCCTGCGGCTCGGGCAAGAAATTCAAGAAATGCTGCCTCAACGCGGAAGCGGTCGAGGGACCGTGGATGCCGCCTCAACCCTTAGGCGGCTGAAGCGCCGCTGCCGCTGAGCGGGTTCTCGGGATCCCAGCCGTAGTTCAGCGTCTCGAACCGCATGGCGCGGGCATCGACCATCAGCAGTCGCCCGACGAGCGGCTCGCCGAAGCCCGCCACGGCGCGAAGCACCTCCATGGCCATCAGCGAGCCCATCACGCCGGCCAGGGCCCCCAGCACGCCGGCTTCCGCGCAGGCGGGCACGCTGCCGGGCGGCGGCGGGCTCGGAAAGAGGCACCGATAGGTCGGGTTCGGCGTCCCGCCGGGTCCGGTCTCGTGCGCCCGGATCGTGGTCAGCGTGCCGTCGAAGCGGCCGAGCGCTGCCGTCACCAGCGGGCGTCGCGCGTGGAAACAGGCATCGGACACGGCGTAGCGCGTGGCGAAATTGTCGGATCCGTCGGCGACGAGGTCGTAGCCGCCGATCAAGTCGACGGCGTTGTCCGGATCGATCCGGAACGGATGCGGGACCACGCTCACGTGTGGATTGAGCCGCGCCACCGCGTCGGCGGCGCTGTCCACCTTCGGCCGGCCGAGATCCGGGGTCCCGTGGATCACCTGCCGCTGAAGATTCGAGAGTGAGACGGCATCGTCGTCGACGATGCCGATCGTCCCGATCCCGGCAGCGGCGAGGTACTGGATCAGCGGCGCGCCGAGCCCCCCGGCTCCCACGACCAGGATCCGGGCGGCCTTGATCCGCGCCTGACCGGGACCGCCGACCTCGGCGAGGACCAAGTGGCGGGCGTAGCGTTCGATCTCATCGGAAGCGAGGGCCATGGGCTGCCCATAATCCGCCGCAGCGCCGATCGGAAGCGCAGAAACGACAACGCCGCCCCGGTGAGGAGGCGGCGCGGGTCTCGCATCCCTGATCCGTGCCGCTCAGCGCGGCGCGAGGATCATGATCATCTGCCGGCCTTCGAGCATCGGCTCGCTCTCGACCTTGGCGATCTCCGCCGTCTCGTGCTTCACGCGCTCCAGGAGGCGCAGACCGATATCCTGGTGAGCCATCTCACGACCACGGAAGCGCAGGGTCACCTTGACCTTGTCGCCCTCCTCGAAGAAGCGGTGCACCGACTTCATCTTGGTGTCGTAATCGTGCTTGTCGATGCCAGGCCGGAGCTTGATCTCTTTCACTTCGACCGTCTTCTGGCGCTTGCGAGCCTCGTTCTGCTTCTTCTGCTCGTTGAAGCGGAAGCGCCCGTAATCGAGCAGCTTGCAGACGGGCGGCACGGAATTCGGCGCGATCTCCACGAGATCGAGACCGACTTCCTCGGCCATGTTCAAGGCGTCGAAGAAGGGGACGACGCCGCGGTTCTGCCCGGTATCGTCGATCAGCTGCACTTCCCGCACACCGCGAATGTCGCGGTTCGCGCGCGGCCCGTCCTTCTGCGGGGCCGGCATGGCTCTCATCGGTCTACGAATGGCTTCAGTCTCCTGCTGCAACGGCGAAACGGCGGTTCCCAGGAGGATCTCCTGACCGCCAGCCGACCCGGTATCTTCCGGGCATACAACGTTGGTGGAACCGCGGCCAGAGTCAACCGGCTGCAGTCGCGGTGCCGAAAATAAACGGCTGCCGCGTCTCGATTCGATCCTGCGGCCAGCCGGCCGTTCAGGGTCAACCGCCGAGCAATCCGGCATAGACGGCCAGCGTGTCGCCGACCATCCGCTCGAGGGAGAAATGCGCCTCGACATGTGCGCGGCTCCGCCGCCCGAGGGCGTCGCGCGCGCTGGCGCCGAGGGAGAGGGCCTCCGTGAGGGACGCGGCGAGCGCGCCCGCGTCGCCAGCCGGCACGCGCCATCCGGTGCGCTGGCCCGCTTGCGTCTCCGGCGGCGCCAGAACCGTTTCCGGCACGGCCCCGAGATCGGAGACCACCACCGGCGTGCCGAGCGCCTGCGCCTCCACGGCCGAGCGCCCAAAGGCCTCCGGTTCCACGGACGGCACGGCCACCACCGAGGCGGCCCGGAAGGCGGCCGGCATGTCGGTGCAGTGCCCGACCCGCCGGACGATGCCCTGGAGCCCGCGCGCGGCGATCAGCGCGTCGAGTTCGCGCTCGTAGGAGGCGCGGCCCTGCGGGTCCCCCGCGAGGACCACGGCCAGATCGGGCACGCCGCGGTCGCGCATCTGCGCGGCCGCCTCGATCAGCACGCGATGGCCCTTCCAGGCGGTGAGGCGGGCGGCCAGCAGGATCACGCGCTCGTGCGGCGCGACGTTCCAGCTCCGACGCAGGGCCTCCACCCGGGAGGCCCCGACGGCGACAGGATTGAATACGCCGAGATCCGTGCCGCGATGGATGACCCGCACGCGGTTGCCGGCCTGCTCGGCATGCAGCCGCTGGATCAGCTCCGCGGTGTAGTGTGAGTTGGCGATGACCACGTCGCCGCGGGCCATCACCGAATTGTACAGCACCTTCACGTTGGTGCGGCCGGAATAGCTGCCGTGATAGGTGGTGACGAACGGCAGGCCGAGCCGGCGCGCCGCCCCGAGGGCGACCCATGCGGGCGCGCGGGATCGGGCATGGATGATCTGCACCTTCTCGCGACGGCAGAGCGCCATCAGCCGGAGGACATTCACGGCCATCACCGCGGGATTCTTCGCCGCGGCCGGGAAGCGGAGCCAGTGGCCGCCCTTGGCCTGCAATTCCCCGACAAGCCGTCCGCCTTCCGTCGCAACCAGCGCGCGGGCACCCACGGCCGCAAGGCCGCCCGCAACGTCGACCGTGGTGCGCTCGGCGCCGCCGGCATCGAGCTCGGGGATGATCTGCAGGATACGGGCGCCCGCCAGCGCCCCGACCTCCGCGGGAAAGCCCGACAGGGCATGGGTGCCTTCGCCCGTCCGCGGGCCCTCGGCGAGGACGCGCAGGCCCCCGGCCGGTATCTGCCAAATGCTCGCTGCCATTGATCCAGCATCGCCGTCGGGCTTTACGGTCCGGTAAACGAGAGTTGAAGCCGAACCGTTCAGGTTCGGACTTCTTCTGCGGCGAGACAGGGATATCGGAGAGAACGATGACGGATGCGGCCCCCGAGTTCCTCACCGTCGGAACGGGCGAGGCGGCCCGGCGCATTGCCGTGCGGGTGCGCGAGGGCGGCGGTCCGCCGGTCGTCTGGCTCGGCGGATTCCGCTCCGACATGACGGCCACGAAGGCGTCAGCGCTGGATGCCTGGGCCGCCCAGACGGGCCGCAGGCTCATCCGGTTCGATTACGCCGCCCATGGCGCCTCGAGCGGCACCTTCACGGAATGCACGATTTCCTCGTGGCTCGAGGATGCAGAGGCCGTCCTGGCCGCCTATGCCAGTGAGGCGCCGATCCTGGTCGGCTCATCGATGGGGGGCTGGATCGCCTGTCTGGCCGCCCGCAACCGGGCGGCCAGCGGACAGGCAACCGCCGGGCTCGTGCTGATCGCCCCGGCCCTGGATTTCACGGAAGAGCTGATCTGGAACCGCCTCAGCGAGGCCGCCCGCGCCATGCTGATCCGCGACGGCGTGCTGCGAAAGCCCAGCGACTATGCGCCGGAGCCAGACCCAATCACCCGGACCCTGATCGAGGACGGGCGTCGCCACTGCATGCTTGGCGGGAGGGTGGATCCGGCCTGCCCGCTCCATATCCTCCAGGGCATGCGGGACACCGATGTCCCCTACATGCACGCCTTGAAGATCCTCGACCGGCTGCCGGCCGAGGGGACCGTGCTGACGCTCATCGCGGACGGCGACCACCGCCTGTCGCGGCCGCAGGATATCGCGCGGCTGGTGGCGGCGGTGGCCGAGATGGCCTGACCGGTCACCCGGCCGGCCCGGTCAGTGCAGGCTGACCGGCTGCAGGTCCTGCGCGACCGCGTTCGCCAGGACGACGTCCCGCGAATCGGCGAGCATGATCGGCGCGCCACTCGCGGACAGGAGGGCGAACAGATCGAGGCCGGGGAGCAGGTCGGGAGCCTGCGGGAAGAAGCGCCGCACCTCGTCGGACCGGATCGGCCGGACGTAGGCGATGTGCCCCTCACCGAGCGCCGCGAGATCGGCGGGCTGGAAATCGGCCGGATCGAGATCGGCCGGGGTCAGGGGAGACGGGTTCAGACTGGTCATAAAGCCCTCCTGGGGTGGCAGAGCGTCCGCCGCCGATCCTGACGGCATCGGCGGCTCCACCCTGATGTGGGGATCCGCGCCGCCCAATCAATCGGTCTCAGCCGCGGGCGCCGATATCAATCTTGCGAACGATGCGGTCCGGCTCCGGCCGGACGAGGTCAATCGACAGCAGGCCGTTGGCGAGGTCGGCGCCGAGGACCTCCATGCCGTCGGCGAGCAGGAAAGCCCGCTGGAACTGCCGCGCGGCGATGCCGCGGTGGAGGAATTGCCGCTCGCGCTCGTCGACCTGCCGGCCGCGCACCACGAGCTGGCTTTCCTCGAGCATCACGTCCAGCTGATCGCGGGTGAAGCCGGCCACCGCCAAAGTGATGCGCAGGCGCTCAGGCTCGCTCTCGGTGCGGGGCAGCCGCTCGATGTTGTAAGGCGGATAGCCATCGTTGGCGGCCTTGGAAACCCGGTCGAGGGCCTGCTCGATCTCGTCGAAGCCGAGCAGGAACGGGTGCCCGAAGGGCGAGGATCGAGTCATCGCGGCCATCATCCAGAAAGCGAGGCCTCCGACCCCGGGATCTGCCGCAATCCCGGGATGCCTGAGCACCCCGTCGGTAGGGAGCCCGCGGGGGGCAGCGCTCCGCCGGGCGGGACACCGCCGGCAACGACCAGATATGGCCAAGGCCTCCCACGCCATCAAGAGCGGGCGCCGGTTTCCTGCCACGGTCCCGGACAAACAAGATCCAGGATGATTTGGCAAAAACGCCCGGGATTCATAGGCAAACCCCCGAACCGCCACGCTTTCCTCTAACAGTTTGGAACTGCTCTGATTTTCTCGCTGGGTATTGATCCGGACGGCCGGCCTGGATACTGCCGCGGCAGACGATCCGGCCGCGACGGTTGGTCGGCGTGATCTTTCCCGCGACGCGAGGCACCACAGCCCATGAGCGCGCCCTTGACCCGGTCTGACCATGCGGCGATGCGGCGCGTCGCCGATGTGTGCGGCGATCAGGCCGATGTCCTGGCCTTGTCGGTGGCCCGTTTCGTGGCGGCCGGCTACATGACCAGCGACGTCGCCTGCTGGAACGCAGCCTTCGACGGCGCCGAGCAGTTGCTCGGACCGGCGGAAGGCTGCCGGTTCGTCGCCTGCGTGGTCGCGATCATCCGGGCCCTGCGGGCGGAGCGCGACGGCGACTGGTCGTTCATGCCGGCGAGCTGCTGCCGCGTGACCGGCCACGAATGCGCGCTGGTGAACCTGATCAACCGGGGGCGGCAGCGCCTCTGGACGGATCTCGAGGCCGCCGCCGCCGAGATCACCGGACAGGAGGCGGCGCCGCGCCTCGTGGCGGCGGTCCGTGCGGCGGTCGGCCCGCTGGATGCGGCGGCCCAGCGCCTCGCCCCGGCCTCCTGCCCGTCCGGCGTGGTGCTTCACTGATCCGGCGACTGCCACCCACCACACCGGCCCGCGCGGCGAGACCCGCCGGCCGGCATGAACTTGAAGAGGACCTGGTCACGGTGCTTGCCCTGCGCGCTCCCCTGTACCGCCGGCGGATCGGGCGTATCGCCCTCGACACGGCGGCCTGCTTCGCGCTCTCGGCGCTCCTGGTGGTGTCGGCCCTGGCGCAGGATGCGTCCGAGAAGGCCGCCCCGATCAAGCTGCAGCTCAACAAGGTCGAGACCGCGGGCGAGGCCTGCCGGATCACCATGGTGATCGACAACAAGGGCACAGGCCTCAAGACCTACAAGGTGGATCTCTTCGCCTTCGACCCCGAGGGCGTCGCGCAGAAGCGCGTGGCCGTCGAACTCGGTCCGCTGCCGCCGAAGAAGACCACCGTGAAGATCTTCGATTTCCCCGGCATCGCCTGCAATAAGGTCGGACGCGTCCTTCTGAACGACGTTCTCGCCTGCGACGGCGGCGACGCTGCCCGCGAGGCCTGCCTCGAACGGACCGAGACCGACACCAAGGCCGGCCTGCCGTTCGACCGCTGAGGCGGGGTGGTTTGACGGTCGACGAGACCAAACCGCCCGGCGGCGAGGGCCGCCGGGCGGCCTGCGGCTTTCGCCGCACCCCGAGACGATGGCGGCGCAAGGCCGCGTGAGACCAGGACGCCAGGAGCCCGCGATGGACCCGACACAAGCCCCGATCGAGGCGGCCCACGACTTCTCGTTCCTCGGCCTGTTCCTGCAGGCCGACCCCATCGTGAAGGGCGTGATGATCCTGCTGGTGATCGCCTCGATCGCCTGCTGGACGGTGGTGTTCGAGAAGATCATCCGGCTGGCCGCCGCACGGCGCCAAGCCAAGGCCTTCGCCACGCTGGTCCGCTCCGGCGGAAGCCTCGACGGCGAGCATCGCGGCATCGCCGGCCACGTGGTGAAAGCGGCCATCGACGCGTGGCGCGACCAGGATTCCTCGGAGACCCGGGCGGAGCGCCGCGAACGGATCGAACGGGCGATGAAGGGCGCCCTCGCCCTCGAGGTGAAGCGCCTGCGCACCGGCCTTTCGCTGCTGGCGACCTCGGGCTCCACGGCCCCGTTCGTGGGCCTGTTCGGCACGGTCTGGGGTATCATGAACTCGTTCTCGTCCATCGCCCGGAGCCAGGACACCTCGCTCGCCGTGGTGGCGCCGGGCATCGCGGAAGCGCTGTTCGCGACCGCGATCGGCCTCGTCGTCGCGATCCCGGCGGTGATGGCCTTCAACAAGCTGTCGAGCGACGTGAGCGGCATCCAGAGCACCTTCACGTCCTATATCTCGGTTCTGGGCAACCGCCTGGCACGCGACCGCGCGGGCGCCCATCGCGCGGCCGCCGAGTAGAGCCGCCGCGCTTGCCCGCATCGAACCGAACGTAACGGTACCGGAGACGCCCCATGGCGATGGGATCCCTTCGCGCGAACGACGACGACGATCTCGACGACGTGCCGATGTCCGACATCAACGTCACGCCGATGGTTGACGTGATGCTCGTGCTGCTGATCATCTTCATGGTCGCCGCACCGCTGATGACGACCGGCGTGCCCGTTCAGCTTCCGAAGACCGCAGCCCCGAAGGTGGCACAATCGAAGAAGCCCGCCGAGGTGACGGTCGACAAGGACGGCAACCCGTCCATCGCCAAGGAGGTGTTCACGATGGAGAGCATCGTGCCGCGCCTGCGCGAGATGGCGGCGGCCGAAAAGGATCAGGTCATCCTGGTGCGCGGCGACCGCGACGTCCCCTACGGCAAGGTGATGGAGGTGATGGGCCTCGTCGGCCAGGCCGGCTTCACCAAGGTCTCGCTGATCGCGCAGTCGCCCGGCGGTGCCGCGCCGGCATCGCCTGCCGCATCCGCCGCTCCCGCAGGGACCGCGCGCTGAGCCGATGAGCACCTACACGTCGACGGATCTGCCGGCCGGCCTCGGCGAGCGCCGCCCGTCCGGGCTGGCCGCCGCCTTCCTGATCGCCCTGGGCCTGCATGCGCTCGCGCTGGCCGCGATGATGTTCCTGCGGCTCGCCCCGCCCGCGCCGCCCGGCGAGCAGCAGATCACCGTCGACCTGGCGCCGCTCATGACCGATGCGGCGACCGAGGCTCCGGCGGAGCAGCAGATGAGCCAGGAGGCCCCGCCGGAGACCAAGCCGGTGGACACGCCGCCCGATGAGGCCGTGCAGCCCCCGCCGCCGACCGAGATGACTGAGGTCAAGCCCGAAGATACCCAGGCGGTCGAGGTGCCCCCGGAGGCGCAGCCGGTCGAGGCGCAGAATCAGGTGATCACCTCGACGTCCGAGGCCGCCGAGCCGCAGACGCCGCCGCCCGCCGAGGTCGCCAAGACCGAGCCGCCGCCGAAGCCGACGCCCGATCCCGCCAAGCTCAAGGCGGAGCGGGAAGCCAAGCTGCGGAAGATCCGCGAGGAGAAACTCCGCGAGCAGAAGCGGGAGGAAGCGCGGCAGGAGCGCCTGGAGGAGATCCGCGAGGCGAAGGCCAAGGCGGCTCGCGAGGCCAAGGCGCGGGAAGCCAAGGCACGGGCGGGCGCCGAGCGGAGTTCGGCGTCGTCCTCGCGCGAGAATGCTCCCGGCCGTGCCGCTGCGGGCAATGATCCGAGCGCCATGCGCCAGTGGCAGGGCGCGATCAGCGCGGCGATCCACAGCCGGATGAACGTGAACGCGGCCGTTGGGACCGGTGGCGGGACCGCGGTGGTGCGCTTCACCGTGATGCGCTCGGGACAGGTCACGGGCGCGGGCGTCGCCCGCTCGAGCGGAGTCGGCCAGATCGACAACGCCGCCCTGGCGGCGGTGCGCGGCAGCATGCCGGCGGCACCCCCAGGTGTTACGCAGTCGAGCTTGTCCGTCTCTATTCCGCTCAACTTCCGCGTGCGCTGAACCGACATCGATCGGGTTCCACTGGTTTCAGCAGACCTGGAACCCGATCGACTTTATCGGCGGCTTTGAGACGAATGATGTGTGTCGTCAGTCTCATCGCGCGATCCGGATTCGCCATTTGCGCCGCGGGCATGCTAAAGCGTTCGTCAACCTGCTCTCCTTGTGCGCCGGACGGCGATGCGGGAGGGCGGCCGATCCGGCCTCACCCCGCCCCTCGAACAGGCCGGACCCGCTCAGACTCCGTCCCGCGCAGGATGTGCAGGGTTGGATCCGTCGAGCCGGGGTGAAAGGGACAGGATGAGCGACGATACCGAGTATGACCTCGACGAGGTGAATTCCGTCCGCGACGCGGAAGCGGAAGCGAAGACACGCGCCGACAACCGCGCCGAGCGCGCCGAACGGGCGGAACGCATGGCGCGCGAAGGCGCCCAGGCGATGGCGGAACATCACGCGGCCATCAAGGCGGTGGACGAGCGGACGGTCCGGTTGCGCTCGATGCGCCTCGCCAAGGAAGCCGCGGATGCGCAGACCAAGGCCGCCGAGAAGGAAGCCAAGGCTGCCGCCAAGGGCGCCGCGAAGAAGGCCGTGAAGAAGGCCGCACCCAAGAAGACGACCGCGAAGGATTAGGTGTCGATGGCCGAGGACCGCAACCGCCGCCGCTTCACCGACCCGCGTGCGACCGCCGAGGCGGCTTTCCGGGCCGCCACGTCACCGAAGCCGGCCGCTCCGGCGCCGCAGCCGGTCGCGCGGCCCACGACGATCCCCGGCTCTCGGGAGGTGGTGAGCCTGCGACTCGACAGCGCCGTTCTCGCTTATTTCCAGAAGGATGGGCCGGGCTGGCAGGACCGCATCAACGAGGCCCTCAAGAGCCTCGTTCCGGCGGTCGACGCCTGAGACATCCGCCGAGCCGGAGAGCGGCCAGATCTCAACCCGGCTTCGGCCGGTCCCGCAGGATCCGGTTCACGGCCCGGTCGAGAGCTGACAGGAAGGCCGACCGGTCAGCGCGCGAGAACGGCTTCGGCCCACCCGTGATGGTCCCGGCTTCCCGCAGTGACTGCATCAAGTCGCGCGTGGCGAGCGCGAGGCCGATCGAGGATTCGCTGAACGGCTTGCCGGTGAAGGCCAGAACCGTGGCGCCCGCCTTGACGCAACGCGCCGCCAGCGGGACGTCGGCGGTGAGCACGATGGTCCCCGGCCCGGCCCGCGCGGCGATCCAATCGTCGGCGGCGTCGAGTTCCGATCCGACCACCACGCGCTCGATCCAGGGCTCGCGCGGAAGGTTCAGCACGCTGTTGGCGACGACGTGAACGGTGAGGCCATAGCGAAGGGCCACCCGATAAGTCTCGTCCTTGACCGGGCAGGCATCGGCATCGAGATAGATCGGCGGCCCTGACGGCGCGGCGCTCATAGCGGTGCTCACGGGCGGGGAACGAGTTTCGAGGTGAAGCCTGCCAGGATCAGGAGCACGCCCAGGCCGAACTGCCAGCGCTCGATGTCGCCGCCCACCGACAGCACGATGGCGCGGCCGAAAACCGCGACCCCGATCAGCGGCAGGCCGAAGCGGAGCGCCATCTTCACGGCGATGAGGGTGTTTGCGCGGGCCGCGCTGACCTGCGCCATCAACGGGCCAGCGCAGCGCGGCGCGGCGCCAGATCCGCCACGGCGGCGCTCTCGGCGGGCCCGCGTTCCAGCGTCGCCACGGAAAGCGGCGCACCGCGCCCGCGGAGGGCATGGGCACCGAGGGATCGCGCCCGGATGCCGGTGGGAAGGCGCGGCAAGCGACCGAGGAGATCCTGCGAGATCAGGATGCCGACGCCGAGCGGGCGGCACAGGGCTTCGATCCGCGACGTCACGTTCACGGCGTCGCCGAAATACGCGATCTTGTGGCGGTCGACCCCGACTTCGGCCGTGACCACCGGGCCGCCGTGCAGCGCCGCCCGCAGCCGCGGCACCGTCCCGAACCGGGTGGTCCAGGCCGCGGCATCCGCGTCGATCCGGTCGAGCACCTCGAACAGGCACGTGATGCAGCGCGCATCCTTCAGGCCGCGGGCCATTGGCCACGTCACCATGGCGAGATCGCCAACATAGTCATCCACGGAGCCGCCGTTGCGCCGCACCGGTTCGGCCAGAGTCGCGAAGACGGCGCCGAGATATTCCTGGGCGCGCAGGTCGCCGTGGGTCTCCGCGAAGGCGGTGGAGCCGACGACGTCGAGGAACAGGAAGATCCGTTCCTCCTCCACCGGCTTGTGGTAGCGGCCGATCATGAAGTTCACGAACACCTCGCCGCCGATCAGGTCGCGCATCCGGATCACGAAGACGAGGAGGCCCGACACCGCCAGGGCGTAGGCCAGGACCCGCGCGGTCATGCGGGTCGCCGAGGTGAGGTCGTCCGGTGTCAGGGCGAAGGTCCACACGACGAGACCGCCGAGGGCGTTGCCCGCCATGATCATCAGCACATAGGCGAGTTCCGCGGCCAGGACGTACAGCCAGGCCGGCAGCCGGCGTATCCGTGCCTGCAGCCCGGCCAGGATCAAGCCGCGGTCGAAGGCCAGCACCGTGGCGCCCATGCAGAGGCCGTAGGTGAAGCCGGCGATGGGAGAGGCACCGGCCGCAAAGATGATGTTGTAGAGCAGCCCCGCCCCGGCCGCCGCCAGCAGGATCAGACCCCAGAATATCCGATGGGCCGGCAGCATCGACGCATCTCCAGCATGGCCACATGACGGACCGGGTGTCGCGTGGCCGGGCGCGGCGGCGCTGTGCGGAGAGGCGCCGGCGTGGCAAGCCCGCGCCGCCGGACTTCGGGCTCAGGCCTAAAGTTTAGCGTCGCGGAAGGCCGCCAGCCATTGCTCAACGCCCCAAGATGGCGCGAGTAAGGCGTGCCGGGTTGTTCAACGGCAGAGCCGTGACATGCCTGCGGCCCGGAGCCCAACCGGATCGCCGCCGGCAACCCCTGTGACAGCGAAGAGGGAGCGCTGCCATGTACGCCAGGAGCTTCGGCGCGACCCGTGTCTCGGTGCCGGTCATCGGCCAGGGCACGTGGCACATCGACAGTTCGGACCGGTCGGACGCGATCCGTGCGTTGCGGGCCGGGATCGACGCCGGCATGACCCATATCGACACCGCGGAAATGTATGGCGACGCGGAAGCGATCGTGGCCGCCGCCATCGCGGATTGCCGCGAGGAGGTGTTCCTCGTCTCGAAAGTGGTGCCGGCCAACGCGACACGCCGCGGCGTCGCGCGGGCCTGCGAGGCCTCGCTCCGTCGGCTGCGGACGGACCGGCTGGACAGCTACCTGCTGCACTGGCCGGGACAGCATCCGCTCGAGGAGACGATCGCGGGCTTTGAGGACCTACGCCGGGCGGGCAAGATCCTGTCCTGGGGCGTCAGCAATTTCGACGTCGAGGATCTCGACCGGGCCCGCGCTATCGCCGGACCCGACCGGATCGCCTGCAATCAGGTGCTCTACCACCTGAACGAGCGGGCGATCGAACACGCCGTGCTGCCCTGGTGCGAGAAGCACGCCGTCGCGATGGTCGGCTACTCGCCCTTCGGCAGCGGCGACTTCCCAGACCCGGCCAGCGCCGGCGGCCGCGTGCTGGCCGGCATCGCGCACAACCATGGGACGACGCCCTACGCTGTGGCCCTCGCCTTCCTGACCCGGCTGCCCGGCACCTTCACGATCCCGAAGACCGGCCGCCCGAGCCGGGCCATCGAGAACGCGGGCGCGGCGGACCTGCATCTCGGCGCGGCCGAGGTCGCCCTGATCGACGCGCATTTCCCGCGGGGACCGAGGCCTCGGATCCTGCCGATGCTGTGAGACCTGCGTCGGCTCAGGCCCGCAGCGCCAGGGTGACCGGATCGGGCGGCGCGGCGGCCCGAACCCGATTGCGTCCGGCCGTCTTGGCCGCGTACAGCGCCGCGTCCGCCGCGGTGAACAGCGTTTCGGGCGGATCGCCGCCGCCGGGATTGGCACAGGCGACGCCGATGGTCACCGTGGCGGTGCCTCCCACCTCCGGCGCATGGGGGATCCGGAGGTTCACCACCGCGCGGCGGATGCGCTCCGCCGCGACGCTGGCTGCGGTCACGTCGAGACCCGGCAGCAGCGCAACGAACTCCTCACCTCCGATCCGGAAACTGAGTCCGCCGACACCGAGCGTCCGGTGCAGGCAATCGGCCACCGCCTTGAGCACCTCGTCACCGCGCTGATGGCCGAAGCGGTCGTTGAACTGCTTGAAGTGGTCGGCGTCGACGATCATCAGGGCCAGGGGGGTCCGGAACTGCGCGGCCCGCGCCCATTCCACGGCGAAGTGCTCATCGTAGCTGCGCCGGTTCGGCAACCCGGTCAGGCCGTCGGTCCGGGCCAGCACCGCGAGCGCAGCGTTCGCTTCGCGCGTGGTTGCCTCCGCGGCCATGTGTTGCCCGACCTCCCGGTGAAGCAGGACCGTCAGCCCCAGGGAGAGGATGCACAGGAACAGGATCAGGACGCCGACGATCGCCGCCTTGTAGATCCAGACGGCGCGGATGCTGTCGACGTCCGTGGCCACGGTTACGATCAGCGGCAGATCCTCAAGATCGGCGAAGCTGTAGACCCGCTCCACACCATCCAGGAACGACCGCCCCTGGAACTCGCCGCGGGTTTGCGACCGATAGGTCTTGTAGCCCGCGCTCGCGCCGATGCTCTGCCCGAGCGCGTCCGGCCGTGCCGGCGCGCGGATCAGCAGCGTCCCGTCCCGATGAAAGACGTTCAGAGCGATCCCATCGTCGAAGTGCAGACGGTCGAACAGCGCCTGGAAATGCTCCAGCATGATCGATCCGGACACGATCCCCGCGAAGGTGCCGTCGGGAGTCTGGATCCGCCGGGTCATGCGGATGATCGGCTCTCCGGTCAGACGGGAACGGGTCGGCCCGGAGAGGATCAGGCCGACATCGGGGTCGGCGCGGTGGATCTGGAAATTCGGCAGCGTGCTCATGTTGAGCCGGTTCCGCCCGTCGGCATCGCTCGTCATCCGGACATCGCCGGCCGCATCCGTGATGACGATCGGGCCGAGACCGGAGCCCGCGACCGCGGTGTCGAACAGGGCCAAGCGCCGGAGTTCCGGATCGAGGGCGGCGATGTCCGGACGGCGCGCGAGGCGCGCGGAACTCTGCAGGGAGAGGTCGTAGACCCGCAGGCTGTGGCCGACGCCCTCCTCGATCACCGCCAGCAGGTTCGCGGCATTGCGGCGCGCGTTGTGCCAGGCCACGTCGCGCAGATCGAGACACAGATAGACGCCGAGCAGCGTCAGGCAGAGCACCAGACATGTGCCGCCCGCCGCGATCGTGCGCGAGGCGCGATCGGCGAGGTGGGCTCGGATCGCTGTGGCAGTCGCGCGCAGGACCATGGGCTCGGTCGGATCGCCGCCGGCCGCGCCATTGCGGCCGGCGGACTTCCTGTCAGTCCGATCTTATGACGGTGAAGATTGAAAAAGGCGTTATTCGCAGCGTTAAGATACGCACAATTGCTGCCGATACTAATACAGGCAAGACAAATGTGACTGCTGACCCGACAAAGGCGGACCCGATCCGAACTCGGCGGTACGGCGAGCAGGCGCGCGTCGGCGCGGTGCGGCCGGCATCCGGCCCGGGACACGCGCTGACGCGCAACCACCGACGCTCATGAAGCGTCAGTCGCCGATCCCGAACAACTTTTCGATGAAGTTGCGATCGTCCTTCTGGCCACGCCGCGAGGGCGCGGCCTGACGCGGTGCGGGCGCGTCCGGTTCGCCCAGGATCTGCCCGAGCAGCCCGCCGGGGGCGGCCGGGGCGGCGCTCGCGACGGAGGCTGTCGTCTCCGGCTGCCGACGCCAGCGGTTCAGGCCGGGAAGCGGAACAGGGGTCTGCCCCTTCAGCGCCTGGGTCATGTAGGTCTTCCAGATCTCCGCAGGCAGATTGCCGCCGGTGACCTTCTTGGTGAGTTCGCCGTCGTCGTTACCGAGCCAGACCCCGGTCACGAGGCTGCCCGAGTAGCCCATGAACCAGGCGTCGCGGTAATCCTGGGTGGTGCCGCTCTTGCCGGCCAGGTCCCAGCCCGGGATGTCGGCCTTCTTGCCGGTGCCGCTGACGAAGGTCTCGTGCATCATCGCGTTCATCATGCCGTCGGCATTGGCGTCGATGACCCGTCCGAGACCATTGTCGGACCGCTTGTAGAGAACCTTTCCGTCCTGATTCTTCACGGCGGTGACCACGTAGGGGATCACACCGTTGCCGCCATTGGCGAAGGCCCCGTAGGCGCCGACCATCTCCAGGAGCGTGACCTCGGACGTGCCGAGGGCGATGGAGCCGTTGGCCTGGAGCGGCGAGGTGATGCCGAGCCGCTGCGCGGTCTGCACAACGGTCTTCGGGCCGACCTCCTGACCGAGCCGCACCGCGACTGTGTTGAGCGACTGGGCGAGCGCCGTCCGCAGAGTGACGGCCCCCTCGTACCGGTGTGAGTAGTTCTCCGGCGCCCAGTTGCCGATCCGGATCGGTGCGTCCTCCCGGACCGTGTCGGGCGTGGCGCCGTGCTCCACGGCAGCGAGGTAGACGAAGGGCTTGAACGAGGAGCCGGGCTGGCGCTTCGCCGTCGTGGCGCGGTTGAACTGACTCTGGGCGTAGTCGCGGCCGCCGATCAGCGCGCGGATCGCGCCGTCGGGCCGCATCGAGACCAGCGCGCCCTGGCTGACATTGAAGCGCGCGCCCTTGGCGTTGAGTTCGTCGGTGAGCGCCTTCTCGGCGGCGGCCTGCAGGCTTGGGTCGACGGTGGTCTGGACCGTGATGTCGGTTTCGAACTTGCCGACGTAATCGTCGAGCACGTCCATCACGAGGTCGGCGACATAGTTGGCGGAGCCGCCGCCACGGGCATTGGCCGGCTTTGCCGGCTGCGCGAGCGCCACCTTGACGTCCTGCGGCGCAGCGAAGCCCAGTTCCTGCATGGCGGCAAGCACCTGGGCGGCGCGCGCCTGGGCGGCTGGGAGGTTGCGGTTCGGTGCGAGCCGCGACGGCGCCTGCACGAGGCCGCCGAGCATCGCGGCCTGGGCGAGGCTCACCTCCTTGGCGGGCTTGCCGAAATAGCGCTGCGCGGCCGCCTCGACCCCATAGGCGCCGGCGCCGAAATAGACGCGGTTCAGGTAGAGTTCGAGGATCTCGTCCTTGGTGTACTTGTGCTCCAGCCAGAGCGCGAGGATCGCCTCCTGGATCTTCCGCGAGGCGGAGCGCTCCGGAGTCAGGAACAGGTTCTTGGCGAGCTGCTGCGTCAGGGTCGAGCCGCCCTGCGCAACGCCGCGCCGCGTCAGGTTCTGGCCGATGGCCCTCAGGATGCCGACCGGATCGACGCCGAAATGCTGGTAGAAGCGGCGATCCTCGATCGCCACGAAGGCGCGCGGCAGGTAGGGCGGCAGCTCCTTGATCGATACGACGCGGCCGCCCGTCTCGCCGCGATTGGCGAGCAGCGAGCCGTCACTCGCCAGGATGGCGATGTTGGGCGGCCGCTTCGGCACCGCGAGCTGGTCGATCGGCGGCAATTGCGACGCATGGTAGGCGATCAGCCCGGCAAGCCCGATGACCCCCCAGAGTCCGAGGACCACGGTCCCATAGACGATGCGACCGAGCCAGGAGCGCCGGCGGCGCCCGCGGCCCGTCGCTTTCGCCCGTCCTGTCGTCCGGGACGGCGCCTTGCCGGGCTGCCGCGCTGCTCCGCCTGATCGCTTCGCCACGCCGTCTCCTGCCCCGGGCCGGTCCTCCCGGGACAGGCGCAGATCGAGTTCGCCGCGATCCCGAACGCGCCCCTCGGGCACGTCGAAATTCGGCTCAATCCTGCCCCGCCCCTTGGCCATGCATCCCGTCTTCAAATGTTCCGCCGCAACACGCGTCTCAGACGCGCAGCAGGACGGTTTCCGCACGCTAAATGCGGCGGTTTAAGGGGCCGTTATCGAAGCGTTCGGCTCCCGTTCCAGGTCGCGGGCGCCAATGTGCCTCACCGCTCCGCCGTCGGCGTCGTGGGCTCCGCGCCCAGCACCCGTCGGGCTTCCGCGAGCAGAACGGGATGGCGGGCCGATTGCGGACCGGAATCCGGCGTCTCGCGGCCCAGCCGGGCGATGCGCGACAGGAACAGGCGCCGGCGCAGGCCGAACCGCCCGATGCTCATCACCAGCGCCTGAAGCACGAGGCGGACCGCCTCCGTCCGCTCGCGCTCCTCCACGAGGGCCGCCGACAGAGCCGCCTCGCGGCCGAGGGCAGCCTCCAGATCCGCCCGGACGGTGGCGCGGTCCGCCTCGTCCTTTCGCGCGGCGTCGAGCTGAATCCGGCACTCCTGCAGCGCGCTGAGCAGTAGAAGCTCCTGCGCGGACGCATCCCTCATCAAGGCCTCCTGAGGCGCTGTTTTCCGCCCGCGAGCGGGTCATTCCGTCCGCTCATGATCGCGTCGGCGGCGGACCGGCCCGCGCGGATCCGTCCGCGACGCCATAGCGAGCGCGGCCGCTGGTCGGAAGCCGCCGACCGGATTATTCGGCACGCGGACCGCAAACCAAGGGGGAATCGGGGACGTGCAGATTCGGATCGCTCTGGCCTTCGGGGCCATCGCGCTGGGCGGCGGGGCTCTCGCACCGGCTCCGGCCCAGGCCTATCAACTCGACACGGTGAATCTCGTCGGCTGCGCGCAGGACGGCGGCGTCTGCCGGATGCCTTACCCGACCAACGTCTATTACGGCGTACCCGGCCGGACCAATGGCCGGCCGTTCCCACAGGGCGGCGTCGTGCCCTGCAACAGCCAGACCTTCGGCGATCCGGCACCCGGTCAGGCGAAGAGTTGCTGGTACGCGCCCCGCATCACCGCAGGTGGCGCAGGCGGCGGCTATGGCGGCGGCGGCTATGGCGGCGGAGGCGGCTATCGGAACGACGGCTACGACAGCCGGCGCGACTCCGACCGCTATGGCCGCGACTACGACCGCCCGCCCGCGCGCCGCCCGTATGATGAAGATTATGAGCCCGGGCCACGCCGCTATCGGGGCGATCCGGACGATTATTGATCTCGGCCAGCCAGAGCGGACACAGGATCGTATTGGCCCTGTTAACCGCCATCCGGCATCGTCCGGGGCCGCGGAGGCCGTCTCCGCGGGGTCGCG
The DNA here is from genome assembly GCF_900103195.1 of Methylobacterium sp. UNC378MF. Taxonomy (GTDB): domain Bacteria; phylum Pseudomonadota; class Alphaproteobacteria; order Rhizobiales; family Beijerinckiaceae; genus Methylobacterium. Next base: position 80,405 of record NZ_FMWU01000007.1, on the reverse strand, counting down.
TGACCGGACGGAGGAGTCGATGACGGAGAATCGCCGCGGCGCTTTCCGGAAGAACGCCTTCACCTTCGGCGCGGTGCTGCTCGACGGCGGCGAAGTCAGCTGCCTGGTCTGGGACGCGACTGAGGTCGGCGCGCAGATCGAGGTCGAGGACGATCAGGCCGTGCCGGATCGGTTTCCGCTGCGCGTCAGCGCGGACGCCGAACCGCGCCCGGCCGCGGTGGCGTGGCGACGCAGCCGTCGGATCGGCATCGCCTTCGAGGGCTGAGGCCGACCGCCTCAGGTCGGCTGGAGGGCCGGGCGCGTCCGCGGCACCGACCCCACGAGCCGGAACCGGCGGGGCCGCACGAACAGCAGATCGAGCGCCGTGCCCCGAACCAGCCGCTCCACCGCCAAAGGCAGCAGCACCGCCAGCGTCATGACCGTGAGGCTCGCGAGCCCGATATCGGCGATCGTGCCGGTGCGGACCAGGATCTCCCGGGTCGCCGCCATGGGCAGTGGAAAGGCGAGGTAGATCACGATCGAGCGCTGGCCGCAGGTTCGGACAGCCTCGGCGATGGGCCCGCCGGCGCGGCCGATCAGCGTGGCCACCACCACGATCGCGAGGGCACCGGCGGCGCCGAGGGCGAGGCTCACCAGCGGCACGCTCGCGAGCGTCGGATAATCTGGCAAGCCCGACGGGGTCAGCGCGAGCCAGCCCTCGAGGCCTGCCCAGGCGGCAAGGCCGCACAGGGCGAGAGGGACGTGGCGGCGCGCCGTGTCGGCGAGCGCGAAGATGCGGTCGGCGAACAGGTAACCCGCGAGAAAGAAGATGTAACGGGCGCAGAACTCCTCGATCAGGGTCGAGTCGCTGCGGATGTCGGCGATCTGCAGGAGGGCGGCACCGGCGAGCAGCACGCCGCCGGGCAGCCGGTGCAGGACCTTGGTGACGACCGAGAACACCGCCAGCAGGTAGATGAACCACAGGCTGGAATAGGGCTCGACCAGGGCATAAGCGAGGTGCTCCACAAAAGCCGCGGGACCAGCATCGCCGACGATCTTGCCGTATTTGGCGGCTGACTGGATCACCAGCCAGAGCAGGTAGAAATACGCGAAGTGGACGACCCGGCGGTCGGAGAACAGGCGCCAGTCGCGGTCGATCACCCGCCCCATGAACAGGCCTGACAGCAGGAAGAAGTCCGGGATCCGGAACGGCTTCGCGAAGGCGACGACCGGGTGGAGGAAACCCTCGCCGCCCATGGCCTCACCGGTGCCGGTGACCGAATGCATCATGACGACCAGGAGGATGCAGATCCCCTTGGCGATATCGACCCAGGCGAGCCGATCCCCCCTATCTCCGACCCCGGCCATCGTCCCACCCTCGCGATCGGAGCGATCCTGGACCGGTTCGGGTTGACGGCAAGGAACGCGGCGGCCGCCACCTGCGGATGTGACGAACGGTCGGTAAACGCCGGCCGCTCAGATCTTGCGCCGCGCCGATTGCCGCGCGCGTGTCATGCGCGTGGCGGCGTGGAAATCGTCGGGCTTGCCGCGGACCCAGAGGAGGAAGCGGGCGATCTCCGGATCGGCGCGCAGGGCCTCGACATCCGCGAGGCGCTTGGCAATCTCGGCCTCGCTGTAGCGAGCGTGGATCGCCGAGTGGCAGATCTGGTGCAGCCGGACGGTGCCGCGATGGGTCCCGCCTTTCAGCTTCGGCGTTAGGTGATGGAGGCTGGAGCGGGCGCGGCGCGGGATCGGGCGCTCGCAGAGAGGGCAGACCGGGTCCGGGCGGCCCTGGACGCCCGGCGCGTCCTGATCCTCGGCGCTCCAGCGCTGCGAGCGCCGTCCGACCAAGCGAGCCTCCTCTCCTACTCGTGCTGATCGACCGGCTGCGGGCAGGCCTGACCGATCCGCTGGCCGAACAGCGCCTCGGCCTCGCGGTCCAGGGCCCCCAGGATGGACACGTGATCGCCCGGAATCACGTCGATCCGCGTCCGCGGCCCGGCCGCCTCGGCGAGGCTCCGCGCCAGCTTGACCGGCACCACCGTGTCGTCGCGGCCCTGCACGATCAGAAGCGGCTCGATCCCGCCTCGGATGCGCAGATCCGAGCGGTACGTGTCGCGCAGGAGCCAGATCGGGGCTAGCGGGACATGCAGCCGCACGGTGTGGGTCATCGAGTCAAAAGGCGCCTCCAGGTAGAGGCCGATCGCCGGCACATGTTCGGCGACAGCGACCGCTACGGCGGCGCCCAGCGAGTGGCCGTGGAGCAAGATCGGCGCGCCGGGCGCCCGCGCCCGCGCGGCCTCGACGGCTGCGAGCCCGTCGCGGATCAGCCCGTCCTCACTGGGACTGCCGGTCGAGCCGGGATAGCCGCGATACGCCACGGTCAGCAGACCCCAGCCGCGCGCCCGCCACGGCTCCGCGGCGAAGCGCGCCGCGTGCGGTTCCGGGCGTGATCCGTTGCCGTGAAAGCTGACGATGACGCCGCAGCCTGGCCGCGGCGCGCGCCAGAGGCCGTGAAGGGTCTCGCCATCCTGGGTCGCGACCGTGATGGTCGCAATCCCGGGCGGCACCGGCCGTGGGGGCGGTGGGTCGAAGGCTCCGGGATAGAGGAAGCGGCGCTGTCCGAGGGCGAGCGCGGCGCAGGCCAACCCGCAGAGCAGGAACGCGGCGAGCGGGAGGCCGGCGAGGAGACGCATGGGATGCGGGGACGCGGGCGTACGAATGCGTTCGGACGGACGGTTTTCGGGAAGTGTTTTCTAGGGCGGCCGGTCAGCATTGACAAAGCCGTCCGCGGGCCCGAGTCTGGAACCGTTCCGAGGGGGGCCCTGCAGGGGGCTGAGATTGGGCGCGCTGCCCTGACCCTTGAACCTGATCCGGCTCATACCGGCGGAGGGACGGGAACCTGCGGTCGCCTCTCGCGCGGCCTCATCTCATCTCGGCCATCGCGTGGACCGGACCGCTCCAGCACGAGGAGAGGCCCACGATGAACGCACCCGTTCTCCCCAAGGACGTGAAAGGCAGCCCCGAGACCGTGACCACGGGTCCGGTCACCGGATCGCGCAAGGCTTATGCGAGCCCGGCTGGCCGGCCGGACATCCGCGTCCCCTATCGCGAGATCGTCCTCTCCGATCCGAAGGAGGAACCGGTGCGGGTCTACGACCCGTCGGGCCCCTATACCGAGACCGAGGCCCGCATCGACCTCAACGCGGGCCTCCCCGGCGTGCGCGAGCCCTGGATCGCCGCGCGCGGCTACGCGGCCGTCGCGCCGCGGGCGGTGAAGCCCGAGGATAACGGCTTCGCGGGCGACAAGCTCGTGGCCCCCTGCCCCGCCGAGCGGACCATCCGCAAGGCGGCACCCGGCCAGTTGGTCACCCAGTACGAGTTCGCCCGCGCCGGGATCATCACCGAGGAGATGATCTACGTCGCCCATCGCGAGAATGTCTGCCGCGAGACGATGCTCGCGGGCGCCGAGGCCGCGCTCGCCGACGGCCAGAGCTTCGGCGCCTCGGTCCCGCCCTTTATCACCCCCGAATTCGTGCGCGACGAGATCGCCCGCGGCCGGGCGATCATCCCAGCCAACATCAACCACACCGAGCTGGAGCCGATGGCGATCGGCCGGAACTTCCTGGTCAAGATCAACGCCAATATCGGCAACTCGGCGGTGACGTCCTCGGCGGCGGATGAGGTCGAGAAGCTCGTCTGGTCGATCCGCTGGGGCGCCGACACGGTCATGGACCTGTCCACGGGCCGCAACATCCACAACATCCGCTCGTGGATCATCCGCAACAGCCCGGTCCCGATCGGCACGGTGCCGATCTACCAGGCGCTGGAGAAGGTCGGCGGCGACCCGCTCAAGCTCGACTGGGAGGTCTTCAAGGACACGCTGATCGAGCAGGCCGAGCAGGGCATCGACTACTTCACCATCCATGCCGGCGTGCGCCTGGCCCACGTGCCGCTGACAGCCCGGCGCGTCACCGGCATCGTCTCGCGCGGCGGCTCTATCATGGCGCGCTGGTGCCTCGCCGGGCACCGGGAATCGTTCCTCTACGAGCGGTTCGACGAGATCTGCGACATCATGCGGGCCTACGACGTGTCATTCTCGCTGGGCGACGGCCTGCGCCCGGGCTCGATCGCCGACGCCAACGACGCCGCGCAGTTCGGCGAGCTGGAGACGCTGGGGGAGCTGACCAAGGTCGCCTGGGACAAGGGCTGCCAGGTGATGATCGAGGGCCCCGGCCATGTGCCGATGCACAAGATCAAGGTCAACATGGAGAAGCAGCTGAAGGAGTGCGGCGAGGCGCCGTTCTACACCCTCGGCCCGCTGACCACCGACATCGCCCCCGGCTACGACCACATCACCTCGGGCATCGGCGCCGCGATGATCGGCTGGTTCGGCACCGCGATGCTCTGCTACGTCACCCCGAAAGAGCATCTGGGGCTCCCCGACCGGGACGACGTGAAGACCGGCGTCATCACCTACAAGATCGCCGCCCACGCCGCCGACCTCGCCAAGGGCCATCCCGCCGCGCAACTGCGCGACGACGCACTCAGCCGCGCCCGGTTCGACTTCCGCTGGGAGGACCAGTTCAACCTCGGCCTCGATCCCGATACGGCCCGCCGCTACCACGATGAAACCCTGCCGAAGGACGCTCACAAGGTCGCGCATTTCTGCTCGATGTGCGGGCCGAAATTCTGCTCGATGAAGATCACGCAGGATCTGCGCGCCGAGGTGCTGGCGATGGAGGAGGCCGGCGAGGTCGTGGGCGCGTCGCCCATGATGTCGAAGGCCGAGGCCGAGGCCGGCATGCGGGCGAAGTCGCAGGAATTCCTGGCCGAGGGCGGCAAGCTCTACGTCGACGCCGCCGAGTGAGACGGCGGCACGCCCGGTCCGCTCAGGATCCGGGCGTGCCGCACCCGCTTCCCGGGGATCCGCCGTACGGAGCCGCGATATCGAGAGCGGCGCCCGGGCGGGCGCCATAGGCGTCGTGCAAGGTCGCGAGCATCAGGTCCGCCGCGATGCCGCTCCCGGCGGCCCCTCGTCGAGAAAGCAGCACGGATTTGTGTCACGGCGGTAACGGGATGTTCATCGCATCTCCGACCATCGGCCAGCCTCCAGTGGACCAGGCACAGCCCTTAACCGATGATTAGGCAGGTGCCCGGCTGAATCCTCCGATCACAGGATCGTAGGAGACCGGCCATGGAGATCCGCCAGCTGACAGCCACGACGCCGGGACCTCAGGGCCTCGATGCGCTGGGAGCCACGGCCGCCGCCGCCGTGACGCAGGAGGCGCCCGAGCCCCAGACGAGTACCGCGCCGCTGGAACCCGCGGTGAAGCTCGACATCGGTACGAGCGGCGGCAAGGCACGCTACATACAGGATCCGGACACCAGTTCGATCGTCTTCCAGGTCGTCGATCCGGCGTCGGGCAACGTCATCGATCAGCTGCCGAGCGAGACCGCTCTGCGCAATCGCGCCTACGATTCCGCGCGCGGCACGCATGGATCGCAGGCCGGAAGCCTCTCCCGCGTCGCCTGAACGCCCGCGCTCAGGCGCGCAGCCGGCGGACAGGCTCGTCGATCGGGACGGCGCCCAGGCCGAACTGCGCCAGGGACAGGACCTCGACCGGCGCATCCCGCCGCGCGATGACGACGCTGTTCTCGGCGACGGCCGTCCAGGTCGCGTGATCCCGGTCGAGCGGCTCCGAGGCGACGACCACGCCGCCCTCCGAGGTGCGGTAATAGAGCGAGTTGGCCTTGTCGTTGGCGGCGTACCGGAACGCGTAGAGGTCGCGTCCGTTCGCGAGGGCCGCGGTGAAGCGGAACGGATGCGTCCCGGCCAAGTCCGTGAGCGCGGCGAGCGCACGTGCCGTCGCCTCCACCGGGTCGTGGCGCGGGCCCGGCCCCATCAGCCCGCAGCCGAGCAGGCCCAGGAAGATCGCCTCCGAATCGGTGGTCCCGGCACGCGACGGGTAGAGTTCGTCGGGGATTAGGGCCTCGACCGGCCGCCGCAGGCGACTCCAGTCGCCGATATAGCCGTTATGCATGAAGAGCCACGGGCCGCAGGCGAAGGGATGGCAGTTCGGTCGTGTGATCGGCGTGCCCGTTGCGGCGCGCACATGCGCGAAGAACAGGTGCGAGTGCAGGTGCCGGCACAGGTAGCGCAGGTTATCGTCCGACCAGGCGGGCTGAACCTCCCGGTAGCGACCCGGCTCCGGGTGATCGCCGTACCAGCCGAGGCCGAACCCGTCGCCGTTGGTGGCCGCGGTCGATTCGAGCGCCTGGATGCTCTGCGAGACGAGGCTGTGGGACGGCTCGGTGACGTAGTGCTCCAGCGGGATGGTGCGGCCCGCATAGGCGATCCAGCGGCACATCGACAGGCTTCTCCGGGTGAGTGTCGATCGGCTGATCCGGGACGATCGTGGACAAAGCGCGGCACCTTGAGGGCTGCGTCGATCACGATTGGTCGCGAAAGCCGTGCCGCGGCGGGTTTCAGACGCCGTGCGTCTGAAGCCAGCTCTCCAGAAGGGCCACCTGCCAGAGCTTCGAGTTGCCCTTGGGCGTGAGCGTACCGTCCGGGTCGGCGAGCAGATGATCGACATAGGCGCGGTTGAAGATGCCGCGGTCGCGCGCCTCGGGCCGGTCGAGGATGGTGCGAACATAGTCGAGGAACGGCCCTCGGATGTGCTTCAGGGCGGGGACCGGGAAATAGCCCTTCTTGCGGTCGATCACCTCTGCCGGAACCACCGCGCGCGCGGCCTCCTTCAGGATGTATTTGCCGCCGCCGCGGACCTTCAGCTCCGCCGGGATGCGGGCGGCCAGCTCGACGAGGTCGTGGTCCAGGAAGGGGACCCGCGCCTCCAGACCGCAGGCCATCGTCATGTTGTCGACGCGCTTCACCGGGTCGTCGACCATCATGATCTGCTGGTCGAGTTGCAGCGTCTTGTCGATGGCGCTGGCGCTCGTCGATCGCTCAAAGAACGTGGCGATGTAGTCGGTGCTGTAATCGCCATTCAGCAGATCGGGCGCGAGTGCCTCGCGCATCTCGGCATGGTCGCGGTCGAAATAGGCCTTGGCGTAATCGGTGACCGGATCGGTCGAGCCCATCAGCTTCGGGTACCAGTGATAGCCGCCGAACACCTCGTCGGCGCCCTGACCGCTCTGGATCACCGTCACGTGCTTGGCGACCTCCTGGGAGAGCAGGAGGAACGCCACCGCGTCGTGACTCATCTGCGGCTCGGACATCGCCGCGATGGCCGCGGGAAGCGCCTCGAGGGTGCGCGAGCCGTCGACTGCGAGCTTCGTATGGTCGGTCGCGAAGGTCTCGGCGATGATGTCCGAGTACTTGAACTCGTCGCCCTCGACGCCGTTCACCGCGTCGAAGCCCACCGAAAAGGTCTTCAGGCCGGTCTGCCCGCTGCGCGCGAGCAGGGCCACCAAGAGCGAACTGTCGAGGCCGCCTGAGAGGAGGACCCCCGTCGGGACGTCGGCGACCTGCCGGCGCTCGACGGCGGTGCCGAGGGCTTCAAGAACGGCCTCCCTCCAATCCGCCTCGGTCCGGCCGCGGTCGGCCTCGCGGGGCCCGATCGTCAGCGTCCAATAGGTTGCGGCACGCTGCGTCCCGTCCCGCTCGATCGTCAGGATCGTCGCCGGTGCGAGCTTGCGAACGCCCTTGAGGATGGTGAGCGGCGCCGGCACGCCCGCGTGCCAGCTCATGTAATGGTGGAGGGCGGCGGGATCGATCCCGGTGTCGACATCGCCCGCGGCGAGCAGGGCCGGGAGCGACGAGGCGAAGCGGAATCGGCCTTTCGTCTCGCTGTAATAGAGCGGCTTTACGCCGAGGCGGTCGCGCGCCAGCACGACACGTCCGGAATCCCGCTCCAGGATTGCGAAGGCGAACATGCCGGCGAAACGCTCGACACAGGCACTTCCCCAGGCGTGATAGGCCTTCAGCACCACTTCCGTGTCGCTCGAGGAAAAGAACCTGTAGCCCCTCGCCTCGAGTTCGGCGCGCAACTCACGGAAATTGTAAATACAGCCGTTGAACACGATCGCGAGGCCGAGGCTCGGATCGACCATGGGCTGCTGCCCGGCCTCGGACAGGTCGATGATCTTGAGCCTGCGGTGGCCGAAGAGGACCCGGCCCGATCCGAAGAGACCCTCGCCGTCGGGCCCGCGCGGCCGCAGGCATCCCATCATGGCCTGGACGGAAGCGGGATCGGCCGGCCGGTCGAAGCAGATCTCACCGCAGATTCCGCACATGATGGCAGCTTGTTCTCGTTCCGGTTGCGCGACCGCTCCAAGGGAGCGAAACGGTGTGCGCGCGGCAGCGTTCCGCCGATTCGACGCGATTGTCGCGACGGCACGCCTGCAAGAGGGCCGAAACAGCCGGGCGCCGGTGCGTGGATGGCCGAGGCGTTTGACGCCGTCGCCCTCGAACTGCTAAACCTCGGCCGCACATGAGCGCACGGCGCCGTTCGGACTTCGCCCTCCGCAACGAACTGTCTCCGTGTCGGCCATGTCGGCGGGCGTAGTTCAGTGGTAGAACGTCAGCTTCCCAAGCTGAATGTCGTCGGTTCGATCCCGATCGCCCGCTCCAATATCCTCAGTGACTTAGCCTGTGGATAGCTGCCCTTGGAAGGGCATGATACAACTTTGATACAACGGATAAGCTCAGCGGCGGTGTTGCGCGCTGATTCGAGGGCGACGCGCCGAGGCTTGCCGCTCTGTGCGAAAATCGCACAGACCCCGCGGTTGCCGGGCACAGCCGCGAGGGGCATCATTTCGGCATAGGAGATCGGCCCCGGCCGGTCGGCCTCTCGCACCCCATGAGGGCTCCCCGTCATCGCCCCGGCGCCGCGCGCCGGGCAGGAGCACCTTAATGCAGACCATCGACATCGCCGTCATCGAAGCGCGCATCCGGGAGGGCCTGCCGCGCGCCACCGAGGAAGAGGTCGCGTTCATCATCTCCCGGTGCGAGGGCCGCGCCCTGAGCCGTGAGAACGCAGACCTCGCGCGCCCCTTCCTGCCGCGCGACCGGGAGCGCTCCCGTCGCGAGGGCGTGGAGGCCCTCATCGGGTGCTTGCTGACGGGTCAGCGGTCCGGTTGGTTCAGCAGCGCCCTGAATCCTCAGGTCCGCCGCATCATTGTGGATGCGGGCGCAAGGACCGCGTAGCCGCCTCGCGACGACGGGGTGGGGCTACCCGGCGGTCAGGACGACGTCTTCGTCCGGGCCGACGGGACGGGAGCGCTGATCTCGAACCGGTCGTTCCTCGGCAGCCACGGCATAAAATGGTCCGGGGCGCGGGCAAGTTCGACATCGTAGCGGACCGCCCGGGGGATATCATCCTGCAGGGGTCTGTCGTCGGGGTGCTCCACGAATGTCGGTCCACCTTCTCTCCGGCCGTCGCCAAGGGTCCAGCAGAGCATTTCGGTATATCCGAGCGAGTGGCAGAGAATGCTGACCTGCGTCGCGGTCACTGGTTCAGCGCTCTCGTATGGCCTGCGAAAAATCTCGGCCCCCTTCAACACCGCGACATGGACATTTTTTACCTCCCATTCCTTGTCTCCGGGAAATACACCGAAGACGATGTCCGCGCCGAATGCTTCCCTCAACCATGAAGCCCGTTGGTCCACCGGGACAGAACGTAGGATGTCATGGTTTTGCTGTGCCAGACCGGCCTGCTCGATGCGATCTTCCGTCGGCATATACGGCAGCGTCATCAACTGCCTGATCGGCAGGTCGTCCACGGTTGGCGGCGAGGGGTCTTGGCGTCCATCACCGAGGACGCGCCAGTGTAGCTCGGCGTCGAGATAGTCAGTGCAGAGGAATCGGAGGACCCTCTCCGTCACAGGATGCCCGCCCTCTAAAATCTCCTTCAGGCGACCCATCCCCCGGAGGACCGCCACCCGGTTACCGCCAGGTGCATCCTGGTCCGGCCAGACACCGTAGACGATACCGGCAGCCTGGAACTCGTTCACGATCCACCGGCCCGACGCATCATTGTCCATGCGACTGAGTTCAAGCGCGGTCCGATCAGCCTCACGACGGATTTCGACGGCCATTTCAGCGGGACACTTTTTCGAAACCTCGAACCTTTGCTGCCAAGGTTCCTTTTGCTGGCCTTGCTGGGCCCGGCGCTTCTTCTCACCCATCTCGTCATTTCCAGCCGCGTCTGTTGAGGACACCCTGAACGGCTCAGGTTACCTGAAACCGAATCACCCAACGCCAAGCTTCGCCTTGGTTCGCGTTCGGTCGCCGGGTTCGCTCAAATGCGATGGACCCTCGCAACGTCTCAATTGCCACGCCGGCAATCGGGTGGGCCGGCTCAACCAAACTGGAACCGTGGCACCGCCAAACTGCGGACAGCGTGACAGGGCTGAAAGGGAATGACGATGCGTGAGCTCGTTGAGGAACACGTGTTCGGGCGCCTGTCGGCCCAGCAGCGCGATGCGTTCCGGGAAAAACACATCTCCCCGAACAGGAACGCGATGCTGATGCATGAACTTCAGTTGTCAGGCGCTGAGGAATACTTGCAATCGAAAGTCGTCTGGGCTGGCGATGGGGCAACGGCGTATTCTTATCCGACCGCCCCTGATAGCTGCCTAGTACACAACCTCAGAGCCCTGGCGCACTCTCGCTATTGGCGTAGCAGCAGAGATGAATGTCAGTATGAGGCATTGCTCCGAATGGCGTTTGCTCCCCACAAGGATTGGCTCGCCTCAATTGACCAGTATTTCGAGGAAGCTACCGGCGTAAGCACAGCCTTCACCGAGTCATACGATGGCTACGAGCTGATGAATTGCCTCTGGTCTGTGGCCAAAGAGCTCAGGCATTACGGGGCCGAGGTGCCATCAGAGCCTGCCTCGATTGCGCTGTACGAGGCGGCAGGCATCGAGCCCATCATCGCAGTGATCCCGTCGGACGGTGACACTCCCCCCCGAGCGTTCGCCTCGGAAAGGGCCCGCCCCGTGTACGAGAAGCACGCCGCTATGATGGCTGACGAGAAACGGGACGCCATCAGGCGCAGGGATGTCCTCCGGGCGGAATACCCTGAGGAGCTGCATCTGTTCGACGACTACGTAAGGTACCCGCCGTGAGAGGCCCGCGGGCCTGGCTGGCGTCGGTTCTGACGTCCCTCCGCCAGGCGACGGCCTCCCGCATCCCGGCGGGGAACCTCGGGCACGCCGGGCGGACCGGTTGGGGCGGCTGCCGGGTCACACCCGGTCCACCCGTGCCACGTCCCCCACCTTCCGGCAGATGAACCACGTGGCTGCGGCTGTGTGGGCCGTGACGATGCACCACCAAGTGACGATTGAATCCGGGGGCGTCACGGGCCGGTCGAAGAATCCCATCAGCCAGAGCACAGTCACGTCGTCCTCTCCGTCAGCATCCTCGCCAGGGCTGCATGCGCCATGGCGGGCTCCATCCGGTGCCAGCGCCGGTCCTCCAGGACCGCGACGGCCTCGTCCGGACCGAGGCCTCCCCGCTCGGCGAGGCGCTCCAGGGTCTGCCCGCCGTGGTTGCTGCGGGCCTGATCCTCGTGCGGGGCGATGAGGCTCCACGGCAGGGCGATGACGACCTGCGTCGCGCCAGCCTGCCGGAGTGCGAACAGGTCATCGCGAGCCCGGTACGAGGACAGCGCCATGATCGGGAACAGGCGCTCAGGCCCTATAGGTCGGGCACTCCTCCTCGGTCGCCGGACCTTCGGCGCAGATCTCCCAGTGCCTCCCACACGGGCAATGGGTCTCGGGGTCGACGGGCACGATGAGGTCGGATCTCATGCCGCTGGCCGCCCATGCGGCGTCGTGCTCGGCTAGGAGCTCATCGTCGGCCGGCATGCCCGCACACTCGGTATCGCCGTACCAGACGTCGGGGCTGACGTGTTCGCGCAGCCAGAGAATGATGGCCTTGAACGCCGGCCAGTCACCCCGGTGGTAGCCCCGTCCGAAATAGCGGACCCCGCTTTCGACCGTGACGGCCTGGACGTGAGGTGCCGGCCCATCGCCACCAAGGACCTGATACTTGTCCGGCCAAGCCCACCAGTTGTCGTCGAGCGCTAAGCCGGTGCAGAACGACCGGGCTGGCGTCGCATCCAGCCGTCTCTTCAGGTTCGCGAGGTCGATGGCGGTGAGTTCAGGAAGGTGGCGGCGGTACGCGACGATGCGGACATCCATGCCCATGTCAGGCCGCGCTCCTGTCTCGCCCGGGCCGAGCCGCGCCGGTGAGCTCGTGCCGGTGGGAGAGCGCCCGGACGGCGGCCGCCAGGATGGCCCGGCACTCCCGCCCAATTCCGTTACCGGGGGCGAGGTCCTCGCTCCACTCGCAGGGGCACTCGTCCTCGGGCCACTCGCGGAACAGACGCTCACCGTGGGGCCCGTTGTAGTCCGGCCAGAGGGAGGCGTGCCCGGTCAGGCCGCAGAGGCCCGACGAGACCCAGAACCCGGGGAGCGCCTCGGCGACGAACGCCCGCGCCGCGTCGATTGAGCGGGTGTACGGAGCCGGCCCCTCCGGCGGGTCGTAGACGCTCAGCGGGGTGCTGCGCAGGATCAGCTCCAGGTAGGCGTCGAGGGCCGGGTCCGGCGCACCACCATCCACCAGGGAGAGCTCGACCCGTCGCAGGTCGGCCCGGCGGCACGCGCGCTTGAGCGCATCCCTGTCGTTGTCGTCGACCGCGGCCTGAAGTTCGGCGAACAGGCGCACGTTCATGGAGGCCCACGCGGCCTCGGGGTCGTCCCGCTCGGCTATGTGCCGAAGGGCCTCGGCGTCCCAGCGCTTCCGGTCCGTCAGCAGGGTCATGCCACGCTCCTGTCCGACGCCTTGCCGGCAAACCTGGCGGTCGTTTCCACCAGGTGATTAAGCCAAGCCTGTCGGTGGACAGCCTCGGGCCGGACGCCGGGATGCCTGTCTCCCATGGCCTCAGCGATTTTCTCCAGGGGCGGGGGCGGGCTTCGGTACGACCCGACGACGTCCTCGACCGCTTCGCGCAGGCCGCGGAGGATCACGCTCTGCATGACGGACGCCTGCAGGTGAGCCTACCTCGCGCCGGCGAACATGGCGGCCGCGTGAACCGTCCGCCAGAATGCGTCCTCGGCAGCCGGTTCCTGACGAACACGGAGTGGCCATCGTCATCCCTGACGAGCGCCCGCGTCTCCGTCTCAGCGGCGGCCGGGTTCTTCGCACGCCAGCGAGCCATCATCGCGAGTTGGGCTAGGCCCTCGGCATGGACGAGCAGGTCGTCCGCGGCTCGTTCGATGGCGTCCCGGGCGGCAGTTGCCTTGGCCATCCAGTCGTTGTCGGGCTTGGTCTTAGCCATGAAAGCCTCCCTCGTGCGGCCACGCCCACTGAATGGACATCGGCATGTCCCGGCCGAGGCGCGCTCGCTCCGCGCGGATGCGCCCCCGATTCCTGCGGCGGGCCCGGATGGACAAGGGCTTGCCGATGGCGGGACGGGCGGCCTTGTCCGCTTCGGCGTCGAGCCAAACGTCGGCGAACAGCCGCCAGGACGGGCGCACGTAGTCGCACTCCACGATCGCCCTGGCACGGGCCCGGTGCTCCTGCTCACGTCGCATGACCTCACGCCATGCCTGACCGTGGACCGCGCACTCGTAGTCGAGGGGATGCTCAGCCATGGAACGAGCTCACCTGCGGGAGGTCGGCGTCGCGGGTGATCCGAGCCTGTTCCGGGGGAGGCACAGGCGTGCAGCGGAGCGGCACCCCGATCTGCCTGTCCCACGCGTTGAAGTCGCGGGCGCAGCGGTGGCAGTAGTAGAGCTTGCCACCGACGACCATGAAGTCGTCCATCGTCCACTGCCTCTCCCCCTTGAGGGGTGCCTGACAGGCGGTGCGGTTGCAGGAGCCGTCCCTGAGCCCCTTGTCGGGCTTGCGGGGCTGATCGAGCGAGGCGAAGATCAGCCGCTCTTTCATGCCCGCCTCCGTGCGCGCTCGGCCGCCCGGCGCTGCTGGCGGTTAGCCTGAGGGTGGAAAGGGACCGTCTCCCCCAGCCAGGCGCACTCCACGATATCACCCACATCTCGGGCGGCGTGCCTCGCGACATGCACCGCATACGCGCGGGCGCCGATGCCTCTCAGCGGGATTGTCCTGCCCGCGACGGTGGTCTCGTTCGCCATGGTCAGGCGTCCTCCTCGATGACGGCGGGGACGTGGGGGCCGTACTCGGCCTCCATCGCGATGAGGGTCGCCCCGGCCTCGTCCGCATCGAGCTCGTCGAGGTGCAGGCGCATGTCCCGGGTAGTCTCCTCCAGGGCGGTCAGGAGATCGGGCCGGAACAGCAGGCGGGCCCCGACGGCGCGGAGCCATGCGGCCCGCATGTCGGCGGCTTCCCGCTTAGCGGCGGCCGCCTCGGCCTGAGCCTTCCGGAGCCTGTCATCGGACGCGGCCAGGAACAGCTTGAGGTGGCCGACCTGCTCGTCGGGCGTAGGCATGCCTGGGAGCCTACCGGCCTTGCGAGCTTCCGCCTCCAGGAAGTGGGCAGGCTCCTCAAACTCGGTGAAGACCTCGTCGATGCACTCCTCGCACAGCGGGCAGAGCCGGGCACGGTGGTCACCGCAGTCCTCGCAGCCGACCTCGGTCTCCTTCCACATGGAGACTGGCGACCAAGCCTTGCACTCCGGGCACTCGTAGCCGAGCTCGGCGTGCGGGTCCGGCCGGCGGGTTATGCGGACCTCGCCCATGATCACGCCTCCTCGGACGCGAGATCGGCCAGGTCGGCACGGACGATGTCGGCCATCACCTGAAGGGCGGCGCCGAGCAGCGCGACCGCGAAGGGGTTGGCGCCCTTGACCGGAACGACCCGCTGAACGCGGAAGGCCTCCCGGGCCTCCTTCGGCAGGCGCGCGTTCGGCGGCGGCATCAGGAAGATACAGTCACCGTCCCGGCGGCCGCGGCACCCGGGCAGGACGCGCTGAACAAAGGCGCTGGCAGCGTTGAAGCTGTTCAGGAAGAGGCCGAAGGTCTCGCCCTCCTCGAAGCCACCGAACTGAGCGAGGACATGCACACCCGCCTCTGGCGGCGCTGACTGCGCAGATCTCCATCGAGCCACTTCCGGAGTTGGGCCAACTGGTCGAGTTGCATCTCGCAGGTCATCCGCATCAGCGGGGCGAGGAAGCCGGCCGTCATCTTGATGTCGATGGTCGTCTCGATGCGGGTATGGATGACCGGCCGCTCGCGTTCGGGTCTGCGGAAGTCGGAGGCCGAGAGCGCGACGAAGGAGCCAACGGGCTTCCCCGTGGCGTCCAACGCCCGAGCCCTGACCTGGCCGTAGCGGGGGGTGTAGTCGGAATCGGGGTGTGCGTCGGCCATGCGTCGTCCTCGCGGTAAGATCAGCGAGGAGTGCCGGGACAGCTTTGGCCGTGTGACCCGGCATGATGGGAGTGGACCCCACCACCGGCAGCCGCGCCCTCTCCATGGGCACGTGATCCGATTCTATGTGGAAACGCCGATTCGAGAAGACCGGTTCGACTTGACGCGGCGAGCGGCGTCCCCAATTCTGGTCCGACCGCTAAGTCGCGGCGTCCTCCCGGTGGGAGGGCGAACCCAGTGTCATCGTCACCTTTGGCGGCGGCTGGTCATCCTCCCGTCCGCGGGAGGGCAAACCCGTCACAGACGTGGGTTCAAGTGTAACTGTGACCTCCTCCTGCTTGCGGGAGGGCAGACAAGGCCCCGGCATCGTCCGAGGCCTTCTACGTTTCTGGGGGGCGCGCTATGCCGGGGGCATGCGTGTCGTCCTCCGCCCCGTCCCAACGCACCCTGATGCCGTCGGCACCGTCGATGGCGCCCCCCTGACATACGAGGGCCGGGTCCCGCATGTGGCTGGCCGCCCTGTCGAGCACGCCGCAATCGCCGAGGCGCTCTCCGACGCCGTCGAGGCAGCCGCCGGCGCCGTGTTCGGGGGCGACTATGTGAACCCGTTGTCGCGCGCGACGGGGCTGAATCGGAGGACGGTCACGAGGGACCGCGTGCTCCGGAACGGGCTGCCGGGGTGGGCGCTGGCGTTCCTCGCCCGCGCCGCCGCATACGAGCATCCCCGCGCCATGGGGTACATGCTGCAGGCCGCCGCGGAGATGTCAGAGCGGGGCAGTCTCGCGCAGGGTGATGCGCTCCCCGGCGTGCGCCCGCGCGACCGCGAGGATCTCGCCATCCTCGCCCGCTTGGGCCTGGAGGAGGCCCTAGAGCTCGTTGCGGTCGCCCGGGACGCCAAACGGAGCCCGGTTGTCGACAGGGAATAGAGGGCACCTGCACAGAACCGTTTGACGAGTTCTTAACAGACGGCCGGTAGTGTTCGCCGGATATGCGCCAGTGGCTCTCGCCCAGGCGTGTGGTGACGGAGACACCCCATGACCAAGATCGCGCCCGCGTTTGGCGTTCCCCCGACTTTGCGCCAACTCCTGAGCGGCACCGCCCTGTACGGCGGCTCGGTCTACCGCGACCTGTACTGCATTCTCGGCAATACATGGTCGGACCTCATCGTCGACGACCGGGACGGGTTGATCGAATCGGTCGGCGGCTCACGTACGATGGCCGAAATCCTACGCGGCATCTGGACTACCAGCGCGAGGATGCTCGACAACAAGCGCGGCCACAGCAGGTTGGACCTTCGGGTATTCCACACAAACGTCCTGTGCTCCTGGACCGAGCTTCGGCGACTGCTTGACCAGCGGCCGGCCATCGACATCGATTTCGACTGGCAGCACGGCCTACCGTGCCCGCTCGACGAGCTCCGGTGGCGGATGGCACATCATCTCCTGATGATGGGCGAGCAGTCCGCCGTCGGCGAAGTCGTGGGCGTCTGCTGGGCGTATGCCCGGCGCCCCGGCGAGGGGCAGGCCGAGATCCTGGCAGCGGCGACCGGTGCCGAGCTGGACGAGGGCGCGTACAGCCCGAGGCCGATTCCCGGTGGCGAGGACCTCGTCGACGTCCTCGCTCAGTGGCGAGAGCGCGGTCAGCAGGCCATCCTGGAAGCCGTCGCGCAGATGCGCGGCAGCATCCGCGAAGCCGTGGCGGAGGCCATCCAGGAGCGGCCCAAGCCCATGACGGTGCTCGCTGCGCTCCGGAAGCAGGCCGCCGAGGCCGAGCGGCCGGCTCCGGAGCCCGAGGGCCCCGGGCTCGTCGTGCTCGCGTCGGTCTCGCATTTGCCGGGGAGCGCCAAGGACGGCGAGAGCAAGACGACGAGCGCCTCGAACCCGCGCATTGAGTTCGCCCCCATCGCCGGGAAGCGGCTGCCCCTCGTCCCCGTGCCCGATCTCGCGCGCGTGCAGCGCGTCCTGGCGGGCGAGTTCCCCGATGCCGCGCAGATCATCACCAGCATCCTCGCGTCCCTCGCCGGGCGTCCCTACGTGCGCCTACCCCCGCTCCTCCTGCGAGGCGGACCCGGCACCGGCAAGTCGCGGCTGGCGCGCCGGCTCGGCGAGGAGCTCGGGCTGGCGGTGACCGTCTACGGCGCCGCCAGCGTAGCGGACGGCAGCTTCATCGGCACGTCGCGGCAATGGTCGACCGGCCGGGCCTGCGTGCCGCTGCAGGCGGTGAAGCGGCACGGGTTCGCCAGCGTCCTCGTGGTGGTCGACGAGATCTCCCGGGCTGGCACGCGGCTCGATAACGGCCGCCTCACGGACGGCATCCTCGCCCTCGCCGAGCCCGAGACCGCCCGCGCCTACCACGACCCGTACCTGGAGTGCGCCACTGACCTGTCGGGTGTCTCGTACATCGCCACGGCGAATTCCACGGAAGGCCTCGATCCGGCGTTGCTGAGCCGATTCCGGGTCGTGGACATGCCCGTGCCGACGCTCGCCTCCCTGCCCGTGCTCGCCCGCGGTCTCGTCGCCGAGCTACGTCGCGAGCGGGGCCTCGATGACCGGTGGCTGCCCGACCTGACGCCCGGTGAACTCGATCTCGTCGCGGAGCACTGGCGCGGTGGTTCCGTCCGGACCCTGCAGGCGCTCTGCGAGTGCGCCCTGGACGGCCGCCATGCCGGCCCGGCGAACTAGGGGGGGTGACCATGGATGCGCCCACCATCGTCCCCGTCGGCAGCCCCATCGTGGAGCTTTTCCTGGAGCAGGTCGCCTCGGCCGAGCAGGCCGGGCGGGTGACGCCGGCGATGGCCGTGACAGCGCGGGGCCGCCTGTACGACCTGCAGGCCAAGACCCGTCAGGGCGGCTTGCTGCCCCACGAGGCCGCCCGTCGCGCCGCGCAGGTCGTCAGCATGGCTGAGCGGGGTGTGCTTGATGTCGAATGACAACCCCCAAGCCGTCCTCCGCCGCATCCGGCTGGCGTGGTCGACGCGGCGGTCATGCGGGCTTCTCGCGGTCGCGGCGGGCCTACGCGTCGAGCGCGTCGTCGCCCTGGCGGCGGCGGGCCGCCTCTCGGCCGAGGACGCCCTGCGCATGTCGCTTGAGGTCGAGGCCGTCGCGCTTTGCCTGCCGCCGCTGCCGGCCGCGCCGTGTTAGACATCCACTGGCATCTAGTCCGACGCACTTGGTCGATCCGCGAGGCCGGCCGCGTCGTCGGGTACGTCTCCGCCCTCGCGCTCAGGGACGTCCGGTTCGTCGTCAGCGCCGCCGGCGTCGCCCGCATCAGGCGGCGCGGCCAGCGCGAGGTCGTCGCCTACGCCCGGGGCGCCCTCACCGAATCCAGGCCTGTCACCGACAGCGCGCAGCGGGTCCATTTCAACCCGTACGTCGCCGCCGCCTTTCTTCTCCCCGACGGCACGCCCATCGCGGCGGCCGCCTTCGTCGCCTTCCTCTCTGACGGTTCGTGCCGGGCCGTCCCCATCCCCTCGGAGGGTCCCCCATGCGTTTCCTGGCCGCCATCGCCGTGCTGATCAGCGCGGCCGTCCCCGCCGCCGCCGTCGAGCTCTGGCCGCAACCTGACACGGGCTGGCGATTCGCCCTGACCGTTCCGGCGGGCCCCGGCCGGGAGCGCTTCGGCTACGTCGACGCCGACCCGGCGCCCCCGGCCGGGTGGTCCGTCACCGTAACGTGCGGGCTTCAGGACGCCCGTACCGGACAGATTCTCTCCAAGGTCGTCGGGCGCGGCACGTCCAACCGCGGCGCGGCACTTGGCTTCGGAGGGCAATGGTCGTGGCCGAATGGAGCCCGCGCTTCGTTTGTGATCACGCAGACCCTACGCGAACCCGAAAGCCTCCGCCTGCCCGGCGAGTTCACGGCGCCGAAATGCCCGAGGCGGGGCATTGGCGACCTCAGCACGGGGGACTGACGCCCCAAACGCAAAGGGCCGGCCCGAGGGAATCGGGTCGGCCCAAACGTAGTGATTAGGCGTTCGCTACGGATTAGTTACGCCGCATTCCCGAACAGGTCGCGGTCGCCCTTTGGTATGAGCTTGGCCCACTTTCACCGCTTGGCGAGGAAGCTAAGCCCGAACGGGATGACACAGGTCTTACTGCAGGCCCGCTCGACGCGGCCAACGGTTCCAGCCGGACCTCCGACTCGAACACCCGGAACGTTTTTGGCCGGGGGCTATCCAGCGTCAGTCATCATTCTTGAGTTCGAAATAGCGGCACAGCCTTCTAGGATCACCTTTAAGCAGCGTTCAAAAATCACATCAAGACCGGGTCGGTGCCGCAACCGCTAACGGCTCGTAAGGGCAGCCCATGCCATGTCTATCCCATTGAACGGAGGCAGGCATGTTGAAGAAAGAGAGGAAACATGAGGAAATGGACGAAAGCATTAGAAAGTATGATGCGCGCCGAGCGCAGCGTTGGGAGGCCGTCGCCGAGGATGTTCGAAACGGTTCATGGGCGCGTCGCAAGGGATGGGATGATGGGCGCTACGTGTTCATTGATCATCGTGCCCACGAGAATGGGAAAAAATTTGGGGATCAATTCGACCTGTACTACGTTGATCCCGCAATCAGTGAAGTCTCTAGCACCGGATGTGGCAAGCGTTGGAAGACGATGCAAATAGACATTATGGCAGAAGACTGGGAAATCATTGCAAAAGAAGATTAAAATTCAACATATTTCGATACAGATATTTTATATTACAAATCGCGGCTACCTCTGGGTAAGAAAGTTACCAACTGCAGCTCAGCCATCGCTGAGAGAGTTGAAGCGCTGCTCGTCTGGTTATCGGCTTGCTTAATGTTGATCGCACTCAATATTTAACATAAACCGGCAGCAATCGGAGCAGTCGCTTCAGGGAATGTTAGGCTGTAAAGCAAACGGCCTCCCCCCCACCCAACGCAGGGGCGCACACGCGACAATGCCGCTCCCGAAAGCGGAAGCATACTCGGTGGCCAAGTCTAGGGTGTGAACTGAGTTCCAGGGAAGGCGTCGTGACGAACATCTCGTCGCTGGCGAAGTCGTAGGCTGGGTGCAGGACCTGGGCGACGAAGATCAGCCCGGCGACCAGAGCGACCGTCTCAGGAACACACGAGTGCGAGGGCCGGCCATCGCGACGATGGCTGTCATCCGCCTGTGCTCGGAGCGACGGAAGGCGACCACCGCTCCAAGTATGGCCGGCCAAAGGAACAGGATGCCGGCGAGCTCATTGGACCAAACGAGTGGTTCGTGGAACACGTAGCGACTGACAACCCGGCGAGCAACACGCCGACCTCAGCCACCACCAACAGGGCGGCGGGGATCTCGACGAGCAGGCCGATGGCATTCTCGATCAGTCGCAACGCCGTGCGCGAGCGGGGGCGCGGATCTACCGGGACGTCGCTGGAGCCCACGGCGGCGGCGGGGATATAGACTTGCATGAGCCGGTCCTCCCTTTTTAGTCGGACGCTTGATTCTCGCCGACCTTAAGTACCGAGCCGTACCCGTCGTCCCAGGTGGACGACGGTCCCGTGGCGTCCGGACGCCGGCTCTTTATCGTCGTGGTCACCCGGCATGCGGGCTTGGAGGGCCACCTGCGGGTCGTCTCGTCGGCGGTTTGCCACCCGTGGTCGACGCCGGCCGCTCCTCCACCTCCGGTCGCCGCTTCGAATCGTCCGTTCGCCTCGCGACTTCCGGTTGGACGGCGTTGAGGTCGGACCTTTCCGATGAAGCGAGGTCGCAGTCGCCGGCGCCAGTCTCAGGTCCCGTTCAGGGCTCGGTACGAGCGCACGACTTTGCTGTCGTCTGCGCTGCCGTCACCCCGGCCCGAAGTCGACAGGAACAACTGGTGGGCCATCGCCGCCAAGGGCAGCGCCGCCCCGACGCCGCGTCCGGCCTCAAGCACGATGCCGAGGTCCTTGACGAAGATGTCCACCGCGCTCGTCACGCGGCGCTCGTCCTCAAGCATGCGCGGTCCGCGGTCGCACAGCATCCAGCTGGACGCCGACGAGCCCGAGAGGATGTCGAGCACCACCGAATGGTCGATCCCCACCTTCTCCGCCAATCCGAACGCCTCCGCGGCCACGGCGATATGCACGCCGCATAAGAGTTGGTTGACCGCCTTCGCCGTGGCGCCTTGTCCAGACTCGGTGCCGACGTGGAACAGCTTGTCGCCCAGGGCGCCGAGGATCGGCCTCACCACCTCCATCGTCACGGGCGGCGCGGCCGCCATGATCGTGAGCGTGCCGGCCGTGGCTCCGACGACGCCTCCGGACACAGGGGCGTCGACGAAGCGTCGGCCCAGCTCCAAGACCCGCGCCGCTAAGCCTTTCACCGCCCGCGGCGGGCAGGTCGCCATCAGCAGGACGACGCCGTCGGGAGCGAGGCGGTCCAGCGCGCCCCGCTCGAACAGCACGTCCTCGGCCTGGGCGGCGTTGACCACCATCAGGAGCAGCACGTCGGCGCCGTCGGCCGCCGCGATGAGATCCTCCGTGGGGACCCCGCCTGCGCTCGCCAGCGTGGCGCGGCTCTCGGGCCGGACGTCGTAGCCGCGGGTCGGGAAGACCGCGGTCACGAGGTAACGGGCCATGGGCATCCCCATCGCACCGAGCCCAACGAAGGCCACGGTCGGGCGGTTGGTGCCAGGTTCGTTCATAGCCATCCGCGGATGCTCCTTGCCATCGCCTCGGTGGAGAGGCCGTAGCGGTCGTGCAGCGTCGGCAGGGCGCCGGCGTCGGGGAATTCGTCGGGAAGGCCGACCTGCCGGAAGCCGCGCTCGGGCAGTACCCCGTTACGGAACAGGAGACCGGCCACGGCCTCGCCGAGGCCGCCCACCACCGTGTGGTTCTCGTCCACCACGACGAGGCGGCCGCCGCGGCGGACCTCCGCCAGGATAGAGAATTGGTTCGGCGGCGCCTTGGTAGCCCTGGCGGAGTTTTGCAGGCCGCAGTGTCCGTGGGCCTCGGCGAACCGGCTCGAAAATTTCACCTTGGGGGGCGGCCGTGGCGACGGCGGATTCGATGGTGGCGTAGCGCTGCCGGGTTTGGCGACCTGCGCTTCTAGGGCCAGGACCCTCTCGGCATAGCCCAGCAGGAGCCCCCGCAGCGCACCGGAGTCGTTGAGGCCGAGGACCGCCAGCGTCGTCCGGCTGCGAATCACCGCCTCAATGACGTTGAACGCCTTGATATAGCTGTGCTTCCAACTAAGGGCCCGCTCGCCGGTGAAGCCCGCGATCAGCAGGCTGAAGCCGTCCCGGTTCATGAGGAAGGCGCGGGTTTCGCGAGTGCCGCCGTTGCCGGTTGCAGCCTCACCGAACTCAGGCAGAGATTTCTGCCCGAGGAAAACGGGGCACCGCTCGATCAGCACGTCGATGGCGGCAAGGACGGTCGTGTGTGGGCGGCCGAGCTGGCAGGCGGCGTTTTTGCTGCTCACGACCGGCTGGCCGTTCGACAGTCCTAGGTCTAGCGAGGTCGGGACAGTGCGGGACCGGGCACCGGGGATAGGCCCTAGGTAGGGAACTCATACAACCAACTGCTGTTGCTCGTGTTTTCGTCCTGAGATTGGGGTTTCCAGCGCAGGAGGTTCGCGATGGCACGGTTGTTCTGGCTCTCCGATGAATCCTGGGGGCGGATCGAGCCGCACCTGCCGCACGACCAACCGGGCAAGCCCCGGGTCGACGACAGGCGAGTGATCAGCGGCATTCTGCATGTGCTGAAGGTCGGCTGCCGCTGGCAGGACACGCCCTCCGCTTACGGTCCGCACACGACGGTCTACAACCGCTACAACAGATGGTCTCAGCGCGGGATCTGGCAGCGGCTGTTCGCCAAGATCGCGGCCACAGGCCCCGTGCCAGATGAGTTGATGCTCGACGCGTCCCACGTGAAGGCCCACCGCTCGGCTGCCGGCGGAAAAGGGGGGCCTGGAGCCAGGCGATCGGCCGCTCGCGAGGCGGGTTCACGAGCAAAATCCATTGCTTGGCCGATGATCGTGGCCGACCGGTCGCGTTCGCCCTGACGCCCGGCAACGTGGCCGACATCACCATGGCGCTGCCCCTGCTGTGCGCTGTGGTGCCGCCCAAGCGTCTGATCGCCGACAAGGCCTACGACGCACAGAGCTTGAGAGATTGGCTGAAGAGCCACCGGGTGATCGCCACCATCCCATCCACGGCCACCCGGACGGTACCCTATAAGCACAGCCGGGTCGCCTACCGACGGCGCA
This sequence comes from Methylobacterium sp. UNC378MF, assembly GCF_900103195.1. GTDB lineage: Bacteria > Pseudomonadota > Alphaproteobacteria > Rhizobiales > Beijerinckiaceae > Methylobacterium. Next base: position 56,920 of record NZ_FMWU01000007.1, on the reverse strand, counting down.
ATCGGATCGAGCGGCTGTTCGGCCACCTCAAAAACTGGCGGCGCGTCGCGACCCGCTACGATCGCCTAGCCTGCAACTATCTCGCAGCCGTCGCGCTAGTTTCCTCTGTCATCGCATGGACCTGAATGAGTCCCCTACCTAGGCGCCAGCACGGACAGGAGGCTCAGCCGCAGCATCCAGACGTGACAAAAAAAGTCTCGTCGAGGGTCGGTTTTCGCTCTGATGGCCCTGGAGATATGCCTACGGCCACGTAACAGTACTCGACAGGAAATCGCTTCGGTCTCAGCCCTTGTCCGCCAACCCCGGCCTTTTCGACCATATCTCGGACGCTGCCCGGCGCTTCACCGTCCAGCGCGTGCGCGAGACCGGTGCCCCGCTCGACGCCACCGAGATCCAGTCTTTCCTGGTGGCCGCAGCGGACGCTTACGTCGCGGCGGGTGGTACCGGCGTCGATGAGGACATGCTGGCCGACGTCCTGCCGCGCGTAGCCCGTTACTGCGTCGGCATGGACGTCAGCCCCGGGAAGAAAACGGCGTCGAACGAGCTGCTGTTCCGCGCGGTCGAGCCGGACGTGCGGGCATGGACCGTCGCGCACCGCCGGGCCACGCGCGCCCCGGTCGACGCCACCGCGCTACGGGCCGCGGTCGTGGCGTTTGTCGAGGCTTACCGGTCGGTCCCCGGTCAGGCCCAAGACGACGACGGGCACGCCGAGCTGATCAAGCGGTGGGTCGCCTGGTACAGCCGCATGACGGCGGTCCGGCAGGAGAGCACGCAGAAGCCCGGCGCGACTTATCGTGCCCGACAGGAGGCCGATTTCGAAGTGCACCTGATCGTCTCGTGGGAGCGGCAGGTTGCGGAGCACGAGGGCCGCGCCCCGAAGCGCCTGTCTATCGACGCCATCACGGAAGCCCTGCACGGTACCGGTATGAAGCGGTCCGCCATCCGCGGGGCCATGGAAAGGCTTCGCGGCCGCCCCGAGCGGCAGGCCCACATCGACGCCCTGCCCGGTACGGCCCGCGACCTGGTCGAGGCCTTGGAGACTTCCGGCCTCCCTAAAAACCGCCTGACGGTCGTGCGCACGGACGCCTTGGCGGCGAAGCTATGGCCGGCCACGATGAACACGGCGACGAAGCGCAAGCATCGCCAACGCCTACGGCAGGCCGCTGCCGAGATCACCGCGGCGCCCATCGACCTGCACGTCGTCGTCCTCGGCGAGGTGACGCTCGTGGGTCGCGGCCGCCGCCTGCCGGACGGTCCTGACGCGTTCGCAGCCGCGGTCGTCCGCCAGGGCAAGGTCCGTCAGATCCCGGGTGGCCTGCTCGCCCGTCGTCAGGGTGACTGGGGTACGCCGGAGGGTCAGGACGCACAGGCCTTGTGTCGCGTCGTTGCCTCGCACGCGGGCGACGAAGACATGCAGCGCGTCCTCGTGCAGGCCGGTCTCGCCGACGCCTGCGAGGATTTTATGCGTGTTAGCGGCTCCTACGCCGACGCCTGCCACAGGGACACGGAGGAGTGGTGCCGGGTCGTCGAGGAGCGCGCCGTCGGGCCGCTCGCGGGAATCGTCGCCGAGGCTTCAGGACAGGCCACCGAGGCCGTAACCCGGGTGCGCGGCCTGATCGAGCGGGCGCGTCAGGATGGCCTCGGCGCCGCCTGGGACGCCTACGTGGCCGAGGGCACGTCCTACGCTTACCGCCTGCATCGTGCCGAGGCCGCCCCTGTTCGCGAACGCCTGCGCCGCATCGGCGCTGCCCTGGCGACGGCCCCGACACCCGAGGCTTGGGAGGCGATCATGCTGCTCGCCTTGAGCTCAGGGCGTCCCGGCCGGCGCCCCTTGAACATCGCCCTGCCGCCGGAGCGTCGCCGCCCCGACCGCGCCGCCGCCACCACGAGCTACAAGAAGATGGACCTCTCGCTCAAGACCACGGTCCTCGAAGCCTCGAAGAAGTTCGTCCCGCGGCACACCGAGCGCACGGTGCTTTCGAGGTGGCTGGAGACAGAGGTGTCCAAGAACTGGCGCATCAACAACATCCGGCCGGCCGCCGACGACCTCATGCTCGCGTACCTTGGGCTGACACCCGAAGAGGCCAGGGGCATGGAAAAGCGGCCCCTCGTCCCAGGCGCCGGCACGGTCGAGGACGCCATGGAGGGCCTGCGCCGCATCCTCAGGAACTGGGGCGGGATGATCGCTCAAGCCGACGCCGAGCTCGACGGTGCTCTCCGCGGCTCGCTCGTCTGGGCCGGTCAGGCCCTAAGGGCGCACGGTTATGAGGCATATGTCATCGCCGCCGGAATTCCCCACGTCATCGTCGATGGTCTGCGCTCGTACGAGGGGACCGTGACCCTGCGGGCGGAGCTGGCGAACGAAGTTGAGTTCTGCGCCTGGGTGCTCGGACAGGCCGCCGCCGAGACCAGCGCCGCGGCCTGACGCGAGGTTTGTCCGTGCGTGGTGGCCTTCGCGCGCGAAGCAACATGAAGACTACGAGGGATCGCCCACGGGCTTGCGGATGTTCTGAGGCAGGCGATGGAGGAGATCGTCGAGCGTCGCGGCGTCGCGCAGCCTATGGTTGAGTGCGCTCTTATACAGCGCCTCGGGCTGACCCGTCAGGTCCGAAAGGGCACGCGCGGCCTGTCGTCGAGGAAGACCTGTCAGCAATCGCTGTCACACATGCGATTTATCTTCAAACGAGGGCCTACAACTGCAGCTACTTAACGTCAGAAAATCCTGACATGAACTGCCGAGCAGCATGAAGCGCGAAATATGACATGTCAGCAAATCCTGACACGCTATAATGCTTAAGTTGGTTGAGCGTCAACCGAACGCTGAGGTTGCTGTCATAATAACCTGACTATCGCTGCCGCGCTAAGCGGAAGTCTATGGCCTACGGTGTCAGAAATCTTAGACAGCACCATCAGCGTCTAATGCTTCAGGGGAGCGAATGGGTGTGACGCTGCGCCTTCTGATCGGATGCGCTTCTGAAGAAGCGTTCAGGGGCGGCTCGCTCAAAGATAGAGCTACCTGTATTTCGTTCCTGTACCGCTCGGCTACTTCGCGTAGACGCTCAATATGTTTGAAAGGCGGCGTCCCTCGAAACTGCATAGTTTTCGGATCCGTCTCCTCCCAGCGTCGAAGTTGCTTCTGATCGACTCCAAGCTCATTGGCTGCGCGACCGTGCCAAGTCGATCCCCAAATAGCTGTGGCCAAAACGCGTATCTGAACAATGGCAGGCAAGCGTGGAGCTCGCAGCAGCGGAGGTTGATATCTGGTCGCGCGTATCGGACCAAAGTACGCATGTTGATTGATGTCGTCTGCAGTCTCGTGGTCATCAGCGGCTGACCCATTCTTCAGCCATCTTAATCCCCCCATCCAGTCAACCATATCCAGTTGGCCTGGGAGAAATTCGGTCTGCACCCGTGGCTTGCTGGGCCTCTTCGCCATCACCTACGCCTAAAAAAATCTGGATCGACGTTCTACAACAGCGGCTATGGGGCACCGAGTCTGAAAGAGGTGGACGGTTAAAAGAAGTCTGCGAAGCGCGATGGCTGAGCTTCTTCGAGACAGCCTCGAAGGCCGACGTCACTATGACAAGGCGCTTCCGCGTTAGATTCTGCATCCAGTCCCTCGGTATCGTCGGCACGCGTTGCTCCACCGCAATGTCCTGCGGACGAATTGGGCACAGGCGACAGAAGAGCTGACTCGGGCCTCAGACGTGGCCGAGGCGGTCTGGCTGGCGATGAGCGGGATGCGCGTGGCCGAGGTCACGGCGTTGAGGCAGATGTCGAGTTTCACCAGGCCGAGACGCTCCTTCACGGCGTCCGCGATGCGGTAGCAGATGTCGAGCGCGTACCCGACCGGCTTCTGGTTGCCGTCGAGGAAGGAGAGCGGCACCGAGGCGTCCCTGAACCCCAAGGTGATCATTCACGGACGTGACGGCCCAGGCGGACGCGGCGAGGCCGCCGAGGACGGCGCGGCGGGGAAGCGGCATGGGCGCGAGCCTTCCATCGATGTTTGTCCCTGTTTCGAGAAGGGGAGACTCAGGCTGGGGCCTTCTCCACTTGGTAGCGGAGCCAGACCATCCCGCCGTCGAGGGTCTCCGTGTGGACGTGGCGAAGCGCCTGGCCAGCACCCGGCCGTTCGTCGGCCTCGCCCGCGTACTCGAAGATAGTCTGGACGCCGGCCAAGCCGTCGACGGCCGGGTGGATGAGCACGCTGATTTCGTCGAGGAGCCCAGCCTTCAGGAAGGCGCCGTTGATGGCCGCGCCGCCTTCCAGCAGGAGGGTCTCGACCCCGAAGGTGTCGCCAAGCGCGTCCATGGCCTTGGCGAGGTCGCGACCGTCCGGCCCGGCGAACACGTACGAGACGCCGTCCTCGCGCAGCTCGGCGAGGTAGGCGTCGGGCACACCCTCCGAAAGCACGGCGACGGCGTGGTCGCCGAGGAGGTGGTCCTTCCCGTAACGGACCTTGCCGTGCGGGTCGATGGCGACCGCGAGGTCCCGGTCCCCCCGGTCGCCGACGAACGGCTCTCGCGAGGAAATACCGGGCCCCTTGACCGTCCGGGCCTTCCCCTTCGAGATCTCCTGCATGGTCACGCGCCCGCACATCCAGCCCTGGGCGCCGAACTTGGCGGAGACCTCGTCGTAGTGCTTGCGGAGCCGTCCGGCATCGACGCCGGCGGCCGGCACGGTGAAGCGGCTCGGATGCAGCTTGCCGTCGACGGACGCCACCATGTGGCAGATGATCCTCGGACGCATCGGCGTTCCTCCGTTCAGGCAGCTTCCGGCATGCCGCCGAGGAGCTTGTCGAGGGTCACCGGGTAATCCCGGACCCGCACGCCGGTTGCGTTGTGGACCGCGTTGGCCACCGCGGCGGCGGCTCCCGAGATCCCGAGCTCGCCGACGCCCTTGGCCTTGAGCGGAGAGGCGGCAGGGTCGATCTCGTCGAGGAAGGACACCTGCAGGTCCGGGATGTCGGCGTGGACCGGCACCTCGTAGCCGGCGAGGTCGTGGTTCACGAAGAAGCCCCGCCTCGCATCGACGGCGAGCTCCTCCATCAGCGCCGCGCCGATGCCCATGGTCATCCCGCCGATGATCTGGCTGCGGGCGGCCTTGGGACTGAGGATGCGGCCCGCCGCGCAGACCGCCAGCATGCGCCGCACCCGCACCTCTGCGGTGTCGACGTCCACGCCGACCTCGACGAAGTGGGCGCCGAAGGTTTGCAGCGCGAACCACTCGGCGAGGTCGCCGTACTCGACGCCGTCCTCGGCCACGAGCTCGCCCCCGGCGGCCGCCCGGACGAGCGGCTCGCTCCGGTTGCCCGCGCGGACCTGGCCGTCCTCGAACACCGCGTCCGTGGCGTTGAACCCGAGCCGCCGGGCCACGGCCTCGCGCAGCTTCACGCAGGCGGCGTAGACGCCGGCGGTCGAGGAGGCGGCGCCCCACTGCCCGCCCGAGCCGGGGGACTCCGGATAGGCCGAATCCCCCAACCGGACCACGACCCTGTCGAGCGGCAGGCCCATCATCTCGGCGGCGGTCTGGGCGATGATGGTGTAGCTGCCGGTGCCGATGTCGGTCATGTCGGTCTCGACCGTGACCATGCCACGGCCGTCGAGGCGGACCCGGGCGGCGGACCTCATCACGGGCGCGCCGCGGATCGCGGAGGCCATGCCCATTCCGACGAGCCAGCGCCCGTCGCGAACCTGGCCGGGCTTGGCCACGCGCCGTTCCCAGCCGAAGAGTTCTGCGCCCCGGCGGAGGCACTCGACCAACTGCCGCCGCGAGAAGGGTCGCCTCGGGTTCTCCGGATCGACCTGGGTGTCGTTCAGGACGCGGAAGGCGACGGGGTCCATCCCCAGCCGCTCCGCCATCTCGTCCATGGCGATCTCAAGCGCCATCATCCCGGGGGCCTCGCCCGGGGCCCGCATGGCGCCGCCCTCGGGCAGGTCGAGGCGCGCCAGGTGCATGCGCATCAGCCGGTTGGGCCCTGCGTAGAGCAGGCGGGTCGGCTCCGTCGCGGTCTCGGGCGGGCCATCGGGCAGGTTGCCGGACCAGCTCTCATGGCCGATGGCGGTGATCCGCCCGTCCGGGCCCGCCCCGATGCGGATGCGCTGGATGGTGGCCGGACGGTGGGTCACGTTGTTGAACATCAGCGGACGCGGCAGCGACACCTTCACCGGGCGCCCCGCCGCGCGGGCGCCGAGCGAGGCGAGCACGGCGTCGGACAGGATCGTGCCCTTGCCGCCGAAGCCGCCGCCGATGAAGGGCGAGACGAGGCGGACATTCCCCTTGGCGATGCCGAGCGTCTTGGCGATGTCCCGCACGCCCCAGTTCATCTGCTGGATGGCGGTCCAGAGGGTGAGGCGGTCCCCGTCCCAGGACGCCACGGTGGCATGGGGCTCCATCATCGCGTGGGCGTGGTCGGGCGTGCCGTAACTCTCGTCGATCCTGACCGGCGCCGTGGCGAAGGCCGCCTCGAAGTCGCCGGCCTTCGCCTCCGGCGAGACGAAGGGGCCGGCCTTCGGCGCGACGGCGGTGTCCTTCGCCGCCGCGAGGTCGAAGACGCCCTCGGACCGGACGTAATCCACCCGGACCAGTGCGGCCGCGGCGCGGGCCTGCTCGAAGGTCTCGGCGACGACCAGCGCAACGGCCTGGTGGTAGTGGTCCACGTCCGGTCCGGCGAGCGCTCGGGCGACATAGAAGGCGCCGCGGTCGAGCTTGCCCGCGTTCGCCGCGGTCACGACCGCGAGCACGCCTGCCGCCGCTTCGGCCCGGGACACGTCCATGCCGGCTATGCGGCCCTTGCCGATCCCGGCGCCGACGACGTAGCCGTATGCGAGCCTGGACTGCGGATCGTGCCAGTCATTGGCATAGGGGGCGGTGCCGGTCGTCTTGCGCGGGCCGTCGATCCGGTCGGTCGGCTTGCCCACGACCTTGAGCCGGTCGATGGGGTTGGCGCCCGCGGGGGTGTCGAACTTCATGGATCAGGCCCTCGCCTGGTGGAGCACCGCGCCGAGGGTCCGCTCGGCGAGCTTCAGCTTGAACGCGTTCTCGTGGGTCGGCCTGGCACCTGCCAGCACGCCCTCGGCGACCGCCCGCGCGCCCCGGGGCAGGTCGGCCTCGGCCGCCTCGACCCGCCAGGGCTTGTGCGCCAGGCCGCCGAAGGCGACCCGGCCCGTTCCGTCCGGCCGGACGACCGCGGCGACCGAGACCAGCGCGAAGGCATAGGACGCCCGGTCGCGAACCTTGCGGTAGACGTGCGCCCCGCCGAGCGGCTTCGGCAGCGTCACCGCGGTGACGAGTTCGCCGGGCCTGAGCGTCGTGTCGAGTTCGGGCCGCTCGTCGGGCAGCCGGTGGAAATCGGCCATCCCGATCCTGCGCCGGGTACCCTCGGCGTCGACGGTCTCGACCGTGGCGTCGAGTATGCGCATGGCCACAGCCATGTCGCTCGGGTTCGTGGCGATGCAGGCCTCGCTCGATCCGACGACCGCGAGTTGCCGGCTGACCCCGTCGAGCGCGGCGCAGCCCGAGCCCGGCCGGCGTTTGTTGCAGGGTTGGGCGGTGTCGTAGAAGTACGGGCAGCGCGTCCGCTGGAGCAGGTTTCCGGCGGTGGTCGCCCTGTTACGGAGCTGCCCGGAGGCGCCCGCCAGGAGCGCGCGGGAGAGCACGGCGTAGTCCTTCCGGACGCGCGCGTCGGCCGCGAGGTCGGTGTTGCTGACCAGGGCCCCGATGCGCAGGCCGCCCTCGGGCGTCGGCTCGATCCCGTCGAGGCCGAGCCCGTTGACGTCGACGAGGTGCGCCGGCGTCTCGACCTGCAGCTTCATCAGGTCGAGGAGGTTGGTGCCGCCGGCGATGAACCTGGCGCCGGGCGTGCTCGCCGCGGCGGCCGCCGCCTCGGCCGGGGTGCCCGGGCGCTCGTAGGTGAAGGGCTTCATCCGCGGGCTCCCTCGTGGACCTCGCGGATGGCCGCGACGATGTTCGGGTATGCGCCGCAGCGGCAGATGTTGCCGCTCATGCGCTCGCGCACCTCGTCCTCGGAGAAGGCGACCTTGCCCAGGTCCGCGGTCGCGTGGCTCGGGATGCCGGCCTCGATCTCCCTCAGGACCGCGACGGACGAGCAGATCTGGCCCGGCGTGCAGAAGCCGCACTGGAAGCCGTCGTGCCTGATGAAGGCGGCCTGCATCGGGTGCAGGTCGCCCGGCTGGCCCAGCCCCTCGATGGTGGTGATCTCGGAGCCCTGGTACATCACGGCGAGCGTCAGGCAGGCGTTGATCCGGCGGCCGTCGACGAGCATCGTGCAGGCCCCGCACCGGCCGTGGTCGCAGCCCTTCTTGGACCCGGTCAGGTGCAGGTGCTCGCGCGCGGCGTCGAGCAGGCTGGTGCGGGTGTCGAGTTCGAGCTCGCGGCGCTCGCCGTTCACCGTGAGGCCGACCTTGGCCATCACGGGCTGCTCGCCCCCGGCGGGCCGGGCCGAGGTGCCCGTGGGCATGGCGGCCATGGCGGTGGCGGCCGAGGCGCAGGCCATCAGGTCCCTCCGATTGAGCTCGAAATCTTTCGGTCGTCGCATCGTGGTCTCCGAGCCTGCCCGCTGGAGGCACGGCGCCCGGGAAAGCCCCGGCACCTTGGATGACCTGCAAGGTAGCGGTGCCGGCACGTGGCGATTAGGCGCTCAAACCGGCATGAGGCTATGAACCATGCTTATGGATCGGGCTGGACGTGCCGCTTCCCGTGAGCGAGGCTCGCGGGCCGTTCCCGTTCGACGGGGCACGGTCCCGGGACATCGATGCTGCGTGAGAACCTGACCGACCTGCTCAACTTCGCGACCGTGGCCCGGGAGGGCAGCTTCACCCGCGCCGCGACGCGCCTGGGCGTGACCCAGTCGGCGCTGAGCCACGCCGTGAACGGCCTGGAGGGGCGGCTCGGCCTGCAGTTGCTGAACCGCTCGACGCGCAGCGTGACGCCGACCGCGGCCGGCGAGCACCTGCTGCGCGTCGTCGGCCCCCAGTTCGAGGGCCTGGAGGCCGATCTCGCGGCCCTGACCGAGCTCCGGGACAAGCCGGCGGGCACGGTCCGCATCACCGCATCCGAGCACGCGGCCGAGATGGTCCTGTGGCCGGTCCTGGAGAGGCTGCTGCCGGACTACCCCGACATCAACGTCGAGGTGGTCAGCCACGACGGGCTTACGAACATCGTGGCCGAGCGCTTCGACGCCGGCGTGCGGCTCGGCGAGGAGGTCGAGAAGGACATGGTGGCGGTTCGCATCGGCCCCGCCATGCGCATGGCCGTCGTCGGTTCGCCCGCCTATCTCGACACCCGCCCCGCGCCGGAGCGACCGGAGGACCTGACGGCCCACCGCTGCATCAACCTGCGTCGCCTGACGCGCGGCGGGAACTTCCCCTGGGAGTTCGAGAAGGCGGGGGTCGGGCTCGACGTCCGGGTGGAGGGGCAGGTCGCGCTCACCAGCCTGCACCTGGCCCGGGGCGCGGCCCTGGCGGGCGTCGGGTTGGCCTACCTCCCGGACGACCAGGTCCTGGCCGACGTGGAGGCGGGCCGCCTCGTGCGGGTGCTGGGGGACTGGTGCGACCCGTTCCCGGGCTACCACCTCTACTACCCGAGCCGCCGCCAGGCCTCGCCGGCATTCGCTGTCTTGGTCGAGGCCTTGCGTTACCGGGGCTGAGGCGCGCCAGGGTTCGCCGATGGTCATCCGGCGAGCATGGCCGCATCCATGCGCGGCGCGCCGGATCGAGATGGCCGAATCCCGACGGATTCGCGGTCCAACCTGATCGGCTCGGCAGGGAGAAGGACCGCCCAGGGTGGCAGGCGGGCTTCGGCGCCGCGCCTGGAAGCTGACCACCAGCCCTCGACCGAGGCCGCATGGGAATGCGCTAAAGTGCTCTCACGAAGCGTACGAAGGCCGCGAGCGCCGGATCGCGGCGATGGCTCCGAGGGAAGTTGATGCGGGGTCCGTCAAACTCCAGCGGCCAGTCGTCCAACAGGGTGGTGAGCTCACCGCGCTCGACATGATGGGCAACGAACTCCTCGAAGGTGAACAAGACGCCGTTTCCAGCGATGGCTGCGGCGACCTGGATGTCGCTTGAGGTGGTTATCAGCCGCCCTTCCGGCCGCACCCTGATCCGTTCGCCATCTCGCTCGAATTCCCAGACGGCCACACGTCCGCTCGGGAACAGGTGCCCGATGCCCGCATGGGCTTCCAGTTCCGCCGGATGGCGTGGCGTGCCGTATGCGGCCAGATACGCCGGGGACGCCACGCCAACATACCGCTGACGCCTCGGTCCGATTGGCACTGCCATCATGTCGGCTGCGATGTGCTCGTCGTAGCGGATGCCAGCGACGCATCCCGCTTCCATGACGTCGACCAAGCCTTCGGTCACGCTGATCTCAAGTCGGATGCGAGGATGGGCGGCGAGAAAGGCGGCGGCGATCGGGGGGAGGATGTGGCGTGCGACGACGCCGGGCACATCGAGCTTCAGCGTGCCGCCCGGCTCACCACCGGGCGTCAGGTCGTCGTAGGCCACCGCGATTTCCGTCAGGGCGGGACGCAGCCTTTCCAGGAGCCGCTGACCAGCCTCCGTCGGCACGATGCTCCTGGTGGTTCGATTGAAGAGGCGGACGCCCGTCGCCTGTTCCAGCCGCTGGACGGCATCACTGAGTGAGGAGGCCGAAACGCCATGGCGTTGCGCGGCGGCCCGAAAACCTCCGGCATCGGCGACCCGCATGAACGAACCCAGGTCATTGAGGTCGGCACCTGCCATTGTCCGGCTCCGCGAACGCCTCGTTCGTGCGTGTGCGTCTTATCGGACAATAGGTCGATGGCCTACTGCATTCTCGGGAGCCCCGCCGATGGGGTTCATGAATGGAGGGTGCAATGGAGACGCGTCGTCTCGGCCCGAACGGGCCGATGGTGTCGGCAATCGGCCTCGGCTGCATGGGCATGTCGGAGTTCTACGGCCACAGTGACCGTGCCGCCGCCCTTGCCACGATCTCGGCGGCAATCGAGGCGGGGGTCACCCTGTTCGACACGGGCGACTTCTACGGCATGGGCCACAACGAATTGCTCTTGGCCGAGGGCCTGCGCGGTAAACGCGGCAGGGCTTTCATCCAGGTAAAGTTCGGCGCCCAGCGAGGGCCGGACGGCGCGTTCGTCGGGACCGACGCGCGCCCTTCCGCCGTGAAGACCGCGTTGGCCTACTCGCTACGGCGTCTCGGGACCGACCACGTCGATCTCTACCAGACGGGTCTCGACCCGGCCGTCCCGGTCGAGGACACGGTCGGGGCCATAGGAGACCTCGTGCGGCAGGGTTACGTCCGGCACGTCGGCATCACCAACGTCGATGCCGCGACCTTGCGGCGGGCCCACGCGGCGCATCCGGTCACGGCGCTGCAATTCGAGTATGGGCTCATGTCCCGCGACATCGAAAGCGAGGTGTTGCCGACCTGCCGAGAGCTCGGCATCGGTGTCACGGCCTACGGCGTCCTCGGCCGGGGCCTTCTGACGGGCAGTTCGGGAAGCGGCGCGGGCGACTTCCGGGCGACCGTCTTCCCACGTTTCCAAGGGGTGAACCGGGCTCGCAACGGAGAGCTTGCGGGCGCGCTGCACCAAGTCGCGCGGACTTACGGGATCACGATCGCGCAGGCGGCCATCGGTTGGGCTGCAAGCCAGGGCGACGACATCGTCCCCCTGGTCGGCGCTCGCACGCCGGAGCGTCTGACTGAAGCGTTGGCATCGCCCTTACGGCTGTCGCCTGAAACCCTGTCGGCCATTGACAAGTCGGTTCCGCAAGACGCGGTTCGCGGGAGCCGTGAGATGATCGCGCACGGTTGAGCAGGAGCGAGCGCGGAGATCAGGCCGACAACCGGTTCGCGCTCCGCCGGTCGATCTTCCATCCATGGCGGCCATGCCGCGCCACTCCAACAGGCGGCCCGCCAGCGGACATCCCCGAGGCCGCTCGGGATCGGAAGCCGATGCCTGCTCGACCCGGCAGGATGCGCAAGGACCGGGATCGTCAACGATTTCCAAAAAGGGGCAGCGCTTTGGCGAAAGCCCCGGCGCGGAAGATGGTCGCGCCCCGGCCACCATCGCCGTCGCTCGTCACGATGAGGAGCTCATCGGTGCCCAGCCTGAGCGCCATGCTGGTGGTGCGCAGGTGGTGGCCCTCGTCCCGGCCCGGCAGCAGCACCTGCCCGATGGGGATGCCTTTCGGATTGAACACCATGACGCGTCCCTGCCCGTAGAGGGCGACGTAGAGGTTGTCCGAGAGCGCCATGTCCTTGACCTCGGAGAAGCGGATGATCCCCGCGTTGTTGACGAGGATGTCCAGCCCGCCGAGCGCCTCGACGGCCTTTCCGACGGAGGCCCCGACCGCGTCCGGGTCGGCGCTGTCGGCCTGGATGGCGACGCCGCGGCGGCCCTGCTCCTCGACGGCGCGAACGACGCCCGCGGCGGCGTCCGCCGACTTCTCGTAGGTGATGGCCACGTCGGCCCCCTCGGCGGCCAGGGCCTTGGCGATTGCGGCGCCGATGCCGCGGCTCGCGCCGGTGACGAGGGCGCGCTTTCCTTGAAGTGACATCGTCGTTCTCCTCAGTTGGGGATTGCCTTGGGTCGTCCGGCCGGCTGGTCCGGTCATGGCTTCTCGAAGTTCAGTTCTCCGAGGAAGTCCATCTTCCCGAGATCGACTCCGTTGTGGCGGAGGATCACGTAGATCATGGCGAGGTGGAAATAGACGTTGGGTATGGTGATCTGCAGCACTTAGTCCTTGGCCGCGAGGGTTTTTCCCGGCGCCCACGGAAGCGTGATCTTTCGTTCGGCGGCTCCGCCGTAAGCATGTGCTTCGACGCCCTCGATGAACGAGAGGGTCTTCGCGACGCGGGTGCGCAGTTCCGGGAACGTCGTCTCGGTGTCGTCGTGCCGGGGCGGCGCCAGGCCGGCGAGCCGGGCCCCCGCCTTCACGTAGTCGCAGGCGCTGGTGACCTGGTAGGCGAGCGGCGCCATGTCGGGGGCGAGGCGCGCGGAGGCCAGCACGCCGGCGTCGAACTTCCGCTCCGTGGCATGCTCCTCGGCCTTGTCGAGCCAGGCGTCGACGAGCCTCAACGTGCTGGCGCATTGGGAGACGACGTCGTGGTACATCGGATGCTCTCCGTCGATTGGGCGGGGCGCCTCAGAAGAAGGCGTAGCGGGCCGCTTCCGTGAGGGTCGCGGTGGCCTGGACGTACGGGGACGAGCCGTGGCTCAGGCGCGCCACCCCGAGCTCCGCGAGGCGGCGCTGCGCCGGCACGCCCTCGCCGGTCAGGACGTTGACGGGCAGGCCGGCGCCCTCGACGGCGCGACCGATCAGGCGCTCGTCGCGCAGGCCCGGGACGAAGAACCCGGAGGCGCCGGCCTCGCGGTAGGCCTCGGCCCGATCCAGCGCCTCCCCGATGGCCACCTCCGGGTCGGGACCGCGGCCCAGGAACAGGTCGGTCCGGGCGTTGATGAAGAGCGGGAGGCCGAGGTTGTCCGCGGCCTCGCGGATGGCCGCGATCCGGCGCGCCTGCCGGTCGATGGGGTAGAGGCCGGGCCCCTGGACGACGCGGTCCTCGAAGTTGATTCCGACGGCGCCGAGGGCCACGAGCCGCGAGACGTTCGCGGCGAGTTCGTCCTCGTCCTCGGCGTAGCCGCCCTCGAAGTCGACCGTGAGAGGCGCGTCGACGACGGCGGCGATGCGCGCCGCGACCCGCTCGACCTCGGCGAGCGGGATGATCTCGCCGTCGCGGTAACCCTGCGCCTCGGCGACCGCCCAGCTGCTGGTGGCGATGGCCTTGGCGCCCGCCCCCAGCACGGCCTTCGCCGAGCCGGCATCCCAGACGTTGTAGAGGATCAGCGGCGAGCCGGTGGCGTGCAGCGACGCAAACAGCTTGGCCTTCTCGACCTGTGTCATGACGAACTCCTGGTTTTCTGGGGGGACGAAGGACGGGCGGTATGGCCCGACCAGTGGAGAGGGTCAGGCGGAGTGGGCCTCTCGGTGGGCGGCTTGGGCGTTCGCTCCCTGAGGGCCCGCCACCCGGCTCTTTGCGCCCAGACCGCGCACGATCACGTAGAAGGTCGGCGTGAAGAGCAGGCCGAAGAGGGTCACGCCCAGCATGCCCGTGAGCACCGCGGTCCCGAGCGATTGCCGCATCTCCGAGCCCGCGCCGGTGGCGATGGCCAGCGGTACGACGCCGAGGATGAAGGCGAACGAGGTCATCAGGATCGGACGCAGGCGCACCCGCGCCGCCTCGATGGCCGCTTCCTTGGCCGTCTCGCCGTGCTCCTCGGCCTGCCGGGCGAACTCGACGATGAGGATCGCGTTCTTGGCGGCGAGGCCGACGAGGACCACGAACCCGATCTGCGCGAGGATGTCGATGGGCATGCCCCGGAGGTCGAGACCCGTTGCCGAGGCCAGCAGGCACATCGGCAGGATCAGCACGATGGCCAGCGGGACCATCCAGCTCTCGTACTGGGCGGCGAGCACGAGGAAGACGAACAGGCCAGCCGCGGCGAAGATGGCGACCGTCGGCGTCCCCTGCTGCTCCTCCTGGTGGGCGAGGTCGGTCCACTCGAAGTCGAAGCCGGCCGGCAGCACCTGCCTCGCGAACTCGGACATCGTCGCGATGGCCGTGCCCGACGACACCCCGGGCCCGGCCGCGCCCATGATCTCGGCGGCCGGGTAGAGGTTGTAGCGCGGCACGCGGTAAGGGGCGGTCTGGGTCTTGAAGGTCGCGACCGAGCCGACCGGCACCATCTCGCCGCTGGCGTTGCGGGCCTTGAGCCGTGCGATGTCCTCGGCGGTGCGCCGGAACTGCTCGTCGGCCTGGACGAAGACCGGGTAGGTCCGCCCGATGAAGTTGAAGTCGTTGACGTACTGCGAGCCGATGTAGAGCTGCAGCGTCGAGAACACGTCGGCGGGCGTCAGGCCGACCTTCTCTGCCTTCAGGCGGTCGATGTCGGCGTAGATCGACGGGGCGCCGGCGTTGAACAGCGTGAACACGCCCCCGAACTTCCCGGACTTGTTGGCGGCCGCGACGAGGTCGTTGGTCGCCTTCGCCAGGGCCTGGGGCCCGTGGTCGCCGCGGTCCTGCACCATCAGCTTGAACCCGCCGGCGGCGCCCAGGCCCTGAACCGGCGGCGGATTGACCACGACGATGTAGGCGCCCTGGATGCCGGCGAGGCGGGCGCGGATCTTCGGCAGCATGGACGCCGCGTTGATGCCGGGCACGTGCTCGTCGTAGAGCGAGGGCAGGCCGTAGAAGACCGTGCCGACGTTCGGCGCGACGGTCGAGGTGGTCACGTCGAATCCTGTGACCGGCGAGGTATGGGTGATGCCCTTCACCTCGGGCGTGTCGAGGATGATGTCGTTGATCTGCCGGACGACCGCGTCGGTGCGTTCCAGGCTGGAGCCCGGCGGCAGGAAGGCGACGACCGCCTGGTATCCGATGTCCTGGTCGGGGATGAAGCCGGAGGGCATCCGCGACATCTGGAAGCCCGTCAGGCCGATCAGGGCGACGTAGACGACCGCGACCACGGCGGCCGCCCGGATGAGGCGCCCGGTGAACCGTCCGTAGCTCGACGACAGCCACTCGAAGCCGTGGTTGAAGCGCCCGAACAGGGCCGCCAGGATGCGGCCGAAAAACCCCTTCTGCGCATGGTTGTCATGGGGCTTGAGGAGCACGGCGCACAGCGCCGGGCTGAGCGTCAGGGAGACGAAGCAGGAGATCACCGTCGAGGCGGCGATGGTGATGGCGAACTGCTTGAAGAACAGCCCCGAGATGCCGGAGATGAACGCCGTCGGGACGAACACGGCGCAGAGCGTCAGCGCGATGGCGATGAGCGCCGTCGAGACCTCGGTCATCGTCTTGTGGGCGGCTTCCCGCGGCGACAGGCCGGCCGCCATGTTCCGCTCGACGTTCTCGACCACCACGATGGCGTCGTCGACCACGATGCCGACCGCCAGCACGAGGCCGAACATCGACAGGTTGTTGATCGAGGCGCCGAACAGGGACAGCAGCGTGAAGGTGCCGATCAGCGAGATCGGGATGGCGATGACCGGGATGATGGTCGCGCGCCAGCTCTGGAGGAAGATGAAGACCACGGCCACGACGAGGAGCACCGCCTCGAAGATGGTATGGATGACGCCTTCGATGGACTGGTCGACGAAGTTCGTCGGGTCGTAGATCTTGATGTAGTCGATGCCCGGCGGGAACTTCTTCTTAAGCTCCGCCATCTTGTCCCAGATCGCGTGGTGCAACTGGTAAACGTTGGCGTCGGGCGTGGCGATGACGAACCACGGGGCGGAGGCGTACCGGTCGGCGTAGGCCTTCGAGCTGTAGTCGGCCGAGCCGACCTCGGCGCGGCCGATGTCGCGGATGCGGGTGACGCGGCCCTGGTTGTCCGACTTGACGATGATGTTCTCGAACTCCTCCGGCGTGGTCAGCCGGCCGAGCGTCTCGACGTTGATCTGGTAGGCCGCCGGGCTCGACTGCGGCGGCTTGTTGAGCACGCCCGCCGAGACCTGTGCGTTCTGGGCCCGGATGGCGGCCAGGATCTCGTTGGCGGTGATGTCGTAGGCGGCGGCCTTGTCCGGGTCGATCCAGACGCGCATCGAGTATTGGCGCTCGCCGTAGATCTGGAAATCGGCGACGCCCGGGATGCGCGCGATCTCGTCCCGGATGCGCAGCATGTAATTCGAGATGTACTCGGGCGAACGGGATCCGTCCGGGGAATAGACGTGGACGCCGAGCAGCAGGGCCTGGATGGTCTTCTTGACCTGCACGCCCTGGAGCTGGACCTCCTGGGGCAGCCGGCTGAGGATGTCCTGGACGCGGTTGCGGGTCAGCAACAGCGCGGTGTTCACGTTGGTGCCGATCTTGAAGATCACCGTGACCGTGAGCGCGCCGTTCCCGGTCGACTGACTGGTGATGTAGTCCATGCCCTCGACGCCGTTGACCGATTGCTCGATGGGCGTCGCGACGGTCCTGGCGATGGTCTCGCCCGAGGCGCCTGGATAACTCGCGCTGATCTGGATCGTGGGCGGGACGATGCTCGGGTACTGGGCGATGGGAAGCGAGACCATCGTCGCCAGGCCGAACACCACGATGAAGATGTTGAGCACCACCGCGAACCGGGGGTGGTCGATGAAGAAGTGCGCGAGTCTCATGACGGCCCCCTGCCGTTGCTGTGCGTGAAAGCGCCGTCAGTTCTGAGCGGAAGCGACGGCGACGGTGGCCTGCTTCGCCGAGACCTTCGTCCCGGGGCGCGCCAGCGCGATGCCGTCGACGATGACCCGGTCGGTGGGCGCCAGCCCCGAGCGGATCACGCGCAGGCCGTCGCGCAGGTCGCCGACCTCCACCTTCTTCGGGGTCACGACATCGTCGGCGCCGACGGTCATCACGACGAAGTCCGACTGGTCGGGCAGCACGGCGGCGTCGGGAACGAGCAGCGCAGGCGCGGGCTTCGAGAGTGCGACGCGAACGCGGGCGAACTGGCCGGGAGACAGGAACAGGTCCGGGTTGGCGTAGGTGGCGCGGGCGTGGATGGTGCCGCTGGAGCGGTTCAGGACGTTGTCGACGAAGTCGAGCTTGCCGGTCCGGTCGAAGCCCGCCTCGTCGCCGAGCGCCGCCGTGACGGTCTTCGAGAGCGGCTGCTTCTGGTCGCGGCTGCGCTGGAACTTCAGCCAGTCGCCCTCGCTCATGTCGAAGTCGAGATAGATCGGGTCGAGGGATACGATGGTGGCCAGCAGCGTCGTGGCGCTCGCGCCGGCGCGGCTGCCGGCGATCAGGCCTCCGAGCGAGACCTGCCGGGCGCTCATGCGGCCGCTGAAGGGCGCGGTGACCCGGGTGTATTCGAGGTCGAGCTTGGCGTCGCGGACGCGGGCCTCGCTGGTATCGACGGCGGCCCGAGCGGCGGACTGCTCGTTCACGCGCTGGTCCAGGGTCTCCTGCGTGGCGTACTGGCTGCGGGCCAGGGACTGGGAGCGGGCGAGCTGGCTGTCGGCGAGGCCGAGCCGGGCCTTCGCGGTCTCAAGCTGCGCCTGCGCCTCCGCCAGCTTGATCTCGTAGGGGCGCGGGTCGATCACGAAGAGCAGGTCGCCCTTCCTGACGATGTCGCCGTCCTTGAAGTGGATCTCGGTCAGCGAGCCGCCCACCTGGGCGCGCAGCTCGACGCGATTGATGGCCGAGAACTGGCCCAGTCCAGTGAGCCGCACGTCAACGTCGCGTTCGGCGGGGACAGCCACCGTCACCGTCGGCAACGGCGTCGCCGCCGGGGCAGCGGCGTGCGAAGCCTCGTAGTGGCCGTAGCCGTACCAGCCCGCTCCGCCGAGCAGCGCCGCGACCAGCGGCAGGGCGACGAACCGCGCCTTGGAGGAGCGCCGCGGCGCGCCGTCCCGCGGGAGGGCCTCGAAGTCCGTCAGGGATTTGGGGGCGACGTCGATCATGACCGAGGTTCCTTCGCGCTCCGGCCCCGAGGGGCCTTTATTTGTGGAGCGTTTGCTCCTATAATCTGCATATGGCGAGGCGGACGGCCCCGTCAACACATTTTTGGAGCGAAGGCTTAGAAAAATGTCCGAGCCGCAAAAAAGGGGTCGCGGTCGACCCCCCAAGCTCGACCGGCAGGCGGCCCTGCGGGACGCGATGACGCTGTTCTGGGAGAACGGTTACGAAGGCACGACCTTCGACGACCTCATCGGCAAGATGAGCATCAGCCCGTCCAGCTTCTACAACGCGTTCGGCAGCAAGGAGCAGCTCTACCGGGAGGCGACCGAGTGCTTCGTCGAGGGCGCCCGCGAGTGGATCCTCGGAAGCCTGTTCGAGGAGGGCGTGACCGCGCGCGCGGCCTTCTCGAACCTGTTCGAGGCGGCGGCGACCCACTTCACGAAGCCGGGTACGCCGCGCGGCTGCATGGTCTCGCTGTCCGGCACGCACCAGGCCGCGAGCCTCGCGCCGCTGCGCGAGATGATGGTGGACATCCGTGCCGGGACGGAAACGTACTTCGCCGAGCGCCTTCGCAAGGGGATCTCGGACGGCGACGTGCCGGGCGACATCGACGTGGACGCTCACGCGGCCTTCCTCCACACGCTGCTGCGCGGCCTCGCGGTCCAGGCCCGCGACGGCGCCTCTTGCGAGAAGCTCGTGAGGATCGCGAAGGCCGGCCTCGCTGGGATGCCGGGGCGGATGGACGCGTGACCGCGTCCGGTGCGGTCGCCATGCCCAGGTGGCGGCCGCCCCGCCCGACCCGGGACTCCCTGCGAGCGTCGGCCTTGCGGCGACCCCCGGGAGTTTGTCCCTTCTTTGCGCCTCGGCACAAAGGTCAACGGAGCGTCAATTCCTGCCAAACGGCCGGAAGGCACCGCGGGGCCGGGGATGTCCCGTAGGCGCCGGTAGCCGGGGTTGCGCCTCGCCGGAGGCCGTCCCGGTCTCGGTCAGGCGCGGCCGAGGACCTTGCGGTTCCTGTCCTCGATCACCGCGTGCGTCGTGGCCGTCGCTCCCGGTCCGGGCACGAAGCGGACGTCCCGGAACGAGAGCGGGCGCCCGTTCTTGGTGCGCACGGCGATGGGCTCGACCGGCTCGCCGGTGGCGTCCTCGACGAGAGCCGTCCGGGGCTTGCAGTCGTCGGCCAGCCAGCGGTCGCCCCACTGCATCAGCGCGACGACGACCGGGTAGAGGTCCTCGCCCTTCGGGGTGAGCCGGTAGCCCTCCGTGTTGGCGCGCTCCTCAAGCTCAAACCGCTCGATGATCCCGAGTTCGGTCAGGCGCTGGAGGCGGGCGGTGAGGATGTTGCGGGCGATGCCGAGCCCGCGCTGGAACTCGTCGAACCGGCGCGCGCCCTGGGTGCACTCCCGTACGATGAGCAGCGACCACCACTCGCCGACCTCGTCGAGCGCACGGGCGATGGAGCAGTTCATGCCGGAGAAGCTCTTCCGCTGCATGGGACCCTTCCGCGAGAAAACAGTTGCATCATAAAACTGACGTTGATAGTTTCATGATGCAACTGCGATGGCCGAGGGTCAAGGCGCAGTGACGGAGGAGGCCTCCATGGATAGGCGTTTGCTCGTACTCGCCCTGGGCATGTTCGCCCTCGGGACCGACAGCTTCGTGATGGCGGCGGTGCTCCCCGAGATAGCCAGGGGCTTCGACGTCTCCATCGGCGCGGCCGGCCAGGTCACGACCGTCTACGCCATCACCTACGCGCTGATGGCGCCCACCGTGGCGGCCGTCGCCGCGAACGTGCCCCGCAAGACCCTGCTGCTGGCGAGCCTCGCGACCTTCGTGGTCGCCAACCTCGCCACCGCGCTGGCCCCGACCTTCGGCTTCGCCCTCGCCACGCGGGTGCTGGCGGGCATCGGCGCGGCGATGTTCGCTCCGACCGCCACCGGCGCCGCCGCGAGCATGGTGCCGCCCGAGAAGCGCGGCTTCGCGCTCGCGGTGGTGATCACCGGCCTGACGACCTCGACCGCGCTCGGCACGCCGGCCGGCGCGCTGATCGGCGGTCTCGGCGACTGGCGCTGGACGATGGTGTTCGTGTCCGCCCTCGCCGCCGTCTCGGGGCTGGGCGTCTGGGCGCTGCTCGCGGAGCTTCCGCTGCCCCCGGCCATCGGCCTGGCGAAGCGCCTGGCGCCCGTCGCCGACCCACGCGTGGCGCTGACCCTGCTGACGACCCTCGTCTACCAGACCGGCCACTTCATCAGCTACACGTACTTCACCGTCGTCCTCGACCGCGCGCTCGGCCACGACACGCTCCTGATCAGCGCGCTGCTCGTGCTCTGGGGGGCGAGCGGGATGGTCGCCAACCTCGTGACCGGGCGCCTGTCCGACGTCATCGGCAACCGCCGGGTGATCCTGGCAGGGCTGGTAATTCTCATCGCGGACATGGCGTGGCTGCCCACCGCCGGCGCCCACCTCTGGACGACGGTCATCGCCGTCGCGGTCTGGGGCGCGGTCGCCTGGGGCTTGCTCGCCCCACAGCAGCACCGCCTCGTCGTCGTCGCGCCGCAGTCCGCCCCGGTGGTGCTCGGCCTGAACACCTCGGGCACGTACCTCGGGGTCACGGCGGCCGGCGTCATCGGCGCGCTGGCCATCCCGACGGTGGGCGCGCACGACCTCGGCTACGTCGGTGCCGGCATCGTGGTCGCCGCCCTCGTCCTGGCGGAGCTCGCGACCCTCAGGATCAACGCGGCCAACCGCAGCGCCCACAGCGCGGCGCTGGCTTCCGCCTGAACCGAGGCGCATCGGGTCTCGGCCCGAAGTCTGGGAATGGCTCCGCTATAGGGACCATTCCCGTGCATGGGGATCGAGCCCCGCAGACCGAGCCATTCCCTGAGGGGCCGTCGTGACAACCACCTCGCAAGCCATCGCCCCTGGCGAGGCACCAGCCGCCGCCTCGCCCCTGTCGACCCTGGCGCTGTTCGGGTTCGTGGTGACGGCCTGGAGCCTGAACTGGGTCGTCATGAAGGTGGCCGTGCAGGAAGTCAGGCCGCTCTGGGCGGTCGCCATCCGCACCGCTCTCGCCGCCGTCGTGCTGTTCCCACCCTTGCTGGCTACCGGGCAGCTTCGGCGCCCCCCGCGCGCCGACCTGCCGGTCCTGCTCGCCATCTCGCTGTTCCACATGACCGCCTTCGCGGCCCTCATGACGATGGGGTTGGCGCTGGTACCGGCCGGCCGCGCCATCGTGCTCGGCTACACCACGCCCCTCTGGGTGGCGCCCGCCGCCTTCGTTTTCATCGGCGAGCGCATCTCCGCCCGGCAATCGGCCGGCATCGTCGTCGGCCTCGTCGGCCTGCTGCTGCTCTTCGGGCCGGCGAGCCTGGACTGGGGGAACCGGCAGGCCCTCCTAGGCCAGGTTCTGTTGCTCGCGGCGGCCCTCTGCTGGTCGGTGAGCATCGTCTACACCCGCGCCCATCGATGGGTGGCGACGCCGCTGCAGCTCATGCCCTGGCAGTGCCTGCTGGCCACGATGGTGCTTGCCAGCCTCGCGGTTCTGGTCGAGGGGCCGCCGCCTGATCCTGGCCGGACGAGCACGGCCGCCTTGCTGGCGCTCGCCTACAACGGCGTGATCGGCACCGCCCTTGGCTTCTGGGCGATGACTGTGGTGAACCGGCGGGTTCCCGCCACCACGGCCGCTTTGGGGGTCCTGGCGACGCCGGTGCTTGGCATCGGGCTCTCCGCCGCCGTCCTCGGCGAGGGATTCGACCCGATGCTCATCCTGTCCGCCTTCATCATCCTCGCCGGCATCGCCATGGGCGTCACCGGGCGCAAACGGTCCGCGTAACGCCGATGCCGGCGCAGCCATGCCGCGTCGGCCGGCGACGACCGTGGCGGAGCGGACGGAGCGTCGGGCTCACCGCTACTCCCGTCGGTCGACCGGCGGGTAGAACTGCGGGCTCGCGGCGGTCGAACATGCCGTAGTCGCGGATCACCCGCACGGTCCGGATGCGCATGCGTTCGGCCTGGTCTGGCGCGACAGGCCTGAACGCCGAGGCCGCGTCGGCATCGACCCACGACAACAGAAGCATGGTCTTGTCCGGATTGTAGATCGAGTCGAACACATCCGATGCCACGAGGCCGCCGGCCGTGAGCGCGAGCCCGAGCGCGCCCGTCAGGTCGTCCGGCAGGGCTTGGCCGGCGCGAGGCACCGTCTCGCACAACTGGCACACCTTGGCGTCGCCGACCTCGGTCGCGTCGAGCCGCTGCTCGCGCACCGCATGGCCCTGGGGCGGGTGGCTGTCCGCCGTCACCTCACCGATCCGAAGGTGGTAATCGGAGAACACCTCGAACCGGCCCTCCTCCTGGACGAGATGGTGGCCCGCATGCGTCCGCCAGCGGATCACCGACTTCTCGTCCCGCCAGGTCGAGTGCGACAGCACCCAACCCGGTCGGGTCCGGCTCGTGAAGCGCTCGTTGTCGATGAAGCCGTCGATGTTCTCCAACTCGGGCTTCAGCACCTTGCCGTGCTCAAGGTACGCGTCCTTCCGGCCCTCGCCGGGATGGACCTCGAAGATGACCGAGAACATGACTCCTCCGTCTTTGCAGGCCTGGTGAGGCCGAGTTGATCCCGGCCAGGTAGCCGGCCGACGCTGCATTGACGAGGAGTGTGTGGCGGGAAGCTCATGATGTCAGCGGCGAACGCTTCGGTCGCGACCGTAGCGTTCCGTCGTGATCGGCGAACGTCGGGGGCCTATGGTCGTGCGATGACGAACGCCGCCAGCCTCTCCGGCACCGCCGCCCTGATCGGGGATCCCGCACGGGCCAACATCCTCACGGCCCTGCTCGATGGCCGGGCCCTGACGGCCACGGAACTCGCCTACACGGCGGGCGTCACGGCGCAGACCGCGAGCGGCCACCTCGGGAAGCTGGTCGAGGGGCGCCTGCTGGGCGTCGCCGTGCAAGGCCGCCACCGATACTTCCGGCTCGCCTCGCCCGAGGTCGCCCGGATGCTGGAGACCATCTTGGTGGTGGCGGCCGCGGGACCGGGGGCGGCCAAGCCACGCGCGACACCGCGGGTCAGTCCGGAGCTGCGGGCGGCCCGAACCTGCTACGACCACCTTGCCGGACGTCTCGGGGTCGCCATCGCCGATGCGCTCGTCTCGCGCGGCCTGATCGTCTTGGGCGAAGAGGCGGGCGAGGCGACCGAGGCTGGTCACGCGTGGCTCGCGCGGTTCGGGGTGTCGGTCGAGCCCGTCGGCCGGACCAAGCGCCTATTCTGCCGCCCGTGTCTGGACTGGAGCGAGAGGCGACCACACCTCGCCGGTCGCCTCGGGGCGCTGCTTTGCCGCCGCTGCGAGGAACTAGGCTGGATTGATCGGGCCAGGGACGGGCGGGTCGTCACCTTGACCCAAACCGGCCGGCGCGGGTTCGCGGATACCTTCGGGCTCCACGTTTGAGGGCACGGCGAAGGGGGATGGGGTGACGCCGGCGTCGAGATCGTCGACCACGGCTCTGTGCTCTGCGGCCCAGGCCGCTACCAGGCCGCTCGCACTCACGCGGCGGCGAGCGGGTCTCGTCTTCCGAGGCGGTGCCTGTCCCGAAGCGCGGCCAGGGCCTCGTCGGCGGCCCTCAGCCCGCTGTCGTGGGCCCCGTGGGCGGTCATGAAGTCGAAGGGGTGCGTCGCCTCGCCCGCGAAGAAGAGCCGATCCTCGAAGGGCCGGGCCAGCCGCGCCCGCGCATCGGCCCGGCCCGGCAGGGCGCAGCTATAGGCGCCGCCGATGGACGCCATGCGGCTCCACGACGTCGCCGCCAGCGGCCGGATGGCCGACGCCACGTCGCTGCCGAACAGGGCGACCAACTCGGCCGCGACGTGGGCGAAACCGGCGGCCGGGCCGTCCTCCTCCAGGATGCGGGCGCCCTCGCCGCCGAGGAACGCCTCGATCACCGGCCAGCCGTTGGGTCGGATGGAATAGGCGGCGGCCCGCGGGTCGCGCAGGTCGCCGTAGGCGTGGCTGTCCGGCGCGAACGCGGCGTCGCGCGCGATCTCCAGGAAGATCTTCTCGTTGCGTCCGAGCGGCAGCGCGGCGGCCGCCTCGCGCCAGGGGTCGACCCCGGCGGGCAGGCGGATCGCGTCGCCAGCCAGGACCGCGGTGGAGACGGTGAGGATGGCGGCTCCGGCGCGGACGGTGCCGACACGGGTGGTCACGGCGACGCCTTCCGCCGTCAGTTCGATCCGCTCGGCCGGCGTGGCCAGCCGCAGCGCAGTTGAGGACGGCAGGCTGGCGGCGACCAGCGTGCCGTAGCCGAGCGGCAGGTTCCAGTTCTTGCCGGTCGAGGCATCGTCGTAGGCGAGGTAGTCGGTGGCGGAGATCTGCTCGGGTGCCATGCCGCTCATGAAGCCGGCGATAGCCCGCACGTAGGCGTTCCATTTGACACCCGCCTCAAGGGCGTCGCTTGCGCGGTCGCTGCCTTGCGCGACCTGGGCGAGGCGCTCTTCCCAATCGCCGAACGCCTTCCGGGCCGCCTCCTCGGCGTCTTCGTCCCGGGCGATGGAGGGATGCGCCTTCGTCCACGGCGGATCGCTGCGGTCGACCGGGAAGCCCGATGCCTCGGCGATGCCGACCCACGCGTTGCGGTCGCCCGAGTGAAGCCACTCGCAGCCGAGGTCGAGCGGATGGCCTCCGAGGTCTTGCGTGTACGCGCGGCCTCCGAGGCGCGACGACGCTTCAAGCAGCAGCACCGCCTTCCCGTCCGCCGCAAGCTGCCGTGCCGCGCCAATGCCAGCTGCGCCGCCGCCTACGATGATGATGTCAAACTCGCTTGCCATGAGGCTGTACGTGAGGCCGACCATTGGGTGCCACAAGCACCGAGGCTCGCGGGGAGCGGCATCGTTCGAGGTGGCTCAGCGCTACTTGGACTTTGTCGGCTGAGCTGCTGGAGTGTCCGCTTCGGAGAAGGCACCGGAGTTGGCTGAATGGCCGAGATGGGCGCGAAACCGAACGTCCGGTTCTGCGCGCGATGGCAGGCCGGCCTGACGGAAGTTGGCCGGAAGCGGAATGACCGCTTCGGAGAAAGCGGGCCGGAAAAGCGGACTGCCTCCTACCGACCCAACACAGCCGCCCACGCCGCCGTTGGCGCTACTCCAAAGCGGCCGTTCGTCAGGCTCTTGGCAAACTCAACCCGGGGTGGGAGCCTGACTGTGACGGGCAGCGTAAAAATGAGCTGCCGCTGAAACATTCGAAAGTTGAACTTAAAATACAAGAATAGGTTCTCACCATTCCAGAAACGAATCTGCCCTCAAAAGGGGGATGACAACCATACCGCTTTGATGGCAGAAAGTGTCGATCTCGGCTGCGTTGCGGTGCCACGCTCACTCAGTGATCGGGAGATCCGCTTGAATTTTCAAAGCTCGGTCTATGTGAGCTTCACGGGGGTCTGCGCCGCGACGCGACGGGCTTCTGAGGACGCGCACCTCGTCTTCGCCGATCAGTGCCTGGCTGCAGTCCTTCTTCCGGCCGAGGGGGGCTGGTTTCTGCAGGCCGGCTTCGGACCGTGCGATCACGAGGCCATCGTGTTCGATACGCTCTCGTCTGCAGCCGATTGGGTGCGGGAATGCTTCGCCGCGGCGGCCTCTGCCTTGAGTGCCGAGGCGCTGAACACGGAGGGTCCACCGGCCAGAATCTAGGGCAGCGACGCCAGGCGCAAGACGAGCACCACTAACTCGGCTTGGCGATGGGTGTGCGTCTTGTCAAACACGTATTTGAGCTGCGTCCGCACCGTCGCGACGCTGAGGTTGAGCATCTCCGCTATCTCCGCCAGCGTCTTGCCGCCGACCAGGAACAGCGTAAGCCGCGCCTCGGCGCGCGTGAGGCCGAATATCTGCTCCAGGCAGGCCGTGTTGGGCAGCGGTGTCGCATCGAGATCGATCAGCAGCAAAACCGAGTGCGGACCGTCGTCGCTGAGCACGGGTACCGGTACGCAGGTCATGATCAGCGGCCGCCGACAGCTGCGCTCGATCAGAATCCAATCTTCATTATCGAGGTTGATCCGAGATCGACCTCGGCTGAGCAGCTGTTTGATAGTCTCACGCCCCGAGCCGTTCAGGGCAGCGACGGCGGCGTCGTCAAGATTGAACATCTGCTTCAGGGTGAGCCGAGCGCTGATGTTTGTCGCCAGGATTTGGCCGGTGGTGGCCAGGATGATGCCCCCGCATCCCATGCGGTCGAATACGCGCAGCAATGGCATGCCCACCAGCATGTTTGATGGTCCTCCCGTTACCTCTCTCAGCCGACCCCATCGGGAAACTGTAGACTGATTATAAGGCGCGAATTTGCCCCGCCATACCCTTTCGATACGATGAAATAGAATTTATTATTGGGACGACAAGGTCTCGTTGCGTCCCGATGGTGATACATACCTTAGGTGCTTTCCTATGCCGGAATGTCTATGTTTCTACATTCTATCTGCCGCAAATCTGCAGATGCAACAGATATGCAACACGACGCTCAACTTCCGACTATTGAGTTTAGTGAATAGCTGCACATCCCTCATTTAAGGGATCCTGCTAGCGGCGATCTCATATAGTGCCCCGGTCGTCCGACCCGTAGATCCATTCGGAGATCACAGACTTGTACCGCTTGACCCCCCCTATGGCCGTGTGCGCGCTACTTGTCGTGGCGGCGCTTTCGCAGATTGCTGTCGGCGATCCAGTAAAGGCTTCGGAGGTCACCAGAGACGCCGGAGCGCCGGGCCTCGTCGGGGCTAACGTAGCCGCTTGCGCGGACGCCAATTCGGATTACGAGCGCTACGAGCTCGGCTGCCCGACCGATGAGCCCAGCCGCGACGTGGCGCCCGCCCTGAGCGACGACTGACCGCGCACTGTGCTCCTCTTGCAAGACGCAGTTTGCGGCAGCGCCGCCTTCGGCCTTTCCGCACCTGCCGGCCGCGACGCTTTCGTGTAGGACAAGTCGATGATCAGCATATCTGCGCCGGCCGTGCAGGTCTGCGCCTTCGCGGCGGGCTGCGCCGCCATACATGCCGCCCGAGCTCACGCCACGGCTGTGACATACTTACTCGTTGCCGCTGCGGCTGTCGTTGCGACCGCCCTCTCGTTTGTCGTGTCGCTGAACATCGCACCCGATCATGAGCTGCCGTTTGACGAGATGATGTTGTTTGCCGACCTTGCATCGAAGCCTGTGGCCATCCGAGCTGAGGCGGAAGCGCGGCCAGGAGGCCCATCGATACAGCAAGGTGGCGGCAATTGAGTGAGTGTCCCCCGGAGCCCGGCAAGGCCGAGACTTAGGCCTCCAAATCTCATCTGGCGGCCTTTTAGGCCGCCCATTTCGAGCCCCAAAGACCTATTCGACGGTATGGTTCTGAGCCGAGGGCGGACGACGGCCGCACCGGATCGCACGTAACGTTGTGCCACATCTCGGCGCGTGGATGCGGAGGGCGGAACGAGCCTTGGCCGCCAGCAAGCCGCTCGAAGATCAGGGCGAGCAGTTCCTCGACCCTATACGAACGTCTCAACGCTCGTCTGGCTCGATCCGCTCGTACAAGGCGACCAGCCGTTCCGCCAAATGTTGGTAAGTCTGCACGGCGGACTCAACTCGGCCGGCGGCGCACTGCCCCTGGGCGGACTGATAGTCGAGCATCAACATCTTGAAGCCACCCCGCTCAAACGCCGCATTGCTGAGTCTGGCTCGGCGCTGAATCTCACGCTCGAACCAGGGGCTGACCTCGCCCGCCGCCGTCAGACACGGCGCGAGGCGCACCGGCGTATTGTGGGCTTCGGTAAGGGGTGGAGAGAGCAGCATCAAGCCCCAGAACGCCGCGGTAGCGATGCTGAGGGAGAGTCCGAACAGACGCAACCGCCTGTGCGGGCGTCGTCCAAGCTTCGCGATTGAGATGCGGGCCCGCACATCGCAACTCGCGTCGTACTCGCCATGACAGTGGGTGTAGTGGACGGATCCATCCGCGTGGCGGTGAAGAATAGATCTCTGTAGCATGCACGTGCTCCGGGCTTGAATTGAACACAGACACTACGAACGCAGCATATCGGTCCAGATTGCTGCATAATAACCGGTCACGTAATGGGATGATCAGCCCTTCGCGGCGTCTATAATTTACTCTACACCTAAAATGAAGCCGTCAAATATCATATGTTTTTGAGGTCGACTCAATATCTGTTACGGGAATCTGATTGGCGCCCTCCGCGAAATCGTAGAAGAACGCGGACGGCGAAGGCGGGCAGTTGATAGCCTTCGCAGAACCGCCCGCCCGCTGGCGCACTGGCCATTTTGGAACTGCGGATGAGCCTCAGCCACACATTCCATCGGAGCAGGCTACTCCGGTAGCCCCAAATGGATGATGTGCCTCCGCAGCTGTGACGATAATCATCGCTTCATGAACTGACATCAAGTCAGCACAGAGGGGGCAAATGTCGGACATTTCCGAGTTGGACCTCTACTGCAGAGAGGCCCAGAGTATCATTACGCACTCCGAGGAGATCGTTCGGTGCATGAGGAACGCCGGCGCCTGCGAGGGTCACCTCTTGATGGCAGATCAAGGACTTGTCGCACTGAGACACCTCGGCAGGCTTATTGAGCGAAGCCGCAAGCGGTCAGTCTTCGAAGCGCCTTCCGGCCCTATAGATGCGTCGCTTCCGACCAAGCAGAGCTGGTGGTCTGTATTCTGGCGACGTCCGGGAGCCGACGATCGCGCGTTAGAGACACGTACCTAACCGGGCTCTCTACCTTGCGCGACCGGTGACCCGGCCGAACGTCCGCTACCATACTTTTATCTCTCAGCTGCGGACGGGCAGAAATCCACCCAAGCCGGTCGCTCGGGACGCCATTGGCGCTTCTACAACGCGGCCGTTCGTTCGCCCTCAAGGAACGTCGGCTTTGGGGGGGGGACGCGGCCAATGAAATCCGCTCGATGACTGGACCGGCGTCTGCAGGGTGCGGCCGGTGCGCTACCTTCACCTCAGTCTACCCTCTGCCGCACAGCCGCCTGCATCTCCATGGTGCTCGCGCGCATCTCAGAGCGTCTCACCTCGGCGGAGTTGTAGCCGAGATGAAGGTAGTCCGGCGTGAAATCGCAGAAGGCCGCGAGCCGCCCTGCATCCGGCACATGCATCCGACGCTGCTGCAGCAGGATCAGCCCATTCTCCCGTAGCACCCGAAGAGACCGGTTGACGTGAACCTTCGTCATCGCGGTCACGTCGCCAAGCTCGTCCTGGGTCAGAGGCCACGCAAAGCTCTCCTCGACTGATACTTCGACTGCGTGCAACCTAGCCCGTACTTCGCAGATTAGATGGGCGATGCGCGTGGCCGCCAAGCGCCGTCCGTTGTTGATCAGCGCCTGACGCAAGATGCTGTCGGTCTGGAGCGAACTCCAACGCAGAGCTCGCCTGAGGCCGAGCGAGCATTCTAGCGCCACCTCGATCTCAGCCGGGTGGATCTCTGCCATGATACCGCTGGTCAGGGTCGTCACGGAATGGTCGGCGTAGCCGAGCAGGTTCGTGAGCACGTGACTGATGTCGCCGGGGAGGATCAGGTCAGTGATCAGGCGTTCGCCACTGGCCAGCAGCTTCGAGCGGTAGGCCCATCCCTCTAGCATGACGAGAACGCGCTGATTCGCATCGCCCTCATCTACGAGCCGTTGCTGTGGTTCAACGATGCGTGCGTGGCGGACGATATGGCTCAAGCAAGCATGATCGTTCTCGCTGAGCGCCGCTCCATGTGCGAGCTTGCGGACGAGGCGATCTAGCAAGGCGAGGTGTTCCCTATGCCGACTACGTGGCATTCAGTGTTAATGTTAACCTATGTCAGTACATTTGGCCCTCACATATGTTGGCGAGCTACGTCGGAGACCGCACCGTGCCGCTGTGGTTCTATAGTCTCGGAGCAGATCGGGGGGATCTGACGGCCATATCCGTTCCGATGCATCCTCTGCCCGGAAGTGGGCGACCGGAAAACAGCTCATGACCCTTTCGGCTCCGACTCAACCCAGTCGGGTTTGCAGCCAGCCGGCGATCCCCAAAGCAGTCATCAGCCGGCCACCCCCTCACCAATGGGCAGAGCAACAGGAAATGTAACGCTAACTCGCAGTCCAGGCTGCGCATCCGAGAGCGTGAGGCGACCTCCGTGCAGTTCCGCGACCGCTGCGGCGAGGCTGAGGCCGAGGCCGTTTCCGGGGCCTGATCGACTACGCTCAAGCCTGTAGAAGCGGCGCAGCACCTTCTCCCGCTCCGATGCCGGGACGCCGAGGCCGTCGTCGCGGACCGCAGCCAAGACGGAACCGCCTCGCACATCGAGTTCGAGACCGACCGTGCTTCCCGGTGGCGTGTGCTGCAGAGCATTCTCGACGAGGTTGACGAACAGCTGCGCGAGCAGGTCGTGATCGGCCTGCACCCAGGCATCCTCGACGATGCGCGCCACAAGCGTGCGACCGCTGTCACTCGCCGGAGCAGCGTAGGCGTCGGCGACGGTATGAAAAAGTTCCGAGAGGCTGACCGGTCGGAACGACTTCCGAAGCGTGGTGGCCTCGATCTGAGCGATACGCAGCAGTGCTGAGAAGATGTCCAGGATACGGTCGGTCTCCTCGACGGCATGCTCTACGGCTACTCGGTAATCGCCGGCCGTCGTGGCCCGGTGGCTGGTTGCCTCCAAGCCCTGCCGCAACCGCGAGAGCGGTGTGCGCAGGTCGTGCGCGATGTCGGTCGAGACCTGCCTCAGGTTCACCATCAGTCCACCGATCCGGTCGAGCATCCGATTAAGAGTTGCGGCAAGACGGTCGAACTCGTCCTGCGAGCCAGTCCGCGCGATTCGCTGCGTCAGGTCTCCGGCGACCACCGCTTCCGCGGTGCGGGTGATAGCATCGAGGCGGTGCAGCAACGCGCTGGAGAGCAGGAGCGCGGTGCCGAGCCCGAGCAAGCCCGCGGCCGCCAGCGCGGTCAGGAAGGCGCGCGTCACCACGGCCTCGACGTCGCGTACATCTGTAAGATCGTCCGCCACCAGAACGATGCTACCGTCCCCGAGCTTTCGTGCAGCCGTAAGTGGAACGTCGCTCCGGGATGCAGCAGGTCCTGCAGGATCGCGTGTATAGGGCAGGAGCGCTGCGTCTCCGAGGAGGACGTGGCCGTCAGCCCCGATAAGGACGTAGCGGGTATGGGTCAGCGGGTTAGCGAACCGCCCGGTCAGTGCCGCTTCAAGATCCTGCCGTCCACCGGCGTTGAACTCGTCGACGAGAGCTCTGGCCTCGTTATCCACCCCGCGCTGTGCCTGCCGCTCCAGAGCGTCGGTCACCGCGAGTACCGTTAACCAACCGATCGCGCCGACCGAAACCATGAAAGCGA
This sequence comes from Methylobacterium sp. UNC378MF, assembly GCF_900103195.1. Taxonomy (GTDB): domain Bacteria; phylum Pseudomonadota; class Alphaproteobacteria; order Rhizobiales; family Beijerinckiaceae; genus Methylobacterium. The sequence continues at coordinate 25,116 of NZ_FMWU01000007.1, read as the reverse complement.
GCGTGTACAGCAGCGTGAAACGCAGGCCCGCGCTCCGCAGGAGATCACGATATGTCCGCATGGAGGATGTACCCCGAGCCACGAACCGTCTCGATCGGGTCCGGCCCACCGTCGCTGTTGAGCTTGGCCCGCAAGCGGCTCATGTGGGTTTCGACGATGTTCGTCCGAGGGTCGAAGTGGAAGTCCCAGACGCTCTCCAAAAGCTGACGCCGGGTGACGAGCTGCCCCACGTTGCGCATCAGAAATTCCAGCAGGCTGAACTCTCGCGGCTGTAGGTCAACGACATGTCCAGCGCGGGTCACCCGCCGCGTGACGAGATCGAGTTCGACATTAGCAACCCGAATGATCGTCTCGACGCGCCCGAGGGGCGGGCGGCGAGCGAGTGCGTTGATCCGGGCGAGTAGTTCCGCGAGGGCGAACGGTTTGACTAGGTAGTCGTCGCCGCCGGCTTCCAAGCCATCGACCCTATCGCTGATGCCGCCCATTGTGGTCAGGAAGAGAACGGGTGTCTGGACGCCCAAGGCGCGGAGTTGGCGCACGAGTTCGAGGCCGTCGAGGCCCGGGAGCATGCGATCTACGACGGCGACATCGTGCGCAGTCTCGCGTGCGAGCCGGAGCCCAGTCTGCCCATCACCGGCCTGCTCCACCACGTGTCCCGCTTCCTCAAGGCTCGACACGAGGAGCGCCAGGGTCGGGGCGTCGTCTTCGACGGCCAGGATCTTCATGCGGCTGCGGTCCTCCAGATCCGGCAGGCGGGGCCGAGCGGCCAAGATTGGGGATTTGTAATTTGACGATCGGCCGACAAACGGGCTTGCTTACAAACCGACAATTACAGCGCTCATCTACGTATTATTCCACATTGCAACCCGGCCGTCGCCGGTTTTGGAACGCAACAGGCTCGAAGCCGAAGTCTATAAGCAACACATCGGGGCTTTATGGTCAACAGTAAATACGGAATGTGGCGACATAAGCTTCGATGCGACAAAGTGAACAATGTATTCACGGGATAATTCTTCTCAATGCCTCATCGGGTGCCCATGGAAACGGATAGGGTCAAGGTGCAGCGCAGCGATGTGGCCGCGATCACAAGCCTTCCTGGCGCTCTCTCAGCGCCTTTGCAGGAGTATTTCGGCTTAGCAGAACAGCAGGCGTTGCCAGCACGACTGGCCGAGCTTGTCACACGCTTTGAGGTGGCGCTCGCCGACCGTGGCCGCACCGTAGCAGTGGAGTTCCGCGACGATCTGATCAAAGCGCTACCTGCGCTGCGGACCTTTGCTCTTTCTTTATGCGGGGATGTGGCCCGTGCCGATGATCTCGTGCAGGAGACATTCGCCCGAGCTTGGACGAAGTGGCACTATTATACTTCAGGAACAAATTTCACCGCGTGGTTGTTCACGATCATGCGCAATCAATTTTACTCAGAGCTGAGAAAACGCAAGCGCGAAGTTGAGGATGCTGACGGGAAGCACGCAGCCCTTCTGACCGCTCGCCCAGTTCAGGAGGAAGCCAATACACTACAGATTGTATGGGAAAAGATCGACAGCCTGCCTATCCCCCAGCGTCAGGCGCTATTGCTGGTCGGCGCCGAAGGTTACACCTACGAAGAGGCGGCGGTGAAGCTTGGTTGCCAAGTAGGGACGGTCAAGAGTCGGGTCAGCCGAGCCCGAGCTGTTCTCGTGGGCACGTTGGGCCTTCCGTTCGAGAGTCAGCCACAGGCTTGATCTAGATCTGAGCCGTAGACGCTTCGGATACAGTGAATGACCCCTGGATGAGGTTGCTCGTCGGTCTCGCACGAGGGATCCTCACCTAAATGCAGTTTCCATACTAAGCCGGCTCGCCGCGAGGCAGCGGGGGATAGCGTCTGCTTCGAGGCATCTCCTTTCCGATAGCGGACCGTCGCAAAACCACCCCGAGCAGCCATTCCGATCTCGACCCACAGCAGCCGACCAAGCCAACAATAGCGCAGCCCGAAAGCTGTCATAGTTGGCTCTAGCTCGAAGACGGCTTGGGTTGGCGGCAGGATCTTGGCCGCATGCCCCGAACGGACAAATGGTGCTCACCTCAAGCAGGCCTTAACCCGACCCCACCATTCTCCGCGTCGCCTGGTCGCGAGCCGACCCAGAAATCAAGTGATGTCTGCCCTTATGGTGCCGCCCCAGCCCAACTTAAGAACACGATCAGGGCGCACGCCGCGACGGAGCCTTTGGACCGATCGACGCGGAGGCGTGGCTGTAATCTTTGGCCTGAGCGCTACCGTCCTACTCGGCCTCGTCGGTGGCGGCATCGACTACGCGCGCCTGTCCTCCCGGCGCAGCCAGATACAGAACGCACTCGACCAAGGGGTGCTCTCAGGTGGCAATGCACTCAAGCTCGCCTCCGCGACCCCCGCCTCGGTAAGCGGCGTGACTGAACAGGCCATTCGGGACGGAGTCACCTCGCCGCCTGACAGACCGCTATCCGTGCAGGTCACAGTTCCCGACGATAAGATGAGCGTTGCTGCGACCGCTTCTGAGGATTTCAAGCTCTCCTTCGGACCGTTCGTCGGTGTGCGCACAGCTCACATCGCACTTCGATCGAAGGCGAGCGTCGTCGGCAATATGCGTCTTTGCATGTTAACGCTCGATCCTGCTGCCCCCGGCGCATTTGACCTGGAAAAAAGCGCGCAGGTGACTGCGGCGGGCTGCTCGCTTTATTCGAATTCCAGCAATCCGGCCGGCATGTTAGGCCAAGATAGCTCCTATGCCCGCGCTCAGTCGATATGCTCCGCCGGTGGCTTTGTGGGCCTCCGAGCCAACTTTGCGCCGCCTCCACAGACTGGCTGCCCGATCATCAAGGATCCGCTGAAAGATCGTCCTGCACCGACAGTAGACGCCTGCACCTCGATCCCAGCGTCCGCCAACAAGAAGGGCGACATCAGCCAAAACCTCGTCGACCAGAGCGTGACGCTGAGCCCTGGCACGTATTGCGGCGGCCTGCACATCACCAAGAACGCCGCCGTCTCGCTGCAGTCAGGGATCTATGTGATGAAGGACGGCCCGCTCATCGTGGACAAGAAAGGCTCCTTGAGTGGCGCCGACGTCGCCTTCTACTTCACCGGCGACAAGGGTGGGCTGCTATTTGACTCAAAGACGTCCATTAGTCTTGCAGCACCCACGACCGGTGTCATGGCAGGCCTGCTGATGATGGAGGAGCGCGTAGTCTCCAATCCAGTGGATCCGACAGCAGCAGTCGACCAAGATCCGCTCGCCCCTACTGCGCCGACGCCGCCGCCGCTCGGCGCAACAAGACCCATGCGGACCTACCGTATCATCAGCGACGACGCTCGCACCATGCTCGGCACCATCTATCTGCCAGCGGGCCGGGTCGTGATCGATGCGAAGAAGCCTGTTGCCGACCAGTCGGCCTACACGGTGATCGTGGCCCAGCAGGTGAACCTCTATCAAGGGCCGAACCTGTACCTCAACGCAAACTACGACTCGACCAGCGTGCCGGTGCCGAAGGGTGTAGGCCCGATCTCGGGAAAGCTGCTGCTCACCCAGTAAGATCTCGAACACCCAAATCAGTTCTGCCCACAGGTTTCTGTCTCGTCCCCTGGCCCACAAACAGGCACTGACAGCCTCTGCAAAGGGTCGTGAGCTGGCACGGAGACTGGGTCCGCTTCCAAGCATTGCCGACTGGAAGCGGACCGTCGGGAAACCACCCTACCCAGACGTTCGATGCGCCCGCCAACGTGACGGGAAATGGCCGGAAGCGGCTGATCAGCTTCGGAGCCACTTCATCGGAAAAGTGGACGGCCACCTAACGGGCCGGCGCTACCATCTCGCGGGCGATCCATCGACAGCGTCGGGCGAACCCTGCCGCTGTGGTGAGTGATGTCTGCGCCTGCCAGATGGGACGCAGCGACGGTTCGCGTTGACGTCGTTCACGAAAGGGCGATTGCTCGCGGACTGCCGTGTTTCCGAGCTATAGCCTCGGAGACGTCACCGGAATTTTCATGGTCCCCACCGGCTACGATCCCGCGCTCGTCGCACTGTCCCTCGCCATCGCGGTGTTCGCCTCCTACACCGCACTCGACCTCGGCAGCCGCGTCCGTGGGGCTGCCGCCGGTCTACGCTGGGCATGGGTCGCGGCAGCCTCGCTAGCGATGGGCGGGGGCATCTGGGCGATGCACTTCGTCGGCATGCTCGCCTTCGAGATGGGCATGCCGGCATCCTACGACCTCGGGATCACGGTGGCATCCCTATTGTTGGCTATCGCGGCCACGGGTGCCGCCTTCACCTGGGTCAGCCGCCCGGACGCCGGACCGCGCGACGCCCTCGTCAGCGGTCCCCTGATGGGTGTCGGCGTCGCGGGCATGCACTACACCGGCATGGCGGCGATGCGGGTGCCGGGCAACCTCGCCTACAGCCTGCCCGTGGTCGCCGCATCGGTGGCCATTGCCGTGTCCGCCGCGACCGCCGCGCTATGGCTGACCTTCCGGCAGAACAGCGTCTGGCAGAAGCTCGCCGCCGCCATAGTCATGGGTCTGGCGGTCGCCGGTATGCACTACACTGGCATGGCCGCGGCGACCTTCACGGCGGAGGATCTCGGGGGGCATGCCGCGCACGCCGCGGGCGTCAGCGTCAGCCAGCAGAACCTCGCCCTGTACGTGTCCGGCGCGACTTTCACGATCCTGTTCATGGCCATCGTGGCCGCGTCGTTCGACCAGCAGCGGGTGCAGCGCCACCTCCACGCCAGCCAGGGCCGCTTCCGGGCCGCGGCAGAGGCGGTCGGCGACATCATCTGGACCGCCGACGCCCGCGGCGCGATGGTAGGGCCCCAGCTGTACTGGCAGGCCTACACCGGTCAGTCTGAGGAAGAGTGCCAGGGCACCGGCTGGGCAAAGGCCGTGCACCCCGACGACGTCGAGGCGACGAAGGCGGCTTGGCGGGAAGCCGTGGCGGCGGACCGGGGCTACGAGCTCCGGCACCGCGTGCGCAACCGGGACGGCGCGTACCGCCTATTCGCGGTCAAGGGGCGCCCGGTGCGGAACGCGGATGGGACGATCCGCGAGTGGGTGGGTGTGCACTCCGACATCACCGAACGCGAGGCGTTCGAGGCCGCCCTGCGGGAAGCCAAGGATGAGGCCGAGGAACACAGCCGTGCCAAGAGCCGCTTCCTGGCCAACATGAGTCACGAGCTGCGCACGCCGCTGTCGGCGGTGATCGGCTACTCGGAGATGCTGGAGGAGGAGGCGGAGGAGCTCGGCCAGGATAGCCTCTTGAAGGATCTCGGGAAGATAAAGTCGAACGCCCAGCACCTGCTCGGGCTGATCAACGACGTGCTCGACCTGTCCAAGGTCGAGGCCGAGAAGATGGATCTGTACCCCGAGGACATCGACGTCGCCGAGTTCGTGCGCAACGCCGCCGGGACGGTCGATGCGCTGGTCGCGAAGAAAGGCAACCGCCTCGTGGTCGCGGTTTCCGAAGATGCGGGACTGGCACGCACGGACGCGGTGAAGCTGCGCCAGTGCGTGTTCAACTTGCTCTCGAACGCGGCCAAGTTCACCGAGGGCGGTACTATCACCCTCGGGGTCGCCCGCGAGGCGGGCGTCGGCGGCGATTGGCTCCGCTTCACCGTGGAGGACACCGGCATCGGCATGAGCCCTGAGCAGGTCGGGCGCCTGTTCGAGCGTTTCACCCAGGCCGATGAGAGCACCACGCGCAACTACGGAGGCACCGGCCTTGGCCTGGCCCTGAGCCGTGCATTCGCCCAGCTTCTCGGCGGCGACATCACGGTGACCAGCGTCGAGGGCCGGGGCACGTGCTTCGCTCTCGTCGTGCCGGCGACGCTTCCGCAGGTGCCCGACGAGGGCGTCGCAGCCGAGCCCGCGCATGAGGAAGGGCACGGCGAGCCGGGGCGCGGCCTCGTGCTGGTCATCGACGACGAGGCCAGCCAGCGCGAATTGATGACCCGATTCCTCGCCCGGCAGGGCTTCTCGGTGCGCACGGCCCCCGACGGTAAGACAGGTCTGGAGATGGCCCGTAACCTGAAGCCGCGAGTGATCCTGCTCGACGTGATGATGCCGGACGTGGACGGCTGGACGGTGCTGGCGACCCTCAAGAGCGAGGACGCCACGCGGGACATCCCCGTGGTCATGGTAAGCTTCGTGGCCGACGCGGCGCTGAGTGCATCCCTCGGTGCGGCGGAGGCGTTGCCGAAGCCGGTGGACTGGGGACGGCTCAAGGGCGTCCTCGACCGGGTCGGACGCGGTGCCGGCGACATCCTCGTTGTCGACGACGACGCCGACATGCGGGCACGCCTCCGGAGCGTCCTCGAACGCAACGGCTGGTCGGTGCGCGAGGCCGGTGACGGGGCCGAGGCCCTTAGGCGCATGGCCGAGGATAGGCCCCGGCTGGTGCTACTCGACCTGACGATGCCCGTGATGGACGGGTTCACGTTCCTGCGCGAGATGCGGGGGCGGCCGGGCTGCGAGGAGATCCCGGTCGTCGTCCTCAGCGCGCGGGACGTTTCGGGCGAAGAGCGCCGCAGGCTGGCCGGGGCGGACCGAGTGCTGCGCAAGGGTGACGCCAGCCTCCAGGACCTCGCGGCGGAGGTTGACCGGCTCGGCCACGGTTCGGAACGCCAAGGCACCCCGCAGGCTTCGGCCTGACCGAACGCCGCCGCGATGGCTCCATCATCGTTCGCGAAGTGTCCCATAGGCGCTGAATACAGGGAGAGCCATGTCCCACGTTCTCCCGGGCGGCCTAGGCGCGCCTGAGACCTGTGTCGACCGGCTCCGAGGTCGACAGCCCTGACGTGTCAGGGGCGTTCCCAGCCGTGGGCGCCGCATGCCGACGTTGCGGGCGACCGGGCGTCAACAGCCAGCTTGCCCCGCCTCGCAACGAACCGTGGCCGTTAGCCGTTGTGTGGTGCCCATGAACGGACACCCCCATGACCGTCCTCGCCTTACTCGTCGCCGCCAACTTCGCCATCGCGGGCACCTTCTCCCTCCTGGCGGTCGCAGCCGACTGAAGGGGTTGCCCGTACGTGCCGTCAATTCCGATAGGTACGCCCCTGCCCGGACTGCTCTGGGCGATGTCCTTCGACGAGCGGGGCTGCGGACGCCTTCTGGCTCCGGACGAGGCGCTGCCGGATCTCGACGCATTCGGCGGGGGCTTCCTCTGGCTGCATTTCGACTTGAAGGCCGCGGACCTGGAGCCGCTGATCGATGCCGGGCACGTCGGGCCGCGGTCGCTCGCCGAAGCCGTCTTCAGGGAAGACGAACACCAGCGCGTCACAGTCGCGGACGGGCATGTCGGCGGTGTGGTCGCCGACCTCGCCCGGCCCGGGGCCAAGCCCGACATCGCCGGCCGCCTTCACTTCGTCATGGGTCCGCGGTCGCTGGTGAGCGGGTGCCAAGGCCTGGCCGAGAGCCCGGACGCCACGCGGACGACCGCCGAGGAAGGGCGCCCGATTACCTCCCCCGTGCTGCTGCTGGAGACGATGGTCGGCTTCGTGGTTGCCGCCATGGCGGCGACGGGGCAGAGGCTCTCCGACGAGGTCGACGGCATTGAGGACCGCGTGCTCGACGGGCGCGTGCGCGACGACCGACGGCGCCTGGGGCCGATCCGCCGCAGCGCAGTGCGCCTGCACCGGCAACTGCTCGGGCTCGCCGCGGTCTTCCACCGGTTGGAGGAGGACGACCTAGCCCGGGACCTGCACGCTCCCGCAATCGCCGTGGCGGCGCGGCTGGCCCAGTGGCTGGATGCCCTCGACCGTGACGTGACCGCGCTCGCCGAGCGGGCGCGCCTTCTGCAGGAGGAGCTCGCCGCCCGGGTGGCGGAGGAGAGCAACCGCCAGCTCTACGTGCTGTCCATCCTCTCGGCCCTGTTCCTGCCGCCGACCTTCATCACCGGCCTGTTCGGCATGAACGTGAAGGGTCTGCCGTTCGCCGACGACCCACGCGGTTTCCTGTTCGTGGCTGGGCTGAGCCTGCTGTCGGCGGCCGCGACCTACGGCATCATCCGGGTGCTCGGCATCCGCCCGCCGCGCGGTTAGAGGCCAATGCCGTCCGAGCAGAGTTCCGCGATGACCCTCTCCCGCCACTTTTCCGCCTTCGCCGGCAAGGTCGCCAAGTGGGCCGGCCATCCGCTTGCTTTCGCGCTTGGAGCGGCCTCGGTCGTGGCCTGGGCGGCAAGCGGTCCCTACTTCCACTTCTCGGACACATGGGAGCTCGTCATCAACACGGGCACCACCATCGTGACCTTCCTGATGGTGTTCCTGATCCAGAACTCGCAGAACCGGGACGGGGCGGCCATCCAGGCCAAGCTCGATGAGCTCATCCGGTCGAGCGCGGCCCAGAACCGTTACATCGGTATCGAGAGCTTGACCGAGGAGGAGCTCGACGAGCTCAAGCAACGCTGCGAGACGCGCGCCCGAGCCGAGCGCCTGAACGATGCGCGCGAGGCGGCCGACGAGGCCGAGGCGCGGGCCCATGAGAAGGCGGCCCGCGCCGCAGAGAGGATGGGTTAGCGCGGCGGTCAGGCGCTAGCTCACAGCTTAGGCTCCGGACCCCGCTTCACCTTGCGGCGAGACCGATGGGTGCGCTTCCGATTAGGCCGTGCCGTTGCCGCCCGTGGCGCCGTAGACCTCGCCGGTGACGTAGCTCGCCTCCTGGCTCGCCAGGAACACGTAGACCGGCGCGAGCTCCACCGGCTGGCCGGGACGGCCGAGCGGGACCTCGGAGCCGAACTTCTCGACGTTCTCCTGCGGCTGGCCGCCGGACGGCTGCAGAGCCGTCCAGAACGGGCCGGGTGCCACCGCGTTTACGCGGATGCCTTTCGCGACCTGCTGCTTGGCAAGCGCCTTCGAGAAGGCAACAATGCCGGCCTTTGTGGTGGCGTAGTCGACCAGGATCTGCGGCGGGTTGTAGGCCACCACCGAAGCCGTGTTGATGATGGACGCCCCCGCCGGCATGTGCGGCAGCGCCGCCTTGGTGATCCAGAACATGGCGTAGAGGTTGGTCTTCAGTGTCCGGTCGAACTGCTCGTCCGTGATGTCTCCGATATCTTTCTGGTTCGTCTGCTTGCCGGCGTTGTTGACCAGGATGTCGAGGCCCCCGAGGTCGGTGACGGCCTTCCGGACCAGCGCCTCGCAAAACGCTTTTTCGGTGATGTCGCCGGGCAGCAGGACGGCCTTGCGCCCCTCGGCTTCGATCAGCTTCGCGACCTCCTGTGCGTCCAGCATCTCGTCCTCGACGAAGCTCAGCGCCACATCCGCGCCCTCGCGGGCGAAGGCGATGGCGGCCGCGCGCCCGATGCCGGAATCGGCGCCGGTCACCAGGGCCTTGCGACCAGCGAGGCGGCCGTGGCCCCGGTAGCTGGTCTCGCCGTGGTCCGGCTTCGGGTCCATCGCTCCGGCGAGGCCCGGCGCCTCCTGAGGCTGTCGCTTGAACGGCGGCTGCGGGTACTGGGTGCGCGGGTCCTGCATCGTGAGGCGCTTGTCGGCGTCGTCGGTCATGGAACTGTCCTGTCGCGCCGCCTTCGAACGGGACAGCTCGTGCGGCACGCGTGTCAGGTGATGCTGTCCGGGGTCACTTGAAATGGACGCCGCCCCCGGATGTTCCGGCGCCTGCGGCCATGTGGACGCCGCCGAGGGCTCCCGTCAGGCAGCTTTGCTCCGCCTGTTCCTGAGTGCGGCCATGGCCTCGTCGGCGGCACGCTGCCCACTGTCATGGGCACTGTGGGCGGTAGTGAAGTCGAAGGGATGCGTCACCTTGCCCGCGAAGAACAGAGACGCCCATACGAGCCATCGCGCGCGACAGAATCTGACCGGTAGCGTCCGCTTACAGGATGTCTTCGCGGCCAGCTGAATGTCTCAATTGGGCGCCAAGGCGAACGTCCGGTTCTGCGGGTGACGGCGTTCCGACATGACGCAGTCCGGCCGAAAGCCGCTGGTCCGCTTCGGAGCACAGGCTACCGATAAGCAGACGCTTCCCGATGCCGTGAGCATTCTCTTCGTCAAAGCCGGTGTTCTTCCACCAAGCACGCTACAGGGAACTGTCCGGCCGACTCGCCTACCAAGACGACACCCTCCGGGCCGGTCGCAGGCAGAACGCCGCCGTCGCCTTCGTCGACATGCGCCGGTCGGCGACACGGTCAACGTCGCCGCTTGTCTGGAACAGGCGACGAGGGCGCATGGCGTGGCCATCCTCGTGTCGGAACATAGTGCCAGCGACTGGCGCGAGATCAGCCAGGTGCCCTTGCGGGGTCGGACCGAGGCCATGGCGTATTTCACCGCGACGGAACCGAACGCGTCGGCCGACCTTGGCATCCCGGTGCCTCGGCTGGCCGAAGTGGGGCCCGGAAAGGCCACGGGGAGCGAACAACCTTGGAAGTCATCCACGACGACCCCCCGATGCCGGAGGAGATCGCGAACGGGTTCTACCCGGCCTTCGAGGACCGATGGCGCAAGGCTGAACTTGCGGGTCGGTTCGCCATGGTCGGATTCGTGCTGGTGTGCGCCCTCGGCCTGCTTGGGCATGGTCCGTTCAGCGAGCGCAGTCTAACGAACAAGGATGGCTCGATAAGCATCCGTTACGAGCCAGTGGTCCGTTTCGGGGCGCCCACAATTATTCGCTTCGACACACGTGTTCCACCGGGCGGCGACAAAGTGGCCGTGACCATCGCCAAGGACCTCGTCGACCAATTCGGCCTTGAGAGCATTACGCCGCGGCCGGCGACCTGGGAGATTGCCGGGAGCAACATCCGCCTCGTGTTCCCTGTGCAGGTCGGGGAGAGCCACGCGCTGATCCGCTTCACGGGTTCGCCGGCTTTCCGGGGCGGGATGGATCTCACCGCCCGGCTCGATGCAGGTGAGACCCTGTCCTGGTCGCAGTACGCGGTGCCGTAGACATGAACACCGTGCTTAAGGCCGCCGCGGCCTACCTCATCGTCTTGTTCGTCATTCGCCTCGTCGGGCGACGGACCGCCAGTCAGCAGGCGCCCATCGACATGGTGGTGCTGTTCCTTTTCGGCGGCCTGAGCGTCAGCGCCATCCTCGGCGATGACCACTCGTTCACGGGTGCCATGAGCGCGCTGTTCACCGTCGGGCTGATGCACGTCTCGGTGTCCTGGTTGAAGCTGCGCTTCGTCTGGTTCGAACGCATCGTCGACGGCACGCCGATCGTGGTCTACCGTGATGGCGACTGGGACGAGACAAACATGCGGCGCCTGCGGATGCAGCAGGCCGACGTGCGCACGGCGGCGCGGCAGCAAGGGCTAGACGACCTAGAGAAGATCGCCGTCGCTATCGTCGAGCGAGACGGCAAGGTGTCCGTCATCGAGAAAGACTGAGCCGCTCCCGGCAACGCATCTCGTTGTCTCAAATCGATACCGGCCGAAAGCGCGTTTCACAAAACTGTGTGAAGCTAAAGGACCACTTGAACTTAGGTTCTTGCATGCCGACTTCCGAGCTGCGCCTGCGGTTGGGCGCTCTACGGAGAAGATCATGCCGCACCACGACACAGTCGCTCTGACGGGCACAATTGAACACGTATTTGCACACCGCTTCACCCTGGAGGCGGACGGGAAGACCCATCTAGCCGACCTGACGCCGAAGGGTTTGGAAGCCTTCCCCCTGAGCGAGGGGCTCCGCGTCTCACTTGAGGGCGAGCTCCGGCCTTCCGAGATCAAGGTCACCCGCATCGCCGCCGACGGTCGCGAGCCCGTCCGAATCGAGCACAAGAAGCCGAACCACGCCCCGGGCCACAAGCACGCCGACGTTCCCGCAGATCCCGAGCGCGTCCTCGCCTCGGCGAAGGCTGCGGGCTGGGCCTCGGCGGGCGAGCCCCGCCGCAAGCCCGAGCACTTCGAGGTGCTGGCGCGACAGGGCAACGGCCCCTGGACCGAACTTCACGTCGACTTCGCGGGCACCATCTACAAGCGGAAGCCCGCCGATGCGGAGAAGTGGGGCTTGGCCGCCTAAGGACGGTCGCGGGGCCGCAATCACGGCCCCGCGCGTTGACTGCCGATGGCGACCGCTACTCGCGGGCTGCGGCCGAGGTGGCGTTCGGGCGCCAACTCGTCGGATCCAAGTCTGCCTCGGAGGTTGCGGGACCTACAATGGCGTCGGCCGCCGTCGTCGCCCCAATGCAGCCGTTCTGGTGCGTCCTTGCAGGCCCGAGGCTGAGCCGGCCCAGGACGACTGCGAAAAGCTCCAGGCAACCCGGTCACTCGCCGATCAGCTTCCTCAGCCGGTTGAGGTCGGCCAATTGCTGGAGCGCGTGGTCGCGGTCGGCCGCCGCGAGGCCTAGCGTGACGGCTTCCAGCGCGATCAGGGTCGTGGCGTGAAGGGCGACCTCGTTCGCGCGACCGCGCCGGGCCAGCAGCACGACCGTGGCCTGCCTTGCCAACGCGCTCGTGTGCCTATCGGTCACCAGCACCACCGGCAGCCCTAAACGGCGGGCTTCCGCCATCACGGCCTGGACCTCGCGATAGGGCTGCCCATAGGCGAGGAGCAGGACCGCGTCGCCGGCCTGCAGGCCGAGCAGTTGGTCGGCGAGCGACCAGCCCGTGGCGTCGAGAAGGAAGCTGCCTCGCCCCGAACGGGTGAGCTGGAAGGCGAGGTATCGGGCGAGGTGGGCGGAAGGCCCGATCCCGAACACGCCGATGCGGGTCGCCGGATGCAGGGTGGTGATGGCCGCGAGGATGGCCGCCTTTCCCTCTTCCGTCCGCAGCGCCTCCATTCCCTCTTCATGGGCCGCCAGCACGGCGTCGATGGCCTGGCCCGCGTTCTCGCCGACGCTGGCCAGGGTGCGTCGCATATCGGCCGCCGGCGTTCCGCGGTCATCCAGGCCGGCAGCCAGCGCCTGCTTGAGGTCCGCCAGGCCGTCGAAGCCGAGCGCCTGCACGGCCCGGATGACGGTCGCGTCCGACGTGCCGAGCTGGGCCGCGATCTGGGCGGCGGAACTCGCAAGGACCGCCGCACGGTTCCGGTCGAGATAGCTTGCGACCCGGGCCGCCGACGGCGTCAGCGTCGGCGTCAGGCGTCGGACCAAGGTCCCGAACTCTTCCGTCACGGCGTTCCCCTCGTTCGGCGAGGCATTTCGATCCGCCCCGAGTCCGCAATGTAGTGATTTCTACACAGCTCTTGACAAAGGTAGTGATACCTACAATTTGGCCGTCCATCAAGCCGATGCGCGCAGGCCCGTCGGCAGGAGGGCGACCCGGATGACCGTCGACTGGATCCATGCATGGCCGACGGCGCTCGCCGCGTTCCTGGCGTCCGCGGTCGAATTCGTCGAGGCGTTGACGGTGGTGCTTGCCGTCGGTGCGATCCGCGGATGGCGGGGAGCCCTCACCGGCACCAGCGCGGCCCTCGCCCTCCTGCTGGCCGTCGTGCTGATGTTCGGCCCGGCGCTGACCCGCATACCGCTCCAGGACGTCCAACTCGTCGTCGGCGGGCTGCTCCTGCTGTTCGGCCTCCGGTGGTTGCGGAAGGCCGTCCTGCGTGCGGCCGGCGTCATCCCCCTTCATGACGAGACCGTCGCCTACGAACGGGAGACCGGCAGCCTGCGGGCGGCTGGTCCCTCCGATGGCGCCTGGGACGCCGTCGGGTTCGCCACCGCGTTCAAGATCACCATGCTCGAAGGCCTGGAGGTCGTGTTCATCGTCATCGCCGTCGGGGCTGGCGGCGCCGGCCTCCTGGTTCCCGCAAGCGTCGGGGCCGTGGCCGCACTCCTGCTCGTGGCGGCGCTCGGCCTCATCCTACACCGGCCGCTGTCGACGGTGCCCGAGAACGCGCTCAAGTTCGTAGTCGGGGTCCTGCTCGCGGCGTTCGGCACGTTCTGGGTCGGCGAAGGCATCAGCCTGGACTGGCCCGGCGCCGACTGGTCGATCCTCGGGCTTACCCTCGGCTTCCTCGCCGTCGCCTCGCTCGCCGTGCCGCTGTGCCGCCGCCGCGCGGGCACCGGTCAATTCCTGGCCCTCCGCTGAGCCGATCCGTCATGAACGCCATCAGAGCCATCGCCCGGGAGCTTCTGGGCCTCGTCGTCGACGATGTCGGTTTCGCCGCCGCCACCCTAGGCTGGATCGCCTTCGTCTGGGTGTTCGCCACCATGGCGCCGCAGCCGGTCCCCTGGATGGCGATCCTGCTCTTCTGCGGCGTTGCGGCGATCCTCGTGGAGAGCGTCCTGCGTCGCTCGGGAGCCGCGCGATGACCGGTACGCCGACACCCTTGGACGGCGGACACGGCACGCCGTCCACGCGACGCGGTCCACGGGGCCTGATGGTCGCCGTCCTGGCCCTGTGCGCCGTCGGCTTTGCCGCCTATCGCCACGAGGCGGCACCTCCCCCGGCCCCGGAAGCCGCCGCCCCGGCGCCCGTGCCGGTCGTGACGGCGGCCGTGCGGACCCAGGACGTGCCCATCGTCCTGACCGGCGTCGGGACGGTCAACGCGCTGAACCTGGCGACAATCCGCAGCCAGGTCACCGGGTACCTGCAGAGTGCTGACTTCACGGAGGGCCAGTTCGTGAAGCGGGGCGACGTGCTCGCCCGGATCGACCCGCGCATCTACCAGGCCCGCCTCGAACAGGCGCAGGCCCAGCTGGCCAAGGACCAGGCGCTGCTCGCCAACCAGAAGACCAACCTCGCCCGCAACGAGCCCCTCCTGCAGAAGGGTTTCGCGACCGACCAGCAGGTCGTCAGCGAGCGCGCCCAGATCGCGCAGACCGAGAGCGCTCTGAAGGGCGACCAGGCCGCCATCGACTACGCGCAGACCGAACTCGACTTCACGACGCTGCGCGCGCCCTTCGACGGCGTGACCGGAATCCGCCGGGTCGACATCGGTAACATCGTCAATCCCACGGACACCAACGGCATCGTCGTCCTGACGCAGGTGCAGCCGATCAGCGTGCTCTTCACCCTGCCCACGAGCGACATCGCGGCCGTGCAGGCGGCCCTGAACCGGGGCCCGGTCGCCGCGACCGCCTACGACCAGTCCGGCGACCGAAAGCTCGACACCGGCACCCTGCTCCTCATCAACAACCAGGCCGACCCGAGGTCCGGCACCGTGCAGCTCAAGGCGGTCTTCCCGAACGCCCAGCGCCAGCTCTGGGCCGGCAGTTTCGTCAACGCCGCGGTGACCACCTCGGTCGAGAAGGGGGCGTTGACGGTTCCGACCAACGCCCTGCAGGTCAGCGACACAGGCCAGTTCGTCTACGTGGTCGGGGCGGACGACACGATCTCGGTCCGCCCGGTGACGGTCAAGCAGCGCACCCGCGGCGTCGCGCTGGTCGCGGACGGTCTGAAGGACGGCGAGACGGTCGTGGTCCAGGGCCAGTACCGGCTCAAACCCGGCACGCGGATCACGCCCGCGTCGCCGGACCAAGTGCCCGACACCTCCACGGCCTCGGCGGGGATGCTGCCATGAACATCTCCTCCGGCTTCATCCGGCGGCCCGTCGCCACCGGCCTGCTGATGTTCGCCGTCGTAGTGCTCGGCGCGATCAGCTATACGCTCCTGCCAGTCGCCTCGCTCCCGAACGTCGATTCGCCGACGATCCAGGTCACCGCGCAGCTGCCCGGCGCCGACCCGAAGACCGTCGCCTCCTCGGTGGCCACCCAGCTCGAGCGCCAGTTCGGCCAGATCCCCGGCCTCACCCAGATGACGTCGAGCAGCGGGACGGGCTTCACCCAGGTCTCGCTGCAATTCGACCGGGGCCGGACCATCGACTCGGTCGCCTCCGACGTGCAGGCGGCCATCAACGCCACGCAGGGCCAGTTGCCGGCGGCGCTCCTCAACCCGCCGACCTACCGCAAGACCAACCCGGCCGACGTGCCGATCCTCCTGATCGCCATGTCGTCGGACGTGTTCCCGATCACGACCGTGAGCGACTACGCCTACTCGCTCATGGCCCAGAAGATCTCGCAGATCCCGGGGGTCGGCCTCGTCGGCGTCGGTGGCCTGCAGAGCCCGGCCATCCGCATCCAGGTCAACCCGGCCCAGCTCGCTGCCGAGAACCTCGATTTCGAGACGGTGCGGACCGCCCTCTCGAACCTGACCGTGCTGCAGCCCAAGGGGCAGCTCTACGGCGGCCAGCAGGCCGTGGCCCTGCAGAGCAACGACCAGATCACGACGGCCGCCGGCTTCGAGGACGCCATCGTCGCCTACCGCGATGGGGCCCCGATCCGGGTCCGGGACCTTGGGCGCGCGGTGAAGGCGCCCCAGGACGTCACCATCGCCGGTTGGGTCGGCGAGAAGCCGGCCGTGGCGCTCGCCGTGCAGCGGGCACCCGGCGCCAACGTCATCGCGACGGTGGCGGCCATCAAGAAGGCGCTGCCGCAGCTCCAGGCCTCGCTGCCGCCGGGCATCGACGTGCGGATCACCTCGGACCGGACCCAGACCATCCAGGCCAGCGTCAAGGACGTGCAGTTCACCCTGCTCCTGACCATCGTGCTGGTGGTCGGCGTCATCGCCCTGTTCCTGCGCAGGCTCTGGGCGACGGTGATCCCCGCCGTGTCGGTGCCGATCTCCCTCGTGGGCACCTTCGCGGTGATGTACGTGCTGGGCTACAGCCTCGACAACCTGTCGCTGATGGCGCTGACCATCGCCATCGGCTTCGTGGTCGACGACGCCATCGTCATGGTCGAGAACATCGTCCGCCATATCGAGGAGGGCGCCAGCCCGATGCAGGCGGCGCTCGACGGGGCCGGTGAGATCGGCTTCACGATCCTGTCGATCTCGATCTCGCTCGTGGCGGTGTTCATCCCGCTGTTCCTGATGGGCGGCGTCGTCGGGCTGATGTTCCGCGAGTTCGCGGTGACCGTGGCGGTGTCGATCCTCGTCTCGGTCATCGTGTCGCTGACGCTCACGCCGATGATGTGCGCCCGGCTCCTCCCGGGCGGCGAGGAGAAGGCCCCGGGACGGCTATCGCGCTGGCTGGAGGGCTTCTTCACTTGGCTGACCGCGCGCTACGACGACGGGTTGAAGTTGGCCCTGCGCTACCGCTTCGTCACGCTGCTGACCTTCTTCGGCACGGTGGCGCTCACCGGCTACCTGTTCTGGACGATCCCCAAGGGCTTCTTCCCGCAGCAGGACACGGGCCTGATCGTCGGTATCAGCGAGGCGGCCCAGGACGTCTCGCCCGAGGGCATGAAGCAGCGCCAGCAAGCCATCCTCGGCATCATCATGAAGGATCCGGCGGTGGCGGACGTCGCCGGCTACATCGGCCCCGGCGGTCCGACCGTGACGGAGAACAACGGCCGCGTCTTCATCACGCTGAAGCCGGACACCGAGCGGAACGTCACCGCCGACCAGGTGATCGCCCGCCTGTCCAAGGCCCTCGACCAGGTCCAGGGCATGAAGGTCTACATGCAGGCCGCCCAGGACATCACCATCGGCGCCGTCGTCTCGAAGACCCAGTACCAGTTCACCATGACCGACATCGACCAGTCGGAGCTCGAACACTACGGCCCGAAGCTGCTCGACGCGCTGCGGAAGCTGCCCGAGCTGACAGCGGTCGCCAGCGACCAGCAGTCGGCGGCGCGGATGCTCAACGTCGTGGTCGACCGCACGGCCGCCTCGCGCCTCGGCATCGACCCGGCCGCCGTCGACAACACGCTTTACGACGCGTTCGGGCAGCGCCACGTGGCGCGCATCTATCTGCCGCTGAACTACTACTACGTCATCCTGGAGGTCGACCCGCACTACCAGCTCGGGCCCAACGCCCTGCAGCGGATCTACGTCCGGTCGCAGGACAACACCTCCGTGCCGCTCAGCCAGATCGCCAGGATCGAGACCGGCACGATGCCGGCGGTGGTCAACCACCAGGGCCAGTTCCCGTCCGTGACCCTGAGCTTCAACCTCGCCCCGGGCGCCACCATCGGCGCGGCGGTCGCGGCCGTGCAGAAGGCGGCCGCCGACCTGCACATGCCGTCCTCCGTGGCGACCGCGTTCCAGGGCAACGCCCAGGCTTTCCAGACCTCGCTCGGCTCGACGCCGCCGCTGATCCTGGCGGCCCTGTTCGCGGTCTACGTGATCCTGGGGGTGCTCTACGAGAGCACAATCCACCCGCTGACCATCCTGTCGACCCTGCCCTCGGCCGGCCTCGGCGCGCTGGCGACGCTGATGCTGGTCGGGCGGCCGCTCGACATGATCGGCATCATCGGGATCATCCTGCTCATCGGCATCGTGAAGAAGAACGGCATCATGCTGGTCGACGTCGCCATCGTGGCAGAGCGCGAGGGCGGCAAGTCTCCGGAGGCGGCCATCCACGAGGCCTGCCTGCTGCGCTTCCGCCCGATCCTGATGACGACGCTGTGCGCCCTGCTCGGCGGCGTCCCCCTGATGCTGGGCACCGGGACCGGCTCGGAGATCCGCCAGCCGCTCGGCTACGCGATCGTCGGTGGCCTCGCCGTCAGCCAGGTGCTGACGCTGTTCACCACGCCAGTCGTCTACCTCTACATGGACAGGCTCAGGCTGGCGCTCACCCGGCGCCGGCCGACCGAGGCAGGGCGCCCGGCGGTCGAGGCGCGATGACCGTCGTTCGCCGGCGATCCACGATGCGGGGCGCCGGTGCGCCCCGAGCCCCTAAGCCACGCCTAAGCCGCTTCCCTGACCCTCGCGTCACCCGATGCAGACCGAAGGGGAATGGCGATGACACCGACGGTGAGCGCTTCCGCGCGCATGCTGAACAAGGTCCCGCAGGCCACGCTGATCTTCTGGGTCATCAAGATCATGTCGACCACGGTCGGCGAGACCGGCGCCGACTACCTCGCCGTCCATGTCGGCCTGGGGACCGCGGTCACCGGCGCCATCATGGTGTCGCTTCTGGCCGCCGCGCTGGCCCTCCAGGCCCGCACGCGCCGCTACGTGCCGTGGATCTACTGGCTCACGGTCTTGCTGGTCAGCATCGTCGGCACGCAACTGACCGACTTCCTGACGGACAAGCTGGAAGTGAGCCTCTACGCCAGCACCGCAGCCTTCGCCGTCGCCCTCTCGGCGACCTTCGCGCTCTGGCACGCGTTCGAGGGCACGCTCTCGATCCGCACCATCGTGACCCGGAGGCGCGAGGGCTTCTACTGGCTCGCCATCCTGCTCACCTTCGCGCTCGGCACGGCGGCGGGCGACCTCGCTACGGAGGCGCTGGGGCTCGGCTTCGACTGGGGCGTCGTCGCCTTCGGATCGTTGATCGCCGCGACGGCCCTGGCCCGTCGTCTCGGAGCCGGCGCCGTCCTGACTTTCTGGGTCGCCTACGTCCTGACCCGTCCGCTCGGCGCGGCCCTCGGGGACCTGCTCTCCCAATCCCGGGAGTACGGGGGGCTCGGCTTCGGCACCGTCGTCACGAGCCTCGTGTTCCTGAGCGTCATCGTCGCCCTGGTCGCCTTCGTGACCTTCAACGCCGCGCCGGCCGGAGCCGCGCGCACCGCGCAGCGGGCGTGACCGCGCCGGTCGGTGTCCTTCCCCGGGACGGGGCCGAGAAGGCTGGCCGCCGCCGAACGCGGGCGCTCTCCACCCCTAAGCGGGGACTAAGTGAAGGGGAGCAGACGGGCCACGATGTCCGGATACGGGCATCGGTTCGAGAGGAGCGCTTTCCATGACCGTCAAGACCGTCGCCTGCGCCGCCGCAATCCTGGCCTTCACCTCCGTGTATCTGCAAGCGGAAGGCTGGGCCGGCCCCTCGTTCGGCACCGCGCAGGCCGCCGCATCGAAGCTGGGCGACCTGGGCCAGTTCAAGGCCATCGCGGTCGACACCCAGGCCCTCGTCGACAAGGGCGATCTCGCCGCCGCCAAGGCGCGGATCAAGGATCTGGAAACGCAGTGGGACGAGGCCGAGGCCGGCTTGAAGCCCCGGGCGGCGGCGGATTGGCACAAGGTCGACAAGGCCATCGACCGCGCCCTCGACGCGCTGCGTGCCTCGGCGCCGGCCGCCGCGGCCTGCAAGGTCGCGCTCGCCGACCTCGTGCAGACCATGAACGCGGTTGGCTGAGGAGGCCGTCGGCGGCGCGGGCCTTCGGCTGCCTGAGGAAGAACGCCGCGCCGTGCGGCGACGGGATGGATGGGACGATGCGGGTTCTCCTCGTCGAGGATGACAGGATGATCGGGGCCGCGCTCCAGCAGGCGTTGCGGGACGCGGCCTACGCGGTCGACTGGGTCCGTGACGGCGCGTCCGCCCAGGATGCCACGGCGACCGAGGCCTACGACATCGTCCTCCTCGACCTCGGCCTCCCGGGCGACGACGGGATGTCCGTCCTGCGGCGCCTGCGAACGAACGGCGCGACCATGCCCGTCATCATCGTCACCGCGCGCGACGGGCTGGACGACCGCATCGGCGGCCTCGACGTCGGCGCCGACGACTTCGTCACGAAGCCATTCGAGCCAGGTGAGTTGCTCGCCCGGATGAGGGCGGTCCTGCGCCGTCCGCGCGGCGCGGCGGCGCCGCTGCTCGACAACGGCGTCGTCAGCCTCGACCCGTCCACCTTCGAGGCCCGGACCGGCGACACCGCCTGCCGCCTGACGGCGCGGGAATTCGCCTGCCTGCAGGCTCTCATGCATCGCCCCGGCGCGATCCTGTCGCGCCATGACCTGGAGGGGCGCATTTACGGCTGGAACGAGGAGGTCGAGAGCAACGCCGTCGAGTTCCTCATCCACGCCGTGCGCCGCAAGCTCGGCAACGCCGTCATCCGCAACGTCCGCGGGGTCGGCTGGATGGTGGACCGGCCGACGTGATGCGCTCGGTCCGGGCCCGCCTGTTCGTCGGACTGTCGGTGCTCGTCGTCGGCACGAACATCGGTTTCGGGCTGCTGTCGTACCGTCGCGCCGCCGAGGAGGCCACGGAACTCCAGGACGCCGTCCTGCACCAGGTCGACCGGTTCGCAGTCCAGGCGGGCGGCACGGGCCTCGACCTGACCGACGCCCAGGACGAACCGGAGTTCCGCGTCGTCATCGAGGTCCTGGGGGCCGTCCGTCCGGGCTCGCCCCTGGCGGGGGTCCCGGGCGACACCCCCGACGGGATCTCGACGGTCGGGAAGGGTGGCGCACGGTGGCGGCTCCTGGTCCGAACGCGCCCGGACGGCAAACGCGTCGGAATCGCCCAATCGACCGCGAGCCGGGACGAGCGCGTCAGGGACACGCTCCTCCAGACGCTCGTTCCCCTGTTGCTGCTGTTGCCCTGCCTGCTCCTGCTGGTCGGTGTGATCATCCAGGCGAGCTTCAGGCCGCTGTCGGTCCTCGCCGGACGTCTCGACGCACGGCCCCCGGACGACCTGCGAACCCTGCCGGCCGAGGGGGTGGCGGTCGAGCTCCTGCCCTTCATCGATGCGATCAACCGGCTCCTCGGGCGCGTCGGCGAGATGGTCGAGCATCGCCGCCGCTTCGTCGCCGACGCCGCGCACGAGCTTCGGACCCCGGTCACGGCGCTGACCGTCCAGGCGGAGAATCTGTCGCGGCTCGGCATGCCGGCGGAGGCCCTTCCCCGCTTGGCCGCGCTCCAGGGTGGCATCCGGCGTCTCGGCCACCTTCTCGAACAGCTTTTGTCCCTCGCCCGGTACGAGGAAGGCACGGCGGCCGCCACCGCAGGGACGTCGCTCGACGCGGCGGCCCGGGACGTGGTCGCCGCCATGATCCCTGTCGCCGACGAGAGGTCGACCGACCTCGGCTTCAGCCGCATCGAGCCGGCGGACGTCAGGGCGGACCCGACCAGCCTGCGCGTGATGATCCGCAACCTGCTCGACAACGCGCTGCGGCACACGCCGGTGGGCGGTCGGATCGATGTCGAGGTCTATGCGGAGGCCGGCTTCGCGGTCTTCCGGGCGACCGACGACGGCCCGGGCATCGCGGCCGACGAAATCGACCGCATCCTCGATCCGTTCGTGCGCGGCGGCCACGTCGAGACCGAGGGCACAGGCCTTGGGCTGTCCATCGTCCGGAGCGTCGCGGAAACATGCGGGGGCTCCGTCGTGCTCGCGAACCGGACCGACCGGCCCCACGGCCTCGTGGCGACCGTGCGGATCCCCGCCGCGAGCGAGGCCCGATCCGATTCCGCCGTCATCCCGTAAGCACCGCAGCCGGCATGGGGGTGGGGCCGGTCCGCGTTCACCGGTTCAAGGCCTCGGCGTGGGGATGCCGGCCCGGGCGCTGGGGCAGCAACACGACGAGCAGGACGATGAGGGCCGCGAGGACGCCGGACGCCAGCGGTCGGCTGAGGTTCATGCCGCCCTCCGCCAGCGGCTTGTCCAGGAAATCGCCGACCATCGCCCCGAGGGGCCGCGTCAGGATGAAGGCAGCCCAGAACAGCCCGACCCGGGAGACCCGGGTCCCGTAGTACAGCGCGACCACCACGGCGAGGGCCGCGCCGAAGACGAGCGCCCCGCCCTCGTAGCCGAGGCCGTTGGTGTCGGCGAGCCAATCGCCGAGCGCGGTGCCGAGGGTCTGGGAGAAGGTGATGGCCCCCCAGTAGAACGCCTCGACGCGCGGGGACGAGACGGTGTCGACCGAGAGGGTGCGCTCGGAGGCGTACCAGGCCCCGAGCACCGCAGCGAGGCAGGCGAGGAGCAGGGCCGAGCCGCCGGCGTAACCGATCCCGAGGGACCGGTCGGCGAAGTCCGCCATGGTCGTGCCGAACGTGGTCGAGGCGATGATGGTCGCCCAGTAGAGGACCGGGTTAAACCGGTGTGCCACGATCTGCGCGGCGACGAGGGCCAGGAGCAGCGCGGCGAACAAGGCCGTCCCCGCGAGGTACCCCCAGCCGAGGGTCATCGTGACGGTGTCGCCGCCGGTCTCGCCGAGGGTCGTCGCCAGGATCTTGACGACCCAGAAGCCGAGGGTGACTGCCGGCACCTTGCTCAGGGCCTGTCGATGGGCGTCGTCCATGGGCTGCCTTCCGATGTTCGTGAGGGATGCCGGCGTCAGGCCGCTTCCCGGTCTTCCAGGTCGTGCCCCGCCCGCTGCGGGATCAGCAGGACGCAGGCGACCATCGCCGCCGCGAGGACGGCGGAGATCGTGATGTCGCTGATGCCGAGGCCGCCGTTGGCGGCCGGCTTGTCGAGGGAGTTGGCGAGGGTGGCGCCCAGCGGGCGCGTCAGGACGAAGGCGGCCCAGAAGAGCAGCGGCCGGGAGACCTTCGTCAGGAAGTGCAGGCCGGCGACGACCGCCAGGGCGACGGCGATGAGCGCGGCGCTGCCGTTGTAGCCGAGCCCCGTGCTGTCGGCCATCCAATCGCCCAGGGCCGTGCCGAGCGTCTGCGAGAACATGATGGCCGCCCAGTAGAACCCCTCGGCCTTCGGCGAGTGGACCGTCTCGACGGCGATGGTCCCGAGCGTCCGCTTCCAGAGGACAAGGGTGGCGACGACCAGCGAGAGGAGCAGGATGGAGCCGCCCGGGTACCCGATGCCCAGCGAGCGGTCGCAGAAGTCGGCCAGCGTCGTGCCGGCGAGCGTCGTCGCCGTGATCACCGCCCAGTACAGCAACGAGTTGAACCGCTCGGCCCGGAACTGGGCGGCCAGCAGGACGATCAGGGCGGAGGCGAAGATGGCCGTTCCGGCGAGGTAGCCGAGCCCGAGGGTCAGCGTCACGGCGTTGCCACCTACCTCCCCGAGCGTCGTCGCGACGATCTTAATGATCCAATAGCCGCGGGTCACCGCCGGTACCTTGCTCGGTGCTGACCGTCGTTCCGCCTGCATTCCGGGTCGATCCTCGCACATTCGGAACGAGGCCCCGTCGCAGGGCTCGTCCGCGACGGAGCCGGTGACGCAGCAGACTGAGCGCAGACTTAGCGGGTACGGACTTTCCGCGTTGAGGCCTCGGCGGCATCGCCTGAACTCCGAGGGCACGAACGGTCGGGTCCGCCTTCTGTAGCAACTCGGCAACGGTTGCCGGCTAGGTTCGCCGGCCTCCGGAACGCTTAGGCTTCATCCGGCGTATGGGTCACGCGGGGCTATGACCGCGCGTGGAGTGTCCACCCATGGCCGCAGTGGTCGCGTTCCCGTCGAAGTCCCGCCGCCCCGCCAAGACGCAGGACCAGGACCAATCCGACCTCGACCTGTTGCACAGCATCTGCGTCGAGTTGATCGGCGAGAACTGGCCTTCCCCCTGAAAAGTGGTCCTCCCTGAGGTATGGCTTTGCGCCATGTGGAGGATGTTTAGATGCGTCGGAAGAAGCATACGGCTGAAGAGATCGTCGCCAAGCTGCGCCAAGTCGATGTCTTGGTCTCGCAAGGGCGCAAGGTCTCTGAAGCAATTCGATCCATCGAGGTGACGGAGGTCACATACTATCGTTGGCGATCCGAGTACGGCGGCTTGAAGGGAGATCAGGTCAGGCGACTGAAGTCTCTGGAAACTGAGAACCAGCGCCTCCGCCGGGCGATCTCCGACCTGACCCTGGAGAAGCTCATCCTGAAGGAGGCGGCTTCGGGAAACTTCTGAGCCCGGCTCGCCGCCGGGCTTGTGTCGACTACGTCGTGGCCGAGCATGGCGTGTCGGAACGGTTTGCTTGCCGCGTTCTGGGCCAGCACCGTTCGACACAGCGCAAGTGCGCCGTGGTGGTCGAGGACGAGGCCCCACTGACGGCCGCCATCGTCGCCCTGGCTCTCCGGTACGGGCGCTACGGCTACCGTCGGATCACCGCGCTGCTGCGTCGCGATGGCTGGACGGTCAACGTGAAGCGGGTCGAACGGATCTGGCGGCGGGAGGGGCTCAAGGTTCCAGCCCGACAGCCGAAGCGAGCCCGCCTCTGGCTCAATGACGGCTCGTGTGTGCGCCTGCGGCCGGAGCGGCCTGACCACGTCTGGTCCTACGACTTCGTCGAGCACCGGACGCATAACGGTCGCAAGTACCGGATGCTGAATGTACTTGATGAGTTTACCCGTGAGTGCCTGGCGATCCGCGTATCTCGTAAGCTGAAGGCGCACGATGTAATCGATGTCCTCTCGGATCTATTCAGCCTGCGCGGCGTGCCAGGCCATATCCGCTCGGACAACGTCCTACGTAGCGAGGAAGGACGGCTGGTCGGGCAACAGGTCTCTGTCCGCGAACATGCGCCCGCGGTGTGTTTGTCGTCAACGTCGATCCAGGCGGCTCCTGCCGATCCGGAAGAACTCTCGGCCATAGCGAACACAGGATCCAGCCGATGCACGCGGCA
>NZ_FMWU01000022.1 GCF_900103195.1 Methylobacterium sp. UNC378MF | reverse complement strand
GGCTCCGAGCAGGTCAGCGCCAGCACCTCGGCGACCGTCTCGGTCGAATGGGGTGGTGTCCCGGGCGGACGCGTCTTGTCGCGCAGCAGACCCTCGACGCCCGCCTCGGCGTAGCGCCGCTGCCAGCGCCACACGGCCGGACGGCTGACGCCCGCTCGCCGGGCGACGTCCTGGACACTCAGGCGCTCGGCCGAGAGCAAGACGATGCGGGCGCGCTGGATATGTTTGAGCGGGCGAGAGCGGTCGCTGGCGATCGCAGCCAGCCGTGCCGCGTCGCTCGTATCGAGAAGAACGCATACCGTCTGAGCCATGGCCCAGACTCGCACGCCTCACCGCCTACGTGAATCCTCCGTCCGCGTCACTGCACTAGGGGGCGGCATCGCGCTCCCTCTACTCCGCTGCGATGGGGGGCTCGGCCACCTCAACTTGAAGAATATCATTGAAGCGGTTGAAGGCACCGCAGAGCGTGATCCGCCATGTCAGCTCGACGACCTGTGGCTCGCTGAAATGCCGGCAGAGGCGGGTGAAAATCTCGTCCCTCGTCCGGCTCCCGTTGTTCGTAACCGCGGTGCTGTACTCGACCACCAGCTTGTCGACGTCGTCGAGTTCGGGATGGTTCGTGTAGTCGAGGAGGCGCTCCGCCCCGGCCTCGGACACGCCCTGCACCGCGAGCTTCGGCGCGCGGTGGGCGACGCAGTACTCGCATTCTCGCCTTGATGTTTGATCCCAGGGTTTGATCGTGCAGTCTTCCCACCGGAGTGGAAGGACGCGCTATGGGCCAAGTTCAGCGCGGGAGCGCCACAACGACAGCGGCGGTCCGTCGAGCGATACAGCATAGTCAAGCGAGCTTGAGGGCGCTGGCGGCCCGTCACGGCGTCAATCCGAAGACCGTCGCGAAGTGGAAGAAGCGGTCCTCGGTGGCTGACCGGAGGACGGGGCCAACGGAACCCCGATCCACGGTGCTGACGGCCGAGGACGAGGCGGTGATCGTCGCCTTCCGCCGGCACATCCTGCTGCCGCTCGACGACTGCCTCTATGCCCTGCAGCCGACGATCCCTCATACCAACTCTCACTGATCAGAACCCATGAGCCCAAGCCCGCAGGCCGAGGGACATGATGCGCCAGGGCTGGTCCATAAGCTTGTTCCAGGCGTCGCAGCACTGATCGAGGATGGCCTCGTATGACGCAAAGATGCGGTTGCCGAGCCAGTTCTCACGGATGAACTGCCAGAGGTTCTCGACCGGGTTCAGTTCGGGCGAGCGCGCTGGCAGCGGCAGCAGCGTGATGTTGGCCGGCACGATGAGCTTCTGGGTCATGTGCCAGCCAGCCTGATCGAGCAGCAGCACGGCGTGCGCGCCGGCGGTGACGGCCCTGGTGATCTCGGCCAGATGCAGGTTCATCGCCTCGGTGGTACAGCGGGGCAGGCCGCGTACTCGCTTAGGCGTGAACCCATCGTCGATGGTCACGAGCGAGCGATGCTACCGGCTCGGCGAGCAAGCTGGTTCATGACCTCGACAAAACCTGAGAAGGCCATCGCGGCGTAGATGTAGCCTTTCGGCACGTGCAGGCCGAAGCCGTCCGCGATCAACGTCATGCCGATCATCAGAAGGAAGCCCAAGGCTAGCATCACCACGGTCGGCTTACGGCTGATGAAGCGGCTCAAGGGAGCCGCTGCCACGATCATCAGCCCGACGGACACGATGACAGCAACCATCATGATCGGGATCTCGGTGGTCATGCCGATGGCCGTTATGATGCTATCGAGGGAAAAAACGAGGTTCAAAGCGCAGATTTGCAGCACCGCGGTACCAAGGCCGAGGTGGGCGTTGCGTCCCTCAACATCTGTCTTCGTATCCGAGGCCGGCTCTATCCGCTCGTGCATCTCGGTGGTGGCCTTGTAGACAAGGAAGAGCCCCCCGGCGACGAGGATCAGATCCTTCCAGGAGAAGGCATGGCCAAACGCGGTGAACACCGGCTGCGTCAGCGAGATGACCCAGGCCAGGACGAGGAGGAGCGCAAGCCGCATCAGCAACGCCAGCCCAAGTCCGATGCGCTGAGCGCTCTGACGCTGCTCAACGGCGACGCGGTTCGACAGGATCGAGACGAAGACGAGATTGTCGATGCCAAGAACGACTTCCATGATGATCAGCGTGACCAGCGCGACCCAGGCCGTAGGATCCGTCGCCAAACCAAACAGATCGGCCATCGGGTCTCCTCATCGTCCTTACGTCGGGGTTGCGCTGCCAAGTGGGCACGGCGCGGCGCTCACGTCGCACCGCGACCGAAATGGGCCGTGATCGCCTCAGATCTTCGTCCAATCCAGGCCTTGTTGTTTGGGTCCATAGCGGCTCGCAGGCCTAAGACAGACCCATCAGCGCGCTGGCTCGCAGATAAGCCGCGCGCCGCATAATCCTCCGAGCGCGCGGGGCAGCATGGGCTCCGGTTCTGGCGCACCGGGCACGCGATTGAGTAGGACCGGGTATTCGCGCCCGTCGCGGGACTATGGCTTCGAACAATTCCGGCCTTCGCCCCCCTCCTCGCACCCATGTGGTGCACCTCGTCAGATGTCGATCCTGGCCCCGATCTCGACAGCCCGGTCGACTGGGATGCGGAAGTAGCGCGAGGCGTCCGTCGCTGCTCGGGCCATCGAAATGTAGAGCCGGTCCTGCCAGACCGGCATGCCCGTCTCAGGCGAGGGCACAAGAACCCGCCGGGTCAGGAAGTAGGACAGGTTGCTTGCGTCGAAACCGGCTGCGGCCAGGGCGCGGGGCAGGTCGGGCAGCTCCATGAAGCCGAAGCGCACCGTCACGCAGTTGAAGACGTCCGAGAGCGGCTTGACCGTGACGCGGTCCGCCTCAGGCACCCGTGGCAGGTCCTCCGTGACCACGTGCAGGATGACGTTGCGTGCATGCAGCACGTGGTTGTGCTTCACGTTGTGCATCAAGGCGCCCGGCGTGTCGCCTGGCGAGCCAGTCAGGAACACGGCCGTGCCCGGGGCCCGCAGGACCGAGCCGGTCTCTGCCATCCGCGTGAAGTCGGAGAGCGGCACGCGCCGCCGGTGGATCTCCTCGGCGATCAAGGCGGAGCCACGCCGCCACGTCCACATGGCCGTGACGAGGGCAGCCCCGATGGTCAGCGGCACCCAGCCGCCGTGGAGCAGCTTGAGCGCGTTGGCCGACAGGAACACCAGCTCGATGAGCAGGAACGGCGCGATGACCGCGGCGGCGAGGATGGGCGACCAGCGCCATGCCTTCCAGGCCACGAGGAAGAGCAGGCTCGCCGTGATGACCATGTCGCCGGTCACCGCGATGCCGTAGGCCGCCGCCAGCGCGCTCGACGACTTGAACAGCACCACCAGGAACACGACGGCGACGAGCAGCCACCAGTTCACCCGCGGGATGTAGATCTGCCCCTTCTCGGTCTCGGAGGTGCGCTGCACGCGCATGCGCGGCAGCAGGCCGAGTTGCATGGCCTGCTGCGTGATCGAGAAAGTGCCAGTGATGACCGCTTGACTGGCGATCACGGTCGCCACGGTGGCGAGCAGCACCATCGGCAGAAGTGCCCAGGATGGGTAGAGCAGGAAAAACGGATTTTCGATCCGCTCGGGATGGGACAGCAGCATCGCGCCTTGGCCCAGGTAGTTCAGGGCGAGCGCCGGCAGGATCAGGCCGAACCATGCCATCCGGATCGGCGAGCGACCGAAATGGCCCATGTCGGCGTAGAGCGCCTCGGCTCCGGTCACGGCCAAGAACACGGCACCGAGCGCAAGCAGGCCTGCCGTGCCGTGGCTCAGCATGAAGCTGACGCCGTAAGCCGGATTGAAGGCCGCCAGGATGCTCAAGTCATCGGCGAGATGGCCGAGGCCGCCGAGCGCCATGACCAGGAACCAGAACGCCGTGATCGGCCCGAAGTAGGTCGCAACGCGGGCCGTGCCGTGGCTCTGGACGGTGAACAGGCCGATCAGGATGACGAGGCTGAGCGGCAGCACGTACGGCTCGAAGGCTGGGGTGACGAGCTTCAACCCCTCAACGGCGGAGAGGACCGAGATCGCCGGGGTGATGATGGCGTCGCCGTAGAACAGCGCGATGCCGACCATGCCGAGCACGATAACGAAGCTGCCGGAGTGGCCAAGCACCCGCTGAGCGAGAGCGACGAGGGACGGGGTGCCGCCCTCGCCGTCGTTGTCCGCGCGCATGACGAGGAGCACGTACTTCAGCGTCACGATGAGGATGAGCGCCCAGAGGATCAGCGAGACGACACCGAAGACCATCTCGCGCGTAGGGGCGTAACCCTCGCCGGCGGCTGCATGCAGGGACTCTTTCAGAGCGTAGAGCGGGCTGGTGCCGATATCGCCGTAGACGACGCCCACAGAGCCGAGCGTGAGCGCCCAGAACGACGTCTTCGAGCCGTGGCCTGCCTTGGCCGGCTGCGGTGTCCGTGCCGTCGAGAACCCGGTCGTTGCGGATGCAGGCATCAATGGGTTCCTCCGCCTGCGGCCCGAGGCCGATCGGGGTCAGGGCTTAGAACGATCGAGGGGTCGGGAACGTTCTCGCGAGTTGAAGCGTACGGTCCTCCCTTGGCTGCCTCGCCGGACAACACACCGGCCTGATCCAGGTCCACCGCGACGGCAGGCATGGCCTGCCGTCATCCTGCGTACTCCTAACACGGCCACTCGGGACCACGCTTCGGTAGGGAACTCATACAACCAATTGCCACCGTTTGCGTTTTTTTCCTGAATTGGGGTTTCCAGCGCAGGAGGATCGCGATGGCACGGCTGTTCTGGCTCTCGGATGAGGCCTGGGCGCGGATCGAGCCACATCTGCCCCACGGCCAATCAGGCAAACCTCGGGTCGACGACAGGCGGGTGAGCAGCGGCATCCTGCACGTCCTGAAGGTCGGCTCTGCCGCCGGCGGGACACGCCCTCCGCCTATGGACCACACACGGGGGCACAGCATCCATTCAGGGGTTGGCGAGGCTCGTCCATTGGTGAGCTCCACTCCATCGTGCTTCGCGATCCGTCACGACAGTCTCCTCGCGTTTGAAGAGCGGACCTGCTGCGGTCCAAAAGCACTCAGTAGAGCTTTATAGACCAGAGCGCACAGGCCTGCTTCAGAACAGGCCGGGACCGCATCGGCTAAGAAACGATCCAACGCGTACACCAGCCCAGCTCCGCAGCGAGATCAAGATCGATCCGGGTCTGGCCAGACACCTTCTTCTGTCACGATGATGTCCATAGGAACGTCATGCGCCTGCGGGTAAATCGTCGCGAGCCGCGCAAGGTCAAAGCCGACGCCAATGACCCGTGGCTTCGTCGACCTGGACGCGATGGTCCGGTCATAGAAGCCGCCGCCATATCCCAGGCGGTACCCAGCCTGATCGAAGCCGACGAGCGGCGCTATCAGAACATCAGGATCGACAGCCTCGCCCTCAGCGGGAACGGGTATGTTCCAGACGCCACGGGTCATGCGGTCACCCGGCGACCAGAC
The DNA here is from genome assembly GCF_900103195.1 of Methylobacterium sp. UNC378MF. Taxonomy (GTDB): domain Bacteria; phylum Pseudomonadota; class Alphaproteobacteria; order Rhizobiales; family Beijerinckiaceae; genus Methylobacterium. The sequence goes on along the minus strand of NZ_FMWU01000022.1, from coordinate 117,305 downwards.
TCGGAACTGGAGAGGGCGCCCCTTCTCCACGACGACCGGAAGCGCCAGTCGTGCTCCCCTTCTACGCAGCTCTGTCAGGAGAGGTCTGGGATCGAACTCGCCCTTGAAGGGCCAGTAGAGGCCGATCAATATCACTGATGCCGAAGGTAGGGCGGCTCGGAGAGCCCGCTCGATGCGCTCACTCCAGGCAGCGCGGTCCTGGGCAGAGATGCTGGCCCGCTGCTCGATGAGAGCGGCGCGGGTCTCCTTTCGCCACTGCCGCACGCTCGACCAGTCAGATGCGGCTTTTTCAGAGAGGCACGATTCGGAAAGCTGAGGCTTCGCCTCCAGGCTGATGAGCTCGGGGCCGAGCTCATGCATGAAGCAGGGTGGAGAGCTGTACGCGCCGAACTCAGGGCGTTCGGGAGCCGCGGATTCCGGCGACATCTCAGGCAGCTTGGTTGAACGCCCAACCATGATGAGCTCCCTCGCTACGGTGGACCCGCACGGTCCTCGGTGACCTTGGCCAAACGCTCTCTCAGCACTTTCAGTTCGGTGAAGCGGATCGTGACATCCCGTATCACCGCTACCATGCCGGTCATCGTCCCCTGTTCGTTTCTGAGCGGCACGATGGTGAACTCCAGCGCGATCTGCCGCCCATCCTTGCAGATGCCCGGGACGGACAGGAAAGCGCCCTCACCATAGCGGCTCTCTCCTGTCGCCATGGTCTTGCGGTACCCCTACCAGTGGCGCTTGCGCAGCCGTTCGGGCGTGATGCTGTCGAGCGATCGGCCGGCTGCCTCTGTCCTTCTGGTACAGCGCGCGCCGATGCCAGTTCGGCCCCCAACTCGTGGATACCGGGTCAGCGCGTCACAAGCGCGCCGGCGCTCGGGAAGAACAGCTGCTCGCCGCCGACCTTGTAGCCCGCGATCGCCTGCTGCCCCGCCGGTGAGACAAGCCAGTCGATGAAGGCCTGCCCCTCCTTCGCCTTCACGCCGGGGTGCTTGTCGGGGTTCACCAGCATCACGCCGTAGGGATTGAACAGACTCGGGTCACCCTGAACCAGGATGACCAGGTCGGCGCGATTTTTGAACGCGAGCCACGTCCCCCGGTCGGCGAGGATGTAGGCGCCGAGGGCTGAGGCCGCGTTGAGCGCGGGGCCCATGCCCTGACCGACATCCCGGTACCAAGGACCGCGCACGGCCGCGAGATCGACGCCCGCCTCCTTCCAGCCGCGCAGCTCGGCGCTGTGGGTGCCCGAGCGGTCACCGCGCGACACGAACGCCGCCTTGCTGGCCGCGAGCTTGGCGAAGGCCTCACGCACGCCCAGGCCACGCACGCCGGCCGGGTCGGAGGCCGGGCCGATCAGCACGAAATCGTTGTACATCACTTCGTAGCGCGTCTTCGCGAAGCCCTCGGCGAGGAACTTGTCCTCGGCGGGACGGTCGTGGACCAGCACCACGTCGGCATCGCCGCGGCGCGCTGCGTCGAGCGCCTGGCCCGTGCCCAGAGCGACGACCTTCACGTCGATCCCGGATGTCTCCCGGAAGAGCGGGAGGATGTGCTTGAACAGGCCGGACTGCTCGGTCGAGGTCGTCGAGGCGACGACGATCGAGGTCGGTTCGGCGTCAGCCGACGGCAGGAGGCCAGCCGCGCTCAGGAGCGCGGCCAATCCCAGGGTCAGGATGCGACGACGGAAGGGGTCCACGGCAACTCCCCAGCGAGGTAGGCCCGCGCCTCGGAGGTGCGCGGCGAGAACAGGATCTGGCGGGCTGGACCATGCTCGACGGCGCGGCCGGAGGCCAGCACGATCGCGGTGTCGGCGAGGCGCGCCACCTGCCCGAGATTGTGTGAGACGAGCACCACCGTGGTGCCCGCTCGCGCCATCGCGGACACCAGTCCCTCGACGATCTCGGTCGAAGCCGGGTCGAGGTTCGCGGTCGGCTCGTCGAGGAGGAGCAGGTCCGGTTCGACCGCCCAGGCGCGGGCCAGCGCCAGCCGCTGCTGCTCGCCGCCGGAGAATCGCGTCGCGGCATCGCGTGCACGCTCGGCGAGGCGGACCCGGGCGAGCGCTTCCTCCACCCGTGCGGCGCGCGCGCGACGGGGCAGGCCTCCGAGAGCCAGGGCGACGTTCGCGGCCGCGGTTGCGCGGATCAGCGCCGGCCGCTGAAACACGAAGGCCCGCCGGTGGGGGTCGACCTGTACCGTTCCGCCGTCGGGTCGCAGGAGCCCGTCGATGACCCTCAGGGTGACGCTCTTGCCCGCTCCGTTCGGGCCGATGATGGCCGTGACGCTGCCCGAGGCGACCTCCAGGCAGAGATGGTCGAGCACCGTTCGCCCGTCGAGGGACAGAGCCACGTCTTCGAGGCGGATGGCCGGCGTCGCGCTCATCCATACACCCGTGCGGCGTGCCGGCGGAGCAGGGCCACGGCGACATTCACCACCAGAACGAGGCCGATCAGTACGAGGCCGAGCGCCAGGGCGAGGCTGAGATCGCCCTTCTGAGTCTCCAGCGAGATCGCCGTCGTCATCGTGCGGGTATAGCCGTCGATATTCCCGCCGACGACGAGGACCGCCCCGATCTCCGAGATCGCTCGGCCGAACGCCGCGAGCGCCGCGGTCACGAGGGAGAAACGCACGTCGTAGATCATCGCGCCGGCCTGACGCGGCGCGGAGAGCCCGAGGGAGCGCAACTGCTCCCCAAGATGCACCCGGGCGTCTGCGACGACCTGCTGCGTCAGGGCGGCGACGAGCGGGGTCGCGAGTGTCGCCTGTGCCGCGATCATCGCGCCGGGGGTGAACAGCAGGCCGAGCGGTCCGAGCGGACCGGAGCGGGAGAGGACGAGGTAGAGGGCGAGGCCGACGAGCACCGGCGGCAGCCCCATAAAGGCGTTCAGCAGGCCGACCACAGCGCTGCGACCGGGAAATCGGGCGACAGCCACGAACGCACCCAGGGGTATGCCGAGCACGAGACCGATGCCCACGGCCGTGAGGCTGACACGCAGCGACAGCCACGCGATCGCCAGCACGTCGCGATCCAGACTGCACAGGCGGGATAGGATTTCCTGGAGCGTCTGCATCATGCGCCCGGGCCGGTCCTCAGGAATGGGAGGAGGCGGATAGCGAGATCAGCCGATGAGTCCGACCTCGAAACGCAGGTTCGGCCGAATGGACCTGTCATGCCTACCAGGGGAGCGCGTGCGGATAGTCGGTGAGCATATCGCTCGAGGCGACCGTTGTCGTCGCGTCAGGAAGTTCCACGAGGCCATCGCTCGACGTCAGGGATTTGAGCACGCCCTCCCCTTTGCGGGGAATCTTGCTCGCCATGGGGGCATGGTCGGTGCCGCGCTCCAGGCAGACCCGCGCGTATTCTCGCCGACGCGACTTCTTTTGGTACTCGAAGGCAGCGCACGCCGGGTCAACCGCTACTCCGAGCGGAAGGAGCTCGAGCCGGAACGAGTGAAGGCGGTGGCCACCGACATCGGGTTCGCGAAGCGCTAGAGCGGGCTTGGAAGCACCGGTCGTCGATGTCGTGAAACGGCGGATGACAGGGGCTCCCGATGCCGGCCCTTGATCATCGAACTCGGATGGCGCATCGCCGCCACGATGATCCGAAATGCGTCCTCGGCCCTGATCCCACTTCGGGAGGCGGCGAACCTGCTTAGCGGCGAGGCTGCTCCCGTCGCCCCCGCGACGGTTACGCTCTCAGCGGCGCTGGGACGCATAGCCGCAGGAGCGGTCATCGCGCGCTCCGCCCTGCCCGTAAGCATGATTGCAATGCGAGACGGCTTCGCGGTCGAGGCCGCTTCGGTGGGGGGCGCATCGGCCTACGCGCCGATCTTCCTGGCGCGGCCACCGCCATGGGTCGAAGCGGGACAGCCGCTGCCTTCCGGCACCGATGCCGTCTTACCCCCGGAGGGATTTGCGGACGGCATGGTCGTCGCGGACATCGCCACGCGGGAAGGCGTGCGCGGAGCAGGCGACGACGTCGCTGGCAACGAGAGGTTGATGGAGGCGGGCACCCAGATCGAGCCACTTCACCTGCTCGTCTTGGAGGCGGTCGGTCTGAAGGCGGTCGACGTCCGTCAGCCACTCTTGCGCGTCATCACCGCGGGCGCGTCCAGCCTCGATACCGTGTCACCCCTGCTGAGGCGTCTGATCGCGCGGGCAGGCGGGGCGACGGAGGCCGTTCGCGCCCAGGGAGTCCGGGACATCGTCGAGGCCATCCGCGGCGGCACGGCAGACGCGGTGCTGGTGGTGGGGGGAAGCGGTTTCGGCCGCTCGGACCATAGCGCGGCGGCCCTCGCCCTCGCCGGAGAAGTCCGCGCGCACGGCATCGCCATGCGGCCCGGTGAAACCACCGCCGTCGGCTCCGCAGGCGGCAGGCCGGTTCTTCTGGTGCCCGGGCGTCCCGAGGCGGCGCTCGCCGGGTTCCTGGCACTCGGCCGCCCTCTTATCGCCAGGCTCGCGGGCGCGCCGGACCGCCCGCCCCGGCGGCATGTCCTCGTACGGAAGATCGTCTCGGCGATCGGGTTATCTGAGGTCGTCTTCGTCCGAAGCGTGTCGGATGGCGTCGAGCCACTCGGCGGAGCCGGCGTTCCTCTCAGCCGGTTGGTACAGGCGGACGGCATCATCGTGGTCGAGCCGGAAAGCGAAGGCTTCCGGGCTGGCGAGGAGGCGAAGGTTTGGGCCGTGTGAGCGCCGACGCAGACCGTGACGAGGCGGCGGATTTCGCCGAGCGCCTCGCCGCGGCCTCAAGCCAGGAGCAATTTCTCAGGGTAATGAGCCGGGACGATGCGCTCACCAAGTTCCGGGCGGCGGTTCCGCACACGCTCTTGCCTTCCGAGACGGTGCCCTTGGAAGAAGCGCTCGGGCGCGTGCTTGCCCGCGACGTCGCCTCTCCGATGGACGTTCCGCCCTTCGACCGTTCCCTGGTCGACGGTTTCGCCCTGCGCGCGACCGACACGGAAGGGGCCGGGCCGGCGAGCCCGCGGCGTCTCACGCTGAACCGCGAAATCCTGGCCTGCGGCGTCGCGCCGACCGTCGTCGTCCAGCCCGGAACGGCGACGCCGATCTCCACAGGCGGCATGATCCCTCGCGGTGCCGACGCGGTGGTGATGATCGAGCACTCGGAGTTCGACGCCCGAAGCCTCGCCGTCGATGTTCTCACCGCGGTTCGGCCGGCGCAATTCGTGGGATATGCCGGGGCCGACATGGCACGCGGCGAGACGGTGCTGCGCAAGGGAACGCGGATCACCGCCCGCGAAATTGGCATGCTGGCGGCGTGCGGTCTGGCGGCCGTTGACGTCACCAGCCGCCCGCGCGTCGCGGTCCTTTCCACGGGGGACGAGCTGGTCGCACCGGGCGAGCCCCTGCCTGAAGGCGCGATCTACGACTCGAACGGCGCGATCATCGCGGCCGCGGTGACCGAAAACGGCGGGGAACCGGTTCGGCTCGGGATTGTGCGGGACGATGCTGACGTCCTTGAGCGAGCCCTCCAATCAGCCCTGCGGGACAGCGACCTCGTCGTGCTGTCGGGAGGCACCTCCAAAGGCGCCGGCGACGTCTCGCACCGGGTGCTGTCCCGCCTCGGCGAGCCGGGGATCCTGTTCCACGGCGTGGCCCTGAAGCCCGGGAAGCCACTCTGCGTGGCGGTGGTTCAGGGAAAGCCGATCATCGTCCTGCCGGGGTTCCCCACCTCCGCGATGTTCACCTTCCACGACTTCGTCGTTCCGTTCGTGCGGGCGCTCGCCGGGCTGCCGCCGCGGGAGGACGAGACGATCGAGGCGCGCGTGTCCCAGCGGGTGCCCTCCGAGCTCGGTCGCACCGAGTTCGTAATGACCTCGCTCGCCCTCGGTCCCGAGGGGACGATGGCCCTGCCGCTGCCGAAGGGCTCGGGTTCGGTCACCGCCTTCTCGCAGGCGGACGGGTTCTTCGCGGTTCCAGCCGCGCGCGCGGGCATTGAAGCCGGAGAGGGCGTCTCCGTGGTCCGCCTGGGCGCCGGCGTTCGGGCGCCCGACCTGACGATCGTCGGCAGCCATTGCATCGGTCTGGACCGGGTGGTCGGCCTGCTCGCCGAGCGCGGCTACCGCGCCCGCACCATCTGGGTCGGGTCGGCCGGCGGCCTCGCCGCCCTGCGGCGCGGCGAATGCGATGTCGCCGCCATGCACCTCTTCGATCCCGAGACGGGCCGGTACAATGCCCCGTTCCTCGCCGAGGGGATGTCCCTCGCACCCGGCTGGCGCCGCCTCCAGGGCGTCGTGTTTCGCCGCGGCGACGTCAGGTTCGAAGGTCGGGACGCCGCGGACGCGGTCGCCGCCGCGCTCGCCGACCCCGACGCCGTTATGGTCAACCGCAACGCCGGATCGGGCACGCGCCTTCTCGTCGACGGGCTGCTGAACGGTGCCCGGCCGGCCGGGTTCTGGAACCAGCCGCGCTCGCACAACGCCGTCGCCGCGGCGGTCTCGCAAGGCAGGGCGGACTGGGGCGTGGCCATAGCAAGCGTCGCGGACGCCTACGGGCTGGGCTTCCGTCCGCTGACGGAAGAGGCTTACGACCTGGCATATCGCGAGGACTCCCAGGGGATGCCGGCGCTCGCGGCCTTCCTGAGACTGCTCGGCGAGCCCGAGACGGCCGCGGCGCTGCGCGATCTGGGCTTCTCGCCCGCCGCAGAAACCGCGTGACGCGTGCATGGCCCGCCGGCCTGGTCGCAGGCGGCATGTCCCCGACCCGCGATGCGGTGGTACCACCTCGATGGAACGAAACGGACGATCCTGTCGCCCGCCGGGATGATCGACGAGGCCGTTTCGCGTAGGGACGCCTGCGAGGCGTTGGGCCCTCCAGCGAAGCGGCGGTGTGCGTTGGGCGAGGACACGAGCATCAGTTTGCGGATCGAGCTCGGCTCGGACACCTTGCTGGGACCGGGCAAGGTCGCCCTTCTGAGCGGCATCCGCGACACCGGCTCCATCGCCGCCGCAGGGCGTCGGATGGGCATGAGCTACAAGCGAGCCTGGTACCTCATCGATACGCTGAATAAGGCGTTCCAGGAGCCGCTCGTCTCCGCGAGCAAGGGGGGACGCAGAGGCGGAGGTGCGACCCTCACGAGCACGGGCAACGCCATCCTCGAGAGTTACCTGCGCATGGAGCGGCTCGCCTCGGAGGCCGTGGCGGGTGAACTCGACCTTCTCGCTTCGCTGATGAAGCCCGATTCCTAGGAGCGAGGACGGCGCCTGGAGGCGCGCATCCATCGGGAGCAGATTCTCGAGGGTGTGCGTCGGCCCGGTTGCCCTCGGCTCGGTGCCGGCAAGCCTGCTGGGCCCGGCGCTGCCCGCCAGATCGTCCTGATGACCGCCGTCAAGGTCCGGCGGCACGCCTGGGCGCGCCGCCGGAGGTCTCGCCGCCTACTCGGCGGCCATGGGCGTCGCGTGGACGGCGGAGGCCCGGGCCGCGCAGAACTTGAACTCGGGGATCTTGCCCATCGGGTCCAGCGCCGGGTTCGTCAGCAGGTTGGCCGCGGCCTCGGCGTAGCAGAACGGCATGAAGATCATGCCGACCGGCACGTCGCGGTCGGAGCGCACCTTCAGGTGGACGGCGCCGCGGCGCGTCTCCAGCTTCATCGTGTCGCCGGGCTCCAGCCCGAGCCGATAGAGCTCCTTCGGGGCCATGAAGGCGACCGCCTCGGGCTCCAGCGCGTCGAGGACGCCGGCGCGCCGGGTCATCGACCCGGTGTGCCAGTGCTCCAGCACGCGGCCGGTCGACAGGACCATCGGGTAGTCCTCGTCCGGCAGCTCGTCCGGGGGCACCACGGCGGCCGGGACGATCTTCGCGCGCCCGCTCTCCGTGGGGAAGCCGGCGTAGAAGATGATCTCGTTGCCGGGCTTGTCCGGCGCGTCGACCGGGTAGGTCACGGCGCCCTCGCGCTCCAGGCGCTCCCAGGTAATGTTGTTGAACGACGGCATCACCATGGCCATCTCGCGGAAGATGTCGGCCGGCCCGCCGTAGTTCCAGGGCAGGCCGAGGCGCTTCCCCAGTTCCTGGATGATCCACCAATCCTGCCGCGCGTCGCCCGGCGGCGACACCACCGGCTGCGAGATCTGCACGCGACGGTCGGTGTTGGTGAAGGTGCCGGCCTTCTCGGCGAAGGCGGAGGCCGGCAGCACCACGTCGGCGTGGAAGGCAGTCTCCGTCAGGAACAGGTCCTGCACGACGAGGTGGTCGAGCATCGCTAGGGCGTGCCGGGCATGGTTCAGGTCCGGGTCCGACATCGCCGGGTTCTCGCCCTCGACGAACATGCCCTTGATCTCGCCGGCGTGGATCGCGCGCATGATCTCCACGACGGTGAGGCCCCTCTCCGGGTCGAGCTTCTGACCCCAGAACTCCTCGAACATCTCCCGCACCGCGGCCTTCTCGACCGACTGGTAGTCCGGATAGACCATCGGGATCAGGCCGGCGTCGGACGCGCCCTGGACGTTGTTCTGGCCGCGCAGCGGATGCAGGCCGGTGCCGGGACGCCCGATCTGCCCGGTGACAAGGGCGAGCGCGATCAGACAGCGCGAGTTGTCCGTGCCGTGGACGTGCTGGCTGATGCCCATGCCCCAGAAGATGATCGACGACTTGGCGCGGGCGTAGAGCCGGGCGACCTCGCGCAGCGTCTCCGCGTCGATGCCGCAGACCGAGGCCATCTTCTCCGGCGTGAACTCGACGATCTTCTCCTTCAGCGCCTCGAAGTTCTCGGTGTAGCCGGCGATGTACTGCTCGTCGTAGAGCCGCTCCTCGATGATCACGTTGAGCATCGCGTTGAGCATCGCCACGTCCGAGCCGGGCTTGAACGCGAGGTGCTTGTAGGCGTGCCGCGACAGCACCTGCCGGCGCGGGTCCATGACGATCAGCTTGGCGCCGCGCTGCTTCACGGCGTTCTTGAGGAATGTCGCCGCGACCGGGTGGTTCACGGTCGGGTTGGCGCCGATCACGATGATGACCTCGGCGTCGAGCGCCGCCGAGAACGGCGCCGACACGGCGCCCGAGTTCAGGCCTTCCATGAGGGCGGCCACCGACGAGGCGTGGCACAGCCGGGTGCAGTGGTCGACGTTGTTCGAGCCGAACCCGAGCCGGACGAGCTTCTGGAAGAGGTAAGCCTCCTCGTTCGAGCCTTTGGCTGAGCCGAAGCCCGCGAGCGCCTTGCTACCGTGCGTGTCGCGGACCGTCTTGAGGCCGCCGGCGGCGCGATCGAGCGCCTCCTCCCAGGTCGCCTCGCGGAAGTGCGTCCACGGGTTGGCCGGGTCGACCTGGTCGTTGGCGTCCTTCGGGACGTTGTCCAGGCGGATCAGCGGCGCCGTCAGGCGGTGGGGGTGGTGCACGTAGTCGAAGCCGAAGCGCCCCTTCACGCAGAGCCGGTTGTGGTTGGCCGGGCCGTTCACGCCCTCGGCGTAGACGATCTTCTCGTCCTTCACCTTGTAGGAGACTTGGCAGCCGACGCCGCAATAGGGGCACAGCGAGGTCACCTCGCGGTCGGGATAGACCGTCCGGGTCTTGTGCTCGGCGTCGAGGTAGGCGGACGGCATCAGCGCGCCGGTCGGACAGGCCTGGACGCACTCGCCGCAGGCCACGCAGGTCGAGCCGCCCATCGGGTCGTCGAAGTCGAACACGACCTTGGCGCCGGCCGAGCGGTAGGCCATGCCGATGACGTCGTTGACCTGGACCTCGCGGCAGGCGCGGACGCAGAGGTTGCACTGGATGCAGGCGTCGAGATTGACGCTCATGGCCGGGTGGCTGAAGTCGCCGGTCCAGCGCTCGGCCGCGGGAAAGCGGCTCTCGGATACGTCGAGGAAGTCGGCCTGCACCCAGAAGTGCGATGTCGGGTCGTGCGAGGTCTCGCGCTCGGGCTGGTCGGCCACGAGCAGCTCGAGCACCATGGCGCGGGCCTTGGTGGCGCGCTCGGTCGCGGTCTTGACCTTCATGCCCACGGCCGGCGTGCGCTTGCACGAGGCGGCCAGCACGCGCTCGCCCTCGATCTCGACCATGCAGGCGCGGCAATTGCCGTCCGGACGGTAACCGGGCTCGGGCTTGTGGCAGAGGTGCGGGATGTGGGTGCCGAGGCGCTTGGCGACGGCCCAGATCGTCTCGCCGGGGCCGGCCTCGACCTGCTGTCCGTCGAGCTCGAACATGATGGTCGGGGGTGCGGTCGGCCGCTCCTTCAGATCGTGCAGTCCCGACGGCTCCGGTGCCGCCTGGCCGCCCGCCTTCGCTCCTTCCGAGTAGGAGCCGCCGGCCTCCGGCTTCGGACCCCGCGCGGGGCCGCCCGCATCCTGCAGCCCGTCGGCCCGGATCTCGGACTTCTCGGTCTTGTCGCCGTGCTGTTCGGGGGCGTTGCTCATGCGGCCGCTCCTGGCTCGGACATCGGGGTAGGGTTCGCCGGCGCCATCGGGTGCCTCACTCGGCAGCCGCGGCGCGCGGGGCGGGGAACAGGTCGGGGAAATACTTGATGACGCTGCTGAGCGGGTTCGAGGCGGCCTGGCCGAGGCCGCAGATCGAGGCGTCCCGCATGCACTGGGACAGCTCGCCCAGGAGCTCGGTGTCCCAGACGCCCTGCTCCATCAGGATGCGGGCTTTCTGAGTCCCCGAACGGCAGGGGGTGCATTGCCCGCAGCTCTCGTCCTCGAAGAACCGCATCAGGTTCAACGCGGCGCCGCGCACATCGTCCCGGTCCGACAGGATCACGACGGCGGCGGACCCGATGAAGCAGCCGTACTTCTCCAGCGTGCCGAAATCGAGCGGGATGTCGTTCATCGACGCCGGCAGGATGCCGCCCGACGCGCCGCCCGGCAGGTAGGCCGCGAAGGTGTGGCCGTCCGCCATGCCGCCGCAATACTCGTCGATGAGTTCCTGGATGGTGAGGCCGGCCGGGGCGAGCTTCACCCCCGGTTCCTTCACGCGCCCCGAGACCGAGTAGGAGCGCAGGCCGACGCGGTTGTTGCGGCCGTGGCTCTTCCACCAACCGCCGCCCCGCTCGATCAGGTCGCGGACCCAGAACAGCGTCTCGATGTTGTTGATCAGCGTCGGACGGTTGAACAGGCCGACCTGGAACGGGAACGGCGGCTTGTGCCGCGGCAGCCCGCGCTTCCCCTCGAGGGACTCGATCAGCGAGGATTCCTCGCCGCAGATATAGGCGCCGGCGCCGCGGCGCAGGTGGATGCGCGGGCCGCCCGCGGGGAGCTTCGCGATCTCGCGCGTCAGGATCTCGCGGGAGATGGGGTATTCGTCCCGCAGGTAGATGTAGACCTCCGGCGCCTCGACGACGTGGGCGCCGATCAGCATGCCTTCGAGGAAGCGGTGCGGGTCGGTGTTGAGGTAGAGCTGGTCCTTGAAGGTGCCGGGCTCGCCCTCGTCCCCGTTGACCGCCATCAGCCGGGGCCCGGGCTCGCCGCGCACCGAGCGCCACTTGCGCCCCGTCGGGAAGCCCGCGCCGCCGAGGCCGCGCAGGCCGCCGTCGTCGAGCACCTTCAGGATGTCGTCGACCGGAAGGTCCCCGCTGCGGAGCCGGTCGAGGGTCGCGTAGCCGCCGGCGGCCCGATAGGCGTCGTAGTCGACGTAGTCCGGGACGTGGGCGTGTGTGTCGCCAGCTTCCACCGCGGCCTTCACGGACGCGAGGTCGGCCTTGTGCAGGAAGTTGTGCCCGACCTCGACGGCGGGCGCGTGGTCGCACAGGCCCACGCAGGGCGCGCGCACGACGCGGACGGCGTCGGAGGCGAGTTCCCGCTGGAGCGTCTCCAGCAACTCCTCGGCGCCGAACATCGCGCAGGTGATGCTGTCGCAGACCCGGACGGTCAGCCTCGGGATGGAGGCCTCACCCTCCTTCACGACGTCGAAATGCGCGTAGAAGGTCGCGGTCTCGAACACCTCAGCGAAGGCCAGGGCCATCTCGTCGGCCAGCGCCGCCAAGTGCTCGGCGCTGATCTGGCCGTAGGTGTCCTGGATCAGGTGGAGGTGCTCGATGAGCAGGTCGCGCTGGCGCGAGCGGGAGCCGAGAAGCTCCTCGATCTCGACCTTCGCCCGCGGCTCGACCTGGCGCCCCTTGGGTACGCTGCGCGCCTTGTTCCGCCCCCGACCGGGATGCGAGAAGGTCCTGACTGTCCCCGGTGCCTCACTCATGCGGTATCTGATGTCCAACTGCTGGGGCGGGTGGTCGCTGCGTCCTGAGGTCCGGTCTGGGCTTACTGGCCGCCGAAGGCCCGGAGCGGCTGGCCGGCCTCGGACCGATGTTTCATCGCGACGGCTCCCGTCGCCTCGTCCAGGGACGTGATCCTGGGCCCAACGACGGAGCGGAGCTCGGTCTCGAACGCGTCGAGGGCGCCGTTCAGGCGGTCCATCAGGGTATTCTGGGCGTCTCCGGCCGGGGAAGCGACCGCTTTCGCGAGCGCGTCGCGGACACGGCCGGCGAGCTCCTGCGTGAGCGGCGGTTTCGCGTCGGCGCAGTAGGCGTCCGTCACGATGTCGGCCCAGTCCGCCGCAGGGGATGCGTGGCCCATGCTCATGCCTGCGCGATCGAGGGAAGGTTGAAGTCGTGCATGGCGTGCCCGTTCGGGTCCGTTGGCGTGGCGTTCGCTCGTGGCATACCAAATGGCAGCCGTTATAGCGCAGGTGTTATATCGTTTTTGAAGGCGTTTCAATTTGCGCGGGGCCGCAGTCACGCGTCCCGGCGGCGTGGCTGATGCTTGCCCTGAGCCGTCGAGCGGGGCAGTGGAAACGTCACGAGGGAGGCGGTCAGCGGTGTCCGGCATGCGCGTAATCGGACTTGCCGGGTGGAGCGGGGCTGGCAAGACCAGCCTGCTGGTTCGGGCCATCCCTGTGCTCGTCGCCCGCGGGGTGAAGGTGGCGACCCTCAAGCACGCCCACCACGACTTCGACACGGACTGGCCCGGGAAGGACTCCTACGAGCACCGCAAGGCGGGGGCGAGTGAAGTCCTGGTCTCGTCGGGCCGCCGGTGGGCCCAAGTTCACGAGCTGGGGGATGAGGAAGAAGCGACCCTAGCTCAGCTCCTGCGGCGGATCAGCCCCTGCGACCTCATTGTCGTGGAAGGGTACAAGCGGGAGCCGATCCCCAAGATCGAGGTCCATCGCGCCGACAACGGCCGCCCGCCCATCCATCCTCTGGACACCACCATCGTGGGCATCGTGAGCGACGTCGCATTTCCGGCATCAGGCATTCCCGTCGTAGATTTGAACGACACGGAGGCGGTGACGGGGCTGATGCTCGACGTGGCCGCTCCCTTCGAAGACGTCCTCAGGAGGCTCTAGCCGCATGGCCCAGCTCAGCGACGACTGCTTCGCGTTCGGCGGCCCCCTGATGACCATCGAGGACGCGCACGCGCTGTTCGGCGAGCGGCTCGTAGCGGTCGTCGGCACCGAGGACCTTCCCGTCTTGGACGCCGACGGACGCATCCTGGCCGAGGATTGCGTCGCGCCCATCGACGTCCCGCCGTTCCCCAACTCGGCCGTCGATGGCTACGCGGTCCGTTTCGCGGATCTGCGCGCCTCCGATGCGACGGTTCTGCCGGTCGGCGCGGTCGTCGCGGCCGGCGACTCGTCCGAAGGCGTGTCGGTGGCGGGCTCGGCCGTCCGGATCTTCACCGGAGCCCCGATGCCGGCGGAGGCCGACACCGTCTTCATGCAGGAGGACGTCCACGTCCTGCCCGACGGCCGGGTGTCCTTGCCGCTCGGGCTGAAGCGCGGCGCCAACAGCCGCGACGCCGGCGAGGATGCGGCGAAGGGCTCGTCGATCATCGCGGCCGGCCGGCGTCTCCGGCCGCAGGACTTGGCTCTGGCGACCGCGGTCGGCCTGCGCACGCTGAAGGTCCGCCGCACCCTGCGGGTCGGCGTGTTCTCGACGGGCGACGAGCTCGTCGAGCCGGGGGCGCCCTTGAGGCCAGGTGCGATCTACGACTCGAACCGCAATCTGCTGCTTGCTCTTCTCCGGCGGATGGGCGTCGCGGCGCGTGACCTCGGCGTCATCCGTGACGACCCGGCGGCACTCGCGGCGAGGCTCTCGGCGGCGGCCGCCGAGCATGACGTGATCCTGACTTCGGGCGGCGTGTCGACCGGCGACGAGGATCACGTGAAGACCGCCGTCGAGACCATCGGACGCCTCGTGTTCTGGAGGCTGGGGATCAAGCCGGGACGGCCGGTCGCGATGGGCATGATCGACGGCAAGCCGTTCCTGGGCCTGCCGGGCAACCCGGTGGCTGTCTACGTCACCTTGGTGTTCGTCGTGCGGCCGCTCCTCGCCCGGCTCGCCGGCGAGGCTTACGCGCCGCCGTGTGGGTTCACCGTCAGGGCGGCCTTCTCCTATCGGAAGCGCGCGGGCCGCAGGGAGTTCGTCAGGGCCAGCCTCGCCCGGGACGCCGACGGCACCTGGGAAGCCCGGAAGTTCCAGCGCGACGGCGCGGGCATGCTGTCATCGCTCACCGAAACCGACGGCCTGGTGGAACTGGAGGAGGACCGGATCGAGGTCGTGCCGGGCGACATCGTGCGGTTCCATCCGCACGAAGCCCTTTGGTAGCGAGGCCGCACTCCGGGCCTCATCAGACACGAACCGCGCCCGAGCATTGCCGAGCCCGCGCTTCCGTTATATCAAATCTGCTATATCGCTTGTTATTGGCCGTGCGAACGGCCGCTCGGTCGGCGGGCTTGGGCAACGATGTTCGATGGTGTCTGGCGGAGCCAAGCAGGCGCGGAACTTCGCCTCCTCCAGATGGGCGAGGCCGTCTCCGGGACCTACACCGCCGCCAATCCCGGCTTTGCGCAGACGCATCGAAGCCGCATCCTCGTCGGCACGGCCGAGGGCGACATCATCGGCTTCGTGACCAGCACGTCGTCGCCACAGGAAATCACGGCCTGGACCGGGCGTCTCGTCCGCGCCGACGAGAAAACGGCCGAAGAGATCCACGCGGTCTTCCATGCCGTCGAAGGGTGTTCGCAGCCGAAGGCGATGAACAATCACATCGCCCTCGAAACGACCATCTTCGCGAAGGTCGAGAACGCCTGTTCATGACGGCAGAGCCTCGTCCCGCCTCGATATTGTCCTGAGGAACGGGGGGCGAAATCGGATCGACGAGCGGGCGGCGCATCAATGGCCGACAAACATCGGCTTTCCGGTTCGTCCTCCATCCCGACAGCGCCGTGTCGGGTATGCGCATGGCCGATCGCAACTGGTAGCGTCCGCTTACGGGACGTCTTCAAAGCCAGCTGAATGGCCGGGATGGGCGCAAAAGCGAAGGTCCGGTTCTGTACTCGATGGCGATCCGGCGTGACGTAGGCTGGCCGAAAACGGCCTGTCTGGTTTCAGGCAAGCAATGGCTTGAAGCAGACATATCAACTGACCGAGCGTTTGCCCGCGGAAAGCCCGACACGTTTTCCCGACATCATCCGAGCTGATCTGGTCAGGCTTATTTCAGCGTGGATGGACCGTCGGAGAAGCGGTCGTTCTCGTACAGGCGTGAGGCAGTTGGAAGATCGACGCTTCCTTGTGCATTTTCGCGATATGTGTTTGCGAGTTAAGTGGCTGATCAAGGTCGACAAAGCTGCGAGCAATCAGGCATCCTGACCAACAAGCGCATCCGAAGAGTTGCGTCCGGAAGAGGGAATGCCGTCGTGGCAGCGGAACGATTACATCTCACCGTGAGCGCGCGTTATCGACTCAAGCTCCTCTCCCGGGGGCCTCGGCAGTACGGCCTTGAAGATTACCAGTGTAAAGCTCTCTCCCGCCGTGGCCTGATCGCGCCTCTTCCTGATCGGTCTGCAGATGGCACGCGCCGATGGGGCATCACTGTGGACGGCCTGACCGTGTCGCAAAGCTACATTCAACCGATCAGAAAGGTTGCCAGACAGCCGGAACGCAGCGCCCTGATCCCACAGGAGCGCCGCTCGATCGATGACACCCCGGGTTAGGCCGGCTGCCCTCGGTCATGCGTCCGGTAACGGGCTGGTGATCAGGTCCTGGGCTTCGAGCAAGCGGTAGCGGGCGTTCGTCACCGCAGGCCTTCCGAAGGCTCTGAGCGCGGTCGGCACGATCGCCGGACCGCCGGCCGCACCGTCGATGAACCCAAGGGCACAGTCCATTGTTCTCGTCGTGTCTGTTTTGGCACGAGTTCAGAGAGCCTGGGATGCGCGGTGCCCTTCTCAAAGCCAGGATGCTGGGTGTCCTCCTCGTCACCGCCGCGCTGCCTGCGGCGGCATCGCCGTCCGCGCAGTCGGATGCCCCCGCGGCTCGGTTCATCGAAGGCCCCGAGCCCGGAACCATATCGGCCTCGCAGATGATCGGGGTTCCGGTGATTGGAATGGATCACGTGGGGGTTGGAAAGATCGAGGACGTGTTGGTCGACGGTGGTGGTCAGGTTCGAGCCGTCATCATCGGGGTCGGCGGATTCCTGGGACTGGGCGAGAAATCCGTGGCGCTCCCGTTCGACCAGATCGCCTGGAACTTCAGCGATGTGTCGCTGACAAGTGGCCCGAGCTCGATCGTGACGCCCGAGACCGCGCCCGGCGCCGAGGCGGCCGCGCGGGCGGGGCCGGACACGATGCCGGGTGCGCGGACCACCCGCGATACCCTCGGTGCGGTTCAGAACCAGCATAGCGGGCGCGTGACCGAAGCGACCGGCTCCGTGGCGGCCGAGCGACCCAGCGGCACGCCGGCGACGGTCCTCGTCGGCGAGAAGCCCTGGCGCGCCGAAGTCCGCCTGACGCGGGCGCAACTGGAAGCAGCGCCGGCGTTCCGCTCCGGGAAGTCCCGCCTCTAGCGTCCACGCCTCACCCGGGAGAGAGTCATGCGAAGCGCCGTTCTCACCGGCCTGATCTGGGCTTCGAGCCTTCAGGCCGCGCTGGCACAGCAGACCCACCCGGCGCCCCCGATCTCGGAGACGGGCCCCGCGCAATCCAGCTCGGGAGCAGCCACGGCCGCGGCGATCGACTTCAACTGGGTCTGGCTGAGCCTGGTCGTGGCCGTCGTGGTCCTGGCCCTCTGGTACATCGCGCGTCGACGTCAGTCCGGCCCGCCGCCCCGCTGATCCCCGATCCGCGCGTCACGGGCGCACCGGCGACACACAGCAGGGGCGGCGCGTCCCGGAGCGGCAGCAGGGCCGCGGAGGCGGTTCGGACCATCGCCGGAGCGATGTGTCTTCCCGGGGTAATGATCAAGCCTCGAGCTGTGCGGTGCCCCGGCAACGCCGCGCGCTGTATCCACGCCCAGAAGGCGATCGACGACTGCCGGAGCCGCCGCGCGACAGGCCGGTCGGCGCTCCGCTATGGTGGGCGGCCCCTTCAGAGCCGAGCCTCGATGACCAGCTTTGCGCGGATCCTAGGCGTGATCGCCCTCCTGCTGCTCTGCGGCGCCCCGTCGCGCGCGCAGATGCGCGGCCACGGCGGCCCGGTCCGGGCGCTCGCCGTGACCGCCGACGGTCGCCTCGCAATCTCGGGCGGCTTCGACCAATCCGCCATCGTGTGGAGCATCGAGACCGGTGCCGCGCTCGGCGTGCTGCGCTACCACGACGGCGCGGTGAACGCGGTCGCCGCGCTTGCGGACGGCCGCTTCGCCACGGCCTCCGAGGACGGGCGGATCGCCCTGTGGCGCCTGGGGCGCGCGGAGCCGGAACGGGTGCTTGAGGGCCATACGGGCCCGATCGTCGCGCTCGCGGTCTCGCCGGACGGCCTGTCGCTCGCCTCCGCCTCCTGGGACGGCACGGCGCGGATCTGGCCGCTCGCCGGAGGGGACAGCCGGCTGCTCGATCCGCAGCGCGGGCCGGTGAACGCGGTGGCCTTCCTGCCGGGCGGCGCGCCGGTCACGGCCGGTGCCGACGGGACGGTGCGGATCTGGCCCCCGGAGGGCGCGCCCCGGGTTCTCGCCACCGCACCCACGGGCCTCAACGCCGTCGCGGTCGCGGCGGACGGCGAGATCGCGGCCGCCGGCGCCGATGCGATCCTCCGCTTCGTCCGGGCCGATGGCACGGTCCGGGCCGCTGCCGAGCTCGGCCCGAACCCGGTGATCGCCCTGGCCCTGTCTCCGGACGGAGCCAGGGTGGCTGCTGCGACGGCGGGCGGGACCATCGCGGTGGTCGACCGGGCGACCGGCCAAGTCCAGCTGCGGCTCGTGGGACCCGGCCTGCCGGTCTGGTCGCTCGCGTGGCGTCCGGACGGGGCCGAGCTCGTCACGGGCGGCGGCGACCGCCTCGTCCGGCGCTGGGACGCGAAGAGCGGCGCACCGATCGGCGCGCTGATCATGCGGCGCCCGGCGGATCCCCTCGCTGTCCGGCAGGGCGGCCGGGGCGCCGAGGTGTTCGGGGCGTGCGTCGCATGCCACGCCCTGACGTCCGACGAGGGCGAGCGGGCCGGGCCGACGCTGGCCGGCCTGTTCGGCCGCCGGATCGCCAGCGTGCCCGGTTACCGGTACTCGGACTCCCTGAAGCGGATGGACCTCGTCTGGACACCCGAGACCGTGTCGCGGCTCTTCGAGATCGGTCCCGCCCGCTACACGCCCGGGACGAAGATGCCCGAGCAGACGATCGGCAGCGAAGCGGACCGCGCGGCGCTGATCGAATTTCTCGAACGCGCCACCGCGCGCCACTGAGGCGCCCGTCAGCCGCTCGCGCGTTCGCGCAGGTAATCCTCGGTCGTACGGGGCTTGTCGCGTTCCGGCGCCGCGTGCGGATCGAAGCCCTGGTTCACCGCGACTTCGACCCGGCAATCCTCGCACATCGTCAGCGCTTGCAGGCGCGCCTCGCCGTCCGCCCCGCTGAACATCCAGTGCCGCTCGCGCAGCCGCTCGACGATGCGCTCGATCGTCGAGCGCGTGCCGAAGGGCTTGGCGCACTGCGTGCAGCAGAACGGCTCTTCCTCCTTGACGACCCGACGGGGCGCCGCCCAGGCCTCGAAATCCACCTGCGGGCGCAAGGCGATGACGTCCTCGGGGCAGGTCGCGGCGCAGAGGCCGCACTGCACGCAGAGGCTCTCCTCGAAACCGAGAAGCGGCTGCTCGGCACTGTCGGAGAGCGCGTGGGTCGGACAGGCGCTGACGCAGGCCAGGCACAGGGTGCAGTCCGCGACCCGGAAATCGAGGCCGCCGAAGGGGGCGCCGGCCGCGAGCGGAACCCGGCTCACGGGTGTTGGTGCGGCGCCGTGCATGTCGCGGAAGGCGTGGCGCAGCACCTCGCGCTTGTTCCCCAGGAACAGCAGACCGGCCGGCACCGCGGCCTGCCGCCCCGGCGTGGCCTGCCGGAGGGCGGCGCCCAGAAGATCCGGATCATCGGTCTCGATGGTTTCCACCACGCGCCCGCCGCCTTCCGCACCGTAGCCCAGCGCCTGCGCCAGCGTCTCCCCGAGGGTCAGGGTTCGGTACAGGGGTTCGAGGTCGTGCTTGGCACGGGCCCGGACCAGGACCCGGATTCCGGCCGCGCCGTAGGCAAACAGGGCCGCGATCACTTCGGGCCCGATCTGCGTCACCTCGTTGACCTGCACCGGCAGCACGTGTGCGGGAAGGCCGTTGCCATAGCGGCCGAGCGCGTCGACGAGGGGTTCGCCGTGGTCACCGTCGTGGAATAGGACGAGGCCGTTCTGTCCGCCCGCCGCCCGGTAGGCGCGCATCAGGCTGCGCAGCCGGCGCATCAGCGCGTCGGAGGTCGGCAGCGTGTAGGCGGCGGCCCCTGTCGGGCAGACCGCGGCACAAGAGCCGCATCCCGCGCAGACGTAGGGGTCGATGTTCACGGTGTCGCCCGCGGGCGCGATCGCGCCGGTCGGGCAGATTTCGAGGCAGCGCGTGCAGCCCGTGATGCGGGAGCGGCTGTGCGCGCACAACTCGCCGTGGAAGTCGATGAAGCGCGGCTTGTCGAACGTGCCGACCAGATGGGACGCGTCCGCCAGCACGCGCTCGACGGCGGCCGGATCGCCCGGGTCCGCGCGCAGATAACCGCTCCGCACTGCGTGTGCCGGAAACAGCGGCGCGCCGGCCGAGAGGTCGATGACGAGATCGCAGGTCGATACGGCGCCGTTTCGCGGCGCGCCGAAGACGAGGTGCGTGCGCGAGGACGGGGCCGGGAGGGCGTAATCGTCGATGCCGAGCTCGAACGCTCCGAGGTACCCTTTCGCGGTCCGGATCGTGCCCTGCAGGACCGGGAAGGCGTTGCGGTGAAGCGGCGGGATCTCGCGGGGGCGGGTCAGCAGGACGGTGATGTCCAGATGCTCGGCGAGGCGCCGGCCGGCCTCGAGGGCCACCTCGTCGCGCCCGTAGATCAGGGCCACGCCGCGGCTTTCCAGGGAGACGGTGGCGGCATCGGGTAGCGGCTCCGCCGCCGCCGCGAGCAGCGCGGCCATCTTCGGTCCGGCCGAAGCGGCGTCGGACGACCAGCCGGCGGTCTCCCGGATCTTGGCATAGGCGACCCGCTCCTCCGCGCCCGCCTCCTCGGCCACCTCGTCGAACAGCGGCGCCTGCAGCGTGCAGGACACGGTGACGGGCCGCCCGGTGGCCAGGGCCTCCCGGAAGCGGTCGAGTTCGCGGCCGCAGAGCTGGTCGGCGGTGCGAAGCTCGCCGCCGCAGGCCTGGCCCATGGCGGCGGTATCGAGGGACATCGTCCGCTCGCAGGAGCAGGCGAGTACGAGGCGGTCGGACAAGATCGGACCCGAATAAAACTGCGAATGGAAAGCCCCTTCGCGCGGCGGGGCCGGTCCCTTATACTCGAACCATTCGAAACAACGATCCGGCATGCGGGCGCAGGTCGCAACCCTGGCCCGCACTCTCATCGGCCCCTCGCCAAAGCCGCTCCATGACCGTCCTTGTCGATGCCGGCCCGTCCAGGCTGGTCCTGCCCCCCGGTTTCAGCGAGCGCGCAGCGGAGCCGCATTCCGACGCGCACGCGGAAGCCTGCCGGCTCGCCGCGTCGGGCGAGGCGGAGGCGGCGACGCTCGTCCTGAGCCGGCGCGACGACCTGATCGACCTCGCCGTGGTGCTCGCCCCGGACGAGCCGCTCGCCACCGCGCGCCGCGCGCATTTCGCCGGGATGGTCGCCCTGGCGAATGCCGTCGGCGTCTTCGGGCCGCCGGAGATCCCGGTGACGTTCGAATGGCCCGGGACGCTGCTGTTCAACGGCGCGCGCCTCGGAGGGGGGCGCCTCGGGTGGCCTGAAGCGTGCCGGGAGGACGAGGAGCCGGACTGGCTGGTCTTCTCGGGGATGCTGCTCGCCTCGAAGCTGGCGGCGGGCGACCCGGGGCACACGCCGGATTCCACTGCCCTGGAGGAGGAAGGGTTCGGCACGGACCTGGGCGCGCCCCTGGTCGAGAGCTTCGCGCGTCACCTGACCAAGACCTTCGAGATCTGGCGCGAGGACGGCTTCGGCCATGTCGCGGCGCTCTACCTCGCCCATCTGCCGCGGCAATCCGGTGTGCGAGCCGCGATCGAGCCTGAGGGCGACGGGAGGCTGACCTGGCCCGACGGGCGGGTCGAGCACCTCCCGCTGCGCGCGAGCCTGGAGGCGCCGGACTGGCGCGATCCGAAGACCGGCGGAGTCCGGTTGTGACGCTCAAGCTCCCCCGAACCCTGCGGCTCGATCCCTCCGACACCTTCGTCTTCGCGCAGGCCGCCGAACCCGGAGAATGGGCCGTCACCGGGACCTTCCTGTTCCTCGATGGGGATCCGTCGCGGCTGACCGGCAAGGCCCTGACGGCCTTCCGCTCGGGGTTCGTCGGCGTCCGCTCGCTCGGCTTCTCCACCCTGGTGGTGGTGAGCGAGGCGAGCGAAGAGGAGCGCGCGCAGGCCGAGGAGCACCTCGCCGGTCACATCCACGCGCGCTTCGGGGCGCCCGACCGGGAGTCCGCCCGTGCGGCCGCCCGCGAGGAACTCGACGTCGCCGCGTCCCTCTGCGATCTGCCGGTCGGCAGCGTCGTCGCGATGCACCGCGTCGAGACGGACGGGGCGATCCGGGAGGATTTTCGGACGCTGCACCACCGGCCCGGCATCGACCGGTCCCACGGGCGCGCGTTCCTGTTCGTCGAGGCCGACGCGGACGAGCCGGAGGAACAGGCCGACCTCGTCGGCCTTCTGCGTGATACGGCGGCGGGAGGCTGACCGGATGACCGAGTTCTGGGTCTCGAGCGGCCACCACCTCACGCAGCGCACGGCCGGCGGCGGCCTCACGGTCACGGACGAGCTGATCCTCGCGTATCTGGCGCGGCCCGAACTCGTGCCGCCGGACGACGCCTGCGCGTCCGAGGTCGCACTCCACGCCGCCCTCCTGGACGCACCCCGGCGGCCTGTGGAGCCGGCCGAGATCGCCGCCATCGCCGACGCCGACGCCCGGGAGAACTGGGCGGTGATCCTCGCCTTCCGCGACCGGCTGCTCGCGGCCCGTTCCGTCGAGGCGGGATATCTGTCGCTCGTGCGCGGCGACCTCCAGGGCGTGCCGTCCCTGTTCCTGAACCAGCTCGTCCACCTGATCCTGCGCAACGCCCTCGACGGCTGCGACGACCCCTTCGTCCTGCGCGCGGCCGAGCTGTTCTTCCGCCCCCAGCGCGTGAGCTTCCACGAGGGCGCCGTGCTCCTGGCCGACGCCGAGGTGATCGCCGCCCGCGAGGGAAGCGCGCCGCTCTCGCCCCTGCTGACGATGCTGGGCAAGGAGGCGGCGAACGAGCTGGACGTGCTGACGGCCGAGAATGCCTGGACGTACTGGAGCCGGTCGGACGCCTTCACGATGGCGCTCAATCTCGGCTCCGATCCCCGCAGCCGCGCGGGATTGGCGCGGGTGATCGAGACCTTCGTGGGCCACCTGCTGAACGTCGCGGTGCGCGTGACGCCCCTCGACCGGCTGGAGGACCCCGACTGGCGCTGGTTCGTCGGTCTCGACCAGGAGGCGACGCGCATCGGCAACGCGCTCTGGCGCGGCGACACGCTCGATGCCGGAACGCGCGAGCGGGTCCTCGCCGTGTTCAGCCTGACCTTCGACGACCCCGCGCAGGTCCTGCCGACAGTGGGGGAGCGCCCGGTCTATCTCCTGCTCGCGGCGGCGCCGGATCGAAGCGTGCAGCTGAAGCCGCACAATCTCGTCGTCGGATTGCCCCTCGCCGAAGGCCGGGAGGCCGCCTGACATGTCCACGACGCCCGAGCATCGTTTCGAGGTCGGCATCATCGTCGCGCGGCGGCGCCTGACCGGCCCCTGGGCGAGCCATGCCTGGCTCCCGGTCGGCGCCCTGCCGGCGGCGGCCGCCGCGTCGCCCTGGACGAAGCTCTCCGAGACCGAGGACGAGGCGACCTTCTATGCCGGCTCGTACGAAGTCGCGCTGCATCCGGGCGAGACCGGGCACTACCGCGACAATCTCGTCTCCGGGCGCCCCTCCCTCTGGGTCGCCCTGCGCAACAGCGGCGACGAGACCTACGAGGTCGCGAGCGTCACGGCCGACCCGTATGAGGGGGAATCCATGGCCGAAGGGGTCGGCGAGATCGTCGAGCCGGTGCCGATGCCGCCGGAGGTGCAGGCGAAGCTTCTGGCCTTCTTCGAGGCCTTCCACGTCGAGCGCAAGTTCGAGAAGCGCAAGCGCGATCGCGCCGATCCCGAGGCGCTGGCCCGCCGGGCGCACGGCGCCCGGGAGCGGCGCGAATGAGTGAGAATTTCCTCTCGCGGTGGACGCGGCGCAAGCTCGCCGTGCGCGCCGCCGCCCTGGCGGAACGCGGCACGCCGACTGCCCCCGACGCGGCGCCTCGCCCGGAGCCGGACGCGGGGGCCGCCGAGACGGATCTCATCGCGCCGCAGCCCGGACCCGTGGCGCGGCCGCCGGAACCGGAGCCGGCGGACGATCCGGTTGTGGATCTCCCGCCCCTCGAAGCCCTGACCCCGGAGACCGATCTCGCCCCGTTCCTGCGGGCCGGCGTTCCGACCGCCCTGCGCAACGCGGCCCTGCGCCGGATGTGGTCACTCGACCCCGCCATCCGCGACTTCGTCAGCGAGGCGCGGGAGTACGCCTACGACTGGAACAGCCCGGGTGGCGTCCCGGGTCTCGGTCCGCTTCTGCCCAGCGACGATGTCCAGGCCATGCTCGGGCGTCTGCTGGGCGGGGCCGCCAAAGCGGCGCCGGCGTCGGGTGAGACCCGCGACAGCCAGCCCGAGGGTTCGCCGGAGCCCGGCCGGACGCCGGAATGTCCCCTTGCGGCCGATCCCGCTCCGCCCGGGCCCGATCCGCAGGACCACGCGCCGGCCCTCCCCGCCCCCGCGGCCACGGCGTCGGTCCAGCACTCCGCTCCGGCCTCCCACGATCCGGGGCCCACGCGCGATCCCGTGCCCGCGGTCGGCGGAAAGGAGACGAGTCCGGGACCGCGCCTGCGGCGTCACGGCGGCGCGATGCCCCATACGAGCTAGGAATTTTGGATTGCGGCAGATAAGAGCCCTTCTTATTGTCGTTCCAGAGAGCGAGATCCGTTCGATCTCGGGCGAGTAGAAAACTCCAGTGGCGTCGGCGTTCGGATCTGTGGAATCGGAGGCGCTGGGCGGCGCCCGCGTGGACGACGTCGACGGGCTCCGCGCGCGGCATTACGACCTCTTGGCCGTCCTGCTCGGACGTCCGCCCGGCCAGGATCTGCTCGGCACGCTTGCCGGCCTCCCGGGCGGCGAAGGGATCCTCGGCCAACACGTCGCGGATCTGAGCCGCGCGGCGGCAGAGGCGACGGGCGCGGAGGTCGAGCGCGAGTTCTTTGCGCTGTTCATCGGCGTGGGCAGGGGCGAGCTTCTCCCCTACGCCTCCTACTATCGCACCGGCTTCCTCAACGAGCGCCCGCTCGCGCTGGTCCGAGAGGATCTCGCGGCCCTCGGCCTCTCGCGGGACGAGGCCATGAGCGAGCCGGAGGACCACCTGGCCTTCCTGCTGGATGTGATGGCGGGGCTCGCCGGCGGGCGGTTCGCGGCCGAGCCGACGGCACAGGCGCGCTTCTTCGACCGGCATCTCGCCCCCTGGGTCGAGCGCTTCTTCGGGGATCTCGAGCGGGCGAAGAACGCGCGCTTCTACCGGGCGGTGGGAGGCCTGGGCCGCACCTTCATGGAGGTGGAGGCGGAAGCCTTCGCGATGGATGCGTGACGGGGATGCAGGCCGTGGTGGTCGGAGCGTGACCGAAAGGCGTGACGTGGGTTTGCTATCAAGCGGGTGTCGCTGAGGGAGTTGGATGATGCGGCAGGATCCGAAGACGCTCGGTCGTCGCCAGTTCTTCCGGGCGCTCGGCGGAAGCACCGTGGCGGCCGCCGCCGCGGTCGCGTCGCCGATGGCTGCGACGGAGGCCCAGGCCTACGACCCGGGCGAGGACGAGACGCGCAGCCGGTACCGCCTGAGCGATCACGTGAAGGCGTTCTACCGGACCAACGGCTACGAGACGCTCCTGAAAAATCCCGATCCCGCTCCGGGAACGAAGTGAGGCTGTCATGCTGACGAAGCGGAAGAGCGGCGATGCCAGCCGCAGCAAGCATCAGGCGGTCGCTGCCGGTCTCGCGGCCGGCGTGCTCGACCGGCGTGCGTTCCTGCGCAAGTCCGGGCTCACGGCCGGAGCGCTCGCCGCCGCGGGCTCAATCCAGCTCGGCGCCGTCCGCAAGGCCGAGGCCGCCGGCTCGTCGGCGGTCGGACCGGGGACCGTCATCAAGAAGAACATCTGCACGCATTGCTCGGTCGGCTGCACGGTGACCGCCGAAGTCGTGAACGGCGTGTGGGTCGGCCAGGAGCCGTCCTGGGCGAGTCCCATCAACCGCGGCACCCACTGCGCCAAGGGTGCCGCCATTCGCGAGCTGGTCTCGTCGGACCGCCGCCTGAAATATCCGATGAAGCTCGTCGGCGGCCAGTGGCAGCGGATCTCCTGGGATCAGGCGATCGACGAGATCGGCGACAAGCTGCTGCAGATCCGCGAGAAGTGGGGTTCCGATTCCGTCTACTGGCTCGGCTCGGCCAAGTACACGAACGAGGCCGCGTACCTGTTGCGGAAATTCGGGGCGTTCTGGGGCACCAACAACGTCGACCACCAGGCGCGCATCTGCCACTCGACCACCGTGGCGGGCGTGGCGAATACCTGGGGCTACGGCGCCCAGACCAACTCGTACAACGACATCCGCAACGCCAAGACCATGATCATCATGGGCGGCAATCCCGCCGAGGCGCACCCGATCTCGATGCAGCACGTGCTGTCCGGGAAGGAGATCAACCGCGCCAACCTGATCGTCATCGACCCGCGGTTCACCCGCACGGCGGCGCACGCCACCGACTATGTGCGCATCCGCTCCGGGACCGACATCCCGGTGGCCTGGGGCATGCTCTGGCACATCTTCCAGAACGGCTGGGAGGACAAGGACTTCATCCGCCAGCGCGTCTACGCGATGGACGACGTCCGCAAGGAGGTCGCCAAGTGGACGCCCGAGGAAGTGGAGCGCGTGTCCGGCGTGCCGGGCGAGCAGCTCCGCCGCGTGGCGGAGAAGTTCGCCAAGGAGAAGCCCGCCACCATGATCTGGTGCATGGGCAACACGCAGCACACGGTCGGCACCGCCAATGTGCGCGCGCTCTGCATCCTGTGCTTGGCCACGGGCAATGTCGGCAAGCCCGGCACGGGTGCCAACATCTTCCGCGGGCACACGAACGTGCAGGGCGCGACCGATCTCGGCCTCGATGTGACGACCCTGCCGCTCTACTACGGCCTGGTCGAAGGCGGCTGGCGGCACTGGGCCCGCGTCTGGGAGGTGGACTACGCGTGGCTGCAGTCGCGCTTCGATGAGGTCCCTGCGGTCGCCGGCCGCAAGGCGCGGTCCCGCAAGGAGAACATGGAGACCCCGGGCATCACCTCGACCCGCTGGTTCGACTCCGTGAACCTCCCGCCCGAACAGATCGATCAGCGCAGCCCGACGCGGGCGATGATGATCTCGGGCCATGGCGGCAACACCGTCACGCGCCTGCCCGAGGCCCTCGAGGGCCTGAACAAGCTCGATCTGCTGGTCGTCGCGGACCCGCATCCGACCACCTTCGCGGCGCTCGATGCCCGGCAGGACAACACCTACCTGCTTCCGATCTGCACCTCGCTGGAGATGGACGGGTGCCGCACGGCCTCGAACCGGTCCCTGCAATGGGGCGAGCAGATCGTGAAGCCGGCCTTCGAGTCCAAGAACGACTACGAGTTCCTCTACCTGCTCTCGAAGAAGCTCGGCTTCGCCGACCCGATGTTCAAGAACATCAAGGTCGAGAACAACGTCCCCCTGGCGGAGGACATCCTGCGGGAGATCAACCGCGGCGGCTGGTCGACGGGCTATTGCGGGCAGTCGCCCGAGCGCCTGAAGGCGCATATGCGCAACCAGCAGAAGTTCGACCTCGTCACCCTGCGGGCGCCGAAGGACGATCCGGAGGTGGGCGGGGATTATTACGGCCTGCCCTGGCCCTGCTGGGGCAAACCGGAGATCCGCCATCCGGGCTCGGCCATCCTCTACAACACGGCTTTGCACGTGAAGGAGGGCGGCGGCACGTTCCGCGCGCGCTTCGGCACCGAACGCAACGGCCAGACATTGCTGGCCGAGGATTCCTTCTCGAACGGCTCCGACCTGACCGACGGCTATCCGGAATTCACCCTCGGCGTGTTCAAGAAGCTCGGGTGGGACAAGGATCTCACGGCGGACGAACTCGCGACGATCCTGAAGATCGGCGGCGACAAGCCCGACACGGTGAGCTGGGCGACCGACCTCTCGGGGGGCATCCAGCGCGTCTGTCTCGAGCACGGCGTCTCGCCGTTCGGCAACGGCAAGGCGCGCGCGAATGCCTGGAACCTGCCCGACCCGGTGCCGGTCCACCGCGAGCCGATCTACTCACCGCGCCCCGATCTGGTCGCCAAGTACCCGACGCGGCCCGATGAGCGGCAGTTCCGCATGCCCAATATCGGGTTCTCGGTGCAGAAATCAGCGGTCGAGCGTAACGTCGCCAAGGATTTCCCGATCATCCTCACCTCGGGCCGCCTCGTCGAGTACGAGGGCGGTGGCGAGGAGACCCGGTCCAACCCGTGGCTCGCCGAGCTGCAGCAGGACATGTTCGTCGAGATCAACACCGGTGACGCGGCCGAGCGCGGCATCAAGGATGGTCAGTGGGTCTGGGTTACGGGCGCGGAGAACAACTCCAAGACCAAGGTGAAGGCGCTCGTGACCGACCGCGTGGGGAAGGGCGTCGCGTTCATGCCCTTCCATTTCTCCGGCTGGTACCAGGGCAAGGACATGCGCGACTACTACCCGAAGGGCACCGACCCGGTCGTGCTCGGCGAGAGCGTCAACACCGTCACGACCTACGGCTTCGATCCCGTCACCGGCATGCAGGAGACGAAAGCCACCCTGTGTCAGATCCGAGCGGCCTGAGAGGAGCGACCTGATCATGGCGCGCATGAAGTTTCTCTGCGACGCGGATCGTTGCATCGAGTGCAACGCCTGCGTCACCGCCTGCAAGAACGAGCATGAGGTGCCGTGGGGCATCAACCGGCGGCGGGTGGTGACGCTCAACGACGGCAAGCCCGGCGAGCGCTCGGTGTCGATGGCCTGCATGCACTGCACCGACGCGCCCTGTGCGGCCGTGTGCCCGGTCAACTGCTTCTACACCACCGCCGACGCGGTGGTGCTGCACTCCAAGGACATCTGCATCGGCTGCGGCTACTGCTTCTATGCCTGCCCGTTCGGCGCGCCGCAGTACCCGCGCGTCGGGAACTTCGGGTCCCGAGGCAAGATGGACAAGTGCACCTACTGCTCGGGCGGTCCCGAGCCCGATCTCTCGACCGCCGAGTACGAGAAGTACGGTTCGAACCGGCTCGCGGAGGGCAAGCTGCCGCTCTGCGCCGAGATGTGCTCGACCAAGGCTCTGCTCGCGGGCGACGGCGAGATGATCGCCGAGATCTACAAGCAGCGTGTGATCAAGCGCGGGTACGGCTCGGGGGCCTGGGGCTGGAAGACGGCCTATCGCGAGACGATCGCGATCTGATGTGGGGCTGCTCCTCGGCTGAGGGGCGCGCAGGAACAGGGACCGCGGCAGCGTCCGCGGACCGCTCGACCGATCTGAAAGGAACGCCGATGCGGCGGGCATGGACGCTTCTCAGCACTCTCGTCCTGGCAACGGCGCTCTGGACGGCACCGGGTGTCTACGGGGCCGCGCAGGCGCAGAACCCGATCCAGGCCGATGGGCAGAACCCGACGGGCGCGAACCCCACGGCGGATTCGATCAATGAGGAGCTTCTGTTCCGGCAGGCCCCCAAGATCAGCGGGCGCATCAGCATCCCGGACAGCAAGGCCGCCAACCTGATCCAGCCGCAGGGCCGCGCGTACCAGATGTTCCGCGAGGGATGGCTGCCCTGGATCGGGGCGCTCGTGATCCTCGGCATGCTCGCCGCCCTGGCGCTCTTCTTCCTCTGGCGCGGTCGCATCATCACGGATCACAGTCAGGAATCCGGCAAGAAGATCCTCCGGTTCAACGCGTTCGAGCGGTTCACGCACTGGATGACGGCCGTGTGCTTCATCATCCTGTCCCTGTCCGGCCTGAACTACATCTTCGGCAAACGGCTGCTGATGCCGCTGATCGGGCCGGATGCCTTCGGTGCGCTGGCCCAGTACGCGAAGTACAGCCACGTCTATCTCGCCTGGCCCTTCATGCTGGGTGTCGCCTTCATGATCGTCGTGTGGATCCGGGACAACATCCCGAACCGAATCGACTGGGAGTGGCTCAAGGCGGGGGGCGGCTTCATCGGCAGCAAGCACCCGCATGCGGGGCGCTTCAACGCGGGCCAGAAGGGCGTGTTCTGGATGGTGGCCGGCTTCGGCGCCGCCATGGGCGCCACCGGCCTGATGATGCTTTTCCCGTTCGCGCTCGTCGACGTCAACGGGATGCAGATCATGCAGGTTATCCATTCCCTGATCGGTATCGTCTTCATCGCCGGTATCCTGGCTCACATCTACATCGGCACGCTCGGGATGAAGGGCGCCTACGACGCAATGGGCAGTGGCCAGGTCGATCTTGCCTGGGCACGTGCGCACCACGACCTTTGGGTCGAGCAGGAGCAGGCCCGCACCGCGAGCGGCCCGCAGCTCGGCTCACGCCCGGCACCGGCCGAGTGATGGGCCGAGTTGGCCTCTCGACGTGGCGCCGGACGCTTCGGGCCCCTATCAGGAACCGCTCACATGAAAGCCTTCATCGCCGCCGTCCTTGCCGCCGTTCTCCTGGGCGTTGCAGCCATGCTGGCGCTCACGAGCAACCAAAAGTTCGCCTATCAGGCATTCGCCACCTCCGGTGCGCGGGTGTCCGAGCCAGGCACCAACCTTGTCGGCCCGCGTTGGAACGGCGACCCCGCCCCCGATGAGTTCGCCGGCGAGCCGCACGGAAAGGCCGAGGGCGCCGCCTCGCAGCCCAAGCGCTCCTGAGGCTGGGCATCCAAGCGCCAGCTGCGACGAGACCAAGCTTTCTGGAGGAGCGCATCCAATGAAGCGGCGACCGACAACTTTGGCCCAGGCGACAGTCTTGGCGGGGGCCTTGCTCGTGACGGACAACGCCCTCGCGCAGGAGACCGGCGCAGCCGCTCGGACCGGACCCCCAGCCAATCTCTGCCAGGAGCTTCTGGCCTTCGTGAAGCAGCCGGACCCATCACAGGGGTCCGATGCCCCGCCCCCGCAACTGGCCACAGCAGTATCGGCCAAGAAGGATGATACTCCTTCCGCCAAGCCAGGGGACGGAGCAGGGGCGGCACAGCAAGCTTCCGGCCAGAGCGGCCAGATAACCTCTTCCGGTCCTGGTGCAGCCGGTCCGCAGGGCGATGCACAGAACAAGGCGGCTCCCGCCGGGACGACGGCGACGGCCGGAGGTCCGCCGAAGAGTTCCTCATCGGCAGTTGCCGCAGCCAGTTCCACGCCAGACTCGCACAAACCGACACCGGAGAACGTTCAGCAAGTCGAGGCCGCGGCCGCTAGCAATGACCTTCTGGGCTGCAGGGCCGCGGCTCAGAAGATGCGGCGGGGCGGCGTCGTCATGCCGGGCCCGTTGCTGGCCCTGTCAGCCCTTGATCCGAAGCTGCTGGAGCCCGCCCGGCGCTGACGACGTCTATCGCGCCCAACCCAGACGAGATTGGTGTGCCGTCGCGCAGCTAACCCGGTGGGCCTACGACTTCGCTGCAGCCAACTCTTGTATCGTGAGGTCAATCGCACGGATGAGGCGCTCGGCCGTTTCAGCTACGACAGGGTCCTGCGAGACCGCCATTGCGGCTTCCTGAAGCGTGCGAAATTCCTGATGGCGCGCAACAGGATCGCCCCCTCGGGCGATGGCGGATTGTATGAGACTGGATTCCCTGAGGAATACCTGCAGCCTGCCGGATGCCTGCTCCGATGCTGACAAAGCAATCTCGAGGAGATGGTGAGATCGGGGATCCGGCCGGAGCGGATCAGGCGCTGATGATGGGGGAAGCTGTGGCCAGCGTCTTCGAGGAGCACGGCGGCGCGTTGAGGGGCCTCAGTCGCGAGACGCTCGCCCGTGACCTCGCCGCAATCGTCCAACCGCTCTTGAGCACCTGTCCGAACGCGGAATGGATCGAGGCCATTAACGCTCGTCTCGACGTGCTGGAAGGTGACATCGACACTCCAGGACTTCGGCTTGTGCGCTTCGAGACGAATGGCGTCGCGGAGATGACAGCACCGGTGCGCTGAGATCCAACTCGGGCAGGATTGGTTCGGTCAGCCGACTAGTGGGATCGCGGAGGGCAGCCGAGCCGGCTGGGTCCATCTAATCTCCCTTACACTGGACCCGCGCGAGATGGGCTTCGTGCTGGCGCTGTAGATCCTCGGAGGTGGCGAGTCGCGCCTCAGCCTCCTCGGTCGGCAGATTGAACGCCCTAAGGTAGCTCAGAGGAAGGATCAGGTGAGGCCTCCGGAGAGTTGAGCCAGAATGCTCTGTCGAGTTGCTCCCCGATGAACATCCCAGCTGAGCAGAATGTTGGCCGTACGGCCAAGCCGACCTTCCCGCCTCCTCAGCCTGTAGGGCTGTCTCCCACGCTCGCGCGCAACATCCAGACGCTTCAGGAGCGCCGAAGCACTGAGGAGCAGCGGGCGACACTGCAGGAACGCGCCGCCGAAGCGATCACGCGCTTCACCGGCAGTATGACCTTCGTCTACCTGCACGTAGCGGTCTTCGGGTTCTGGACCCTGGTGAACACCGGCCTGCTTCGCCTGCTGCCGAAGTGGGATGAGTCTTTCGTGATCCTCGGCACCTCAGCCTCCGTCGAGGCAATCTTCCTCTCAACTTTCGTGCTGATCAGCCAGAACCGGATGGCGGAAGCCGCCGACAAGCGCGCGGATCTCGACCTGCACATCAGCCTGCTGACCGAGCACGAGGTGACGAAGCTGGTGGCGATGGTGTCGGCCGTGACCGCCCATCTCGGCGTCAAAACCGAAGCCGACCATGAGGTGGGAGAGCTCAAGCAGGACGTCGCGCCTGATGCGGTGCTCGACGAGATCGAGCGGAACGGCTCACCGTGACGGTAGCGAGCGCGCGGATCGGTTTGACCGTTGCTGGTGCCGTCCTACGCTGGCTGGAGGACTCGATCACGGAGGATGGTCGTGCTCGGCACGCGGGCCACGCATCCCTGATCGTGCCATGACGCCGATGCCACGTCAGATCCGGCGTGTGAGAAAGCCGTCGGTATGGTTCGAGCTTGCGCACCGAGCCGCAGGCTCGCTGCCCGGTGTCGAGGAGCGGATCACCGCGACAGGTCCGGAGTTTCGGATTGGCCCTAAGCTCCTCGCCTGGCTGGATGAAGATGGGGTCTCGCTGCTGGTCCATATCGGGGCTGATGAACGTGGAATGCTGACCGAAGCCGAGCCAAGGACGTTTTCCGACGCGGTGGGGCGCCGTGGCCGCACAGCCATGCGTGTTCACCTTGCCTACGTCGACGTGGGAAGTCTCAAGCGCATCCTGGAGCAGTCTTGGCGTGAACGCGCGCCAAAACGGCTGCAGCGCCTAGCTTGCGCACCATAGCTATGCGGCACACGTGCCAGCGCCGAGTGCGAGAAACGCACATTCGCCGAGTACCGCTGCTGAGTATCGAAGTCTGCTCAACGCTAGTCCAGGATGGCAATGGAGGGGGGTGGCGGCCGTAGAGGTCACGAGAGCACGAGCCTCCGTAGCTGCACAGATCTTCATCTGGCTGAGCATGGCGTCGTGAACGATGCGGCTGACGCGTCACGGCGCGAAAAAACTATATGAAACCGGACGCAATCAGCTCATGGCCGGCGCTATGCGCGTCCTTTCTGCAAGGCATTGACGCGGATCAATCTGGCACCGGGACATCAAATCCATTTAGTGTGACAGATACACAGCAGTACAAGCTTATCAAATAAATGAGCTCAGCCAGACCATCCTCACCGAACTCTGTCTTGGCCTGATCGTAGTTTGGCCTTGCAAGCAGCCGCCCAGAGACAAGCGCGGATGTCACGTCGTAAGCGATGGCCTCTTTTCGCGGTAGATCAGCGGGTCGTTGACCAGCACAGATCGTTGCGATCGTGTCGTCGGACAACCCACGCAGCTCGGCCACAAGAATATGCGCATACAACTCGTAGCCGGAATGGAAGTGCGTCCCAGTGACCAGAATGGCTACCTCACGCACGGTCTTGGGCAGCGTAGGCGACGAGGAGAGAGCTTTCACGAGCTCCCAAACGGGGCCTCCAAACTTCGGGAAGTGAAGCCATGGGTTCCATGGGCCGATCAGCGCTCCGTCGTCATCTACTGCTTTGAAGCCTTCAAAATTCGTCTCAATACCTTCGCGCATATCTTCGTACAATGAGCGCTGCTGCGAAGTTAGAGCATGCGGCATAATTCGCGGCAAGCGCACGGATAGCTCCTGCTATAGTGATATTTAACTCTTCCCGCTTGCCGAGCATTGATGCGCGGTACGCACCTGACGCCGGCGAACGGCACAGGGTACGCTCATAATCATCGTGGAGGAACCTCATCACGACGCTGCGGATTGCAAAGGCAGTACCTGCGCGTGAGCACCCGGTTGCGCACGCTGTTCCTCCGTCACCTTCCTAGGTCTGATAGTCCAAGACAGTGAGGCCGGCATGTCTATGCGTCAGGGCGCTAGAGGACTTATCGAGACACTCGCCGCCGCGGCTGTCATGGACGAAGTGGCCGCGCGGGATGTTGCCTCGGCTGCCGAGATTGTTGCGCAAGCCGGTTCGCCAGCGGCGGCTCAGACGCTGATAGCTCTCAGCGGCATCCACGAACGTAGAGCAACGGAGGCAAGAAGCCAGTTGGCTATCCTCACCGAGGGGTATGGCCATCCGCCACAACGTGACGGACTTCTTCGCTAGCAGAATTGAGGCTCTGGCATCGATCAACTGGCAACGAAAGGTCCTCGAGGTTGGCCGCTGCGCTTTGCTGGAGCCGGGCCGAAAGCGAACCTCAACATGGGCAGATGTTCGGCTCCGGGGCCGGGCTGCCCTGTCGCGGTCCTACGGCCTGAGTCGCACTCGGAAGCTGGAATGTCAGCTCTTCAGGGAGTCGAGACAGTTGCGCATCTGATCTTCGCCTGCACATTCGTGAGTTCCTCTGGCCTGCGCAAAGGGCGAGCCACAGCGCCTCCTGGACAAAGGCCCTCGGTATGGTGCTGGCGCGTTTGGCCGCTCGCGCGATCTCAAGCTCCGGTGCGAGATCGATGTGCGCTGGCTTATCGCGTCGCGCGGACTTCGCAACGGAGGGGCGGGGGCGGGGGCGGAGTAGGAAGCGGATGAGCGGACAAGCTGAGCGTCGTCCTTGGGTAGCAACAGGTCTGCACCTTGAGCGACGCTTGAGGTGGTGTCCCTGAGTTTTTCAAAGGGATCGGCGCAATCCCGACTCGCGGCTTGGGCTATTGCTAGGTCCGCTTCGGAGCATTCGCCTGAACGGGCTGCATGACCGAGATGGGCGGATTTTGTTGAAAAACTCGGAGGCAGCGCTTCAAGCGTCATCGAAGATCGCCCCGAGAGAAGATTTGCCTCTTGCGGACGGCGCAACACCATTCCCGCCGCGCGTTCCAGGCGTTCAATAGTAGGATCTTCCCCGGCCGGCGCGGTTCGCGGCGCTGCTTCGACCCGGTCCCGAGTTTTTCAACAAAATCGGCGCATTGCGGAACGTCCGGTTTCTGAGGATGCGTTGCGGCTGGTTACGTCTGCCGCCGATGGTGGCGTGCCCGGTAGCAGCCGGACCTCAATGATATAAGTGTTCGCATTTCTGTTCAGAGCGGCGCGCCAAACTTTTGCAGGAGGACAGGCTAGCTGGAACAAACGACAGCTGGTTGGAACAAAATAATAGCGGTGCCCCTGCGAGCTGCCGCGTCTAAGTCCTTCCAAATCGGGTAAAGATCGACGCCTCCGTGCGCCTGGGTGCCTGTTGAGAAGCCTTTTGGCATTGAGATAGACGCTCGGCTTTGGGCAGAGCGTCGGCATCTACACTCTGACTTGCCGCGTCGGCCGACAATGACGGTGGCAGGGCGGACGCAGGGTCGGGCTCACCGCTTCTTCCGTCGGTCGATGGGCGGGTAGAACTGCGGGCTCTCGCGGCGGTCGAACATGCCGTAGTCGCGTACCACCCGCACGGTCCGGATGCGCATGCATTCGGCCTGGGCCGGCTCGGTCGGCTTGAACGCAG
This sequence comes from Methylobacterium sp. UNC378MF, assembly GCF_900103195.1. Lineage (GTDB taxonomy): Bacteria > Pseudomonadota > Alphaproteobacteria > Rhizobiales > Beijerinckiaceae > Methylobacterium. The sequence continues at coordinate 81,662 of NZ_FMWU01000022.1, read as the reverse complement.
AGGCCGCGTCGGGGTCGATCCACGACAACAGAAGCATGACCTTGCCCGGATTGTAGATCGAGTCGAACACGTCCGATGCCACAAGGCCGCTGGCCGTGAGAGCGAGCCCGCGCGCACCCGTCAGGTCGTCCGGCAGGGACTGGCCGGGGCGAGGCACCGTCTCGCACAACTGGCAAACCTTGGCGGCGCCAACCTCGGTCGCGTCGAGCCGCTGCTCACGCACCTCATGGCCTTGAGGCGGATGGGTGTCTGCCGTCACCTCGCCGACCCGGAGGTGGTAATCGGAGAACACCTCGAACCGGCCCTTCTCCTGGACGAGGTGGTGGCCCGCATGCGTCCGCCAGCGGATCACCGACTTCTCGTCCCGCCAAGTCGAGTGCGACAGCACCCAACCCGGTCGGGTCCGGCTCGTGAAGCGCTCGTTATCGATGAAACCGTCGATCTTCTCCAACTCGGGCTTCAGTGCCTTGCCGTGCTCAAGGTACGCGTCCTTCCGGCCCTCGCTGGGACGGACCTCGAAGATGACCGAGAACATGGCTCCTCCGTCTTTGCAGGCCTGGTGAGGCCGAGTTGATCCCGGCCAGGAAGGTGGCCGACGCTGGACCGGCGATGAGTGTGTGGCGGGAAGCTCATGATGTCAGCGGCGAACGCTTCGGTCACGACCGAAGCGTTCCGTCGTGATCGACGAACGTCTGAGGTCTATGGTCATGCGATGACGAACGCCGCCAGCCTGTCCGGAACCGCCGCCCTGATTGGGGATCCCGCACGGGCCAACATCCTCACGGCCCTGCTCGATGGCCGGGCCCTGACGGCGACGGAACTCGCCTACACGGCGGGCGTGACGGCGCAGACTGCGAGCGGCCACCTCGGGAAGCTGGTCGAAGGGCGCCTGCTGGGCGTCGCCGTCCAGGGTCGTCACCGGTACTTCCGGCTCGCCTCGCCCGAGGTCGCCCGGATGCTGGAGACCATCCTGGTGGTGGCGGCGGCGGGACCGGAGGCCGCCAGGCCGCGCGCGACGCCCCGGGTCAGTCCGGAGCTGCGTGCGGCCCGAACCTGCTACGATCACCTTGCCGGGCGTCTCGGTGTCGCCATCGCCGACGCGCTCGTGTCGCGCGGCCTGATCGTTTTGGGTGACGAGGCCGGCGAGGCGACCGAGGCCGGCCGCGCGTGGCTCGCGCAGTTCGGGGTGTCGGTCGAGCCTGCCGGTCGGAGCAAGCGTATGTTCTGCCGTCCGTGTCTGGACTGGAGCGAGCGGCGACCGCACCTCGCCGGTCGCCTTGGGGCGGCGCTGTGCCGCCGATGCGAGGAACTTGGCTGGGTTGACCGGGCCCGGGACGGGCGGGTCGTCACGGTGACCGAAGCCGGCCGGAGCGGGTTCGCGAACGCGTTCGGGTTTTACGGGTGAACGCCGGCAGCCTCGTCGGGCAGCGCCGCCGACCGGTGCGGCCCCGTCGAGACGACGCCCACGGTGGCCCGGCGTTAGCGCCGGCTAGCTCCTGTCCAAAACCTTATCGGCCTTCGCCTCGACCTTCTTCTTGTCGGCCGGCGAGAGGTTGCCGGCCTTCTCCTGCTGGGCGGCGCGGGCCTTGGCGTTCCGGGCGTGCGCCTTGTCCTCCACGGGGTATTTCCGCTCCTCCGGCAAGGCGAACTTGCTCTTGGACAGGTCCTCGCGTTCCTCGGTCTTGAGCTTCGACATGGTGGTCTCCGGGTTTTCGGAAGGGGCAACGCTGCACCGGATGCGGTGGTGCCCGACTCGAAGGCAGCGCGGGCGAGGCATCCGTTCCATGCCGTCGTCGTACGGGCGCTCCCGAGTGTGGCCGGCATTGGCTCCGGCCTAGCCCGTCAGCTGCGCGCAGGCGATCACCACTCCCCGATCAGAAGTCCTTCACCATGAAACGCGTGGCCCCGGACTCGTCCATGTCGGTGCAGGAGCCGACCCAGCGCGCAAGGGCGCCGTGATGGTGGCGCATGGGCTTGCCGCGGGTCAGGAACCAGAGGTGGGCGCCGCCCGCGCGGCGGATGCGGAACTCCGCCTCGAAGTTCTCACCCGTCGCGAGCGACAGCCGCCACACCCTGTCGGCCCCTTCCGCCGTCCGGGTAGACGATGCCGGTCCATGCGGGGCCGTCGAGGGTGCTGGGCGCCGTGCCGCTGTAGGCGTAGACCTTGCTCATTGAACCTGTCGAGCCCACCGTTCGGGCGGGCTGCCCGGACATGGCTCGGCACGGGCTGCGCGACGCTGCGGAATGGCTCCTCGCTCGCGCGACGCGCCTCCTCCCGGGTGTGCTCCGCGCTGATGTTTGAGGCCGTAGGCGAAGCGGACCTCCTCGGGCGCGCCGGCCCAGTCGCGCACCAGCCGCTGGTGCTGCACCTCGACGGCGCCATCGCCGGCGAGCAACCGGGCGAACCCGGGCCCGAGCGCGTGCCGTGCCGTGCCACGGCGAATACCTTGCGTTCCGGTCGTCCCAGGGCGCCGAGGATGCTTGCCCCTGGTTCGAGCAGCGCCACGCTCGGTTCAAGCCTGTTCTCAGGCCGCCGGACAGAGCGGCACCGCCGCACGGGGCGTGCCGGTGCAATGGCGTCCGAGGTGCCCCTGCGGACGGCGCAACCACTCTGGCAGCATTCGGGGTCTAGCCCCCCGTCTCCCGTAGCAGCCCCGGCACCTCGCCCGAGAGCTCCCGGGCGAGGAAGCCGACCGGGCCGAGGGATGCGGCTAGGCGCTTGCCGGCCTCGCCGTGCAGGAACACGGCCCACAGCGCCGCGGGCAAAGGCGCCAGACCGCGCGCAAGCAGCCCGACGGCGATGCCGGCCAGGACGTCGCCCGAACCGGACGTCGCCAAGCCGACGCCGCCTCCCTCGTAGAGCCAGCGTGCGCCTCGCGGGTCCACGATCCAGGTCTTTGCCCCCTTCATCACGACGACGGCGTGCAGCAGGTCGGCCGCCTTCAGCGCCGCGTCGAGCGGGTCGGCCTCCACGGCGTCCCGGCTCCGGTCCAGCAACTGCGCCATCTCGCCGGCATGGGGCGTGATCACCAGCCGTTCCCCGTGCCGACGGACTCCGGCGGCATGCGCGGCGAGCCCGGAGACCGCGGCCGCGTCGAGGATGAAGGAGGCGTCCGGCAGCGCCTCCAGCAGTTCCACCGCCAGCTTGGTGGTCGGGCCGTCCTCGGTCAGGCCGGGACCGATCAAGAGGGCGTCGCAGCCCTTCGTCATCTTCTGCAGGGAATCCGAGGCGCGTGCGCCGTCGACACCGCCTTCCGGCGTCTCCGGAAGGTCGATGACCATCGCCTCGGGCACCGCCAGTCCCATGCCGGCGGCCCTGCTCTCGACGGTGGCGATCTTCAGCTTGCCCGCACCGGCGCGCAGGGCGGCGATGCCGGCCAGCAGGGCGGCTCCGGGGACCGACCTGGAGCCGCCGAGCACAAGCGCGCTGCCGCGCTCGTCCTTGCTGCCCTCGTGCGGGACCGGCAGAGGAAACGCCTTGAGGCTGTCGGCGGTGAGGCTCTCGTGCGTCATCGGGCGGCCACGTTCGCGTCGGGCTCGGAGGTGACCGGCGCCCCGGCCTCGGCGACCGGCGCGACGAAGTTGTAGCGTTCCAGGACGAGCTTGCCGGTGCTGCCCTCGCGGGGTCGGAAGGCGTACTCCGTCACCGAGCAGTTCGCGACGTCGCCCGCGGCGTCGATGGCCAGGATCTCCGCCTCGGTCATGTCCTCGATCAGGTAGCGCAGGCACAGCACGACCACCTGGTGCGCAACGATGAGCACCCGCCTCTCCCCATGGTGAAGCGAGACAGTGTCCAACACGCTCCGGAGGCGCTGAATCACGTCGCACCAGCTCTCGCCGGACGGCGGGCGGTGGTAGAACTTGCCCAGGCGCCGGCGCATCTCGGCCTGCTCGGGATACAACTGCTCGACGCCGGTCCGCGTCAGCCTGTCGAGGATGCCGAGCTCCTTCTCGCGCAGCCGCTCGTCGATCAAGTGTTCGGGTGCGCCTTGCGCGAGGCCGCCGGCGGCGCGGATGTGCTCGGACGTCTGCCTGGCTCTTCGGTAGGGCGAGGTCAGAACGATCTCGGGCCTGCCCCCGGCCGGAAGGTCGGCAAACCAGCGCCCGACGGCTTCGGCCTGTCGCCCCCCAAGCGCGCTGAGGGGTACGTCGACGTCACGCTCGGCGATGTCGATCCGGGCCAGGCTGGCCCCGTGCGCGGCCTCGGCGGCGACGTTGCCGGCGCTCTCGCCGTGCCGCACGATCCATAATCGGTTCGGCCAGCGCTGCTGCATGCGGTTGCGTCCTCCCGTCGTGTTCGGCAACGCCGCCGACGCCGACCAGTTCACGCGTGGGGTGCTGCACCGTCGACGTTACGCCTCTGCGGAAGCTGCCTGAGGCCCTGCGTCATTGGGCGGATCGAGGCTGTCAGCAAGGCTGAGGTAGTCGAAGCGGCCTCTCCCGCGCCCGTCCGGCGCCAGCAGCCTCAGTCCCTGCTCCGCGTCGCGTCGGCCCGCAGCCCAGCGGTCGCGGATCGAGGAGGGCGAGAAGTCGAAGCTCTTGGCTGCGAGCTCGTCGGCGCCGGCCTGGTAGACGAGGTGGAGCAGCGTCACCGCTGGTCCCTTGGGATCGAGCCGCTGCCGCAACTCGTACTCGCGCCTGAGGCCCGCAATCGCCCGGCGCGGCGCGCTGGCGAAGATGAGGTCGTTCGCGCGCTCGATGACTGCGTCGAGGGAAGCCGGACGCGGCGCGCGCAAGGAGAACAGGTCCGAGGCGATGCACAGGAGGTCCCGCTCGGGCTCGGTCTCGAAGAGCGGGTCGAGGGGCAGGTTGTTCGTGTAGCCCGCGTCGCACAGGACCCGCCCGTCCACCTCCACCGGCGGGAAGGCCGGAAGGATGGCCGTGCTGGCGAGGATGTGCTCGGGCCGGACCTCCTCGCGGGCGGTGTCGAAGTAGACCTCCTCGCCGGTCTCGATGTCGACGCAGCCGACCGTCAGGCGCGTGCCGCCCCGGTTCAGGCGGTCGAAGTCGACGAGGCGTTCGAGCGTCCGCAGCAAGGGTGCGTTGTCGAACAGGGCCACGTCGTTCGGCACCCATGGCAGGGCCGACCAGAGGCCGGGGAGGCGATGGCGGAAGATGCTCGGCCGCCCCCAAGCGAGCGCCAGGAGGGCATGGAGCCCGTTGTAGACCTGGCGCGGCTTGAGCAGCCCGGTCGGGCTCGGTCCCGTGGCCTGGGTCGCCTCGTCCCAGAACGTCCGGAGCTTGGCGACCCTGTCCTCGGGGGCGTTGCCCGCGACGATGGCGGCGGTCACGGCACCGATGGAGGCGCCCACGACCCAGTCGGGCCGAAGCCCTCTGTCATGCAGGACCTCGTAGGTTCCGGCATGGTAGGCGCCGACGGCGTTGCCGCCGGCGAAGACCAGGGCCAGGTGGCGTGTGTTGTCCGGCATCCGTGCCTTCATCCGTTGCGGGCTGAACTTGGTTATGACCCGGTCAGTGTCGCCGAGGCCGCGGAGGTTCCCGTACCAGGTGCCTCACCAACCGCCGGCAGGGCGCCTGCTCCCGGGCCTACGTCCGGTTTGGCGTCAGCCGTGCGGCTTGAACACGACTTTGGTGCAGTCGTCGTTCAGCGGCGCCTTGGCTTGGCTCGCGTGCCGACGATGACCGCCGCCATCGAGGACGTCCTCGCGACGGCCCACCTCCGCCACTGCGTAGGCGAGATCGACGAAGCCGTCGATGGACCGCAATAGACGGTCGGCGGGAGCGTGGGTGTCGAACGAGTATTCGTAGAACGGAGCGGCCAGCTCGACTTGCCGAGGCCCCATCATCTCCGTCGATCCGCGCCTCACAACGGCAGTGAGTCAGCTTGCAAATGCCGCCGCAACAGCCGAGTTTTTCAACGAAATCGGCCGAAAGCGGCCGGTCTGGTTTAAAGCAACGGCGAAGGAGAACTGGACGCTGGCACGCGAGCAATTCCGTCGCTTTCGCTGCAGGCAGCCCGGCCCCCATGTTGCCTATGCAGATAGCGATGATGTCGGCTGCCTTACCGCAGCGACAAGGTACGGGGGAGGTCGGAAAGGGGCTCGACCCCGTTTGCGGTGACGACCACAGTCTCGGAGGCGCCGACCGTCCAGGCGCCGAACCGGCGCAGGGTCGCTGGCAGGTGGAAGACCATGCCGGGCTCGATCAGCCGATCCTGTCCGGTGAAGAGCGAGAGCAGGCTCCCCTCCCCCCAGTCCGGGGCGAAGGCGATGCCCATCGAGTAGCCGATGCGCTTGCGAAAGGCCGGGCCGTAGCCCGCCGCGTCGATGACGGCCTGCGCCGCCCCGTGGGGAGCCGAGCAGGGATGGCCGGGGCGAATCGCGTCGAGCGCCGCGTCGAGGGCGCGCAGCGCGCAATCCATCATCCGCGACGCCTCTTCCGGTGGCGGGCCGATCCAGACGCTGCGCATCAGCGCCGCGTGGTAGCGGGCGTGACTGCCGGCAAGTTCGAGGAAGACTGGGTCGCCCGGCTCCAGCCGGCGCCGCCGCCACGTCATGTGCGGCAGCCCACTGCGCGGGCCTGACGCGACCAGAGGCTCCATCGCCATGGCTTCGGACCCGGCGGCCGTCGCGGCCGCCAGCATGGCGGCGGCGACGGCGTTCTCGTCGGTGCCCGCCGCGCAGGCGTCGAGCCCGGCGGCGAGCCCGGCCTGCGCGTACCGGGCGGCGGCCCGGATCGCCGCGAGCTCGGCCGCCGACTTCACTGCCCGCAACGGGGCGAGGAGGCCGGAGCCGTCGGGCAGCGAGCCGCGGCCGAGGGCGGCGTCGATCCGCGTCGCGAGCGCCGGCGAGATGAACCAGCCGTCCCGCTCCAGGGCCAGCCTGGCAAGCCCGCGTTCGCGCACGAGGGCCGCCAGCGCCTCGACCGGGTCGGCGCCGTCCGGATAGGCCTGGATGTCGCCGAGCCAGGTATTGGCGGCCGCGCCCGGCAGTTCGAGCTGCCGGACCAAGAGGGCCGGGTCCCCCTCCACCGGCACGAGGAGGGCCTGGAAGGCGAAGTAGCCTGCCGTCTGGCGGCCGGTCAGCCAGTAGATGGTCTCCGGGCCGGTCACGACGAGGGCGTCGTGGCCGGCCGCCGCGATGGCGGCCTGGGCCGCTCCCTGCCGGGCGGCGAACTCCGCTTCCGGGAAGGCCGCCTCGCAGCCGCGCAGGGCCGGGAATTCGTGCATCGCGCCGCCCTCGTCTCAGACTTCGCTCAGGCGCCGGATGATGCCCTGCTTGAAATTCTCGAGATGGGCCGCGATGGCGTCTGCCGCTGCCGCCGCATCCTTGGCCCGCAGGGCGGCGACCACCGCGAGGTGCTCGTGATGGACCGCCTCGAACCGCTCCGGCATCCGGCTCAGGTTGAACATCTGCGTCTTGAGCCGCAGATCCTTGATCGTCTTGGCGAGGATCGCGTTGTGGCTGTGATCCGCGATCAGGTCGTGGAAGCGCCGGTCGACCTCCCAGTTGCCCGACGCGTCCGGGTCGCCCGCCGCCAGCAGCGCCTCCATCTGCCGCTGCAGGTCCGCCAGCACCGCGTCGGCGATCCGGCCGGTGGCCAGCACGACGCTCTCGCGCTCCAGGAGGCGGCGGACATGCAGGATCTCGATCAGCTCGCGCAGGGAGAATTCCTTGACCACCAGCATCCCGCCGGGCTGCCGCTCGATCAGTCCCTCGGTCTCCAGCCGCGACATCGCCTCGCGGGTCGGGGTCCGGGAGATGTCGAGCATCTCGGCCAGGCGGCGCTCGTGCAGCACGGTGCCGGCCGGAAGGTCGCGGCGGACGAGCATGTCGAGCAGCCGGTCGTAGGCCATCTGCCCGAGGCTCTGCTCACGCCGGGCACTGAGCGCCGTCGTGTACGACGCGGCGTCGAGGGTCTTCATCGTGTCCTCCCGGAGCGGCCGGCTTAGCCGCTCCCCATTCTTGTTCTCGCGCGCCCGCCGTGCCCGCTCACATGGCGGGCGTGCGGATCGGCGCCTTCGGGGCCGGATCATAGCCGATCAACGGCGTGATCAGCTTGGCGTAGGTCCCGTCGGCGACCATCTCGGCGAGCGCCTTGTTGACGGCGGCGTGCAGGTTCGGCTTGCCCTTCTTGATGGCGAAGCCCTTCTGGACCGTGCTTAGCGGGGTCTCGATCATCACCAGCGGCAGCTTGCGCGCCTTGATCGCGTAGTTGCCGGCCACCGCGTCGTTGATCACCGCGTCGATGTTGCCGCCGACGAGGTCCTGCATAGCGTCCGCGGCGGTCTTGTAGCTCTTCAGAGTGGCACCGTGCTCCTCGACGAGCTTGCCGAAGGTCGAGGCCGAGAGGGCGCCGACGTTGCGGCCCTTGAGATCCTCCGGCCCCTTGATGCCGGTATCCTTGCGGGTGACGATCCGCGCGCCGGATTCGAGCCACCCGTCCGCGAAGGCGACCTGCTTCTGACGGGTGGGGGTGATGTCCATCGACTCGCTGGTGATGTCGTACTGATCGGCCATCAGGCCCACCAGCAGGGCGTCGAACTTGATGTTGACCGGGCTGTACGCGAGCCCGAGCCGGCGGCAGACCTCGCGCATCACCCGGACCTCCAGCCCGTCGAGCTCGCCGCTCGGCGTGCGCATGCTGAAGGGCGCGAAGGTGCTATCCGTCGCCACGATCAGCTTGCCGGGCTCGATCAGCTCCAGCTTGCCCTCGGCCGCGCGGGTCGCGGGGGCGGCGAGGAGGCCGGCGCCGAGGCTGACACAGAGGGCGACGAGGGCGAGGACGTGGCGGCGGTTCATGGTGATCTCCGGTCTCGGGACGGGGCGGGAGGGATCGGCCGCGGCCCGTCCCGCGGCGGGGGAGGCTCAGGACAGGCGGGCGTAGCGCCGCTCGAAATAGGCTGAGAGCTGCGACAGGATCGACGTGAGGCCGAGGTAGATCAGCGCCGCCGCAATGTAGAAGTCGAACGGCCGGAAGGTCGTGGCGATCATGAGCTGCGCGTAGAGCGTCAGCTCCACGACCGTGATCGTCGACAGGAGCGAGGTGTTCTTGACCGCCGAGATCGCCTCGTTGGTCAGCGACGGCAGGATCATGCGGAACACCTGCGGCAGGACGATCCGCACCATCATGATCCGCGGGTTCATGCCGAGCGCGAGCGCCGACTCGACCTGACCCCGGGGAATCGCCGCGAGGCCGGCCCGGATGGTCTCGGCCACGTAGGCGCCGCTGCTGACGCCCAGCGCGATGATGCCGGCAGTGATCGGCGAGAGCTTCACCCCGATCTGCGGCATGCCGAAATACACGATGAAGACCTGGATCAGGGTCGGCGTGCCGCGGATGAACCAGACGTAGAAGCTCGCGAGCGCCCGGAAGGGCGCGAAGGACGAGCGCTTGCCCAGCGCCCCGAGCAGGCCGCAGACCCAGCTCACCAGGATGCTCGCCACCGTGACGCCGAGCACCACCAGGGTCGCCGAGAGGAAGCCGGGGCCGTAGGTGACGACCTCGTCCGAGAGGGTGAGCCACCAATCCTGCAACGCCGCGACGCTCATCGCTGTCTGATCTCCCCGGTGGTGGGTCGGCGGCTCACGCCGTCTGTCCGAGCGCGGCGGGCGCGTGCAGCACGCGCCGGAGGAACTGGCGCAGCCGCTCGCTCCGGGGGGCGCCGATGATCGCGTCCGGCGGCCCGTCCTCGGCGATCACGCCGCCGTCGAAGAACAGGGTGCGGGTGCCGACTTCCCGCGCGAAGGCCATCTCGTGGGTGACCAGCAGCATCGTCATCCCGTCCGCCGCGAGGGAGCCGATCAGCGCCAGCACCTCGCCCACCAGTTCCGGATCGAGGGCCGAGGTCACCTCGTCGAACAGCATCACCTTGGGCGCCATCGCCAGGGCGCGCACGATCGCCACGCGCTGCTGCTGCCCGCCCGAGAGCTTCGACGGGTAGGCGTGCCGCTTCTCGTAGAGGCCGATGCGCTGGAGCAGCGCCTCCGCCTCCGCGACGGCCTGCCGGCGCGGCATCCGCCGCACCCGGATCGGCGCCTCGATGACGTTCTCCAGCACGGTCATGTGCGGCCAGAGATTGTAGCTCTGGAAGACCATGCCGATCCGCGCGCGCAGCTCGCAGAGTTGCTGCGGCGTCGGCTGGCGGCGGGCGCCCTGCTCGTAGTCGAAGGCGAAGCGCTCGAAATCCATGAAGCCGGAGGTCGGCGTCTCCATGAGGTTCAGGCAGCGCAGGAACGTGCTCTTGCCCGAGCCGCTCGCGCCGATGATCGACACGACCTCGCCCTCGTGGATGTCGAGGGAGATGCCTTTCAGGACCTCGTTGGCGCCGTAGCTCTTGTGCAGCTTCCTGATCTTCAGGAGCGGGGGCGCGGCCGTCTCGATCTGAGCCATCGTCGAACCTGATGTGATGCGGTCATGTCGCGGATCTATGCTTAGATCCGCGCGATGCATACGCTTGTTTGCTGACAATTTGCTTGTCAAAGCTATCGCGTCAAAGTTTTTATTTCGTCATTGGGCCTGTTTTACGTTGCCAAGACCGCTTCGATGCCTTAGCAGAACCGGTATACCGCCGGCATTCAAGCGGTATTTTTGAGCATGGCTGCCTCCGACATGGTCATCGAGCCTCTGCGTCCCGGTATTCCCTTCGCGACCGCGCCGGACCTGTGCCTCATTGTTCAGCCGATGGACCGGCCCGGGCCGGCGCGTCGGCGGGCTGCGGCCTTGGAATCCCGGGCCGGCACCGGCCGCGGTCCCGCGAACCGTGCCGAACCGGATGCCGGGGATCGGCGACGGTCGGGGGCCGCGCGCAGCGGGCAGCCGGCATGATGGACCTCGCGATCGACCCGGATTTCTGCGCAGGCCTGTTCGCCGAGCTCCTGGCCTTCAGCCAGGACGCGCCGGGCGTGACGCGGGCGGCCTACGGCGCCGGCGAGGAGCGCGCCCACGCCCTGATGCGCTCCACCGGGCTGGCGCTGGGGCTCACCGCCGAGACCGACGCGGCCGGCAACCTGTTCCTGACGATGACGGGGCGCGACCCGGCCCTGGCGTCCTGGATGGTCGGGTCGCACGTCGACACGGTGCCCCACGGCGGCAATTTCGACGGGGCGGCGGGCGTGATCGGCGGCCTCGCGGCCGCGGATGCCCTGCGTCGGGCGGGGATCGTGCCGGCGCGTCCCGTGACGGTGGCGGTGTTCCGGGCCGAGGAGAGCGTGTGGTTCCCGGCCTCCTATGTCGGCAGCCGGGCCGCCTTTGGCCTGCTGCCGCCCGAGGTGCTCGACCTGCCCCGCGCCGATTCCGGCCGGAGCCTGCGCGACCACATGGCCGAGCTCGGCCTGCGACCGGAGGCGGTCGCGCGCGGCGAGCGGCTGCTCGACCCGGCGCGGATCCACGGTTTCGTGGAGATGCATATCGAGCAGGGGCCGGCGCTGGAGGAGGCCGGCATCCCGGTGGGCTTCGTCACGGCGATCAGCGGCAGCTTCCGCTACCGCAAGGCCGCCTGCTTCGGCCGCTACGGCCATTCCGGCGCCGTGGCGCGGAGCGAGCGCAGCGACGCCGTCTTCGCCCTCGCCGACCTGATCAGCGAGCTGGACGCCCTCTGGGGGGCGCTGGAGGCGGAGGGCTGCCCGGCCACGATCACGCTGGGCGAGGTCGCCACCGACCCGGTCCAGCACGCCTTCGCCAAGATCCCCGGCGAGGTCCGGTTCTGCCTCGACGTGCGCAGCACCGAGCCGGCCGTTCTCGACCGGATCGAGGCGGCGCTCGCCGAGCGCGTCGCCGCCATCGAGGCCGCCCGCTCGGTGCGCTTCGTCCTGGGCGAGCGCACCGGCAGCACGCCGGCGCGGATGAGCGCCGCGCTGGTCGAGGCCCTGTCCGGGCACGCGCGCCGGCTCGGGATGCCGTTCCGGACGATGGCGAGCGGGGCGGGTCACGACACCGCGACGCTGGCCGGCCAGGGCGTGCCGAGCGCGATGATCTTCGTCCGCAACCAGAACGGCAGCCACAACCCCGACGAGGCGATGCGGATCGAGGATCTCTGCGCGGCCGCCACCCTGGTGGCCCACCTCGTCGCCGAAGCCTGACCCCGCGCGCAAGAGAGGATGCACCGATGATCGTCGATCTGAACTGCGACATGGGCGAGGGCTTCGGCGTCTACCGCCTGGGCGACGATTCCGAGATGCTGACCGTGGCGACCTCGGCCAACATCGCCTGCGGCTTCCACGCCGGCGACCCGCTGGTGATGCACGAGACCCTGCGCGGCGCCGCCGCGAACGGCGTGCAGGCCGGCGCCCATCCGAGCTTCCTCGATCTCTGGGGCTTCGGCCGGCGGCCGATCCACGGCGAGCGCCCGGCGGACGTCGAGAAGGCGGTGCTCTACCAAGTCGGCGCCCTGCTGGCGCTCGCCCAGGATGCCGGCTGCCCGGTGCGCCACGTGAAGACCCACGGGGCGATGGGCAACATGGCCAACGAGGATGCCGACCTCGCCCTGGCGGTGGCGCGGGCGATCCGCACCCTCGACCGCGACCTGATCTTCGTGGTGATGCCGGGCCTGGAGACCGAGCGGGCCGGCGAGAAGCTCGGCCTGCCGATCGCGCGCGAGATCTACGCAGACCGCGCCTACGCGGATGACGGCACCCTGGTCTCGCGCAAGCTCCCCGGCGCCGTGCTGCACGATCCCGAATCCGTCTCGGAACGCGTGGCGCGGATGCTGGAGGACGGGGCGATTACATGCCTGTCCGGGCGGCGCATCCCGACGCGGATCGACACGGTCTGCGTCCACGGGGACACGCCCGGCGCCGTCGCCATGGCCCGCCGGCTGCGCGCGGAGTGTGCCGCCAAGGGGATCGCCCTGCGCCCGATGGCCGAGGTGCTCGGTGTCTGAGCCCGGCTACCGCCTCCTCGATTGCGGCGACCGGGCGCTCACGGTGGAGCTCAGCCGCGCGGTCGACCCCACGGTCAACGCGCAGGTCATCGCCCTCGACGCGGCGCTCCGCGGCGCCGGCCGCCCCGGCCTCCTGGAGACCGTGCCGACCTACCGCTCCCTCCTCGTCCTCTACGATCCGGACCTGCTGCCCCGGGACGACCTCGTCGCACTGATCGCCGCGCACTGGCCGCCACCGGACGGGGCGGCGGCGGCGCTGCGCCGCTGGCGGGTGCCGGTCCATTACGGCGACGCGCACGGCGCCGACCTCGCCGACCTCGCCGCCGGGGCCGGGCTCAGCCCGGAGGAGGTGGTCGCGCTCCATGCCGGCCGCGATTACCGCGTCTACATGATCGGGTTCGCCCCCGGCTTCGCCTATCTCGGCGGCCTCGATCCCCGGCTCCACGCGAGCCGGCGCACCGATCCGCGCCCCAAGACGCCCGCCGGCAGCGTCTCGATCGGCGGGAACCAGACCGGCGTCTCGCCGCCCCTGGAGCTGCCGAGCGGCTGGCAGCTCATCGGCCGCACGCCCGCGCGCTCCTACGATCCGGCCCGGGCCGAGCCGTTCCTGTTCGCGGCCGGCGACCTGATCCGGTTCGAGCCGATCGACCGCGCCGCATTCGACGCCCTCAGCGAGGCCGCCCGCGCCGGCGAGACCGTTGCGACCCTGGAGCAAATTGATGCCTGAGGGCCTGCGCGTCGTCGCGCCCGGCGTGTCCTCGACCCTGCAGGATGCCGGTCGGCCGGGCTACCTGCGCTACGGCATCTCGGGGTCCGGCGCGATGGATCCCGACCTGCTGGCCCTGGCCAACGGCCTCGTCGGCAACCCGCTCGACGCCGCGGTGATCGAGATGGCGATGGTCGGTCCGACGCTCGTCTGCGAGACCGAGGCCTGCCGCGTCGCCCTCGCCGGGGCGCCCTTCGCGATGAGCCTGAACGGCCGCGCCCTCGACCCGTTCACCGCCCACGACCTGCGGCGGGGCGACCGGCTCGTCCTCGGCGGCCCGCGGCAGGGCCTGCGCGCCTGCCTCGCGGTCGCCGGGGGCTTCGCCGTCGCGCCGATGCTCGGCAGCGTCGCGACGCACACCCGCACGCGCCTCGGCGGCCTCGACGGCAATCCCCTGGCCGCGGGCGACCTGCTGCCCCTCGCCGCGCCCGCGCCCCGCGACCGCCCGCTGACCCTGCCGCCGCCCCACCGGCCGACCTTCGGCGGGCCGATCCGGGTGGTTCTCGGGCCGCAGGCCGACGGCTTCACCGAGGACGGCCTGCGGACCTTCCTCTCCGAACCCTACACCCTCACGGCGCGGGCGGACCGGATGGGCTGCCACCTCGACGGGCCGCCGATCGCCCACGCGGACGGCTTCAACATCGTCTCGGACGGGATCGTGAACGGCTCGATCCAGGTGCCCGGCCACGGGCGCCCGCTGATCCTGCTGGCCGACCGCCACACCACCGGCGGCTACCCGAAGATCGCCACCGTGATCTCGGCGGATCTCGGCCGTCTCGCGCAGGTGCGGCCGGGCGAGACGATCCGGTTCGCGGCCGTCGCCGTCGCGGAGGCCCAGGCCATCGCCCGCGCGGCGCGGCTCGGCCTGGCCGCGCGGCTGGCGGCGCTGGTGCCGGCCGGCGGCGGCGATCTCGACAGCACGTTCCTGCTGTCCTGCAACCTCGTCGGCGGCGTCGTCTCGGCGCGTGCGCCCGATCCGGCGCCCTGAAAGCGCCGCACCCCCTCCCCTGCGAAGACAGAGATCATCGATGCTCACGCCGTTCCATCTCGCCTACCACGTCACCGATCTCGACGCGGCCCGCCGCTTCTATGGCGGCGTCCTCGGCTGCCAGGAGGGCCGCAGCACCGAGACCTGGGTCGATTTCGACTTCTTCGGCCATCAGCTCTCGCTGCACCTGGGCAAGCCCTTCTCCACCACCCGGAGCGGGACGGTCGGCAACCACAAAGTGATGATGCCGCATCTGGGCGTGGTGCTGCCGCTCGACGCCTGGGAGGCGCTCGCCGGCCGCATCGAGGCGGCCGGCATCGCCTTCGACATCCCACCGGTCGTCCGCTTCGCCGGTGAGCCCGGCGAGCAGCGCACGATGTTCTTCTTCGACCCGAGCGGCAACCCGATCGAGATCAAGGGCTTCCGGGATCTCGCCGGCGTGTTCGCCCATTGAAGGCCGCCCATCTTTCATGGCTGCTTCGCGAGAACGCCTCGCACGTCTCGAATGACCGACATGGGCGCCAAGCCGAAAGCGGATGGTTTCACCCGTCCGGATCGGTCCTGGCGAGTAGGTGCCAGACGTCCGTTACATTCGCTACGCGCTTAAATTTAGCCGATAGCGATATGCATCTCCCCGGAACAGGCCCTCAACATACTCGATCATAACCGAGTCCTGGTTGTAGCTGTGGCGCTTGATCAGCAGGCACGGGAGCGGCCGTTCGAAGGCGAAGATGTCGCATTCGTCCGCCGTCGGCATAGTCGCCTCCACCGTCTGCTCGCAGCGCACGAGACGGCCGCTCGGGTGCCCGCCTAGGAAGGCATAGACTGAGCCGGAGAGATCGCCGGTCTCAAGGGCAGGCACCGCGCGGATGTTGTACCAAGCGACCTCGCGTGACATCGGCACACCGTCGCCGTAGCGAACGCGCGTCAGGCGCAGGAACGGGGCCGTCGAGGGCAGGCCGAAGATCGATGCGATCGAGCGGTCCTCGGTGACCGCCCGATCGAGAATGCGCGAGGACGGGATCTTTCCGAGCTCCCGCATCTCCTCCGTGAAGCCCTTGAGCCGGTCCATGCCCGGGCGCACGGGCTCAGGGGGACAGCGCACGAGGAAGCCGGAGCGCCCGCGCGGCACAAGAAGTTCGTTGTAGCTGAGTTCGGCATAGGCGCGCTGGACAGTGACGCGGCTGACCCCGAGGCTGTCGGCGAGCTGGCGCTCTGCCGGCAGGATGACGCCCGGCGGCAGCGAACCCGACAGGATGAGCTCGCGTAGCTGGCCTTCGATCTGCCGGTACAGCGGCATCGCAGTGTCGCCGCGCAGGCGCAGGAGAGAGAGCACCGAGGGACGCTCGTCTCTCGCGACGTCCGGCTCAAACTCGCCGTTTGTCGTCCGATTTTTGGGGCGCACGTCCGATCGACCTCCGGTACATAAGCTTATAACGGACAGGCTCGGAGTGCTCCATGCGCGTCTTCGTCATTGGAAGCTTCGTGATGGCCTGCTCGGTCAAGGTCGCCCGGCTGCCGCAGGCGGGCGAGTCCCTCGAGGGCTTGGCCTTCCTGGCCGAGCCTGGTGGCAAGGGCTTCAACCTCGCGCTCGCCACGCATCAGCTCGGCGTCACGGTGGACGGACTCTTTGCAGTCGGCACGGACGTGCTCTCCCCGATGGTCCGCTCGACCTTCGCGCAAGTCGGGTTCTCCGAGGATATGCTGGTGCCGCATGTAGGCTCGACGGGCGCCGGCGTCGCCTTCGTCGATGCAGCCGGCGAGAACTGCCTAGCGGTCTGCCTCGGCGCCAACCTCGCTCTCGGTGCGGAGGACGTCCGAGCCGTGGCCGCCCGTGTCGGACAGGCGGACCTCGTGGCGGCGACCTTCGAATCGCCGGACGCCTCCATCCGCGAGGCCTTCGCCTTGGCTCGGACGCTGGGCCTTCCCACTCTGCTAAACCCGTCACCGGTGCGTCCTATCGACCCGGCGATCTTAGCCGACACTGCGATCCTCGTCGTCAATGCGGTCGAGGCCGCCGACTTCGGCCTTGGAGCTCCTGACGCGATCGCCGACGCCCAGGCCGCGACGCCGGCCATTGCCGCGCTGCTAGACGGTGGCCTTGAACTTTTGGTGGTGACCCTGGGAGAGCGCGGCGCGATGGCGTTCCGCCCTGGATTGCCGCCCCTACGCCAGGCGGCCTTCGCGGTGGCGGCAGTCGATACGGTCGGCGCGGGGGACGCCTTCACGGCCGGATTGATGGCGGGCCTGCTCGCAGACGCGCCCGTCGACGCGGCCCTGCGACAGGCCGCAGCCTGCGGTGCGCTCACCACCTGCCGGTTCGGGGCCTTTGGCGCCTTTCCAACCGCGCGGGCTTTGGCCACCTTCTTGGACGCCGCCGCAGGTTGATTTACGCCGCACCGAAGCACTTCGTCGTCTGCCCACCGAACAGCGCGAGCGAGGCGACGATGCTCAGCAACTCCGCCTGCCGCTTGGTCCCGGTCTTGTTGAAGATCGAGGTGAGCTGGGTGCGTACCGTGCTTGGTTGGACGCCGACGCTCTCCGCGTAGCTCTGCAGGCGCAAGCCCCCGGCCAGCGCCTGGAGCAGCCGCGCCTCCGCCGGGGTGAGGTCGAACAGCATGTTCAGGAGGCCGTCGTCCGGAACTGCGCGCGCGCCGACGTGCACCAGGATGAGCAGCACCGCCGAGGCACCAAAGACGTCGCCGGGGTGCCGCTCCAACCGCATGATGTGAGCGATCTGAGGGCGGCGGTCGGAATAGCTGCGCACCGGCATGGTCTGCGCCGCGTGCCGACCGCCCACGACGTTGCCGATCGCGTCCTGCAGCAGCTTACTGTTGATCAGGCTCTTGAATAACAGGCCGCCGTGCTGGCCCGGAGGCAGTATCTCCTCCCGCTCCTGCAAACGGGCATTCATGGTGAGGACCCGCCCGGAAGCCGACAGGACCGCCGCAGGGAGTCCGATCTGGTTGAGCGTCATGCTGGTGAGACGGGAGCGCTCGCAGTTGAACCGGGCGCTGAGATGGCAGGCGCGCACGAGATGGGGCCGCAAGGCGTCGAGTCTGGGCAGGATGGAGGCCTCATGGGGGCCGGTTTGGGCCCGACGTTCGGCGGTGACGATCGCGACGTCGCCTGTCGGCAGGGGAATCGTTGTCCCAACCTGCCAGAACGGCTTCTCGCCATCGCAGGGCCGGCCGTCATAGGAGCCCGGCACGAGGTCGACGTCGCGCATGAAGCCCGCATGGGCCTCGGCGCGCCATTGCGCCGTGCGCCCGCCGCCCCGCCAGGAGGTCGCGGCCGTTTCATGACTGAGGCGCGGCTCCAAAGCCGGCGAGGCAATCCAGCGGGGCCTTCCGACGGGGGGCAGCACCATGAGCACGGCGCCATCCGAGTTCGCCGTCTCGCCAACCGACTGAAGGACCTCCGGCCAGAGCTCCGGGGTGCCCGCAGCCTCGTAGATCCGGTCGATCAGCGCTTCCCGCATCGGCACGCCCCACGATGGTCTTGCTGGCTGCGGTAAGACCAATATCAGTCCAAAACCGGCACCGGCATCCTACAAACAGATGATGCCGCCGGCGAAGCTCCGTGCGCCGCGCACCGTTCCGTTGAGTCCGCCGTCCGTTCGCCACACCGGACGCGGCGGCGACACAGCCTCCGGAAATTAAGGGGCGGCCGTGCAAACACCTCAAGATACGGTGCTTTCACGCTCGGCTGGGACGTAGACAGCGAGCCTGCAGCAGCGCAGGCGGTGCCATCCGCCAGACGGAGGATGCTCAAGGTCCAGCCATCCTTAGATTGTCGGCACGCGGAAGGAACAGCCATGAAGACAATCGTCGGCACCATCATCGTCGTCTTGTCGTGCGCCGGGGCCTGGGCCGACGAATTGAACGACATGCCGGACATCGCCTGCGCCCAAGCTTCCTCGGCCGCGGAGCGTGATCACATTGGGTGCCCGAACGCCGACAGCGCGGCAGCCGAGCCCCGGGCGGCCGCTTCGCCCCTCGACCGCCTGGAAGACGACTAGGTGCATTCCTGGCGTCATGGGTGTCATCGCCGCGGCCCTGCTCGCCGGCGCAAGTCTTGGTCTGTCCATCGCTGTGCCGATCGGGCCGACGAGCTTGCTTTGCATTCAGCGAACACTGTCAGGGGGCTTGCCCACTGGCCTTGCTACCGGGCTCGGCGTCGCCACCGTGCATCTGACATACGGGACCGTGATCTTGCGCTGGGGCGCGGACCTGGTTGCGGCGTGGTCGAACGGGGCCGTGCTCTCCCTGGTTTCAGGGGCCGTGCTACTCGCCCTCGCGGTCCGGGTGCTTCGCAGCGACTCGGTGCTGCATGTGAGCAGCGAGCGCCGCGACTCCCTGGCCGCGAGCTACGGCAGTGCGGTCGTGCTGGCCCTGGCGAATCCGATCACCCCCGTGCTGTTCCTGGCCGCTATGCCGGCACTCCTCGCGCGCGGAACCGCGCCACTCCCGATGCTGGCGGCCGGCGTATTCCTGGGCTCGTTCGCCTGGTGGGTCGTGCTTAACACTGCCGTGTCGCTGTTCCGGCGCTGTGTCACCAGTCAGGTTCTGAACCAGATGAACAAGGCCGCCGGCCTCCTCCTCGCCCTTCTGGCCTTGAGCCTGCTGGTTCGGGGACTGGACGGTAGTACGGCAGGCCGTTTGGACAACGCGAGTGCGAGCGGGGCAATCGGCGCGACTGGCCAACCGCCGGGCCGGCTCTGAGACGGCACACAGCACAGCCTGCGATCTCAACATCATTGTCACCGGCCATTTCCGACCGAACGCACGCCATTCTGGAACTTGCCAACTGGCGCAGCGGACTTGGCGGGAAAGCAGCCGTTTTCCGGACACATAGCGTGACAGGATGAATGACCGCTCGGGGTGGATTTCAGCCCGTCCGCTTACGAACGGAACCGCATCGAAGCGGACGTGGCTGCCTCGCTCTCGACCCTAAGGAGGCACTCTGAACGTCCGAATGCAGGTGGATGAAATCAGAACCGTCCGGCGATCGTCAGACGCACGGCGGTGGGCTCCGCCGGGTGGAACACCCGGTCGATCAGCCCCTCGGCGGGCTCGCCCGGCAGTCGAGACACGTACGCGTAGGTGATCTGATCGGACCGGATGTTGGTCAGGTTCAGCACGTCGAGCGAGACGCTGACGCCGGTCTCGAAGTTGTAGCCGATCCGGCCATTGACCAGCGCGGTCGGGCGCGAGCGGATCGTGTTGTCCTCGATCAGCGGGCGCGGCCCGAAGTGGCGGAGGCGGAGCGACCCGAACCAGCCGAGCGGCTCGCCGAAGGTGACGCCCGCCGACGCGATGGTGGTAGGGGCCTCCGGCACCCGGTTGCCCACCGGGTCGTAGCTGGAGAAGCGGGCGTTGGTGATCGTCAGATCCCCTTCCAGCGATAGGAAGGGCGTCACGGCGTAGCGGTTCGTCCACTCGACCCCGAAGCGCCGGGTCGGGCGGCTCGGCTCCGTGGTGCCGGTATCGCCCTGGAAGATGTTCTCCGAGGTGAAGTCGAGGCGGAACAGGGCGAGGCTCGTCTCCAGCCCCGCGATCGAGCGGTTGCGCAGGCCGACCTCGTAGCCCGTGGAGGGCACCAGGAAGGGCGAGCGGATGATGTTGAACAGGGGACTCGCGGGATCCACCGTGGCGGTGACGCCGCGCGCGTCGTTCGAGTGGAAGCCGCCGCCGTAGGTCACGTAGAACTCGGTGTCGAACCACGGCCCGAGCACGAGTCCGAGCTTCGGGTTGACGATGCCGTCGGTCGCCTTGCCCGCGTTGGCCGGCGTGTCCGAGCGGACATCGGCGTAGTAGCCGTCGGCGCGCACGCCCACGCTGGTGCGCAGCCACTCGGCCCAGCGTACCCGCGTGTCGAGGTAGAGCGCGCCGCTCGACTCGAGCACCCGGTCGTCGAGGATGCCCGAGCGGAACTGGCGGAAGGTGGTGTTGAACAGGCCGACGCGGATCGAGTCCGTCCGGGTCTGCGCGCCGACCTCGACCTCCAGCGGCCGGCCGAACAGGTCGCCCTGGAAGATGTGCAGCACCTCGCCGCCACCCAGGACGCGCTGGTCGAGCTGGTGGAACTGGTCGCCGTTGACGGGATCGTTGAGGAAATAGGTGAAGTCGTTGAACAGGTTCATCTGGTAGCGGATCACGTAAGCCGAGGCCCGGGTGATGCCGGTATCGTCCGTGGCGCTGAACCGCCCGGAGAGCGAGAAGCGGCTCGTGTCGCCGCCATCCGTGGGGTTGATCGTGCCGTAGCGGCTGAGCTGCCCCGAGACGACGGCGCGCTCCGGGATCTGGTTCGTGGCGGTCCAGCGGGCCGCGTAGGCCATGCCGGTGATCGAGAACCCGTCCAGCGCCGTGCCCTGGCTGTAGCGGGCCACCCCGTTGATCTTGCGCAGGGCATCCGGGACGGTCCAGGGCCCGTCATAGACCTGCGCCTCGCCGGCCACGAGCAGGTTGCCCTCGCCCAGCGGCACGGAGGCGATCGACAGGGCGCGCTTGTAGCCGAACGACCCGATCGCGGTCAGGGCCACGTTCTTGGCGACGGTGTCGAGGTAGTCGATGCGCACCGAGCCCGCGGAGGCGAAGTCGCCGTCGCGCACGAAGTACGGGCCCTTGTGGAACTCCACGGCGCCGACGAGTTCCGGGATCAGGAAGTTGAGGTCGGCGTAGCCCTGCCCGTGGGCGTGGGTGCGCATGTTCACCGGCATGCCGTCGACGCTGATGGCGATGTCGGTGCCATGGTCGAGGTTGAAGCCGCGCAGGAAGTACTGGTTGGCCTTCCCCTCCCCGGAATGCTGGGTGACGATCAGGCCCGGCACTTCCTCCAGCACCTCGCCGGGGCGCGTCACCGGACGGGCGTTGAGCGCCGCGCCGCTGATGATGCCGGCGCTGGCCGAGTCGACGGGCAGCAGCGAGCCGCCGATCCCGGTGACGCCCCCGACGTACCCGGCACTGGCGTTCGGTGTTCCCGGCGTGAGGATGGCCGAAGGCGGCGCGGAGACCACGGAGATCTCAGACAGCGTGACAGCGGACGGCGTCGGCGCACCCGCGTCGGGCGCTGCCCATCCAGGCATGCAGGTCGCGATGATGAGGCCGCTCGTGGTGAGCAGCGGCCGGGTGACGTGGCGAACGCCAACGCCTAGCGCAGGGCGACGGGGTTGGGAGATCGGACGGGGCACCTGCAGACCGGGCGAAGCGTGACGGTTCGCTTGTTCTGGCACGGCCGGAGTATGAGAAACATACGGATAACTCACACCGCCGGATTGGCTTGGCTCTGTTGCCCGTGGGACGCGGCCCCGTCAGCGTCCTTCGCGTCATGGCCATGCTGAAGATGGGCCTCGTCACCTTCGGGGATGAGGTGCAGGTGGCCGTAGCGGACCCCACGCTGGGTGATGACGGCGTCCGCGTAACTCTGCATCTGAGAGACCGACCCGCGCAGGACCGCCACCTCCAGGCAGTCGTCGTGGTTGAGGTGGACGTGCATGCTGGCGATCGAGACGCCGTGCTGGTGACCCTCGTCGGTCAGCCGGCGGGCCAGATCGCGCGTGCCGTGACTGTAGACGTAGCTGAGCGCCCCGTAGCAGGCCGCGGATCCAGCACCGGCGGCGCGGGCAGGCGCCAGGGCGTCACGGACGATGTCGCGCACCGCCTCAGAGCGACTGCCGTAGCCGCGGCTCTCGCAGATTGCATCGACGGCCGTCAGCAGATCGTCGTCGTTGGTGATGGTGATGCGCTGCATGAACGTCTCGACGTGGCCGTCGTGGCGCAGCCGGGCGGCTACCGATCCCCTCAACGGCCGTTCATTCTTATCGTAGCAGTCTGCGAACCGCTCGCCTGCCCGATGCCATGTCCGGTCTGTGGCGGCCGAACGGCTAAAGCTTTCCACCCCGAGCCGAAGTTGCCGGAGGCTGACGAACGGCCGCCTTGGAGACGCGCCGACGGCGGTTCGGGCGGCTGGGTTGGGTCGGAAACAGGAGGGCCATTCAGGGTAGCTTTCAGCCGGTCCGCTTCTGCGCGGCGACGCCATCAGAGTAGACTGACCCGCGGGTTAGATCGCAGGGTTTACGCACATCAGGCCTCGGCAGGGCGTGTCTGAGGCATGAACCGTCGCGGGGCATACTGCTCCCCCCGGGCGTTCAGGGCCTCACTGATCCTCGTCGCAGAGGTGACGCCCATCCAGCGGATCGCCGAACCAACGGATCGCTGCTTCGGCCGCAGCATGGACATCTGGCTCGCCCACACTGGTCCAGGCCACGACGCCGTCCGGACGGACAAGCATAGCGTCGAGGCCGAGCCGGTCTACCGCGTCGCACCCGACATAGGCGACCCGACCGGGCCAGCGCCGAGCGAGCGCCTTGAGCGAAAGGCTGGACTTGAAGTCGAGAAGCAGCCCACCACCCGCCCTCAACAACTCTCCGGCCCTTCGTCCGTCGGTCAGCGTAAAATCGGGAAGGCTGCGCCCGACCAGCGGGTGGCCGCCGCCCAGTTCATAGCGCAGGCCAACGCCCCATACGCGCTCGGCGAGATAGGTGGCGCCGTCGCGGGTGGCCGCGACGTCACGCACGACGGCCCTCAGCGCCTGCGAGCTGCGGCTCGGGCGCAGGATCGCGACTTGCGCCCGCGACCAGTCGAGGATTGCGGCACCGACAGGGATCCGTTCGTTTGAATAGGTGTCGAGGAGGTCGTCCGACGCCTCGCCGCGGATCGTGGCGGCGAGCTTCCAGCCGAGGTTCATGGCGTCGCCGAGCCCGAGATTGAGGCCCTGGCCGCCCAGGGGCGAATGGATGTGGGCCGCGTCGCCGGCGAGAAGCACACGGCCACGACGGTAGGTGGTCGCTTGGTAGGCGCGGTCGGTCCAGGTGGTGGCAACCTTGAGCGCCGCAATCTCGACCTCCACGCCGGACACCCGACGAAGCACCGCCTGCACGGACTCTCTCGTAAGCGAATGGGTCCGGTGGGATCGACCGCCGTCGAACTCACCGATGATGATCGAACCGGGCTTGGTGTAGATGTACAGGCCATCGGCCGTCTCGTTGCGCCCGCCGCGGAGGCGATCGGGATCCGCGAGCTCGACCTCGACGGAATAGCCGGTGAACTCGGGTTCGGTGCCGGTGAACGCGAAGCCGCCGCGCTTGCGCACGAGGCTGCGCCCGCCATCGCACCCCACGAGCCAGCGGCCGCGGAAGGTCTGGCCTCCGGCGCTCACGGTTGCCCCGTCCGCCACGACGTCGATGTCATCGACGCGGCAACCGCGGCGGATCTCGGCGCCCCATGCCTCGACCCGTGCCTCGAGCACAGGCTCCAGCGCGTCTAGATAGACCGCCAGGCGAGGTCCGGCTGGACTGGGCAGTCGCCAGGTCCACCGCGAGACGTCTATGTCCTCTTGGAAGAACTGGATGCCGGCGAAATGGCCCGCTGGCGTGCGCTGCGGAACGGGGGTCGGCGTCATAGAATCCCCGGCGTCTCCGTCACGCCGGTAGAAGCTCTGAATGATGGGGCTGGTGACGGCCATCGCCTCGATGTCGCCGAGCAGACCACGGCGGTAAAAGGCCTCCAGGCTGTGTGCGGAGAGACCCCGCAACCCGAACGGTGGCCCCTTCAGGGAAGTCGTGGCTGTCTCGGCCTGCTCCAGGACCAGGACCGACACGCCCGCCAGCCGCAGCTCACAAGTCAGGAAGAGGCCGACGGGACCGCCGCCCACAATCACGACGTCATAGATCACGGACGCCTCCTCACAGGGGCTGCGGCAGCGGCGCCGCCTGACGATTATGGCGTCTCGCTGACGGAGTCATGGAACAGCGTTCCAATGCCATCGTCTTGGAACGGCGTTCCATTCGTGTCAAGTCACGCAGCATGACCCTCGACACCCGAACCGAACGGCGCACGGCGCCGCTCTCGAAGACCCAGATCGTCGAGGCCGCGATCAGCATCCTCGATCGAGAGGGCGAAGATGCTCTCACGTTCCGCGCGCTCGCGACGCGCCTGGTGACGGGGAGCGGCGCCCTGTACCACCATGTCGCCAGCAAGGATGATCTCCTGGCCGCGGCCACCGACGACCTCATCGCCCACGTGACGCGACAAGCCGCCAGCGAGGCGACGCCCGAGCAAGCGCTGCGCACCCTCGCGCGGGGGGTCTTCGACACGCTGCAGCGTCATCCCTGGATCGGCAGCGTGCTGTCGCGCGACCCCTGGCAGTATGCCGTGGTGAGGCTCATCGAGAGCATTGGCCAGCAGATCCAGTCGATGGGCGTCCCTGGCCCGGCCCAATTCAACGCCGCGACCGCCGTGATGAGCTTCATCCTGGGCCTCGCCAGCCAGCACGCCTCACGCGCACGGCTGTTCCCGCCTGGGGCCGATCAGACGGCGTTGCGGGACGTGGCTCTCAGATCGATCGCGGCGCGGTGGATGACGCTCGAGCCGTCCGAGCACCCCTTCGTTCGCGAAGTGGCGAAAATCCTGCCCGACCATGACGATCGCGAGCAGTTCCTGGGAGGTGTCGACATCATCGTGAGAGGACTACGAAGCCTCCGAGAGGACGCAATGGACGGCGACGGATCCGATTTCTGCAGATGACGTCGGTCTGATAATCTCTGATCCTGAGCTGACCGTTGGCGAAACGGGAAAGGTTGTCGCTTCCGAATGGCTGCTTCCGGGCCGCGCTGTAGCAATCCGGAACAGCCTCGACCTGGAGCAGCCTCGACCTGGAGCAGCCTCGACCTGGAGCAGCCCTTCAGCGAGGCCTCGCCGCTCGGCCGCTACTTGCCCAAGAGCGACCTTTTGGCGTCCGAACGGCGAACGCATGTCGCAAAGCCGGGAACGACCCGGCGACCAGGCGTCGCCGCGGTCGGCCTCGTCCACTATGCTCGGCTCGATCGCAGGCGTGCAACCTCGCTAGGCCCGATCTCAAGGTAGAAGCGGATCGCATCGTCGACGAGAGCGTCGGGCGTGACACCCGCCGCCTTCGCGGCCCGAGTGATCTGGAGGCCAAGCGCAAGATCGATGCGCAAGTCGGCACCCTGGCTCGGCGAAGCCGGTGCTGCGGTAGGGGCAGGTAGGGGCGCAGCATTGTTCCGCGACTGGAGCTTGCCAAGCTTCGCTTCGCGACGGCCGCGGTGGACGAGAGCGTCGGCGCGCTCATTGAGACGGTCGCCGGCATGCCCCCGGACCCAGGTCCATTTCACGTCGCGCGCCGCGTTCAGCTCGTCGAGGCGCTTCATGAGGTCGACGTTCTTCACCTCACCCGTCGTCGTGCGCCAGCCTTTGGCCTTCCACCCGCGCATCCACTCGGTCACCGATTTGACGACGTACTGGCTGTCGCACCGCATTTCGATCGCGGCCCCGGCCGGGAAATGCTCGAGGCCGTTGATCGCGGCCGTCAATTCCATGCGGTTGTTGGTCGTGGTGCCGGGCTCTCCGCCGCACAGCTCGACCATGCCGTCCTGGGCCGCAACGACGACTCCCCAACCACCTGGCCCGGGGTTAGGGTCGCAACCTCCATCGGCATAAACGATCGTTCGCATCGTGGCGTCAGCCCTTTCGTATGGGGTGGTCGACGGGAGGCCGCCATCGATGCCCGAAATTGGCTGACAGATGGTATCTCCGCCCCGGTCCGTTACCGCAGGAGAGCGGCAAGCGGAGCATCATATCGATCACCTATGACACGCCGCAGGCAGGTCGGGCGTGACGCTCGTCAGCGAGATTGCGGAGTTCGCCGAAGGCTGTCGGCACGGCCCTCACGGGTCGGGGCTGTGTCAAAACGCGGGGGTATTGCGCAGTCGTAGAACAAACGTCTCCGCATCAGCCGCCAGAGGTCTCCACGGCGACGGGCCGGTGGCAACACGAAGCCCCTGAGGCCGATGTCACGCTTCTTCGAGAGACCAATTTCCTACGGCCGCCGATAGCATTCGCGCTTTGACACAGCCGCGGTCGCGAACGGAAGGACCGTTCGGGGTAGTTTTCTGCCTGTCCGGCTGTGAACCGCAAACGCATCGAAGCGGACGTCGCCGTCCCGCCGTCTCCCCGCTTTCTACCGACGAACGACAGGATCTCGCTGTAGGCCCGCATCGAGCTATGAGCCGATTTTGGCTTCGAAAGGCCTTGCTCGAAGTGGTTCAAATCTGGAGCGAATCGACAATTCGCCTCGAATAAAACCGGGACCAAGCGGGGCGCAGAACGGGCGAAAGACGGTCCGGTTCCATTTCAAACATAAATTTATATTTCGCTAAAAACTGATCTACGGCAGCTTAATTCCGTGAGATTTGTTTATTTTTGCCGCCACCGTCGGCTGGTTCGTTACAGGTGCTGACGGCCGGGAGAGCCATGCGCTTCCACCTGCAGTGCAAGGGGAAGACATATGCCTTCTAGTTTCGGCCAAAGCGGCATCGATATGCTCATCCGCAAGCTCGGGAGCATCGCGAACCTCTCTGATGAGGAACGTCAGGCCATCGAGCGCCTGCCGGTGAGGATCAACCATCTCGACGCCCGGCAGGACATCGTGCGCGACGGCGACATGCCCTCACACTGCTGCCTGATCCTCGATGGCTGGGCCTGCCGATACAAGCTGCTCAGCCAGGGCAAGCGACAGATCCTGTCGTTCCATATCGCGGGCGACATCCCCGACCTTCAGAGCCTGCACGTCCACACCATGGATTACAGCCTCGCCACGATGAAGCGGGCGACCGTCGCGTTCATCCCGCGCGAGAATCTGAAAGAGCTATCCGCGCGATTTCCCAACCTCGCGGCACTCCTATGGCGTGACACCCTGGTCGACGCGGCGACTTTCCGCGCGTGGATGACGGGCATGGGCCGGCGCACAGCCTACGAGCGGATCGCACACCTATTCTGCGAGATGTACCTGAAGCTTCAGGCCGCGGGGCTGGCCGGCGACTACCGCTGCCCGATGCCGCTCACCCAGACGGATCTCGCTGATGCACTTGGCCTGACGAGTGTGCACGTCAACCGTGTGCTGCAGGAGATGCGTGGCCATGCACTGATCACGCTTCGGCGCCACACGCTGGTGATTGAGGCCTGGCATGATCTGCTGCAGGCTTCTGAGTTCGATCCGACCTATCTTCATCTGGAGAAGCGCGCGGCCGCGTGAGCTTCGCCGAGAAGGGCGCGGCGCGATCATCCGCTGATGAGACCGCTACAGGCTGGCTTCTATAGCGGGGTTGGGTCGACAGCGGAATGGCTGCTCGGAGTGGATTCGGCTGTTCCGCTTACGGAACCAGCACCAAGGAAAGCGGTCGCTCGCTGACGCCGCTTGAGCGTTGTGAGCTGACGGTCTCGTCAGGCTGCTCGGTCGAAGACGAGCTGTGCCGCTGCAAATGCTAAGTCCAGCCCAACGCCTTCACGGCCCGGGCATCGTTCCAAATCTTCGTAACACCACCGATCTTATTGCCCTCGAACTGCATGACGTAGACATAGTCGGTCGACGTAGACTTGCCCGTAGGCGGGCAGGGGCCGCCTTCGCCGGTATGGGTCCCGTGGAAGATCCCGTAGGCCGCCACGTTCCGGCGCTCCTCGTCCGTGGCGAAGGACTTCACCTCGTACCGACCGTCGGGGATGAAGGTGAGGAGCCCCTTCATCCACTCGGTGTAGTCCCGCAACGAGGTAATGCCGGCGAGGGCATCAGCTTGAGCCGAGAAGGTCGCGTTGGCGGTGCAATAGCGCTCGCAGGCCTCCCAACCTCCGCCCGTCTCGCAAGCGTCGAAGAAAGCCTTCGCAACCGTCGTGATGTCGCTCATGCCGAGATCAATCCTTCCCGTCGCTGCGCACGCCGCTCGATACGGACACCCGTCGAAGCCATCCCCATGAGCGCGTGCGTCTTGAAGGCTTCGCCGACAATATCGATAGCGTCTGCGCGGGCACTCCCGGAAGCGCGCCCGCGAAGAAGGTCGTTCGGCTAGTTCGCCCGCGAGACCTCGACGAGGTTGTCGGAGAACGAGGGGGCGTGGCCCATGTCGGTGAAGGCCGCCGACGAGATGCTGTTGACCGTCCCCTCGTTGAGCTGGCGCCAGTAGCCAAGCGTCGCCACCACGATGCCGGCCTTCACGTCGTCGGTGATTCGCGCGACGCCCTTGAAGGCCCCACGGTCGTTGGCGACCTTTACGCGGTCGCCGTCCTGGATGCCCCGGGTCCGGGCATCGTGCTGGCTGATCATCACGAACTGCTCGCCCTGGCCCTTCTGCTTGTCCTCCATGTTGGCGTAGCAGGAGTTCAGGAAGTAGTGGCTCTTGGGCGAGACGATGTTGAGCGGGTAGCGCTTGGCCAGCTCCGGGTCGTTCGCGTGCGATTCCCGCGCCCCGACATAGTCGGGCAGCGGGTCGAGCGCCTCGCCCGGCTGGAAGCCCTCGTACATCTGCCGGAACGGCGGCGCGACGAAGTTCGTGGCGCCCTCCACCTTCAGCATGCACTTGCCGGTCGGCGTCGGAAAGTTCCCCTCCCGGTGCGGCGCCCGGTCGTCCGGCGTGCCGACCTTGAGACGGGCGAAGCCGTGCTCGCGCATGTAGGCGAGGTCGATGCCCTCGCAGGCCGGGGCGTTCCAGTCGACGTAGTGCTCAAGGCACTCGCTGTCGCTCCACTTGAAGTTCTCCTCCTCGAAGCCGAGCCGCGCGGCGAGCCTGCGGAAGATCTCGTTGTTGGGGATCGCCTCGCCCGGCGCCTCGGCGCACTTGGTGTTGTAGGTCAGGTAGAGGTGGCCCCAGGAAAGGATCATGTCCTCCATCTCGGCGCCCATGGTGGCGGGCAGCAGGATGTCGGCGTAGGAGGCCGTGTCCGAGATGAAGTGCTCGGCCGAGACCATGAACAGGTCCTCGCGCATCAGCCCCTCGACGATCTTGTCGGTCTCGGGCGCCTGCGTCACGGGGTTCGAGTTCCAGCACATCATCGACATGATCGGCGGGTCGAGCTTCATCTCGCCGGTCAGCGCGCGGCCGATCTGAAGGTTCGAGACGACACGGGTGCCCTCCGGGATCAGGTCGGGCCGGCACATCACGTCGAACTTGTAGGGATGTTCCCAGACGCCGAACTGCGTGACGCCGCCGCCGACATGGCGCCACGCGCCGGTCAGCGCCGGGATGCAGGTCACCGCCCGGATGGTCTGGCCGCCGCCGTAGTGCCGCTCCAGCGCCACGCCCATGCGGATGCCGACCGGCTGCTCGGTCGCCATCTCGTAGGCGAGCTTGCGGATGTCGTCGGCGGGGATGCCGGTGATCTCCGCGGCCCATTCGGGCGTGCGGGTGCTCGCCCGCTCCTTCAGCTCCTCGAAGCCGACCGTGTGGTTGTCGACGTAGTCCTGATCGACGAGGCCCTGCGCGATGATCGCGTTGATCAGCGCCATGGCGAGCGCGCCGTCGGTGCCGGGCTTCGGGGCGATGTGCCAGTCGGCCGCCTTGGCGGTGCGGGACGCGTAGGCGTCGATGACGACGACCTTGGCGCCCTGCTTCTGGGCGTCCTTGACGATCGCCCAGTGGTGCAGGTTCGTGCTGACCGAGTTGCAGGCCCAGATCACGATGTACTTGGAGTGGATGTAGCTGTCCGGGTCGAGGCCGGCGGTCGGGCCGACCGTGAGCAGCCACGCGGTGCAGGAGCCCTCGCCGCAGAAGGTCCGCTCGGTCACGGTGGCGCCCATGCGGTTGAAGAAGGCGTCGCCGCCGTTCAGCCCGTGCACGAGGCCCTGGTTGCCGAGGTAGCTGTAGGGGGCGATGGCCTGCGGCCCGTACTGGTCGATGATCGCCTTCCAGCGGGTGACGATCGTGTCGAGCGCCTCGTCCCAGGTGATCCGCTCGAACTGCTTGGAGCCCTTCGGGCCGACGCGCTTCATCGGGTAGAGGAGCCGGTCCGGGTGGTAGTGGCGCTTCTCGTAGTCCTTCAGCTTCACGCAGAGGCCGCCCCGGGTCATCGGGTGGTCCGGGTTGCCGCGTACCCCCTGGAGCTGGCCGTCCTTGACGTCGAACAGCATCGAGCAGGTGTCGGGGCAATCGTGCGGGCAGCCTCCGAAGAACGTTTCCGTCAGGCTCTCGGCCTCGGCGACGATCAGGGAGTCCGGCTTGACGATTTCGTTCATGTTTCCTCCGCGGTCGAGCCCCCGGCCTTCTTGGCGTTCCGGATGGCGTGCCCGACCCGTTCCTAGGATGCACTAAATCACAAACAATTCCAAATTTTGGTCAGGCAAAAGGGCCAAATCAGACGCGACCCATGGTACCAACCGTTTTATCGCGCCTGACTGGACAGGTCTAACCCGGCCGGCGACGGCACCGACCGGACGTCACCGACGGGGCGCCGACGATGATGGGGTGACGGTGGAACTGACGCTCACGCTGGACGCGACCTCCGCCAAGCCCTTGCAGGTCCAAGTGTTCGACCAAGTCCGGGAGATCATCCTGGAAGGAAAGCTGAAGGCCGGCATGGCGCTGCCGCCGAGCCGCCTGCTGGCCGAGCGCCTGGGCATCTCGCGCAACACCGTGATCACGGCCTACGAGCGGCTCGCGGCCGAGGGCTACGTCAAGGCGCGCGGCACGGCCGGTCTGTTCGTGGAGCCCATCCCGCCGGACAGCCTCCTGCTGATCCAGCGTGGCGGCGAGGCCCCGACCAATGGACCGGTCCCGGACGGGGCCGGCGAACCCCTGCTCTGCTTCGCCGGCTCGCCGGGCGGCGGCGGCGACCGACCGGAACTCGACTTCTGGGTCGGACGTTCGGACCCCGCGGGGTTCCCGCTCCGCATCTGGCGGCGGATCGTGAACCGTCTCCTGTCGCGCGAGACCGCCTACCTGACCGACTACTGCGACCCGGCCGGTCTCCCGGAACTCCGCGCGGCCATCGCCACGCACCTGAGGCGTGCCCGCGCCGTCGCGGTGACGGAGGACCAAGTCGTCGTGACCGCGGGCGGGCAGGACGCCCTCAATCTGGTGTTCAACCTGCTTAGGTCCCGCACCCGGCAGCTCTGTATCGAGAACCCCTGCTACCTCGGGGCATCCCTGATCTTCAGGAGCGCCGGCATGACCATCCATCCGGTCCTGGTGGACGGCAACGGCCTGCGGACGGACCTATTGCCGAGGGACCGGGGCAGCCTGCTGTACGTCACGCCCTCGCACCAGTTCCCGACCGGCGCGACCATGCCTCTGAGCCGGCGGCTGGAACTCCTGCGCTGGGCCGAGGAGACCGACAGCTACATCGTCGAGGACGACTACGACAGCGACTTCCGATACGACGGCCCGCCGCTGACTGCCCTGGCCGGCCTCGATGGGGGGCGCCGCGTCTTCTACGCCGGCACTTTCTCCAAGTCGGTGGGGGCGGGCCTGCGCATCGGCTACGCCACAATCCCGCGCCTGTTCTGGGACGAGGCGCGGATGCTGAAGGCCCGGATGAGCAACGGTCAGGCATGGCTTGAGCAGGCTGCGCTGGCAGCCTTCATCGACGAGGGGCACTTCGACCGGCACCTGCGCCGGCTGCGCCAACTCTACAAGTCGCGACGCGACTGCCTTGTCCGGGCGCTGCGGGAGACGTTCGACGAGCCCGTCATCCTGGGTTCGGAGAGCGGCCTGCATCTGGTCTGGCGACTCCCGGAAGGCTTCCTCCCGGCCAGGACGATCCAGATCAGGGCACGCGAGCGAGGTATCGGCGTCTACGCGCTGTCCAGCGGAGCCGCTTACGACTTCGACCCTGGAGCGCGGGATGACATGCTTGTGTTCGGCTACTCGTCGCTGGCTGAGACACAGATTGAAAGCGCGGTACGCGCGCTAAAATCGATATCGGAGGATGCACGCTGAGGACAAAGCTTCGCGCAGCTTATGTCCGCTCTCGGGCGCTCGCGACAACGATCCGAGCGCCCGGCATGGTTCGCCAGGAGCTCGTCCGCTGGACCTGCGCCGAAGCGGACCAGCAGCTTTCGGCCAGCTTCGGCTGAAAGAGATCACGCATAGAGCGTCTTAGACGTCTCAACAGCGGCCGCGCCGTATCTGCGGCGCAGGTCGGTTACCTCTTAGGCTCGGACAGCACGTGAGCGACGATCGCGTTGGCGTGGCCGTGGCCCATTCCATGCTCGGCTTTCAGCATGGAGACCAATTCCATATGCTTTGCGGGGAGGTGTGCCCGGACCAGCTGCTGCCAATCGCCGATCGGGCGCCCGTACTTCTTCTCGATAGACGGAAAATACGACGCCGGTCCTTTGGCGGCCTCGGTCGGCATGCGGGCATCTTTCGCAACAGGCGGTGGGCGACAGCTTCGTCGCGCATCGCGCTGACCGCAACCCTCGCGCAAGAACCAGTACGGTGAGCCCGCCGATATCCGCTCAAAGGCATCATTGCTCGCGAGCGACGCGTCGATCCGCGTACCACCGGCGTTCCGGACCTGAAGGGCGACTCTCAGCGGCTCGACGTCCGCGTCGTCCAGTTCGAGAACGTCGTTATCGAACTCCCGCCGAATCTTGATGCCGCGCAGCCGATGAGTGGCGGCGACAGCTGGGCCGAGCCGCGCGATCACATCGTTCGGCCAGTAACCGCCGATCGGCAGGCGCCTCAGAACGACCGTGTCGGGTGGCTCTCAGCCTGTCCGGTCCTGGGAAGAGGGGTTTGGCCGCTACACACCCATCTCAACCATTCGACGTCAGTTCAGGGCCGGGAAACGCAGAGCGCTTCCCGGCGGGCTCCCTCCTGTCAGAGGCTCGGGTGCAGGCCGCGGACCGGGCTCACGCCCTCCAGCACCGAGGCGGCGTGCAGGAGCGTCGTCTCCGCCTGCCAGCTTCCCACCAACTGCACGTTGATTGGCAGGCCCTCGCGACTCGTCCCGAACCGCATCGACAGCCCGGGCAGGCCCGTCACGTTCAGAGGCACAGTCGCGCCCTGCAGGTACGTCAGGTCGATGGTCTCGCCGTTGACGACGAGTTCCTTGATGCCGTGCTTGTGCGCCGGGACCGGTAGCACGGGAGTCAGGAGCACGTCGTAGTCCCGGAAATAGGCCGCATAGCCGTCCCGGAGCCGCTCCGCCGCCTGCTGGGCCGCGACGTAGTCCTCCATCGACGTGTCCGGCAGCGACAGCATCGTCTTGGCCATCCTGTACATCTGGTCCTCGTGCCCGACCGTCGCCTCGCGGAACGCCGGCTTCATCTCCATGACGTGGAGCTTGTTGAACACGTCGAGGGCGAAGTCGCGCTCCAGAGCCGGGATGCGCACCGCCTCCACGTGGTGGCCCTCGC
Source organism: Methylobacterium sp. UNC378MF (assembly GCF_900103195.1). Classification (GTDB taxonomy): domain Bacteria; phylum Pseudomonadota; class Alphaproteobacteria; order Rhizobiales; family Beijerinckiaceae; genus Methylobacterium. The sequence continues at coordinate 47,861 of NZ_FMWU01000022.1, read as the reverse complement.
CCTTGAGGGCTTCGGCCGCGGCCTGGACGGTCGCCGCGACCTCGGTGTCGATGGGGCCGAAGCCCGGCCCGACCATCCAGCCGACGCGTAGCTTGCGGTCCGACGTAGCGCCGACGCCAGCGTCGAACGGGACGGTGCTGGTCGCGAAGGCGTCCTGCCCGTCGGGGCCGGCAAGCTGCGAGAAGGCGAGCGCGAGGTCGCGGATGCTGCGCGCCATCGGGCCGACGTGCCAGAAGCGACGCGGCGCCCGCGGCCAGATGCCTGTCATCGGGACGCGCCCATGGGTCGCCTTCAGCGAGACGATGCCGGTCTGGGCCGCCGGGCCGCGCACCGAGATGGCGAGGTCGGTGCCCAGGCCGAGCGGCGACATCCCCGCCGCGATGGCCGCCGACTCGCCGCCGCTTGAGCCGCCGGGCGTGCGGTCGAGGTTCCACGGGTTGTTCGAGCGGCCGGAGAGCAGGTTGTCGCTCTCGATCCAGTAGGAGAATTCGGGAAGGTTGGTCTTCGCGAGCAGGATGCCGCCGGCCTTCTTCATGCGGGCGACGCTGGTCGCGTCACCGTCGGGCGTGCGGCCCCTGAAGATGGGTGAGCCGCGCTGGGTCATCACGCCGGCGGTGTCGATCGAGTCCTTCACGGTGAAGGGTACGCCGTGGAGCGGCCCGAGGTCCTTGCCCGCCATGACTGCCGCCTCGGCTTCCTTGGCGATGACGATCGCGCCCTCCGCGATCGTGACGATGGCGTTCACCTTGGGGTCGACGGCTTCGATGCGGTCGAGGTGCGCCCGCACGACCTCGACGGGCGAGAGCTCCTTCGTCCGGATCAGCTCGGCCAGTCTGGTCGCGTCGGAGAAGATGATGTCCCGGGTCATGCCTGCTTCCCTATCTGTCGTTAGGCAGACTCGAGCTAGGACTGGATTTTCGCGTCGTCAACCCCTAACTAACGATCGTTAGTCTCTCTGTTTCGGCCAGGAGGTAAGGGTGAGTACGAGCGCCAAGGAGACGATCCTGGCCGCCGCCAGGAAAACCGTGCAGGCGCATGGCTATGGCGGTCTGAGCTATCGCGACCTCGCCGCGGAGGTCGGCATCAAGGCCGCGAGCATCTACCACCACTTTGCCAGCAAGGCGGATCTAGGCGCGGCGGTAGCTCGGCGCTACTGGGAGGATACGGCGGCCGAGCTCGACGCGATTCTGGCCGAGACCGGCGACCCGCTCCGCTGCCTGCAGCTCTACCCCAACACCTTCCGCAGGTCGCTTGAGGACGGGAACAGGCTCTGCCTGTGCAGCTTCATGTCGGCGGAATACGCCAACCTGCCCGAGGCCGTGCAGCGGGAGGCGCAGGGCTTCGCCGACGTCAACGTCGCCTGGCTCGCCAAAGTGCTGGTCTTGGCTGGGGCGGCGGAGCCCATGGGCAGCGAGGCGCGCGCGCGCGCCATTTTTGCGGCGGTGTCCGGCGCCCAACTCTACGCGCGGAGTCGCTCGGACGTCTCGCAGTTCGACGACCTGATCGAGAGCTACCGCGCCTCGGGCCTCCTGCCGACGTGACATGGGAAGCGCGTCCGGCTGTTACGCCGAGCGCACCGCGGGTCTGTCTCGATGTGTCGTGCCTCGCCGGTCCTCAGGCGCGCGCGAGCAGGTCGAGAAGGCGCTCGGCCGCGGGTCCGGACGAGGCCGGGTTCTGCCCGGTGATCAGCAACCCGTCCCCGACGACGTACGGCTCCCAGTCGCCGGCCTTGGAGAATGCGCCTCCGTTCCGCTTGAGCTCATCCTCGACGAGGAACGGAACCACCTCAGTTAGGCCGACCGCCTCCTCCTCGGTATTTGTGAAGCCGGTGACGGCCTTGCCCTCGACGAGCGGCCTGCCGTTGGGCGACTTGGCATGACGCAGCACGCCGGGGGCGTGGCAGACGAGGGTGACGGGCTTACCGGCCCGCAGGGTCGTCTCGATGAGACGCACCGAGGTGGGGTCCTCGGCGAGGTCCCATAGCGGACCGTGCCCGCCGGGATAGAAGACCGCGTCGAAGCCTTCGTGTGTGACCCCGTCGAGGCGGACCGTGTCCGACAGGACGGCGTTTGCTTCGCTGTCCGCCTCGAAGCGTCGGGTCAGGTCGGTCTGGAAGCCCGGCTCGTTGCTCTTGGGATCGAGCGGCGGCCGGCCGCCCTTGGGCGAGGCCAGGACCACTTCGGCGCCCCCGTCCTTGAACACGTAGTAAGGGGCGGCGAGCTCCTCCAGCCAGAAGCCGGTCCTACGACCGGTGTCGCCGAGCTTGTCGTGGGAGGTCAGCACCATCAGGATCTTCATCGTCGTTCTCCACGGTTGGTGTGAGTCTGTCGTCCGTATGCTCGGGACACCGGTTCGACCGGGCCGAGCTTCCGCTCCTGGGCGGGTCAGTTGTTGCGGGCCGCCCCGTCGATGGAACGCTCGGCGGCCGCCTCGCGCGCGTGCCGGGCCTCAGTTCTCCTGGGCGCCGCGTCCGCATGGCGGACCGCCTCGGGGTCGACCATGCGAACGGCGCCGATGATCTCTAGGGTGATGCGCTCCTCGGCCGATGCGGCGGAGCCGCCGAACAGTGCGGCCCCGAGTTCTGCGAGCAGAAGATAGGGGGCGACGGGATGTGCGGTTCGTAGGTTCATGGATCTCTCCTCGCATCAGTTTTTAGTAGACTGGTCGTCTATGTTTCGGGCACGCGCAGGCCGAGCGTCACGGTTGGCTCGCTCGGTCGGGCCGGTTACGGGTTCAGGATGCGTTGCGTCGCCTTCATCGCGGCGTCGAACGGCGCGTTGGTGCGCTCGATCTTCGCCATGAGGCTCGCGCCGAGCCACAGGTGGTAGAGCGTCACAGCCGCCGCACGCGGCTCGCCGTCGACCCTCAGCGACCCCTCGGCAACCCCCGCCTCGATGGCGCCGGTCACACGGTCGATAATCCCGGCCGTACCGCGTTTGAGAGCCAACCGCATGGGCTCGGAGAGGTCCGAGACTTCTGCCGCGAGCTTCACCGCGAGGCACTTGCGCTGGTAGTCAAGGCTGCCCTGTGTCGCCTGCCACTTGCGCCAGTAATTCATCAGGCGCTCGGCATGGCTGAGGCCGGACTCGGCGAGGGTGGCATCGATGTCGGCCAGGTATTCTTCGAAATAGTCAGCCAGGAGAGCCTCGCCGAAAGCCTCCTTCGAACCGAAGTAGTGGTAGAACGATCCCTTCGGCACATCGGCCGCGGCCAGGATCTCGTTGAGGCCGACTCCGGAGAATCCCTTCGCGCCCACGATGCGGTGGGCGGTGTTGAGGATGCTTTGCCGAGTGTCGGCGTTGCCGTTCACGTGTGCCATGACGCTGACATAGGATCGATTAGACCGGTCGTCTAGTGGGGCTGCGATAAAAAAACCGAGCTGCTGAAGTGCCGCCGCCCGACTGAGGGTTCCCCGGATCTCGGTCCGGCCGAAAGTGAGCGTCCGGATCTCATCCGGCGGCCTGCTGGGCGACCGCCAGGGCGGATCAAAGCGATGGGAGGACGTCAGGGGGACGTCAGTCTGAAAGGATCACCAGGTTCGCGGCAGCGGGATCGATGCCCCGCTGCATTCAGTTCGAAACGCGCCGGGATTCACTGAGCCGGTGCGCGTGTCCGCGCAGCCGCCTGGCCTGCGCGGAAGCCGGAAGTGTAGGTCGCGCGGCCGGCGTTGAGTCCTGCAGAGTTCTGATCGGATGGTGCGGCGCCGTCTGGGCTCAGGCCGCCGAACACGCCACCCGGACGTGAAGTGGGCACCTCGATGTGGGCGCCCCAAACGTTGATCGCGCGAGTGTCCTGAGCAGAGGCGGGCGAAGCCGAAGCGGCGAGGCTCAGAGCCAGCAGGCTTGCAGCGGCAGCGAGGCGGGGGGTCATGAGGCCTGTCCTTTTGAGGTCTTGCGTCGATGGGAGGCTATGCACGTCGCCCGAAAGCGGCGTGAAGCTATGCATAATGGACGCTTCAGGATCATGCCGTGGAAACATTATGCGGCAGATATGCGTGCATTGCATGATTGTCGGCCGCTCTGTCCCTTGTGCGTCAGGCTCTGGAATGGAAGGGTGTGCTCATGCGAAAACAAGCAGATAGCGACATCTGGCGAGAGGTCCGGCCTCCTGGTCGCGGCAATCGATCCTCAGAAAACGCGAACTCCGCGTCGCGTTTTGGTGTGAGCCGCTGCTACGCATGCCCGGCGAGCTGAGCTGTCATGGCGCCGAAAGATCCTAAGCTCGGATCCGCTCTGCCTGTCCCGCAGACTGGGATCGCGCCTCATCCGGCGGCGCGCAGCCCGGTTCAGGAGCGAAGCGCCGCAACTGTTGGCAAAATCAACGCCGCCGCAGCCCGTCTACTTGGGCGTGGCATCTCCCCCTACAGGCTTACAACTGCGCAGATCGCCCGGGAGGCCGGCGTATCGGTTGGTGCCCTCTACCGCTTCTTTCCCGACAAGGAGACGCTGTTCCTTGCTATGGCCGCAGAACGCTTCGAGGCGTTCGAGGCGGAGCTTCGGCAGGAGATCGAGCCCGGACTTCTTGCGGCAAACGGCCCTGCCTTGATTGCGCGCCTCGTTAATGCTGCCGCTTCCTTCTTTGCCGCTCATCCGGAGCTTCGCACCATTGTCTATGGCGGGCAGATGCTCGATCGTGAGACGCTGCCGATGAAGGGACGGCCTGCCCTCGGCGCGACAGCACTGATCCGCCGCCTCATGGTCGAGGGGCTCGGCTACAAGGTGACTCCGGACCTCGACCTTCGGCTCCGCATTGCGGCAGAAGCCGCAGATCGGTTGATCGTCTTTGCCCTCGAACAACAGGACCCACAGTATCGCGAGGCAATCCTCGATGAATCGAAGCGTCTGCTATCCACCTACCTGCTGGGATAACGCTGTGCCTCATCGCGAAGCGACCAGGAGCGCCGCCTGCGGAAAATCTGTTCGCACGGAGAGCGATCGCCAGGACCCGCCCAGCCGGTTCTATCCAGATCTGCTCGCCTATAGCCCGCGCTCAGGCAGGTGACATCGCGGTCGATCGGGCGCTGCAAGCGGGACTTCTATTGTGATGCGGCCTGGATAGCGTCGCATCTGCATCTTCGGAGACGAGATCATGGCAGACGATCGGATCGGACACACAGCGCTCCGTGCCAAGCGAACGACCGCAGAGCACGCCGCCAGCCTGATCGCGCCCGGAAGTACCATTGGCATGAGCGGGTTCACGGGGTCCGGATACCCGAAGGCGGTCCCGCTTGCCCTCGCGCGGCGCATCGAGGCTGCGCATCATGCTGGCGAGCCGTTCCGCGTTCGGGTCTGGACTGGCGCCTCGACGGGGCCGGAACTCGACGGTGCACTCGCACGCGCCGACGGAATCGAGTTCCGCCTGCCTTACAACTCCGATCCGGTCGCCCGCGAGAAGATCAACCGCGGCGAGATGGCCTATGTCGACATGCATTTGAGCCAAGTCGCTCCCATGGCTTGGCAAGGATTTCTCGGGCCGCTCGATACGGCCGTGGTCGAGATCTCGGGCATTCGGCCGGACGGATCGCTGGTTCCGTCTTCCTCGGTGGGCAACAACAAGACCTGGCTCGATCGAGCGCGTCAGGTGATCCTGGAGGTGAACCGCTGGCAGAGTGCCGCCCTGGAGGGCATGCACGACATATACTACGGCACCGCGCTCCCGCCCCATCGGCTGCCGATCCCTCTCGTCCGTCCTGACGATCGCATCGGCGAGCCGACCTTCCGCTGCGATCCCGACAAGATCGTCGCCATCGTCGAGACGGAGGCGCCCGACCGAAATCTTGCCTTCACCCCTCCGGACGCGGCTGCGCGTGGGATCGCCGGGCATCTCATGGAATTTCTGCGCCATGAAGTCGCCCGTGGCCGCTTACCGCCCTCGCTGCTCCCGATCCAGTCGGGTGTAGGCAATGTCGCGAACGCTGTTCTGTCCGGTCTGCTTCATGAGCCGTTCGAGGACATGACGGCCTACACCGAGGTCATCCAGGACGGCATGCTCGACCTCCTGGCGGCCGGCAAACTCAGGATGGCGTCAGCCACGGCCTTCTCACTCAGTCCAGAGGCTGCGGCGCGGCTCAACGCCGACATGGCGCAATTTCGTGACCGCATGATCCTGCGCCCTCAGGAGATCAGCAATCATCCCGAGCTGGTTCGACGTCTCGGCTGCATCGCGATGAACGGGCTGATTGAGGCGGATATCTATGGAAACGTAAATTCGACGCACGTCATGGGGTCGCGCATCCAGAACGGCATCGGCGGCTCAGGCGATTTTGCGCGAAACGCCTACCTGTCGATTTTCATGACGCCCTCGACCGCGAAAGGCGGCCGGATCTCGGCCATCGTCCCACAGGCGTCGCATGTCGATCACATTGCCCAGGACGTGCAGGTGCTCGTGACCGAACAGGGCTTGGCGGATCTCAGAGGACTCGCACCGACCGAGCGCGCGAAGGTCATCGTCGAGAATTGCGCGCATCCTGACTATCGGGCCGCCCTGCAAGATTACCGCAATCGGGCTCAGCGCGGCTCCTACGGCGGGCATGCGCCGACGCTGCTCGGCGAGGCACTCTCCTGGCACCAGCGGTTCGTCGAGACGGGATCGATGCTCCCGTAGATCAAGGCGGCCGAGACGAGGTGCTCGGAGCTCAGTCGATCTGACCGGCTCCTTCGGTCCTGGCCGATCCTCTCGATCCGCTCGGTCCAATGCCAGCCGGTCAGGCCACTCTTGGCTGAACGGATGGCCGGTGCATGAGCTCGACCCAGTGCTCCGCGCCTACGTAGTTGCCCTTAAGCAGGCCTGCTTACGAAGCCGACCGGAATTTCCGCGAGACCGTACTCCAGGCATTCAGGCCCTCATCCAACACGGATGAGGAGCAAACCGATGTCGAGCGTGATCTCCCTGCCCCAGCCCTCGCAGGCGGCCGCGAGCTTCAATGCGCCGGTCGGTGGCATCCACGGGAGCGGTCTCTTCGCGAGCTGCCCGGAGCTCATTGGCACTCCGTTCGCCTACGCCCGCGAGGAGGAGATCTACGGCGAAGGCGAGGACGCCGAGTTCGTCTACAAGGTCGTCGAGGGCGCGGTGCGCACCCATAAGGTCCTGAGCGACGGCCGCCGGCAGATCACCGGCTTCCACCTGCCGGGTGACCTGTTCGGCTTCGAGCAGGGCGAGACCCATCGGCACACCGCGGAGGCCTTGTCCGACGCCAAGGTGCTGATCTTCAAGCGGCGCCAGATCGAGCGTGCCGCGACCCACCGCGCCGAGGTCGCTTGCCAGCTCTGGAGCATGGCGACAAACAACCTGCGCCACGCCCAGGACCATATGCTGCTGCTCGGGCGCCGGTCGGCCACGGAGCGTGTCGCGTCCTTTCTGATGGAGGTGGACGAGCGCCTCGGCGGCACCGGCACCTTCGCCCTGCCGATGACCCGGCGCGATATCGCCGACTATCTCGGGCTGACCATCGAGACCGTGTCGCGCACCATCACCCAACTGGAGGCTGACGGGGCACTGCTCCGCAGCAGCACCAGCCGGCATGTCAGCCTCCGCCGCAACCGGATGCGTCGTGCAGTCGAGGACTGAGGCGGACACCACTGCCGAGTGTCAGGTGTGTGAGGCACGTATGTCGGCACGGCAGCGATTAGTTTGGCGGAGCATCCTCGGCGCCGCAGTCATAGTGGCGGCGGCGGATTTGACCGCCCGGCTTGCCTACTCGGATGCCGTCGTCGCGGCGCAGGTCGAGGCTGCCGTCAGACGTGCCAATGAGGACATGGCGCTCGCCAGCCGAGAGGAGCCACGGATCGTCTCCCGGCGTAGGCATCAACGGCTTGCGGCTGGTCCGTGACAGCGTGCCGTTCAGAGGCCCCGGGCCCCCATCGCCCCGCTTCCGCAGGATCCCCTCCCCGTCCTGCGCACCGACTATATCCGAGCAACTTGCGCTAGATCAACGAAGATCGCGCTCCTGGCGTTTGAATAGCCAAGCTAGAGGAGACGACCATGTTCGGGCAGACCCAGTTGTGCGACCCTTACAATGTGTTCCTGCGCAAGCACAAGCCCGGCCTATGTTGCGCCGTGCGTGAAGACATGCCTGTTCCGACCTTTCTCAACCCGGAGGACTGGTCCTACGGCTACACGGCTCGCAGGACGGCGGATCTGCCCGTCAGCTTCCAACGCAGCGCCGCCCGCGATGCGACTGGCCGGCTTGGCTTCTACCTCTTCCAAGACGTCTGTGCCTGATCGAGCCAGGGCACGCCGCGATCAGTGGTGTGGGCTGGCACGCTCTGTGGCCGGCCCTGTGCGGGCCGCCTCGATAGCACAGAGCAGCTCCGGCGAGAGCGGCTTCTCGATCAGCGGCAGGCCTGCCGCTTTCGCGCGCTTGCGGATCAGGGGGTCGGGATGCCCCGTGGTCAGCACGACAGGAGCGCCGACGTCGAGCTCGCGCAGACGGCGGAACACCTCCACTCCGTTCAGGCCGGGCATCACATAGTCGAGCACCACGCAGCTTGGCTCAGGGCCCGGGAAGGCGGAGAGCAGTTCCGTGCCACTTCGGAACGCCGAGACCGTGTAGCCTTCGCTCTCCAGCAGGAAGCGCAGCGCGTCCAGCACGGCCGGATCGTCATCGGCGATGTAAATCGGCACGGTCGTCGTCCTCGAACAGGTTCGCTGCGCACGCGGGCTCGGGGCGTGCGCGAGCGCAGTCTTCGACCGCCAATCTGGCTCCGGGCCGGGCCAGCAGCCTTGATCCCGCTCAAACCGGTCCGAGGCCGGCCAGCACCGCCCAACGCACCAGTTCCGACAGGTTGCTCGCCTGCGTTTTCGCCATGAGCTTGGCGCGATAGATCTCGACGGTGCGCGGGCTGATCTCGAGCGCGCGCCCGATCTCCTTGCTGGTGCCGCCCGCGACGAGATGATCCAGAACCTGCCGCTCGCGCTCGCTCAAGGTAGCCACCCGGCGGACGAACTCCTGAAGGACAGGATCTGCGGATCGTGAAGACCGCCCTTGTTCGAGGGCCGAATGAAGCGTCTGAAGGAGCGCCTCGTCGCCGAACGGCTTCTCGATGAAGTCGCACGCCCCGAGCTTCATCGCCTCGACCGCGAGCGGCACATCGCCGTGTCCCGTCATCAGAACCACCGGGAGCGCGTTGCCCACCGTCCGCAGTTGACGCAAGAGCTCCAGCCCGTCCATGCCAGGCATCCGCATATCCGACAGTATGCAGCCCCTCCCCAGGTTCGGCAGGGCGGCAAGCACCGCCTCCGGGCCATCGTAGAGCCTGACCTCGAACCCCGTGCTGGCCAGCAGGAATCCAACGGCGTCCCGGATTGCCTCGTCGTCGTCGACGACATGCACCAGTTCAATCATCGCTCAACTCCCGCTCGTGCACGGCCGGCAGGGTCAGGCGGAATGTCGCCCCACCAAGTCGGTTGCGCTCGACCGTGAGTTGCCCGCCATGCGCCTCCGCGATGGTCCGGCAGATCGACAATCCCACGCCCATCCCGGTCGGCTTCGTGGTGACAAAGGGCTGGAACAGCCTGTCGGCCACGGCGTCCGAAATGCCCGGTCCGGTGTCCGACACCATAATCTCGACCATCTCCTGGGTGACGGGCTTCGCCTCGACGATGAGCTCGCGCTGCCGGCTCTCCTGCATGGCCTCGCGCGCATTGCGCATCAGGTTGACCAGGATCTGCTGGATCTGCACCCGGTCCGCCAGGACGGACTGAACCCGCGGGTCGAGCCTGACGTGAGCCGATACGCCCTGCTCACGAGCTCCCACCAGCGCCAGTGCGCTGGCCTCCTCGATCAGCTTGGAGACGGGCTCGATCCGCTTCTCCGCCTCGCCGCGCGTGATGAACTCCCGCAGACGCCGGATGATCTGGCCAGCCCTGAGCGCCTGCTCGGCCACTTTATCGAGCGCCTGACTCACCTGGGGTAGCAGAGCCGGATCGGCCCGGTCCAGCAGGCGGCAGCAGCCCTTGGCGTAGGTGCTGATCGCCCCGAGCGGCTGGTTCAGCTCGTGGGCGAGGGTGGACGCCATCTCGCCCATGGCGCTCAGGCGTGAGACCTGGGCGAGCTCGGACTGGAGCTCGTGCAGCTGTGCCTGGGTCTGGTGCTGCTCTGTCAGGTCGTTGATGAAGCCGGTGAAGAAGACCTGCTCGCCCGAGCGCATCTCGCCGATGGCAAGGTCCATCGGAAAGGTCGAGCCGTCCCGCCGCTGGCCCGTGACCATCCGTCCGATGCCGATGATGCGCCGCTCCCGCGTCCGCCGGTATCGGTCGAGATAGCCGTCATGCCCGCTCCGCATCGGCTCGGGCATGAGCAGTTTGACGTTGCGGCCGATCACGTCGTCCGCCGTGTAGCCGAACAGACGCATGGCTGCGGCGCTGAACGAGTGGATGATCCCTGCCTCGTCGATGACGACCATCGCCTCGGGTACGCTGTCGAGGATGGATTGCAGGTGCGCTTCGCGGGCCCGCAGCTCCGCCTCGGTCCGCTTCTGCTCCTCCTGTGCCCGCTTCTGTTTCTCCTGTGCCCGCTTCTGGGCGTCGATGCTGAACATCACGCCCCGGTGGCGGACCGGACCACCGGCCGCATCGAGTTCCACCTGCCCGCGCGAGCGGATCCAGCCCATCTGTCCGTCGGGGCGCAGGATGCGCAGGTCGACCTCGTAGGTCCCACCCACTTCCAGCGCATCCTGGATCGCCTGCGCGCGCCTCTCCCGATCATCGGGATGGATGAGCTCCTGCAGGGCGGAAAGGCTGGTCAGCTGCTCGGGGGACACACCAAGCAGGCGAACGCATGTCGCGGACACGGTCACTCTGCCCGTGGCCGGCTCCAGCGACCATGTGCAGATCCCGGCTGCGTCGAGCGTCTCGCGCAGCTCTTCGGCCGACAGGGCCGGTGCCCAAACTGGAGGTGTGCTGGTCGGGTCAACCGTGGGCGGCATCGCAGCCAACGGGCCCATTCAGGTTCGCGCGGCGCGACATGGATCGAACAACCTGCTCCCAGACGAGAATGGGCGGGGTGATCAGGTGCACGCGATGCATCGACCACCGCTCATATCAGCCCAGAGATGTGTCAGTCTCGCAATCTACAACCGGATGGTGTGCATGGCGGCTATGTCGCTAGCGTATGCCCCCGTCGATGCCGATCGCTATCCTTGGCGGAGCCTTCCAGGTTGGGAGCTTCCCAGGCAGGCGACTCGGCGCGGCAACAGCAATCCCTGCTGCCAGGATAATGAAGCGCCGTGGTTCGACTGGAGCCTGTCGCAGCGCCACTCTGATCTGGTTGATGTCGTTGCGCGGCTGGCCGCTCTTCGAGCCTTCCATCTCGGCCTTCGAGGGGAGAAATTTTACGGCGGGGAAGAACTCGTCTGGTTCGGAGCCGGCCCGACAGAGTCGGGCTGGAATGGGCCGATCAATCGCCTGGGATGCATGGTATGTGATCTTGAAGAGACCCCGCGAGACGCGTGACTGATCTTCAATGCTGGTGATGCTGCGTGTGAGTGCAGCATGCCTGCCTCCAGGCACGGCGGATGGACCGTGCGTGTGCAGCGGTGCGCTCCCGCGTGCCCCCTGCCGCTGATCGGCCGGTTCGGATCCTGCAGCCCGGCCCGGGCGCGCCGGACCGCGGTCGAGACCGCCTCCACCGCCTCGCGCTGGCCGACGACGCGCTTGGACAGCGCCTCCTCCATGGCCAGAAGCAACTCGCGCTCGCCCTCCAGCATCTTGTCCACCGGCACCCCGGTCCAGCGGGAGACCACCCCGGCGATGTGGGCGGGCGTCACCGCCTCCTCCATCATCGTATCGCGCCCGTTCTCCGCCTTCGCCTCGATCTCGGCGAGCTGCTTCTCCAGCCCGGGGATCACCCCGCCGGCCAGCTCGCCCGCGCGCTGGTACTGGGCCGCTTATGCAGCCTCCTCTGCCAATCGGTCAGGTCCGATATCCGCCTGTCAGGTCAAGTCCGACCGCTTCTTCTTCAGCCTCAACCGGCCTGTGCGGCTGCAACTTGGCGGAAGCGCCGCAACGCCAGGACGAAGAACCCCGCGCCGATTAGGGCGACAGCGAGGAATTTCGGCCAGACGACGTCGATCCCGGCGCCGCGATAGAGAATAGCCTGAGCGAAGGACACGAAATGGGTGGATGGCGACGCGCTCATGATCACCCGCAAGGGCGACGGCATGCTCTCGATCGGCGTGTTGGCGCCGGAGAGCAGGTTCATCGGCACGGCGACGAGGAGATAGAGCAGCCCCAGTTGGGGCATGGTGCGTGCGATCGTTGCGAGGAAGATGCCGATCGCGGTGGCGAAGAAGAGATAGAGCGCCACGCCGGCCATGAACAGCGTCACCGAGCCGGCGACCGGGACACCGAGAAGCTGGCGCACCACGATCGCCAACGACAGACCGACCGCGACGGTGATGACGAGCCCGTTCGCCCACACCTTGGAGGCCGCGATCTCCAGCGGTGTGACCGGCATGACGAGAAGATGATCCATGGTGCCATGCTCGCGCTCACGAACAACCGCCGCGCCGGCCAAGATGATCGCAAGCATCGTCACCTGGTTGATGATGCCCATGATGCTGGTGAACCAGGACGTCGTGACGTTCGGGTTGAAGGCGATTCGTACCGACAGAGTGACGGGCGAGGCTGCGATCCCCTGCGACGGCAGCAGGAACGCGCCGTCATTGCGGGACAAATACTTGTGCAGCTCTGCTGAGAAGATCTGCTGAAAATAGTTGGCGCCAATGCCGGCCTGCATCATCGCGGTCGCGTCGATGGCGAGCTGGGCATCGGGGTGTCGCCCGGCCAGTACGTCGCGTTCGAAATGGGGCGGGATCGTCACGACGAAGGTGTAGCGCCCAGTGTCCATCAGATGGTTGATGTCGCGCTCGGCCACAGGCTCTGGCGGCTTGAAGTAGGGCGGCGTCAGCCCAGCGATGAACTGGCGCGATAGCGGCGACATATCCTCGTCGAGATAGCCGACCGAGGCATTGTGCAGCTCTTGCGAGCTGCTCTGGGCCTGGGCGAGCACGGCGAGGGAGAAAGCCCAGACCACGAGGCCGAGGAGCACGTAATCCTGGAAGAAGCTCCTGAGCTCCTTCGTTCCCAGCCAGAATATGTTGGCGAGCACGCGCATGTCAGCGCTCCTGCTTGCGGAGGAAGAGGAGGCTTAACATTGTAAAAATTGGTATGAACGCGAGGAGCGAAAGATGATACTTGTAAAGATCGGCCAGATCGAGTCCCTTGGTGAAGGTTCCGACCGTGATCGGCAGGAAGTAACTCATCGGAAAGGCGCGACCCATCACGGCACCGGCACCCGTCAGCGACGAGACCGGAGTCAGCATGCCTGAGAATTGCGAGGCCGGTAGCATAGTCAGGATTGCGGCCGCGAAGAGCGCCGCGATCTGCGTCTTGCAGAACGAGGAGATCAGCATACCGTAGCCAGTCGCCGTGACCGCGTAGATCAGAGCGCCGAGCGCCAGGGCGAACGCGCTCCCCTTGAGCGGCACCTGGAACACCAGCGTGGCAATCAAGGTCAGCACCAGAAAGTTCACCATCGAGGCGGCCACGTAGGGCAGCTGCTTCCCGATCAGGAACTCCACGCGGTTGACGGGCGTGACATAGAGGTTGGTGATCGACCCAAGTTCCTTCTCGCGCACGATGGCGAGCGCCATCAGAATCGCCGGGAACAGGATGAGCTGCAGCGCCATGGTACCGGGCACGATGGCGTAGATGCTGTCGAAGTCCTGATTGTACTTGAACCGGGCTTGCAGGTTGGCCGGCGCCGCCGCGCTTTGACCCGCGCGCGCGGCGAGATCTCCGAGGAACTGCTGGTGGACGCCCAGGAGATAACCGCGCATCGTCTCGGCGCGGAACGGCATGGCGCCGTCGATCCACACCCCTACTTCGGTCGCCAGGCCCTTCTTCAGATTCCTGCCGAAATCCGGAGGGATCTCGATCGCGGCCTGGATGTCGGCGGATTGTAGGCGCTGGTTCGCTTCCGCCTCGGTCGCAAGCGGCGGCTTCTCGACGAAATAGGGCGAACCCCGCAATTCCTTGAGATAGGCTCGACTCTCGACGCTATTGTCGCGGTCGAGCGCGGCGAAGGTCAGGTTGTTGACGTCCGTCGAGATGCCGGCCCCGACGACCAGCATCAGGAACGCGGTGCCGAACAAGGCGAATCCCAGCCGGATGGGGTCGCGCAGGAGCTCAAGCCCTTCCCGGATGGCATAAGCCAGGAGCCGGCGTGGGCTGAACCAAGCCAAAGGTGGCCGGCGCGTCACAGCGGTCGAGGACGCGGGCCGGAGGTCGGCCTGCGCGGCGGCGCCGGATGGGGAGGGCTGGCGCGCCGCGGCCGCCTCCTCCAGATAGCCAACGAACGCGCTTTCGAGGTCGGGCGCGTGGCGCGCGGCGACGAGCGAGGCCGGACTGCCGTTCGCAAGCACGCGGCCCGCATCCATCAGCGCTATGCGGTCACATCGCGCCGCCTCATTCATGAAATGCGTGGAGACGAAGATCGTCACGCCCTGATGGCGCGACAGGTCGAAGAGCAGCCGCCAGAACTCGTCGCGTGCCAGTGGATCGACCCCCGACGTCGGCTCGTCGAGGATCAGGAGATCTGGCTCGTGCACGACCGCGACGGCGAGCGACAGGCGCTGGCGAATGCCGAGCGGCAGGTCCCCTGATCGTTGGCGCAGGTGGTCTCTCAGACCGAAGCGCTCGACCAGGAAATCGATCCGCCGCTGCGCCTTGTCGCGCGCGATATGGAACAGCCGCGCATGCAGGTCGAGGTTCTGCGCGACCGTCAGCTCGGTGTAGAGCGAAAAGGCCTGCGACATGTATCCGACGCGCCGCCGTCCCTCCACATCGGAAGCGTCGGCTAAGCGGCCGAAAAGCAGCGCCTGGCCCGAGCTCGCCGGCAGGAGGCCGGTGAGCATTTTCATCGTCGTCGTCTTGCCGCAGCCATTCGAGCCGAGGAAGCCGAAGATCTCGCCGCGCTCGATCTCGAAATTGACGTGGTCGACGGCGGTGAAGTCGCCGAACTGGCGCGTCAGCTCGCGCGCGACGATCACCGGTTCGCCCCCGCCACCCTGGCGAGGCAGAATGGTGAACGGCTGCCGCCCCTGACGGCGCTCGTCTGGCAGAAGGGCGATGAAACTGTCCTCGAGGGTGGCGGAACCGGTGCGGGCCTTGAGCTCCGCAGGGCTCCCCGTCGCGAGGATACGGCCGCCATCCATAGCGACCAGCCAGTCGAACTGCTCTGCCTCTTCCATATAGGCGGTGGCGACGACGACGCTCATGCCGGGTCGGTCCTGGCGCATGCGTCCGATCAGCTGCCAGAACTGCCGCCGCGACAGTGGATCGACGCCGGTCGTCGGCTCGTCGAGGATCAGAAGGTCCGGGTCATGGATCAGCGCGCAGCACAGGCCGAGCTTCTGCCGCATGCCGCCCGAGAGCTTGGCGGCCGGACGTTCCGGGAACGGATCCAGCCCGGTGCTCTCGAGCAGGTCCGCGATGCGGCCGTCGCGCTCGCGGCGATTCAGGCCGAAGAGGCGGCCGAAGAACGCGATGTTCTCACGCACGCTGAGGTCAGGATAGAGGTTCTTGCCGAGCCCCTGCGGCATGTAGGCGACGCGGGGGCAAACGGCGTCGCGGTGATGGCGGCTGCCGATATCGCCGCCGAGGACCTGCACGGCCCCGACCTGAATCTTCCGCGCCCCCGAGATCAAGGCGAGGAGCGATGACTTGCCGACGCCGTCCGGTCCGATGAGCCCAACCATGCAGCCGGCCGGGATGACGCAGCTGACGTCGTTGAGCGCGAGCCGCGCGCCGTAGCGCAGAGTCACGTCCCGAAGTGCCGCCACAGGCTCCGCGCGCGCCGCAATCGCCTCCGTGAGTCTCATGGCCGGGCCGGCCCGCGCAGACGCTCAGGCCACGCCACCTTCGGGTCGAGCTTGACGTAGCCGAGCCCGGGCAGGCCGCTGCGGACCTCGGCTGCGTGGGCGGCGAGGATGTCGGGATCCACGCGAAGCTTGACCCGGAACATGAGCTTGTCTCGCTCGGTCTTCGTCTCGACCGCCTTCGGCGTGAACTGCGCCTGGGTGGCGATGAACGAGACATGGGCCGGAATCGCGATGGTCGGATAGGAGTCGAGGACGATCCGTGCCTCGGTGCCGAAGGCGGCGCGGCCAGCTTCCGCCGTCGGGAGGAACACGTCCATGTAGACGTCCGTGATGTCAAGCATCGTGAAGACCTTGCCGCCGGCCGCAAGAACCTCGCCGATATTAGAAACTCGATATTGGATTCGGCCTGGACGTGGCGCGACTAATGTATTGTCGGCGATGTTGACCTTCAGGTAATCGATGCCATGCTGTGCCGCATCGCGCGTTCGCTCGGCTTGCGACACGCGCTCCCCGGCGGCGCTCAACTGAGCTTCGGCTCCTTGGAGGGCCTGCTGGCGCTGGTCGTAGAGTTCGCGGGTGGCGAAACCGCGCTGGAGGAGCGACTTCGTGCGCTCGAACTCGGCTTGCGCCAGTGTCACTTGCGCCCGCTGCTGTTGCTGATTTGCGCGGGCCTCGGCAATGATCCGCTCGTCGGCTTCCA
Organism: Methylobacterium sp. UNC378MF; assembly: GCF_900103195.1. Taxonomy (GTDB): domain Bacteria; phylum Pseudomonadota; class Alphaproteobacteria; order Rhizobiales; family Beijerinckiaceae; genus Methylobacterium. The sequence goes on along the minus strand of NZ_FMWU01000022.1, from coordinate 31,280 downwards.
GTTGCGCCTGTTCCTTCCGGAGCGAGGCCTCAAGGTCGCGCGTGTCCATACGGGCAACCACCTGTCCGACCTGCACCGCATCGCCCTCTTTGACGAGGAGTTCTGCGACGCGGCCGGCGAATTTGGTGCTGATGTCTATCTCCTCGGCCTCCAGGCGGCCATTCGCCACCGCTATGCCGGGCGGAAGAGCCGGCGCCCGACCGAACCACCAGTAAGAGGCGGCGCCGATTCCGCCGATCGCGGCAACGAGTAGGAGGAGGAGCCACGTCCTGGGCCGCTTGCGCGGCGGCACAAGGGCCGGAAGCCCGGAGCCCGAAGTAGGTGTCGTCACTGGCTGGCCGGGCAGGATCAACTCACCCGAGAGCGGGGCGGGAGCCTCCGCGGGCGGAGAGGCCGACTTCTCCAAAACGGCGGTATTCATGGGCAGCACTCTCGATCCGGCGGGCGGGCCAATCCTTGCCAGTCCTCGACGAGCGTGCTGATCGCGCCTTGCGTTGGATCAAGCCGGCCTGCGCAAGAGCGCGAAAATGTTCGGTCTGAAACTGCGGGCCGTGGGCCCGGAGCCGGTCAAGATCGCGCTCTGCACGGTCAAACAGAGGTGGCTCCTCGGGTCGCCGGACAGGCTATAGCGATCCGCCGCGAGCGCTCGCCGACATCCGGGTTGGCCATCTGAGGACTGAGGCCTTCCGTAAAGCTACGAAAGCACATGGCCAGCGTCTTGCAAATGGGCTCCGCATTGGCTCCAGCCCGCTCCTTGATGCACCTCAATGTTGCGGCTGCCGAGCCGGATTTAAGAAGGCTCGGCTTACCTCTGTCAGCACCAAGCGTGTCCGACGATGTGCTTGCCGTCCCCGCGCCAGAAGAGTGCCCATCGCGAACTGTCCTGGAATGCCGAGGCCGCGATGCCGCGTGTCCTCATCGCAAAGCTGCAACGATTCACGCGGCTGTCCGACGCCGAGCATGTGGCGCTGCACGAGCTCACGGCGCGACGCGGACAGGTCGGGACGCACGCGGACATCGTCCGCGAGGGCGAGCCGCCCGGCCCGGTCCGGGTGATCCTCGACGGTTGGGCCCGCCGGTACCAACCGTTCAAGGACGGCCGCCGCCTCCGTCCAGCGCGAGTGGACGGTCAACATCGCCCGGCACGAGGGGTTCGAGCGGCTCGGCCACCGGTTCTGCGAGGTGTTCCATCGGCTGCGCGCCGTCGGGCTGACGCGGGCCTGCGGGTACCTGATGCCGCCGCGCCAGTCCGACCAGGCCGACGCGTCGGGCCCGACGGACGGGCACGTCAACCGCCCGCTGCAGGCGATGCGCACCCAGGACGTGGTCACGTTGAGGAGCCGCTGGCTGACCATCCTCGACCCGCCCGCGCTGCAGCGTGCCGCGCAGTTCAGCCCGAACGACCTCCACCGCGCCTATCGGGATCCGGTCCGCACGGCCGGGACCGCCCCTTCCTTGCTGGAGACCGGATGTCATGAAGCGAGCCACCGTCGCTCTTCTCGGGAGCGTACTCCTCTGTAACGGCGCTGCGAGCCAACCCTCGCCGTTCGCGCAGCCTTCCGCATCGTCGCCGACCTGGTCCCAGTTGAGCCTCGGGAACATGATGCTGCTGATACAAGCGCGGCATGCCAAGATCTGGTACGCGGGACGGGCGGAAGATTGGGCGTTGGTCGACTACGAACTGGGGCACATCTCGGATGACCTGACCGCCGCGGCCATGCTGTACAGCGATATCCCGGTCGCGTTCGTGACGAGCGCCGACCGCGCCCTCGTCCGCATGAGGGAGGCGGCCAAGCAGAAAGATCCGGCTGGTCTTCAGTCCGCGTTCTCCGAGCTGACGACGGCCTGTAATACCTGCCACACGGCCGGCGGCGTCTCCTTCATCCGTATCCAGACGCCAACCACCTTGCCGTTCACGAACCAGCACTTCCAGCCCAGCACAAGATAAGCGCTCCGGCACGGTGTCGCCTGACGATTGGCTCTCGTGCGGTGGCGCGTGGGCGCTGGATACCCGCGCTCCTTGAGGTCGCCCAGAATGAGGCGTTCTTCGCCCCCTCGGCTTCCACGCTCCGGGTCTATCGCACGCTCGACGAGACCCGGCCCGGCCCCGGACGCGATCCGCATTTCCGTGGGACCGACCTGGCATCGGAGGTCGGCGGCGCCATGCGCGCGCTCGGCGGCCCCATGACGATAGCGAGCCGACGGGACGGGGAGCCTCCCGGAACCCGTGGAGCCGACGGGCCGCAGCCGTCGCGGGACTTGCGATGGATCAAGGTGGCCCGTTCTCACCAGGACCAAGCTTCCTTCGGCATCGACGCACGGCGGAGGCCGCCATGGACTACGCGAACATCCTCGTCTCCGCCGACCTCGGCGAGGCCGCCCCGGATCGGATACGGCTCGCCGCCGACCTGACCCGACGCTTCGAAGCGACCCTGACGGGCGTGGCCGCCCACACTGTGCCGGCCCCCATCCTGGTGCGGGACGTCTACGATGCCATCGATCAGGAGGGACGCAACAAAGCGCAGATACAAGCCATCGTGGAGCAGGCGCGCGCGTCGTTCGAACGCTTCGCCGGGGATGGCATCCGCACCGACTGGCGCTGGTGCTTCGCTGACGCCACCGCCCATCTCATCGAGCAGGCGCGCGCCGCGGACCTCGTGGTCGTGAGCCGTCGCGGACCCGGCGACGAGGATCCTGGTCCGCTCGGCGTGCCGCCTGATCCCGTGCTGATGGAGGGCGGCAGGCCGGTCCTGGTCGTGCCGCCGAGGACCGTGAGCCTGAAGGCGTCGCGGATCGTGGTCGCCTGGAAGGACAGCCCCGAGACACGACGGGCGGTATCGGGCGCACTGCCCCTCCTGCGGGAGGCCGACACGGTCTTCGTGGCGACCGTCGGCTCGGGCGCCCGGCACGATGGTGCCGAGGACGTAGCCAGCCACCTCGCGCGGCACGGCGCCTCTGCCACCGTCCATCACCTGCAAACGGTGGACGACGACGGCTCCGAGATCCTGCGCTTCGCCCTGCTGCGGGACACCGACCTGATCGTCGCGGGCGCCTATGGCCACTCCCGGCTGCGGGAGTGGGTGTTCGGCGGCGTCACGCGCGACCTCCTGGACCGCTCCCCGCTCTGCTGCCTGATGAGCCATTGATGCGCGGACATGGCCTTGTCGTTTCGGCCGCGGTTACCGCGGTCCTGACCGCTGCCTCGCCGGCCGCGGCCGGGGCTGCCTCGGCGGCGCACGGACGGACATTCGCGCGCGAGAACTGCGCGCGGTGCCACGCGGTCGGATCAGGCGGCGCGAGCCCGATGCGCGAGGCTCCGCCCTTTCGCACGCTCGCTGAGCGGTTTCCCGTCGACGACCTCGCCGACGTCCTGATCGAGGGCGTCGAACGGCGCCATCCCGCGATGCCTGATTTCCGGCTCGATCCGAACGACGCCGCCGACCTCACGGCCTATCTGAAGGCGCTCGCGCCATGACGCGTGGCAGCACAGAGGCAATGCCATGGACGGTTCGCTTCTCTACGTCAGCCGGCGGACGTCCTCCGATGCCGAGGTGCGAAACATCGTCGAGACGTCGCTGGCCAGGAATGCCCGGCTCCGGGTCACGGGGGCGCTCGTCGTGTCGCGAGGACGCTTCGCGCAGATCCTTGAGGGGCCGCGCACCGGCGTGGACACGCTGATGGCGAGCATCCGCCGCGACCCGCGCCATGCGGGCGTGGAGGTGCTGCTCTACGACGACATTGAGCGGCGACGGTTCGCGGAGTGGACCCTGGCCTATTCAGGCGCCTCCGTTTACGTCGACGGGCTGATCGGGGCCCTGACCGAGCGCACGACGCCTCTGCCGCATCCAGGCGACGTGCACCGCCTGATTCATGCCATCGAGGAACTCGCACGCGCTCGGCTTTGACGGCCCGGCAAGCGCGGGCCGCGCGGTGCGGCGCGAACGCGGCCCCCGTGGACGGCACGACCATCGAGGCCATCGAGCTGGGCGTCCGCGTGGCGGCGGCCGGCGGCAAGGGGCATGCGAGGCGGCGCATGGCGGCCGGACCGCCGTCCTGCCCCTCACCGCCGCGGGTCGTGGCAGTGCATGCGCGGGGGCGTCGAGCCGCAATCCAAGCTACAGGTCTGGTGTGGCTTGCAGAACCACTGCAGGGACCCGCTTTTCAGGCAGGATCCCGAGCAGTGACGATGCGGCGCGTCGGCCGGCTCGACGAAGGTCCCTTCCGCGTCGGGCGAGCCGGCTCCGGGATTCGCGCGGGTGGCCGACGCGCTCGCCGCGACCATGGCGAGCGCCAGGAGGGCCGTGCGGACCATGCTTGCCTGCTCGATGAGGCGCATCAGTGGCTCATCAGGCAGCAGACGGGCGCTCCGGCCAGCAGGTCCCGGGTGACGCCGCCGAAGACCCATTCGCGAAGCCTGCCGTGACTGTAGGCGCCGGTCACGATCAGGTCGGCCCCGTGCTCGGCGGCCGTCTCGACCAGCGCTCCGGAAACCGATCTGCCCTGGGCATCGCGTCGGACGTGGATGGCAGAGACGTCGTGGGCCTGGAGGAGGCGGAGCGTATCCTGCCCGCCGGATGCGGCTTCTTCGTCGACGGAGACGACGAGCACCTCCGACGCCCGCTTCAGGAACGGCAGCGCGTCCAGAATGGCACGGCGCGCCTCCCGGGTGTTCTTCCAGCCGACCACGACGCGCTTGGCATCGAGATGATCGACCCCCGGCGGCGCCAGCAGGACCGGGCGCCCGAGATGCATGACCGCGTCGGCCGGGTCGACCGCGAACAGCGCGGGGACCGGCTCCATCCTGCGGCCGACCACCACGAGGTCGGCCGCTGCCGCCTGCGCGAGAAGGAACGGCAACGGGACGCCGAGATTCGAGCGCCACGCCACACGCTCGGACCCGCCGGCCGCCTCCGCGAAGGCTTCATGGGCGCGGCGAAGGTCATTCAGGATCGTCTCGTCGCCCGCGGCCAGCGCGTAGGCGCTGCCCGGTGTCGGGCCCACCGGAGGGACCGCGTAGGCCGCCTGCTCCGCCGCGACGCCGATCAGGCGCGCGTGACAATCGTCGGCGAGGTGCTTGGCAAGGCGCACGCGGCTTCGCGCCTCATCCGTCAGGTCTACGGTGACCATGATGCTCGCGTAGGGCATGGAATTGCTCCGGGTCGAAGGGTGGGCGTAAGAGCGACGGGGGCCTGACGGCCGCGCCCGTCCATGCGAGCCTCAGCCCAGCGTCAGGCGGTCCTCCACGGCGCGTACGCCCGGAGCCGACCAGGCGGCGTTCTCGGCGAGGCGGCGCTCGTACCAAGCGTTCACCGTGCCCTCCAGGACGACCTTGGCGTCCTTCACGGTCACCGTGATCGCGTCCGCCTCAAGCTCGGCGTTGCGCTTGAGCGCGGCCAGGATCTTCGACCGGATTTCGGGCACGCTGGCCTTGGGGCTCACCTCGATCCTGTTGATGATGCCGACCACTCCGGCGAGGCGCCGGATCGACCGGTAGGCTTCCTCCTTCTGGTACTGCCAATCGACCTTGCCGGTCAGCGTCACCCAGCCACCCTGCACCTGGACCTGGACGGCATTCCGCGGCACGGTCGCCGACCAGTCGAGCATCTGCACGGCCCGCTGCGCGAGATCCTCGTCGCGGGGCGGCGTCCCGCCGGCGAAACGCACCTCGATCTCCTCGACGATGCCCCGCACGCCGCGCACCTTCCGCACCGCCTTCTCGGCGGCGACCCGCTGCGCGTAGGTCCCGACATGCCCCGTGAGGGTGACGATGCCCTTGTCGACCGCGACGCCGATATGGGCCGCCTCCACGCTCGGCTCGAAGTCGAGTTCGTCGATGACGTTCTGGCGGATCAGCTTGTCGCCCATCGTGGCTCTCCCCGAAGGAACCAGGTTTTGCCTGGCCGAAGCCGACGCTAGGCCCGGCAGGCGGGCGGACATTGATCCAGCGCAAGCTCTTCACCGGCCGCGATCCGGTGCAGCATCGGGCAGGCACGGGCGCAGCCCCGGACGGCGCAGCCGGCGGTCACGGCGGAGATCATATCCCGCGCATCGAACAGCCGCTCGAACAGCGGCACGTCCGCGAAGGCCTTCGGGACCTGGGCGTTCCCCGCGATCAGGGTGAAGGGGATGCCGCGCCGCCGCAGGGCGCAGACGAGCGGGAAGCCGGGCCCCCGGTTGAGGTCGACGCTGACCACCGCGAAGTCCGGGGGGCGCCCGTCCAGGCTCCCGGCGGCATCCTCGCAGGTGCCGTAGGGACCGCTGACGGCGCAGCCGGCGCCGGTGAGCACGTCCTCCAGCCACATCCCCGGCAGCGCCTGCGGCTCGGCCACGAGGACCACGGGTTGCCTATCGTCGCCACTTGCCCGCATCGCGCGATGCCCGTTCTCGGTTGCGATGAGCAGACGATGTAGGCGTCGCGGCTGGCCGCCTTGCGCTAGATCAAGGGAAGCGCGGCCGTCGCCAGCATGGCGAGGACCGCCAGCAGCATGCAGGCCGTGGCGACCCAGCCGAGGAGCCTGAGCGGCCCGCGCACTGCGAAGGCGCCCATGATGTCGGTTCGCGCCGCGGCCAGCATCATCACTGCCATGACCGGCACCGCGACGACGCCGTTGACCACGGCGCTCCAATACAGCGCCCGGATCGGGTCGACCGCGCCCAGGCTGATGATCATGCCGACGAGCGTGGCGAGGGCGACGGTGCCGTAGAAGGCCCGCGCCTCCAGGATCCGGCGGCCGAAGCCCACCGGCCAGCGCCGCGCCTCGCCCGCCGCGTAGGCCGCCGACCCCGCGAGCACCGGCACCGCCAGCAGCCCGGTGCCGATGATGCCGAGCGCGAAGACGGTTGCGGAGAACGGGCCGGCGAGCGGACGCAATGCTTCCGCGGCCTGGGCGGAGGTCTCGATGTCGGTCACGCCGTTCGGGTGGAGGACGGCCGCCGTCGTGACCATGATGGCGAGGGCCACGAGATTGGAGAAGCTCATGCCCACGAGGGTATCGATCTCGATGCGGTGCAGCGCCCGGATCCCCTGCTCGGGTGCGCGCAGCAGAGCCCGCCGCCGGGGGAAGGCATGCAGGTCCTCGGCCTCCTCCGCGGCCTGCCAGAAGAACAGGTACGGGCTGATGGTCGTCCCGAACAGCGCCACCAGCGTGGTCAGGCCGGCGCCGCTGAGGTCCACGTGCGGCACGGCCAGGGCCGCGCCGAGGTCTCGCCACGACACATGCGCGAAGATCACCACCCCGAGATAGGCGAACAGGCTGAGCGTCAGCCATTTCAGCACGGCGACGTAGCGCGCGTATTGCAGGACGACCTGCATGAACACGCAGGTGCCGGCGAACAGGACGACGTAGAGCCAGCGCGGGCCCGGCAGCAGCAGGTTCAGGGCGTCGGCCATGGCGCCGAGATCGGCGCCGAGATTCAGGATGTTGGCGACGAGCAGCAGCAATACGACGACCTGGAGCAGGCCGTTCGAATAATGCTCGCGCAGCACGCCGGCGATGCCTTGGCCGGTTGTGCGCCCGATGCGCGCGGAGACCATCTGCACCGATGCCATCAGGGGCAGGGTGTAGAGCATGGTCCAGCACAGGCCGTAACCGAGCTGCGCGCCGGCTTGGCTGTAGGTGGCGATGCCGCTCGGGTCGTCGTCGGAGGCGCCGGTGATCAGGCCGGGGCCGAGGACCCTCAGCAGGCGCGGCTTCGACGGGCCGACGGCGGGGCTGGAGGCCTCGGGGTCGTCGACCGCATCGTCGACCGCCTCGGCCGCGGGGACGGCTGGCGTGCTCAAGCCGCTGACTTCGACGCGTCGCGCGCGTCGGCCTGGATCGACCGCGCGACCTTCAGGGCCGCGGCCAGGTCGTCGCCGTCGGTGCCGTAGCGCCGGCAAAGGGCGTCCAGCCACTCCGGCCGCTCGGCCTTCGCATCCGGGATCTCCGAGAACGGCACGTGGTACATTCCGTCGAGCGCCTCGATGCCGTAGCCGGTCACGGCCCATTGCCGTCCCTGCCAGTGAACGGGTTCGGTGAGTTCGTCACTCATTCCGTCCTCCTCATGCCGCATGCTTGGCGAGCTCGACAATCTCGCACGTGTCGGCCCGCATCTGCCAGTCGACGACGCCGCAGGCCTTGCAGAGCATCGCCCTGGCCGCGCGGGCGGCGTCGACGTCCGAGCGGGCGCCGACGATCGCCTGTCGCTGCATGACGCGATGGTCGTGGCCGGTATCGTCCGGGACGGTCTTGTGGAAGGTGACGAGGTATTTGCGCATGGCGCACCTCCGATTGGGATGTTGCGGCAACCGTGGGCACCTCCGGGACCGGCCGCCTTGATCCAGCGCAAGACCGGTGGCGTTCGGGCACCCGGTGCGGGTGCGCCTTGCCGTGCAGCGGCCGGTCCCGCTCCATCGCCCGGTCGGTGAGCGAGGCGGACCAGCCGATCAGGAGGAGTCGAAGGCGCCGACGCCGAGACGGAGCACGGGCAGCCGGTAGGCGCCGGCGCAGATCCGGACCGCGACGGTGTGGCCGACGAGCGTCATGAGCACGACGGCCAGGATGCGGAAGCGCGGCGGGACCGGCATGGCGCGGATGTCCCATTGACCTGGCTCGAGACGCCGACCGCATGGAGTGATCCAGATCAAAGCGGCCTTTCACCGGCTGGCTTCTCCTCCGGTGGCGCACCAGGGCGATTGCCCCGACACGGGAGGCGACCATGGCCGACATCCACGTAGCCGAAAACCTCTGGTCCACGGGCATGCTGCCCGAGGGCATTCTGGAGCGGTGGTTCGTGGCGGACGGGGTGCGTGTGCAGGCCGGCGAGGCCGTGGCCGCCGTGCGCATCGGCGAGGCCTTGCACGACATCGCCTCGCCCGCCGCGGGCCGCCTGTTGGTCCTCGCGTCCGTCAACGAGGTGGTCGACCCCGGCTGCATCATCGCAGAGGTCCACGCCTGACATCCGGGAGGCAGGTCATGTCCCGCGCTGACACCACCACACACGCGCCGCCGACTTGGCGGACGGACGAGATCGTGCTCGGCATCCTGCAGCACGCATCCGGCGTCGCACTGGTGCTGACGGCTTGGGTGCTGGTCTTCACCGACCATACCCGAGCGGCCGCGTCGGCGCTCCTGCCGGGGCTGCTGATCGTGATGCTCTACGGCGCGAACCAGCTCCGCTTCCGGGTCGTGCTCGAACGGGGGGTGCTGCTCGTCGGCGCCTGGACCCTCGTGGCGCCATGGGCGCTGGGGTTCGCCGCCAACGACGGCGCGACTTGGGCGCACGTCGTGCTCGGTGGCGTAGCCATCGCGTCCGCTGTGACCTGGCTCAGGATCGCGAGGCGGTCATGACGTTCCCGTCACGGGCATTCCGCTCTGCTGTCCTCGGCGCCCTGCTGGCGGTCGGCACCGACGCTTCGGCTGCCGGTCCCGCCGAGGACCACCGCATCCGGGGGTGGGCCATCGCCACGCAGCTCTGCAGCCAGTGTCACGTCATCGGCCGCGCATCGCAGCCAGGCGCGTTCGTCGGCCCGGCCTTCGTCCGGGTCGCGGAGATGCCCTCGACGACGGGGCCGGCGCTCGCCGTCTTCCTGCAGAGCCACCACGCGCGGATGCCGAGCCTTCGGCTGGACCGGGACGAGATGGACGCGGTCATCGACTACATCCTCAGCCTCAAGAGGGCCGGGGCGGGGCTGCCTTGAGGTCGTGACCGACCGAGAACCCACGGGTGGGTGCCATCTGCCGAGGAGCCTCGCACCGAGGCCATTGCGCGCCGCGGAGTCCCTTCGGCCATGCTGCCCTTTCCCGTCCTCCTCGCCGACATCGGCGGCACCTACGCCCGCCTCGCGGTCCTCCCGGAGGCGGCTGCCTGTCCGGGCCCGATCTGGAAGGTGCCGACAGGGGACTTTCCCGGCCCGGCCGCCGCCATCCGGGCCTTTCTCGGCCGTCAAGACGGGCCCCGTCCGCGCTCGGCCTTCCTCGCCGTCGCGGGGCGCGTCGACGGCGGGATCACGCGCCTGACCAACGCGCCGTGGCGTTTCGGCCTGAGCGAGATCGGCGTCACGTCGGGCCTGGAAGCCGTGCGGCTGGTCAACGACTACGTGCCGCTCGCCGCTGCTCTCACCGTCCTCGGCGTGGACGACCCGGCGGACGTGGCGCGGATCGGGCCGGCGGCCAATGCGACAGGGCCGCGGCTCGTCCTCGGGCCGGGCACGGGCCTGGGCGCGGCCGCCCTGATCCCGGCGGGCGACCGCCTCCTGATCCAGACGACGGAGGCCGGCCACGTCGGGTTCGGTCCAAGCGAGCGCGACGCCCTGCCGTGGCAGGCGCTGATGCAGGCCGAGGGCAGGATCACCGCCGAGACGCTGCTGTCCGGCCCTGGGCTCCTCAGGCTCGCACGTGCCATCGCGGCGGCGCGAGGCGTGCCCACCGGCTGGCGCTCGCCGCCCGACGTCCTCGACGGCGCGCGGACCGACCCGCTCGCGCGAGAGGTGGTACGCCAGTTCGCGCGCCTGCTGGGACGATTCACGGGCGACCTCGCCCTGGTGTTCTCCGCGACTGGCGGCGTCTTCCTGGCCGGCGGGATCGCACCGCGCATCGTCGAGACCCTGCAGGATGGGGCGTTCGGGGACGCCTTCGAGGACAAGCCGCCGTTCCGGGAGACGATGCAGGCCATCCCGCGCTTCGTGATCACCCGTCCGGAACCGGCCATCCACGGCCTGGCGGCCCTCCTCCGTGCGGGCGACCGCTTCCTGTTCCCCGGCCAGGACTGGCGGGCTTGAGCCAGATCAACGCCGCCCCTTCGGGATGCCCTCAACGTCACGGTCACGAAGCTCGATCCGCGGAGGCCGCCATGTCCTATGTCAGCATCCTGGTCGCGGTCGATGACGGGCGGCACGCGCCGGCGCGGGTGCGCCTCGCCGCCGAACTGGCGCACCGGCTCGGCGCGCGGCTCCTCGGCGCCGCGGCCTGCGTGCCGGACTACCCGCGGGGCTACGGCGAGACCGTCGTGCCCATGGACATGGTCATCGAGGAGATCCGGCAGGCAGCCCTGGACCGGCTCGCGGGCGTCGAGCAGATCTTCCGCCACGCCTCCTGCCTGAACGACCGCACGGAATGGCGCACGGACCTCGCCGCCCCGGTGTCGTTCCTTGAGGGGCAGTCGCGGGCCGCGGACCTCGTCGTCGTCGGCCGTTACGCGGATGACGAGGGGGTGAACTCCGGCATGGCCGTCGACGTCGGCGATGCGCTGATGGGCGTAGGCCGCCCCGTCCTCGTGGTTCCGGCCGGCGTGGAGCACGTGGCGGCGAAACGCATCGTCGTCGGCTGGAAGAACACGCCTCAGACACGCCGGGCTGTGTTGGACGCCCTGCCCCTCTTACGGCGCGCCGAGGCGGTGCAGGTCCTCCGCGTGTCGGACGGCGAGGACCGGGCCGAGGTCGAGGACGTGACCCGCTACCTGGCGCTGCACCACGTCAACGCGACGGCGCAGCTGGCCAAGCCCTCGGGCTGGACCGTCGCCGACGACGTCCGGAAGGCGGCGGGTGACTTCGGCGCCGACCTGATCGTGACGGGCGCTTACGGTTACAGCCGGCTGCGCGAGTGGTTCTTCGGCGGGGTCACCCGCGACCTGCTGGCCGACGCACCCGTCTGCTGCCTCCTGTCCCACTGAGAGGGCGTGCGGCCAAGTCCAGCCGGGCGATCCCGGCCGACCGGATCCGTCCTCCCCGCCTCCGGTCTCCTGCGTTCCCGGTCTCCTGCGTCCCCGCCCTGTGCGCCGAACGACGTGCCGCCGGCGAATGAGCCGCTCGGCTTCCCAGCCGGGATGCTGCCCGAGGTCGCGCCCTGAGGGCTCGCGCTCACTGAGCGTTGGACGGAATCCTTTGGTTCGTGAACGGCAAGCTGGTCGGCGGCCCAGGACAGCACCGGGGCCGCCCCGCAAGCGACCGCGCGCAACGCCTTCGGTGCCCGCCATCCAGGAAGCTCGGCGGCGATCGGCCCGGCACTCGCACCTCGAGGTCCCGATGGAAGGACCGCGGGTTCACGTGACACGCCCGCTCCCGGACGGTGCGCGTCGCGCGGCGGGCGCTCCACCTCTCAAGTCCGGTACCGCCACTCACAGAGGCCGCCCCGACGTCGGCACGCTGGGGGTGAGGACGACGCACACGTTTTACGCGTACGGGTCGACAGGGACCGCCGTGCTCCGTGGCGGATGCGCGAGGGACGTCTGAGGTGGACGGCTCACCTTGCGGCCGGATCCCGCCCGTCGCCACGATGCCTCCGGCAACACCGACATAACTCCTCGCGGGCGTCGAAAACACGGCTGCCTGGGCTTACTGACTGTCAAGAATTCCGCATCGCGTAGGTATTTGACCGTTCAGAAATCACGGGGTCAGAGGCCGCACGCTCTTCAGATTTTTGGTGATGCTACGGTGGTCCATTCTCTCCGGCACAAGACCTTCGATCCGTTTAGGGTCGCGGGTCAATGTTTGACTTTTACCGACGGTTCTCGCTTTCGCCCTGGCCGCACGTCCGAACCCGCGCTCGCAGCGAGACGAATTTTCGAACTCAGCAAACTCCAAGCCTCGGTCGGTGCTCTAGGCGGCTGTAGCCGGCATCTATGAGCCCCGATTATTGAAAAAATAGACTTGCTCATAGAGTTTAATTGCAGTAAATGCGCGCCCATGGATTCTTCAACAAGGACTTAAGTAGAATTCCGGCAGCCGATAGGGCTGGGTGAACAATGAGGGCTGCCTCCTTGTTCATGGCAGATGTAAAAATCTGCTTTCAAAAAATATTTCCCGTAAATCGGATATTTCAGCCGACAGGTCTCTGTGACGTCGGTCGCAGTTCAGAAGGAAGTCGAATGAAAAATGAAAATGGAAATGGCGGCCTCGCGGTCTCGGCCGCATCCGAGCATTACCACAGTATGGATTTCATGCGCGGAGTCGCCGCTTTTTCTGTCGTCTTGACACATGTCTCGCATCGTCTCGATATCGCTTGGTTTGCAAACCGCGCTTATCTAGCGGTCGATTTCTTTTTTGTTCTCAGCGGCTTCGTTATGTGTTCCGCTTATAAAGCAAGCCTGCAGAGCGGCGCCATGCCGTATAGAAAGTACTACGTCACAAGGCTTATACGGGTTTTTCCTCTCATATTTTTGGGAACGGTCATCGCGGCACTCATTGAAGTGGCTCGACCGGGCGTTGCGAATAGATCCGCCCATATGGTCGATATAAGCATTGCGTTCTTGTTTGGAGCGGCTGCCCTACCCGTCAAACTGAACGGAGACCTTGAACAAACGGCATTTCCTCTGAATCTTCCAGTGTGGTCGCTCTTTTTTGAGATAATTGCCAATCTCCTCTTTCCGATCTGGGTGAATGCGAAGTACAAAAAGACGATTTTGTGCGCGTGCGCGTTGATCGGCGGCGCAGTCATGACAGCGGGAACATATCTGTATGGGGATGCGAACCGGGGCTATTATCCCGTCGACCTCTGGTTTGGCCTTGCTAGAGTGATGTATTCGTTTCCGGTAGGAATAATTTTATATGAGATCCGGGAGAGGTCACGGCCTGTAAATTTCTTTGTGCCGAGCTTTTTTCTGTTGCTGGTCGTATTCACCTACTATAAGGGGCCCGGCTCTTTCCTCGTGGACGTTGCGGCAATTTTATTTGTGATGCCAATGATCGTTTTTATCTCGATCAAGGCCAGCTATAATGCTTTTGAAAGGTGGGCGTCCGACTGGAGCGGCAATTTATCATTTCCAATTTATGCGCTTCATTATCCCTTTACAAGATTGATTTCCATCATGAACAAACAAGTAAGCTTCTCGCTTACTGAAAAATTTGTTATAGAAGGTGTCTTTCTACTGATCATGTCCGCGTTGTCCTATTGTGCGTATAGGCTGTACGACGCGCCGCTGAGACGAAGGCTGACGCAGATCTATCGAAAATATTCGGGGCGGGTGTGAGTTTTTTCGGTCATTTGGACCGCGCCAAATGCACGGAACGGTGTCGGTGTCTGGTGGGAAATGATTGCTGCTCAACCCGCGCCCATGATGCCAGATCGGCTCACTGCAAAGAGCCGGCACGTCTCAGAATTTGACAGGAGCACCGGCTTCGGCGGCTGTCGTGGTCGGGCGTTAGAGTGACAAATGAGATTGCGAGGGTTGCACGGCAGGGCCGTGCCTGCGGTCCAGCCGCTGTGCCATTGCGTCAAAGCTTGTCCGTGTCCCACTCGGCATGGTGGCGTAAGAAGACGATTGACCTTCGGGGTTTGATGAAGCAAGTCCGGCAAAGATGTAGAATAGAAGACCAAGGTCAACAGTCCCTCCAGCTATGATTCCGCCAACCAGGAGTGACATCGCTCCCACGGTCGCGGCCATGCGGAGATCGCTATAATAACTGCGACGTATCCCCCTCCGAACTGCGAAGGCTGAAAGCAGGAACATTGTAACGAAGGCTGCGCCGGGAACGCCGACGTTTGACAGGACGGCAAGAACATAACTCGATGTCCGATTTGTTCCCAGGCCGACCCCGAGTCCCGACGTTTCCTTGAAATTCTCCCAAGCCAACGCGTTCCAAGCAGATCTCTGTACGCCGGAGGGGCTCGAAGATTTTTCGAACAGCAAGACATTTGCGTATTCCGCGACTCGGCTTGAGGCGCTGTCGTTGAGCGCCACTGACAACGCGATGAGGCAGAACATCAAGGGACAGAGCAGGACGAACGCTGAGCTCACGCGGTAACGTGGGTGCGATCCGCATCGAAAGAGGGCGACGAGATACAAGGCTGCGAGAACAAACCCCGATCCTACCAATCCAGATGATGATGTTGAGAGCAGTACGAATGCCAGCGAAAGGATCGCTAGAATGCCGTTGATCGTCGTGTGCCGTTGATAGAGCCACAGCGTGCCTGTAAATCCGCACGCGCCCAATGTCATCGCGGCAAAGGCCGAGGCCTCCGGCCAGGAACCAATGATCCTCCGCAGGCTTCCGATGCTTTCTTCGTCGTGGAAAGTGTACTGAGCATTCCGAATAAAACCAAGGGCGCCTTGGGTTCCCGTCGCCGCAGTCAGCAAGTCAACGAAACCAAAGATCACATTGATGCCTGAATAGGCAATCAAGCCGTATGCGACCGACTTGAATCCTTGTACCGTTGACGCCAGGGCGAGGACGATCGCGAAACATGCGACGTCGCCGATCAGGTACATCGATTGTGTCAAGTTGCTGGAGACGGGTCCGAGCGGTACGACGCCGCTACTTGTTATAGGCGTGTCGGTTGAGCCCAGAGGGACAATGTAAGTGGCCCCGTTGAACAGCCGAGGCATAAGATAGCTACTCAGAACGCCATACATGGCAAAGCATAACAGCCAGAATCCAGGCTTCGGAGCCGCGAAGCCTTCCAGCGCGTTTTGTAGTATTTTCTTCCAGCTTAGGGCGGAGAATGCGATAAAAATCAAAAATAGATGCGCCGGTTGGATGTTTGCGCCGCCAAGTAATATTGCCGCTGCCGATCCGAGTGTGCAGAAACATATAAAGACGATGGATGTGGCGCGCGTTCCCATCGCGATGCAGAATAATCCTATAACCAGGGTTATTAAGCCAATGGGTTCCAGGCTCATAGTTTGCTGTTTCCCGTTCCTTAAAAATCAAGTCGCTCGTATAATTCTGGCTCAAGCGCGAGCGATGCCGGCAATGCGGTTGCCGCAAGGAAATTCTGGTTTGATCGGTTGAATAAGATTTGCGCAATCATCGATTTTGTCCAAATTGCAGATCTCATGCGAATCCATAATCTGACCTGCTCGGCGGTTTCAAGGCCGAAAGGGGGAGCTTACGACCGCTTCGGCCAGCCTCAAGGCACGGTCCATGGGATGCGGGCTGTCACAACCCTGTCACTGCGAGCGGCCGGATCGCGGTTCCCGAACGGCTGGAATCGCAGGGCCGGAAACGACAACGGCGCAGCAACCGTCGAGGTCACTGCGCCGCTGGATCGGGCCGCCGAGGGGGGAAAGGCGGCCGCGGGAAATACGGTATGCCAATATGACCGTCCGCGCGGTGCGCCATGGCACATCCAACGGCATGTCGCGCGCAAGGCGATGGCGGCCCATGGCGGCGCCACCTCCGCGGGTTGAGGCGGCGGCCGGCCTTCAGCGGGTGAAGGGGCTGGAAGTGGCACCCCCATGCGCGCCGACATAGCGGTTGGCGGGAGCGGGTCGATGATAGGTCACCGAGATTTCAGGCAGCATGACCTCGGCGGCTTCCGGGACGGTATGCCGGGTGGCGGGCCCCTGTGCGAAGGCGGGCGTGACGAGCGCCGCGGCGAGGGCGGCGGCGATCATGTGGACGTTCATGACGAACCTCGAGGACTTCGGTGCGAAGTCATCCGGTCAACGGTGTCGAATGAGGAAGATCGTCGTTCTGGCGGTCTTGATCGTTCCGGCGTTGCTGGGCCGAATGTCAGCTTTCAACGGGAATATTAGACTGGTGGCTGCCGCGAGGCCGTGTGCCGCCGCACGCCCGCACTGAACGAGCCCGGCACGGCGTCGCCCGACGCGGCGGACGGCAGGTGGGACCGCTCTTAAGGAAAGGCTCCTCCATCCCGCGCAATCGAAGCGATAGCGGACACCGCGCCTTCAGCGGGGCTCGGTATTCAGGCCCTGCCGACGGTGTTCGGCTCGGCCAAAACTTGGAGAGCGGTTGATGCTCAAGTCTCTTGCTGCCGCGGCGCTGCTCGCCGTCGGGATGGCGGCGCCGGCCTCGGCGCTGCCCGTCGCTGGCTCGCCTCTCCCCGCCCCGCAGGACGGGTTGATCCAGCAGGTCTATGGCGGCTGCGGGCCCTACGGCCATCGCGGCCCCTATGGCGGGTGCCGCTCGGGTGGTCAGTGGGGCGGGTATGTCGGGCGAGCCTGTCCCCGCGGCTTCCATCTCGGACGCGGCGGGCGACGCTGCTGGCCGAACCGGTATTGGTAGGCGCGTCGACCGGAAGAGGTACGGTCCCCGGCCTGGCACCTGTGGCCCGGCCGTGACACTGGCCGAAGACCACCTGTGGATGGCGCGAAGCGCCCTCGATCCGTCAAGGTTCAGGGGCGCATGAGGAACCGTCCCGTCGAGTCCGGCTTGCCATGTTCGCCAATCCTCACGCCTTCGTTCGCCATCATCGCGAGCGCCTCGCCGTGCTCCTCTCCTCGGCCCTGTTCCTGGCCGGCGCGCTGCCGCTGTTCTGGGCCATCGCCTGACCCGTCAGGCGCGCCGACCGTTCCGCGCCTCCAGGCGCTCCGCCTCGGCCCGCCAAGCGTCGCGCTCCATCCGGAGATCCTCGACCCGCGCGTGGAGCTGCCCGGCGTCGACGGCACTCTCCATGAGCATGTCCTGCGCCGCGATCAGTTGCGCGCGCAGCTCGGCATTCTCGACCGTCAGGGTCAGCAGGACCACGGCCACGTCATCACCCATGCCAGCACCCGCTTTGCCGCCTCAGGGACGTGGCTGGTAGGGCCCGTCGGGTTACGACGTCGGAAAGGATGGCGGCGCAGGGGGCCTGCCGGCGCCGCTATCCACAGCGGGATCGCAGCGCCCGCCCGGACGGTGCCGCGCCGCGGCAGGAACAATCATCCTCCCGAACAGATGCCGTGTTGCGCACCCCGCGCGAACGGAGCTGCCCGCATGTTCATGAAGCTCGACCGCCTTCAGGCCGAACTGCCACAGCCGAAAAAGCCCGATCCGAACGCGGCGGCCGCGCTGCAGGAGCTTCTCGGCGGCAAGTACGGTGAGATGTCCACCCTCGGAAACTACATGTTTCAGAGCTTCAATTTCCGCAACAAATCGAAGCTGCGGCCCTTCTACAGCCTGGTCTCGAGCATCTTCGCGGAGGAACTCGGGCATGTGGAGCTGGTCTCGACCGGGATCGCCATGCTCAACAACGGCCCCGGTGACGACACCGAGGAGGTCGATGTCTCGAAGGCGCCGTTCCACGACATGCAGGACATCCGGCTCGCCGGCAGCTTCCTGAGCAACGGCGGCGGCGCCACGCCCATCAATTCCAACGCGCAGTCCTGGAACGTCGACATGGTCACGACGACGGGCAACATCATCATCGACCTGCTCCACAACTTCCACCTGGAATGCGGCGCGCGCCTGCACAAGCTGCGCGTCTACGAGACCCTGAAGGATCCGACCGGGCGCGAGGTCTGCGGCTATCTCCTGGTCCGCGGCTCGGTCCACGCCCATGCCTACGCGCTGGCGCTCAAGAAGCTGACCGGTGTCGAGATCGAGAAGATGTTGCCCACCCCGAACATCGTCCTCGACAAGATCCCGGAATGCCAGAAGTACCTGCAGGAGGGCTCGCACCGGCGGCTCTACCGCTTCAGCCCCGACGACTACAAGGAAGCGGCGGGCGTCTGGTCGAACGACGAGGTCGCCCTGCCCGGCGATCCGCCCGGCAACCTGGAGGTGGTCGACGGACTGCCCGAAGGCGGCAAGATCCCGGAACTCGACGGCAATTACGGCGCCTTCGCGCCGAACTACGCGCCGGAGGAGATCTTCGAGATCGCCAGCAAGCTCTACAAGAAGAGCCGCTGAGCGGGCGGCGACGGGCCTGGCAGCGCCCCGCGATCTCGGATCCGCGGGGCGCGAGAAGCTTCGAAGAGGCGTGAAGAGGCTACCGGCCGCTCGGGGCCGCGCCGCTGCCGGTGGCGCCGTTGCCCGTCCCGCTCCCGGCAGGCGCTCCCGGCGTGCTGACGGGCGGGCCGCCGCTCGTCCCGGGACTGGTGCCCGTGCTGATCGCACCGCTCCCGGCCCCCATCGATGTCTCGGAATTGCTCTTCACGGAGCCGGGATTGTTCATGTTGCCCTCGGCGCTTCCGCGTCCGGCGGCCGTCTGGCCAATCGCCGCACCCGAGATGGCAAGCGTGATGGCGGCAGCCATGGTCAGTGTCTTCATCGACATGGACGTTCCTCCAGACAGATCGATTTGATCAGTCACGAGGCAAACTTCACCGGACCCGACATCGTTCATCGAGGTCCTCCTGTTGATCATTGAAGATCCCGCTGGTGTCCCAGTCGGATCGCCAGGATCAGCGCGCCGGGCCAGAAGATGAGGCTGAGCAGGAGGATGGGGCCGACACGCCGCCCCTTCCACCAGACGATGAGGACAGGCAGGAGCAGGACCGGAAGCGCCACGGCGAGGAAGGCCCAGAATCCGAGGTCGACCGCGTCCATCTCTCGTCCTCACCGCTTCGCCTCGGCCGGCGGCCCAAGGCCGCCATGTGGGGCCGCCATGCAGGACCGCCACCGTCACCGATCCTGCGCGCGACTGTGCTAGCAACGCGCTGGCCGCGCCCGTGCGGGGCACGGTGGTCGTGACTGAGGTCATCATGCGTCTCTCCGTTCTTCTCGTCGGCTTGTGTCTCGGCGTCGTCCTGCCTGAATCAGGGCTCGCGCAATCGGCTCAGCAGCCCGCAACCGCGCCGGATCCGGCTCTGCTGAAGGTTGCCCGGGAGACGGTCGCGCAGATGCAGGGTGACCGGACCGCAACCCTCAGCTCCATGTCCGCACCCCTGGTCGGCATGATGCAGCAGATCGGCATCAAGGAGCCCGAGAAGGCGCAGGTCCTCGTCCAGGAGGTCGTGATGCCGACCCTGACCGCGCATTACGACGACCTGCTCGATATCCAGGCCCGCGGTTTCGCGACGGTGCTGGGCAAGGACGACCTGCAGGCGATCGCTGCGTTCTATGCCACGCCGGCCGGCAAGCATCTCGCCGCAGCCCAGCCGCAACTCGCCCAGATCCAGCTCGCGGGCATGCAGCAATGGATGCAGTCGGTGATGCCCGAGATACAGGGCAAGCTCACCAAGGCGATCCAGGCTCACGGCTGGGCGCCGGGCGGTCAGGCAAAGCCGCGCTGAGCCGCGCACCGGGCACACCGGGGCGGCCGGCCCCGGTGTGCCCGGTGGCCCCCGCGCTCTGAGGGGTCGGCCCGGACGTGTCGCGCGAACGGGCGGTCCCGCTCAATCCGACGCGGGGTCCGATTCCGCGGTACTCCGGTGAGCGCTCCTAGTCCCGTCGCGCCTCGGTGCTCGCGCGCTCGACCACGGCGCGTAACGCCCCGCTGCCTTCCATCGCAAACCACGCGCGCAGCATCTTGGAGGTTTCGGGTGTGTCGTCCGGCCGCTCGCGGAACAGGCCGGCGTAGCGGGCCAGCTCACGCTCCACGAACATGTCGAGATAGGCCGCACCGCGGGTCCGTGCGAGATCGGCGAGGGCGTCTTCGAGAACGCGCTGCATCATCTCGCCGACCATGGCCGAGACGTAGACGGCCTCAGCGCTTCCCTGCTCGGGCTCGTTCAAGCAACTCTCCAGCCTGCCCAGCTGCAACCCTGATCCATAACGGGCAGGATAAATTAAGATGGGCCCCGAGGCCGAAGCCTCGGGTTCTGTTGCTAGGCGTGCCCACGCCCCGGAAGATTACGCCGCGAGGCGCATCTCCATGCCGACGTTGTCGTTGGCATTTAGAGTTTTGGTCAGGTGCTCGGAACGGGGGTTGCCCGCGCCGAACCGGTCGAGTCCTTACCGAAAGCCGCATCTTATCCTGCCGAGGCAGGACAGAACTCGCGATCCCTTTACCGCCCAGTCGAACCTGTTTCGCCCCCATCAGAAGCACCCTGGCAGCGCGCAATCCGCAACGCCGGACGCGCGCCCTCGTCCCCGTGCGGTATCCGGGGCAGGATGCTTCTGGTGGAGGCGCCGGGTACCGCCCCCGGGTCCTGAAGCGTTATTATGAACCGGTCATCAACCTCGCGGACATTCTACGCTGAAAGCGATGCGCGGGTCCACTGGTCAGGCGGCGAGTCCCGCCGGTTTCGGCGGGCGCGGCATTCTCGTGCCTGCGGGTGCGCGACGCGACCAGCGTCAGCGTCCGCACGGCCACCCTGCACGGCGCAGGGCCGTGGATCGGGGCCGACAGGCCGCCGCGGGAACAGCCGCACGACAAAGATCGCCCGGATCGGCGGGCGAGGCCGTCTGTGATCCGAACCGTCCGCGGGCGAACAGAGCCGGCGTTTCTGATCCGGATGAGCGCCACAGGGGGGCGGGCTGGATCACGGAGGCGTGGGTGCCACGCCGCTTCTTCGACATTCACGACGGCCGGTCGCCGCGCGAGGGAAGCGGAACGGCGTGCACCGATCTCGAAGCCGCATGCAGGGAAGCGATGATCGCGCGCCCCGACGTCGCGCGCAGGGAGATCCCGAGTGACGGCGACAGGCAAACCGACACGGTGATCGTCCGCGATGAGGCCCGTGTCCCCGTCTACACCGCGACGCTGACATTCACCGGGCTGCGTTCGGGTGAAGCCGCCCGGTAGGGTCAGCCCGCGCCGCGTCTCCGGTCCGCGGACGTCGACCCTTGCAGGCTTCGACTGCCGCGCATGTGCGGCTGGACGATCGGCACGCGCCCGCCCGGGATGGCGCCGAGCCCGATGTCCCCGTCTTCATCCTCCCCTCCGCCCCCATTGCCGTCGGGGACGATGGAAGGGGCCTGACCGAGCTCCTGCGCGATGAGGGGGGCCGCGCCCGGGTGAGCGCGTTCAAGCGCCAGCCCGATCTGGCGAGGCCGGCGCACGCGTGCCGCGCGAGCCGGCCTGTCAGCCGAACGTCCGATTGATCTCGGGTGAGATCGGACCCTGCCCCGCCCCGCGAACAGATCGGAGCGGGGCCGAGATGCGAGCGCCTGGCTCAGTACCAATCATCGTCATCGGCCGGCGATCCGGGCGGGAGCGGGCCATCGCCCATCACGCCAGGATCACCGTAGTTGAAGGGAGGTCCGTCGAAGCCGACGACGCCGTCGGGGTTGTCCGGCGTCACGTTGGGGTCGACTTGCAGCGCGGGATCGTCGCGCCCGAGGCGCTGGTCGAGGCGATCCATGCGCTTGAGATCCCGTTGGATCGGGATGTCCTGCTGCGCCTGCGCGATGGTCGCGTGGCTCATCAAGCCGAACAACAAAGTAGCCAGGATCCAGCGCGGCATTTCGATAGTCCTTCCCCTTCAGGTGCTCTCCTGAAGCTGGTGCATACTGTGGGCGCAACACGCCGCCTAGCATTGTAGCCGGTCATCGCTAACCGTATCTCTACGTCCGCCAGCGCCGCGCCGCCTCCGACCGGTCGTCCGGCGTCGCCGCCGGGTGCGACCAGATCAGGAGCCTCGCCGTACCGGTCTCCCGTCCCGACGCATCCTCGGTGACGCGGACGAACGCGCTGGCCTGCGACCCTCTCGGCCCCGCCTTCACGGCTCGATCGTCGGCTCATCCTCGAGCAGCTTGATCTTGGTGGCGACCGGCCCGTCCCGGGGATCGACATGCGCGACGAAGCGCGCCCGCGCCCACAATTCGACCCGGGCTCCGTCGCTCAGGTGATAAGCCCGTTCCAGGGCCTCCGCATCGTCGGCGGCCGTGATCGGTATGGTCGAGCTGACGCTGCCATCCGGTGCGAAACGGTAGGCGCGATAGGGCGAGATCGTGCAGGTTGCGCGCCGGTCGGCTGGAAAGCTCACGACGTCTGCCATTGCCCCGCCTGTCCGTTCCAGGCGACGACGCGGGCCCCGAGCCGCCAGAGCCCGAGGCAGTCGCTCCGCCGAGACCGGTATCCTGCGCCTCCAGGGGCCGCAAAGATAGCCCGGATGATCAGCAACCTGCACATCGCACGGAACGGTCGGCCGTCACAGCCGGTTCGACCGTCAGGCCCGCCGCGTTGGCGAGCCGACGACCAGGGTTATTGCAATGGCTACCGGTACCGTGAAGTGGTTCAACGAGACCAAGGGCTACGGCTTCATCCAGCCGGATGACGGCGGCAAGGACGTGTTCGTCCACATTTCGGCCGTCGAGCGCTCCGGGATGCGCAATCTTATCGAGGGGCAGAAGATCTCCTACGACGTCGAGAACGACCGTCGCAGCGGCAAAGAGAGCGCTGCCAACCTGAAGAGCGCCTGAGGCTCCTGGTCCGGGCGGACGGTGAGCCCGCGTCTTCGCGCTGCGGCCGACCGGATCCGCCTCTCGTCAGCTCCGCGAGCCACGTTGCGTATCGGCTCGCGCCTGTGAACCGGACGCATTCCGCGGCGGCTTCCGCCGCGGACCTCCGCGCGCCGGGGTCTCCGGGCCCCGGCTCATCGCGACCGCGTCCCGGTCGGAGGCCTTCCACACCGGCAGCGATCCCTCCCGCACGAACATGGCGAAGGCCTCGACCACCTCCCACCGATCGAAAGCCTGCGCCCCGTTCACGGCGCGACCCACGATGCAGGCCTGGTCGGGAGCCTCTGCGACGGGCGGTCGGCTCTCCAGCGAGAACATGACGCCCGACCGGTCCGGCCTGAGCGCATCCGGCAGGGCGCCGATCTTGCGCCACAGGCAGTCCCAGCGCGCGCAGGTCTCGGGACGCAGGCTGTAGATCCCGCACCCGGTTCCGGTGTTGTGGCCGCACAGGAGGCCCGCAGGCTTGTCGAGCGCCTTGATCTCCAGAATCCGGCAGCAGACCGTACACGGACCGCAGGATCGGTCCGGGGCGCGCTCGGCATCGAAACGTGGCGGCGTCGGACGGGATTCGTCCCGCTCACGGAAATCCTTGCTGATGGGACGGCCTTCGATGTTACAATGTTGCGCGTCGGGGCGCGGGGTGTAGAACGTCGCGGATGTCGGATGATGCCACGCTCTGGGACCTCGTGACCGCCGAGCGGATCGCGATCGAGGATGTCGGGACAGCGATCGACGCCTATCTCGCCGACCCGGCCACGCGGGCGCACCCGATCGGGCCGGATCACGTCTTCGATCTGGCCGCAGCCGTCGCGGCGCATGCCCTCGCACCCGCCACGATGGTCAACGTCGACGCCAACGAGCCGTCGCGCCGCATGGCGATCCGCGCCGCCCTGCTCATGGCCAGACCCATGACCCGGTTGGGCCCTCACTGACCGCGTTTCCGGGACCGCGCCGCCCCGGGGCGGCGCGATCAGGGACCCCTACTCGTCGTCGTCGTCGTTGACCTCCACGAGATCCGTGGTGTCATCGTCGTCGTCCTCATCGACCACGAGGGTGTCGTCCTCGACCGAATCGTCCTCGTCATCGATATCGAGAGCGTCATCGCCCTCGGTCTCCGTGTCGGTATCCTTGTCGGCTTCCTCGGCCTCGACCTCGTCGAGGGACACGAGTTCCGGACCCTCCGTCTCATCCTCTTCGTCCGCCGGCGCTTCCTTGCGCGCGACCACGGGGGCCGCCGCCCTGGTGGAGTAGGAGGTTGCCACCGCGGTCGGGACGACCTCGCCCGAATACGGCGAGATCACCGGGTTCTTGTTCAGATCGTAGAATTTCTTGCCCGTGGTCGGGCAGATCCGCTTCGTGCCGAGGTCGGGACGCGCCACTGCAGCTCTCCATGGGTGCGTTCAGCGCGGGATCGCCAATGCACTTTGACAGGCGTCTACCACAGGCGGCGGCGTTTGCCCCCTGCTTTGCATCCGTGCCGCTCACGTCACGAGCGCGGCCACGCACGGGGACGACCGGAACGACCCGATAGCGCGGTCTCGGCTACCGCCCGGCAGCCGAGACCGGCATGCCGAGGGCCCTGCGCCTGTCGGCGGGCACAGCCTGCGAGACCCTGCGGCGGGCGCCGGTTGCGGGCGCTGTGAGATCGCCGTATCGGCGGCGGCGATGCCCGGCCGAACCCTCAGCACCGTCTGGTCCGACAGCCTCTTTGCCGATGTCAGCGCCCAGCTCCCGCTCTTCGAGGACCTGCCGCCCGACACGATCGACCGGCTCTCCGCCTCCGGATTCGGCCGCGGCTTGCTGACAGCCTCCTTGCGGGCCCGTCTGCGCAAGGCCGGGTATCGGGATCTCGGTCATCTCGCCCAGTCTGCGCCGGAGGCGATCGCCAGGATCCGGAAATTCGGCCCGATCCGGGTCGACCGCGTCCAGACCTTCATCCTTGACGAGATCGCGCGCTGGCTGCCGGAAGGCCGCGCGCGGCACGGCACCGAGGCCACCGACGCGCGCAGGCTCGGCCGGCTGCGCGCGATCCCGGTCGAGCGCCTGCCTCTGGATGCCGATCAGATCGCCGCCCTCCGCCTCGGCGGCGAATCCTGTGCCGCTTTGGCCATCCGGTCGCGCCGCGAGCTCCTCGGCAGCGGGTTCGTGACGTCCAGCGATCTGGACCGGGTCGTCGCGACGCTCGCCACCATCCTGCGCCCGCCCGCCCCGCCATCCGCCGAGGTCGCCCGGGACGCGCCGGAATCCGACGGCGAGACGCTTGCGGCTCGCCGTGCCGCCCGCCTCGCCGAGCAGGACCGCGAATGGGACGAGGCGGCGCCGGCCGGAGGCCGGGATCGGGCCGGCACGGTCTGAATCCCGCGCCCGTACGGAGCCGCGCCCGAGCGGAGGGCCTTCCCAGACGTGGCCCTTGCAATGCCCCTTCCGCAGACCATCTGTATACCATCCCGTTGGATGGTCAGGAGATGGATCGCGTGGCCAACACCGTGCCGGAGCTGCGGCCCAAACTGCCCGACAGCGAGAAGATCACGCTCAATCTCGGCTACGTCGATCTCGGCCATATCGACCTGATGGTCCGGGACGGCTTCTACGCCAACCGCGCGGACTTCATCCGCACCGCCGTGCGCAACCAGATCGAGCGCCAGGGCGAGGCTGTCCGGCAATCCGTTGCCCGCAAGCAGCTCAGCCTCGGCCTGTCGCACTACACGAAGCAGGCCCTCGAGGCGGCGCGCGATGCCGGGGCGCCGCTGCATATCCAGGTGCTGGGGCTCGCCAGCATCGCCCTCGACGTGACGCCCGAACTCGCGCGCGCCGCCATCGCCTCGGTCGAGGTGCTCGGCGCCTTCCAGGCCAGCCCCGCGGTCAAGGCGGCGCTCGCCGACCGCACGCTCTGACGCCCACCGACTCTCCCATGCCGACGCAGCGGGCATCCCGCCGCGGTCGATCCTCGCTCTCAGGACCCGCCCCATGAACCGCTTCTCGAAGACGGCCTTCTCGCCCTTCGCCTTCCCGAAGGCCGACCCGGCCCGCGCCGCCCGCGTGATGGACACGATGGCCCAGCTCCGGACACAGCAGGCGGCGGCCTTTGCCTCCTGGACAGAGGCGAGCCGGAATGCCGCGGGGGTGCGCTCCGGGGACGAGGCCGGAATCCTCGATCTCGCCGCCCCCTCCACGCCGGGAGGGGCGTGGGCAGCGCCGGAGGCCGGAGCGGACAGCCAGGCGGACGTTCACCCCGCCCCCGGGCCGGACGGCAACGTGGCGGAGTCCATCCTGCGCACGATCCAGGAGACGCTCGCGCGGGCGGGCGCCGGAACGGGGCTCGGCGGCGGGCGCGGCGCCGCGCCCCCTGCCCCGGCCTCGCTCCCGGAGGGGGCACGCTTCGAGACACGCACCTTCAACAGCGCGTCCGGGAGCCGGAACTACAAGGTCTACGTCCCGAGCGGCTATGCCGGCCAGGCGCTCCCGGTCGTGGTGATGCTGCACGGCTGCACGCAGAACCCGGACGACTTCGCCGCGGGCACGCGGATGAACGCGGTCGCCGAGGAGCAAACCGTCCTGGTGGTGTATCCGGAGCAGCCGCGCTCGGCCAACATGCAGCGGTGCTGGAACTGGTACGAGCCCGGCGACCAGCGGCGCGAGGGCGGCGAGCCCGCCCTGATCGCCGGCATCGCGCGTCAGGTCGTCGCGGAATTCTCGGCCGATCCGGGCCGGGTCTACGCCGCAGGATTGTCGGCCGGCGGCGCCGCCGCCGCGATCCTGGCCTCGACCTACCCCGACCTGTTCGCCGCGGTGGGCGTGCATTCAGGGCTGGCCTGCGGTTCGGCGCGGGACATGCCGTCGGCCTTCGCCGCCATGAAGGGGGACGGCGCGAATCCGGAGTCGCGACGGCATGCCGTGCCGCTCATCGTGTTCCACGGTGACGGTGATCGGACCGTGAACGCCTCGAACGGCGATCACGTGGTCGCGCAGGGCCCATCCGGCCCGGAACTCCGCACCGCCGTGACCGAGGGCCGGACGCGGGACGGCGTCGCCTATACCCGCACCGTCCGGACGGACGCGTCCGGTCGCGCGGTGGTGGAGCAGTGGGTCCTCCACGGGGCCGGCCACGCGTGGTCGGGCGGCAGCGCGGCCGGCTCGTTCACCGACCCGCGCGGCCCCGATGCCAGCCGGGAGATGGTCCGGTTCTTCCTGGCCCATGCGCAAACGGCCGGTGCCCGACAGTGAAGGCGGCGGATGTCGCGGCCTCCCCTCGAGCGAGGCTGCTTCCGGATCTCCCCGCGACGCCGAGCGTTCGGTCATCGTTCGCGGGGCTTGGAAGCCCGCACCGTCTGCGGCAACGGAGTTGTACCGCCAACGCATGGCTTGCTCGCCAGGGTTGCTTGTGAAACCGTGAGCGTCCGAGACCCGGGAAGGCGACGGATGCTCCGCACCGAGCTTTCGAAGACGAAGCGCGATCTGAGATGACGGCTGGCGATCCGCCCAACAAGATGGCTGAAGTTGCCGGACTGGCGGCCGCGATCGCCGATCACATTCTCAGCCAGCATCAGGCGGGGACCACGATCCCGCCGGAGCAGTTCAGGATGCTGGTGAGCGCCGCCCGGATGCTCCTGGACAACGGCGTGGCGTGGCCGCCGTCGGTGACATACCTCGTGATGGAAGTCGCTCGGCGGGTCGAGGAGGCCGAGCCGCCGCCCAGGGGCGACGAGGTCGTGGCGCAGCTGACCCAGGCGCTCGACGCGGCGCGGCCCTCCTGAGGCGGACCGTCACGCGGCGGGGCGCCGATTTTCCGCGGGATCGGCGCCATATATGGGTCCTATGCCCACACTCGGCCTCAAGCTCCCGCTCCGGATCTGCGTCCTCGAGAATGCCGCTTGCGTCGAAGATGCCAGCGGCCGGCGCACCGGCTACGTCTACTGGGACGAGGGCCGGCCGGGGGGGCGGCGACAGGCCCTTCACCCGCGCCGAGGCCATCGAGCAGGTCCGGATTATCGCGGGCGCCTGGGCCGGTGCTCTGGTCCACAGCGGCACCCTCGACACAGGCCCGGCACCCGAGCCGGGTGCCGCCGCCGCCGAGCCGTCTCCAGAGGGCTGACCGCTCCTGGCGCCGCGGGCATCTCCGCTACGGGCCGGCGCCGCTCGCGCACGAGACCGGCGCGCCCGGACCCGAGCTCGTCGCGGAGGCCGCGACGGTGGCGGCGATCCAGTCGCCGTCGCTGGTCCCGGAAACCCGGCACTCCCGCGCCATGGCCCGCACCTGGCGGCGCCAGAGCCGGAGGCGGAGGGCGTGGATGAGGTCGTACATGGTCGGCCCCGCGCTGTCGCTCTCGCCGATGTGGTGCGGGCGCGCGGTCCGCTCAAGCGCAGGCCCCGCCACGCCGCCGTAGGCCGTCAGTCGGCGCCGAGTTCCCGCGTCACCGCCGCCAGCGTGTCGGCCATGTAGTCGAGCATCGGATCCGTCAGGCCGGGCCAGACGCCGATCCAGAAGCTGTCGCGCATGATCTTGTCGGTGTGGGTCAGCGCGGCGTGAACCCTGTAGGTCACGTCCCGGAAGGCGGGCTGCCGGGTCAGGTTGCCGGCGAACAGCAGCCGTGTCCCCACGCGCCTCTCTTCCAGACGCGCGACGAGGGCGTTCCGATCGATGCCGGCCTCGTCCCGCACCGTCAGGAGATAGCCGAACCAGCTGGGCTCCGAGCCCGGGGTCGCCCGCGGCAGATGGAAGAGCCGGTCGAGCCCGCGCTCCCGCAGGCGCCGCTCCAGGCCGGCGAAGTTCTCGCGGCGGCGCGCCACGAAATGGTCGAGCTTGGTCAGCTGGCTCACCCCCAGGGCGGCCTGCATGTCGCTGACCTTCAGATTATAGCCGATGTGAGAGTACGTGTACTTGTGATCGTAGCCGCGGGGCAGGTCACCGAGTTTCCAGCCGAAGCGGTTGCCGCAGGTGTTGTCGGTGCCGGGCTTGCAGTAGCAGTCCCGCCCCCAGTCCCGGAACGACTCGACGATCTTGGCGAGCGGGCCCTTGTCCATCAGCACCGCGCCGCCCTCGCCAGTGGTGATGTGGTGGGCCGGATAGAAGCTCAGGGTGGCGACGTCGCCGAAGGTCCCGACCCCCTGCCCGCCGATGGTGGCGCCGAACGCGTCGCAGCAATCCTCCACCAGCCAGAGGCCGTGGCGGCGGCAGATCTCGGCCACCCGGACCACGTCGAAGGGGTTCCCGAGCGAGTGCGCGATCATCACCGCGCGGGTCTTCGGCGTCACCGCCGCCTCGAGCAGGTCGACATCGACGTTGTGCGTCTCGACGTCGACGTCGACGAAGACCGGCACGCAGCCGTGCTGCACGATCGGCGCAACGGTGGTCGGGAAGCCCGCCGCGACGGTGATCACCTCGTCGCCCGGCCGCAGGCGGCGCGCGCCGTGCTTCGGCGAGGTCAGCGCCGCGAAGGCCAGGAGGTTGGCGGCCGAGCCCGAGACAGTCAGCCGCGCATGCTTCCGTCCGAACGCCGCCGCGAGCTCCCGCTCGAACCGGTCGGCGTAGCGCCCCGCCGTCAGCCACATGTCGAGGGAGGCGTCGATCAAGTGGGCGCAATCCTCCGCGTCCATGACCTTGCCGGAGGGCGGGATGTAGGTCTCGCCCGGCACAAAGGCCGGCTTCCCCCGGGCCTCGAAATGCGCCCGGGCGAGGCTTAGAATCTCGGTGCGCAGGGCGTCGATCATCAGATTAGAAACCACGCTTCCGTGAAATTTCTTGATTTCTTGGGTTGTGTCTGTGTCCGATGCTGTTCAATATCCGTCCTCAACGGCTGAAACGTTGCCATTTTTCGGTGTTGACTAAATTTCTCGCCCTGCCCTTTACTGACCCAGGAGCGTTCTGTTTTGCAGGTCCGGGGACCATTTGCAACACAGGCTTTCCCTCCAGATTGACAGCATCGGTGTCGCGCAGGACAATGACTTTCCGGGCAGGGGCGCCGTACGCTCGGCTGCGCCGCGAAGCGAAAGTTAAGTGATTGACCGCGCCCTACTCGCCCTTCAAAGACCTGACGCAGGCGGAAAAAGAGATCGCCGTGTCGGACGCGCAGAAAAAGATTGACGCGCGCGATTTTGCCGGGGCCGTGAATTTGCTCCAGGCTATCAACTGGAAAAATCCGCTCGACAACCAGCTTCATCAACCTCTCTGTATCGTTTACGACATCTATTGTCAGCATCTTGAGGCCAACGACCTGCTCGACGAGCATGAGGACGTGATCCGAGCCGCGCTAGCCGCACCGACGGTCACTTTGAAGACGGTCGAGATCGCCAGAAATTATTTCTCCAAGAAGAGAAACATCGCGTTCCAAGAGCACGTCATTCACCCGAGAATGTTCGTCGGACAATACACCTACGGCACGCCCAACGTGCGCAGCTGGGGCGCGGCCGCCTGTATCTTCATCGATAGATTCTCGTCCATTGCGAGCGATGTCTTCCTACTCACGGACGGCAACCATAGCATGGACACCGTCACGACCTACCCGTTCTTCAGCCCGCCCTGGACGAAGTCGCCGGTATCGGCCGAGCGCGCGGACTCTCTACCGAGTTCCAAGGGCGACATCGTCATAGGGCCCGACGTGTGGATCGGCTTCGGCGCGACGATCATGTCGGGCGTCACGGTCGGTGTCGGCTCGGTCATCGCGGCGAAATCCGTCGTGACAAAGAGCGTGCCGCCCTACAGCGTTGTCGCCGGCAATCCGGCGCGGGTGACGAAGACGCGATTCGCGGCCGACCTCGTCGAGGAGCTCGTCGAGACGCGCTGGTGGACGTGGTCGGACGAGGTCGTGAACGAGCATCTTCCGCTGATCATGTCCAAAGAGACGGGGGCCTTCGTCGAGGCTGCGCGCCGCGTGAATGCCCTGCGGCCCCAGGCCGACTGAACGACCGACCGCCAGCCTGCGGGGATCGCGGGCTCGCAGCGGTGGGCTTCTGCGCCCGTCCCGGAGCAGGGACCCGTGATTCCTCTTCCGCGTCGAGGGGCTAGTGCAGTGACGCGGACGGAGGATTCACGCAGGCGGTGAGGCGTGCGAGTCTGGGCCATGGCTCAGACGGTATGCGTTCTTCTCGATGCGAGCGACGCGGCACGGCTGGCTGCGATCGCCAGCGACCGCTCTCGCCCGCTCAAACATATCCAGCGCGCCCGCATCGTCTTGCTCTCGGCCGAGCGCCTGAGTGTCCAGGACGTCGCCCGGCGAGCGGGCGTCAGCCGTCCGGCCGTGTGGCGCTGGCAGCGGCGCTACGCCGAGGCGGGCGTCGAGGGTCTGCTGCGCGACAAGAC
>NZ_FMWU01000028.1 GCF_900103195.1 Methylobacterium sp. UNC378MF | reverse complement strand
GTGGTGATCGGGGAGGTGACGCCGCCGAGCGAGACCCAGGCGACCGCGTCCTGGCTCTCGCGCTTGATGAACACGTAGCCGGTCTTGTGCCAGGGCAGGATCGCGTTGGTCT
The DNA here is from genome assembly GCF_900103195.1 of Methylobacterium sp. UNC378MF. Classification (GTDB taxonomy): domain Bacteria; phylum Pseudomonadota; class Alphaproteobacteria; order Rhizobiales; family Beijerinckiaceae; genus Methylobacterium. Next base: position 76,205 of record NZ_FMWU01000028.1, on the reverse strand, counting down.
TGTTGTCCAGCACCAGGTCGCCCCGGTCGGTGACGAGCGTCAGCACCGCGTGGCCCTCGCCCTTCTCGTCGATCACCACGGTCATGCGCATCGCCCGCCGCGGCAGGCCGGCTTCGACCAGCAGGTGGCGCTTGAGCAGCTGGAAGTCCTCGCAATCGCCGATGCCGTCCTCGGCCAGGTCCCAGCGATCGGCCACGTGCAGGTGGTCCTGGTCGGTCATCGGCTCGACCGCCTTGTTGACCCGCCGGTTCACCGACACGATCGTCGCCCAGGTCGCCGGCGTCAGGCTGATCCGGGCCGGCTCGCTCCGGTCGACCGCACACTCGGCCGCGTAAGACTGGCAGAACGTCACCCACGCGGCGATCGGCTTGGCCTCGTTGAGGATCTTGGCGCCGGCCTCGGTGGGTAGGCTCGCCAGCGTCTGCGCTTGAGCCGTGGCGGCGAGGCCGAGCAGCGTCGCCGCACCGACCAGCATCCCCCGAACCGTCCTGAGAAGCCCCGCGCCCATCGAACCCGTCCCCTTTGTTGAGGACAGGATTGCGCCGCAGAGCCTCCCCGGCGCTGAAGCGGATGCGCGCAATTTTATTGATCAGCCGGTGCGGGCCCGGTCACGCGCGACAGCGTCGATGGGAGGCTTGAGAACCCCTGTAAATCGGCGGCTTCCGCTTCGGAAACCGGAAACCTTGAGGGTTCCTTCAAGGACCCGAGAGCGACCCGGGAGCGGCTCTGGCCGCCCTGCTGCGCGCGCCGTGGCGCGACGGCGCGCACCGGCCCTCCTAGCCCGCGGTCTGGTCGAGCTTGCGCTCCGCCTCGCCCTTCAGCTCGGGGAAGTCCGCCTGCGTGTAGGCCCGGCCGCGATGCGGATCGTCGGTGACGCCTTCGTGCTCCAGGCGGCGCAGCTGCACCCGGCGGATCTTGCCCGAGATCGTCTTGGGCAGATCGGCGACGAATTCGAGCCCCCGCAGGCGCTTGAACGTCGCGAGCCGGGCATTGGTGAAGCGGAAGATGTCGAGTGCCGTCTCCGGTCCCGACGAGGCGCCCGCCACCAGGGACACGTAGGCCTTCGGGATGGTGTGGCGCATCGCATCCGGAATCGGCACGACCGCCGCCTCGGCCACGGCCGGGTGCTCGATCAGCACGCTCTCCAGCTCGAACGGGCTGATGCGATAGCCCGACGACTTGAACACGTCGTCGGCGCGGCCCACGAAGGTGTAGCAGCCCTGGTCGTCCACGAAGGCGACGTCGCCGGTGTGGTAGAGATCGCCGTCGGCCCCCGACAGATTGCCCTGGCCGTCGTCGTAGCCCTGCATCAGGCCGGCGGGCCTGTGCGCCCCGAGCTCGAGGCAGACTTCGCCCTCGGAGGCCGTTTGGCCGTCGATATCGAGGACGCGAACCCGGTAGCCCGGCAGAGGCCGGCCCAGGGCGCCCGGCACCACCGGCTGACCCGGGGTGTTGGCCATGAGCGCCGTGGTCTCGGTCTGGCCGTAGCCGTCGCGGATCGTGAGGCCCCACGCCCCCTTCACGCGCTCGATTACCTCGGGGTTCAGGGGCTCGCCCGCCGCGCAGACCTCGCGCAGGGCAAGCGCCCGGCCAGTGAGATCCTCTTGGATGATCATCCGCCACACGGTCGGCGGGGCGCACAGCGTAGTGGCGCCGGTCCGCTCCAGCTGCGCCAGCAGGGCGGCGGCGTTGAACGGCGCCTGGTTGATCACCAGGATCGTCGCCCCGGCATTCCAGGGTGCGAAGAACGACGACCACGCGTGCTTGGCCCAGCCCGGCGAGGAGACGTTGCAATGCACGTCCCCCGGCTGGAGCCCGAGCCAGTACATGGTCGAGAGCGCCCCCACCGGGTAGGAGCGGTGGCTGTGACGCACGAGCTTCGGCTTCGCCGTGGTGCCGGAGGTGAAGTAGAGGAGCATCGGGTCGTCGGCCCCGGTCGGACCGTCCGGCGCGAAACTGTCCGACGCCGCGAACGCGTCGTCATAGGCGGCCCAGCCCTCCGTCGCCGCGCCCGTGACGAGGCGGATGGCGCCGCCCGTGTCGAGCCCGGAGAAGCGCGCGATCTGCTCCGGCCCCGCCACGATCGCCCGCGGGCGCCCGCGGGCGAGGCGGTCGGCGAGTTCGTCTGCCGTCAGCAGCGTGGTCGCCGGGATGACCACGGCGCCAAGCTTCATCGCCGCCAGCATGGTCTCCCACAGAGCCGGGACGTTGCCGAGCAGCAGGAGCAGGTGGTCACCGCGCCTCAGGCCGAGCTGCCGCAGGTGATTCCCCACCTGGTTGGAGCGCCGGGCGAGTTGACCGAAGGTGAGGCTCTGCTCGGCGCCGCTGCCGGCCTCGACGATCCGGAGGGCGGCCCGGTCGCGGCTCTCGGGACCGGCGAGCACCGCGTCGAACCAATCGAGCGCCCAGTTGAACGGCACCGGATCGGGCCACGCGAAGGCCGAGACGGCGGCGGCGTAATCGGTGCGATGGGCCAGCAGAAGGTCGCGGGCCTCCCAGAAGCTCGGCATGGTCGTTCCCCTCCCTATCGTGCTCTTGGCTGCCCGTCCCGTTGCCGGGGCGGGTCGCGTTCAGGTGTTCTCGAACCGAGGCGGCCGCTTCTCGACGAAGGCGGCCATGCCCTCCTTCTGGTCCTTGGTGGCGAACATCGCGTGGAAGACCCGCCGCTCGAACCGGATCCCCTCGGTCAGCGTGGTCTCGTAGGATCGGTTGACCGCCTCCTTGGTCATCATGGCGATCGGGAGCGACATGGACGCGATCGTCTCGGCGGCCTTCAGCGCCTCGTCGAGGAGCTGGTCGGCGGCGATCACGCGGGAGACCAGACCCGCGCGCTCGGCCTCGGCGGCGTCCATCATCCGGCCGGTCAGGCACATCTCCATGGCCTTGGCCTTGCCGACGAAGCGGGTCAGCCGCTGGCTGCCGCCGATCCCCGGCATCACGCCGAGCTTGATCTCGGGCTGGCCGAACTGCGCCGTGTCCGCCGCCAGGATGATGTCGCACATCATGGCGAGCTCGCAGCCGCCGCCGAGCGCGTAGCCTGCCACCGCGGCGATGATCGGCTTGCGCACGCCGACGAACCGGTCCCAGTCGGCGAACCGGTCGCCCGCGTACATCTCCGCGTAGGTGGCGTGCTGCATCTCCTTGATGTCGGCGCCGGCCGCGAAGGCCTTGGCCGAACCGGTGACCACGATGCAGCCGATATTCGGATCCGCGTCCGCCCCGGTGGCCGCCCGGATCACCTCGCGGGTAAGCTGTGCGTTGATCGCGTTCAGCGCCTTCGGCCGGTTGAGGGTGATCAGCAGGACGCGCCCGCGCGTCTCCGTCAGGATCGTCTCGTACGTGTCGCTCACGACTCGCCTCCCTGACCGCGGAGCATAGTGATGATCGCGGAAAAGTCCTCTCCCCCGTGGCCGGCGCCCTCGAACAGGCCGTAGATCTGCGCGGCCTCGGCGCCCAGCGGCGTCGCGGCACCGGAGGCGAGCGCCGCAGCCTGCGCGAGCCGGAGGTCCTTGAGCATCAGCGCGGCGGCGAAGCCCGGCTTGTAGCCGTTATTGGCCGGCGAGGTCGGCACCGGGCCCGGCACCGGGCAGTAGGTGGTCAGCGACCAGCACTGGCCCGAGGAGACCGAGGCCACGTCGTAGAGCGCCTGATGCGACAGGCCGAGCTTCTCGCCGAGCGCGAAGGCCTCGCTGACGCCGATCATCGAGATGCCGAGGATCATGTTGTTGCAGATCTTGGCCGCCTGCCCGGCCCCGGCATCGCCGCAATGGAACACGTTCTTACCCATCGCCTTGAGGAGCGGCTCGGCGCGCGAGAAGGCCGCCGTGGCACCGCCGGCCATGAAGGTCAGCGTCCCGGCCCTCGCGCCGCCGGTTCCCCCCGAGACCGGCGCATCCACCGACAGGCAGCCCCGCGCCTCGGCGAGGCCATGGGCCTTGCGGGCGCTCTCGACATCGACGGTTGAGGAATCGATCAGCAGGGTGCCGGCGGGGAGTGCCTCCGCGAGCTGCGTCCAGACCTCGACCACGTGCCGCCCGGCGGGCAGCATGGTGATCACGACATCGGCACCTTCGGCCGCTTCGAGGGCCGAGCCCGCCACCGTGATCCCCGCGACGCGGGCGGTGTCCAGCGAGGCCGGCACCAGATCGAACCCACGTACGGTATGCCCGGCCCGAACGAGGTTGGCCGCCATCGGCCCACCCATGTTGCCGAGACCGATGAACCCGACGGTCTGTGCCATCCCATTCCTCCCCTTCGTTCCGAGCGGGACGCAGAGTCCCGACAATCGACCGTCGCGCCGACCCGCATGCTCATCCTGAGGTGCGGCGCAGCCGCCTCGAAGGAGCCCTTGAGCCGGCCGCACGATGCCTGGAGCCCCCCTTCGAGGCCCGCTGAAGCGGGCACCTCAGGATGTGGCGGTGGATGAGATCAGGCGGCCCCCGTCAGATCGGACCCGTGCGCGACTCCGGAAAAACCGGTTCCGCCCGCGCCTCCAGCCAGCGGGCGATCCGGGCGGGATCGACCGCGTCGAGGGTCGGCGGATCCCAGCGCGGGCTCTTGTCCTTGTCGATCACCGCGGCGCGGATGCCCTCGCGGAAATCGCCCTCGTCCAGCAGCGCCAACGAGGCGTGGTACTCGCGCTCCAGGCAGGCCTCCAGGCTGGGCGCACCGCGGCCGAGGCGCAGCAGGCACAGCGTCAGGACGAGGCTCGACGGCGCCTTGGTCAGCAAGTTTTTCCGGGTCGCGGCCGCGAAGTCCGAACCGTCCGCGTCCAGGGCGGACAGGATCTCGTCCATCATGTCGAACGCGAAGCACCGATCGATGACGGCCCGGTGCGCTGCCAGCGGCGGTGGGCCCGGATCCTGCGCGAAGCGGGCGATCACATCCCGGACGCCGTCATGCCCGGCATCCGGATCGAGCGCCACGAGGGCGTCGATCAGATCAGGCAGCCGCTCGGACGGCAAATGGGCGTCGGCGAGCCGGCAGAACATCGCGTCGGCGGCGCCGACCGGCTCGCCGGTCAGGCCGAGATAGGTGCCGATCTCGCCCGGAGCCCGCGGCAGGAGCCACGTGCCGCCGACATCCGGCAGGTAACCGATGCCGGTCTCCGGCATGGCAACGCGGGAGCGCTCGGTGACGATCCGGTGGGCGGCATGGCCGGCGAGGCCGACGCCGCCGCCCATGGTGATGCCGTCCATCACCGCCACGAACGGCTTCTCATAATCGGCGATCCGGGCATCGAGCCGGTACTCGTCACGCCAGAAGGCTTCGGCGAAGGCAGTGCCCTGGCTGTCGTACAGGCCGCGCAGATCGCCGCCCGCACACAGGCCGCGCTCCCCCTCGCCGGTGAGCAGCACCGCGGCGATGCCGGGATCGGCGGAGAACTGGTCGAGGGCCTGGTCGATCGCCAGGACCATGCCGTGGGTCAGGGCGTTCAGGGCCTTCGGCCGGTTGAGCCGCAGACGGCCCAGCGCCCCGGCCCGCTCGACGATCACGTCGGTCATCGGCGGCCCCCGGTCAGCCCGCGGGCGATGATCACCCGCATGATCTCGTTCGTCCCTTCGAGGATCTGGTGCACGCGCAGGTCCCGGACGATTTTCTCCACGCCGTACTCGGCGAGGTAGCCATAGCCGCCGTGCAGCTGGAGCGCCTGGTTGGCCACGTCGAAGGCCGCATCGGTGACGTGGCGCTTGGCCATGGCGCAGAGCTGCGTCGCGGCGGGGTCCTTGGCGTCGAGCGCGGCGGCCGCGTGGCGCAGGAAGGTGCGCGAGACCTCCAGGCTGGTCGCCATGTCGGCGAGCCGGAATTGCAACGCCTGGAAGTCTGTGAGCTTCGCCCCGAAGGCGCGCCGGTCGCCCATATAGGCGAGCGCCTTGTCGAGGGCCGCCTGCGCGCCGCCCAGCGAGCACGCGGCGATGTTGAGCCGGCCGCCGTCGAGGCCGCTCATGGCGATGCGGAAGCCCTGGCCCTCCGCACCGAGGCAGTTGCCCACCGGCACGCGGCAGCCGTCGAAGCGCACCGCGCGGGTCGGCTGGGCGTTCCAGCCCATCTTGCGCTCGTCGGCGCCGAAGGAGAGGCCGGGCGTGCCCTTCTCGACGACGATCGCCGAGATGCCCGCGGGCCCGGCCTCGCCGGTGCGGACCATGCAGACGTAGAGGTCGCTCGCGCCGGCGCCGGAGATGAACTGCTTCTCGCCGGTGAGCACGTAATGGTCGCCGTCGCGCTCGGCGCGGGTGCGCAGGGCCGCCGCGTCCGAGCCCGAGCCCGGCTCAGTGAGGCAGTAACTGGCGATCCGCTCCATGCCCATGAGTGACGGCAGCCAGCGCCGGCGCTGGTCGTCGTCGCCGTAGGCGTCGATCATCCAGGCGCACATGTTGTGGATCGACAGGAACGCCGCCACCGTCGGGCAGCCGGTGCTGAGCGCCTCGAAGATCAGGGTGGCGTCGAGGCGCGACAGGCCGGATCCGCCGACATCCTCGCGGACATAAATGCCCGCCATGCCCAGCGCGGCGGCGGCCCGCAGGGTCTCGACCGGGAAGGTCTTGTCCCGGTCCCAGTCGAGGGCGTGCGGCGCGATGTGCTCGGCCGCGAAGCCGAGGGCCATCTCGCGGATCGCGGTGCGTTCCTCGTCGAGCCCGAAACTCATGGGCGTGGCTCCAAAGGTCAGACGGGTACGCCATCCCCCCTCTGCGGGGGAGGGTGGCCCCCGAAGGGGGTCGGGAGAGGGGAGCGCCGCATCCGGAAAGGTCGCGACGCGCGTCGAACCCCGCGCCGTCGCGCTGCCCCTCTCCCGCCCTGCATCCGCAGGGCACCCTCCCCCATCCCAAGTCGGGCTTGCCCGACTTGGGACAACCAGAATGCCGATCTTGGGCAAGCCCAAGATCGGTCGGGGGGAGGGTTTCGGCTCAGCGCATCGTCGGGATTGAGAACTCCGCCCCGCTCTTGATGCCGCTCGGCCAGCGCTGCGTCACGGTCTTGGTCTTGGTGTAGAACCGGATCGAGTCCGGCCCGTGCTGGTTCAGGTCGCCGAAGCCCGAGCGCTTCCAGCCGCCGAAGGTGTGGTAGGCGATCGGAACCGGGATCGGCACGTTCACGCCGACCATGCCGACGTTGACTCGGGCGGTGAAGTCGCGCGCCGCGTCGCCGTCCTGGGTGAAGATCGCGACGCCGTTGCCGTACTGGTGGGTCGAGGGCAGCGCCAGCGCCTCCTCGTAATCCTTGGCCCGCACCACCGAGAGGACCGGTCCGAAGATCTCCTCCTTGTAGATCGTCATGTCGGGCGTCACGCGGTCGAACAGCGAGCCGCCCATGTAGAAGCCGTTCTCGTAACCCTGGAGCTTGAAGCCGCGGCCGTCGACGGCGAGCTGCGCGCCCTCGGCGACGCCCTTGTCGATGTAACTCGCGACCTTCTGCACCGCCTCCCGGGTGACCAGCGGGCCGTAATCGGCCGAGCCGTCATGGGACGGGCCGATCTTCAGCGACTCGACCCGCGGGATCAGCCGCTCCATCAGCCGGTCGGCGGTCTTCTCGCCCACCGGCACCGCCACCGAGATCGCCATGCAGCGCTCGCCGGCCGAGCCGTAGCCGGCGCCGATCAGCGCATCGACCGCCTGGCCCATATCGGCGTCGGGCATGATGATCATGTGGTTCTTGGCGCCGCCGAAGCACTGGGCGCGCTTACCCGTCTCGGCGGCGCGCACGTAGATGTACTCGGCGATGTGCGAGGAGCCGACGAAGCCGACCGCCTTGATGTCCTCGTCGTCGAGGATGGCATCCACGGCTTCCTTGTCGCCGTTGACGACGTTGAGGATGCCCGGCGGCAGGCCGGCCTCCAGGAAGATCTCGGCGATGCGGATCGGCACGCTCGGGTCACGCTCGGACGGCTTGAGGATGAAGGCGTTGCCGCACGCAATGGCCGGAGCGCATTTCCACAGCGGGATCATCGCCGGGAAGTTGAACGGCGTGATGCCGGCGACCACGCCGAGCGGCTGGCGCAGGGAGTAGACGTCGATGCCGGGGCCGGCGCCTTCCGTGTACTCGCCCTTGAGCAGGTGCGGGATCCCGCAGGCAAACTCGACCACCTCGACACCGCGCTGGATGTCGCCCTTGGCGTCCGGCACGGTCTTGCCGTGCTCGGAGGCGAGCAGCTCGGCCAGCGCGTCGTGCTCGCCGCGGATGAGTTCCAGGAAGCGCATCATCACCCGGGCGCGCTTCTGTGGGTTGGTCGCCGCCCAGGCCGGCTGGGCCGCCGCGGCGTTCTCGACGGCGGCGCGCAGCTCGGCCTTGCTGGCCAGCGCGACCTTGGCCTGGACCTCGCCGGTCGAGGGATGGAACACGTCTGCGAACCGCCCGCTCTCGCCGCCGACATTCCGGCCGCCGATGTAGTGCCCGATCGTGCGCATACGCGCCTCCCTGTCGTGACTCGTTTGATTTTGGCGCAGCCTAACAGGATCGCTTGAGCGATAAAGCCGGATGCGCTTACAGCCGTCGTGCATCGATGCACAGCGGGAGTGCGACCATGGCCAGGACAGGGCCCAACTGGGACGATCTCCGCTTCTTCCTCGCCGTGGCGCGGACCGGGACCCTGAGCGCCGCCGGCGCGCGCACCGGCACCGAGCACACGACGGTCGGCCGGCGGATCCGTGCTCTGGAGGAAGGGCTCGGCGCCCGTCTGTTCCATCGCAGCAACCTCGGCTACGCGCTCACCGAGGACGGTGCGAATCTGCTGGGCGTCGCCGAAACCATGGAGAGCGCGTTCCTCTCGGCCAGCGCCGCCACGGAGGCCGCTCAGGTGGTGTCGGGCACGGTGCGGATCGGGGCGCCGGACGGATTCGGCAGCGTCTTCCTCGCGCCGCGGATGCACCGGCTCACCGCCCGCCACCCAGAGCTGGAGGTGGAGATCATGGCGACCGCCCGGATCTTCAGCCTGTCGAAGCGCGAGGCCGACATCGTGATCAGCCTCTCCGGCCCGCAGCAGGCGCGGGTGGTGGCGCGCCGGCTCACCGATTACCGGCTGCTCGTCTACGCGGCCGAATTCTATCTCGCGGCGGCACCGCCGATCACGGACCTCGCCGACCTGCCGGCCCATCCCTTCGTCGGCTATATCGAGGATATGCTGTTCACCCGTGAGTTGAACTATCTCGGGGCGCTCGGCCCCGCGGTCTCGGCTCGCCTGCGCTCCACCAATCTCCTGGCTCAGGTCCATGCGACGCTGGGCGGAGCCGGCCTGTGCATCCTGCCGGCCTTCATCGCGGCGGCACATCCGGGGCTCGTGCCGGTGCTGCCCGGTGCGGTCTCCCTGACCCGCTCGTTCCACATGCACATCCACGAGGACCACCGGAAGGCGGCCCATATCCGCGCCGTGGCGGGGTTCATCGCCGCCGAGGTGAAGGCCGCGGGGGCGCTGTTCGCCGGGCCGACGGTGTAAGCGGCGGCGGTTTCGCCCCGCGGCCGCGCGTCCTAAGATCGCCCGTTCCGGCGCACCAGAAGAGGCGCCGGGTGGGAGAAGCAAGACATGGTCGCCTCGATCGCCCTGCCCCGGCTGATGCGCGTCGGCGCCGGCGCCTCGCGGTTGCTGCCGGAGGTGCTCGGCCAGCTCGGCCTGTCGCGGCCCTTCGTGGTCACCGATCCCTATCTCGCCGGCAGCGGCCGCACCGACACGCTGCTCGAGCGGCTCACCAAGGCGGGCGCGAAGGCCACGATCTTCTCCGAGACCGTGCCGGACCCGACGGTGGCCTCCGTGGAGGCGGCACTCGCCGCCCTTCAGGCGGGCGACTTCGACTGCGTGGTCGGCTTCGGCGGCGGCAGCCCGATGGACACGGCGAAGGCCGTGGCGGTGCTCGCCCGCCACGGCGGCCACATGCGCGACTACAAGGCACCGCGCCAGCAGGACGAGCCGGGCCTGCCGATCGTGGCGATTCCCACCACCGCCGGCACCGGTTCGGAGGCGACCCGCTTCACCATCGTGACCGACGAGACCTCGGACGAGAAGATGCTCTGCATCGGGCTGGCCTACCTGCCGGTGGCGGCGTTGGTCGATTACGAATTGACGCTCACCAAGCCCAAGCGGCTCACCGCCGATACCGGCATCGATGCGCTGACCCACGCGATCGAGGCCTATGTATCGCGCAAGTCGAACCTGTTCTCGGACGGGCTGGCGCTCCAGGCGATGGGCCTGATCGCCCCGAACCTGCGCCGGGTCTGGACCGATCCCGGTGACCGGGCGGCGCGCGAGGCGATGATGCTGGGCGCCACCCAGGCCGGCATCGCCTTCTCGAACGCCTCCGTCGCACTGGTCCACGGCATGAGCCGGCCGATCGGCGCGCATTTCCACGTGGCCCACGGCCTGTCGAACGCGATGCTGCTGCCGGCGGTCACGGCCTTCTCGGCGCCCGCCGCCATCGACCGCTACGCCGCCTGCGCCCGCGCCATGAGGATCGCGGGCCCCGACGCCGACGACCGGTCCGCGGTCTCGGCCCTGGTGGCGGAACTCGAGGCACTCAACGACGACCTCGACGTGCCGGGGCCCCAGGAATACGGGATCGACCCGGCCCGCTGGGAGGCGCTGCTCCCCACCATGACGGCCCAGGCGCTCGCCTCCGGCTCCCCCGCCAACAACCCGGTGGAGCCCAGCGCCGAGGAGATCGTGGCGCTGTATCGGCGGGTCTGGGCGGGGTGAGCCCGCCGTCCCGCCAACAGCCCCAGAGCGTCCGCGTCTTTGCGAGCGGAGCGATACAATCCAGCGCAGCCACGCCCACCGACGTTTCGCTGCCCTGGACCCCTTCGCTGCGCGTGCGATGACGAGGGGGCGTCTGCGCCCTACTTCGCTGCCGTCAGCGGGCAACCGCTCTCGGCAGGCGACGCGAAGGCTTCCTTGCCGGGGACCGTCGAGATCAGCCGGTAGAGATCCCACTCGCCCTTCGACTCGGCCGGCTTCTTGACCTCAAACAGGTACATGTCGTGGACCATGCGGCCGTTGGGCTGCACGATCCCGCCATGGGCGAAGACGTCGTCCACCGGCAGTTCCTTGAGCTTGGCGTTGACCGCGTCGGTCTCGTCGGTGGCGGCGGCCTTGACGGCCTTCAGGTAGGACAGGACCGCCGAATAGGTGCCCGCCTGGATCATGTTGGGCATCCGGCCGGTGCGCTTCATGTAGCGCTGGCCGAAAGCGCGGGTCTCGTCGTTGGCGTCCCAGTACCAGCCCTCGGTGAGCGTCAGGCCCTGCGCCACCTTCAGGCCGAGCCCGTGCACCTCCGAAAGGGTGAACAGCAGGGCCGCAAGCTTCTGGCCGCCCTCGACGATGCCGTACTCGGCCGCCTGCTTGATCGAGTTCGAGGTGTCGAGCCCGGCATTGGCGAGCCCGATCACCTTGGCCTTCGAGCCTTGCGCCTGGAGCAGGAAGGACGAGAAGTCCTGGTTCGACAGCGGGTGCCGGACGCTCCCCACCACCTTGCCGCCGTTGGCGGTCACGACCCGGCTGGTATCGGCCTCCAGGGCCGAGCCGAAGGCGTAATCGGCCGTGAGGAAGAACCACGTGTCGCCGCCCGCCCGTGTCAGCGCGCCGCCGGTGCCGACCGCCAGAGCCCGCGTGTCGAAGGCCCAGTGGTAGCCGTAGGGCGTGCAGGCCTTGCCAGTGAGGTCGCTGGTCGCCGCCCCGGTGGTGATGGTGATCTTCTTCTTCTCCTTGGACAGGCCCTGGACCGCCAGCGCCACCGAGGAGGTGGTCAGCTCCATGATCGCGTCGACATTGTCGCGGTCGTACCATTGCCGGGCGATCGCCGAGGCGATGTCGGGCTTGTTCTGGTGATCGGCCGAGAGGATCTCGATCGGCACGCTGCCGATCTTGCCACCCATGCCCTCCACGGCCATGCGGGCGGCCTCGACCGAGCCCTGACCGCCATACTCGGCGTAGAGACCGGACTGATCGTTGAGGATGCCGATCCGCACGGCGTTGTCCGAGAAGCTTCCCTGCGCGGCCGCCGGGGCGGAACCGAGCGCAGTGCCCGCGAGGGCGGCCGCCAACACCGCGCCGCCGTATGTCCTGATCATGTCTCCCCCCGGATTGACCGAGCGCCCGCTTCTGAGGCGGTTCCGGCGGCACGATAGGTCACGGCCCGGCGCTGCGCCACGGCCAAGATCAGGGGACGCTGAAGGATCCTGCGGATTGTGACGCGCTTTTCAGACGCCCCGTTTCCGGACCGGCGACAATGCGAGAGGTTATAATACCTTAACCATAATTACACGAATCCCCGCGCAGGTTCCGGTCATGGACGGCAATTCGGCCGTCTCCGGCCCGTGGCGATGCGATGAACCCAGCCCGTTTCGCCGTCCTCGGTATAGCCCTCGCGGCCGGTACCGGGGCGGCCTTCCTGATGAGCGGCGGCGATCCGCCGCCGCCGCCGCCGCCGCCCAAGGCCGAGGCGCCGCCGCAGCCGATGACCGACGTGCTCGTGGCCGCCATCGACATGCCCATGGGCCAAGTGCTCCGGGCTGCGGATCTGCGCTGGCAATCCTGGCCGGACGGCGCCGTCACGGCCGGCTACATGACCCGCAAGATCAACCCGAAGGCGCTCGAAGAGACCGTCGGCGCGTCCGTGCGCTCGGGTTTCCTGGCGGGCGAGCCGATCCGTGCGCAGAAGCTGGTGCGCCCGGAGAGCGGCTTCATGGCGGCGATCCTGCCCCCCGGCATGCGCGCGGTCGCCATCGTCACCGACAGCCGCGGCACCAACTCGGCCGGCGGCTTCATCCTGCCGAATGACCGCGTCGACGTGATCCGCACGTTCCGGGACGAATCCAATTCGCGGGTCAACAACAGCGACGTGCAGCTCTCCCAGACGATCCTGACCGACATCCGCGTCCTGGCGATCGGTCAGCTCGTCCAGGAGAAGAACGGCACCAACGTCGTCACCGGCGAGACCGCGACGCTGGCCGTCACGCCCGCTCAGGCCGAGACCCTGGCGCTCGCCCAGAAGGTCGGCGCCCTCACCCTCTCGCTGCGCAGCCTCGCCGATGCCGGGCGCCCGCCCGAAACCGCGCCGCTGGCCGATACGTCCGCGGCGCAGATGCCCGAACCCGCCTTGACCGTGGTGCGCTTCGGCGTCGCGCGGCAGCAGACGCCGTGACCGCCATGACCGCTCCGCTGCTCCACGCGCGCCCGGTGCGCCGCCCCGCCCGCCGCTCGGCCGGCGCCCTCGCCCTGCTGGTTGCCCTGACGGGACCCGTGCCCGCCCAGGAACGGCAGAGCTTAGGTCCTGCGCCGATCCTGACGATCGGCGCGGCGGAATCCGCCTCGACCCGGCGGGTCGAACTCACCGCCGGCCGCTCCGTCATCGTCGACCTGCCGCGCGACGCCAAGGAGGTGTTCGTGGCCAACCCCGCGGTGGCCAACGCCGTGGTCCGCTCGACCCGCAAGGTCTTCGTGATCGGCATGGCCGACGGTGCGACCTCGATCTTCATCCTGGATGCCGAGGGCCGCCAGATCGCTGCCCTCGACGTGACGGTGGCGCGGGATCTCAACCTCGGGACCCTGCGCGAGCTGCTCGGCCAGAGCATCCCGGGCGGCCGCTTCGACGTGCGCTCCTCGGGAGCCTCAGTGCTCCTGTCGGGCTCGGTGAACTCCTCGGCGGATGCGCAGCAGGCGATCGACATCGCCAACGCCTTCGTGGGGCTGGGCGGTGGGGCGGCCGGGGCCGCCGGCGCCGGGGCCCCCAGCGGGGGCGTCGCCGCCGGAGCGCGGGGCGCGGTGATCAACAACCTCACGATCCGCAACAAGGATCAGGTGATGCTCCGCGTCACCGTGGTGGAGGTGTCCCGCAACGTCCTGAAGCAATTCGGGATCAACATGACCGGCAACTGGTCGGCTCTGAACCCGGTCGGAACCGTGGGCCAGACGATCGTCAATAGCGGGACCGCCGCCGCGACGCAGGTGCCGGCGGTGATCCCGAACGTGCTGACCAACAATTTGCCCTTCCCGATCAACACAAGCACGCCGAGCGGGAATCAGATCCAGGCCTCCGTGCAGGGGGGCGGCTTCTCGCTGCAGGCGACCCTGAAGGCGTTCGAGCAGGCCGGCGTCTCGCGCATCCTCGCCGAGCCGACCTTGACCGCGATCTCCGGCGAGGCCGCCAAGTTCCTGGCCGGCGGTGAGTTCCCGGTGCCGTCCTCGGCCACCTGCGCGGTCGGCGGCGTCTGCTCGCCCGGCATCACATACAAGCCCTACGGTGTCGCCCTGTCGTTTACCCCCGTGGTGCTGGCCGACAACCGGATCTCGATCCGCGTCGCCACGGACGTGACCGAGATCGATCCGCAGCAGAGCTTCAATTACGTCGTCGGCAACAGCTCGGTCGCGGTGCCGGGCACCCGGGTGCGCCGCTCCGAGACCACCGTCGAGCTGCCTTCCGGCGGCGTGATGATGACGGCCGGCCTGATCCAGCAGGTCAACAAGCAGGCGATCTCCGGCCTGCCGGGGCTGATCAACCTGCCGATCCTCGGGGCGCTGTTCCGCTCCCGCGACTACCAGCGCATGGAGACCGAGCTGATGATCATGTGCACGCCCTACATCGCCCGCGCGATGGAGCCGAAGCAGGTGAGCCGCCCCGACGACAACTTCGTCGACGCCAGCGACGGTCAGACGGTTCTGCTCGGCCAGATCAACCGCATCTACGGCAAGGTCGCCTCGCCCGGGGCCGCCGCGGCGCCGCCGCTCGGACGCACCTATCGCGGGCACGTCGGCTTCATCGTCGAGTAGCGCCGCGCGTCCCTGTTGCCTCCAGGATTCGGAACCATGACCGGACGTTACCCGCCCGCCCTGTCCCGCCGTACCGCGAGCCTGCTCGCCGCCTGTGCGCTGGGTGCTCTCGCGGCAGCCTGCAAGACCGATCCCGTCACCACCGGCGGGCTCGACGTGACGGATTACCGCGCGCGCCACCCCGTCGTGCTGGCTGACGGGACCCGCAGCCTCGACGTGTTCCCAACTGGGGTGGGACACCTGGATCCGCGCCAGGCGGCGGATGTCGACGCGTTCATGCTGGAATACCGCCGGTACGGCCGCGGAGGTCTTCTGATGGAGGTCCCCCGGGGCGTTCCGCCAAGCCAGGTGGCGGCGGTCGAGCGGACCGCTTCGGTACTCGGCCGGTTCGGGACGCAGAACGGCGTCGGCGCCCGCGAGATCACGGTGACCGGCTACGCGGTTGCCGCGCCGACCCTCGCCGCGCCGATTCGCCTGAGCTTCCAACGCATGCAGGCCAAGGTGGCCGACGCCTGCGGGCTGTGGCCCCAGGACCTCGGAACACGCAGCTTCGCGTCCGATTACAGCAACCAGCCGAGCTGGAACCTGGGCTGCGCCATGCAGTCCAACGTGGCGGCTCAGGTCGCCGACCCGGTCGACCTCGTACGGGGCAGGCCCGAGGGCCGCATCGACACCGTCAAGCGGGTCCGGGACATTGGCCAGTTGCGGGACGGCAAGGATCCGTCAACCACATGGCGTCAAGATGGGCAGACCGCCGTGAAGTCCCAAGTCACCAACTGAGACAGCCGGCGTTGGGGACGGGCAGCCCCGCCGCCGACCGCAACGCCGCGCCCCGAACGCGAACCCGAAAGCGCCGTCATGGCAGATCTGTCCGAGTCAACCGAGCGCACGATCGCCCCGGTGCCCCGGATCACCATCCAGGCATTCTGCGAGACCGGCGAGACCGCCGCGATGATCGAGGGTGCGGCCCTCGACCGGCGCATGCAGAAGGCGCAGGTCAAGGTCCGGATGGGCGGCGGCGGCGGCGCAATCGAGGCCTACCGGCACGCGCCGACGCCCAACGTCATCATCATCGAGATCCAGGGCGCGCGCTCGAAGCCGATCGAGTGCCTCGACGCCCTGGCCGAGGTCTGTGACGAGGGCACCCGTGTCCTGGTGATCGGCCATGTCAACGACGTCATGCTCTATCGGCAGCTGATCCAGCGCGGGGTGTCCGATTACCTGATGGCACCGGTCGAGCCGCTGACCCTGATCGCGGCAATTTCCGACCTGTTCACGGCCCCGGGCGTCAAGCCGGTGGGGCGGACCGTGGCGGTCTACGGCGTGAAGGGCGGGATCGGCGCCTCCACGGTAGCGCACAATTTCGCTTGGTCCGTGGCCCGGAGCCAGGGCGTCCAGACGGTGATCGCCGACTTCGACATCGCCTTCGGCACCGCCTCGCTCAACTTCAATCAGGACCCGCCGCAGGGCATCGCCGAGGCGGTGTTTGCCCCCGAACGCCTCGATTCCGCCCTGGTCGAGCGTCTGTTGTCCAAGTGCAGCGACAACCTGAGCCTGCTCTCCGCCCCGGCGAGCCTGGACCGGACCATCGACCTGTCCGAGCCGGCCTTCGACGCCCTGATCGAGCACATGCGGGCAAGCGTGCCCTGCGTGGTCCTCGACATCCCGCATCAGTGGAGCGCGTGGTCGAAGCGGGTCCTCACGGCGGCGGACGAAATCCTGATCGTGGCCGGCCCCGACCTTGCCTGCCTGCGCAACGCCAAGAACCTCCTCGGCGCGCTGAAGCACGGGCGCCCGAACGACCAGCCGCCGCGCATCGTGCTGAACGGCGTCGGCGTGCCAAAGCGCCCCGAAATCGGCACCGCCGAGTTCTCCAAGGCTCTGGAGGCCCCGGTCGCCCTGACGATCCCGTTCGAGCCGACCCTGTTCGGCACCGCAGCCAACAACGGCCAGATGATCGCCGAGATCCAGGCCGGGTCGAAGGTGGCGGAGCTGTTCAACGATCTGGCCGCCATGACCCTTGGGCGTACCGAGAGCCGGCGGAGCCGGCCGAGCCTGCTGGAGCCGCTGCTCGCCAAGCTCGCCGGCCGCAAGGCTTCCTGATGCGGACGCGATCCCTCACCCGGCCGGTGCCGCGGGTCTGCGTCGGGGCTCTGACCCATGTTCGGTAGGCGACAGTCCGGCGGGGCGTCGGCGGCGCCCCCGCCGATTCCGCAGATGCGGACCCCGGCTCCGGCCACGCCGGTGCTGCGCGACGCGCCGGCGCCGATCCCGGCTCCGCGCCCGGCACCGGCGGCCCCGGTCGTGGTCGAGACCACGCGCTCGGAGGATTACTACCGCACCAAGAGCCTGATCTTCGGCGCCCTCATCGAGGCGATCGACCTGACGCAGCTCTCGCGCCTCGACGCCGAGACCGCGCGCGAGGAGATCCGCGACATCGTCACGGAGATCATCGGGCTCAAGAACATCGTCCTGTCGATCTCCGAGCAGGAGGAGCTGCTCGACGACATCTGCAACGACGTGCTGGGCTACGGTCCCCTGGAGCCGCTGCTCGCCCGGGACGACATCGCCGACATCATGGTCAACGGTGCCCATCGGACCTTCATCGAGGTCAACGGCAAGATCCAGCTGACCAGCGTGCGGTTCCGCGACAACCAGCAGCTGATGAACATCTGCCAGCGGATCGTCAGCCAGGTCGGCCGCCGCGTCGACGACGCCTCGCCGATCTGCGACGCGCGCCTGCCGGACGGGTCCCGCGTCAACGTCATCGCGCCGCCCCTGGCGATCGACGGCCCGGCGCTCACCATCCGCAAGTTCAAGAAGGACAAGCTGACCCTGGAGCAGCTCGTGCGCTTCGGGGCGATCTCGCCCGAGGGCGCCGAGGTCCTGAAGATCATCGGCCAGTCGCGCTGCAACGTGGTCATCTCGGGCGGCACCGGCTCGGGCAAGACAACGCTGCTCAACTGCCTTACCGCCTTCATCGAGCACGACGAGCGGGTCATCACCTGCGAGGACGCGGCCGAGCTGCAGCTCCAGCAGCCCCACGTCGTCCGCCTGGAGACGCGGCCGCCCAACATGGAGGGCCAGGGCCAGGTCACCATGCGTGACCTCGTGAAGAACTGCCTGCGCATGCGACCGGAGCGGATCATCGTCGGCGAGGTGCGCGGACCGGAGGCCTTCGACCTGCTCCAGGCGATGAACACCGGCCACGACGGCTCGATGGGCACGCTCCACGCCAACAGCCCGCGCGAGTGCCTGTCGCGTATCGAATCGATGATCTCGATGGGCGGCTTCACCCTGCCGTCGCGGACCCTGCGCGAGATGATCTGCGGCTCGATCGACGTCGTGATCCAGGCGATGCGCCTGCGCGACGGCTCCCGGCGCATCACCCACATCACCGAGGTGCTCGGCATGGAGGGTGACGTCATCACCACGCAGGACGTGTTCCTCTACGACATCGTCGGCGAGGACGCGAACGGCAAGCTCATCGGACGTCACCGCTCCACCGGCGTCGGCCGGCCGAAATTCTGGGAGCGCGCCCGCTACTACGGCCTGGAGCAGCGGCTCGGCGAGGCGCTCGACGCCGCCGAGGTCGTCGACCGGAGCTGAGCCGATGGCGGACGCCTCAAACCTGCCGATCGCCGCCGGCCTCGTCGGCATCGCGGTCGCCGCCATCGCCTACGTGGCGGTCCTTCCCCTGCTCGGTGGCGAGCGCCGGGCCAGCAAGCGCCTGAAGACGATCAGCGTCTCCGCCTCGGGGGCGGCGACCCGGGGCGTGGCGGTCAACCGGCGCGAGCAGGTCGCCAAGACGCTGAGCGAGATCGAGGCGAAGGCCAAGGGCGCCTCGAAGGCCAGCGTGGAGCTGAAGCTCGCCCGCGCCGGCCTCGGCTGGACGAAGCAGACCTTCTATATGGTCTCGGCCCTGAGCGGCGGCGTCCTCGGGCTCCTGATCTTCGTGATCACCGACAACGCCCTCGCGGCGCTCGGAGCCGCCTTCGCGGGCGGCTTCGGTCTGCCCGCCTGGCTGCTGCGCCATTTGCGGCTCAAGCGCATCGCGAAGTTCAACAAGGAACTGCCCAACGCCGTCGACGTGGTGGTCCGCGGCATCCGCACCGGCATCCCGGTGGGCGATTGCTTCCGCATGGTCTCGCGCGAGGCCGAGGAACCGGTGCGCAGCGAGTTCCGGACCGTGGTGGAGACTCAGGCGATGGGCCTGTCGCTCGGGGAGGCGTGCACGCGCCTGTTCGAACGCGTGCCCACGGCCGAGGTGAACTTCTTCGCCATCGTGATCAACATCCAGCAGCAATCGGGCGGCAACCTTTCGGAGGCGCTGAACAATCTCTCCGTCGTGCTACGCGACCGCGCCAAGATGCGCGGCAAGGTCCAGGCGATGAGCATGGAGGCCAAGGCCTCGGCCTCGATCATCGCCTGCCTGCCCTTCGCGGTGGCGGGCATCACCGCCCTGACGAGCCCCGACTACATCTCACTGCTCTGGACGACCGATACCGGCAAGATCGCCCTGGTCGGCGCGGCAATCTGGATGTCCATCGGCGTCTTCACGATCAAGAAGATGATCGCCTTCGAGTTCTAGGCGCGGTGCGCCCTCTGCCGGATCCCGCCCGATGATCGACGACATCGCCGAAAAGCTGTTCGATCCCCGCTTCATGGGCACGCTCCTGACCGCCGTCGCGGCGGCCGCGACCGCCTACGCTGTGGCGCAGCCTTTCCTGGAGACCGACAGGCTCGGCAAGCGGATGAAGCTCGTCAGCGACGAGCGCGAGCAGATCCGGCGGCGCGAGCGGCTGAGCGCAGAGCGGACCGCCAACCGGGCCACGCTCCGCACCGAGCCGAAGGCCTACATGAAGTCCATCGTCGACCGGTACCAGCTGCGGCGCTGGCTCGGCACGGACACGGCCAAGCGCAAGCTGATGCAGGCCGGCTATCGCGGCCAAGGGGCGGAGACCGCGTTCCTCTTCTTCCGCCTCGTCGTGCCGGTTGTCGCGGTGATCTCGGCCCTGTTCTACCTGTTCGTGCTCGAGGTGCTCGACGCCTCGTACCTCGTGCGGTTCGGGCTGGTGATCGGCGCGGCCTATGCGGGCATCAAGGCGCCGGAGCTGTTCCTGGTGAACACCGCCAAGAAACGCCAGACCGAGATCCGGAAGGCGTGGCCGGACGCCCTCGATCTCACGCTGATCTGCGTGGAATCCGGCATGGCGATCGAGAACGCCTTCCGGAAGGTGAGCACCGAGATCGCGACGTCCTCGGTCGTGCTGGCCGAGGAGCTCGCGCTGATGACCGCCGAGATGTCGTTCCTGCCCGACCGGCGCCAGGCCTACGAGAACCTCGTGATGCGCACCGGGCTCGAGCCGGTGAAATCCGTGGCGACCGCGCTGATCCAGGCCGAGCGCTACGGCACGCCCGTGGGTCAGGCGCTGCGGGTGCTGAGCCAGGAAAGCCGCGACCTGCGCATGAACGAGGCCGAGAAGAAGGCGGCGGGGCTGCCGCCCAAGCTCACCGTGCCGATGATCCTGTTCTTCCTGCCGGTGCTGTTCGTGGTCATCATCACCCCGGCGGTCATCCAGATCATGCGGACGCAGTGACCTCCGGGGTGCGGCAGGACCGGATTCAGCGGATGCGGCCGGGCCGGGTCGGCTCGAACACGATACGACGGTGATAGGCACACCAGCTCTTGCCGTCGGATACGGGCGCCCCGCAGCAGACGGCGCGGTCGTTCGGCTCACCGATGATGTACTTGCACACGAAGGCACCGGACTGCGCGAAGGGCACGCGCAGGTCGGCCGACGGCTCCTGTACGGTCTCGGCGTCGCCGATCTGGGACATGCGGACGAGTTGATTCATGGTATCGATCGGCTCAATAAGCATCCTGCTCGGTGGGTCGGGCACCCCGGCAGATAGGGAAATTCGAACGCATCTCGTTCAGGCGACGTCCCCGTTTCGCGTCCACAAGCGGGGGCGTACAGGGCGGCCAACACGATGCCGGCCGTGGGGCCGACGCGATTGGCGTCATCATGTTGTCGTAACTGGGGTTACGGTTCTTTAAAACAAGACCAGCCTGCGTTGGATGCATCGGACCACGGTGCAGGATGCGTAGCTCGCGCCATTCCACCCGCCTTTCGATTGGCATTGGTGGAGCTGACGAATCCGCCCGAACGCCCGCGCGTGTCGGCAGGCCGGGCGTGCAACGCGGTGCGAGCTGTGGTTCTGTGAGCGCGCAACGCGAACAGAGCCGGACCCGCCGACCATGGCCCATGCGCCCCTCGTATCACCCGAATGGCTGCACGACCGCCTCGCGGCTCCCGATATCGTGGTGCTCGACGCCTCCTGGTACCTGCCAACCGCGGGCCGTGATCCCGAGGCCGAGTTCCGCGCCGCCCATATTCCCGGTGCCCGTCGCTTCGATCTCGACGCCATGAGCGACACCGAGTCGAGCCTGCCGCACATGTTGCCGCGTCCCGATGTCTTCGCCGCGCGGATGCGGGCCCTCGGCATCGGGGACGGCATGCAGCTCGTGGTCTACGACGGCCAGGGGCTGTTCTCGGCTCCGCGGGTCTGGTGGATGCTCAAGAGCTTCGGCGTGCGCGACGCGTTGGTGCTGGACGGCGGCCTCCCCGCCTGGGTGGCGGCGGGCTACCCCACCGAGGAAGGCGAACCGCGCGCGCCCGAGCGGCGGCACTTCACCGCCCGCCTCGACCACGGCGCCGTGGCGGACGCGGACGACGTCGCCCGTGCCTTGGATACCGGCGCGGCCCAGGTGGTCGATGCCCGCTCGGGGACGCGGTTCCGCGGCGAGGAGCCGGAGCCCCGCCCCGGCGTCCGGCCGGGGCACATGCCCGGCGCCCGCAACCTGCACTACGCGGCCCTCCAGCGCGACGGCCGGATGAAGAGCCCCGAGGAGCTGAAGGCGGTCTTTGCCGAGAACGGCGTCGATCCGGACCGGCCGGTCGTGACCACCTGCGGCTCCGGTGTCACCGCCGCGATCATCGCGCTGGCGCTGGAGACCATGGGTCGGCCGGCGCGGGGTCTCTATGACGGCTCCTGGTCGGAATGGGGCGCCGATCCGGCCAGGGCAGTGGCGACCGGAGCACCGTAGCGCCTCGATCAGAAGCCGGGTGGCGGGCGGATAGATGCGCGCCGCCCCCTCCCGCGGGCGAGATCCGGCTAGAACCGGCCGACTCCGACAGACCGTGTCGCCTGCGCGACGCTTCAGGCGCAGGATCCCGGATCACCCTCCAAGATAGGGTTTCGCCCTGCGCCCGGGGGAGGATCCCGGGACCTGTCGCAGCCGAGGCTTACGCCGTCCGCACCGCGCGGCGCTTGTCGGCGGCGCTCCACTGCATGAGGCAGACCATCACCGCGATGGTGGCGACATAGACCAGACCCTGAAGTGCAGTGGGTCGGTCGGTGTAGCCGACCAGAGCGTGCAGGACGCGGCCCGGCCAGGAATTCTCGGCGATCATGCCGGAGCTGTTCCACAGAGTGTGACCAAGGACATCCACCACGCCGGCATTGGCCAGGAACTGCGCCGCCTGCGCGGCGAGGCCGGCCGCGAGGAAGATGATCAGCACGCTGGTGATCGAGAAGACGTAGCGGCTCGGGATCGCGGCGAGGCCGAGATAGGTCGCCGCCGAGAGGAGAACGCCCGCACCGATGCCGGCGACCGCTCCGAACTGAATGTCGGCCCCCGAAGTGCCCGAGGCCACGAGGCCGTAGAGGAACAGGACCAGCTCGGCCCCCTCGCGCAGGATCGCGGCGCCGATGACGATCGAGAGGGCCGCCGCCTCCCGCTCGCCCGAGCGCACCGCCGCACCGGCGGCGCGCAGCTCGCCCGCCAGCTCCTTGCCGTGCTTGCTCATCCAGGTGTTGTGCCAGATCAGCAGCAGCACCGCGACGATCAGCACCGCGGCGTTCAGGATGTCCTGCCCGCTGCCCTCGAAGGCGTCGGAGATCTTTTCCGCGAAAAGGGCCACCAGGGCCGCGCCCGCGAGGCCCCCGGCAACGCCGAGCAGGACCCAGCGCATCCGGCCCGGGATGCCGCGGGTCGCCGCCAGCACGATGGAGATGATGAGGCCTGCCTCGATGACTTCGCGGAAGGCGATGACGAAGGCGCCGATCATGGCGGTCTCCAGGGGTTACGAGGTCGTGTGAAGCATCGCGCGAACCGCGCGCTACCAGATCCAGAACAGGAGCACCCAGTTGGCCACCGAGAGGGCGGTCGCTGCGGCGATGCAGGCCGCGGCCGCCACCCGGCGGAGGCCGCCGGCAGCGAGACCCGCCACCCGCCAGGCCAGCCAGATGCTCCACACGCTCGCGCCGGCGAGCAGGGCCGCGCGGATCTCCGCCACGTAGGGGATCACGATGCCGTCGCCGCGCAGGAATGTGACGGTGAGCGCCGACAGGCCCAGGAAGACGCCGCAACCCGCCACCGGGATCAGCGTCTGAGTCAGGTGGTGGAAGCGCCGGAGCGACCAGTCTCCGAGGCTCAGGGTCGCGAGCGCCACGATCCCCGACAGGGCGAGCCCGAGGACGGCCGTCGCGGCGCCGATGTAGGCCAGCAGCAGCCCACCGTCGAGGAGCGTCATGACGTCGTTGCGGTCGGGATAGTTCGTCAGCACGAACCAGGGCGCCGAGTGCTCCAGGGGCCACGTCGTCCCGTGCTCGATGAGCCAGGTGGCCGCCCATTGCTTGGCATCGACGTACCAGGGGCTGGAGGACCACTGGAAGGCGCCCACCGCCAGCGCCAGCATGCCGAACAGGATCAGCATGGTCTGGTCGAGGCTGGGCTCCTGGCCGGCCACGTGGACGATCTCGTGGTTGGGCGAGCGCAGGGCGAGGTGCACGGCGCCGCGATGGCCGCTGCAGCGCCCGCACATGTGGCAGGCGCCCGCGCCGCGCATGGTCTTCACCGGCACGAGGGGGGCGCAGTTGAAGGCCTCGGTACCCCCCAGGGGCTTAGGCGAGGCCGCCCAGGCGGCGCGGTCGACCTGGAAGCTCACCGGCGCGAGCTTCGACAGCACCGCGAAGACGCCATTGACCGGGCAGAGATAGCGGCACCAGACGCGCTTGTTGCGCCCGTAGAGCAGGCCGACCACGATCGCTGCCAGCGTCGAGCCGCCGAGCACTGCCAGAACCGGCTTCGGATAGCCGTAGACGCTGGTCATCTGCCCGTAGACGGTGGTTCCGGCGAAAGCCACGAACGGCCAGCCCTGCCAGGTGATCCAGCGCGGCACGGCGTAGCCGCGGCTCCAGCGGCTCGCGAATTCGCTGAGAGCCCCTTCCGGGCAGAGCACGCCGCACCAAGCCCGGCCGACCAGCACCATGCTGACCAGCACGAACGGCCACCAGATCCCCCAGAAGGCGAATTGCGCGGCCAGCGTCAGGTTGGTCCAGATATGGGCGGCATTGTCGGGCAGCGGCAGCAGGGCCGGGACGACCACCAGCACCGCGTAGACGGCGACGATCAGCCACTGCACGGACCGGATGATCCAGCCGTACCGGCGCAGCCCATCGCCGAACCGGGCGAGCCGCGCATCGACCGCGGACCGGCGCGGCGCGGCGCGGGTCAGGACCAGGGGGCCGGGCGCTGTCGTCGACGCGCTCATTTGGCCACCAGGGTTGCCTTTGCCTCCGGGTGGAAATCGTCGAACACCTGATAGGTCCCGGCATCGAGGGTGCGGAACACGATCGCCGAGGTCGAGCCGGCGGCCAGCGCCTTCTCGCGCTTGAGTTCCGTGCTCTCGAATTCAACCGGGGTCTGGCCGGTATTCGAGATCTCCAGCTTGAACCGGGTGTTGGCCGGAACCTCGATCACCGTCGGGATGATCACGCCGTCACGCATCTCCACCTTGATGACCGGCATGTCGTCGGCATGCGCGGGCGCGGACGCCGCGGCGATCAGCAGAACGACGGCGGAGACGATGGAACACGGCACGCGGGACACGAACAGCTCCGGCAAGTTCAGTAGGCGCCCTTCTTGCCGACGCCGGCGAATGTGAAGTCCTGGGTCACCTCGAAGGGGTCGAACCAGGGACCGACCCCCGTCTCCTTATCGACGTGGCGGCCGAAATGGCTGTCCTTGCCCGGGGGCGCGACAGTGACCTTGAGGCGGTAGCGACCGGGGCCGAACAGCTTGACGTTGTCGCCGTAATGCGGCCCGTCATTGGCGACCATCGGCATCAGCATGCCCGAAACAGTCTGGTCGGTGGGCTTGTCGCCGTCGAGCTTCACCGCCTCGAAGCGGATGTCGAGCGCCGGCACCCAGTCGCCCTCGGCGAATCCGTTGCGGTTGTCCTTGGCGGCGCGGATATCGGTCTCGAGGTGAATGTCCGACTTGGCGGCCTCGCGCATCATGCCGGGCGGATCCATCTCGATCGGCTGCAGATAGACGGCGGCGACCTCCAGGCCGTTCCGCGTCACGTGCGGACCGATCGGCACCTCCTTGGCCAGTGCAGCGCCCGCGAACGCGAGGAGCGAGGCTGCGGCGAGGCCGCGGAGAACCGGGATGATGTGCGACGCGTGCATGCGACCGCACATAATCCACCCGGCTCGAAGTTCAAACCGGAATCGCGCAAACATCAAATAATAACAATTCTAATCTGAGACCTTTTCGAATCGGCATGGCCGTATTCGCATGTCTTTCCGGCAGATCCCTACGCTCATAACGCATTCTCAAGAAGATGTTCGCGACGCATTGTCCCATTGGATCTTGACGAATCCGGCCGAGCCTGGATTGTCATGCCCGCGCCATGCAGAGAACCGAAGATGCGGAGTGGAACAGCCAGGATCTGCGCGATGGCCTGTGGCGAGACGGCGCGCTGCGGCTTGCGCGACGCCAAGGCTCGTTTTAGCAAGTGCTATACTTTTCTGCAAATTGGATGAGAATCCGTTCCGTGCCCCTGGTCCGCACCGCAGCGCTCATCCTGACCGCGCCCCTCCTCACGCCCCTGGCCGCGCGGGCGGCTGATCTGTCCGCCGCGCGCTCCGCCGCCATGCCGGCCTATACCGACTGGTCGGGGGGCTATGTCGGCCTTGAGGGCAGCGCCGGCGGATCCTACGGAGCCTACAATTTCGGCCCAACGACGATCGGCGGCCGGCCGATTCCGACCTTCAAGAGCGGCGATTCGACTGGCCGCAGCGACCAGGGTCGGAACGCCACGACGGCCGTCGGTGGCCTGTTCGGCGGCTGGAACTGGCAGGCCGGACCGTGGGTCTACGGCATCGAAGCGAGTCTCGATGCGGCGAATCTGAAGCGGCCCGTCCCTTCGACCATCGCAGGGTTCGGCTACGCGGACGTAGATCCGGCCTTCAACGTCGTGCGCGCCAAGACCGATCTCTACGGCACCCTGCGCGCCCGACTCGGCTTCAGCTTCGACCGCTATCTGATCTACGGCACCTTCGGGCTGGCGGGGGCGGACGCGCGCTTCCTCGCGAACTATCCGGATCTCGACGCGGGCGGTCAGACCACGGCGCGGCAGGACCTCGGCTATCTCGGCTTCACCCTCGGCGCGGGCGTGCAATACGCCATCACCGACAGCCTCGCCCTGGGCATCGACTACCGCTACATCGATCTGGGCGGCAGCCGGCGCTTCCCGCTGGGCGCGGTGCCCGGGGACGCGGGCGGGCCGGTCACGACCCGGGCGAGCTTCAACTCCAACCAGCTGTTCGCGCGGCTGATGTGGTTCCCGGACGGCCTGAAGGTCCCGCAGGACCCGGACGAGACTGCGCCGCACGACCCCGACAACGGCGATACCGGCCGCTTCTCGCTGCACGGCCAGACGACGCTGATCGCGCAGGGCGTGCCCGGCTTCCGCTCGCCCTACGAGGGCGCGCAGAGCCTGATCCCCCACCAGGCCCGGCAGACCACCACGGCCACGATCTTCCTCGGGCTCAAGCTCACCGACAGCACCGAGATCTACTACAATCCCGAGTTCAGCCAGGGCTTCGGCCTGTCGCGGACGCTGGGCGTCGCCGGCTTCGTCAACGGCGAGGCCCAGAAGGCCGGCGCCCCATTCCCGAAGCTGCGCTCGAACCGCTACTACGTGAAGCAGACCTTCGGGCTGGGCGGCGAGACCGTGGAGGTGCCGGACGGTCCGAACCAAGTGGCCACCCGCTACGATGCCGAGCGGATCACGCTGATCGCCGGCAAGTTCGCGCTGGGCGACTTCTTCGACGGCAACATCTACGCGCACGACCCGCGCGTGGACTTCTTCAACTGGTCGCTCTGGGGCTCGTCGGCCTGGGACTTCCCGGCGAACCTCCCGGGTTTCACGCAGGGGGTCTACGCCGAATACAACCGGCCGGAATTCGCGATCCGCGCCGCCTACACGCAGGTGCCCAAGGAGCCGTCGAGCGACGTGCTCGATCCGCGGGTGTTCCGGCGCGCTGGGCTGAACGTCGAGTTTGAGGAGCGCCACGTCCTCCCGTGGCTGGAGCAACCCGGCAAGATCCGCATCGGGCTGTTCTCGAATGTCGGTGTCTCGGCCAACAACCGCGACGTGGTCACCCTGACGCAGCTCGGCCTGTTCGACGACATCAATGACGCCGTCGCGGCGACGCGGCGTCCCCGCCGCAAGACCGGTGGCTACATCAACCTGGAGCAGGCGCTGACGCCCGAACTCGGGCTGTTCGCCCGGGCGAGCCTGAATGACGGGCGCACCGAGAACATCTCCTTCACCGACATCGACCAGAGCTTTTCCGGTGGCCTGTCACTGAAAGGCAAGGCCTGGGACCGGCCCGACGACACGGTCGGAATCGGCGCCGCCATGAATGGGCTCTCGCCCTCGCACCGGGCCGCCTTCGCGGCCGGCTATCTCGGCCTGCTGGTCGGCGACGGGCGCCTCAACTACGGCACCGAGCGCGCACTCGAGACCTACTACGCCCTGAACCTCACGAAGTTCGTCACCCTGACCTTCGACTACCAGTTCATCGGCAATCCCGGATACAACCGCGATCGCGGCCCTGCGCATTTCTTCGCCTCGCGGCTGCACGCGGATTTCTGAAAGACGTGGCCGTCCCGGGGAGAGGCTCGGGAACGCGGCCTGCATCCTTGAGAAAGGCGGCAGCCGCAGCCGCCGGAGGCATCGCCGGCACGCCCGATCACTCCGTCGCCTCGATCGCGGTCGCCCCGAAGATCGCCTCGAAGGCGGCTCGGAGCTGCATGTCGACCTCCGGCATACTCACCGGCAGGCCGAGATCGACGAGGCTCGTAACCCCGTGCTCCCGCACGCCGCACGGCACGATCCCGTCGAAATGCATGAGATCGGGCTCGACGTTCAGGCTGATGCCGTGGAAGCTGACCCAGCGGCGCACCCGGATGCCGATCGCCGCGATCTTGTCCTCGACGCCGTGGCCTTTCTCGGGCCGGCGCACCCAGACACCGACCCGGTCCTCGCGGCGCTCGGCACGGACATTGAAGGCGGCGAGCGTCTCGATCAGCCACGCCTCCAGGCTCGCCACGTAGGCACGCAGGTCGCGGCTGCGGCGGCCGAGGTCGAGCATCACGTAGGCGACCCGCTGACCCGGCCCGTGGTAGGTGTACTGCCCGCCTCGTCCCGTGGCGTGGACCGGGAAACGGTCCGGCGTCACGAGATCCTCGGACCGGGCCGAGGTGCCGGCCGTGTAGAGCGGCGGGTGCTCCAGCAGCCAGACGCATTCGGGCGCCGCGCCGCGGGCGATCGCCTCCGCACGCGCCTCCATCCAGGCGAGAGCGGCCTCGTAGCTCACGGGCGCGTCGCTCACGCGCCAGCCCACCGGCCCGGCGACCGGACCAGAACCAGGCTGCTTCGGAAAGGCGTGCGGGCTGACCGTGAGGCGCGGCGCGTTTACCAAGAGTTCACCATCCTGCGTCGATGGTCGTAGCCTTCAACATCCGCGGCCGGCGGTTGCAAGGTTTCGGCCGCGAGACGGGGTGGCGGGCGGTGGCGGTCTTCGAGACCCTTAAGGTCGATCTGACGGTGGTGCTGGGCCGTGCCCGCATGCCGCTGCACATGCTGCTGCGCATGGGCCGCGGGGCCGTGATCGAACTGGAAGCCAGCGACAGCGACATGGTCGAGATCCTGGCCAACGACCACCCGATCGCCCGCGGGCAGATCGTGGTGACCGGCGACCGTATCTCCGTCGAGGTGACCGAGCTGATCCGCAAGGCGGCCTCGATCGTCGAGCCGGGCGTCAGCATCGGCGACGGCGCGGCGCCTTTCCTGGAGGGCGGCTACGATTCCCCGTGAGCGGGGCGCTTGTCGGCGGCCGGACGATCTGTTATCCGCTGCGCCGCGCGACACGAAAGCGGCCCCGGGTTCTCCCGCGGTGCGCGACGGTCGGGCAAACGGACCGGTCTTCGCGTCCGATGCGGCCATGGCGGAATTGGTAGACGCGCTAGCTTGAGGTGCTAGTCCCGAGAGGGGTGGAGGTTCGAGTCCTCTTGGCCGCACCACATTGTTTCGGTTGCCCGGATCTTCGGCAACCCGGATGTGGTGCCACGCATGGCGGTGCGCCGCTGATCGTCTGAGTCTTCGCGCTGATCGTCGACCTGTTGGGCAGCGGTGCCCCTGGCGCTGCTGGGTGCTGAGCCGCACCGCCCCGCCCTGATCGCCGGCCAGCTGCTTTACGCGGTCGCGACGGGAGTGCTCGACCGCTAAGCGCAGCACTCGGCCTGACTGCGCCGCAACCCGGCCCTGCATTGACTTCGCAGCCGCACACCGGCATATCGGCGATGCAGCGTCAGCGGCCGCCATGGCCCGCTTGAGGGGGCTGCGTGACGGATCGGGCGCCTTCCCGGCGTGATCCGGCCCCCCTCTTCATAACGTGCATGCACCCGGGTCGCCCCATCACGCGGGCTGCCCCCTGCCAACGGACCGGCTTAAACACGGTACAGCTCGCGTGCGACGCGAGGCGCCCGGCCGGCCCTGCTGCATCGGATACATCCTTGACCCAATTCACCGATTTCGGCCTCGCCCAGCCCGTGCTGCGGGCGCTCAGCGAGGCCGGCTACGTCGCGCCGACCCCGATTCAGGCTCAGGCGATCCCGCCGGCCATGGAGGGTCGCGACCTCTGCGGCATCGCCCAGACCGGCACCGGCAAGACCGCGGCCTTCGCGCTGCCGATCCTGCACCGCCTCGCGCTCTCGGACCGTCGCGCCCCGCGCCGCGGCTGCCGGGTGCTGGTGCTCTCGCCGACCCGCGAGCTCGCCAACCAGATCGCCGAATCCTTCTCGGATTACGGTCGTCACCTGTCCTTCACCAATACGGTGGTGTTCGGCGGCGTCACGATCAGTCGGCAGGAGCGCGCCCTTGCGCCGGGCGTCGACATCCTCGTCGCCACCCCTGGCCGGCTGATCGACCTGATCGAGCGCCGCTCGCTGACCCTTGAGGGCGTCGAGATCCTCGTCCTCGACGAGGCCGACCAGATGCTCGACCTCGGCTTCATCCACGCCCTCAAGCGCATCGTGAAGATGCTGCCCACGCAGCGCCAGAGCCTGTTCTTCTCGGCCACCATGCCGAAGAACATCGCGGGCCTCGCGGCGCAGTACCTGACCGATCCGGTCCAGGTCGCGGTGACGCCGGTCGCCACCACGGCCGAGCGGGTCGAGCAGGAGGTGATCTTCGTCCATACCGGCGCCAAGCAGGCGCTGCTCGGCCACATCCTGCGCGATCCGGCGATCGAGCGCGTGCTCGTCTTCACCCGCACCAAACACGGGGCGGACCGGGTCGTGCGCGGCCTCGACAAGGTCGGCATCGCGGCAGCCGCGATCCACGGCAACAAGAGCCAGCCTCAGCGCGAGCGGGCGCTGGCTGCCTTCAAGGACGGATCCTGCCGGGTCCTGGTCGCCACCGACATCGCGGCCCGCGGCATCGATGTCGAGGGCGTGAGCCACGTGGTCAATTTCGACCTGCCGAACGTGCCGGAGAGCTATGTCCACCGGATCGGGCGCACCGCTCGGGCCGGGGCGGACGGCCTCGCCATCTCGTTCTGCAACGACGAGGAGAAGGCCTACCTGCGCGACATCGAGCGTGTGACCCGGCAGAAGGTCCCGGTCGCGGGCTTCCCGGAGGGCTTCACCCCGCCGTCCCGCCAGGAAGCGGCCGAGATCGCCCGCGAGGAGGAGCGCCGGCCTGAGCGGCAGCGGCCCGGCGCCGGCCGCCAGGGCCAGCGGCCACGGCAGCAGCAGGGCCGTCCCCAGCAGGGCCGTCCCGAGGGCGGTCGCGGCTTCGGCGGCCAGGGCCAGGGTGCCCCCCGGCAGGGTCGGCCCCAGGAGGGTCGGACCGACGCCCGCGCCGACGGGCGGAGCCACGCCACGCAGGGTCGCGACGTCCGCGCCGATCGGCCGGCACGTCCGCAGGGCGAGCGCCCCAACCAGGCTCGTCCGAGCCGTGACGCCCGGCCCCAGCGGGGCGATGCCCGGCCGCGCAGTGGCGGCGGCAGCGGCGAAGGTCGCAACATCGGCTGGCTGGAGCGGGCGCCCCGCTCCTGAGCGTTGGGATCGAGCCGCCCGGGACGGGTCCGTCCGGGCGGCTTTGTCTCTGGACAGCGCGCGGCCGATCAGCGGCACCGAACGGGGTGCGGCGCTCCCTGGCGCTTTGAACCCGACCGGTTTGCCCTTCCGCTTCCGCTCGGAATTTGGCATCCTGGCGCCGTGAACTTCTGGTCGGCCCTTCGGCGTCTGTTGCCGCTCCTCGCGGTGATCAGCCTCGCCCTGACGCCGGTGACCGCTCCCGCGGTCACCGCGGGTCCGCACGTGCCGATGGCCGGGCCGGCCCACGACCATGGGGACCATCACCACGCCGCCGCGTTGGAGATGGCCGCCGGTGACGCCGACATGATGGCGGACATGGACACCATGCCGTGCTGCCCGAAGCCGGCCAAGACCGACTGTGCCAAGGGCTGCCCGCTGATGGCGCTCTGCCTGGCCGGCATGGCCTCGCTCCTTCCAGGCGCGATCGCCCTCCCGGTACCGACCGCGATCGGTCTGAGCACCTGCTGGCCCGAGGCCGCGGCCTTCGCCAGCCGGCCGGGGGCCCCGCTACCCGAGCCTCCCCGAGCCTGAACCCGATGCCGCCGGCGCGCGCGCCGGCACGGTGACGCGCGTCCGCGCGCGCCTTCCATCGCGTT
Organism: Methylobacterium sp. UNC378MF; assembly: GCF_900103195.1. GTDB lineage: Bacteria > Pseudomonadota > Alphaproteobacteria > Rhizobiales > Beijerinckiaceae > Methylobacterium. The sequence goes on along the minus strand of NZ_FMWU01000028.1, from coordinate 44,338 downwards.
CAGGAGACAACACCCGTGATCAAGCTCCCCCTCGCGCGTGCCGCCGCGGCCGCGCTGCTCGCTGCCGTCCTGTCGGCTCCAGCCCAGCCGGCGCGCGCCGAAGTCAAGGATTACCGCTTCGAACTCGTGCAGCCGGAGACCAAGGTCGGCGAGACGGTCCTCACTGTCCGACTCGTCGACCGGCGCAGCGGCAAGCTGGTGCCCGACGCCGTGATCTTCGCCAAGCGCCTCGACATGGCGCCAGACGCCATGGAGGAGATGGCCACCAAGGTCGAGCAGCTGCCGTCGACCGAGCCCGGCCTCTACCGGTTCAAGGCCAGGCTCTCGATGCAGGGCCGCTGGCGCCTGTCGCTCGCCGCGAAGGTGCAGGGTGAGACCGGCACGGTCGACGACCAGCTGATCGTCCAGGCCGCCAAATGAGCCGCACCGCCTGGTTCGCCGGGGCCCTCGCCGCACTCGCGGCGGGGGGGATCGGCTACGGCGCGGGGCACGGGGGCGACCCCGTGCCGGCGCTGGTCGCGGCCGCGCGGACGCGGTTCGCCGCCTGGTGGCCGAACGGAGCGGCGCCAGCCATCCCGGCCGCGGCGACCGGTCCCGTGGTCTATTACCAGGACCCGGACGGGAAGCCGGTCTACGCGCTCGCCCCGATGATGACCGCGGACGGGCGCGCGTTCCGGGCGGTGCGCGCCAGCGAGGACGTCCACTTCGATCTCCCGGACGACGCTCCCGGCCCCGACGCGGCCGGCGCGGAGGCCGCCGGCCACCGGCCCGATTCCGGCGCGCGCGCGATCCTCTACTACCGCAACCCGATGGGCCTGCCGGACACGTCGCCGGTGCCGAAGAAGGACTCGATGGGGATGGACTACGTCCCCGTCTACGCCGACGCGGATGCGGGCGGCCCGGTCGTGACGGTCCCGGCCGGCCGGATCCAGCGCACCGGCGTGCGGGTCGCGACCGCGGAGCGGCGGGTAGTGGCGCAGCCGGTGCGCGTGCCCGGCACGCTGGCCCTCGACGAGCGCCGCGTCACCGTCGTGGCCACCCGCTCGGACGCCTACGTCGACCGTGTCGAGAGCGTTACGACCGGGGACCGGGTCCGCCGCGGCCAGCCCCTGGTCCACGTCTATTCGCCGGAGATCAACGCGGCCGCGGCCCAGCTCATCGCCAATCCCGGCTTCGATGGGGCGCGGCGGCGCCTGCAGAACCTCAACGTCTCCGAATCCGTCATCGACGCGATGGAGCGCACCCGCACGGTGCCCATGGCCATCACGTGGTCCTCGCCCCGCGACGGTATCGTCCTGCAGCGGAACGCCGTGGAGGGCATGAAGGCCGCGGCCGGAGACACCCTGTTCCGGATCGCCGACATCGCGGTGCTGTGGGTGCTGGCCGACGTGCCCGAGCGCGACCTCGCGGGGATCCGCGTCGGCCAGGTCGCGACCGTGCGCCCGCGCTCGGCGCCGGGCCGGACGGTCACCGGCAGGGTGGCGGTGATCTACCCGCAAGTGAATCCCGAGACCCGCGCCGCCCGGGTGCGGATCGAGCTGCCGAACCCGGACGGCACGCTCCTGCCCGACATGTACGCCGACGTCGCGATCGACACGGGGAGTGCCGAGCCGGTGGTGGCGGTCCCGGACGACGCCGTCCTCGACTCGGGCACGCGCCAGGTCGTGCTGCTCGAGCGCGGCGAGGGCCGCTTCGAGCCACGGGCCGTGACGGTCGGCGCGCGGGGCGAGGGCTTCACTGAGATCCGCGCCGGGATCGCGGCCGGCGACCGGGTGGTCACGGCGGCGAACTTTCTGATCGACGCCGAGAGCAACCTGAAGGCGGCGCTCCAGGGTCTCGCCCCGCCGCGGGACGACCGGCAGGCGGCCCGTGCGGGGGACGCGCCGTGATCGCCCGCCTCATCGCTTGGTCGGCCCGCAACCTAGTCCTGGTGCTGGTCGGGACCGCGCTGGCGGTCGGCGCCGGCCTCCAGGCGCTCCGGACGCTGCCGCTGGACGCCATCCCCGACCTCTCGGACGTGCAGGCTATCGTCTACACCGAGTATCCCGGCCAGGCGCCGCAGGTGGTCGAGGATCAGGTCACCTACCCGCTCACCACCGCCATGCTGACGGTGCCGCGGGCCAAGGTGGTGCGGGGCTTCTCGTTCTTCGGCGTCTCCTTCGTCTACGTGATCTTCGAGGACGGCACCGACCCGTACTGGGGCCGCTCGCGGGTGCTGGAATATCTCAACGGCGCGGCGCGCCGCCTGCCGCAAGGCGTGACGCCGACGCTCGGCCCCGACGCCACCGGCGTGGGCTGGGTCTACCAGTACGTCGTGGTCGCGCGGGAGCGGACGCTGGCGGAACTCCGCGCGCTGCAGGACTGGGTGATCCGCTTCGCGGCCTCGCGGGCCGAGGGCGTCGCGGAGGTCGCGGGCGTCGGCGGCTTCGTGAAGCAGTACAACGTGGTTGTCGACCCGAACCGGCTGCGCGCCCAGGGCATCACCCTCGCGGCGCTCCGGGACGCGATCCGGTCGAGCAACGCCGATGTCGGCGGTCGCACGGTCGAGCTCTCCGAGTTCGAGTTCATGGTGCGGGGTCGCGGCTACCTGCGCGGCGTCGCCGACATCGAGGCCATCGTCCTGAAGAGTGCGGGTGGCACGCCGCTGCGGGTGCGGGACGTCGCCCGGGTCGAGCTCGGACCCGACGAGCGGCGGGGCATCACCGAGATGAACGGCGACGGCGAGGTCGCCGGCGGCATCGTGATCCAGCGCTTCGGCGCCAACGCCCTGTCGGTCATCGAGAGCGTGAGGGCAAAGCTCGCGGAGATCGCCCGCAGCCTGCCGGCCGGCACCGAGATCCTGCCGGTCTACGACCGCTCCCAGCTGATCGAGGCCGCGATCGACACCCTCCGGCACACCCTGGTCGAGGAGAGCCTCGTCGTCTCTCTGGTCTGCGTGGTGTTCCTGCTGCATGTGCGCAGCGCCCTCGTCGCCATCCTGATGCTGCCGGTGGGGATCCTGATGGCGCTGGCGGGCATGAAGGCCCTGGGGCTCGGCGCCAACATCATGAGCCTCGGCGGCATCGCCATCGCGGTCGGCGCCATGATCGACGCCGCGATCGTGATGATCGAGAACGCCCACAAGCACTTGGAGCGGGCGCCCCCCGGCGGCGACCGGGTCGCGATCCTGGTCGCGGCGGCCGCCGAGGTCGGGCCGTCCCTGTTCTTCTCGCTCCTGGTGATCACGGTCAGCTTCCTGCCGATCTTCACCCTGGAAAGCCAGGAGGGCCGCCTGTTCGGCCCGCTCGCCTACACCAAGACCTTCGCGATGGCCGCCGCGGCCTTGCTGTCGGTGACGCTGGTCCCGGCCCTGATGGTGCTGTGCGTGCGCGGGCGGATCATCCCCGAGCACCGCAACCCGCTGAACCGGCTCCTCATCGGCGCCTACCGGCCGGTGATCGCCGCCGTGCTGCGGGCCCGGGTGCCGACGATCCTGCTCGCTGCAGGGCTCCTGGCGGCGACCGCGTGGCCGGCCCGGCAGCTCGGCTCGGAGTTCATGCCGGACCTCGACGAGGGCACCCTGCTCTACATGCCGACGACCCTGCCGGGGATCTCGGTGACGAAGGCCGGCGAGCTGCTCGCCACCCAGGACCGGATCATCAAGAGCTTCCCGGAGGTGGCCTCCGTTTACGGCAAGGCCGGCCGGGCGGCCACGGCGACCGACCCGGCGCCGATGGAGATGTTCGAGACCGTGATCGCCCTGAAGCCGAAGGCGGAGTGGCGGCCGGGGGTCACGCTCGCCGGCCTCAAGGCCGAGATGGACGCGGCGCTGCAATTCCCGGGCGTGTCGAACGCCTGGACGCAGCCGATCCGCGCCCGCATCGACATGCTGGCGACCGGCATCCGCACGCCGGTGGGCGTGAAGGTGCTGGGCACCGACCTCACCGCGATGGAGGCGGTGGCCCGGCAGGTCGAGTCGGCGCTCCGGTCCGTTTCGGGCACGTCGAGCGCCTACGCCGAGCGGGTGATCGGCGGCTACTTCCTCGACATCACTCCGGACCGGGAGGCGCTCGGGCGCTACGGCCTCCGGGTCGGGGACGTCCAGGACGTGATCGCCACCGCGCTGGGCGGCCAGAGCGTCACCGAGACCGTCGAGGGCCGCGAGCGGTACACGCTCAACGTCCGCTACCCCCGGGCCTTCCGCTCGGACCCGGCCGCCATCGCCGACACGGTGCAGGTGCCGCTGCCGGCGGGCGGGACCGTGCCTCTGCGCGAGGTCGCGGCGGTGGCGCTGAACCGCGGCCCGACGGCGATCCGCACCGAGAACGGCCAGCTCGCGGTCTACATCTACGTCGACATCGCCGGCCGGGACCTCGGCGGCTACGTCGCGGCGGCGCGGCAGGCGGTGGCCGACGCGGTAACGCTGCCGGCCGGCACCACCCTCCAGTGGAGCGGGCAGTACGAATCCCTGGCCCGAGCCGAGGCGCGCCTCGCGGTCGTCGTCCCGCTGACGCTGCTCCTCGTGTTTCTGCTTCTCTACCTGAACTTCCGGCGGCTCACCGAGACGCTCATCGTCATGCTGTCCCTGCCATTCGCGCTGGTCGGCGGGGTCTGGCTGCTCTGGTGGATGGGCTTCAACCTGTCGGTGGCGGTGGCGGTAGGCTTCATCGCGCTGGCCGGCGTCGCCGCTGAGACCGGAGTGATCATGCTGGTCTATCTCGACCACGCCCTCGACGCGGCGCGGGCCGCCTGCGGCCGTGCTGGCCGGCCCCTGACCCGCGCGGATCTGCGGGCGGCCATCATGGTCGGCGCGGTCGAGCGGGTGCGGCCCAAGATGATGACGGTCGTGGCCATCATGGCGGGGCTGCTGCCGATCCTCTGGAGCCAGGGCGCCGGCTCGGAGGTCATGCAGCGCATCGCGGTTCCGATGATCGGCGGGATGGTCTCTTCGACCCTCCTGACCCTGATCGTCATCCCGGCGGTCTACGCCCTGGTGAAGGGCTGGGGCCTGCCGGCGACCGGAGGGGACATCCGGCCGGCGGCGCGGTCCCACCAGCCGCGGAGCGCCGACACAGTCGCCGGATGATGGCTCGGCCGTTCTTGCGAGCGCAAGGAAGCGATCCGGCTGGCGCCACATCCGCGGATATGGCGCTTCCTCGGGTCACTGCGCTGCGTCGGTGGTGAAGAGCGGATCTCCGCGAGCCAACCGTTCAGTTCGCCCGCGAGACCTCGACGAGGGTGTCGGAGAACGAGGGGGCGTGGCCCATGTTGGTGAAGGCCGCCGACGAGATGCGGCCCGTACTGGTAGATGATCGCCTTCCAGCGGGTGACGATCGTGTCGAGCGCCTCGTCCCAGGTGATCCGCTCGAACTGCTTGGAGCCCTTCGGGCCGACGCGCTTCATCGGGTAGAGGAGCCGGTCCGGGTGGTAGTGGCGCTTCTCGTAGTCCTTCAGCTTCACGCTGAGGCCGCCCCGGGTCATCGGGTGGTCCGGGTTGCCGCCCCCCCTGGAGCTGGCCGTCCTTGACGTCGAACAGCATCGAGCAGGTGTCGGGGCAATCGTGCGGGCAGCCTCCGAAGATGACCTTCGAGAAGGCCTCGGGCCGGTCGATCTCGTTGGTGGCTTCCTCCCTCACCGGCCGCGAGCGTCCCGTCATTGTGCAGGTTTCTCGGCGCGGCGCCGGTCCAGCCTATATGCGAAAGAACAAAAATTCTGATCCCATGCGCGGCGGTCGTTCCGCTCAGAGTCGTCGCCCGGGCTCAGCTCTCCGGCAGGCCGGCGCGACGCAGTCCGTCATAGATGCGCGCACGCTGGGCGAGGAAGGTCGGATCGGTGGAAGTCAGGCTCCGGTACCGGGCGAGGGTGTAGCCGGGCCGTAGCCTGAGAAATTCGGCGAGGGAGGCCCGCGCCTCCGCCTCTCGGCCGAGCCGCGCGAAGGCGCAGGCGAGATAGAGGTGTGGGAAGTCGAAGAGCGGGTTCACCGCAGCCGCGCGGCGGAGCGGCTCGATCGCCTCCCGATCCTGACCGAGATGGAGCTTGGCCAACCCGTCCCGGGCGAGCCACGCGCCGAGCAGGGGATCCTTCGGACTGAGGCGGATGGCGGCGGCGATGTCGCGTTCCGTCTCCTCGGCCCGGCCGAGGAAGATCTGGATGAGGCCACGATAGGCGTAGGCGCGCGCGAAGCTCGGGTTCAGGACGAGCACCCGGTCGAACGCGGCGAGGGCCTCCGCGTAGCGCGAGCGGGCGCGCAGGGTCTCCCCGCGCAAATAATGCGCGAAAGGATGGGTCGGATCGCCCTGCAGGACCGAGGCGATCGCCTGCTCGGCCGTATCGAGATCCGCGGTCCGCTCCGTCGTCCAGCCGTTCAGCACGCCATCGACGAGCACCTCGGCCAGGCCCAGGCGCGCGTCGACATTCGCCGGATCGAGACTGAGCGCGCGCTCGAACAGCGGGCGGGCCTGGGCGTGGTTGTCACGGGCGAAGGGCCGGTTGAGCAGCGCCTGTCCACGCATGATCAGGTCCACTGCGTCCGCCGGCTGACCCGACCGGGCCTGCGTGGCGGCCTCCAGAAGACGCACGCCGAGGGCGCGGCCGACCTGAGCAACGAGGACGTCCTGGGCGGCACCGACCGCAGCCCGCGGTCCGTCATAGCGATCCGCCCAGAGGGCTGCCCCGGTCTCGACGTCGGTGAGCTGCACGGCGAAACGCACCTGCTCGCCGCTCTGCCGCAGGCTTCCCTGCACGACGTAGCGCACGCCGAGTTCGCGGCCGACGGCACGCGGCTCGACCGGCCGGCCCCTATACGCTTGGGCCGTGCCGTGGGCGATGACGAAGGTGCCTGGTGCGCGGGCGAGATCGGCCGAGAGGTCCTCGGCGAGCTGCTCGGCGAGATAATCCTGGTCCGCCTCGCCACTCTGGTTCGCGAGGGGCAGAACCACCAGCGATAGCCGCGGGCGCGCGGGCTCGGCCGGCCCGTCCGACCGCTCGGATCCGACCAGGTGGGACCAGGCCAGGGCTAGCCCGGCGGCGGCGAGAATCGCGACAGCGCCGAGCGTCGGCCGCAGGGCGGCGCGGACGCGGCCTGCCCGGAGGGACCTCGACGGCCGTTCGTCCGGCGGCGGCACGGCGTACACGCGCACCGGCCGGGTGATGTTCTTCAGCCGCTGGGGGCCGAGATCGATGAAGGGGATCTCGGCGAGGCCGCGCACCTGCAGGTAGGCGGCCTCCGAAAGCCTCAGGGCGCCGGGCTCGGCCGCGGTCTGCAGGCGTGCGGCGATGTTCACGCCATCGCCGAACAGATCGCCGTCGTGCACCATGACGTCGCCGATATGGATCCCGATCCGGAGACGGAACTGCGCGGCCTCCCCCTCGGCCTCGGCGAGCGCCCGCTGGATCGCCACCGCGCAGCACACGGCGTCCATCACCGACGCGAACTCGGCCAGCACGCTGTCCCCGGCGGTGTTGGCGATCCGCCCGTGTCGGGCCGCGATCAGGCGGTCGACGATCCGCCGGGTGGCCTGCAGCGCCCGCATGGCGCCGCTCTCGTCGGCATGCATCGCCTTCGAATAGCCGGCAATGTCGGCGGCGAAGATCGCGGATAGCCGCCGTTCCGGAACCGCCCATTCCGACGCGCTGGACCGTGCCCTGTTCTCGCTCATCGCGATCCGTTCACGCCTCGGAATTCCGAGCCTGGCCGCGCGATTCGCCCCCGCGCCCGCGACGCAGCCGAATACTGCGTTGGTACGATAATGTCGAGCAAACAACGGCATTCGCATCATCGAAAACAATGAAGCACGCCGGACCTGAAGCCGTGGTGCGCCACCGGTCGGGTCTGCGATCGCCCGCGGCGCGGCCCGATCGCAGACCCGCCGGGGACGCATCCTTTTTTTGCGCAGCCGGCCACCCATCTCATCCGGTGGATGAATGGGGGCCTGCATCATGCGGTTCGAAATCTACCGGGACGCAACGGGCGAATGGCGCTGGCGCCTGCGGGCCCGCAACGGCGAGGTGATCGCCGAATCGGGCGAAGGCTATGTCCGCCGCGAGGATTGCGAGCACGGCATCAGCCTGGTGCGCCAGAGCGCCGAGGCCCGCATCGAGGACATGACCACCAAGATCGCCTGATCCGTCCGGTCTCAACCCCTGGTCAACCCTATCCGAAACGTCGCAGCGGTTATGCTGCAACGCTTCCGCTCGCTCACGCGTTGCAGCGTTTCGGACCGGGCGGATGTCCTCGCGTCCCGTGCGGTTCGTCGACCAGGACGTAATGACACGAAGGGAGTCGAGACCGTGCTGAGGAAATTCCTGCTCGCGGCCCTGCTGGTACTGGGCTTTGCGGCTGCGGCGCCGGAGGGTGCGTCCGCCGCGCCGGTCGGCCCGGGCCTGGCCCTGCCGGCCGATGCCGCGCCGGCAATGACCGAGAAGGCCCAGTACTATTACCGCCGCCGCTTCTACGGCCCGCGGCCCTACTGGCGCCGCCCGTATTACGGCCGCCGGTTCTATTACGGCCCGCGGCCCTATTACCGCCGTCCCTACTGGCGCCGCCGGTTCTACTACTGAGCGGTTCTCAGACTTGACCGGCCCGGCGGCTCCATCGAGCCGCCGGGCTTTTTCACGCCCCGATTCGAGGTGCGCGACCGCGGCCCTTGCTTTATCGTGCCGGGAACGGGACCGCCGACGGCAGATCGGCCCGCCCGGGAGGAGGCCCGATGAACGATATTGCGCAACGCGCCGAGCCCGCAGCGGCGACGCCGGACCTCTGGCAATCCATCCCGCTCGAATGCATCCTGAGCGCGGTCGCCGTCCTCCTGGCGGCGGGTCTCAAGCTCGCCGGCCTGTTGTCCTGACGGCGCGCGGGGGGCGGATGGACGGCATGCAGCACGTCGCACTCTCACCGGCCGAAAGCGTGCTGCCGCCCGCGGAGGTCGATCTGCCCAAGGGCGACCTCACGGTGCGCACCATCGCCATGCCGGCCGACACCAACGCCAACGGCGACATCTTCGGCGGCTGGGTGCTCTCGCAGATGGATCAGGCCGGCGGCATCGCGGGGGTCGACCGGGCGCAGGGCCGGGTCGTCACCGTGGCGCTCGAATCCATGACCTTCATTCGGCCGGTCCGGGTCGGCGACGTGCTGTGCGTCTACACCCGGGTGTCGCATGTCGGCCGGACCTCGATGAAGATCGAGGTCGAGGCCTGGGCGCGGCGCTTCTGCACCCAGGTCCGCGAGCGGGTCACGCAGGCGACCTTCACCTTCGTGGCCATCGACGAGGCCGGCCGCCCGCGGCCGATCCCGCCGGCGGTGCCCTCGCCCTCCGCGACTACTTGATCACCCCGCAGGCGACCCGGTCGCCGGCGCCGCCGATCGGCTGGCTGGTGTGGTCGTCCTCGTTGGCGTGGATGATCAGCGCGGCGCCGTCGCCATCCTTCAGGCCGCCCTCGCCGTTCAGCGGCGTCTCGCTCGAGACCTCGGCATTGGCCGAGCCGTCCTGCGCCGCGTAGAGGTTCGGCAGGTCGCCCTCGTCGGGGCCCTCGGCGTTGAGCAGGCCGTGCTTGCTCTGGTCGTGGTTCACATGCGCCTTCGAGTTCATGAACTTCGGATCCGAGCAGTCGCCGACGGCGTGGAAATGCATCCCGTGCCAGCCGGGCGGCAGCCCGCCGGGCTGGATCGTCACGCGCAGGACCAGGGTGTTCGCCCCGTCGCGGATCGCCAGCGTGCCGATCGCGTCGCCCTTGGCGTTCTTGATCGGCGCCGTATAGGTCTCTGCCGGTTTGGCGGCCTCCTTCGGAGGCTCCTGTGCCAGGGCGCCGCCGGCGGCGACGGTCCCGAGCAATGCGAGCAGCGGCAGGGTGCGGGTCATGCGGTGGCTCTCCTGTACGGCCCGGTCTAGTTAGGGAGCGCGCCGGCCTTCGACAGGGCGGCGGCCCGAAACCTTCGCGGCAGATCTGCCTGGACCGTACGAAGCCCCGATGACTCCAGACCGGCCCATCCCGGACCGCGCGCCGCCCGCGGACGATCGCTCCCCGCGTCGCGCCGACCTGTTCCTCGTGGCGCACGGCCATTTCGAGAGTCGGGCCCGGGCGCAGGCGGCCATCCGCGCCGGGCGCGTGCGGGTCGACGGGCGGCCGCTCGCGCGTCCCTCGGATCCGATCGCTCCGGGGGCGCGGATCGAGGCGGAGCCCGAGCATCCCTACGCCTCCCGCGGCGGCCTCAAGCTCGCCGCCGCCCTCGACGCGTTCGGCCTCGATCCAGCCGGCCGCGTCGGCCTCGACGTCGGGGCCTCGACGGGCGGCTTCACCGACGTGCTGCTCGCCCGCGGCGCCTTCCATGTCCACGCGCTCGATGTGGGCAGGGGGCAGCTCCATCCCCGGCTCGCCGGAGATCCGCGCGTGACCAACCGCGAGGGCACCGACATCCGCAGCCTCGGGCCGGACGCCCTGGTCCCGCCCCCCGATCTGGCGAGCGTGGATGTGAGCTTCATCGGCCTGCGCCTCGTGCTGCCGGTCCTTCCGGGCCTGCTGCGGCCGGGGGCGGAGATCGTCGCGCTGATCAAGCCGCAATTCGAGGCCGGCCGGGCCCGGGTCGGCCGCGGCGGCCTCGTGCGCGATCCGGCGGTCCACGCCGAGGTCTGCGCGGCGGTCCGCGGAACCCTGGAGGGGCTCGGCGCCGCGATCCTGGGCCTCATCGACTCGCCGGTGCCGGGCGGCGACGGCAATGCCGAATTCCTGATCGGTGCGAGGTTGCCGTGAGCGAGACAGCTGCAAGCGAGACGGTCACGATCCGGGATCTCGGCGCCCGCGGCGACGGGGTCGCGGAGGACGGGCTCCTGGTCCCCTTCACGCTCCCCGGGGAGCGGGCGGAGATCCGCCGCGAGGCGCGGCGTGCCGAACTCATCGCGATCACGCAGGCCGCGCCCGACCGGGTCGAGCCGTTCTGCCCGTACTATATGCGCTGCGGCGGCTGCCGCACGCAGCACCTCGCGCGGCCGGCGGAACGCGCCTGGAAGCAGGGCCTCGTCGCCCAGGCCCTGTCCCAGGCCCGCCTCGACGTGGTGCCCGGCCCGGCCATCGACGCGCACGGGGACGGGCGTCGCCGCCTCACCTTGCACGTGCGGGAGATCGAAGGCCGCGCCGAGGCCGGGCTGATGGCGGCGCGCAGCCATGCGCTGGTGCCGATCGACCATTGCCCGATCACCGTGCCGGCGCTGCACCCGGCCCCCGCGGTGGCGCGCCGCCTCGCCGCACCCCTGGGCCACGGACGCAAGCCTCTCGACGTGGCCGTCACCGCCACGGACCAGGGCCTGGACGTCGACCTGCGCGGCCACGGTCCGGTGAGCGCCGGCGTCGGTGCCGCGCTGGTGCGGATCGCCGGCGAACTCGGCCTCGCCCGGCTGTCCCTGCACGGCGAGCGGCTCATGGAGGCCGAGCCGGTCTCGGTCACCGCCGGCGCGACCCGCCTCTACCCGTCCCCCGGCGGGTTCCTGCAGGCGACCGCGGCGGGACAGGCGACGCTCTGCGATCTCACCCTGGCGGCGCTGGGTCCCCGCATCCGGCGCGTCGCCGACCTGTTCGCGGGGTGCGGGCCGCTGACCCTGGCGATGGCCCGGACGGCCGCGGTCCATGCCGTCGAGTCCGACGCCGCCGCCCTCGCGGGCCTCGAGCGTTCCGCCCGCGCGGCCTCGGGCCTCCGCAGGATCACCAGCGAGCGCCGCGACCTGTTCCGCCGGCCCCTGCTGCCCCCCGAACTCGATGCCTTCGACGCGGTGGTGTTCGACCCGCCGCGGGCCGGTGCCGAGGCCCAGGCCCGTCAGCTCGCCGCCGCGCGCGTCCCCCTGGTGATCGGCATCGCCTGCGATGCCGGCACCTTCGCCCGGGACGCGGCAACGCTGGTCGCGGGCGGGTACCGGCTGGAGACCGTCACGCCGGTCGACCAGTTCCGCCATTCGGGCCATGTCGAGATGGTCGGCGTGTTCCGGCGCGAACCCGCCCGACGCCGCTAGAGCGGCACCCGACCCGGTTGAGACCGGTCGCGCGCCCGGACAGGCACCGGCGGCAGGGACGAGGCGGCGGGCCTCCGCCCCGAGCGGCCCGAAATGGGGCACGGGGCCGTTCCGTCACCGGCTCGAGGCAGGCCGCAAGCCTTGTGTGGGCACCTCCCAGCCGCTTCCCCTGTCATCCCGGAGCCGCGCAGCGGAATCCGGGATCCGGGACCGCCGACGCGCCAAAGCCCTGCAGGGCGGCGAGTCTGGGTTGCCCGCTTCCGGCGTGCCCCTTCGGGTCCGGGCGCATCTTCGAAGTGCCGACCCGCGAGGAGCGGCGGCGCGAGCGGGCCCCGACCGACAGGATCGACCGCAGCACCTGCGACGGCTGCCACTGAGCCCGGATCGGAGCCGGCCGCTGCGGCGGCGGATCGCGATGTCACGGAAGCGTCAGAAAACAGCGCCACATCCGCGGCACAGCTTGCATCGGCCGCCGTGGTGCCGGATGCGGGCTGCGGCCCTGCGCTGTCCCGTGACCGATCCGCATCCGAGACCTGTTCGTGATCTTCATCCACCAGCCCGCCGTCGGCGCCGGAGCCACGCTGCTTGAACGCCGCGTCATCGATCTCCAGGACACGATCCCCGAGGACACGGTCTGGCTCGACCTGATCCGTCCGAGCCGCGAGGAGGAACTCAAGGTCGAGGCCTTCGCGGGCATCGAGGTGCCGACCCGCGAGGAGATGAAGGACATCGAGCCCTCGGAGCTGCTCTACGTGGAGGACGGCGCCCGCTACATGACCGGGCGGGTGCTCTCGAAGGTCAGCGACGCCGAGGATCCGGGGCTGGCCGGCATCACCTTCATCCTCCGCGGCAACCGGCTGGTAACCGTGCGCCACGAGGAGCCCCAGGCCTTCCGCATGTACACCCAGCGCGCCGGGCGCTCGATGGGCAATGGCAGCGCGTCGGCCACCTCCGGCGAGACGATCCTGGCCGGCCTGATCGAGGCGGTGATCGACCGGGCCGCCGACGTGCTGCAGCTGCAGGGTGAGCGTATCGACCGCCTGTCGGGCAAGATCTTCGAAGTGCAGGAGGATCCCTCCGCCCGCAACACCGCCCTGCAGGACACGCTGCGCGCCCTCGGCCGGCACGGTGATCTCATCTCCAAGCAGCGGGAGAGCCTCGTCTCCATGGAGCGGATCCTGCTTTCGCTGTCAGCGACCTACCGGACCAACAAGGCCCCGCGCGACCTGCGCGAGGATGTGCGTTCGACCCTGCGGGATCTTCAATCCCTCGAGGAGCACGCGACCTTCCTGTCCACGAAAATTCAATTCCTGCTCGATGCGACGCTCGGTTTGGTCAACCTTGAGCAGAACAACATCATCAAGCTGTTCTCGGTCATGGCGGTCGTCTTCATGCCGCCGACCCTGATCGCATCGATCTACGGTATGAACTTTAAGTCCATACCGGAACTAGATCTCACATTCGGATACCCCATGGCACTGATCATGATGGTCGTAGCCGCGGTATTCCCCTACTTCTTCTTCCGTTGGAAGAAGTGGCTCTGACCACAAATGCTGGTATAGAACCGACAAAATATTAAGACCTCTCCGGGAACATGGCGGGACCTGTAGGCGCGGCTCGGCCGCGAGGACGGAACCTCCCATGCGATTCTCCCTCAAGACGGTCCTCGCCGGCGCGATCGGCCTGCTCGCCCTCGCCGCCGTCGGCCAGGGCATCGCCAGCGTCGTCACCCTGTCGGAGATCGAGCGGAACGCCGAGGCGATCTCGCAGCAGGCCCTGCCGCTGCAGAACCAGGCCGAGGCCATCGGAACGGCCGTGCGGGACGCCCGCCTGCGGCTCTACCGCCTCGCGGTGGCCTCCCCGGACGTGGCGGCCCTGGACAAGAACCAGACGGCGCTGACCGACACCCTCGGCGAATTGTCCGGCCTGCGCCAGGCCTATCAGGACCGTCTGACGAGTCCCCAGGCCCGCGCGATCTACGAGCGTTTCACCACCGCCTGGAACGCCTACCAGAACGTCCAGCTCCAAGTGGTCGAGCTGATGATCGCGGGCGACCAGCCGGGCGCCCTCGCGCTCGTGCTGGATCCCGCGACGGGCGCACAGAACGATGCGGCGGTGGCCAGCCTGACCGAGTCGATCGCCGCGGCCCGCGGACAGACCGAGGCCAACGTCGCCGAGACCGTCCAGGCGGCGACGCGCGCCAAGCTGATCGCGATGATCGCCACCGTAGTCGGCCTCGCGGTCGCCGCGGCCGCGATGCTGTTCGCCCTGTTCGGGATCGCGCGCCCGATCGAGCGCATGACAGGCGCGATGGGCCGCCTCGCCGAGGGCGACGAGACCGTGCCGGTCCCGCATACGGGACGCCGCGACGAGATCGGCGCGATGGCCGCGGCCGTGCAGGTCTTCAAGGACAACCTGATCCACACCCGCGCCCTGGAGCGGGAGACCGCGCTGGCGCGCGAGGGCGCCGAGGCGCAGCGCCGGCGGGCCGTCCACGCCATGGCCGAGTCCTTCGAGGCCGCGGTCGGCGGTGTCCTGGGGCGGGTGGCGAACGCCGCCCTCGGGCTGCGCACCGATGCCGAGGCGATGACCAGCACGGCCACCCACACGGCCGAGCGCTCGGCGACCGTGGCGGGCGCCGCGCAGGAGGCCGCCCAGCATGTCGGCACGGTCGCGGCGGCCGCGGAGGAACTCGGGGCCTCGGTGCAGGAGATCGGCCGCCAGGTGGACGGGTCGGCCGACCTGGCCCGGAGCGCGGTGATCCAGGCCGGCGACACGGCCGGCCTCGTGCAGGAATTGAGCACGGCCGCGGGCCGGATCGGCGACGTCGTGCGCCTCATCACCGACATCGCGGGCCAGACCAACCTGCTGGCGCTCAACGCCACGATCGAGGCGGCGCGCGCCGGCGAGGCGGGCCGCGGCTTCGCGGTGGTCGCCAGCGAGGTGAAGCAGCTCGCCGCCCAGACCGCCCGGGCCACCGAGGAGATTGCCGGTCAGGTCGGCCGCATCCAGGGTGCGACCGGGCAGACCGTGGACGCGATCGACGGCATCGCGGCCCGCATCCGCGAGATCGACGGCGTGGCGACCTCGATCGCGGCCGCCGTCGAGCAGCAGGGCGCGGCCACCCGGGAGATCGCCCGGAGCGTCGCCGAGGCCGCGACCGGGACCGGCGCGGTCACCGGGACGATCGACGCGGTGGCGCGGGCGGCCGACGACACCGGCTCGGCCGCCACGCGGATGCTCGCCTCGGCGGCGAGCCTCTCGGACGAGGCCGCCGAGCTGCGCCGGGAGATCGACGCCTTCCTGCACACCGTGCGCGCCGCCTGACGCTCAGCCCGGGCTCGACAGCTTCATCAGGACGAGCCCGGAGCCGATCAGGCCGGCCGCGAGGATCCGGCTGACACTCGCCTGCTCCCCGAGCACGGCGATCCCCACCAGGAAGGCGCCGACCGCGCCGATTCCGGTCCAGATCGTGTAGGCGGTTCCCAGCGGCAGCGTGCGCATCGCCAGCGCCAGGAAGCCGACGCTGCCGGCCATCGCCACGGCCATGATGGCGCTCGGCCAGAGGCGGGTGAAGCCGTCCGACTGCTTCATCGCGAAGGCCCAGACGACCTCCAGCACGCCCGCTGTGACGAGATAGATCCAGGCCAAGGCGGCCCTCCTGACAGGGCCGGGCCGTCCCGGACTTGGGCCCCGTGGACCGGGGGGAGGACGTGGCCTAGCGGGGATGAGCTAAGGTTTCCGGGCGCCGCTGCAAAGCGCGGCGGCACCCGGATCCCCGCCACCACGCTCATCTTGAGGTGCGGGTAGGCTTTCCCGAACCAGCGGCCGCCTACGCCACCGCCGCGAGGTGCTTGACCTCCGCCTTGACCTCCGCCTTGGCCACCACCTTGCCGACCGGCGGCGCCTTGCAGGTCTCGACCTCGGGCGCCAGAACCGGCGGCTGCACCCAGCGGCCGGCGTCGAGATCGGCGATCCGGCCGTTGATCTCGCGGATGACGTAGCGCGAGAACGGGTAGACGTGCAGGTAGATCACCATGTTGGTGACCACCGCCTCCAGGGCGGCCGGGTTGCGGCGGGCGGTCTCCAGGAACACGCTCCAGAAGTGCTTGGCCAGTTCCGGACGCCGGACGGTCATCCGCCAGCACACGCGCAGCAGCGAATAGAGATCGTGGGCGACGTGGCGCCAGTTGAGCTTCTGCGCGGCGAATTTCGGCCGCTTCACCTGGCGCGCAACGACCCGCACCCGGTCGAAGAAGTTCGGCGGATCGTAGATCTCCTGGAGGACGTCGCGGTAATCGGCGAGCACGTCGCGCTGCGGGCGCAGGGTCACGAAGTTGATCCCCTGCGTGCACTGGTCGCCCTGATCGGCCGTAGTCGCCGCATAGTTCTCGTAGAGGCGGCCCTCCTTGCGCAGGCGGCGCGAGAGCTGCGTGTTCGGCAGCGCGAAGAGCAGGCCGACCATGGCGATCGGGATGCCGGTCTGGCTGATGCAGAGCGACATCGCCTTGCTGATGCTGTCCTTCTCGGTATCGAAGCCGACGATGAAGCCGGCCGTGACGAACATGCCGTGCTCGTAGAGCTTGTGCACGCTGTCGGCGATCGAGCGCTTGGTGTTCTGCTTCTTCTGCGTCTGGATCAGCGTCGCCTCGTCGGGCGTCTCGATCCCGGTGAACAGGGCGAAGAAATTCGCGTCCCGCATCATGCCGAGCAGCTCGTCGTCGTCCGCGAGGTTGAGCGAGGCCTCGGTGGAGAACTTGAACGGGTAGCCGTGCGCCTCCTGCCACTTGATCAGGTGGGGCAGGAACAGCTTGATCGCCTTCTTGTTGCCGATCAGGTTGTCGTCGACGAAGTCGACATGGCCGCGATAGCCGAGGCCGTAGAGCCGGTCGAGCTCGGCCAGCATCTGCGGCGTGGTCTTGGTCCGCGGGGCGCGGCCGTAGAGTTCGATGATGTCGCAGAACTCGCAGGTGAACGGGCAGCCGCGCGAGAACTGGACGCCGATATAGAGGTAGTGGCTGAACGTCAGCAGGTCGAAGCGCGGGATCGGGCTCTTGGTGACGTCGGCCTTGAACTTCTCGGCCGTGAAGCGGCCGCGGCGCTCGCCCGCCTCCCAGGCGGCCACGAACGTATCGAGGATGCCCTCGGCCTCGCCCAGCACCAGGAAGTCGGCTTTGTCGTAGACCTCCGGCGTCGAGGTCGGGGCCGGGCCGCCGACGCAGACCGGGGTGCCCAGCGCGACGCAGCGGTCGATGACCACGAGGCAGTCCGGCTCCTGGGGCAGCATGCCGCCGGTCATCACGAGGTCGGCCGCCTGGATCTGCGCGTCCGTCAGTTCCTCGCAGTTGCGGTTGACGAGCGTCACCTGCCAGGCCGGCGGCAGCATCGCGGCGAGCGTGATCAGGCCGAGGGGCGGCGCCGGGGCGCGGGCGCCCTGCAGCTCCATCGCCTCTTTGAAGTTCCACATCGAGTTCTCGTAGAACTTCGGGAACACCATCAGCACGCGCGGGGCCGTGTTCGCATCCGACATGCCAGTTTCCCTCGTTCACTCGCGCGGCCCCGGCCCGAGCCGAGATCGGAGCGGACACAGGATCGCCCCCTCACCTGCGGGTGAATTACGGCCGTTTTTCGCTCCCGCAGCAATCGGCTGCGCCGATCCTGGCGGGACGTCCGCCGCGACGCTGCGGGTCACGTCCGCCAGACGGCGCTGGAAGCCGTCACGGCCCGACTCGAAACCGCTCCGGTTGCGTTCCATCGGCGTCGGTGAAACCGTAGATCGGAGCGAGGTCGCCGGCATGCAGCACGGTGCCGGCCCGGGCGGCGATTGCGGGGTCGGCGGCCAGGGCGGCAAGCGCCCGGCCGGCATAGAGCGGGCTCTCGGTGGCGTGCTGCGCCTGACCGAGATCGCGCGCCCGCTCGGTGGCGACGAAGCCCGGCGAGAGTCCGAGCGCGGTGACCCCGTGGGGGGCGAGTTCCCGGGCGAAGGCCAGGGTCAGCCGGTTGGTGGCGGCCTTGGCGGAATCGTAGAACACGTCGCCGAGATATTCCTCGGTCCCGAAGGAGACGAGCGCGAGCAGGCCGGCGCGCGCCGCCACCATGGCGGGGGCGACCGCACGGGCGAGCAGCAGGGCCGGCAGCGGCCCGGCTTCGAGGAGGCCGAGATAGGGCTCAGCCGAGCGACGCCAGAACGGCGTGCCCCAGCCGGCGCCGTCCGGGTAGCGCTCGCCGTCGTAGCCCTCGTTCCCGCCCCAGACGCTGCAGGCCGCGACGTCGATCCGTCCGAAGCGGCGCAGCATCCAGTGCACCAGGGTGTCGGTGGCGCGCTCGGAGCGGTGGTCGCAGAGGTAATGGTGCCCGCGCCCGCCGGCGGAATCGACCAGCCGGGCGGTGTCCTCGATCGCCTCGGACCGCATCTCCGTGCGCGGGCCGGTCTCGCTGGAGCGGGCGGTGACGATCACGGTGGCCCCCGCCTCCCCCAGCGCCCGGGCCAGTCCCCGGCCGACGCCCCGCGAGGCGCCCGCCACGAGGCAGATCTTCTGGGAGAGGTCCGGTGGGCTCACGCCGAGGACGCGGGCTTCGACCGCGACAGGAAGGCGGCGAGCCGGTCCTGGGATTCGGACGAGCGCAGCTGCGCGTCGAAGGCCTTGGCCTCCGCCTCCAGGGCCGCCTCGACCTGCGCCTGGTCGCCCCGGATCAGCGCCCGCGACGCCGCCAGCGCCCCGCGCGGCAGAGCGGCGAGGCGCGTCGCCTGCGCGATCGCCTGCTCGACCAGCATGTCGGCCGGCAGCACCGCGTTGACGAGGCCGAGCGCCTGCGCCTCGTCGGCCTCGAGCGGCCGCGACAGGAGCAGCAGCTCGGTCGCCTTGAGCCGGCCGACCCGCAGGGGCAGCAGGTAGCTCGACGCCGCCTCGGGCACGAGGCCGAGTTCCACGAAGGGCATCCGCAGCCGCGCCGCCGGGCTCGCGTAGACGAGGTCGCAATGCAGGCAGAGCGTCGCACCGATGCCCACCGCGATCCCGTCGACCGCCGCCACCATCGGGGTACGGGTCCGGGCGAGCTGGCGGATGAAGGCGAGGGCCGGCGAGGCGCTGAACCCGTCCCCGGCATGACCCATGAAGTCGGCCAGGTCGTTGCCGGCGCTGAACATGCCGGGCTGCCCGGCGAAGACCACGGCGCCGATCGCGTCCGACGCGTCGGCCCCGGCCAAGCCTTCCCGCATGGCGTCGTACATGGCGCCGGTGAGCGCGTTCTTCTTCTCGGGACGGTTCAGGGTGATCAGGCGGACGCCGCCCTGGAGGTCGTCGATCGCGACAGTGTCGGCCATGATCCGCTCCTCAAACCGCCAGCGCCAGCGCGGCATCGTCCGTGAAGGCGCCGCCCGCCACGACGGTCTGCTCCAGGCCCCCGGCCGCGGTCAGCAGATTCTCGGCGTAGAAGCGCGCGAGGGCGATGCGGGCGGCATGCGCCGGGTCGGTCTCGCCGGCCTTCAGCGCGGCGCTCGCGGCGAGCGCGCTTCGGGCGAGGCAGGCGCCTCCGAGAGCCAAGCCGAACAGGCGCAGATACGGCGTCGCCCCCGCCAAGGCCGCCTCGGGACGGTTCGAGGTCAGCGCGGCGAGCTGGTGGCTCGTCGCCCGGTCGAGGCTGCCGATCCCGTCCCGCAGCCGCGCCGCCATGTGGCCGAAGGCGGGATCGCCGGCCTTGAGCAGCCCCTCCGCGGCCCGGCGCATCCAGGCGATCTGCGACCGCACGGTGCCCCCGCCGTTCAAGGGCAGCTTGCGGGCGGTGAGGTCGATGGCCTGGATGCCGTTGGTGCCCTCGTAGATGCCGAGGATGCGGGCGTCGCGCATGAGCTGCGCCGCCCCGGTCTCCTCCACGAAGCCCATGCCGCCATGGACCTGCACGCCGAGCGAGGTCACCTCGTTGGCGAGGTCGGTGGCGAAGGCCTTCGCCACCGGGGTCAGCAGCGAGGCCCGGTCCAGGGCCGCCTGCCCCTCCGGCCCCTTCGACGCGTCGAGGGCCGCGGCGGTGAGGTAGCAGATGGCGCGGGCGGCGGCCGTCGAGGCCTTCATGGTGAGCAGCATGCGCTGCACGTCCGGATGCGCGACGATCGGGCTCGTCGCCTCGGCGGCTCCCATGGCCTTGCCCTGGCGACGCTCCTGCGCGTAGGCGAGCGCCCGCTGGGTCGCGGCCTCGGCAACGCCGACGCCCTGCAGGCCGACATTGAGCCGAGCGGCGTTCATCATCGTGAACATGCAGGCGAGGCCCCTGTTCTCCTGGCCGATCAGCCAGCCGGTGGCGCCGCCATTGTCGCCGAAGGCCATGGAGCAGGTCGGCGAGGCATGGATGCCGAGCTTGTGCTCGATTCCGGAGCAGCGCAGGTCGTTGCGGGTGCCGTCGGGCAGCACCTTCGGCACCAGGAACAGGGAGATGCCCCGCGTGCCGGCCGGCGCGTCGGGCAGCCGGGCCAGGACGAGGTGGACGATGTTGTCGGCGAGATCGTGCTCGCCGTAGGTGATGTAGATCTTGTTGCCGGTGATCCGGTAGGTCCCATCGCCCGCAGGTTCCGCCCGGGTCCGCAGCAGCGCGAGATCGGACCCGGCCTGCGGCTCGGTCAGGTTCATGGTGGCGGGCCATTCGCCCGAGACCAGCTTCTCGAGGTAGCGCGCCTTCAGGTCGTCGGAGCCGTGGGCCGCCAGCGCCTCGATACCGCCCTGGGTCAGGAGCGGGCAGAGGCCGAAGGCGAGGTTGGCGCCGTTCCACATCTCGGTGCAGGCGGCCTCGATCAGCTTCGGCAGGCCCTGGCCGCCGTGATCGGCCTCGGCCGAGAGCCCGTTCCAGCCGCCCTCCGTGAAGGTGCGATAGGCCTCGCGCCAGCCGGGCGGCGTGGTGACCTGCCCGTCCGCGAAGGGGGTGCCGTGCCGATCGCCGACCCGGTTGAGCGGCGCGATCACGCCGGCGGCGATCCGCCCGGCCTCGGTCAGGATCGCCTCGGCGTCGTCGGGATCGACCGAATCGAGCCCGGCCACGTGCCGGAGCGTGAAGAGCATCTCGGGGACCGGGGCGCGGTAACTCATACGATCCTCCCGTGTTGCGGCCCGCCCGCTCGTTCGATCCGGGGCGGGTTTGACCGCGCCCGCGCACCGGCGCTAGGGCGGGCGAGGATAGGCGCGCGGCGCGCGCGCCGCCATGACCTCGGAGACGGCTTCCCGCATGAATGATCCCGGGTCAACGGTCCCGGCCGCGACCCGGCGGCTTCCCCCCGATGCCGGCGGCGTCGCGGAGGCCGCCGCCCTCCTGCGGGCGGGACGCCTCGTGGCCTTCCCCACCGAGACCGTCTACGGCCTCGGGGCGGATGCCACCGACCCCGCCGCGGTGACAGGCATCTTCGCCGCCAAGGCGCGGCCGCGCTTCAACCCGCTGATCTCGCACCTGCCCGACGCGGCGGCGGCCCTGGCGGAGGGCGTCTTCGACGCGCCGGCGCGTCGCCTCGCGGAGGCCTTCTGGCCCGGCCCCCTGACCCTGGTGGTCCCGGCGCATGCGGGCACGCGGGTCTGCGACCTCGCCCGCGCCGGCCTGCCGAGCCTCGCCCTGCGGGTGCCGGCCCATCCGCTCGCGCAGGCCCTCCTCGCACAGGTCGGGCGGCCGGTCGCCGCGCCCTCGGCGAACCGCTCGGGGCGGGTGAGTCCGACCCGGGCCGCCCACGTCCTCGACGATCTCGCCGGCCGGATCGCCGCCGTGCTCGACGGCGGCGACACGCCGGTGGGCGTCGAATCGACCGTGGTGGCCTGCCTCGGCGGCACGCCGCGTCTGCTGCGGCCGGGCGGCATCACCCGGGCGGCGCTCCGGGACGTGCTCGGCCTCGACCCGGCGGCTCCGGAGCCGGCGGATGCCGACCGGCCGGCGGGGCCGGGCATGCTCGCCTCACATTACGCTCCGCGGGCGCGGGTCCGGCTGGACGCAACGCGGATCGAGCCCGGCGAGGCGGTTCTGCTGTTCGGGTCCCACCTCCCGGCCGGTCACGAGACTGCGCGGGCGAGGCTGAACCTGAGCCCGGCGGGCGACCCCGCGGAGGCCGCCTCGCGGCTGTTCGGCGCCCTGCGCGACCTCGATGCCTCAGGGGCCGAGACCATCGCGGTGGCGCCGATTCCCGAGGCTGGCCTCGGGGAGGCGATCCGCGACCGCCTCGCCCGGGCAGCCGCGCCACGCTGAGGCCGGAAATTTTTCGCCGGCAGCGGAACAGACTTCGCGCTGACCCGTTTATTGATCACGAAGGCCTTCTCAGCCCCCAATGGCCTTTTTCCTTTCAGGCTCGGAGCAATCCGAGCCTTTTTTCTTGGCTACTCAGTCTCGGGCCAGCTTGGCGGCAATGCCCGCCACGTGGCGGCCCTGGAAACGGGCGCCGTCCAGCTCGACGGCACTCGGCTGACGGGATCCGTCTCCGTCCGCGATCGTGCTGGCACCGTAGGGGGTGTTGCCCTTGACCGCCTCGACGCCGGCCTGGCCCTGGAAGCTGTAGGGCAGGCCGACCACCACCATGCCGTGGTGGAACAGCACCGTGTGGAAGCTCGTCAGCGTCGTCTCCTGGCCGCCGTGCTGCGAGGCCGTGGAGGTGAAGACCGAGCCGACCTTGCCGACCAGCGCGCCCTTCATCCAGAGCCCGCCGGTCTGGTCGATGAACTGCTTCATCTGCGAGGCCATGTTGCCGTAGCGGGTCGGCGTGCCGAAGATGATCGCGTCGTACTGAGCCAGCTCGTCGACGGTGGCGATCGGCGCCGCCTGATCGAGCTTGAAGTGGCTCTGCCGGGCGACCTCCTCCGGGACCAGCTCCGGCACACGCTTCACGACGACCTCGGCCCCGGTCTCGCGGGCGCCTTCGGCAACGGCATAGGCCATCTGCTCCACGTGTCCGTAGGTCGAGTAGTACAGCACCAGAACCTTGGCCATGTGACGATCTCCATCGGGGGTCTTGGGGGGCCGACCGAATCATCCGGCGGCGCGGTGCCTACCCATGGCGCGTTTTGGATCTTGCATGAATGCCATCGGATGCAAGAATGGTCTTGCATTGACGCAAGGACCACGGCGTGGCGCTCGACTGGGATGCGTTCCGTTTCGTCAAGGCGGTGGCCGACCGGGCCGGCCTGACGGCGGCCGCCGAGGATCTGGGAATCAATCCGTCAACCGCCTTCCGGCGCCTGGGCGCGCTGGAGGCGCATCTCGACGTCCGCCTGTTCGAGCGTTTGCGCACCGGCTACGTGCCGACCGCGGCCGGCCGGGCGATGATCGAGGCGGCGACACGGATCGAGACGGATGTGACGGATTTCGCGCGCTCGGTGGCGGGTCTGGGGGAAACGCCGTCCGGCGAATTGCGGGTGACCGCACCGGCCAGCTTCGCGACCGGCCTGCTCATGCCGATCCTCATGAGCTTCCGCGCCCGGTATCCGAAGATCCACCTCAACCTGATCCTGGCCGAGGAGGCGCTGAATCTGTCCCGCCGCGATGCCGACGTGGCAATCCGCGCGAGCCGCGACCCGAACGAGACACTCGTGGGACGGCGGCTCAGCGGAATCGCCTGGGCCGTCTACGGCCAGGCCGGCCGGGATTATGGCGACCTTGCCCAGGAGACCTGGATCAGCCCCGCCGCGACGGTGGCGGGCGGCCTGCTGGCGCGCTTCGTGGAGGCGCGGGCGGCACCCGAACGGATCGCGTTGCGGATCAACACGGTCACGGGCCTCGACGCGGCGGTGGCCGCCGGGATCGGGATCGGCCCGCTGCCCTGCTTCGGGGCCGACCCCGATCCGGCGCTGCGACGGCTCTCGGGTCCGCATCCGGAACTCGGCGTCGGTCTGTGGCTGCTGACGCATCCGGACCTGCGCCACGCGGCCCGGGTCCGGGCCTTCATGGAGCATGTCGCCGAGGCGATCCTGCCCCTGCGGCCGCGCTTCGAGGGTCGTTGATCCGGCTCAGCGGATCTCGACGACCTCGACCTCGTGGCCGTTCACCTCGACCACGTCTCCGATCGTCTTGCCGGTGATCGCCCGGGCCAGCGGGGCGACGTAGGAGATCGAACCCTTGTGCGGGTCGGCCTCGTCCTCGCCGACGATCCGGAAGGTCTGCCGGGTCTCCTTGCCGGAATCGTCCTCGCGCACCACCGTGACGGTCGATCCGAACTGGACGGTATCACCGCTCCTGGGCTCCACCACCTGCGCGGTGTTCTTCCGGGCCGCCCAGTAGCGCAGATCGCGCCCGATCCGGGAATCCTCGGCCTTGTCGGCCGGATCCAGGGAGGCGACCTCCTTCTCCAGGCGCGCGACCTCGGCCTCGATCTGGGCGAGCCCCTCGGGCGTGACGAAGTTGGGGTGGGGCGAGATCGGGCGGTCCGGAAGGTTCTCGAACGCTTCCCCGCCCTCGGGCTCTTTGACGAATGCAACGCTCATGAAGACATCAACACGCGAGATATGGCAAAGGTTCCCGCCATGCCGCGGAAATCCGCCGGCGGCGGCCTGACGGAGCAGGATCGGTCGGGCTCCTGAAGCCGCCCGCGCTAACCCACGTCCACCACGGTTCGGCCCCGCACCTTCCCGGCCAGGATCGCCTCCCCGAGCCGGCCGACCTCCGCCAGGCCGACCGTGCTGGTCATGGCGGCGAGCTTGCCGAGATCGAGGTCCCGCGCGAGCCGCGCCCAGGCCTCGCGACGCTTCGGCTGCGGGGTGGTGACGCTGTTGATGCCGAGGAGCGAGACGCCGCGCAGGATGAAGGGCGCCACGGACGTCGGCAGGTCCATGCCCTGCGCCAGCCCGCAGGCGGCGACGGCGCCGTCGGCCTTGGTCATGGCGAGGACGTTGGCGAGCGTGGTGGAGCCGACCGCGTCGACGCCCGCCGCCCAGCGCTCCTTGCCGAGCGGCTTGCCGGGCTTCGACAGCTCGGCCCGGTCGAGGATCTCGGCCGCGCCGAGCCCCTTCAGGTACTCGGACTCGCCGTCCCGGCCCGTCGAGGCGATCACATGCCAGCCCGCCCGGGCGAGGAGCGCCACGGCGACCGAGCCGACGCCGCCGGAGGCACCGGTGACGATGACCGGCCCGTGCTCCGGCTTCACCCCATGGGCATCGAGCGCCATGCAGCACAGCATCGCGGTATAGCCCGCGGTGCCGACCGCCATGGCCTGCCGGGGCGTCAGCCCTTCGGGCAGCGGCACCAGCCAGTCGCCCTTGACCCGGGCGCGCTGCGCATAGGCCCCGAGATGCGTCTCGCCGACGCCCCAGCCGGTGAGCACGACCGCGTCGCCCGGTTTGTAATCCGGGTGATCCGATGTCTCGACGACCCCCGAGAAGTCGATCCCGGGGATCATCGGGAAGCGGCGCACCACCGGCGACCTGCCGGTGAGCGCGAGGCCGTCCTTGTAGTTCAGGGTCGAGTGCGTCACCCGCACGGTGACGTCGCCGTCCATGAGGTCGGCGTCGTCGAAATCCCGGAAGGCGAGGCTCTGGCCGGCCTCGTTCTTCTCGACCACCCAGGCCTTGAACGTCCCCATCGTCACCTCCCGTGTTGCGCGGTGAGGTGTGGCCGGGACGTCCGGAATCAAGCCGCCGGGGGGCGGATCAGTAGCCCTCGTACCGGCTGCCCGTGTAGAAGCCGAGGCCGACGCCGATATCCGACGCGCTGGCCCCGGTGATGCCGAGGGCATCCGGGATCGAGCCGACCAGCGGCCCGCCATAAGCGGCAGGCCGGTAGCCGTAACCGCCGCCGATCGGCGCCCAGCCGGCCCGGGCGGGCGCCACGAGCACGCGACGGCTCACGCTGGCATATTCCGGCGGGATCGTCTCGGGGATCGTCTGCGCCGGGCGGACCAGCACGGTCCGGCTGCGCACCGCGAAGCGCGGCGGCGTCGTCACCCAGCAACCGATCAGTTCGCCGCCGGGGCCGCGGCTCGTCTGCCAGTAGCGGCCGCCGGGCGAGACCATCACGCGCTCGGACACCGTGTCGTAGACCGGCGGCGTGGTGCGGTAGATCGTGCGGGGCGGCCGCACCAGCACGTTCTCCTGAACCGTGTCGTAGACCGGCGGCGTGACGACGCGGCGATAGCATTCGGAGCCGTAGCAGCCGCCGGCCTGGGCGGGAGCGGCGAGAAGCACGCCGCCGAGGGCGGCGGCGAGGAGGGCGGTGCGAGCGACCGGCGCGGTCATGGAAGTCCTCTGATACGCATTACTACGAGACGCGGCGCGGACGCGGCGCTCGTCTCGACGTACCAGAGGCCAGACTCGTTGCCCGGCGCGCAAGCATTATCAGGAACGAAGGTAAAATTAACCCTTGGTTTCGACTGCTTAGGCGTCGCCTACCTAGGTAGCATTGTTCGGATTTTTGCCACTCTCTTTTATGAAGTCAGGCCGGACCCGCCTCAGGTCTGCCCGGCCCGCAGCTGGTAGAAGATGTGCCGGCCGATCACGTCCATCTTGCGCAGCCGGCGCGCCCAGCCCGGACGCACGTAGTCGGCATGGTAGTGGGTCGCGGCGCCGACCTCGGCGAGGTAGGTCCGACCCTCGATCACCGAGCGGGCGATCCGGGTCGCCGATTCCCAGGCGCCGGCATCGGTGATGCGCAGGGACTTGCCCTCGCAGGCGAAGGAGAATTGGCAGCCCATGTAATGATGCCGGTTCTGGTAGACGACGCCGCAGACGCTCGCCGGGTACAGGCCGCTCTTCACGCGATTGAGCACCACCTGGGCCACGGCGGCCTGGCCCGCCTCGGGCTCGCTCCGGGCCTCGAAATAGACCGCCTCCGACAGGCAGCGCTGCTCCTTGTCGAGGGCATTCGGGTCGATCAGGTCGGCGTAGCGCCGGCGGGCATCCTCGGGGACCGGCTGGGCACTGTCCGGGCGCTCGGTGCGGAGTGCGAAATCGGGGAGCGCGAGGCTGGCCGCGGCGATCTCGACGGGGATCGCATCCGCTGGCGCGGGCGTCGTGGAGGATAGGGCGATGGCCCGGGGCACCGGCGGCGTCGAGCCGTCGAAGCGCTCGGGACCGCCATCCTCGGTGAGATCGGCTGTCCCCTCGCCCGTGGAGGCGGCGGTGCCGGCGCCGGTGGTCAGGCCGAGATCGGGCACGGGGATGAAGGTGGCCTCCGGCTCGGAATCCGGATCCCAGACGGCGGCCCCCTGGGTCAGCACGCCGGTGACGCTGCCGGTGACGTCGCCGAAGACCAGGGCGCCGCCCGCCTCCCGCAGGTTCGCGGCCCGCCGCGCGAAGCTCTCGGCCGGCGGCCGGGCTGGATTGCCCTTGCCGCCCCGCTGCACCACCGGGAAGACATGGGCACCGGTCTTGAACACCGCCTGAGGCGGCTCGTCGCCGAGGGGGCGCAGGGCGGATCCGATCAGCAGGGTGCCGGGCGGCAGGGGGGGGACGGTCTGGGCGTCGATCACCCCGAGCCGGCTCGCGCCGATGGCGTTCTCCGTGCCGGCATCGGCGGTGAACGACACCAGGAGGCCGAGTCCGACCATCCAGGGCGTCAGCGCCGCCGAGAGCCAGCGCAGGCTCGATTCCCGTCCTCGTCTCGTGCCCACGACGCCAGACCCGCACTCACGCACCCGAACCGGCCCGATCCTCCCCGTTTCCAGGGTGTTTCTGCGGCCGCGCAGGATTTATCGCCCGGTATGGTTGAGCCGTGGTTAAGGCCGGATGGTCGCGCGTGTCCTGATACGGTTCCGGGTTGAACGCTGCGGTTGACGCTTCCCTCCCCGTCATCACGAGCGGAGCGAAGGGACCCAGGGCAGCGGGACGTCAGGAAGCGTGGCGCCCGCCCTGGATTGCTTTGCTCCCCTCGCAAGGACGGCCGCACTGGAAAAGGCACGCCGCAAAGAAAAAGGGCGGCCCGAAGGCCGCCCTCTCTCATCTCAATCCTGCCTGTCGCTTCACTCGGCGGCGGCGGGCGGCAGCTCCTCGACCGGCATCGCGCCGCTCTCGGTCTGCTTCTGCTGCAGGATCATCGCGTCGCGGCGGCGGGCGATGGAGCGGATATCCGCCACCATCGAGCCGGTGCCGGCCGGGATCAGCGACCCGACGATCACGTTCTCCTTCAGGCCTTCCAGGGTGTCGACCTTGCCGTTGACCGCCGCCTCGGTGAGGACGCGGGTGGTCTCCTGGAACGAGGCCGCCGAGATGAACGACTTCGTCTGCAGCGACGCCTTGGTGATGCCGAGCAGGACCGGAACGCCCTGGATCGGCTTCTTGCCCTCGGCAAGCAGCTTCTCGTTGAACTCGGTCAGCTCGGTCCGGTCGATCTGGTCACCCGAGAGGATGTCCGAGTCGCCGCCATCGGTCACTTCGACCTTCTGCAGCATCTGCCGGACGATCACCTCGATGTGCTTGTCGTTGATCGACACGCCCTGCAGCCGGTAGACCTCCTGGATCTCGTTGACGAGGTAGGCCGCGAGTTCCTCCACGCCCTTGATCGCCAGGATGTCGTGCGGAGCGGGGTTTCCGTCGACGATGTAATCGCCGAGCTCGACCACGTCCCCGTCCTGCAGGTGGATGTGCTTGCCCTTCGGGATCAGGTACTCGACCGCCTCCGAGCCGTCATGCGGCGTCAGCGTGAGCCGACGCTTGTTCTTGTAGTCGCGGCCGAACGCGATGGTGCCCGACTTCTCGGCGATGATCGCCGCGTCCTTCGGGCGCCGTGCCTCGAACAGCTCCGCCACCCGCGGCAGACCGCCGGTGATGTCGCGGGTCTTGGCCGAGTCGGTCGAGACGCGGGCGAGGATGTCGCCGGCATTGACCTTCGCGCCCGGATCGAAGCCGATGATGGCGTCGACCGGCAGGAAGTAGCGGGCGTCCGAGCCGCGGGGCAGCTTGAGCGCCTTGCCGTCCCGATCGACCACGACCATCGCGGGCTTCAGGTCCGAGGTCCGGGCCGAACCGCGCCAGTCGACGACGACGCGCTTGGCGATGCCGGTCGACTCGTCGGTGGTCTCGGTCATGGACTGGCCGTCGACCAGATCCTCGTAGGCCACGATGCCGTCGACCTCGGTGAGGATCGGACGGGTGTAGGGATCCCACTCGGCGATCCGCTGCCCGCGCTTGATCTTGTCACCCTCGTCGACCCGGAGCTTGGCGCCGTATTGCAGGCGGTGGACCGCCCGCTCGACCCCGTCCGACCCGACGACCACCACCGCCACGTTGCGGCCGGTGGCGATCAGATCGCCATCGGAGTTCTTGGCGATCGCGCGGTTGCGGATCCTGATCGTGCCCTCGAAGCTCGACTCGATGAACGACGAGTCGGCGATCTGGGCCGCACCACCGATGTGGAAGGTGCGCATCGTGAGCTGCGTGCCCGGCTCGCCGATCGACTGCGCCGCGATGACGCCGACGGCCTCGCCCATGTTGACGGGCGTGCCGCGGGCGAGGTCGCGCCCGTAGCAGGTGGCGCAGACGCCGCTCTTGGTGGCGCAGACCAGCACCGAGCGGATCTTCACCTCCTGGATGCCGGCAGCGTTGATCGCCGGCAGGTGCCGCTCCTCGATGGTCTCGCCGGTCTTGACGATCACCGTGCCGTCCGCGGCCACCAGATCCTCGGCCGTGGCGCGGCCCAGGATGCGGGTGGCGAGCGTCGCCACGACCTGGCCGGCATCCACGATGGCGCGCATCTTGATGCCGTTGGTCGTGCCGCAATCCACCTCGCGGATCACGGCGTCCTGGGCCACGTCGACGAGGCGGCGGGTCAGGTAGCCGGAATTGGCGGTCTTCAGGGCGGTGTCGGCCAGGCCCTTACGGGCACCGTGCGTGGAGTTGAAGTACTCCAGAACGTCCAGGCCTTCCTTGAAGTTCGAGATGATCGGGGTCTCGATGATCTCGCCCGACGGCTTGGCCATGAGGCCGCGCATCGCCGCGAGCTGCTTCATCTGGGCAGGCGAGCCACGGGCACCCGAGTGGCTCATCATGTAGATCGAGTTGACCTGCTTGTCCGCACCGTGCTCGTCCTTCTGGACGGCCGAGATGCGGCCCATCATCTCGGCGGCGAGCTTGTCCGAGCACTTGGCCCAGGCATCGACCACCTTGTTGTACTTCTCGCCCTGAGTGATCAGGCCGTCGTTGTACTGCTGCTCGTAATCCTTCACGAGCGCGCGGGTCGTGTCGACGATCGACCACTTGTTCTCCGGCACGACCATGTCGTCCTTGCCGAACGAGATGCCGGCCTTGAACGCGTGGTTGAAGCCGAGTGCCATGATCCGGTCACAGAAGATCACCGACTCCTTCTGACCGCAGTGGCGGTAGACGGTGTCGATCATCGCCGAGATCTCCTTCTTGGTCATCAGCTTGTTGACGACGTCGAAGGGCACCTTGGCGTGCTTCGGCAGGGCACCGGACAGGATCACCCGGCCCGGCGTGGTCTCGTAGGTCTTGGTCAGGGGGTTGCCGTCCGGGCCGATGCCGGTCCAGCGCCACTTGATCTTGGTGTGCAGCGACACGGCCTTGGCGGCGAGCGCGTGCTCCAGTTCGCCCATGTCGCCGTAGACGCCCTGCATCGGGTTCTTGGCGTTGCCCGGCTTGAACTCGCCCGGCGCGCCCTCGGCCACGATCGACAGGTAGTAGAGGCCGAGAACGATGTCCTGCGACGGCACGATGATCGGCTGACCGTTGGCCGGGTGCAGGATGTTGTTGGTCGACATCATCAGGACGCGCGCTTCCAGCTGCGCCTCGAGCGACAGCGGGACGTGCACGGCCATCTGGTCGCCGTCGAAGTCGGCGTTGAACGCGGCGCAGACCAGCGGGTGCAGCTGGATCGCCTTGCCCTCGATCAGCTTCGGCTCGAAGGCCTGGATGCCGAGGCGGTGCAGCGTCGGCGCGCGGTTCAGCATCACCGGGTGCTCGCGGATCACCTCATCGAGGATGTCCCAAACCTCCGGCTTCTCCTTTTCGACCAGCTTCTTGGCCTGCTTGACGGTGGCCGAGAAACCCTTGGCGTCGAGGCGCGCGTAGATGAACGGCTTGAACAGCTCCAAAGCCATCTTCTTCGGCAGGCCGCACTGGTGCAGCTTCAGCTCCGGGCCGACCACGATGACCGAGCGGCCCGAGTAATCGACGCGCTTGCCGAGCAGGTTCTGGCGGAACCGGCCCTGCTTGCCCTTCAGCATGTCGGCGAGCGACTTCAGGGGGCGCTTGTTGGCACCCGTGATGACGCGGCCGCGGCGGCCGTTGTCGAACAGGGCGTCGACCGCCTCCTGCAGCATCCGCTTCTCGTTGCGGATGATGATGTCGGGCGCGCGCAGCTCGATCAGCCGCTTCAGGCGGTTGTTGCGGTTGATGACGCGGCGGTACAGGTCGTTGAGGTCGGAGGTCGCGAAGCGGCCGCCGTCCAGCGGGACCAGCGGGCGCAGGTCCGGCGGGATCACCGGCACGACCGTGAGGATCATCCACTCCGGCTTGTTGCCCGACTGCTGGAACGCCTCGATGATCTTGAGCCGCTTCAGGAGCTTCTTGGGCTTCAGCTCCGAGGTGGTGACCGCGATCTCCTCGCGCAGATCGTTGGCGATCTTGTCGAGGTCGAGCTCCTGCAGGATGCGCCGGATGGCCTCGGCGCCGATCATGGCGGTGAACGAGTCCTCGCCGTACTCCTCCTGCGCGCGCAGGTACTCCTCCTCCGACAGGAGCTGACGCTCCTTCAGGGGGGTGAGACCCGGCTCGATGACGCAGTACGACTCGAAGTACAGGATCCGCTCAAGGTCCTTGAGCGCCATGTCGAGCAGCAGGCCGATGCGGGAGGGCAGCGACTTCAGGAACCAGATATGCGCGACGGGGGCGGCCAGCTCGATATGGCCCATGCGGTCGCGCCGGACGCGCGCGAGGGTGACCTCGACGCCGCACTTCTCGCAGATGACGCCCTTGTACTTCATGCGCTTGTACTTGCCGCACAAGCACTCGTAATCCTTGATCGGCCCGAAGATGCGCGCGCAGAACAGACCGTCGCGCTCGGGCTTGAAGGTCCGGTAGTTGATCGTCTCCGGCTTCTTGATCTCGCCGTACGACCAGGAGAGGATCTTCTCCGGGGACGAGATCGAGATCTTGATCTGGTCGAAGCTGACCGGCGTGGCCTGCTGGTTGAAAAGGTTCATGACCTCTTGGTTCATGATCCGCTCCTTGTTGACGCCGGCAGCCCCGCGCCGGGCCACCGCGTCCTGAAAAAGGTCCGGCGCCGCACCCCGCACGGGCGCTGCTCACCGTCGTCAAACACGGAAGGCCCCTCCCCTTCCCGCTCGACCGTGGCGGCGGCACTCCGCCGCCACGGGAGGTTTTTTGCGACTGGCTTTACTCGGCCGCGTCCGCGGGCGGCTCCAGCTGATCGTTCGCGGCCTTCTTCGAAGACGTCAGCTCGACGTTGAGGCCGAGCGAGCGCATCTCCTTGACGAGCACGTTGAACGACTCGGGGATGCCGGCCTCGAACGTGTCGTCGCCGCGGACGATCGCCTCGTAGACCTTGGTGCGGCCGGCCACGTCGTCCGACTTCACCGTGAGCATCTCCTGCAGCGTGTAGGCCGCGCCGTAGGCCTCCAGCGCCCAGACCTCCATCTCGCCGAAGCGCTGACCGCCGAACTGCGCCTTGCCGCCCAGCGGCTGCTGAGTGACGAGCGAGTACGGGCCGATCGACCGGGCGTGGATCTTGTCGTCCACGAGGTGGTGCAGCTTCAGCATGTAGATGTAGCCCATCGTGACCTTGCGGTCGAAGGGCTCGCCGGTCCGCCCGTCGTAGAGCGTCGACTGCGCCGAGCGGTCGAGACCGGCCATCTCCAGCATCTGCTCGATGTCGGCTTCCTTGGCGCCGTTGAACACCGGGGTGGCCATCGGCACGCCGCGGCGGACGTTGTTGCCGGCCTCGGCCAGCTCCTCGTCCGTCAGGCCGTCGAGCTCGCCCGGGGAGTAGATCGCCGTCATCTCCTCCCGCAGCGGCGCGATGTCCTGCGTCTTCAGATAGGCGTCCACCGCCTTCGACACCTTGCGACCCAGGCCCGCAGCCGCCCAGCCCAGATGCGTCTCCAGGATCTGGCCGACATTCATGCGCGAGGGCACGCCCAGCGGGTTGAGCACGATGTCGGCATGCGTCCCGTCCTCCAGGAACGGCATGTCCTCGATCGGCACGATCCGCGACACGACACCCTTGTTGCCGTGACGGCCGGCCATCTTGTCGCCCGGCTGGATCTTGCGCTTCACCGCCACGAAGACCTTGACCATCTTCATGACGCCGGGCGGCAGCTCGTCGCCGCGCTGCAGCTTCTCGACCTTGTCGAGGAAGCGCTGCTCGAGGCGCTTCTTCGACTCGTCGTATTGCTTCTGCATCGCCTCCATCTCGGTCATGAGACGGTCTTCGATGACGGCGAACTGCCACCATTGCGAGCGCGGATAGTCGTTGATCAGCTCGCGGGTGAGCGTGGTGTCCTTCTTGAAGCCCTTCGGGCCGGCCACCGGCGCCTGACCGATCAGCACATCCGCCAGACGGGCGTAGGTGTTGCGGTCGAGGATCGCCTGCTCGTCGTCGCGGTCCTTGGCGAGCCGCTCGATCTCCTCGCGCTCGATCGCCTGGGCGCGCTCGTCCTTGTCGACGCCGTGGCGGTTGAACACCCGGACCTCGACGATGGTGCCGGTGACGCCCGGCGGCACCCGCAGGGAGGTGTCGCGCACGTCCGAGGCCTTCTCGCCGAAGATGGCGCGGAGCAGCTTCTCCTCCGGCGTCATCGGGCTCTCGCCCTTCGGGGTGATCTTGCCGACGAGGATGTCGCCCGCGTTCACCTCGGCACCGATATAGACGATCCCGGCCTCGTCGAGGTTCTTGAGCGCTTCTTCCGAAACGTTCGGGATGTCGCGGGTGATCTCCTCCGGCCCGAGCTTGGTGTCGCGGGCCATCACCTCGAATTCCTCGATGTGGATCGAGGTGAACACGTCATCCTTCACGATCCGCTCGGAGAGCAGGATCGAGTCCTCGAAGTTGTAGCCGTTCCACGGCATGAACGCGACGAGCACGTTCCGGCCGAGCGCCAGCTCGCCAAACTCGGTCGAGGGACCGTCGGCGATGATCTCGCCCTTCTTCACGAACTCGCCGACGCGGACCAGCGGCTTCTGCGTGATGCAGGTCGACTGGTTGGAGCGCTGGAACTTCTGCAGGCGGTAGATGTCGACGCCCGGCTTGTTGGCGTCGGCCTCCTCGGTGGCGCGGATGACGATACGGGTGGCGTCCACCTGATCGATGATGCCGGCACGCCGGGCCGCGATGGCGGCGCCGGAATCGCGGGCGACCACCGCCTCCATGCCGGTGCCCACGAACGGGGCGTCGGCGCGGACCAGCGGCACCGCCTGGCGCTGCATGTTCGAGCCCATGAGCGCGCGGTTGGCGTCGTCGTTCTCGAGGAACGGGATCAAAGCCGCGGCGACCGAGACGAGCTGCTTGGGCGAGACGTCCATGAGGTCGACGCGCTCAGGCCCGACGACGATCACGTCGCCGGCCCGACGGCAGACCACGAGGTCCTCCGTCAGCTTCTTGTTCTCGTCCATCTGGGCGTTGGCCTGGGCGACATAGTACTTCGCCTCCTCCATGGCCGACAGGTAGGCGACCTCGTCGGTGACCACGCCGTCGCGCACGCGCCGGAACGGGGTCTCGATGAAGCCGTACTTGTTCACCCGCGCGAAGGTGGCGAGCGAGTTGATCAGGCCGATGTTCGGGCCTTCCGGCGTCTCGATCGGGCAGATGCGGCCGTAATGGGTCGGGTGCACGTCGCGCACCTCGAAGCCGGCGCGCTCGCGGGTCAGACCGCCCGGGCCAAGCGCCGAGAGGCGGCGCTTGTGCGTCACCTCGGAGAGCGGGTTGGTCTGATCCATGAACTGCGAGAGCTGCGACGAGCCGAAGAACTCGCGCACGGCCGCGGCCGCGGGCTTCGCGTTGATCAGGTCCTGCGGCATGACCGTGTCGATGTCGACCTGGCTCATGCGCTCGCGGATGGCGCGCTCCATGCGCAGGAGGCCCAGACGGTACTGGTTCTCCATGAGCTCGCCCACCGAGCGGACGCGGCGGTTGCCGAGGTGGTCGATGTCGTCGACCTCACCCTTGCCGTCGCGCAGCTCCACGAGCGCCTTGACCACCGCCAGCATATCCTCCTTGCGGAGGGTGCGGACCGTGTCGGCGGCGTCGAGATCGAGGCGCATGTTCATCTTCACGCGGCCGACGGCCGAGAGGTCGTAGCGCTCGGAATCGAAGAACAGCGAGTGGAACATCGCCTCGGCGGTCTCGAGGGTCGGCGGCTCGCCCGGGCGCATGACCCGGTAGATGTCGAACAGCGCGCCCTCGCGGCTGGAATTCTTGTCCACCGCCAGCGTGTTGCGGATGTAGGGACCGACATTGACGTGGTCGATGTCGAGCACCGGCAGCTCGGTGATTCCGACCTCCTCCAGGCTCTTCAGGAGCTTGTCGGTGATCTCCTCGCCGGCCTCGGCCCAGATCTCGCCGGTCTGCGCGTTGACCAGATCCTCGGCGATGTACTGGCCGATGAGATCCTCGTCGGTCGCCTTGAGGAACTTGGTGCCCTTCTCGGTGATCTGACGGGCGTTGCGGGCGTTGAGCTTCTTGCCCGCCTCGAGCACGACCTCGCCGGAATCGGCGTCGATCAGGTCGACGGTGGCCTTCATGCCCTTCATGCGCTCGGCATCGAACGGCACGCGCCAATCGGCGCCGTCCCGGTCGTAGACGACCCTGTTGTAGAAGGTCGACAGGATCTCCTCGCCGTCGAGCCCGAGGGCATAGAGCAGCGACGTCGCCGGCAGCTTGCGCTTCCGGTCGATGCGGACATGCACGATGTCCTTGGCGTCGAACTCGACGTCGAGCCAGGAGCCCCGGTAGGGGATGATGCGGGCGGCGAACAGGAGCTTGCCCGACGAGTGGGTCTTGCCCTTGTCGTGGTCGAAGAACACGCCCGGCGAGCGGTGCATCTGCGAGACGATGACGCGCTCGGTGCCGTTGACGATGAAGGTGCCGTTCTCCGTCATCAGGGGCATGTCGCCCATGTAGACGTCCTGCTCCTTGATGTCCTTGACCGACTTCGCCTGGGTGTCGGGATCGACATCGAACACGATGAGGCGGAGCGTCACCTTCAGCGGCGCCGCGAAGGTGATGCCGCGCTGGCGGCACTCGTCCACGTCGTATTTGGGCGCCTCGAACGTGTAGCGCACGAATTCGAGAAGGGCCGTGGCGGCGAAGTCGGAGATCGGGAACACCGACTTGAACACGCTCTGCAGTCCCTCGTCGCCGCGCCCGCCTTCGGGCTCGTCGACCATCAGGAACTGGTCGTAGGACGCCTTCTGAACCTCGATGAGGTTCGGCATCTCGGCAACTTCCTTGATCTTGCCGAAGAACTTCCGAATGCGCTTGCGACCGACCAGCGTGTTGGCCATGTGACCTCGCTCCTACCCGCGTACCTCTCGCCCGGGGAAGCGTTCCCGACAGGGACCTCCCGCACCGGGCCGCGACGCGCGCCCCGCCGGGCCGCGCCACCGAACCGAATGTCTCGCCGGCCCCTTTCGGGACCATCCGCCGAAGCGGCCTAAAGCCCGCGGGTGCAACACCCGCGGGCTCCGGTCACGACAGGCCCGAAACGGACCTTCGTGGGGTGATGGGCCGGTCCCGGCCCATCGTCGACTTACTTGAGCTCGACCTTGGCGCCAGCCTTCTCGAGCTGAGCCTTGAGCTTCTCGGCCTCGTCCTTGGCGACGCCTTCCTTGACCGGCTTCGGCGCGCCCTCGACCAGGTCCTTGGCTTCCTTGAGGCCCAGGCCGGTGATCGCGCGGACCTCCTTGATGACCTCGATCTTCTTGTCGCCGGCGGAGGCCAGGACAACCGTGAACTCGGTCTGCTCCTCGGCGGCGGCGGCGGCGCCACCGGCGGCCGGACCGGCAGCGACGGCGACGGCAGCGGCGGCCGAGACGCCCCACTTCTCTTCGAGCATCTTGGCCAGGTCAGCGGCCTCGAGCACGGTCAGCGAGGACAGGTCGTCGACGAGCTTGGCAAGATCAGCCATTTTCAATTCCTCTCAGATATCGGTTCGAACAGGTGATTTTTGAAGGGCCTCAGGCGGCCTCGTCCTTCTTGGCATAGGCCCCGAACACGCGGGCGAGCTTGGCAGCCGGCGCGTTGACGACCTGAGCGATCTTCGTCGCGGGCGCCTGTACGAGGCCCACGATCTTGGCGCGCAGTTCGTCGAGGGACGGGAGCGAGGCGAGAGCCTTCACGCCGTCCGGGTTCAGGGCGGTCTTCCCCATCGCGCCGCCGAGGATCACGAGCTTGTCGTTGACCTTGGCGAAATCCACCGCGACCTTGGCGGCAGCGACCGGGTCGCCGGAATAGGCGAGCAGGGTCGGGCCCTTCAGGAGCGGCTTGATGGAGGCGACGTCCGTGCCATCGAGTGCGATGCCGGCGAGGCTGTTCTTGGCGACCTTCACGGTGGCGCCAGCCTGCTTCATCTGCGAACGCAGCTTCTGCATGTCGGCGACCGTGAGGCCCTTGTAGTGGGCCACGACGACGACGGCGCTCTGATTGAACACGCCGTTGAGCGTCGAGACGAGATCAGCTTTAGCTGTCCGGTCCACTGGGCTCTCTCCGGTTGGCGGAACCCGGTGTCGGGTCCGCCGGTTGCACATGCCGCCCGGACGTGATCTCGGCCGAAAGACCGGGAACGTCCGAACGACGCTTCGCGGCCCTGTCCCCGCGCGCACCCCTGGAGGCCGCCTCGGGCGAGTTGGTTCAAACCGACACCTCTCCGCAGCCGGGGGCCGAGGCGAGGCTTTTCGAATTCGGTCTTCCCCGTCTGTGCAGGCTGGCGGATTAAGCCGGCGAACCGGCACCTGCAGTCTCGGACAGGACATGGCCGGACAAGGCTCCGCGGGGCTCGTCGCCCCCTGGATCCTGCCGGCCTTTGCCACCCGGTTGCCCGGGCGACATTTCGAGCGGAAACCGGCCGATTGGCCGTTCTCCTTCCGTGAGGATGAAATGCGTGAGGCGCGGTGTATAGAGCCTAGCAAGCCACCTGCCAAGGGCCGAAGCGCGACTTTTCCGCCGCAGGCAAGGACTTGCGCAGGAGAAGAGCCCGAGACGCATGGGTAAGCGGTTCAGGCGCGTCCCGCGGCCCCGTCCGCCGCACGATGACCTCTCCGACAGCCGGATCTCGAACGCGGGTCGGTCAAGACCGACCGATATCCAATCCTCCACCTCATCCTGGGGTGCCCGCTTCAGCGGGCCTCGAACGAGGGCTCCAGAACCCGCTGCGATCCCTGGAGGCCTCCTTCGAGGCCTCCGCTGCGCTCCGCCACCTCAGGATGAGGTCAAGACCGGCATGTCCGTCGCACCGGCCGCACCTCCGGCCTGCCGATGGCCTGCCGAACCTCGAGGCCGGTCCGCGGGTCGTCGCATTCGGGATCCAAACTACGCCGCCTCGCGCTCGGGAACCAGTTTGCGCCTCGCGGCCTCCCACCAGCTCCGGTCGCGGGCTTCCTTCGCCTCCGCGGCCTTGGCGGCGTAGAAGGAGGCGTTGTGCTCGCCGCGCAGGGCCTCGCGGGTGAAGCGGATCAGGTGATGGGCGACGAAGCCCATGTTGAACACGGCCTCGATCTGCCCCCGCTTCAGCGCGTAGCCGGCCGCGCTCCAGAACGGCTTGCGATAGTCCGAGAAGATCCCGACCCGGGTGATGATGTTGAAGCCGAGGATCAGACCCCGGCGCAGGTTGGTGAAGGTCAGCTTGCCGGCGGTCGGCGTGGTGATCCGGTTCGGATAGGTCACCGCGCATTGGTGCTTGAAACGCTCGAAGATCCTCTCCGGATCGTAGGCATGCGCGATCGCCCGCCGCCAGCTGCTGACCACGGAATCGTGGGGGCGCTTGAACAGGACGTTCGATTCCAGGCTGGCATCGTGGAGGAGCCGGCCTTCGCGCTCTAGCCGGTCCCAGAGCGGGGTCTTGGGCAGGGCCTGGAGCAGGTTGATGGTCAGGACCGGAATCGCCGAGCGGTCGATGAAGTCGATCAGGTTCTGCTCGGATTTGTCGGTGTCGGAA
This sequence comes from Methylobacterium sp. UNC378MF, assembly GCF_900103195.1. Lineage (GTDB taxonomy): Bacteria > Pseudomonadota > Alphaproteobacteria > Rhizobiales > Beijerinckiaceae > Methylobacterium. Next base: position 5,299 of record NZ_FMWU01000028.1, on the reverse strand, counting down.
TCGAGGCCCAGGATGATGCCCGAGGTCACCTCGAGCCCGTAGGAATTGAGGGTCTCGATCGCCTCGTACATCGGCACTGCGGCGTTGTGGGTCTTGTCGATGCCCTTGAGCGCCTCCGCCTCCGGCGTCTCGATGCCGACGAACACCGTCATGAAGTTCGCCTGCCGCATCAGCTCGAGGATCTCGGGCTGCTTGGCCATGTTCAGCGTCGCCTCGCAGGCGAACTGCAGCGGGTAATTGTTCTTCTTCTGCCATTCGACGAGATGCGGCAGCATCTCGCGGGTCGCCTTGCGATTGCCGATGAAATTGTCGTCGACGAAGTAGACCACCGCCGGATGGCCCGGCTGGCTGATGATGGCGTCGAGTTCGGCGCACATCTGCTCCGGACTCTTCAGGCGCGGCTGGCGGCCGTAGAGCTGCGGGATGTCGCAGAACTCGCAGCGATAGGGACAGCCCGACGAGAATTGCAGGGAGCCGATCAGGTAGCGCTTGAGCGGCGCCGCCTCGTAGGCCGGGGCCGGGAAATCCGCGAGGGCGAGTCGGTCCTTCGTCTCCAGCACCATCTGGGCGGGCGGCGGCGTGAGGTCGGCGTCGAGGCGCGCGACGAGCTGATCGGTGGCATCGCCGATCTCGCCGATATGGAGGTAGTCGAAATCACGATACTTCTCGGGCGCCCCCGAGACGGAGGGGCCGCCCAGCACCGTGACCTTGCCGGCCGCGTGAGCGCGGTCGCGGATGTCGTGGATCTGCGGCTCCTGGATGTGCATGCCGGAGACGAAGACCGCGTCCGCCCAGGCGAAATCGGCCGGACCCGCGCGGCGGATATTCTCATCGATGAACCGGCATTCCCACGCCTCCGGCATGTAGGCCGCGATCAGCAGCAGCCCCTGCGGCGGCATGAACGCCTTCACCCCGCCCATTAGCGGGTAGGCATGGGAGAATGTCCCGAAGGACGGCGTGTAGGCGGGAAAGACGCACAGGATGCGTCGCTTGGAGGTGACCGTCAGGGTGCATCGCATGATGGGATATCTAGCACAGCCGTGCCGGTTGGCGCCCCCCTCCGGAGTTAAGAATGGCGTGAGGGACATGGTGCCGCTCTGCGGCAAGCGGTGGCAGGGTCCCGGGCGGCCGCTCCATTGTCGCCCCCGCAACAGAAAACGCCCGGCCGTTTCCGGCCGGGCGCTGCGCCGCGTGGACGATTCGCCTTGCGTCAGGCGGTGAGCACGGTGTTCGGCTCGACCTTCACGCCGGGGCCCATCGTCGAGGTGACGGCGATGCGCTGGACGTAGGTGCCCTTGGCGCCGGCGGGCTTGGCCTTGGCGACCGCGTCCGCGAAGGCCTTGATGTTCTCGACCAGCTTGTCGGCGTCGAACGAGACCTTGCCGACGCCGGCATGGACGATGCCGGCCTTCTCGACGCGGAACTCCACGGAGCCGCCCTTGGCGCCGGCCACGGCACCCTTCACGTCCATGGTGACGGTGCCGACCTTCGGGTTCGGCATCAGGCCGCGCGGGCCCAGCACCTTACCGAGACGGCCGACCAGCGGCATCATGTCGGGGGTCGCGATGCAGCGATCGAACTCGATCTTGCCGCTCTGCACGATCTCCAGGAGATCCTCGGCGCCGACGATGTCGGCACCCGCGGCCTTGGCGTCGTCCGCCTTGGCGCCGCGGGCGAAGACCGCCACGCGCACCGTCCGGCCGGAGCCGTTCGGCAGGTTGCAGACGCCGCGGACCATCTGGTCCGCGTGACGGGGATCGACGCCGAGATTCATCGAGACCTCGACGGTCTCGTCGAACTTCGCGGTGGCCCGCTCCTTCACCAGCTTGATCGCCTCGTCGAGGGGATAGAGCTTGGTGACCTCGATGCCCTCGCGGGCGGCGCGGATGCGCTTGCCTTCCTTAGCCATGATCTCCTCCCTCAGGCCGTGACTTCGAGGCCCATGGCCCGGGCGGAGCCGCGGATCATGGCAACGGCCGACTCGATCGAGTCGCAGTTGAGGTCGGGCATCTTCTTCTCGGCGATCTCGCGCAGCTGCGCCTCGGAGATCTTGCCGACGGTCGGACCCTTGCCGGGGGTCTTCGAGCCGGAGGCCGGCTTCTTGCCGATCTTCAGGCCGACGGCCTTCTTCAGGAAGAAGGTGACCGGGGGCTGCTTCATCTCGAAGGTGAAGGAGCGGTCCTGATACGCGGTGATGATCACCGGGATCGGGGTGCCCTTCTCCATCTGCGCGGTCTTCGCGTTGAAGGCCTTGCAGAATTCCATGATGTTGAGGCCGCGCTGACCGAGCGCGGGACCGATCGGCGGCGACGGGTTCGCTGCGCCGGCCGGGACCTGAAGCTTCACGTAGCCCGTGATCTTCTTCGCCATGGGACTGCTCCCAATGAGAATCCGCCCCCACGCGGCCTGAAGCGCGGCGGGTCGGACGGTTGCAGGTCGCGGTGCGAGCCGTGAATCCCGGAGGCGAGGCCGGGCGGATCTCCCGCGGATGATGCCCCAACCTCAGGAGGATGGGGCAAGTTCGCGGCCGTCGCTCAGCGATGGCCGGAATGATGCGGCGGCCTCAGGGCCGCCGAAATCAGGAAGCTCAGGCCTTCTCGACCTGGGCGTATTCCAGCTCCACCGGAGTCGCGCGGCCGAAGATCGACACAGCCACCTTGAGGCGGGACCGGGCATCGTCGATCTCCTCGACGGTGCCGTTGAAGCTGGCGAACGGGCCGTCGGCGACCCGGACGGTCTCGCCGATCTCGAAGGAGATCGAGGGCTTCGGCCGGTCGACGCCCTCGGCGACCTGGCCCTTGATCCGCTCGGCCTCGGCATCGGGGATCGGAACCGGCTTCGACTTGTCGGCACCGAGGAAGCCCGTGACCTTCGGGGTGTTCTTGATGAGGTGGTAGACCTCGTCGGTGAGGTCGCACTTCACCAGGACGTAGCCGGGGAAGAACTTGCGCTCGGCATCGACCTTCCGGCCGCGGCGCACCTCCACGACCTTCTCGGTCGGGACCATCACCTCGTCGAACAGCTCGGTCAGCCCGCGCTGGGCCGCCTGGTCCTTGATGGACTGGGCGACCTTGTTCTCGAAGTTCGAGTAGGCGTGGACGATGTACCAGCGCTTCGACACGGTTCCGTTCAACTCCGACAAGTCCGCGGGGCCTCCCCCGATCGACGGCGAGCCGCCCTCAGACGCCTCCGATTCAGACGCCCAGGATCAGGCCGACCACGAAGCGCAGGGCCTGGTCCACGACCGTGAAGAACAGGCTTGCGGCCACGACCATCACGAACACCATGATCGTCGTGATCGTGGTCTCCCGGCGGGTGGGCCACGTCACCTTGCGGGCCTCGTCGCGGACCTGCGCGAAGAACTCGCCGGGCGTGGCGCGCTTCTGCGGCGCGCGAGCCGGCGTCGCCGGCCGGGCCGGCGGCGGATTCGCGGGGCCGCGGGCTGCGCCGCGCACCAGGTCCACCTTCTTGGTCGCTTCGTTCGATGCCATGGCGCCAGTGTCTGTGCGTGTTCGGCCCCGAGGCAGAGACCGCATCCGGGAATGCGAATGTCGGCGCCGAGGACCCGGATGGGCCCGCACCGACGGTCGCTTCAGATCTCGGATTGCGCCCGCTCTAGCGCAACTCCCCCGGCTTGTCGACCGGGCCACCGCGCGGGATCGGGCTGAATGTCTGGCAGGAGTGGAGGGACTCGAACCCGCAACCTCCGGTTTTGGAGACCGGCGCTCTGACCAGTTGAGCTACACTCCTAGCGCACCGCCCAATGCCTCATCGCGGCCCGGCTTGCAAGGGGTTACCCGACGCATAGGGATGATCGGAGGCGCAGGAGAGCCGCTTTCGCGGCGCCTCCTGCCGCCGGGTCCCGGGACCCATTCCGCTGGCGCCGCATGCGCCCGGGACAGGGATGGCGCTCTGTCCTGCGCTGCCCCTTCCCCGCAAAGGTGGAGCGAGAGCGGACCCTGATCCGGGATCCAGCGCGACGAGCGCCGCGCGGCGGCTCCGGTGAGACTGACCGGCGACCCGAAACAGCAACGCCGGCCTCCTTCGAGTCGGAGGCCGGCGCGGGAGAGGCGGAGCGGCGCGTGACGCCGCCCCGGACCGTACAGGTTCAGTCGTTGATGGCGGCGACGACGCCGGCGCCGACGGTGCGGCCGCCCTCGCGGATGGCGAAGCGCAGCTTCTCCTCCATGGCCACCGGCACGATCAGCGCCACGTCCATGGTCACGTTGTCGCCCGGCATCACCATCTCGGTGCCTTCGGGAAGCGTGCAGATCCCGGTCACGTCCGTCGTGCGGAAGTAGAACTGCGGCCGGTAGTTGGTGAAGAACGGCGTGTGACGGCCACCCTCCTCCTTGGTCAGGATGTAGGCCTCGGCCTTGAACTTCGAGTGCGGCTTCACCGAACCCGGCTTGCACACGACCTGGCCGCGCTCCACGTCCTCGCGCTTCGTGCCGCGCAGCAGCACCCCGACGTTGTCGCCCGCCTGGCCCTGGTCGAGCAGCTTGCGGAACATCTCCACGCCCGTGACCGTCGTGGTCTGCGTGTCGCGGATGCCGACGATCTCCACCGTCTCGCCGACCTTCACGATCCCGCGCTCGACCCGGCCCGTCACGACCGTGCCGCGGCCCGAGATCGAGAACACGTCCTCGATCGGCATCAGGAACGGCAGGTCGATCGGACGCTCCGGCTGCGGGATGTAGGCATCCACCGTCGCCATCAGCGCCAGAACGGCCTCCTTGCCGATCTTCGGCTCCTTGTCCTCCAGCGCCATCAGCGCCGAGCCCTTGGTGATCGGGATGTCGTCGCCGGGGAAGTCGTACTTCGAGAGAAGCTCGCGCACCTCCAGCTCGACCAGCTCCAGAAGCTCCTCGTCGTCGACCATGTCGACCTTGTTGAGGAACACCACCAGCGCCGGAACGCCGACCTGGCGCGCCAGAAGGATGTGCTCGCGGGTCTGCGGCATCGGGCCGTCGGCCGCCGACACCACCAGGATCGCGCCGTCCATCTGCGCCGCGCCCGTGATCATGTTCTTCACGTAGTCGGCGTGGCCGGGGCAATCCACGTGCGCGTAGTGACGGTTCTGCGTCTCGTACTCCACGTGCGCCGTCGAGATCGTGATCCCGCGCGCCTTCTCCTCCGGAGCCTTGTCGATCTGGTCGTAGGCCGTGAACGTCGCCCCGCCCGTCTCAGCCAGAACCTTCGTGATCGCCGCCGTCAGAGACGTCTTGCCGTGGTCAACGTGACCAATCGTGCCAATGTTGCAGTGCGGCTTGGTGCGGGAGAACTTTTCCTTGCCCAT